>NZ_JAGTAR010000052.1 GCF_018156225.1 Carboxylicivirga sediminis
CTACAAATATTTATCTCCGCTGGAGATAATAAAACAACTTCGGAGAAGTTGAATATTTATAGAAATAATAAGCCTACCCTATTAATAACAATCCCAGCGGGATTGCATATTATATAGACGCTTCATTGTTTTTTTACATTTTTAATCGGTCTGTAATGATTATTATTGTTCAGGAATAATCATCAATTTATCCAGCAATGCAGTATTAATGTCTCCGTTCATATTGTTGTTATAACTCTCAAAGGTCAGGCTAATCTCGTTATTGCCTTTCTGGAGGTCTACCTTAACAAGGTTGGTATTGCCCCAGTTCGACCATTCATCTTTGCCTCGCTGTGGCATCACCATCACACCTGCTTTTTGCCCGTTGACATGGAGTGTTCTGATGGCACATTTGTTATCGGTATTATCAGGGCCAGAGCCATTGCTGTATCGGGCCTGGACGAGGTACTTGCCAGCTTTACTGACGCTAACTGATGCCGAAATAGTCGTATTGAGTTCTTTGGAAAGCTCAATATATCCATCGCCGTTGAAGCCATTGGCCCTGATGGCACCGGCATTACCCAGTCTGCTGGCATCAATGCTTAAGGATGTGGCCGGGAGGATGGTTACCGGCGCGCTCACAAATGATTCGTTTTGCCCATTGATAGCTTTGACACTATATTCACTGTAATAATCACTCACTTCGCAAATGTACTCTGTGTTGCCGGTTGTTTGCATAAGTTTGCCATTGCGCATCACCTTGTAATCTGTCGCTCCTTCAATGCTGTTCCATGTTAGTTTATTACGGTCGTAGGCGAGGCGTGGTGTTTTAAGTGAGAAGCGATTGGAATTGATGGGTTTACTACTTTCAGCATCTACTGTATTATCCAGCTCTATAACCACTTTATAATCACCTGAAGCCGACGGTGGAATGATAGCTAGTGATGCTTGTCCATTGACCGTACAGCTTTTTATTTTTGAGCCATAGCCCTTAATAATTACATCAATATTGGCAGAACGGTACTTAAGATTAGTGATAGTCATCTGGCTGCCATAGCTTTGTGGGATAAACGGCTTGATGTGTAAACCGTCGAGCTCAAATCTTAAACCAGCAAAGATGCGGTAAACAGAACTAAGGTACCCAGCCACGCTCCAAAGCTGACGGTTAGAGTTAACCTCGGTATCTCTGAAATCACCGTTTTCGGCTACCATGTTTTCTTTATTGGTCAGGAATAATGCGGCTGCCCGGTGCATGCCTGCAAGCCCTTGTTCGAGTGCAGCTGTATGCTCAGCTTTGGCACAGGCCCAGTTCCAGTATGCCTGCACAAATGGCCAGATGCCGTTGTTGTGGTAAGGTGGCATGTCGGGTATTTGCGGATAGATGCAGGGGATGCCGTAGTCCAGCACAGGTGTATTATCAATAAGCTGCTGACTCTTTGTTTTATCAGCTATGTCAAACAGGATGGTGAAGGCTCCACCCAGGGCCTCACTACGAGGCGATAACATCAGCTTGTTTCGCCCATATAGATATTGTGCATAATAGCCCTTGTCATCCATCCAAAGTTCTTTGTTGATGGCCTGCTTTACTTTCTCCGATTCCAATTGATAAGGTTGACTGTTCTCACCCAATAGTTCTGCTATCTGCGCCAGAATAGAATAGGTTTTGGCATGAACAGCATTGGTGCCCAGGCAGCGCGATTCAAAAATATCAACACCATTCATCCAGTCAGGATAGGTTTGCTTTCGCCAGTCAAGAAATGATGATTCGCCTTTAATAAGGCTGGAGCGATTGTCTTTCAAAGTTCTAAAATCATCATCCACCGAATTTTTTATGATGGGATAGATGGTCTTCAGCCATGCTTCATCGCCGGTAACTTTGTATACCTCCCAGGCAGCCAGTGCCCAGGTGGTGCGGTCCGATGACACAGGCCAGGCTCCCCCCGTTCCGGTATCCTGAATAATCCGATTGTTTTTGACCTTACGCATCAGGCTGGTTTTGGCTACTTCAGGATTGGTGAAGGCATAGGCCAGCAAAATGGAGTAGCTGACATCGCGCGTCCAAACACCTGGCCATTCCTCGCCAGTACGAAAAGTACCATCCGCTTCAATATTCATTTCGGTCTCGTCAAGCGCCAGGTTGTATAAAGCATCTAACAGTGGCACTGATGATGTCAACTGAGGGTACCTGGAAATATTGTGCTCAAGCTGCCATTCTTTAGCCGTAAAATCATCGGGGTTATATGGATTGAGGGCCAGCGTTATTTCAAAAATACCATCGCCATTGTCATCTTTTAATTCACGATCGGTGCGCCCAGCCAGGTTGTCAAAATCCCAGCCCAGTGGCGAAAGGTTACCAGCGATATAAATACCTTTATAGTCCTCTTTATAAATTTTTTGTCCGCTATAAGTTTCATAAAAGCCTTGTTCGCTAAATGCTTTGGTGATGGCACTGGCATCCACCTGTATCAGCAGCGGTGTATTGGGCGCAATACTGCCATTGGGAGCAGCTTTTTCTTCTGCCTCGTGCTTCTCGCCGAAAGCTAAAAGAGGCAATTGAATGGTGCCGTCGTCACCAGGAGTCAGGAGAAAGGTGTGATTAATGCCCACAGGG
The DNA here is from genome assembly GCF_018156225.1 of Carboxylicivirga sediminis. GTDB lineage: Bacteria > Bacteroidota > Bacteroidia > Bacteroidales > Marinilabiliaceae > Carboxylicivirga > Carboxylicivirga sediminis. The sequence continues at coordinate 2,591 of NZ_JAGTAR010000052.1, forward strand.
AGCTCATTGTCCTTGCCATTGATGGCAAACTTAAACTCTATGAAATTGGGGAAGGTGGCATTAGCCGGACTCTGGTAGTCGGAGGTGATGTGAACAGGTGAGTGAACCTGTGCTGTATATTCACTTTGTTCAACGCGGTTGTTGAATATGGTGAAGTTTTCTCCCTCATAAAGTGGCGTACTATCTTGTGTTTGACAGGCAGTAAACAGAAGGGTGGCAGTTAAGAAAAAGAAGAGCTTTTGCATAGTGGTGTTTATTAATGATACAGTATGCAAAATACTCAGATGCTTAAGAAATCGCAAGTTGTTACGGGTGTTGTGTACAGCTAGTCAGGCATATAGTGTGTTGGTGATATTGCTTTGTGCTTTTGCAAACGTTTGAAAATATCGTTCGGATATCTGCCCAAACAGTTTGGGTAATGCGCCCAAGCGACCTGGGTATGCTGCCCAAGCATCGTGGGCAGTGCGCCCAACCATTGTGGGCAGTGCGCCCAAAGTGTCTGTCCTTATAAGGATCGGTGGCTTGGGAGCTGCACCCGTTATATCGATCAAAAAAAAGCGACCCGAGTGCATCAGATCGCTTTAATATTGTTTTGCTTAAGTGCTTAGTTAGCCGGGAAAGAGTAACCAGTCCAGCTGAATACGCTTGTATTAGCACCTGTATTTGAGTCTGAAACAGTAACAGTTGCATCCGATGTAATGGTTCCGCTTCCGTCTTCGTTGGCTGTCTCGCGAGTTACTTCATTACCTACGTATGCAATGCCTTTGTAGGTGCAGGCAATTGAAGTATCATCGGTTGCGCCTCCACGCTTATCTACCACATCAACAAAGTCTTTAACTTCACCGCTGATGTTCCATACCAGGCAATTGGTGATGGTTGCTTTAGCGCCGCGACGAATCTTGATGGCGTCATGCATATATGTTTTATCATCAGCTTTAGGAGCGTTTACAACAATTGATACGTTTTTGATGGTAAAGTCAGACTGATCAACATGGTCAGGGCCTTTACCATCAAGGTTACCATCTGCTTCAATACCGCGTGGGTCACCTTCATCGGTTAAGAAAGGTGCTTCCCAAATGCCGTATGCATTGTCTAAAGTACCAGTCCATCCTTGGGTAATATCAAACATGTCATCCTGAGAGTTGACAACCAGCAGGTTTTTAACGTTAACAGAACCGCCAAAGAACTCAATGCCATCATCAGAACCCTCAGCAATGTATAGATTCTCAATGATGGTGCCGTTGCCTACTCCGTTAAGTGTTAGTCCGTTGTGTTCGGTTTCTGCATCCACCTTAGCTCCAGTATGGAAAAGCTTTACATAGGTCAGTTTACCTGAATTGTCGGCATTGTCGTTACCACCATATTTAATGCTTCCATCAATCTCAGTTGAACCCTGGTTAGTGCCTGATGCACCGGCGCCTGATACTTTGGCCTTACCATTAATGATGATACCACCCCAGTAGCCGGCTTTCGGACTGGCTGCTCCTGACATAAAAGTAACAGGTTTGTCGGCAGTACCTTCGGCCATAATTTTACCGCCCATTTCTACTAAGATATATTTGTCAAACCCAATTTCAGCTTTTATAACTGTTCCGGCCGGAATAACCAGTTCGCCACCCTCCTTAACGGTTAAGGCACCTATCAGGCGATATTCAACCGCCGGGTCTAATTCTTTCACGTCAGTAATGTTTCCTTCAAGGATGTTTTCATCCTGATCTTTCTTTTTATCATCGTCATCATTACATGCAGCCAACAAAGTTGAAAAGATAGCTAGGGCAAAAAAAAGTTTTTTCATTGTTTCAATTTTAACTTATTGTTTGTAATTCGTTTGATTCAGTAGTTGTTTTGTTTCGCAAGCAAATGTATAGGATTGAACTGCACCTTGTTTTTTGTAAATCTTACCTAATCGTTATATAAATGTTAATCGGTTTCAGGTGCTGTTGGTATTCCTATATGCTGTTGATTAAGAGCTGTATCGATTGCTTAAAAAGTATAATTCACACCAATACTCAGGTTAATACCTTTCTCAAAATCCAGTAGTTTTACCTCGGCCTGGTCAATGCCATCTACTATTGGTTTCTGAGTTAACTGATAGCGTGGATTTAGCAGGTTCTGTGCTTTTACTTTAAAGCTAAAATGCTTGTTTAATTGTGTAGTTGATACAAAGTCCATGGTTGTAATAGCGCTTTCCATAATTGGATTAAAGCCATCTCGCCCAATGGTAAATACTTTTTCACTGGTGTAATTCAATACCAGTGCATTCGTAAATGTTTTGTTGCCATTTTTTATGGTATGCGTGATATCAATATTGGCAATGTATGGTGCTGCTCCTTCAAGTTGTGAAGTGGATTGAGTAAAGGTTCCTGAGATGGCCTCCGAGTCGGGGTTGTCGAAATTAATATGCGACCATATGTAGGAACCATTAAATCCTAAGGCTAATTTATTAACACCATTCTGGTCGGCTCCAGATGGCCGGCTCCAGATGTTTTTACGCACTTCCAGCTCTACGCCTGCAACCGATGCAAAGTCGGCCACATTCTCATATGTGAGTACACCGGCTGAGTTATTGGCATTGATACGGGCAATAGGTTGGCTGATGTGCTTATAGAATCCATTGACGCTCAATAATTCACCGGCCGACAGGTAATTGTCCCATTTGAGGTCAAGGTTGTAGTTTTCAGATGGTTTAAGATCTTTATTACCCTGGCTGGTGTAGCTTAAGTTGTTATAACGGAAAGGGCTGATTTCTTTGCTCTGCGGTAAAGTATATGTTTTGCTGACACCCAGTCGGATAGCATGCTTATCATTTAAATCGTACTTAGTATTTATGCTTGGCAGTACAAAAAACTGCTGGATGTTTGATGCCTCTGGTGTTGTTGACTGATACTTATAATAGGTAACATCCATATCAACCTGTTCTAAGCGAATACCGGCATTCATTACAAAGCGTGGGTTCAGTTCCACAGTGGCATCGGCGAAAGCAGCATGTATATTACGCGATACTGTATAGCTTTGGTCAGAATACAGAACTCTGAAATCACCGCCATTGCCATCGCCAATATTCATGTTATCCTGGTTAAAGAAATCATCGAGCTTGATGTTTGGAGGATAAAACTCACCATCACTGCTGGCACGCATATCGTATTCAACAGCTTCAAAGTCATGATTAACAAATCGCCCGGCATAACCTACTTTTAACAACGATTTGCTTTCTTCATCGGTGCTTAGTTTATAATCAGCGCTTACCTGAATATTTAGATCACCTTCGTTAAGGTCAGAAAAAAAGCGTTGCTGCTTACCGTTACCTCCCTGCAGGCCATAATGCCCGTCCTGACGTAGCTCCAGATTGTTGATACGGCGATCTGGCTCTTTCCCAATCACCAGATTATAGGCTATAGCTGTATTCAGGTTTGTCCGTTCGTTAATAACCAGTTTTGAATTTAGCTGATTGATGTAAAGGGCGTTGTCATTGATTTGCTGACGACGCATTAATCCTTGCTGACCAACACCTGCTTCGTAATCGCTGTTGGTACCGTAAAAATCACCCACATATTGGTTCGCTGTGTGCAGATACATAAAATTGTATGCAAAGGTGCTTTTGTTGGCTATAATATAGTCGGCATTGGCCATTACCAGGTGACTGGTATTTTGGGTGTATTTGTCACCTTCCTGATTCTGATCTAATGTACCGTTGGTTGTGATTCGTCTGACAGCTGCATTGGAGTAGGCATAATCATTGCTATAGCCTGCCACACCGTATAATGACAGTGGATTTTTATTATCACCAATATATAATTTTCTACCTCCTGAGAAGCCAAAGTTGCCATTAAGTTGTGTATTACGGCTGCTTGGGTCGAGGCTGTAGGTAAAGTTATAGTTGTCGATTTGGTTGAACTGCGCCTCCGGAAGCGGATTGGCAGGAGGAGTTGGTTTATTAACCGCTTTTGAATAGCCCAAAGCATTCATACCATCCACCTGCAGGAATTCGCGGTCGAATGTTTGAGTGTTTGCACCAACTCCAAAATTCAGGTTGAACTCTTTATCTTCATATAATTCTTTCGAATTAATGTCAATAACTGCTCCACCCACATCGCCATAATTGCTGCCACTAAACACTTTATTAACACCCACCGATTGGATGATATCGGTTGAAAAGAAATCCAGAGAAATATTCTTGTACTCAGGATCTTCAGAAGGGATGGGTAAGCCGTTGTAAGTAGTGGCGTTGTAACGATCGCCTAATCCTCTGACAAACACGTTTTTTACGCCTTCTTGCTTGGATATGCCTGATACCTTAGATACCGCTCCCTGTGCGTCACTTACGCCCTTGCGCGATAATTCTTGTGCGCCAACAGCCTGCGTGGCCACAACTGCTTTCTTTTGCTCAAGCATCAACAAATTTTCTGATTCGCGGTTGGCCTTGGCCACAACCTTTACTTCGGCGAGATCAAGCTCAGATTCACCCATCAGAAAGTTGAGTGTTGTTTCTTCTCCTGCCTTTATTACAATACCTTCTTTAATCTGCGGCTCATACGATATGTATTGACAGCGAATAGTATAAGTGCCAGGCTCTAGTGGTGGCATGGTATAGTCACCCACAAAGTCAGTGGTGGTTCCTGTTGTAGTACCTTCAATGATAATGGCAGCTCCAATAAGCTCTTCACCTGTTTTGTTATCAGTTATTTTCCCTCTTAGTATTCCTGTTTGTGCAAATCCCTGTGTAAGACTTACCAGACAAAGAATAACAATTCCTAATACTTGTCTTTTCATTTTCCTCTCAATAATTCAAATATTTCGAGAGCAAATGTATGGTAAGGTCAGGGCTTGCCTGATAAGAGAGAATTAATTCAACTTTAAATATGTGTTAAGTTGGGTGAGTATATAATGTTTTGTAAATTAATTAGATATGCATTGAGGATGATGATTGGGTGTGAATTAACATGACCTTAGTTAATATACCATTAACAGGTGGTTAACATTTGGCAATGATTAGTGTTAATGCAGAACAATTTCTGTAAACTATCAGTGATTAATTATAAAAGCAGTCGTTGTAATCAACAAGTAAAAATGCTAATTATTGGAACGGCATGAGTTGACAAAGTCGCGGTGTGCTTTCAGTAAGTTAATTGAATAAAGCAGTACATTTTTGGTTTCGGCCAATATATCCATAAATAGGATACTTACTCTTGTGCGGCCTTCACCTTTCTGAATGCGTTTAATCTGGTTACGGCGTAATGTGTCCTGAAAACCTATCAGAAAGCTTTGTTTACTCACCATTTCATTGAGGTGGTCAAAGTTTTGCTCTTTCTCCATGTGAATGATGTGGTTAAAATAACCCGTTACTTCATCCAATAGCTCTTGCAGGTCAGCACTCTGCGACTCGGTCATTCCCTTATGTTGATTCTCGATATGTTCGTAAAGCGGTTGTGTGATATTCGTTAAACAACCAACCAGCTCGGTGAGGTAATCAAAGGCCTGCACAAAATAATGTCCGGAGTCAATCCCTTCTTCTGTCACCTTCGCATAGGCATAAAAGAATTTGGATTTACTGTTGCGTGTAAACTTATCCAGAATAAGTGCTTTGTTGTGTGCTTCATGTAGCTGTCTGACATCTTCATCGATAAAACCCTGAAGCGATAAGTAAAACACTTTGGAGGCTTCCTGTAAATGTTGCCTGATTTGATCGCTGCCGTTATCCATCAGATGATCCAGGTTATTGTCCGTCTCATCCTGGTATTCTTCTTTCAGAATACGTTTCTCTTCCTGCTTGCGTTGGTGGTATTTTTTTGTGAGGTATAAAGAGGTGGCGGCTAATGCTGCAGATACTATGGCAGCTATCCAACCGCCATACCATATAATATAGGTAAAAATAAATGCGCCAATAAATGCCAGGCAGGCGGTGAAAAACCATCCCCCCAAAATGGATAGTACTCCTGAAACGCGGTAAACGGCGCTCTCTCTTCCCCAGGCTTGATCGGCCAATGAGGTGCCCATAGCTACCATAAATACCACGAAGGTGGTTGAAAGCGGAAATTGCATGTAGGTACCAAGCGATATGAGTATGCTGGCTACTACCAGGTTAACGGAAGCTCTGACCGTGTCAAAATAAATAACACCATCCACGGTGCGTGCCTCTGCAGTATCAGCTTTCTGGTAGCGTGAATCGAAGAAACGGACTACCTTTTGGGGCAGTAAACCAATTGCCATGCTATGAAGGTGTAGAAAATTACGTACAATTACCCTTGATAGATGCGATGGTTCGAAGCGCTCATAACCGCTCGATTGTCTGCCCAGATATACTTCTGTTTCGGTAACACTTCTGGCTTTCTTCGACCTGAATAGTGTTACCGTCATGATAATGGCCGATAAGGTGAATATCACTGTGTAGGTATAATCACTGAAGATATCTTTTCGAATAACACCTTCAGACATAAAATCGAGGGAGAAATTATCTGGTGTTGATAGGCCCGAAGCTATAAACTCTTTAAAACTTTCAATGGCAGCAAGTGGAATGCCGATAAAATTTACCAGATCATTGGCGGCAAATGACATGGCGAGTGCAAAGGTGCCAAAAAGCACTACAATACGCGGAATGTCAATATTAAACGAAAGGCCAAAGAATAGAAATACAAATGTGGAGAGCGTAAATATTCCGAAAAGAATCTCTTGCTGATAAGCAACCAATATCTCAAACCAGGGATAGGTGTCGAAGATGCTGGTGTCACCGAGTCCTTTCTTTAATATCATAAAAACAATGGCCGTTATGGATAATCCGCCGACAATAGCAAACAGATACTTAAAGCGCCTCTGATAGTTAAAGCTGAAAATGATGCGTGTGATAAACTGGACAACTATTCCAACTACAAAAGCCAGAAATATGGAAAGTAGTATGCCTGCCAGAATCACAAATGCTTTGTCAGTATTGATCATGGCTTCCACATCTATGCCATCAATGCGTGCCTGCTTTTTTTTAATAAATGAAAGAGCCATTGCCCCACCCATCAACTCAAATACAACAGCTATGGTAGTTGAGGTTGGAAAACCTAAGGTGTTGAAGCCATCGATGAGAATAATATCAACTATCATAACAGCCACAAAAACCACAATAAGCTCTGTAAATGCAAAGCTCGATGGATTAATGACCCCTTTTCTGGCAATTTCCATCATATTGGCAGATAGCAATGAGCCAATCAACAAACCAACGGCAGCAATCCAGTAAACAAACTTTCTTTGGGCTGTGCGAGACCCGATAGCAGCATTTAAGAAATTAACGGCATCATTTGATACACCAACAACCAAATCAACAATGGCTAATAAGCCAAGGAGAATTACAGCAATCCAGATAAACGTCATAAAGTTCTATTGATAGTGTCAAATATAGGTGTATCGTATCTCACAGATAGCATGTCAATGTTAAGTTTATATTAAAATCACTAATGACAATGCCATAGCAAAGTTATCTAATATCAGTAAAGTAACGAAATATGCGCTTAACATTGTGTTAACATGTGCAATATTGCTATTAATTGATTAATAAGGCAATAATTCGTATAACTTTGTTGTGCGATCGGATGTAAATTGCCGAAATCTACAGGCCTGTGTCGCCGATAAATATATATTACTATGAAATCTCTTGAGCCACAAAAAATAGCCGGATTTGTCGCTATTGGTTTTTTGGTGTTGGCATTTGTATTCTTTGGTATCAACTACTTTAGTCCCAACCTGTATTATTCGCTTGCTATTTCTGTGCCAGTATTTTTTGCTATCTCCTTCGCCTTGGTTAACTATTTTATCAATTCCTTTATTTACTCAAAAATTAAACCCATCTATCAAACCATTTATGGCCATGATAAAGGCAAAGCTGCAGAGGTCGCTTCTTCTGATTCTGACGACATACTCTCTACAGTGAATCGAGAGGTGGTTAATTGGATGCAGGACCGAACCCAGGAGATTCAGGAGCTTAAGCAGATGGAGAAATACCGTAAGGAATTTTTAGGTAATGTGTCGCACGAACTCAAAACGCCAATTTTTAATATTCAAGGATATATTCTTACCTTGCTTGATGGCGGCATTGATGATCCTAACATTAATCTGCGCTACCTGACCCGCACCGAAAAGAGTATCGACAGGATGATTTCTATTATTGAAGATCTCGAAGCTATTTCGAAGCTGGAGGCCGGCGAACTTCAGCTCAATCTGGAACGGTTTGACCTGATACAGTTGGTGGATGATGTGTTTGAGCTGCAGGAAATAAGGGCGAATCAGAAAAATATCAAACTTGAATATGGTGAAGGTGCAGCATTGCCACTGTGGGTAAAAGCGGATAAGCAACGGATGTTTCAGGTGGTCAGTAACCTGATTGTCAATTCAATTAATTACGGAAAGAAAGGAGGAGAAACCGAAATAAGTTTCTTTGATATGGATAACCGGGTGTTGGTTGAAGTTAAGGATACCGGCATTGGTATTGCAGAAGAGAGTTTGCCACGTGTTTTTGAACGTTTTTACAGGGCCGATAAAAGTCGTAGTCGCGAGCAGGGTGGCACTGGTCTTGGATTAGCGATTGTTAAGCACCTCATTGAAGCACATGGTCAACGCATCAACGTGCGAAGTACCTTGGGTAAGGGCACAACGTTTACCTTTACACTCGAAAAAGCGATCTGATTTGTGCTTGACTACAGCTTTTGAGTCCTATTTGCCTATGGGCAGCTGAATAATTGGGGATTGACGAAAGAGTGGTGTTATTTAACATTAAGTTAATGTAATTATAATATTTACGAAACTATTTTTTAATACCATTAGTTACTTTCGTATATAAATTTTTTTATAATGAATGTAGAAAATTACAAGGTCCTATTGGTTGATGACGAACCCGATATCCTCGAGTTTATTAGTTATAATATGCGTAAAGAAGGGTTTCAGGTGTTAACTGCTAATAATGGCCAGGAAGCTATAAAAATTGCTGAGGCTGAAATACCTGAGCTTATCATTCTGGATGTGATGATGCCTGAAATGGATGGCATTGAAACATGTGAAGAGATAAAGAAGATTCCTGCACTCAATAATTCTATTGTGGCATTTTTAACTGCGCGCGGTGAAGATTATTCACAGATAGCAGGCTTCGAAGCAGGTGCAGATGACTATATCACCAAGCCTATTAAGCCAAAGGTGCTCATTTCAAGGGCCAAGGCCTTGCTGAAAAGGTACCGTTCAGAGGATGCTGTTGAGGAGCCGCAGGATGGACAGGTGCTGAAGATTGGCGATTTAGTTATCGATCGTGAGCGTTACCTGATTATCAACTCAGGTGAAGAGTTGATTCTGCCTAAAAAGGAATTTGAACTGCTGGTGTTGCTGGCCTCCAAGCCCGAGAAGGTGTTTACCCGCGATGAAATATATAATTCGGTGTGGGGTGATAATATTATTGTTGGAGATCGTACCATTGATGTGCATATACGTAAGCTTCGCGAAAAGATTGGACAAGAGCATATTAAGACCATCAAAGGTGTTGGGTATAAGTATGTAATCTAGTATAAGATGACTGATAGGCAACAATATACTTGTTATAAAAATTGCGAAGCAAAATCAATTTCCTTACTTTTAGCTTTGTTATAGTTGAGTTTACAATTACTTACAAACACACAAACTAATTCTTATGAGGAAATTATTATCTGCTCTTGCCATTGTTGCTCTGTTGATTGGAGCCGGATGTAAAGATGAGCCAGCAAAGAAGCCTCAGAAACCTGTTAAAACTGCTGTTGTAGAGAAAAAGGTGGTGGCAGATACAGTGAAAAAAGAGGAGCCTAAACCAGTGGTTAAAGAGGTTAAACCAGAGCCACCCAAGCCAGCTGATAAGTATTTCTTAATTGCTGGAAGTTTTGCCAGTAGAAATAATGCCGATGTTTTTGTAGCTAAGTTGATTGATCAGGGTTACAATGCACAGGTAATAGAACGTCCGGGAGGGCCCAATGGCGAATTCTACAAAGTGGCTTACAAGTCATTTTATGACCGGAAAGAAGCCTATGCTGAACTGAGAACAGCCCGTAATAATGAAGGACGTAACGATGTTTGGTTATTGGTTAAGAAGTAATCTTTAAATCGTATAAAACAAAAAAAGAGCTTGATGCCAAGCTCTTTTTTTATGATGTGTAAGTTCTCTTAATTCGTTTTGAACTCGTATTTCACTTCCTTCAACTCCTCGTTAGCCTTTACAATTTTGTCTTTAAGGCTTTCTTTGAAATCAGCTAATTTCTGCGAAAGTTCAGCATCGCCTGTGGCAATCATCTGCGCAGCAAGTATACCTGCATTTTGAGCTCCGTTGATACCAACAGTAGCAACCGGGATTCCCGGAGGCATCTGAGCAATTGAAAGCAAAGCATCCATACCATCAAGGCTTGCATTGATAGGTACACCAATTACAGGAATTTTAACCATCGATGCAATAACACCTGGCAGGTGAGCAGCCATACCGGCAGCCGCAATAATCACTTTAACACCACGATCTTCAGCACTCTTGGCAAAAGCCTCCACCTGAGCAGGTGTTCTGTGCGCTGAAAGGGCATTGATTTCGAATGGAACTTTCAGATCATTTAAAAAATCAGCCGCCTTCTTCATCACCGGAAGATCCGACGTGCTGCCCATAATAATACTAACTTTTGGTTGCATAATTATCCATTTATGTGTTTGCTAAAAATTCTCTGTTAGAACCTTTCGTTAATTATTTCCCGGCACAAAAATAGTTAAGAAAGCATTATAATCATGTGGTTATCTTTATTTTTTATACTTTTGCAGCTTAAAATCCAGATTTTTATTTAATTATTGAATAATTTTACAATGTAATTATCTGTAGAACAGATAGTAACATTTAGGGTTGGTATTTCTTAAACCAAATAAAAATAAAGAAGCAATGAGCCGAGTTAAGTTGTTAGATAAAGAATTTGAGCTATCAATACCTGAAGAAAAGTTGTTAAAAGCAGTTGATCAGGTAGCAGAGCAAATGAATGTGGAGCTGGCGGATAAAAATCCGTTAATGGTGTGTGTGCTGAATGGCTCATTTATGTTTGCTTCTGACTTAATGAAACGTCTGAACTTCCCTTGTGAAATCAGTTTCGTGAAATTATCCTCATATGCCGGTACCGGTTCAACCGGGCAGGTAAAAGAGTTGATTGGCTTAAACGAAAATCTGGAAGGCCGTACCGTGGTTTTGCTGGAAGATATAGTTGATACTGGTCTTACCATTATTAATACTGTTGATCAGGTTAAACAAATGGGCCCTGAAGATGTTAAAGTAGCAACGATGCTATTTAAGCCAGATGCCTGTAAGCGAGATGTTAAGCTCGACTATGTGGGAATGGAGATACCTAACGATTTTATCGTAGGTTATGGACTGGATTACGATGGTTATGGAAGAAATCTGAAAGATATTTATACAGTAGTAGAATAACACCTATTTATTAAGAAAAGGAATAACGAACATGCTCAATGTTGTCATCTTTGGCGCACCAGGATCGGGAAAAGGTACGCAAAGCAAATTAATAGCAGAAAAATTTAATCTGGCTCACGTTTCAACTGGCGAGTTGTGCCGTAGGGCTATTCATAATAACACGCATGAAGGTGTAATAGCTAAAAGCTTTATCGATAAAGGGGAATTGGTGCCCGATGAAACGATTATTGATATGTTGGATGCTTTTCTTGAAAAGCTGCCAATCGATCAAGGTATTATCTTCGATGGATTTCCAAGAACAGTAGCTCAGGCTGAGGCGCTTATTGAGATTATGCAGGAGCATGGTACAAAAGTATCTGTGCTGTTGAATCTGGAAGTAGAGCGTGAAGAATTGTTGTCAAGACTGCTTAAGCGTGCCGAAACAGAGGATCGCTCAGACGATAATATGGAAACCATTAAAAAACGTCTGGAGGTATACGAAGAGCAAACTTTACCGGTGATTGAATTTTACCGTAAGAAGCGTTTGTATAAGCCTATCAAAGGAGTTGGAAATATTGATGAAATATTCGGTCGTATTAGTGACGTGCTAAACGAGCTGAAGTAGTTTTATTTTTACGATATTTGAGCCACGGTAACTTTTTGCCGTGGCTTATTGTGTTTAAAAGAATTAGCATATGGCGGGTTCAAACTTTGTAGATTACGTAAAGATTTTCTGTCGCTCAGGAAAAGGAGGAGCTGGTTCGGCGCATTTGCGTCGCGAAAAATTTGTTGCCATGGGCGGACCAGATGGTGGCGATGGTGGTCGTGGCGGACATATTATTGTGCGGGGTAATCGTAATACCTGGACCTTGCTGCACCTGAAATATAAGCGTCACATTTTTGCCGGACATGGAGAGAGTGGTAGTAAGCAACGCTCAACAGGTGCCGACGGTGAAGACCGGGTGATTGAGGTGCCATTGGGAACCATTGCCAAAGATGCCGAAACGGGCGAGGTGCTTTTTGAAATCACCGAGCATGACCAGGAAAGGATCCTTGTTAAAGGCGGTCGTGGCGGTTTAGGAAACTGGAATTTTAAATCGGCCACCAATCAAACACCCCGTTATGCGCAGCCAGGTGAAGATGGCATTGAAATGGCGGCTGTACTGGAGCTAAAAGTACTGGCAGATGTAGGGCTGGTAGGATTCCCCAATGCAGGTAAATCAACATTATTATCTGTTGTGTCTGCTGCCAAACCTGAGATTGCAGACTACCCGTTTACTACCCTAGTGCCTAACCTGGGGATTGTATCTTATCGTGAGCATCAGTCGTTTGCCATGGCTGACATTCCTGGTATTATTGAAGGTGCCAGTGAGGGTAAAGGGCTGGGAATACGCTTTCTGCGCCATATTGAGCGAAATTCGATATTGCTGTTTTTGGTGCCGGCCGATGCTGAGGATATCAAAAATGAGTATCAAATTCTATTGAACGAATTAAAGCAGTACAACCCTGAACTGCTTGATAAAGGAAGGATGTTGGCTATCTCAAAGTGCGATATGCTGGATGAGGAGTTGATGGAGGAAATTAAATCTGATTTACCCGATCTGCCACATGTTTTTATATCTTCGGTGGCCAATAAAGGCATTACAGAACTGAAAGATATGATATGGGAGCAACTGATGGCCGCCAACGAATAGAATCAATCTATAAAAACTATAAGGCTAGCCGGGAAGACTGGCTAGCTAAAGAAAACAAGCTAAAGAGGCGTTACATTAGTAATGCCTGGTTACGCTTGCTTTTTTTTGTCAGCGCCTTTGTTCTGCCCTTTGTGCTCCTCGAGCACTGGACACTGCCATTCTTTCTGCTGTTTATTGTTCTGTTTGGCGTTTTTCTGTCGCTTGTGTGGCGGGCCAATCAAATAGCATCCCAACGTAAATATGTTGGCTTTCGGGTTCAGTTACTCACAAAAGAGATAAATGCCTTTGAGCAGAAATGGATTGAAGAAGAAGATGGAGCCGAATTGATTGAACCTGATCATGATTATGCCCATGATTTAGATTTATTTGGCAAAGGTTCTTTGTTCCAGTTTATCAACCGGACAGCTACCAGGGGAGGTTATATCAGGTTAGCCAATAGATTAAAAAATATGCTATTGGATGCAGATGAAATAGTTGAACGGCAGCAAGCCATTCGTGAGTTGTCTGCCCAGGATGAATATCGCCAGCATTATTATGCCCTGGCAGCTTTAGTCGAAGAAGGTAATAAGCGCAATCGCAAGCTGGATTTAAGTATTCAGCCTGACCTGAATTTTATTTCCCGGGCAACTAAAGGTCTGATGGCTGGTTTCATGATACTGTTAATGGTGGCTATCCTGTTGGTTGTGATTAATGTATGGAGTGACAATGTGTTTATCTGGCTCTTTTTTGTCGGGCTTGCCATTGTGGCAGCAAACCTGAAGAAAATCAATAAGGTACATGGGGAAGTGGCATCTTTGGGTAATTACCTTCAGCGCTATTCTCGTCTCATACAGCATGTTGAGCAATCCGATATGCGTGCTGTCTGTCTTTTGAAGCTCAAAGATAAATTAAAAGTGGATGCGCAGACCGCAAGTAATGTCATGCAACAGTTGGCCGGACATATTAAGTTATTCGATCAACGGCTGAACATGCTGCTTGGGGTGATTTTAAATGGCTTTTTGTTATGGGACTTAGTGGTTTGCATGCGTCTGCAAATATGGTATAATAGATATGGCGATAGGCTGGTTGAATGGATGGAAGCATTGGATGAGTTGGAGGCTTTAAATAGTCTGGCCACCTTTGCTTTTAATCACCCTGACTACGTATATCCTCAATTATCATCATCGGTTGTTTTTTCAGCCAGTGATTTGGGCCATCCCTTAATTTCAATGGAGGAAAGGATTTGTAATGATTTTTGTTTCGCAGAGCAGCAACGAATTTGCGTTGTAACCGGTGCCAATATGGCTGGCAAGAGTACTTTTCTGCGTACAGTTGGAGTGGCAATGGTACTGGCGGGTAATGGTTGTGTGGTGGCAGCCAGTGGGTTTGTATATAAGCCAATGCCTTTTGTCACCAATATGCGGGCCATTGATAACTTATTGAAGCACGAATCTTACTTTTTTGCCGAATTAAGTCGTTTGCAGATGATATTGGAACGTCTGAAAGAAAATGGAGAGCTGTTTTTTATTCTTGATGAAATTCTAAAAGGGACCAATTCTTTGGATAAGTACCAGGGCTCTATGGCGCTTATTAAGCAGTTTTTAAAGTATAACGGATGCGGACTGGTGGCCACTCATGATTTAGAATTAGGCCAGCTTTCGGAACAGACAGGTGGACAAGTTTTCAACAATTGCTTTGAAGTGGGCTTTGCAAAGGAGGGATTAAGCTTTGATTATAAGCTGAGAACGGGCGTTACTCAAAGTCATAATGCAACCTACCTGATGGAGAAAATGGGGCTGATTCCAAGTGAAAATGTGCGGCGTTGAGGGCATATGTATGCATGGTTGTTGAAAAAGAAATTACGAAACAATTCGTCTTTTAATTATATTTGGATGGTTTTCCGCAATAAGAGGACCTTCACTTTTCCAAATTTTTAGTTGATTTTAAGTATGAGTAGTCAAAATACACAGAACTATTCCGAAGATACGATCCGCACGCTGGACTGGAAGGAACACATCCGCCGACGTCCGGGTATGTATATTGGTAAGTTGGGAGATGGAACTTTTGCCGATGATGGTATTTACGTGTTGCTCAAGGAAGTAATGGATAATTCCATCGATGAGTTTATGATGGGTAACGGCAAGAAGATTGAAGTTACCGTGCAGGAAGGACGTGTGACTGTTCGCGACTATGGGCGTGGTATTCCTTTGGGAAAGGTGATTGATGTAGCCTCCAAAATGAATACAGGCGCCAAGTATGACTCAAAGGCCTTTAAAAAGTCAGTGGGGTTAAATGGTGTTGGTATTAAAGCGGTAAATGCCCTGAGTACTGATTTTACTGTTCAGGCCTATCGCGAAGGCGAGACCAAGCGAGTGGAGTTTAGCCGGGGCGAAGTGGTAACCGATCATGACATGGATACGTCTGGTGAGAAGAATGGTACCTATATTGCCTTTACGCCCGATGCTGAAATATTTGAAAATTACCGTTTCCGTGATGAGTATATCGAAACACTCTTACGCAACTATACCTATCTGAATAAAGGACTGTCCATTGTATATAACGGCAAAGTGTTTCAGAGTAAGAATGGATTGCTCGACCTGCTGAATGAGAACATGGATGGAGAAGGCTTGTACCCGATTATTCATTTGGAAGGCGAAGACCTGGAGATAGCCGTAACGCATGGTAACCAGTATGGCGAGGAGTATTATACCTTTGTCAATGGCCAGCACACCACACAGGGCGGAACGCACCTGGTGGCTTTCCGTGAAGCGTATGTAAAGACCATTCGTGATTATTACAATAAGAACTTCGATGTGTCGGATATTCGCACAGGTATTATTGCAGCGGTTAGCATCAAAGTAGAAGAGCCGGTGTTTGAGTCGCAGACTAAAACCAAGCTGGGGTCTAAAGATGTGGGACCCAATGGGCCTTCGGTGCGTAACTTTATCCTCGATTTTGTAACCGAGCACCTGGATAATTTCCTGCATAAGAATACCGAAAGTGCCGAGATATTATACAAGAAAATTCTCGAGTCAGAGAAAGAGCGTAAGGCCATCTCAGGCATTAAGAAGCTGGCCCGCGAAAGGGCTAAAAAGGTGAGCCTTCATAATAAAAAGCTCCGCGATTGCCGTGTCCACTATACCGATATTAAAAACGACTTAAATGGCAATAGCGCCATCTTTATTACCGAGGGTGACTCGGCCAGTGGTTCCATCACTAAGGCCCGAAATGTTAATAGCCAGGCGGTTTTTAGTTTGAAGGGTAAACCATTAAATAGTTTTGGTTTAACGCGAAAAGTAGTGTACGAAAATGAAGAGTTTAACCTGCTTCAGGCGGCATTGGATATAGAAGATGGCTTGGATACTTTGCGTTATAATCACGTGATTATTGCCACCGATGCCGATGTGGATGGAATGCACATTCGCTTATTGCTGCTAACTTTCTTTTTGCAGTTCTTCCCTGAATTGGTGAAGAATGGGCATCTGTATATCTTACAGACTCCTTTGTTCCGGGTGCGCAATAAAAAGAAGACTTTCTATTGTTACTCGGATGAAGAGAAATTGTCTGCCATGAAAAAGTGTGGACCTAAGCCGGAGATAACCCGATTTAAGGGACTTGGTGAGATATCACCGGATGAGTTTAAACACTTTATCGGTAAGGATATCCGATTGGAGCAGGTACGCCTGAAAAAAGATGTGCCGATTAAAGATTTGCTGGAGTTTTACATGGGTAAAAACACACCCGACAGGCAAAATTTCATCATTGATAATCTGGTTGTGGAAGAAGACCTTGTTACTCAAGAATCAAATAATTAAGAATGAGTTTCGACGATACAAATACACCCAATGTGCCGGAGGAAGTGCCTTCGGAGGCATCAGAAAATCAGCCACAGGAAGAACAGCACCTGTGGGATGCCGATGAAACATCTATTAATCATTTGCCGGGTATGTACCGCGAGTGGTTCCTTGATTATGCATCTTATGTGATTCTGGAGCGTGCAGTGCCGCATATTAACGATGGTTTAAAACCAGTGCAGCGACGTATTCTGCATGCCATGCGTCGCATGGATGATGGGCGCTACAATAAGGTGGCCAATATTATTGGTTTTACCATGCAGTTTCACCCGCACGGGGATGCATCCATTGGTGATGCCCTGGTGCAACTTGGGCAAAAAGATTTGCTGATTGACTGCCAGGGTAACTGGGGTAACGTGTATACAGGTGATAGCGCGGCTGCACCTCGTTACATCGAAGCACGCCTGACTAAGTTTGCACAGGAAGTGGTCTTTAATCCAAAGACTACGGAGTGGAAACAGAGTTACGATGGACGTAATAATGAGCCGATTACCTTACCCGTTAAGTTTCCGCTGCTATTGGCACAGGGCGTAGAAGGTATCGCCGTTGGATTGGCATCTAAACTGTTGCCTCACAACTTTAATGAGTTGATTGATGCTTCAGTTAATTATTTGGAGAATAAACCATTCGAGATTTTTCCTGATTTCCCAACAGGTGGTATGGTGGATGTGTCGCGCTACAATGACGGGCTAAGAGGTGGTGCCGTTAAAGTGCGGGCTAAAATCGGTAAGGTGGACAGCAAAACCTTGGTTATATCCGATATTCCTTATGGTAAAAATACAACCACACTAATTGAGTCCATTCTTAAAGCCAATGATAAGGGCAAGATAAAAATCAAGAAAATTGACGATAACACGGCTGAGAATGTGGAGATACTCGTGTATCTGCCAGCTGGTGCATCGCCCGATAAGACCATTGATGCTTTATATGCATTCACTGACTGTGAGGTGTCTATATCGCCTAATGCCTGTGTTATTCAGGATAACAAGCCCTATTTTATTGGAGTTAGTGAAATCCTGAAAGAGAATACCGATAATACGGTGCAGTTGCTTAAGCGTGAGTTGGAAATCCGTAAAGGTGAGCTGGAAGAGGCATGGCACATGTCTTCACTGGAGCGCATCTTTATTGAGAATAAGATTTACCAGCGCATGGAGGACTGTGAGACAATGGAGGCTGTTGTGCAAACCATTGATCATGGATTGGAACCGTTTAAAAACCTGCTAAGGCGTGAGGTAACACGCGATGATATTGTGAAGCTGACGCAGATTCGAATGATTCGGATCTCTAAATTTGACGCTAAGAAAGCTGATGAGTACATCGCTTCTCTGGAGGAGGAAATGGAACAGATAGCCTATCATCTGGCCAACCTGATTACTTATGCGATTGACTACTTTAAGCATATTAAGAAGCAGTATGGTAAAAACTTCCCACGTAAAACGGAGATCAGGAGCTTTGCCAACATTGAGGCTACTAAAGTGGTGGTGAAAAATGAGAAGTTGTATATCAATCGCGAGGACGGTTTCGTAGGAACGTCTCTTCGAAAGGATGAATATGTCTGCGACTGTTCAGATATCGATGATATTATCATTTTCTACAAGGACGGTAAGTACATTATCACAAAAGTATCTGATAAAGCTTTTGTGGGTAAAGATATCATCCACATCGCAGTGTTCAAGAAGAATGATAAACGTACAATTTATAACGCCGTTTATCAGGATGGAAAAGGCGGTATCATGTATATGAAGCGCTTTGCTGTTACCGGCGTAACCCGTGATAAAGATTATCACATCACGAAAGAAACACCGGGTTCGAAACTGATGTATTTCAGTGCAAATCCAAATGGTGAGTCGGAAATACTGAAAGTGGTGCTTCGCCCAAAGGCACGTATTCGTAACCTTGTGTTTGATGTGGATATGGGTGAGCTGGCAATTAAGGGGCGGGCCGCTATGGGTAATATCCTAACTAAGCACGAGGTGAAATCTATTTCACTCAAACGGAAAGGTGAATCAACTTTGGGAGGTCGTAAAATCTGGTTTGAGCACGAAACATTGCGCCTAAATGCTGATGGAAGAGGTCAATATCTGGGTGAATTCCATGGTGGCGATCAGGTTTTAATCATCACAAAAGATGGTAAGTATCATCTGACATCCTATGATCTGAGTAACCATTATGAGGATAATATTCTCATCATTGAAAAGTATAAGAGTGATGTGGTGTGGTCTGCCGTGTATTTTGATGCCGAACAAAACTACTACTATATCAAGCGTTTCCAGTTTGAGAATTCGGCCAGGGCACAGTCATTTATAGGTGATAATCCTAAATCGCGACTGGTGAAAATCATGCACGTGGATTACCCGCGTCTTGAGGTGAAGTTTGGAGGTGACGATAAGCTGAAAGAAAAGCTCATTGTTGAGGTAGCTGAATTCATCGGTGTGAAGAGCTTCAAGGCCAAAGGTAAGCGTCTGACAACTTTCCAGGTGTCCAAAATCCAGGAGTTGGAGCCCTTGGTGATGGATGAGCCAAAGCCTGATGAACAAGGTGAAGCTGTTGATGAGCACCATGATGAAGATGACGAAAACCAGATGTCGCTGTTTAATGAATGATGTCTTTGGGTGGATAACACATTAATTAACAAGTTTGATGGTCATTAAGCGTATATATCTGGTTGGATTCATGGGAAGCGGCAAGTCGACGCTTGGTAAGCGCCTGCGTACAGAGATTGGCTGGGACTTTCTGGATCTGGACGATTACTTTGAGGAACGCTATCAAATAACTATCAAGCAATATTTTGCCGAATTTGGGGAAGATGCATTCAGGCTGGCCGAGAAGGAGTTATTGCTGGATGTGAGCCAAAAAGAGCGGATAATCATAGCTACCGGTGGAGGAGCACCTTGCTATTTCAATAATATGCAAGTGATGAACGATACTGGTTTAACCATTTACATAAAATTGTCGGTTGAAACACTGGCCGGACGCTTGTGTAGCGCCCGGCAGGTGCGACCATTGGTGGCCGGTAAGTCAGGCACTGAGCTGCATCAATACATCGAAGAAAAACTGCAAGAACGGGATGGCTTTTACAATCAGGCAAAGGTAATTGCCGATGGCGAGGTGCTTGGTGTCGATGGCTTTGTGCGAATTATAAAAGCGTCAGGCGAATTAATGTAGCGTCTTTGGCTTGTCATAGTAAACCTCGGTTTATGTTAGATAATTAGATCTAATTTTAACATTATTTATCTAAAATCATTCTAAAGAAGTAGCAGCTTACCGAATTTGGCTCAATCTTCAGATTTGCTACAGATTTCATTTTTATTTTTGATTCATAAGCTCCGAAAGTGGCTTGAATAAACAAATGAACAAGTAATTCTGAATTGAAGATATGGTCGGTCTAATTGGAATCAGTCACCAAACTGCACTACTCGAAATACGTGAGCAATTGGTAATTACCAAGGAAGAGGTTACCGGTTTGTATGAATACCTGAATCAAAAATGTGATGTGGATGGTATCATGGCATTAAGCACCTGTAACCGCACAGAGCTGTATTACGAAACAGACTGCTCGAAAGTGGAAGATATGGACGAGTATGTTAAAAGTGTGACTGATGCTTATATCGCGTACTTCAAGAAGAATGAAACCATTAAGAAATATTTGTACTCACATGTAGGCCTTAATTGTGCGCGCCACCTATTCCGTGTTGCTACGGGCCTCGATTCATTAATTTTGGGTGAATACCAGATTGTTTCACAACTAAAAGAAGCATTTTCATGGGTGGACAACACGGCTATGGTTGGACCCGAATTAACCAGAATGGTGCATAAGGCGTTTGAAGCCGGTAAACTGGTGCGTACCAAAACTGCTTTAAATAAAGGAGCTGTGTCAGTAAGTTCGGCTGCTGTTGAGCTGGCAAGCAATAAGCTGAATGGCTTTCCAAATGTGAAAGCCCTCACCGTTGGAGCTGGTGAAACTGGTACCATTGTAGCATTGAACCTATCCAAAAAAGGATGTGTTAATAACTGGATAACCAACCGCACCCTTGGTAAAGCTGAACAACTTGCCGACCGTGTACAGGGTGTTGCTTTTCCCTTCGAATCGCACATTGAACAGTTGCTGGCAGTAGATGTAGTGACTTATGCCACCGGTTCATCACGCACGCTATTGACCAAAGAAGTTTTGGCTGATGTGATGCAGAAGCGTGATAATAAGCCGTTATTGGTGTTGGATTTGTGTAGCCCGCGTAATGTAGATGCTGATGCCGGTAAGTTGGAAGGCGTTACTGTTTATGACCTTGATCATATGGAAGAGGTAGTGAAGGCTAACTTTGAAAAACGCAAAGGTAAGCTGCAGGAAGCCGAAGAAATCATTGAAGAAGTATTGGCTGAGTTTGACGATTGGTTGAATGTACGTCGCATGAGTTCGGCTATTAGTGCCATAACGAGTACATTTAAAGATGTAAATTCTCTCGAAGCAAGAAATTATAAGAAAGTTAAAGATGATGTTGAAGCATCGCAAAAGATAAACGAGTATGGTGAACATCTGAGTGCTAAACTGACGCGTATGCTGATTAAGCAGATGAAAATGGTGACCAATGAAGGTCGCGATTCGGAAAAAGTAAAAATACTCGAAGAATTTTTTAACTTTAACTCATAGATATTAAATACAGATGTTTTCATCTGTATTTTTTTAGTTCAGAATCCCTTTAGTATATGAGTAAATCCATTGTCCGTATAGGAACACGAGGTAGTCAGCTGGCATTGTACCAGGCTAACCTGGTTAAGTCAAAGCTTGAACAAGCTATCCCCGATACCACATTTGAGATTGTAATAATCTCCACCAAAGGTGATAAAATACTTGATGTAGCTTTATCCAAAATAGGCGATAAGGGCTTATTCACCAAAGAATTGGAACATGCCTTGTTTAATAATGAAGTAGATATGTGTGTGCACAGCCTGAAGGATCTGCCTACTGTTTTTCCGGAAGGAGCACAGCTGGGAGCTATACTGAAAAGAGCTGAATATAAAGATGCCTGGGTGAGTAAGGATGGACTATCGCTGGAGGAGATGACCGAAGCACATACGGTTGCAACCTCTAGCCTGAGAAGGAAAGCACAAGTACACCGGATTAACCCTAAAGTAAAAGTGGTGGATATACGCGGTAACGTCAATACCCGCCTTAAGAAGATGGAGGACGGTCACTGCGATGCTATGGTGATGGCGGGTGCCGGTTTGATACGTTTGGGTTTTGATGATGTAATTACCAATCTGTTTGAACCCGATTATTTTGTGTCTGCCTGTGGACAAGGTGCCATAGCTGTTGAGATACGAGACAATGATGCGCATATTGAAGCCATTGTAAAAACCTTGCATTGTGAAGAAAGCTATCAACAGATAACAGCCGAAAGAAGCTTTTTGAATGAGCTGGAAGGAGGTTGCCAGATTCCGATTGGGGCCTATGCAAATATTGATGGTGATGATATGCATCTCCTTGGTTTAGTGGCCATGCCCGATGGCTCGCAGGAGTTGCGGGCAGAACTTTCTGGAAAAGCTTGCGATGCCGAAACTATAGGCCGTAAATTGGCTCAACAGATGGCTCAGTCTGGAGCACATGAGATACTCGAAAAAGTAAGGACATTAAATAATCAGTAGCATGGAGCCTTATTCGCAACCCAAAGCCGTTGTATTGACTCATCCGATGGGTAATGATGACTTGTTGTATAATGGTTTAGTGAGCGAAGGAATTGAGGTGGTGTGCGACCCGATGATTGATACCGAGTTGGTAAAATTGGAAGACGATTGCCGACATGAAGTATATACCAGCCGGCGGATTATTTTTACCAGTAAGCGTGGTGTGGAGTATTTCTTTCAGCAAATGAAGCCCGCTGATGTACTGGATAAAAGCTTTATCTGTATTGGTAAAAAAACAGCACAGGTGCTCGAGAGTTATGGGGTAAAGCCCTGGTGGGTATCTGGTGGAAGAACAGCTTCTGACTTAGTTAAAGAATTGCAGCAGGCACATATCCGCCCTGGTGAAAAATGGTTGGGTATGCTGGGCGAATTGGCAGAAAACACGCTTGAAGACGGTCTCAAAGGCGTATGTCATTACCGTCGTTACAATGTGTATCGTACCATCATTGCAGATAAGCAGAATGAACAAACCCTTGTATTACTAAAGGCTCAAGAGCCATTGCTGATAGTGTGTACCAGTCCATCTTGCTTCACCGGATTTATGAATTTATATGGTTCACATATGCATGATCAAGTGGGCTTTGCCTCTATTGGACCTGCCACTACCAAAGTAATGAAAAAACAGAATGTGACACCTGTTGTAACGGCGCGTATGTCAACCTACGAAGGACTTTGGCAAGAAATGAAACTACAATTAAAACCTGAATATCGTTAAAACAAAAACAATTAAATATGGCATTTCCCGATACCCGATTAAGACGATTAAGATACAATAAGATAGTTCGCCACATGGTGACAGAGACGCATTTGCGTGTTGAAGATTTAGTTTATCCATTATTTGTTTGTCCCGGAACTGGCGTAAAAAATCCCATTAGTTCAATGCCGGGCAACTACCAGATGTCTGTAGATGTGTTGGTGGAAGAGTGTAAAATTGCTGTATCAAAAGGTGTTAAGAGTGTATTGCTTTTTGGAATACCTGAACACAAGGATGAGCACGGTCACGTGGCTTGCCAGAGCGATGGGATTGTACAAAAAGCTATTCGTGCTATTAAGGCAGAAATCAATGATATCCTTATAATTGCTGATGTATGTAATTGTGAATACACCACTCATGGTCATTGCGGCACCATTATCGATAACGATGTAGATAATGACAGTACATTGAAAACACTGGCCGACCAGTCTGTGTCATTGGCTGAAGCCGGTGCTGATGTGATCGCACCTAGCGATATGATGGACGGTCGCGTATTGCGCATTCGCGAGGCTCTGGACTTAGCAGGCTACGAAAAGATTCCAATCATGTCCTATGCAGCAAAATATGCATCCGGCTTTTACGGACCTTTCCGTGAAGCTGCCGAGAGCGCTCCACAATTTGGCGACCGCAGCACTTACCAGATGAATCCGGCCAACTCGGATGAAGCAATGCGCGAGATTGCTGCCGATATTGAAGAAGGTGCCGACATTGTAATGGTGAAGCCTGCATTAAGTTACCTCGATATTATTTATCGTACCAAGCATGAGTTTGAAATGCCAACAGCAGCCTACAATGTAAGTGGTGAGTTTAGTATGGTGAAAGCAGCTGGGGAAAAAGACTGGATTGATGAAAAGCGTGTAATGATGGAGGTGCTGCTTTCGATTAAGCGTGCAGGGGCCGATATCATTATTACCTATCATGCATTGGATGCGGCTGATATTTTAAACGGACAGAAATAAAATAAGCCGATGGCTGTTAGCTAATAGCTTTTAAAATATTGTCTGGACATTTGGTCAATCGGCTTGACTCTTATGTCTTATATTCCCGCTACTCGGGATAAACTTTGATACTTAAAAATAATGAACAACAATAATAGCAAGAACGCCTTTCAGAAAGCTCAGGAAGTTATTCCCGGAGGTGTTAATTCACCAGTGCGTGCATTTAAGAGTGTAGGCATCGAACCAATTTTTATCGATAAAGCCAAAGGAACAACCGTGTGGGATATCGATGGCAATGAGTACACTGACTTTGTCGCATCGTGGGGGCCGCTCATTTTAGGCCATGCACATGACGAGGTACTGGAGGCAGTTGCTAATGCCGCTGCCAAAGGAACCAGTTATGGTGCGCCTACGCTAATTGAAACAGAAATGGCTGAGCAAATCGTAAAGATGGTGCCATCCATTGAAAAAGTACGTATGGTTAACTCAGGTACCGAAGCAACTATGAGTGCTATCCGTTTGGCACGTGGTTATACTAAGCGTGAGTTAATTATCAAATTTGCTGGTTGTTACCATGGTCATGGCGATAGCTTTTTGATTAAAGCTGGTTCTGGAGCCATCACCTTAGGTTTACCCGATAGCCCTGGCGTAACCAAAAGTACCGCCAAAGATACCTTAACAGCTGATTACAACAACCTCGACTCGGTAAAACAACTGTTTGATGAGCATAAAGACCAGATTGCAGCGGTAATTGTTGAGCCGGTTGCCGGTAACATGGGTGTGGTGCCTCCTGCAGATGGTTTCCTGCAGGGCTTGCGTGAGCTCACCTGTGATAATGGTGCCCTGTTGATTTTCGATGAGGTAATTACCGGTTTCCGTTTAGCTAAAGGTGGTGCACAGGAGTATTTCAATGTGATGCCCGACTTAACTACTATGGGTAAAATAATTGGTGGTGGACTGCCAGTTGGAGCTTACGGGGGACGCAAAGAGATTATGGACATGCTGGCACCTATTGGGCCGGTTTATCAGGCAGGAACATTGTCGGGTAACCCACTGGCAATGGCAGCCGGGTTAACAGCACTTAAAAAACTGGATGAAACACCAAATGCCTATGAAGATCTGGAGCGTAAAGCGGCTTTTGTAGAGGCAGGACTGCGTCAGAATGCTGAGGATTTGGGCATGAATGTCGTACTCAACCGCGTTGGTTCGATGATGACAGCTTTCTTTACTGATAGTAAACAGGTAACATCGTTTGATGAAGCGATGACTTCAGATACAGCTAAGTATGCTGCCTATTTCAAACAAGCAGTTGAAAGTGGCTTATACATCGCGCCTTCGCAATACGAGTGTTTGTTTATCTCCATGGCGCATACCGAAAAAGATTTGGAGAAACTGATTAAGGGGAATCGTAAAGCTTTAGAAGCAATAAAGTAATAATAGTGCCCGATGCTCAGCGTTAAGTTAATTATGAGCAGGAATCCCATCGCCATACGGCAATTCCCCAAGGTGAAGATTTTTAGTTGAATTCTCCCCTGGGGGAGACGCCCGAAGGGAGAAGGGGAATTACAAAGGTTATCCTGTAAACAAGACTTAAGACTGTGCACTGCGCACCTAGCACTAATTAAGATGAATAATATTTTTTTAGATACAATACACGGAAAGAACACAGAGCGACCGCCAGTGTGGTTTATGCGCCAGGCTGGGCGTGTACTGCCTAATTATCGTGCCTTAAAGGAAAACTATACTTTCTCGGAGCTGATGGAAGATCCAAAGCTTGCTGCCGAAGTAACCCTGATGCCTATTTATGATTTGGGTGTTGACGCGGCTATCTTGTTCTCCGATATCCTGGTGGTACCCGAAGCATTGGGTATGGCATTGAAGTTTACCGAAGCCGGACCCGAATTTGGTGCCCCATTGCATACATTTGCCGATCCGGTGAGCCAGCTCAAGAAGGATATGAGCAAGCTGGATCATGTATATGCTGCCATTGATAAAATCATCGAGACACGTCCTGATGGGAAGCCGTTGATTGGTTTCTGTGGAGGTCTGTTGACCACTTTCTGCTTTATGTTCCGCGATAATGTGCGGGATATTACCTTTAAGAATGCAACTGAGTTCTTGTATAAGGACCGCAAAACAAGTGAGAAAATCATTGATGCTCTGGCTGAAGTGTCTATTGAATATGCTTTGACACAAGCTGACCATGGCGTGGAAGCTTTCCAGCTATTTGAAACCTATGGTGGTTTGTTACCAGAGGATCTGTACCTGGAACTGTTCCTGCCGGCTTCGAAAAAGATTTTGAATGCAGTGCGCGACAAAGGTGTACCAACTATCTATTTCCCTAAAGATTTAGGTAATGGCATCAGAGCCATTGATAAGGATGTTGCTGATTTCGTGGGCATCGACTGGCGTATGAGTCTTCAGCATGCTCGCGATATTGTTGATCCTGAAGTAGGTTTACAGGGTAACCTGGATCCGCGTCTACTTTACGCGCCACAGCCAGAGATTGAGAAAGTGTTGAACGAAACCTATTTACCTTTTGGTCGTGATAACCAGAAGTGGATATTTAACCTGGGTCATGGAATCCTGCCTGATTTGCCTGTTGAGAACGTACAGTTTGTGATTGACTGGGTGAAGTCGGTTGACTGGGGAAGGAAGTAAGAAGATGCATCGGGCTATGGTTATTTACCTGTAGCCCGTTGAACTCTATCTGTTGCATGCTGTTTATCTTTTGAAGCAACCAGTCAGGTTACACTGATATGGAGCAAGCTTTTATAACTAATGTCTTATTACTTGATACGAATAATATGAAATTACAATTTGATAGAAATCTGCTGGAAAAATATAATATAGCCGGGCCGCGATACACAAGCTATCCTCCTGCCACATTTTTCCATGAGGAGTACGGGAATGAGAATTACAAGGAGAGTGTGATTCTATCAAATGACGAAACGCCAGAGAATGTGTCGGTATACGTGCATATTCCGTTTTGTCCGCAGCTTTGTACATTCTGTGGCTGTACCACCTATACAGGTATGGGGCAGAGTACCATTGAAAAGTACATCGATGTGTTGATTAAAGAGATTGAGCTGGTATCGAAAGACGTGTCGAAAGACCGGAAACTGACCCAGGTGCACTGGGGTGGAGGAACGCCCAACGCCATATCAGCCAAGTTGATTCGTAAAGTAACTGATACGATAAAGGCTAATTTCAACTTTGCCGATGAATATGAAATGGCCATGGAATGTAGTCCGGCCTATCTGGATTTTGACATGGTGGATGAGTTGCGTGACATGGGCTTTAATCGTATCAGTCTGGGAGTTCAGGATTTTAAGAAGGAAGTGTTGACGGCCATTAATCGTCGTCCTGCCAAGGTGCCGGTTGGGGAGATGATTGCTTATCTCAAAAAGGTTGGCTTCTCAGGTATTAACATCGATCTGGTGTATGGTTTACCCTTCCAAACACAGGAGAGTTTTCGAGAAACAGTAGCAGAGGCCTTAGCGGCTAATCCGGATCGCCTCGTGACCTTCTCTTATGCGCATATTCCTCAGGTGATTTCGCGTCAACGGATGCTCGAGCAGTATGGATTGCCTACACCTGATGAGAAGATTACCATGCTGGAGGATGCCTACAATATGGCGGTTGAAGCCGGGTATGTGGCCATTGGTATGGACCACTTTGCCAAGCCCGATGATGAGTTTGCTATTGCCTTGGAGCAGAAGAAGCTGCATCGTAACTTCCAGGGGTATTGTACTCGCGAAACCACCGGGCAGGTTTATGGTTTTGGTACCTCAAGCATCAGTCAGCTCTTTAATGCCTATAGCCAGAACGAAAAAACTATTAAGAAGTACATGGAGCGTGTGGAAGCCGATGGCCGTGCCGTGGTGCGTGGCTATCGCCTGAATCAGAAGGAGCAGATCGTTCGCCAGGTAATTAATGAGTTGATGTGTAATTATTACGCTGATTTCAGGCAGATTGCTGCTGATTTTTCGGTTGAAACGGATGAGGTTTATGCGTCTGTTGAGTTTGCTGAGGAGAAGGTGCAGTCGTTCATTGATGATGGTTTGCTGACCATTGAAAACGATGCTTTCACTGTAATTGGTCAGGGCCGTTATGTGATACGTAATATTGCCATGGCTTTCGACCCGGCCCTTAAGCAGGGGAAAGGACAATATTCAAAAACTGTTTAAACACGTGTTCTGAATAACGATAAACTATTCAAGTCAAAATATTATTAACACCAACAAAAAGCTCTCCCTTTGGAGGGCTTTTTTGTTACAATAAGATGATATGCACTATCGATAGGTAGTAACCTGAGTTCGATTAAAATTACAGAGCTCAAAATTTCTTAAATAACTGATTTATAATGCGAATTTCAGAAGTGTAGCGAGCTACGGTGATGAAATTTAAAGCAGTAAATCGATTATTTAAGGAAAAGCTTAGAGTTTCACTTATAAATATTCATTTTCATCGTCATA
>NZ_JAGTAR010000053.1 GCF_018156225.1 Carboxylicivirga sediminis
TATCAATCCCCATAGATAGTGATTTCTAACCGGTTGTCGGCAACACCGCGTTCAGACTCTGGTTTTCAACCAGCCAGAACGCTTAGTTATTGGCACCAGTATTTTTATGAACATTGTAAAATCATCCAAGTTTTATTGAAATCCTTATTTTTTAAATCCTCCTTTTTAATCCAAAAATACAAACGACCAACATCTCCCCACATCATTCCTGTTTTTTCATCTTCGGAATCTATTTGTAATAATAAAATCCAGTCTTTAGTACCCTTTTCTAGTCCTTTTGCTTTTGGGTCATTGTAACCTGATGGGTCACCGCAATATAATCCATTTGTCACCAATTGACACTCAAGTTCCATTTCGCTTTGGATATTGTTTGCGTATCCAAGCATTTTATTTATT
Organism: Carboxylicivirga sediminis; assembly: GCF_018156225.1. Classification (GTDB taxonomy): domain Bacteria; phylum Bacteroidota; class Bacteroidia; order Bacteroidales; family Marinilabiliaceae; genus Carboxylicivirga; species Carboxylicivirga sediminis. Next base: position 397 of record NZ_JAGTAR010000053.1, read on the forward strand.
GAATAATCCTGAGGTAAATTAAGATATTGGTCAATTTCTTTTTCCGAAAGATTTTTTTGTACAAATTCATTCTCCCAGCTCGGTAATCCAACAGTTGTTTTAATTTCTAATTTACATTCATTGAATCTTGAATAATCAGGTAAATCACTTGGAAACTCTTGTCTAGTCAAGTTATCAGTCTCTGTGCTATAATACACCTTAAACTTATCTTTGTCTTTTGGGTCAAATCCCCATGCCTCCTGTTCCGCAGAATAAAAGAAATATATAATTCCTCTATCAGGCAGTAAGTTATCCTTATCGAAAGAATGAATCTCACTCAAATTAATCTGTGCGATGAATGAAAGAGGTTTATCATTATTCTCTTTAAACCAATCAACTTCTTGTGGCAAATCAGGTTGTCCACCAATTTTTGATTGTCCAAGGTCAAGATTTTCAGAATCTGATACGGTTGTTATTATCCTAATCTCATTTCTAAGCAAAGGTTCAAATTTATCCCAATGTTCACCTAATCCCAATTTTTCGAATTTATCCTTAAGTTCAGTTGAATTTAATATATCATTAGTATCCGGCTCGACCGAAACTTGATTATTTGTCTGGTTACTAGATGATTTTTTAAAAAGTGAATTTCTATTAAGTAATCCGAAAACAACAACAATTGTCAAACTAATCCATAAAATCGTACTCATATGTTTCATGTTTGTATCTGTCTTAATATTGGTGCCAACGTCCCTGCCGCATGAAGCGTGCCGTTGCGTGTGGTATATTCGCTTACTTAATTTCTCCTTGGCTCACGCGGGAGTCGAAGTCCAAAACCCAGACTCGGCAAGGCATGGTTTATTGCGGCATGTTAGCAGCATTTATTCTTAGTCATAAAAACCTTTCCAATTGTATGGTTCTGGATTGGTCAACTTAAATATTGTCTGTTCTTTTTCTGTTAAATTATGATATGACTTAGCAAATTCAGTCATAAACTGTTCTCCTTTACCCATTCTCCAAAACATGTCGTTGTACTCAATGTCTGGAAATTTTAACCAAGGAGCTATTAGTCCATTAGTCAATTCCGAAAAGAAACCAAATTCGCTTAAGAAATCGCGTGTTTCCATAAGTGCGAAACCTAACAGGTTTAACCCTCTCCACGCATAGATGTTGTCAATGTCTTTACTGTCTTTGGTCAATCCGATTCCCCAAATTGTATCAACTGGACTAGCCTCAACGAGAATTCGATTTCCTGTTTTTAGAAGATATTCTCCCAAATCACGATTCTGATTGAACTTATGTATATTTCCAATTCGTACTATATTGAATCGGTTTTCTTTCCATGTAATTTCGTCAAATCCGATTACTTGTCTTCCAAGTTCTTTGGCTTCACCAGGTTTTTCGCAATCAATTATTTGTTCGAATATTTCTTTGTTACCGAACAGCAGAGCCTTTTGGGCCATCATCCAGTGTTCAGTTGTTTTATAAGTTAATCCATTAATTTCAAAAGAACTTTCATACCACTGACTGAAACAAAAGTTACCTACTTCTTGGTCTTGTTTTTTTGTGTGTCCCCAGAAATACAGATATTTCAAAGAATCTCCGCTTTCAATTTTCTCGGTCAACCATTTTATGTTATAGTGCTGTTTCATTTTTGATTGCTGCTAACGTTTTTATAAGTGTATGGCGTATATTTCTTCTATACGAATTCTAAAGGTGCACAATACATGCCATATAGGCAAGTATTGTGCACCTTTATATGTTAAGCATTCAAGATGTCATCGAGTGGATTCATTATATTTTTAAAGCTTTGTGCAGATACATAGGTGTAAATTTCTGTGGCTATTGCACCATAGTGCCGTAATATGGGCCTATATGTGATGTATTCAACACTTTATATTGCTCTTATCGTACCATATATATAATGCGTGTGCTATTATATACTCTGTCCAAAAGCAACATAAACATACCAATAATAAAGCAATATTATACCGATTTATACATTAAAATAGATGGCCTGCAGCGACACACCTGGTCTCTATTTAAGCACACAACTACTGTTCTAATGCATGGACATATGCAGTCTTGCAAAGGCTTTAACTTACAGTCAAACCATGGGGCCCATTTGTATTATCAATAAGCACAATTTCCACATTAACGAGCACTTTTGGGTGAGTAATGGGCCGTTGATGAACAGGCACGCGCCCATTTTACCCACTGGGGTACATGTCCGGCTGTTCACTTACAGGTTGTTATTAAAAGCGCAGGCTTTGCTGCACACCCTGGCACCATTGGAGTGCACACATCACTAAAAAGTGCCCGTCGGTGGCACCAGGCAGGCCGCCTATCATATGCGAGTACATATCATTGGCAGCAATCTGTCCATTAATGGTATTTGCAAGCCCCCTATTGGTATTTAGCAGCTCCTGCCTGCTGTTTTACACACAAAGGGGGTACTTCAGAAGTACCCCCCTGCACCATTGATGCTCCATGCCATTGTTTGATATGATTAATTATTACTTATCTCATCGGTGCTTACAGCACTGCTTCGGTCAAAGCGGCCTTTCAGCTGGTTATACAAGCTGTTGGCGCCAGGCAAACCGGCTTTATTAGCGGCCTTAATCATGTTATACACCATTAATGCCTGCGTATAAGCTTCCGAACCTGCCAGCATCTGTGTATCGCGAACGCGATCGTACAGGTAGCCTAAGGGCGTTAATAACTCTTCCAGCTGCTCATACAATTCTAAATCCTTAGCCATCTCATCGGGCTTAACATACGATGGCAACAAGCTGGCATCATTTTTAATCACAGCTTCCACATCCTTAACGAATGTTTTATTGCGTTTTTCAATCTTGGGCAGTCGCTTACGCTGCTCCGGTGTCAGCCCTGTTAAAAAGGGCATTAAGTCTGTAATTTGCTTCAGCAAATCAATAATTTGCGCTTTGGCCTCTTCGGCCATCACCATTGAAATTTGATTTCGTGAATCACTCATACTGTTTCTGTTTTAAGATTAATTTGGTTTTTGGCATGTTAACATCCTACTTATCAAGGCACTTTTAGCACCTATAAATAACTGTGCACACAAAGAGCCTCTATTAGTTAATTGCAGAAAACCAGAAACGTAACACCTTTTTGAAGGGAAAAATACCATTTGCTTGACTAACGGTTGATTTATTATGACTAATGAACAAATACACCTGATTAATTTAAATATATAGATTAACATAACTAACTCTCAATGTGCATACCATGGCAGATTCTCACATTTTAACTATCATTGCACAAAATCTACACGCATGAATATGAAAGCACTGGGCATTGTATGCCTCCTACTCACCGGCCTGTCGTCGTGCGAGCTAAAACCTGCGGATGCGCTCGAAGCACATCGCCAGGCTATCACCATTGACACACACGTGGATACTCCCATGCGTTTCTTGCGCGATACGTTTGATATTGGAAAGGAGCACCAGGCACCATCAAGCCGGGTAGATTTACCACGTATGGAGAAAGGCGGACTCGATGCCATCTTCTTCGCCATTTTTACCGGGCAGCGACAGCGCACCGACGAGAACAATACACTGGCCTACCAGATGGCACATGAGATGATTGACTCCACCGAGAAAGCGGTTAAGGCCAACAGCCAGATAGCCGAACTGGCCTACACAGCTGAAGATGCCATTCGTTTGGAGCAAGCAGGTAAGCGGGCCATCTACCTGGGCATGGAAAACGGCTTTCCGCTTAACAAGGAAGCCAGTCGTGTGGAAGAATTTTACAACCGAGGCGTGCGCTACATTACCCTGTCGCACACCAAAAACAACGATATATGCGATTCATCCACAGATAAGGAAGGTCCCGAGCACGATGGACTGAGCCCATTTGGCAATGAAGTGGTTAAAGAGATGAATCGGCTGGGTATGATCATTGACGTATCGCACATATCTGATAAAGCCTTTTACGATGTGATGGACCAAAGTACTGCACCGGTTATTGCGTCACACTCATCGGTGCGTGCCATCTGTGACCATCCACGCAATATGGATGACAGCATGATTAAACTGCTGGCGGCCAAAGGTGGTGTGATACAGATATGCATACTGGGCGCCTATATACAACCCGAAGACACTACCTCACTCAATTACCTGAAGCACGAAGAGCTGCGCATTAAGTACAATAACTGGAACTATAGCAGCGATGAACAACGCAAGCAAGCCTGGGCCGAGTGGCGGGCTATAGATGAGCACTACCCACCCCTGCTTCCGAGCATTGCCGATGCAGTGGATCATATCGACTATGTGGTAAAACTGGTGGGCATTGATTATGTAGGAATCGGCTCCGATTTTGATGGCGGTGGCGGGCTGAGCGACTGTGTCGATGTGGCCGACTTTCCAAAAATTACCGAAGAACTGGTGAAGCGCGGCTATACCGAGACGGATATTGCTAAAATATGGGGCGGTAACTTCCTGAGGGTTTTCAGGCAGGTAGAAGCAGCAGCTGAAAGAACTTAGAATTAAGGATCGCACGGCATTCACTGCGCCCTTTAGCTAATCTTTATTTACCGCTGAGTTAAAAGAGAACACAAAGTGTATTCTAGATAGTTTTGCCCGTAAATACCCCTAGATGAACTTCTCTGTGTACTTTGAGCCCTCTGCGGTGAACCTTTCTTACCGACCTGAAAATGAAGAAAAGAAAGGCGCGCATCTTCTTATTAACATCTACGAAAATTGAGGAACGCATCTTTAATTTACACCCTGCTCATCAAGATGCATTCCTTATATATTTTATGTCCTCTGTGCTTAAAAAAAAGGCTGCAACAGAATAAACCTGCCGCAGCCTTACTATATTAAGTACAAACGTTTCTTAGTGTTGTGTGAGCACCCACACTGTTTTAAAATCTTCTTTCTGACGATACACGCCCATATCGGCAATGGCTTCGGCTTTGTCAGCATAACCATCAATAGCCACGCGGTAACGATTATTGGGACTTGGCAACACGAAAGCCTGCTGCTCGCCCATCTCATGGACAATATTCAGGAAGCGCTGCGCCTGGTTCTCTGTTTTAAAACTACCCGCGATTAGGTAGTAACTATTCTTCTCTACAGGTGTCGCTTCTTCAGCTGCAAGCTCTGCCTCTTTTAATTCGGCAGGCTGCACCTCATAGCTTGCTTCGGTTGGTGTTTCCGGCATCACAAACGAGATGGTACTGGCCGCGTTCATACTCTTCTTAAGCTGCGGGTTTTCCACACTCTGAGAAATAGCAAACAAACCAACCAACACAGCCACAGACGCTGCAATCTGTTTCAAACTAACAGGCTGCAGCAAACGACGTACCTGACGGTTTTCAACCATCGGCTTCTGAGGTGCTACCACAGGTGTAAAATGGAAAGACGACAGGCCATAAGCATCAGTCAGGTAAGCCTCCGATTCATCAGCCACAAACAACAAGTAGCCCAGTGCATCTTTCTGCAGAGTACCTACTTTTTCGATTAGCGCTTTGCCTCCTGCATTCACCTTAGCCTCAACCGAAGCCACAAACTCTTCCACCATTACCTTGGCTTTGCCGTAGCTGATGCCATTCTGCTGCGCCAATGTACTAATCAGCAGTCCGTCGTTGTGCGAGAGGCTGCGATTAAAACCAATTTCTTTTGATGGTGGTAAAAACAGGTTTTTATCCATATCGCGCACGGCACTTACCGGACTCGATACAAAAGCACCTAAACCAGGAACAATCACACACTCATGTGTGAACAATAGATTCGATATTTGTTGGCTAACTGTTGTCATACCTGCAAAATTAACAAAAACGTGCCTGAGGATATTAACTTTCTTTCAACATCTGTTGGTAAAGTGTTGAAAACCGGTTGATAAACAACCAACTTATTAACCACCTCCCGCTAATAATGTGCTAAGTTACTAAATTTGAGGCAACAAACACAATCCACCAGTGTGAATAAGTTATCCCACTGACTGTTAGTACTAATAGCCTGTCGCTAATAATAAAAGTACTTTTAACGTTTATTAAGAGCTTACATGATAAAATACAGCTACAATTGATCCGCTCATTGCAAACGATTTCGTACTTTTGAAGCTCGTTTAACTATGAAACGAACAAGCAGAGTGCAGATTTCCACTTAAACGTAAGTAGTCAGTCGCTGTTTGTAAGTTCAACCTGAATGAAACACACAATCAGGTTAAAAAGAAAGCTACACTAATGGCAAAGCAGATTTTAGTAACCGGAGGAACAGGTTACATTGGATCACACACCGTGGTTGAATTGCAGGAAAAAGGATTCGACGTGGTGATTGTAGACAACTTGTCTAATTCCAAAATTGAAGTACTGGACAACATCGAAAAAATCACTGGTATTCGTCCGGCTTTTGAAAATTTCGATTTATCTGAACGCGAGCTCACCGACAACTTCTTCCAGAAGTACCCCAACATTGATGCCATCATTCACTTTGCAGCTTATAAGGCCGTTGGCGAATCGGTACAGAAACCGCTGGAGTATTACCGCAACAACATGGGCTCACTGATGAACCTGCTGGAGTGCATGAACAAGTATAAGGTGCCTCACATGGTATTCTCATCGTCGTGTACGGTTTACGGGCAACCTGAAGTACTACCTGTTACTGAGCAAACTCCCCGCAAAGAAGCCGAATCACCTTATGGTAACACCAAAGCCATTTGCGAAGACATTATGCGTGATTACTGCAAGGCCAATGAAGCCATCAATTGCATTGCACTGCGCTATTTCAACCCGATTGGCGCACACCCAAGTGCACTGATTGGTGAGCTGCCGGTAGGCGTACCAAATAACCTGGTGCCATTTATCACGCAAACCGCAGCCGGCCTTCGTGAAGAACTAAGCATTTTTGGCGATGACTACGATACTGAAGACGGCACGGCTATTCGCGATTACATCAATGTAGTTGATCTGGCCAAAGCACACGTTGTAGCTATCGATCGCATGCTGAATGGACAGACAAAAGCCAACTACGAGTACTTTAACGTAGGAACCGGTTCAGGCTACTCGGTGATGCAGCTGGTAAAATCCTTTATTGAAGTAACAGGTGTTGACCTGAAATACAAGCTGGTGGACCGACGTGCCGGTGACATTGAAAAAATATGGGCCGACACCACCTATGGTAACAACGAGTTAGGCTGGAAAGCTGAGAAAACACTTGAGGAAACTTTAGCCTCGGCCTGGGCCTGGGAAAAAAATGTGAGAGGCCTTTAATAAGTCATCACTTATAACAATATTCGTAAGCTGTCAGTTAATTCTGGCAGCTTTTTTTTTGCTCTCCCATAGATATTTATATACCTACATAAACACTGCCTGTCACATTTAAACTAACATAACATACGTGTAAATACCCAGTTGTTTTTCTTATAACTGTTGCAACAACACGAGTCATCATCATATGACCTTTCAAACAGGCAATATAGTTTGCTAATCATTTATTACAAACAATTAAAACACCATGACCAAAGTAATTCTACTACTATCCCTTATGATTGGGATCTGCTGCTACGACATGCAGGCCCAGACACCCAGGTACGAGGTAGAGGTACTCACCTGCATTGAATCACTGGTACCCGGAGGTGCCGGGCGATCGCGGATGATCTCCACGCAGGCCAAGGTAGACTACCTCGATTTCACCTCACACCAAACAGCTGACACGAAGGACAGAAACAAGAGCAACCGGAAAGACATTCGCCTAAAGGAATACGAAGAAACAAAACTGCTAAACCTCTACAATGCCGGCGGTATTCGTTTTCAAAATGTAGCCAGTAACGATGCGCTGGTAACATCCAAAATTAATAGCATGCTGACCGATGGTTGGGAACTGTTTTTTGTATCAACAGGCGTTGAGAGCAAAATGGCAGATATAACGGTTAAAAAAGAGCTGTTTAAGATGGGGATGAAAATGCTGCTGGACGACAATAGCGCCAGCGAGAACAATAACGATCCCAACGGCCTTTTTATGACCCGCTATTATTTCAGAAAACTAGTACAATAGACTGATAAAAAGTCTTTCAACAAAATTAGTAACATATAATAATGATATTCTTAAAGCATATAACAATGAAAACAAACCTGATTACAACCTTAATCGTTTTGCTAGTCACAACAGCTTCTTTTGCTCAAGACAAACCCGTTTATGAGGTGAAAATTATTACCAGCATCGAATCTATTGTACCCAATGGAGTAGGACGATCGCGCCTTATCTCTACCGACTCGGAGGTAGACTATAAACAATTTACAACAACCCAGACAGCCGAAAGTGGCGATCGCAACAAAAGTGACCGGTCAGACATCCGTATTAAAGATTACGATGAGACTAAACTGCTTAACTTCTTCAACGTGGGCGGTATTCGTTTTCAGAACATCGCTTCCAATGATGCTCTGCTGACATCAAAGATTAACCAGATGATGCAGGATGGCTGGGAATTGGCCTTTGTGAACACTGGCGTTGAGAGTTACGGAGGAAAGGATGATAACAATGGCATATACATCACACGCTATCTGTTTAAGCGCTTAAAACCAGCCACTACCGATACACCGGCCACACCTGAATCAAACGAAGACAACAGTTTGGTTCAGCAATAAAAGCACTCTGGTTTAAGTGTATAACTAAAGATAAAATGGACATTCCATAATTGAGAAGTCCACTAAATAAGCTCTTTGGCAGAAAACTTTTTAACAGGACAATCCTCAGGTTGTCCTGTTTTTTTGTTTATATTCAAGCTGCAATTTTTTAACGGTGTGGTCATCCACACGATTTCTAACCAATAAAAAACAGATTTATGGAAGATGTAGGATTATTTGGCGGTATAATTTATATGGCCGTTATTGTTTTGCTAATTGCCTCAATGTGGAAGATCTTTGAAAAGGCAGGGAAACCCGGCTGGGCATGTTTAATTCCAATTTACAACACTATTGTATTACTTGAAATTGTAGGCAAACCATGGTGGTGGCTGCTATTGATGCTAATACCTGTTGTCAATATTATCCTTCTTATCTGGGTGGCTAACTTATTGGCAAAAAGCTTTGGAAAAGACGTTGGCTTTACATTGGGCTTAATCTTCCTTGGCTTTATCTTTTATCCAATCCTAGGTTTTGGCGATGCCAAATACCAGGGACCTGCAGGTGCGTAAGCGTCAGATTAAGATATAAAGACTAAAAAGCCTCATCTTTGAGGCTTTTTTATTGCTAGTAAAACTAAGCTTGTAACTTGATAATAATCTTGATACTTTTGTTTGACTCTCCCACTACCCGGGATAAACTTTGATATTGAAATATGAAAAAGCTATTGATTACCGGCGGAGCCGGCTTTATTGGTTCGCATGTGGTAAGGTTATTTGTTGAGAAATACCCCGATTACCACATTTTTAACCTGGATACCCTCACCTATGCGGGCAACCTGGAGAACCTGAAGGATATAGAAAACAAAGATAATTACACCTTTATTAAAGGGGATATCACTGATGCGGAGCATATGAACACGCTGTTTGCCGAGCATGTATTTGACGGTGTTATCCACCTGGCTGCCGAGTCGCATGTCGATCGCTCCATCTCCGATCCGCTGGCTTTTATCAAAACCAATATTCTGGGTACGGTTAACCTGCTAAATGCGGCCAAAACAGTGTGGAAAGACCAGATGGACCAACACTTGTTTTACCACATTTCCACCGATGAGGTATATGGCTCACTGGGCGAAACCGGCCTGTTTACTGAAACAACCGCTTATGACCCACGTAGCCCCTATTCGTCATCAAAGGCCAGTTCCGATCACCTGGTGCGCGCCTATCATCATACCTATGGCATGCAAGTGGTGATATCCAACTGCTCCAACAACTACGGTCCCAACCAGTTCCCCGAGAAACTCATTCCCCTGTCGATCAACAACATTAAAAACAATAAGCCCATTCCTATTTATGGCAAAGGCGAAAACATACGCGACTGGCTGTATGTACTTGACCACGCACGGGCTATCGACCTCATCTATCATAAGGGCAAAAACGGGGAAACTTACAACATTGGCGGCATTAACGAATGGACCAATATTGATCTCATCCATAAGTTATGCGAGGTGATGGATACTAAACTGGGGCGTGCCAAAGGCGAATCTGCAAAGCTCATCACTTTTGTGAAAGATCGTGCCGGTCATGATTTGCGCTATGCCATCGACTCATCAAAACTGATGAACGAGCTGGGGTGGGAACCTTCATTGCAGTTTGAGGAAGGCATTGAAAAAACGGTGGACTGGTACCTGGCCAACGAGGAGTGGCTGAATAATATTATCTCAGGCGACTACGAGAATTATTATCAGAAACAATACAGCGAACGATAAACTATTATACATCTACCGCAAGTAAGAAGGCACCAATGGTGCCTTTTTTTATGAGATAAAATGAAGCTTGACATACACTCAAAATAAGGGCAATATTTTTTTCAAAGATCTTATAACCATTTGATATATATCTCGTATTGTAACTCATTGCTAAAGGAATAGGGAAAACAATCGGCCAACCAACGGCTGCCTTTACCAAAATGGGAATTTATAAGTGTTTAACAAATACCGGTCTACCCGGTTAAAAAAAGTATGTTGTATGCAACTTCGAAGCATTCGCTCCAAGATATTGCTATCTTTTGGAGCTGTCGTTTTTATGGTTATTGCAGCTGTGAGTTTTACTTTCTATTACTCAGTAAGCAACACCTTAACCGAAAACATCAGAACTCAACAACTTCACTCCTTTTTAGAGGCTTCACAAAGCAACTTACGTGCAGGCTTTGAAAAGGCCATTGAAACCTCAATCAGCCTTGCAAGCGATCCGTTAATTTCGAACTGGTTTGAGAACGACGAAAGTAATGAAGACATTAAGTCGCTTTGTTTGGACAAGATCGATTCAGCAGTTGATGAATTTGGTTATTTAACTGCTTTTGCGGTCAATAATCGTACGCGTAACTTCTGGTCTAAAGATCATGTTCTTCTCGATGTGATTTCAGAAGACGATCCGGATGATGTTTGGTTCTTTAGTACAATCAAAGATAGTCACAAACGGATTCAGACCAATCTTGACTTTAACCGAGAACTTAATCAATCAGCCCTGTTCATTAACGTTATAATGGGAAGTGCTGAAAACCCATTAGGCGTTGCAGGTGTTGGTATGAATATTGACTTCCTCGTTAATGAGCTAACCCAAAGAAAATTTAGCGCAGGTAGTAAATTATGGGTTGTGGATGACAGTGGTATCATAAAACTTGCCCAGGATAATAATGACATTAACACATCGCTAAATGAAGTATTGGGAGAAGTTGCAAGCGAAATTGTGACTGCAATTGATAAAGGGTTGATCAGTGAATATATGATTGATGACGAAGCGAATGAAATTGTATATATGAACATTGGCAATACAGGACATAAAATTATTATGTCGGTTCCCAGCTACGAGCTGGTAAGCATGCTTAATCCCATTCGAAACATCACCTTTGTAATTGGGATTATCTTCCTGCTATTGGCATTGACCCTGGCCTTTTTCATTTCAAGATCGCTGGCGCAACCCATATTACAACTGAATAAAGTGGCTCACTCTCTGTCCGAAGGAGATTTGAGTGTGAATATTGATGCAGGGCTAGTCACACGCGCCGATGAAATTGGTCAGCTGGCACAAACATTCAGTAAGATGACCAGTAAGATTTCTGAAGTCATCTCGCAGGCCAAGCTAACAGCTTTACTCATTTCAGAAGGTGGTACAAAACTTACGGACTCGGCCAACGAATTGTCGAGCCGTTCGATGCAACAGGCTACCTCCACCGAAGAGGTATCGGCCTCCATGGAAGAAATGGGCGCTAACATCAGTCAGAATGCCGACAACTCTAAGCAAACTGAAAACATTATGTCACAAGCCTTTAAAGAGACAAGTGACGGTGGCGAGATTGTTAAGCGGGCGGTTGAAGGCATCAAGCTAATTGCCGAAAAAGTGCAAATTATTGAAGAAATAGCTATGCAAACGAATATCCTCTCACTCAATGCTGCTGTTGAAGCAGCCAGAGCCGGAGAGGAAGGTAAAGGATTTGCAGTGGTGGCGGCTGAGGTACGCAAACTGGCCGAGAGAAGTCGCGAGTCGGCCAATGAGATACGAGAGAAAGCAACTGCAGGTGTTGACATCGCGATACGTGCCGGTGAAATATTTGAAAGCCTGGTGCCCGATATCCAGAGGGCCTATAACCTGGTATCAGAGATTTCAGCAGCTTCCATGGAGCAAAATGAAGGTTCAAAACAGGTTAACAAAGCCATTTTGGAGCTCGACAGCGTATCGCAGGGTAATGCTGCTGCAGCTGATAAGATATCGGATTTGAGCGAATCCTTCTCAGAAGAGGTTCAAAAACTCAATGATGTCATCAGCTTTTTTAAAATCAAAGAATAAAAAAATGACAATAAAAAGGATGCCCTGCTTCACAGACGATGCAGGGCATTTTTATACAGTTCCAACGGCCTTATTTCAGCTTTTCTTCATCCAGTGGTAGCTCATAACGACGCCAGCTAACCAGCCCACCTTTCAGTTCAATAATATTGGTATACCCTAAACCTTGCAGTATTTCAGCAGCCGGTCGCGTGCGAATATCTTTCTCACAATACAGAAAAATAGTATCTGATTTGGGAACTACTTTTGTCAGCTCTATTAAATCAGCTTTCTCGGGCGCTGGCATGGCATTTTGCAGACGGTATTTTGCAAACATTCCGGCCGGCCGAACATCTACTATTAAAGCATCAGGATGCTGCTGTATTAATGCATAAAACTCCTTTGCAGTTACACGCTTTGAATCCTGAGCCATCAGGCTAATGCTGGCTCCCAGCAATAAAAATATTAGTATAAAAGCTTTTCTCATTTTATCAGGTGTTTATCACACGGTATTACGATCCTACATACGTATGGTTACTAAAAACCCGAAATGACAATCATTCCGGGTTTAATAATATGGTTCAACAGTGCTTACATATTGACCTGCTCCAGGCGAGGTTCAATCTGTTCTTTAAACTGCTCAATCAGCTTTATTCTTACATCTTTTAATGCGTATTCATAGTTACCTGGTCGCATTCCTCTGATGCCCGTCAGGTTATCGGCGAATATTTCTGTTTGGCTTTTAATATCCTGAATGACAATATTAAAATCGGCAAAAACGGTGAATACTGAGTAGCCCTGCCCTTTTCGTTCATCACCTGCTACAAAATTAGAGTTGACAGTCACTACAAAGTCAGCCTCATTCATGTCACTTGTAAAAGTAAAAAAGTTCTCATTAAGCTCGGTTTTAAGCATACCGGTAAAAGCCCCTTTATCATCCAGCTTTCCAAATACTTTCTCTTCACTTACCAGGTAAGCTTTTGATTTAAGAACTTCAATGGTGATACCAACCGCAGGCATTTGCTTCACAGGGAAAAACACCTTCAGCAGGCGCTTAACTTCATCATCCATCTCCGATTCGGCCACATGCGAAAAATCAAAACCGGCGGTTATTTCCTGCATCTTTCGTTTTGATATCAACCTGGTAATGGATACCGACGTATAACCATCGTAGTTGGTCTTGCTCTGAGCCGTAAGAATACCTTCACCTTTGGTAAACTCATATTTTAAAGGGAAGCCAACTAATGGCCTTTTCTCGCCTGCTTTACCAGTAAAAGTAGCATTAACACCAATCGGCACTTCCAGCTTTTTCGAAAACTGTATCTGGTAGTTTGATTGCACTGGCATCAGTTGTACCCTGCGAAAGACATCCTGAATAGTACTAAACAGTTCGGTTCCGACATTGTAGGTCCCGTCAACAGTTTTATAGGTTAAATCCTCTTCAAGATGATCCCTCAGGCTGATAACACCTTTGGCCAGATAATTTAAAGCCGAGTAAGCATCGTAATCATCAATGGCCTTGAAAGCATCGGTCAGGTATGAACTGGCCATCATTTTGGCTTTATCCAGCTTCATCTGTTTGGCACGTTCATATTTCTGCTTCGACAGGCGTGTCATTACCCAATATTCTTTTCTATCTTCCCAGGTGAGAACCTCATAGCCCTCCAGCGTTTGCTCCACCGAAGCCTGTATTTTCGATTCATAGGCTTCTTTATATTCATAATCGGTTTCAATCTTATGCAATACCGAGTTGGAAGAGATATTCACTTTAATTTCACTGCTCATTTGCTTTAGCGCGGCACCTCTGGCAGCCTGTCGATACTCGACGGCACTACCTGCTTTTGGCACATTGGCAATACCAATATAATAGGCCGGATCGTTTGGCCGTTGCTTTACCCAGGAGGGCTTTTTCTTAGCTTCGCTAATGTTTGGCATCAGTAAAAATGCCAATAGTAGAAGGAGAGTTAAGTTTGCTTGTTTATTCATAATGAATTGCTTCAGGTTATATTTCTAAATATTGGTCGATTAAACGATAAACGATATCTGGTTCAAAACCCCTGGATTGAGCAAAACGCACAAGCGCCGCCTTTGTCTGCCAGGCGTCTTTGTTTTTAATCTGCCGGTTTTTACTGTGCAATAATTCTGCCAGTTTTTCAGAATAATCTGCATCCTTAATCTGTTGCAGAGCCTCATCAATAATTGATGAAGATAGGCCTTTACTGCGCAGCATAAAACGGATTTTGATTCGCCCCCAGCCATTAAACATGAATTTATCCTTCACATAATAGCTCGCAAAACGACGATCATCAATGAACTTCTCATTTATTAAGCGCTCCAATACCCCATCCACCTCCTCTTCACCCAATTCCCAGTTGATTAATTTCTTGCGAATATCTGTGGTACAATACTCCTTGCGTGAACAGAGTGCTGCTGCTTTAATTAAGGCCTGACGACAATCCATGTATCTTTTTAATGTGTTAATTCTGCATCCGATAAGCTACATTTCAGCAAAGCGGAGTTGATACCACCTTGCATCTTGTTCTTATTTGATATACACCCCTTTAATATTCATAAATTCTTTCATGCCGTAATGCGATAGTTCACGGCCGTAACCACTCTCCTTAACACCTCCAAAAGGCAGACGTGGATCGGAGCGCACAAAATCATTCACGAAACAGCAGCCTGCCTCCAACTCTTCCTCGGCTATCTGACGGCCTCTTTCAGTATCACCTGTAAATACAGCTGCTCCCAGGCCAAACACTGAATCATTGGCAATCCTGATGGCATCGGCCTCATCCTGCGCTCTGATAAGGGAGGCCACAGGCCCAAACAACTCCTCGTGGTAGGCTACCATACCAGGCTGCACATCACCCAGAACCGTTGCCGGATAGTATGCCCCATCGCGATTGGGAATATACCCCCCTGTGAGCAGCTTTGCACCCTTGCCTATGCTACTCTCCACCTGTCGGTGCAAATCCTCACGAAAGCTCGACTTAGCCAGAGGTCCCATATCCTTTGTTTCATCGAATGGATCGCCTATGGTAATGTCGCGCATCCTATCGGTAAACTTTGTGGCAAATTCATCATACAGCTCATCAACAATAATAAAGCGTTTGGCACCTATACAGCTTTGTCCGGCATTTAGTATGCGACCTGCCACACATGCATCCACAGCTGCATCAATATCGGCATCTTTCAGAATCAGGTATGGATCACTGCCACCCAGTTCGAGTACGCATTTTTTAAGGTACTGCCCCGCCGCCGAAGCCACAGCTTTACCAGCAGGCGTGCTGCCTGTAAGCGTCACTGCTTTAACGCGCTTATCACTAATTATCTTTTCAACCTTACTGCTTCGCACCAATAGTGTTTTGAATACGTCTGCAGGAAATCCCGCCTCTACAAATATGTTTTCAATGGCCAAAGCACAAGCCGGTACATTGGAGGCATGCTTTAACAGACAAACATTACCTGCCATTAATGCAGGAGCTGCAAACCTGAACACCTGCCATAAAGGAAAGTTCCAGGGCATAATGGCCAAAACTGGTCCTATGGCCTGCATGGATGCATATGATAAGCTGGCTTCTGTTGGAATGATTTCACTTTTTAAGAATCCGGCACCATTTTGGGCATAATATTCACACACTTTGGCACACTTTTCAACTTCGGCACGGGCTTCAACAATGTTTTTACCCATTTCAACTGTTATATTGAAAGCCAATCCCTCCTGCTTATCACGCAACACCTTTGCAGCTTTAATCAGTAGTTGTGCCCTCTGTTCAACAGGCTCTTTTCTCCAGCCCTTGTATGCTTCATAGTTGGCCGCTATGGCATTATCTATCTCATCGGAATGAAACTCCTCATATTCCCTGATGATTTCGCCGGTAGCCGGATTTATACTTTTCAAATACATGGTTTTTTCATTTTAGGTATGCTCCCTAAAAGTACATGGAAAAAAAGAACCTAAAAAGGTTTTTATTGGGAATTTAAGAGCTATATACCTTAACTTGTTAAGATGCTCAGACTAACTCCTCATATAAAATTTGATTTATCCATTATTTGCCTTTGCCTCATCCTTAACAGCATAAGTGCATTTACACAAATCAACCAGTCTGACGCGCCTGTTTTTTATGGCATATCAGCCTATTATGGTCAATTTCAGGTGCATACCAAGTCATTATATCCGTATAATGGCACGCATCCTTATGGGGTGGAATTTGAACTAAGCCAGCTACTATTAAGAGACAATATTAGGGAAACATTTGGCACCTTCATTAAATGGGGTGTAGGGCTTAATTACGTCAACTTTGATCATTCCGATCTGGGATTTGCCCTCACAGGCATGGCCTACATAGAACCTTTTATCAGATCCGGCAGACGATGGCGATATTCCTTAAAAGCTGGCATGGGAGTCGCATTTATGAGTCATCCATACCACCCTGCAAGCAATCCACAAAACCTGACATACAGCACCCAACTGGCTTTTCCTTTGTTTGGCGGAGGAAGTGTATACTATTTCTTCACTAACGAATGGGCCATAAAAGCAACAGCTTCTTTTCAACACATCTCCAATGGCGGAATCAAACAACCCAATCTGGGCATCAATTACCCGGTCATTGCCTTAGGTGTTGAACATACCATGCATCATTATACTATACCACCTCCGAAAAGGCTGCATCATTTCAAAAAAGAAACCCGGATGGATATCCTGATGGGCTACTCATTAAAGGAAGACACCACTCATACTAATGATCAAAATGTCATAACAGGCTTCGTCAATCGGAGCTGGCAGGTATCGCGCATTAATGCAATTACTGGTTCATTTTTTATTGAGTATCAGGAATCATCGGAGATAACCAGCAACAAGGACCAATGGAGTATAGCCCCTTTGGTGGGTAACGAGTTTATTCTGGGGAAACTTTATTTTGGACAGCAGATAGGAGCCTATCTGTTGAAGGGGCAAAAAGCACCTAATTTACTTTTGCAGAACTATTACCTGAGGGCTAAAATTAACGCCCACTTTATAGCAGGCGTTAATCTTAAGGCTCATGGCCGTGTGGCCGATTTCTTATCTGTTCAGTTAGGTTTTACCTTTTAGGCATCCCCCACCACTCGTGTCCAACTAACTTTTTTACCTATCAGCGAAAAGCCTATATACCCTTTCACTTGCAGCTTATTAGGATTGCCATCAAACCACATGTAGCATTTATAGGTATTACCACTTTTAGGATCATATATGGTACCATTGGTCCATTCTCCTTCATCATCGTTATAGGTGAATCTCTCAAGAATATTCAGACCTATAATCTTACGCTTCTGTAGGTCCTCGTCCGGATTATGCTTATCCAGTTTATGCGAACCATTCTCCTCAGTTGGATTTTTTAACCATATGATTTGCCCTACAAAAGTGCCATCAGCATCTTGGGAGATGCTTACTTTTGAATCACCATCTTGTGTGAGCCAGGTCCCAATTATTCGGGTATTCTTCTGACCAAAAGAAGCAAGTGTAAACAGTAATAGCGCAAAACTTAAAAGATACTTCTTCACTTTCATTAATTTACCATTCATTCTATTCCCTCCGATATTTTGAATGGCAATATAAGAAAAAAAACCAACCTGCTTAAGGAACAGGATCATGGCCATGGCCACCCCACGGATGACAGCTCAATATACGCTTAATGCTTAAATACAAACCTTTGAACGGCCCGTGCTTTCTTAGCGCTTCAATGGTGTATTGGGAGCAAGTGGGCGTATACCGGCATGAAGCCCCTAAAATGGGCGAAATAAACCATTGGTACAACTTAACGGGTATGAGTAAAATAGCCACCAGCCCGCTTTTCAACAGAAATAGCAGATAATGAATAAAACGCACTATGCTATTCTTTTTCTTCATTCTTGCGGACTTCATCAGTTAGCTTTTTCAGTGCTTTCTTCACTCCCTTTTGAACAGAAGCAAAATCAAGAAGTTCACTTGGCAAATACACAAAAGCAACAGCTAAATGTACATTGGTATCCTTCAGCTGGGAATAAGCATCAAGTTTATTTACACGATATGCTTCGCGCACAAGTCGTTTTACACGGTTGCGCTTGTTAGCTCTTTTAAATCGCTTTTTGGATACACTGATAAGCAATTGAATGGGTACATCATCACTTGATTCTACCGGTAGGTAACTAACCCGGAACGGATATTTAACAAACGACCGACCTTTTGTAAACAGTTCCTGAATGGTTGTGCGGCTGCACAAACGCTCATTCTTTCTAAAGGTAAACCGCTGCTGTTCCATTATTATCAGATAAAAATAATCCTCTCTGCCAAAGACAAAGAGGATTAATCAGCCTCAGGCTGTATGTATTATTTTCCTTTGTTGTATTTCTTGATGTACTGCTCAAGGGCCATTGTCATAGATGGTGCCTGTGGCATTGGTGCCTGAATATCAAGACGCAAGCCTGCATCCTTCACAGCCTTGGCTGTAGCTGGTCCAAAAGAAGCAATTTTGGTATCGTTCTGCACAAAGTCAGGGAAGTTCTGCATTAATGAAGCAATTCCCGAAGGGCTAAAGAACACTAGTACATCGTAGTTAACATCTTTAAGATCACTTAAATCACTACTAACTGTACGGTACAAAATCGCTTTTGTATACTTGACCTTTGCTTTATTCAACAAAGTTGGAATTTCCTGCTTATGAATATCCGATAATGGCACCAGGAAAGTCTCATCTTTATGCTTTTTTACTACCTCAGCTAAATCAGCAAATTTTCCTGTAGAGTGGAAGATCTTACGTTTTCTGTACACAATATACTTCTGTAAATAAAAAGCTGTTGCTTCTGATATACAGAAATACTTCATGGTATCGGGCACAGTAACGCGCATTTCTTCAGCAATGCGGAAATAATGATCGATAGCTGTCCGGCTGGTAAAAACAACTGCTGTATAATCCAGCAAGTTCACTTTTTGCTGCCTGAATTCCTTTGCTGAAACCGCTTCTACCTGAATAAAAGGTCTGAAATCTATTTTCAGATTGCTTTTTTCGGCCAAATCAAAGTAGGGAGATTTGGGGGTTGAGGGTTTGGGTTGTGAAACCAGTATTCTTTTAATCTTCAATGTTCTACAATTTAAATTCAACTAAACCTTTACCTCATTTACTATTCCCTAGTATATCATTACTTTAATAAGTATTGATAAGGGTAAAATTTCTAGGGCACAAAAGTACAAAAACATATAAAAAATTGAAAGAGGGCTGCGTAAAATTATTTTTGCACCGCGAAGTAATTGAATTATGTACATGATGATAAATAGTACAACACCTGCTTTCAGCAAAAAGGTAGCTGTTAACACATCAACAAATGGCACAATGCTGACGATTGGTAAACACGCAATACCAAACACCTTACTTAGCATATTAGCATTAAATAAATATTCTTTGGTAGCCTGATGCGCTTCAAACACCACCGACACAAATCGATATAACAGGTTTTTAAGGATAAAATAGCCTACCACACCTGCATTTACCAATATAAAAAAGACTAAAGGACTAAAGCGCTGAGGACTTTTGCCACCCAGGTGAGCAAACTCAAAAATAAGCATTGATGTTGAAAGAAAGAACAAAAAGGTAAGTGCCCATGATGGCTTTTGATTTTGAAGATTACCACTGAAAAATAACTTGGAAGCACTCTGCTGATAACGAACCGATGAGAATAAGTCACTTAAGTATTTTCCAGCCGTAAGTTTAATAAAACCTGCTACAATTAAAGCGAGCAAAATAAAGCCTGCCAGCCAGTCTTTTGATTCCTCAAATGGGGAACCCTTGCGCTGTATGACCGGAGGTGGTGGCACAGACACAACATTTTGTACAGGCTGATTACTTGTGTCTTTAGCTATTTGAATAGATTCTGCTGCAGGCTTATCCAGAGCCTGTTTTTCGACTGTTAGCTGACTTGGCAAAGATACCTTATCAATACCTATTGCTCCATCAGATGACTTAAGGTTGAAATAAACCGAGTCCTCTGAGGACCAGGTTCTGTAAATTTTCTTCTTTGGCGGCACTGCTTGTTTTACTTGCAAATGCCTCGGTGCTGCAGTCGATATTTCCTGGATAGGTGTACGCAAACTTTTATTGGTAGCCAGGCTATCACCACTTGTAGCGGTTTGATCGACTGCAACCTGCTGCGCTTGCTGATATGTTACCGTTGTTTTCCCCATCCAAAAAAAGCACTATTCGACAAAAGTAATCAAAAATACGAATGCATATATTCGCAAACAACAACTCCAAAGAAACTTATTTGACCGCCGCTATCTCAATGGCATTATTATGCCATGCAGGCAGCTCTTCAATGGCCTGACATACCTGCTGCGACGATTCAACCACATGCCACAAGGCGTTATGCTCAACGCGCATAAACTGCTCATCCACTAATTTCTCAAGCATCTTAATCAAGGGGTCGAAGAAACCTCCTGTGTTAACCAGGATAATGGGCTGTGTTATTTGCCCAAGCTTTTTTAAGGATAACACCTCAAACAACTCTTCAAGCGTGCCAATACCACCAGCGAGTACCACGATGGCATCACTATCTTTTACAAGCAATCTTTTTCGCTCGGCCATATCATCCACATGCACCATATCACTAACACCTTTGTGCTCCCACTCCACTTCAACCATGAAATGTGGTATGATACCCCTCACCTGCCCATTTAGTTCGAGCGCACGATTAGCCAAATTTCCCATCAACCCAACAGCCCCACCTCCATATACTATTCTATAATTGGCTTTTACCAGCTCTTCAGCCAGGCTAGTTGCCTCGGCCAGATAAGCCTGTTTAACTTTGGGACTTGAGGCACAAAAAACGGTTACATTTTTCATTAAATACAATTTATTAATTCCTGGTTTTGGATGAGATTCAATCAAGTTTGTTTAGGCCGAATCGCCAACACACCACATGGCTGCTCCTAATAAAATAACATCTTTCAGAATGCTTTGCCCCAGCTTTGATAATTCTGGAAAACCATAGGGTGGGAGCCACACATAAGAAGAAGTAAATAAAGTGGTAACACTCAAAAATAAAACTATGGTAGCAAGCACTCCTCCCACAAAAGACAATTTGCGAGCAACCGGTTTTGTTGCTATCATAATACCTATGAGCATTTGTAAGTAAGCAACCAGTTGCGAAAACGCATATGGAGTAATGTATTTTAACAACCAGCCTAACATTGCTGAATTTGACAAAACATCTTTGAGGTAATCAGCCTCGCTATTTTTAAGTTTCATCAGACCTAACCATATGAACGCTAAAGCTAATCCATACCTTAATAAAAATTGCCCGAGTGATTTAAACGATTTTGCTAACATCCAATTAGTATTAGAAAATTGATATTCCTGTTTTAGTGGTCAATAATTCGAGTGCTTTCACTCCAGCCAGTGAATTACCATGCTTATCAAGGCCAGGACTCCATACACAAACTGATAATAATCCGGGAATAATGGCAGCAATACCACCTCCAACACCACTTTTCCCTGGCATGCCTACTCTAAAAGCAAAATCACCTGCAGCGTCGTAGGTACCACATGTCAGTAACAAGGCATTAAGACGCTTGGCCTGACTGGCCGTGAGGTAGCGCTTATTAGTGCGAGGATGAACACCGTGATTGGCTAAAAACAAAAAAGCCCTGGATATATCCTGACAACTCATTGACAGCGAGCAGTGCCCAAAATAGAAATCAAGGACCTCGTCAACGTCCGACTCTATGTTGCCATAGCTTTTCATGAAATGCGCCAAAGCAGCATTTCGATGCCCAAAAGCTTTTTCAGACCGAAACATGGCATGATCAATCTGTATGTTCTTGTTATCAGCCAGCCCACGTATGTACCCAATAATCTCATTCAACGAGTCTTGCGTGTGACTAACCACACAATCAGCTACCACAATGGCTCCTGCATTTATAAACGGGTTGCGTGGCTTACCATTTTCATGCTCCAGCTGTATCAGCGAATTAAAAGGATTACCAGATGGCTCTTTTCCAACGCGTTTCCATAAGTCGTCCTTCAAAAAGGAAAAAGCTTTCGTTAAGCTAAAGACCTTTGAGATACTCTGAATAGAAAAGCTTTTTAGCGCCTGACCACAATAAAACTCTCTGCCATCAATCAAACTGATTGACATACCAAAATTAGCTTTATCCACATTACCCAACTCAGGAATATAGTCAGCCACCTTTCCTTCGTCCAGAAGTGGCTTTATTTCTTCCGCTATCTCTTCTATAACGCTTTGCCAGTCGGTTGTCATTGCTTCAGAGCTACTCATGGCATTTATTTTTTCCGGAATGGAATATGATATTCAAGTGAATAAGTAAATCCCATATTGGTAGAGCGATCACGACGACCAAATCCAGGTATTGAATAGGGCTCCAACTCATTATTAACACCAACGTTAATAATGGTCCTGAAACGAACACTCCAACCCATGTAAAAATTCTTCAGTACTTCAGAGCGCAAGCCAAATACAAATTCGGCCCAATGTGATCCCACTGTGGACGCTCCTATAGATTGTGACACATCTCCCCAATAATCTTCACTTATGGTATAACGCGGACAGCTGTGTTCCTGCACCGCCGCACCGTATCTTAGCCCCAGAAGGATATTGTCATTATTGCCAATTTCTTCAACCCGAAACAGGTTATAGTCAATACCGGCACGTATAAAGCTTCCATCTGAAGTATATTTCATTTGTTTATTATCCAGATCAACATTTTCGTAACCCACTTCAGCTGCCAGTTGCCACTTACCGTTTATAGTATAGCGCGCATTAACTTCAACACCAAATCGTTCGTTAGCGAACAGGTGCGTAATAAAAGGAGCTAAATCTATCCCCACTGCCAGTCCTGGATTACCTTTGTTGACTTTCTTTTCTTCATCCCCGTCAAGCTTTATGTCAGTTTTTTGCGCTAACATCCCGGTACTTAACAGCAATACGCTAAGGCTCAATAAATATTTTAACATTTTCAAGGTTTTCGTTGTACAACACTGATGGGTAATCCACTACAATAGAATCAATAATATTAATCGTGTGAATCACTGTATCAATATGAAGATTGTAGGTAAAACCACAATCTCCAGACACATAGTTCAACTCACGTGTGTATACGAACATGATCGTATCAACTATATCACTAGCAATTGTCTGTTCCCTGAACACAAAACTGGTGGTGTCGCGTTCAATATTGGTTGGCATGTACATCTTTTGAACTCGGGCACTGTCAATTAACAATGGCAAGTTGACATCATTAATTTCATCATATCCCCATAGGTAAACCCCATTAAGGGTCGTATCTTTCGCTTCACCTGATGCACCAGAGTACAAACCAGCCTGTATGGCGTTTTGTCCAGAGAGGCAAAGACTGGATTCGTCACAGGCCACCAATAATAGTATTGTAGCAGCCAAAAAAACGTGACCAAATGGTTTTATCTTCATCTATTAAGCTTTGATACAAAAATAGTATGTCCAAATAAGAATGAAAGTACTGATGGAAAAAAACTCACTTTTTTAACAAGTGCCCACTGTGTACGATTTCGTACACCTTATTGTTCATAAATGCACACATGCTGAATATAATATATGACCTTATAACTCTACATATCTTATACTTATAAATTTCGGCCTGCTTATTGTTCGTTGCCGAACATTAACTTAAACATGAAGTTTGAATATGAAGAACCGTTTTTTATTACTGGCTTTTTCACTTTTTTTAGCCGGCATTGGCGCAGTTAGTGCCCAATCAAATAAAATTAGCTTCGAAGAATATGACCTTGACAATGGCCTGCATGTCATTCTGCATCAGGACAAGTCCACTCCAATAGTTACCGTATCGGTAATGTACCATGTTGGTTCAAAGAATGAAAACCCTGAGCGTACCGGATTCGCACACTTCTTTGAACATTTAATGTTTGAAGGCACCCAAAACATTCCAAGAGGCGAATACTCTAATTTTGTAGAACGTGCCGGTGGGACACTCAACGCCAACACATCAAACGATCGCACCTATTACTATGAAATTTTGCCTTCGAACCAGTTAGAACTTGGCTTATGGTTGGAGTCCGAAAGAATGTTACATGCAAAAGTGGATTCAATTGGCATCCAAACTCAAAAGAAGGTAGTTATTGAGGAAAAAAAGCAGACAGTTGACAGCCGTCCTTATGGCACCCTGTTTCAGGAAACCATGAAAAGAGCTTTTAAAGTACACCCTTACCGCTGGACAGTTATTGGCGATCCTGATCACATCCGTGCAGCCAAAGACGAAGAATTTCAACAGTTCTACAAGGAATTTTATGTACCTAACAATGCTGCATTGGTTATTGCTGGCGACATTGAAATTGAATCAGCAAAAGAACTAATTAACAAGTACTTTGCAGAGATTCCTAAAGGCAATAAGGATATTTACCGTCCAACCATGGTAGAGCCGGACCTGGGAGGCGAAGTGCGCGACACCATTTTTGACAACATCCAGCTTCCTTTAATTGTACAAGCCTACCGCACGCCTGCCATGGGTACTGATGATTACTATGCATTAGATATGCTGTCTACCCTGTTATCTGGCGGACAAAGCTCACGCTTGTATAAATCGTTAGTAGATGAGCAGCAAAAGGCACTTGAAGCAGGTTCATTCGCCATGCCATTTCAGGATCCAAGTGTAGCGTTGGCCTACGCCTTACCAAATATGGGTGTTGATTGCGCTGACCTGGAAGCTGCCATCGATGTAGAAGTTTCAAAAGTACGTGAGGAGCTTATTTCAGAAAAAGAGTTTCAGAAACTACGCAACCAGTTTGAAAATTCGTTTGTAAAATCTAATGTGAAACTGGCCAGCAGAGCAGAAAATCTGGCAACTAACTATGTGTATTTCGACAATACCAATCTGATAAACACAGAGTTGGATAAGTATATGGCAGTTACCCGCGAAGATATTAAGCGTGTGGCTAATAAATACCTGGTGGAAGATAATCGTGTAGTATTGTACTACCTGCCTAAGTCACAACAAAACTAATCACCATTAAGAGATCGATTACTGATTAAAAAAGAATATACCATTCGGCCTGAATGGATTTAAAAATGAACAGAATGAAAAAATCAGTTATATTTATATTGGCACTGCTAGTAGCTTTTAACATAAATGCTCAATTAGACAGAAGTACGCCTCCTAAACCAGGACCTGCTCCAAAGGTAAATATTGGAAAGGCCCAAACATTTGAATTAAAGAATGGCTTAAAAGTATTTGTGGTAGAAAATGACAAAGTACCTGTTGTTTCTTATACCCTTTCACTGGATATTGACCCAATTGTTGAAGGTGAAAAGGCTGGCTACTCAAGCATTGCCGGCGACCTGATGGGTTCGGGTACAAGCACGCGTAGTAAGGCCCAAATTGACGAAGCCGTTGATTTTATTGGTGCAACCCTCAACACCAGCTCCAAGGGAATGTATGCTTCTTCATTGAAGAAACACTCCGATGAACTTTTAAACCTAATGACCGACGTTTTATACAATCCTTCTTTTCCTGCCGAAGAACTTGAGAAAGCCCAGAAGCAAATGCTAACAGGCCTTAAATCTCAAAAAGATGACCCTAAAGCCATTGCCTCCAACATTAAGAGTGTTTTACGTTTTGGTAAAGACCACCCTTATGGAGAAATACTTACCGAAGCTTCAGTTGAAGCTATTACGGTTGATGATTTAAAATCATATTACAACACCTACTTCCGACCAAATGTAGCCTACCTGGTTATTGTTGGTGACATTTCAGTGAAAGAAGCCAAAAAGCAAGCTAAAAAATACTTTGCTCAGTGGGAGTCAAAAGAGGTACCAACGTACAAGTATGAATTCCCTGCAGGTTTTGAAACACCTAAGGTAGTGGTAGCCAACAAAGACGGTTCAACCCAATCAACCATTTCACTATCATACAATGTAGATCTTAAGCCCGGGCATCCTGACGCTATTAAGGCACGCGTAATGAACAGTATTTTAGGTGGAGGCTCATTTAGTGCCAGATTATTCCAAAACCTGAGAGAAGATAAGGCCTTTACTTATGGTGCTTACTCATCACTTAGTTCAGATGAATTGGTTGGAACTTTCAATGCTGGCGCTAATGTACGTACAAGCGTTACCGATAGTGCTTTTACTGAAATCATCTATGAAATGGAGCGTATGCGCACTGAGTTGGTTGAAGAAGCAAACCTTCAATTGGTGAAAAATTCATTGACCGGTAGTTTCTCACGTTCGTTGGAGGACCCTGCTACAGTGGCCCGTTTCGCACTTAACATTGAAAAATACAACCTGCCTGCAGATTATTACGAGACTTACCTTGAAAAGCTGAATGCCGTAAGCACTGCCGACATTAAAGCTATGGCTGAAAAATACCTGACACCAGACAATGCATTGATATTAGCCGTTGGCGATGTACCAAACATGCGAGCCAGCTTAAAGAAATTTGCTAAGGACGGTAAAGTAGAGATGTATGATTTCTATGGCAATATGGTTAAAGCCATGCCTTTGCCAGCTGACCTTACTGCTGAAAAAGTGATTAACAAGTACATTAAAGCTATTGGAGGCACTGAGGCCATTGCGGCTGTTGACAACTACATTTTGGAAGGAACAATGAATGTACAAGGCATGCCATTAAGCATGAAGATGTATAGCCGTCGTCCTAACCACCAGTGCGTGGAAACTTACATGCAGGGCAACCTGGTGTCAAAACAAGTGTTTAACGGTGAAGCCGGCAAAGTAGTAAGCCCAATGGGCGAACAGAAGATTGAAGGCGAAATGCTTGAAAATATGAAAGCCGAATCAGTTATGTTTCCTGAAACACAATATGCTGAATTGGGATATCAATTAGAGTTGCTGGGCGCTGATAATGTAGATGGACAAGATGTTGTAAAGTTAAAAGTAATAAGTCCTTCTGGTAAAGAGCAAACGGTATTTTACAGCCGGAACACCGGCCTGAAAGTAAAGGAAGTGAGCACAAGCCCTCAAGGTACCATGGCCAGCACATACACCGAGTATGCCGAGGTGAATGGCATTAAATTTCCTAAAAAAATGAGCCAGGCGGTTGGTCCTCAATCATTCGACATCACGTTTGAAAGTATTAAAGTTAACGAAGACATCGACGCAAGTAAATTCGATATCTAATACATTGGCATGGAACAGATATCGGAGCAATCATAGTTTTTTAGATCTGATTTATTATTTCGGACAAAGTTAGATTGATAGTTTGAAGATTGCTAGTAGGAAGGCGGCCAATGGGCTGCCTTCTTTTTTTCAGAACAATTACCCTTTAATTCAAAATCCATGAGTCAATCAAAAGTAAATCGCCGTTCCTTTTTTAAGCTGGCAACTGCCGTTGGCGCAGGGGCTATTGTTAATCAGCCACAATCTATTTTAGCTGCACCTCCACAAGAGCAGCAACCTGCCAAACCAGTCACCAACATCGCCGATGCCTTAAAGCATCCACGCAATGAACGCTCCCTGCCTGGCAAATACCCCGGCAAAGTGGTTAAAGTGATGAATAAAGCCTCGGTTGTGGATAACCAACCACAGGAAGACATTGCCAATGAAATGATAAAAAAAGCAATGCTTCAACTGACCAATGAAGAAAATATCAAGAAAGCCTGGCAACAGTTCGTTTCGGACGATGAAATTATTGGCCTTAAGGTCAATCCGGTCGCCGGAAAGCTCCTGTCAACAAGCCATGCGGTGGTTCAGTCCATCGTGAAGCAACTGGAGAGTGCTGGCATTCCTCGTAAAAACATTGTGATTTGGGATCGTCGACTGATGCAGCTGCACGAAACCGGTTTCACGGAAGAGAACTATCCGGGCATTACGATTACCGGAACCGAGCAACAAGATGCCGAGGGTGGTTTTTACGACAAAGACGGGAAGCTTTACGGCGAAAAAATGATTGACAAAGAATGGTTTTACTATGCCGATGTCGAAGGCGAATACGATGAGTACACCATGCCTTATATGGTCAATGGTGGCAAGCATTCGTACTTTACAAAGATTTGTACCCAACAGGTAGATAAGATCATCAATGTGCCTATTCTGAAAAATGCGGGCCCAACTGTAACCCTGTGTCTTAAAAACCTGGCCTACGGTTCGATAAGTAATACTGGAAGATTACATAAACAACTTTGGTCAGATACCTGCGCCGAAGTTTGTGCCTTCCCACCTATTCGTGATAAAGTAGTGCTTAACATCGTCGATGGGCTGAAAGGCTGCTTTAATGGTGGTCCGGCTGCCAATCCGCAATTCATTTGCAACTATTACACCATTATGGCCGGAACCGATCCGGTAGCCATCGATCGCATTGGGCATGATATCATTGTAAAAAAGCGCATTGCCGAAGGCATTCAGGAAAAAGACGATCCCAAGCGCTTAAAGTTTATGGAAATGGCCGAGGAGCTACAACTAGGTGTTGCCGACATCAATAAAATAACACTTGAAGAAGTCTAAACCTTAATCTATGACCCGATTATTCATCATTGCATCATTCATTATTTCAGCCACATTCTGTCACGCTCAAATAAAGGTTACCTTTGAACAAACATACGATGCAGGTGCGCTTTATGGCTACATGAACGGAGGCTCTGAGCTCTACAAAGAATACCAGTTTCAGAAACTAACAGTTCAGGAGCTGGAAGTTGATGGACAGGAACTGAAGTTTGAATGTTTCGAAATGGCATCACCAAGCCTGGCCTTTGGTATCTTTTCAGTTAATGTGTATCAATGTCATTCAGCAGAAAACAACCTGCTTCCACATTTGTGCGCAACTGATTACCAGCTGCAGGCCGTTTATGGAAACAGGTATCTTTCCATCATTAACAATACGGGAAGCAGTGATGCACAAAAAGCGGCAGAAAAGGTTTTGCACAGCTTTATGGAAAATACGCCGGAAAATCATGATCCGCTTCTTCCCAAATACATCACACAGTTAAATCCTGATAATATAATGTATATGAATGGCATGTTGGCGATGGAAAACAGAGCTGCGCAATGGACTGGCCTTTATCAACAACTTGAGCTAAACAGCTGCTACATCTTAAAGTGGAAAACTTCCAAAGTCTCGGTTATGGTGTTTCAGGCTGATAAAAAATCAATAAGTGACTTAGCGGACGAAAACTACCTGGTGAAACAAAAGAAAGGCGCTGCTTATGTAGCTCCTAAAGGCTATGATGATGCTTTTATCAATCAGTTATTTAAGACGCTTTAATAAGATTACAAGCAGATAAAGAGGGTGTCCAAAATTGAGACATCCTCTTTTTTGTGTTTTAAAATAGATTTGCTTTTGCATTATTGCTATGCTGCTATGAAGTTGTGCAC
>NZ_JAGTAR010000054.1 GCF_018156225.1 Carboxylicivirga sediminis
AATCTGAATGAGGATATCAGTCAACAACATAATGTGGCAGAATCACATCCGGATAAACTAGCAGAGATGGTAAATGCTTTTAAAGCTATACGTGGCGAAAACTACTCTAAGACGCAGATGCTGGAGTTAAAATAAAATACTCTATACGAATTTTTTCCTATTTAGCCTGAGCACTTTGTGGTCAGGCTTTTTTTTCAATTGGAAGTATTCGAAGATTAGTTTATTTGACAATTGATTTAAATGGTATCGACCTAGGAATTAGTTCTCATCTTCTTTTAATTGATTTATTACACAATGAATAAAACAAAAGCCTGTAAATCAAATGATTTACAGGCTTTGTTGTGATCCCGGCGGGATCGTATCTTAATTGATAAAATGTTCAAATACAGTCTTTTATAAAGTGCTTAAAAATAGGGGTCTCGATATAGTCTCTTCTGATATTTATTCCGTAAGGTTAAAGTTCAGCAATTATACTGAGTAATGCAAATAGCTGAGTTATATAGTTGGTATAATCACAAGGACTAATGAGATAAAGACACCATTATACTTTACGCATTAGGAACATTAACCTCATTGAAGGCACACTAAATGAATTTTTAATGAGTAATTGCTTACCTCTTTAAATGAAAAATCACAACTGCCGAAAGAAAATATAATGGTAAAGATCCGTTTACTATATCTTTGGAATCATCTTGTTTCATTATGTGTTAGTTTATTCCATATCTGATAAGTATCAGTTAAGTTTTTTTATCCGTTAAAGATGTCTTTCCTCACAACCAAGTATCCTTGATTGTGCAGGAACAATATGATTTTTGTTTAATAAAGTTGAAATCAATCCAAAACATGCCCAAACGTTAACTGCTGACTATCGCGTAAAAATAGATATTGATACTTTAAATAAATGGCTATTCTGTCTAGTTTCTGATGCGATGAAGTCTTGAGTTTCCTATTTATAAGTTTAAGTAATTTAGTAGTATATCAGTGTTAATTCATCTCAGGTAATCTAAAG
Organism: Carboxylicivirga sediminis; assembly: GCF_018156225.1. Taxonomy (GTDB): domain Bacteria; phylum Bacteroidota; class Bacteroidia; order Bacteroidales; family Marinilabiliaceae; genus Carboxylicivirga; species Carboxylicivirga sediminis. The sequence goes on from NZ_JAGTAR010000054.1 coordinate 1,010, forward strand.
GTTGTGTGAGGCAGAAATAACTAATAATTCAGTATTAATAAGATTTATAAGATTGTTTTAATAAAAAAGTTAATGCTAATAGAATGAAGTTATCGTCTTACCCATCCAATAAAAAAAGAATGAACAGAAAATTAACAAACGATAGCACAAATTGAATTTGTATGTTTTGTGTTATATTCTAATGTAAATTTAACATTGATTGGTTATAGGAAGAGGTAATTTTATTAGCAATTCTTTTTAATCAATTCAACATGAAGCTAAAATATAAATCGACTAATTGTGTTATCAATCAATCAGTTTCTATTGAGCGTATCAAACTGCCTCATAGTGAACAAAACTGGCATTTTCATGCAGAATTTGAGTTGATTTTTCATTTAAAAGGGACAGGAATCCGAATGGTTGGTGACCATTTGGAAAAATTTAATGATGGCGATTTGGTTCTTGTTGGTTCTGGTCTTCCTCATCTGTGGAAAATGCAGGATGATTCTGATGATGTGGATGTCGTTGTTCTTAAATTTGGTGAAGAATTCAGTAAAGGTGCATATTTATCGATACCAGAATTTGACAATATAAGGCGGCTCTTGGATTTAGCTCAACGAGGAATCAGGTTTGGAAATGTGACGCTTTCCAAAGTACGTGAATTGCTGGTTGCAATTTCTTCATGCAGTGGAGCCATACGTATCATAACCTTGTTAAAGATTTTATCGATACTGGCCGATGGGATTGATAAAGAATTATTGGCATCTACTCACTTTATAATATCGGATTCAAAATCTGATGACCAACGTCTCAGTAAAGTAATTGATTATGTTGTAAATAACTATTTACAGCAGGTGTCATTAGATGAAATTTCCAGAGAAGCTGCCATGACACCAAATTCGTTATGTCGATTTTTTAAGGATCGGACAAATAAAACGATTTTTCAGTTTATCAATGAATTTAGAGTTGGAAAGGCATGTGAATTACTTATAAATGGAAACATGTCAATCTCAGAGGTTTGTTACGAATCAGGTTTTCATTCGTTAACCAGCTTTAACCGTGTTTTTAAGGAAATCAAGAAAACTACGCCAAGGGATTTTCGAAGCAGATACTATCCGATCTATAAGGAATGTCATACGAATGCCTGTTCTGCTTGATAAACAGGATGTTTTTTTAGAAGAGTTGTTTTGTTTGGATTGCAAATTAGATTTTTTGTGGGTTCTAATGAATCCGCCAGTCTGATTTATTTTATCTGGTTAATAACTGGTTATTGTTGGATAAAAAATGCAAAGTATCGACCTGGACTACAGTGTACATTTGTTTCGTGGTAAAAACGGAGAAAACATATAAAAGTTAGGGATAATGAATTTTGGATACCAGAAATTATACATAGGAGGCGAGCTAATTGACTCCAGTAAACAATTTAAAACTGATGTAATTTGTCCGGCTACAGGAGAATCGGTTGCGGTAATCGCAGAAGCAGCCAAAGAAGATACCGAAAGAGCTATTGAAGCCGCCCGTAAAGGCTTTTCTTACTGGTCAAAGTTACCATTGACAGAACGCACCTATTGGATGATGAAGTTGCGTCAGGCTGTATTGGAGAATGAAGAACTGCTGCGTCAGGCCATGGTCCACGAAATGGGAAAAACCTATGAAGGTGCCTGGGAGGATATTGAGGCAGTTGTCAATGGTCTAGAGTGGTATCCGAATGCTATGAAGAATATGCGTGATGAGCAAATTACTGATTATGAAGGAACACACACGCATAAGATGGTGCATCAGCCAGCCGGTGTGGCGGTGGCCTATCTGGCATGGAATTTCCCATTACTTAATGTAGGTTTTAAGTTGGGGCCGGCTTTAGCTGCCGGATGTAGTTTAATTATCAAGCCTTCTTCGTTGTCACCCTTATCGGCTTATTTGTTAGGCAAGATTATGCATGATATCAACTTCCCGGCTGGGGTTGTCAATATTATTGCCGGAAGCATTGATAACGTCGCAGATATATTAACAAAAAGTAAACAAACGAATGTGTTGACTATGATTGGTTCAACACAAACCGGTTTAAGAGTGATTGCCGATAGCACTACATCCATCAAGAAGTTAAGCATGGAATTGGGTGGTAATTCACCATTTATTGTTTTTGAAGATGCTGACTTTGATAAAGCATTGGATTTGGCGATAGGGCTAAAATTTGGTAATAGCGGACAAATATGTGTGGCAGCCAATCGCATATTTGTTCATGAAGACATTTACGATAAGTTTCTATCTGCTTATGTTGAACGGGCAAAAGCACTAAAACTTGGTTTTGGAAAAGATGAGAAACCAGATATGGGACCTGTAGTAACGCTCAATGATCGTGACAGGATGTTCGACTTGATTCATGAGGCTGTTTCGAAAGGAGCTGTGGTTGAAACAGGTGCTAAAATACCGGAAGGTAAAGAGAAAGGGAACTGGATTGAGCCAACGGTTCTATCAAATGTGAACACAAAGATGCGTGTGGCGAAGGAAGAGATTTTTGGTCCGGTAGCAGCTCTGTATAAATTCTCTACAGACGATGAAGTGCTTGAAATGGCTAACGATACAGAATACGGTTTGGCATCATACATTTTCACCAATAACCATGCACGTATTGAACGATTCAGTGCAGAATTGGAATTTGGAGAGGTACAGGTTAACGGTGTTAAATACTCTATTTATCTGCCACATGGAGGTATTAAAAATAGTGGAATTGGTCATGATTGCTCTCACCTGGCATTGGATGATTACCTCGTGAAAAAACGAGTGTCTGTTGCCAAATAAAACTTATTCAACTCATAAATCTACCGTTAAAGAATTACCTTATGGAAGCAATGTTCTTACCTTTTTTATTAATCGTATTTGCCAGTATTTTTCAGGGATCATTTGGTTTGGGGATGAAATATATGGCTCCCTTAAAATGGGAGTCGTGGTGGTTGGTGCATGTACTTATAGCCATGATTATTTTACCATTAGGTTGGGGGTATGTCGCTGTGCCTGATTTGCTTGGTGTTTTAGGTGCATCCTTTTCTAACCCAGAGATGCAAAGTGTTGTTTTTATTGCCATGTTGTTTGGTTTTCTGTGGGGAATTGGCGGAATCTTATTCGGTGTTAGTGTGCCATACATTGGGTTATCATTAACCATGGGTATCGTGATGGGTTTAGCCGGTTCTGTTGGAGCCTTAATTCCTTTATTACGAATGGACAATTCAACGTCTTTACCTCAATTTCCGTATGTGATTGCTGGATTGGTTATTACTTTAGTTGGTGTGGCTATTACCGCCAAAGCAGGTATTGATAAAGATAAGTTGACTTCGGAAGCATCGGGTGATAAATCCAATATTCTGAAAGGAATACTGATTGCCGTTAGTTGTGGGGTCTTATCAGCCTTATTAAATGTGGGATTTGTTGAAGCAGCACCCATCGCAAAGCTTGCAGAAAGCATGGGGGCCATCGACAGAAATGCCAGTTTGGCAGCATGGGTAGTTGTATTAATGGGGGCCTTTATTATGAACGCGGGTTACGCCATCTTTTTGCTGGTCAAAAATAAATCATGGAGCTCTTTCAAGGTTGAGGGTTCAGGCAAAGCCTATCGCTGGGCCATATTAGCAAGTGTTTTTTGGTTTGGAGCGCTGGGGGTATATGGCCAGGGAGCCGCATTAATTGGTCCTATTGGCGGTGTAATCGGATGGCCCATGTTACTAGGATTGTCCTTAATTGTAAGTAATTTCTGGGCCTATAGGGCCGGAGAGTGGAATGGGGCGGCTAAGCCATTCCGATTATTATTAATGGGACTTGCAGTACTAATTATTGCAAGTATAATCCTGGGATATGCCAATATGGTATAAGGAGGAACCCACCTGAAAATAACAAGAAAATAAGTTGATGAAGATAGTTAAAATAGAACCCTATGTCGTTAGTCAGGAACTAAATAAACCGTTTTACTTCTCTCAATGGGAATACAAAACACGCACTATCTGTTTGGTTAAAGTAACTGCCGAAGATGGTACCTATGGCTGGGGCGAAGGGTATGGTCCTGCTCATTTGGTGAAAGCCGGAATAGAGTTCTTTAAACCGTTTATTACAGGAATGAATGCTCTAGAACATGAAACAGTGTGGCAAACGATGTACCGTCGATCACTTGATTATGCGCGACGTGGTGTAATACTTGCGTCCCTAAGTGCAATAGATATTGCGTTATGGGATATTAAAGGAAAGCATTATAAGATGCCGATTTCAAGCCTACTAGGGGGTAGGAAGCGCGAAAAGATAAAGCCTTATGCCACAGGTCTGTATTTTACACAATGTCAAAATCAGAAGCAGGAATTAGTTGATGAGGCAATTGACTACAAGCAGCAAGGTTTTAAAGGATTAAAGATGAAGGTTGGTTTGGGTATTTCCAGGGATGTTGAATATATAAAGGCCATTCGTCAAGCCATTGGAGAGGATATGGAGCTGATGATTGATTCCAATCATGCCTATTCATTGAAAGAAGCCATGTTATTGGCACGAAAAATTGAGCATCTGGATATTGCCTGGTTTGAGGAACCGGTTTCTCCTGAGCACTATAACTGTTATAAGCAGTTGCGCGACAAAACCCATATTCCAATTGCAGGAGGCGAATGCGAATATTTACGTTATGGATTCCTGCAATTATTTCAAAATCAATCTGTGGATATCGCTCAGCCTGATATTGCAGCCGCCGGAGGATTAACAGAGGTGAAAAAAATTGCTGCCATGGCCAATACCTTTGGTGTTGAAGTAGTGCCTCACAGCTGGGGTACTGGCATTGCTTTGCATGCTGCTATGCATCTAATTGCCAATCTGGATGTAATTCCTGGTCGTATGTTCGATTCAACCCCATGGATGGAATTAGACAGAACAGAAAATGAGTTACGCGATGTATTGATTGAACCCTTGATTGTGCCTGAAAATGGCTATCTGCAGGTGCCTGAGCGGCCTGGTTTAGGAGTAGATGTGAATATGGATGTATTGGCCAAATACGTAGTTGATTAATTAAATGACTGATGATAAAGTACTTTACAAACATTGTTGCCTTGCTGTTATTAATTTCATCAGCGGCATGCGCTCAAAACAACAGCAATACCATTTCCTTAAATGGAACCTGGAACATCGTTTTTGATGATGCAAATGAAGGAGTAGTGAAGAAGTGGTTTCTGAATGAAGAATTCAGCAAGCTGGAAAGTAAGCACATTGAGGTTCCCTCTTGTTGGGAGGAGACAGAGGAAAACTACGAAGGAGTTGGGTTTTATACCAGAAACTTTACTATTCCGGCCAACTGGGAAGGTAAAATTGTGGAGATTGATTTCGATGCTGTGAATTATTATTCAGAAGTATGGATAAACGAACAGGTGGTTGGTTTTCATGAAGGAGGATATACACCATTTAGTTTTCGTATAGATAAGTTGCTGAAATTTGGCGAGGAAAATACCATCATGGTAAGAGTGGTAAGTCCCATCATACTAACAGATAAGCGCATTGATGGCATGGGCCGTCAGGAAGTGCCCATGTGGCGTGGTGCCATCAATGGTGGAATCTGGCAAGGCGTAAACCTGAGCGCCAAGGGACATACGCATTTGGCCGATGTGTTTATTGAGCCGCGTATTGCATCTAATGAGGCAGTATTGAATATGACCGTTAATAATGCGGATGCCTTTACAAACAACAGATTAGTTGAGGTTAGCATAGAAGATGCAAAAGGAAGAGTCGTGGCTTACAGGAAAGAGAGCATCGTGGCTTTACCCGGTAAAAACAAATTGAGCTGGTCAATGAAAATTGAGGATGCCAAATATTGGTCAATGGATAATCCTTACTTATATAAGGCCAATGTTAGCGTATTGGATGACAAAGTACTTGAAGATAAGTGGTCGCACAAATTTGGGATGCGTGAGTTTTCTGTCGAAAATGATCAGTTCACACTTAATGGTGAGCCACTTTATCTAAAGGCGACATTCTTTGAGGGATTATATCCTGTTAAATTGGCTTATCCCGATAGTCGTGAGATGGCCATTAAAGAAATTACTCTGGCCAAAGAAGCCGGTTTTAATATGATTCGTCCCTGGCGAAAGCCGGCCCCTCCTATGTGGTTGGACTTGTGTGACTCGCTTGGTGTTCTGACCGTAGGAAGTTTAGTGACTGAGTGTATGCTCAGGCCAATATCAACGCCTCGTTTATCTTATGTGGTTGAAAATGAGTTAAGAGAAACCATTCTCAATAACCGTAACCGCACCTGTATTGTGCAATGGGAATTGTTTAACGAGATTAACCGCCCCATCTTAACGCAGATGCTCAATTCAATGTCGGTTTTAGCGCGTGAATTGGACCCTACCCGTATGATTCTCGATGAGTCAGGAGGTTGGGGCGAAGGTGCCAATATTTACCTGCCTTATGAGCAAACCCCTATGAAATTCAATGACATTCACCATTACAGTGGCTCGCAGGTTTGTGAAGCAGAATTTAATGGCTACCTGGCAACGGCAAAAACAGATAATGAGAAGAATGAGCAGGGTTTGGCCGGGGTTAAAACTTATGGAAAACATGTGGTGCCGGGCATGATGACTTACCTGTCGGAGGTAGGCTATGGGAGTACGCCGGATTTGATTAGCAATATGGAGGACTTTAAGAAGAAAGGTAACCCCATTGTTGCACCATCGGTGTATCACAAAGAACTGAATGAAGGTTATGTGTCAGCTCTTCAAAAAGTGGGATTTGATAAGATTTATCCGAATGTGCAGGACCTTTACCTGGAAGAGCAAAAAATACATGGGATAGCTAATAAGCGCATGTTAGAAGCTATCCGCTTAAATTCAACTGTGAAAGGTTATTGTGTGCATGCCCTGGTTGGTGGTGACTGGGTTATTGGCGCGGGACTTCTTGATTTATGGCGTAACCCGAAGACTTTAGTTTACGATTTGACCAAAGCTGCCAATCAACCTCAGATTGCACCTGTACGCATTTTGCCTCGCAATGTTTATGCACAAAAAGGCGCACAGTTACAGGTGTTTGGTGTAAGTGAGAAAGCAGATGAAAAGGCTGTAATCGAAGTGCAGATTTTAGATGCCAACAAAAAGGTGATGTGGTCAGAAACGCTAAACACCATATTTACATCAGGTATTTCCTCTTTTATAGATGTCAAACTGGATACCAAAGACTACTCAGGCACCTATACGGTAGAGGTAAGCGTAAGTAATGAAACTGGTGAGATTATTACCAAAAATGAACAGCCTTTCGATGTTTTTACCAATGCACAGCTAATTGCGCCTAAAGCCAAAGTTGCAGTAGTGGATGATGAGGGAAGTCTGAAAGCATTCCTGGATGCTAAAGGAGTTCAATACCTCGAGTTTACAAAAGAATTGAATAAATCCATTCCGGTCTTAATAGGTAAAGGTCAAAAAAAGGATAAGCGCTATCAACAGATTGCTATGGATGTAAAAGCCTTTGTTGAACAAGGGGGGTATGCTGTTTTTTTAGAAACCATTGGCAATAAAATACCTGGGTTTGACCGGGTACTGCACGAAGTGGATGAGGATGCTTTACCACTTAATGCCGAACTGCATGCCAAGTGGGCCACACGTGGCGGTTGGGCGGCCAAATCACATATCGTAACAGAGCATTCGGTATTTGATGGATTGCCAACAAACCAGATAATGCATGGCGTATATGAAAATGTGCATCCAGTTGAATCCATGTCAAAAATTAAGGGACAGTACATTGCAGGTATGATTGGTTACGACCATTTCCCAAATAACGATGTAATGGTCCGTCATTACAATGGACCGGGCGAGGTATGGTGGGCCGCTGATGTGTTGGAGGCCAACATTGGAAAAGGACAAATGCTGATGTCAACCTTACGCATTATCGATTTTCTGGACAAAGACCCGGTGGCTGACAAGTTGCTTTTCAATATCATGAATTATTCAGTTGATAAAACGCAGCAATAATTACTAATAATACAATGCTGTATATAGCTGTGGCTATGGTGCAGCATTGATGTCTAAAAAATAAATTAATAGTGAGATATTTTTTTTTTAGTATTCTATTTAGCCTTCTTTTTTTCAAGGCATCAGCTATTGAAAAGCATTGGGCAGCCAAATGGATTTGGGCTGAGGAGGAACTGCAGGCTGAAGCTGTTTTGGCTCGCAAGAGTTTCGAGCTGAGTGCCTCACCTAAGCAGGCAATAGTGAAAATTACAGCTTCAGATTTTTATCAACTATACATCAATGGTCAATATGTCAATCGGGGAGCTGCGCGCAGTACCGCTCATCATCAGTCCTATGATTGTATAGATGTTAAAGGTTTTTTACGGGAAGGAAAGAACCTGATAGCCGTTAGAGCGGTATTTGAACCTGGGGCTCAATCCTATCAGTTTGAATCACGAGCCGGCTTATTGGTGCAGATGGAGGTGGACAATCAGGTGATTGTTTCCGATGATTCATGGCGATTGATGGAAGATAGCAGCTGGGATAAGGAGTCTCCTGTCATCAGCCGTTTTCAGCGTGATGTATGTGATAATGTAGATATGCGATCCTACAGCCATGCTTGGTTTACTGGAGACTTTGATGATTCTTCTTGGTCTTTCGCCCATGAACTGATGCGTAATGCAGGTTGGCCAGCGCATCAGAAAGGTGTACGAGCTACTGCTTCAATAAATCCATGGATTAAGTTGGTAAAGCGCGATATTCCTATGTTAAAGGAAGAGTTGCTGTTGAAGCCCACACTTATTCTTACAAAAAACTACATTGAATATCCTCAAGGATTGGTAGGTGAAAAAATCCTTTTGGATGGAACAATTGATAAAGCCATTAGCAAAGGCAATAGCAAAAACGAAAATTTTAAACTGAATTTTAAAACAGGGGTGAAGGGCAGCCTGTTGCTATTTGATTTTGGCGAAGTGATGAATGGCTTTCCCCTGATTGACATGGAAGGGAAATCAGGCACACAAATAAGAGTATTGTGTGCACCATATGTGTTGAATAACCATTTTTGTGCCAGTCTGGTGGATGCAAAATACGAAGACCGCATCACACTATCAGGGAAGAGGGACTTATGGGAGGCATCTTATTTCAAACCATGTCGATATATGGCCGTCTGGGTAGAGAATTCCGGATATCCGGTCACAATAAATCAAATAGCATTGCGACATATTTCATACCCTTTTGAACAGAAAGGACTCATGGAATCGGCAGATGCCCCATGGGTAAAAGATTTCTTTACAGCTTCAGCCAAAACGATTGAGATTTGCACCACGGATGCCATTACTGATAACTATCGCGAGCGTCGCCAGTATGCCCAAACAGGGTATTATGGTGCCTTGGGCAATTATTACACCTTTGGTGACATGGCTTTGCAGCGCCGTTATTTGATACAGATTGCTCAGGAGCAAATGGCCGATGGTATTATGCCGGCGTATGCCCCACTGGCAATAAGCGACTATATGGTAATATTGGATTCTAATTGTTTTTGGCTAAAAAGCTTATGGAACTATTATTTGTATAGTGGTGATGAAAAAACTGTTAGGCAGTTATTGCCAGCAGCAGAACGTCTTTTAGAACTCTTAGATGGTTTTACGAATGAAAATTGTTTGATTGATAATCCGCCCTATGCCTATTGGCTCGACCATGCAGTCAATGATCGTAGTGGTGCTAATTTTACATTAAATGCTCATTACCTGGAAGCCCTGGAGAATTATGCAGAGTTGTTGAATTGGTTAAAGCTTGATGATTCTGATAGCTATAAGTCAAAAGCGCAGATTTTAAGAAGCAGTCTTCAAAAGCTGTTCTGGAATGATAAAGCTGGTTTATTTGTGGATGCTGTCATTGATGGAGAGCAATCATACAAAGTGAGTGAGCACGCCAATGCTATGGCTTTAGCCTTAAATATTGCTATAGAAGAACAAGGCGAACGAATTGCTCAGAGGCTATTAAAAAAAGATGACCATAATTTTGTGATGCGAACATCAGGAATGGCTGTTGTTACCCCAGCAATGTCTTATTATCTGCATAAAGGTTTGTGTGAATATGGCTTTGTCAGAGAGTCATTTGAATTGTTTACAAGGCGCTTCAGGCACATGCTGGCTGATGATACTAACCAAACGCTTTGGGAAGAGTGGTGGTTGCATGGCTCAGGTCGAACAGGTGAATTTATGCCTGGTAAAACCCGCAGTGATGCACAAACAGAGAGTGCTTTTCCGCCGGCCTTGTTTGCCGGGTATTTATTTGGCTTGAAACCTGTTGAACCAGGACTAAAGAGATGGGCATTAAATTACATCGATTCGGGTGTCGAAAATCTGAAGGGGGTTATACCGGTTGGAAATGCTCAAATGCAAATTGAGTGGAAGGCTGGCAAGAAGCAAAGTCTCAAGTTGGTCATTCCTCAGGGTATTCAAATTGATGTGGATATAAAAAGCTTGGATGCAAAGGGGACTGTTTGGGTAAATAAGCAGGAGTTAGGAGGAGATGCAACAACATTGAACCTGACAGAAGGAGAGTATAACATTATATTTTAATCATTACAATTACAAAGATGCAACCAATTACACAAAAGGCCATGGCGCCTGATATAATAAAAAAAGTAGACGATGCCGGCGTTATTGCCGTACTGGTAATTGATGAAGTGAAGCATGCGATGCCTGTGGCCAAAGCCTTATTGGCAGGTGGGGTGTCAGCCATTGAACTAACGCTTCGTACACCTGTAGCCTGGGAGGCTGCCAAGGCTATTAAAGACGAGCTGCCTGAGATAACCCTTGGTTTTGGTACGGTACTAACTGTTGAACAAGTGTTTAACGCGGCAAAAGTAGGGGCTGATTTTGCGGTGGCGCCAGGTTGCAATCCCAGAGTAATTGCTGCAGCTCAGGATTGCGGTTTATCCTTTGCTCCAGGCGTAGTAACACCAACTGACATAGAAATGGCGTTGGAACAAGGCTGTCGTGTTTTGAAATACTTCCCGGCAGAAACATCCGGGGGCATGATGCACCTCACCAATATGGTGGCGCCCTATAACTATTTAAATCTGAAGTTTATACCGCTTGGTGGTTTAAACATCAATAACGCTGCCAACTATATAAAGTCGCCATTGATTACGGCTATTGGCGGTTCATGGATTGCCAAGCAGGAGTTTATTAAAGGTGAACAATGGACAACCATTACACAGAATGCAAAAGAGATCAGTCAGTTGATCAGGAATATTAGAAGTAATAAAAAAGATTAAAGACAAATGTATCAGGACACAAGAAGAAATTGCTTGGATTTGTAATTAAATCATCTTGATACTAATATCTTGAAACTAAATAAATGAAAACAATAGTAACTTTTGGAGAGATTATGGGGCGAATGGCCTCACCAGCAAATTTGCGATTAAGACAAACACGCGAATTTGAAATCACTTATGCCGGGGCAGAAGCCAGTGTGGCTGCTTCTATCTGTAATTTGGGCGGTAATGCGCGTTATGTAACAGCGTTACCCAAGCATGCATTAGCCGAAGCAACCATGGATGCGGTGCGTGCTGTAGGTATTGATACTAACTATGTACTACGCACCGATAAAGGCCGACTAGGACTTTATTTTCTGGAGACAGGCGCCAATCAGCGCCCAAGTAATGTGATTTATGACCGTGAAGATTCAGCTGTGGCCATTACTCCGGCCGACCAATATGACTGGGACGGTATTTTCAATGGTGCGCAATGGTTACATTTGAGTGGTATTACGCCTGCGCTTTCAAAGAATGCATCGGAAGCCACCTTGGTGGCAGCGCAAAAGGCCAAAGCAGCCGGTGCATTGGTTTCTATTGACTTAAATTTCCGTGGCAAACTATGGAAATGGGATGATTCCAAATCAGCGCGTGAACTGGCACAGGAAACCATGCGTCAGATTTTACCATTTATTGACGTGGTCATTGCCAATGAGGAAGATTGTCACGATGTGTTAGGAATTCAGGCTGGTGATACGAATGTGCATTCAGGGGCCATAGATACGGCTCGCTATCCCGATGTGGCACGTCAGGTAGTGAAGCAATTTCCCAATGTGAGTAAGGTAGCCATTACCTTACGAGAGAGCTTATCAGCTTCTCATAATAACTGGGGAGCTATGCTCTACGATGCCAAATCAGATACCTCGTTTTTTGCACCTTTGGATGCAGAGGGGAATTATCAGTCATATAAAATCAAAAATATTGTTGATCGCGTAGGGGGTGGGGATTCTTTTGCAGGCGGTTTAATCTTTGCGCTAACAACCTCAGAATTGTCAGAACCTCAGGTTGCTATACAATATGCGGTGGCAGCATCGTGTTTGAAACATTCTATTAAAGGAGATTTTAATTTTTCTACACGAGCTGAGGTTGAAGCGTTAATGGGAGGAAGTACATCTGGTCGTGTCGTGCGGTAATCAATATAGGGAGTAAAATAACTTTGTGTTATTAATTGAATGATTTCTGTCACTTTTAAAACAGTTGTGTTAACATCTTTGGGAGATCGTAATTATTGACTACAATTCAGGACAAATGAAATATCTTTTATTTTTTATTTTATATACAGCAGTTATTCCAACCTGCTTAAGTCAGGTTGAGAAACCCAATGTGATCCTTATTATGTGCGATGATCTAAACGACTACCAGGGTGTTTTTGGCGGTCATCCACAGGCACAAACACCTCATATTGATGCCATGGCAGCTGCTGGTGTACAGTTTATCAATGCGCAATCCAATGTGCCGGTTTGCCAGCCATCGCGCAACAGTCTCTTCACTGGCGTATATCCGCATGATTCCAACGATTTTGGCTGGACAGGTCGTACGAAGCAGTCGGTATTAAAGCACAATAAGACTCTGATGCAGCTATTTCAGGATAATGGCTATTACACACTGGGAACAGGCAAACTGCTACATGGTAATCATGAACAACAGACTTGGGATGAGTGGGGGATGAATACCAAACACAATTACGGACCTTTTCCTTTTGATGGTGAGAAAATGGTGGCCCACCCGAAAGTGCCACAGCCCTATCAGTCAATTGGACCTGTTGATGGCTCATATGGCCGTTTATCAACTTGTGATTCATGGGTATATGGAAGGGATAAGAAGCCATTTAATTATGAGAGTGAGGATAAGCGCGACCTGATGCAGGATTAGTTGCATGCGCAATGGGCGAGTAATAAACTGAAAGAAATGGAGGCGAAAGATAGTTCTCAGCCTTTTTTTATGGGTGTTGGATTTATCAATCCGCATACCCCCTTACATGCACCTGATCGTTTCTTTGATATGTTCCCAATTGAGGAACTGGAGCTGGCTCCCTGGTTAGAAAATGATGCTGAAGATACCTTCCTGAAGTATAATATCAATCCTAATAACAAAGGCTTTAGATACTATCGTACAATACTTGAGTCTTATAATGGCGACCGTGAGTTAGCATTAAAGCATTTCTTACAGGCTTACCTGGCTTGTGTGGCTTTTGTTGATGAACAGGTTGGAAAGGTGTTGGATACCTTGGAAAAAACCAAATTTAAGGATAACACTATTGTGATTCTGACAGCCGACCATGGTTGGCAGATGGGAGAGAAAAATTACCTGTTTAAGAATTCGCCATGGGATGAGAGTGCCCGTGTGCCAATGGTGATAATGGCACCTGATGCCCATGTTGGAGCAAAGGTAGAGCAGCCTGTTTCTTTGGTAGATATTTATCCAACCTTATTGGATTACTGTAATTTATCAGGAAGTAATACAATAAATGAAGAAGGTGGGAAATTAGGAGGCTATAGCATGGTTCCCTTGTTAGATAATGATGAAGAAACAAATTGGCGTGGACCGAGGGGAGCATTAACAATTGTTGGAAATATCGGGTCTTCGACTACTATTGAAGAACAACATTATTCGTACCGTACAAAAGATTGGAGATATATTCGTTATGCAGATGGTATGGAAGAGTTGTACCACCATAAAAATGATCCTCATGAGTGGAAGAACTTAGTTGATGATAATAAGTACAAGATGGTAAAACTTAGCTTGTATAAAGAGGTTTGCGAAATATTAGGTGTAAAACTATAGAAACAGAGATTATGAAAAATATTAATATTGTAGCTATTGTTCTTGCTGTAGTTTGTTCATCAGCCATAGATACTTACGCAAAAGTAAAAAAGCTTAAACCCAATTTAATTGTTATCATGGCCGATGACCTTGGCTATGCTGATGTGGGCTTTAATGGTTGTAAGGATATTCCAACACCTAACATTGACCGAATAGCCAGCGAAGGCGTGAAGTTCACTAATGGTTATACTTCCTATTCGGTATGTAGTCCTAGTCGAGCTGGTTTTTTAACAGGTCGTTATCAGCAGCGTTTTGGTTTTGAACGTAACCCGCAATATTGTCCTGATGATCCTGATATGGGACTGACCACCGATGAAATGACCATAGCGGAATCATTGGCTCAGGAGGGTTATCAATCTACTGTCATTGGAAAATGGCACATGGGAGCTCATAAGGCAACACATCATCCTCTTAACAGAGGTTTTGCCGAATTCTTTGGGCATCTGGGCGGAGGTCACCGTTATTTTCCTGAGGAATTAACCATCAAAGATAGTTATGCCATATCAGGTGAACATGATAGCTATCGCACCTGGATAATGCGAAATCATACGCCTGAAAAAACAAGTAAATACCTGACGGATGAGTTTTCTGATGAAGCGGTCAGCTTTATTAAACGTCATGCTAATGAACCTTTCTTCCTGTTTCTATCCTACAATGCACCCCACGGACCATTGCAAGCTACGGATGAATACCTTCAGCGCTTTCCTGATATTAAAGATACCAAGCGTAAAACCTATGCCGCCATGGTAAGTGCTCTGGACGATGGTGTTGGTCGCGTGCTTGAAACATTAGAAGAATTAGCCATTGATGATAATACAATCATCTTTTTCTTATCGGATAATGGCGGCCCTGAGACAAAGAATGCATCCGATAATGGGCCTCTGCGTGAAGGAAAAAGCTCACATTATGAGGGTGGATACCGTGTGCCATTTGCTATGCGCTGGAAAAGTCAGGTTGATGCAACGGTTTATGATTTTCCAATATCATCACTCGATATTTTTGCTACTATCTCGGCATTGGCTAAATCGCCCATTAATAAGAATAAACCCTTGGATGGCGTTAACCTTATTCCATATGTTACTGGAAATAGCAATAAAGCACCACATCAATATATCTATTTAAGAAAGTTTGATCAACAACGTTATTGTGTGCGAGATGGTGATTACAAATTAGTCATGCACAATAATGGGAAAACAAAGGAATTGTATAACCTCAGTGAGGATATTGGAGAGCAAAATAATTTAGCTGACAAAATGCCTGAGAAAGTGAAACAACTGGAATTAATCCTAAATGAGTGGACCTCTGAATTGATAGACCCTACTTTTCTTGGCCTGATACATTCTGAAGCCAGGAAGAAGCAAGGGCGAAAGGCTAAGTAAAATAAAACTAGGAATTAACAAATTCTTCTGAAGAATCAATAAATAAGAAGTTTGGTTAAAAACTGGTTGTTTTTGGATAATAAACGCTCAAACGTATCATCAGTAAACCATTACTTTTGAATATTGCTCAAACCGGGCTTTTAACCGTTAAAAAAGTAATTGAATATGAGGCGAGTTGTTTTGTTAATATACATGGCTGTAATGACTAGCGGCGTTATGGCACAGACAGTTGTTTTCTCTGATGATTTTGAATCATATGCTCTTAATGATGAGTTATCAACACTTGGGTATGTCTTTAGTAAAAAGGCAGATTATCCCGGAACTATTAGCACCTCTGTTCAGAGCAACAATGACAATCAGTACGCTGCCTGTGTAGCCAGCGAAAACGGTCAGACCCTTATGCAGCTGCGTAAGGAAGTTGATGTTACTGCAGGCAAACAATACAAGCTGAGTATTAAAACAACCAGTCCATTTAAACGTCATTTACGCGTTTATCAATCCGATGGCATCACATTATTAAATCAAGGTGAAGATTTTACGCCAACAGAAGCACAGAAGACGCAATGGATAGATCATGAGATGACATTTACAGCAGGAGCCGGTATGAATACGGTGTACGTGGGTGTCTTCCACAATTGGTCGGGCACGCTATTAGTGGATGAAATAAAAGTGGAGGAAGTCGTATTTACCGAGTTAAGCGATTATTACATCAGTAGTTCAGAAGGTGACGATGCCAACGATGGCACCATAGATGCACCTTTCCAATCTTTAGAGAAAATTAGCCAGGCACCACTAAAGCCCGGTAATACCGTTAATTTTAAATGTGGGGATCGTTTCGATGGTCATTTTGTGGTGAATGGTTCGGGTACAACTGATTACCCGATTACCATAACTTCATACGGAGAAGGTAATAAACCAATTATTACCGGCGAAATAGGAGCGGCAGCCGGTGGCGATTATCAGGAAGCCATACTGGTTGAGAATCACGATAACCTTATTTTTGATGGTTTGGAGATTAATAATGAACGAACAGTCAACCGAACAGGCGTGGATGAAACCGATGCCTATGGTATTTATGTCCTAAACACCGGAGCAGAAATCATGCGCAATTTTGTCTTCCGAAACATGACTTTTCAGAAAGTATATGCGCCAAAGCCCATTTTACAAGGTGAGGGGGAAGATGCTTTTAACGGATTAGAGGTAGCTGCCGTTAGGTTCTATACAGCCAAAAACACCGTTGCTGGTCAGGAAAAGAATATCCAGGATGTTCTGATGGAAGACTGTTATTTCACAGACTTACAACGCTTAGGCGTTCATATGAAGCATGCTGGTGGAACCGACGGCATTGGTGATGAAATGATTAATCGAAATATGAACCTGGTCTTTCGTAATAATGAATTTCATTATATAGGTGGAACATGCATATTACCTACAAAAACATACAATTGCTTAATTGAGGACAACCTGTTTAATCACCCAGGTTCCGATGTTGATCCACGTATGCCTAACCGTGGCAGCTCGGTTTGGACCTGGCGTTGTTACAATACTGTTATTCAGCGTAACCGTTGCATTAGCACCAGAGGTTACCTTGATTCACACGGTATTCATATCGATCATGAAAACCACAACACCTTTGTACAGTATAACTATATGGAGGATTGTGAAGGTGGCTTTGTTGAAATTCTGGGTGGTAATGTCAATGCCGTATATCGATTTAATGTTAGTGTGAATGATGGTTGGCGTGAGAATCCTAATTGGACAAACAGCAACCATACCATTTGGATCAATCAAAATGGACCAGGAGGTGTAACACACTATTGCGATTACAGTTATATCTATAATAACACGGTAGTTATTGATGAGCCATATTCAACAGCAATTGACATAAATGGTAAGAATACCCATATTTTCAACAATATTTTCTACTCAGTTAACGGAGCCGGTATAGGTTCCAAGCAAATGATCGTTCAAAATAACGGTACGCCGTTATTTATGAAGAACAATCTGTTTTTTGGTATCATCAACCAGAATTTTAAAAATTTAGATACCAATCCACTGTATGGAGACCCTAAGTTTAAAAGTATGCAGGCAGAAGACATGTATCAATACCAACTTGAAAGTACCAGTCCGGCTATTAATACCGGAGTGGCCAAATTAGGACCACCGGTGCCTGGCGCCGGAACAGGCATTTTCAAGGATGTACCGGAATATCCAACCGTCGATTTCTATGGCAATCCCATCGATTTGTCAACAGGTACACCCAATATTGGTGCATGCAATGCAAAAAATGGAGAAGCAACAGCCATAGATGATGTAAAGCTTAAGCCTCTAATGGTGTATCCCAACCCGACAGATGGAATTATCAATATTGGTGGGCTTGAAAAGAAAAGTTGTGTCAAAGTATTCGACTTAAAAGGAAGAAAAGTGTTGGAAGAGAAGGTAGTAAAACAACTAAATGTTGGTCATATTGATTCAGGCTTATATGTTTTAATGCTTGACGGCTATCAACCACAAAAAATGATAATTAAATAAATACTGTCCTACACCAATTATTAAAGAGGGAATCCGCCTGGGTTCCCTTTTTTTAAATTCAGGAGGTAAAGTTGGTGGATGAACAGTAAGAATAGGTATTAACTGGTAGTTATAACTTATTGCTATTAATGCTAGTAACTAATGGTAGTTGTTAGTTGTAAGGTGCAATAATAGATAGTACTAAGGTTTTGTTTTCAGAGCTTGCACAAGTTAATAATTAACCATTATCGGATAATATACGCATTTTAAATCAGGGACTCTCTTTGTATTTTTAGTTTTCAATAAATGCGAATAAGCAGAATAGATTATGTGGATATACCAAAGATTTCTTTCAATTTTAATGGTTGTATTAGCTCTCTTAGGATGTAAGTCGTCAAACACGGTTTCCATACCGGAACATCCCAATGTTATCTTTATTTTGTGCGACGATCTGAATGATTACCAGGGCGCCTTTGGCGGTCATCCCCAAGCCCACACTCCCAATATTGATAAACTGGCAGCATCAGGTGTGCGCTTTATCAATGCTCAAACCAATATTGGCTTGTGTAACCCTTCACGCAATAGCTTATTTACAGGTGTCTATCCACATCAATCACGTAATTTTGGCTTAGATACTAAATCGACCAAACAGCTATTTAAAAATAATAAAACCATCATGGAGCAATTTTCTGAGATGGGGTACTACGTGATGGGAAGTGGTAAGTTGTTGCATTACAATCAAAAACATCTTTGGGATGAGTGGGGTGTTCAAATTAATAATTATGGCCCTTTCGCATATGATGGCGAGAAACAGGTCGGTCATCCATCGGTTCCGCAACCATTCCGCAGCATTGGTGATATTGATGGTTCCTATGCGCCTTTATCTGATATTCCTAGGTTTAATGAAAATGAAACTATGGGGGATAATGCTGGTTGGGCTTATTCAGCTAAAGATGGTAAAGTATTCAAGTACGTCGATGAGAGAAATAGAGATTTATTACCCGATGAACTGCATGCCCGATGGGCCGCCAAACGCATTAAAGAAATGGATACACAGGATTCTAAGCAGCCCTTCTTTATGGGAATTGGATTCGTTCGTCCACACACGCCCCTGTATGCACCTAAACGATTCTTTGATATGTTTCCCGTCGATGAACTTGAACTGCCGGTGATAAAAGCGAATGATGTTGATGATACCTATTACAAGGACAACTATCCGGTTGAACGAACCAAGGATGATAAGTGGTATACCAACACTTCAAAAGGGCAGATGTACTCAAAGATGCTTACTCAGTCGTACGGTAATAATGAGGAGGAAGGCTTAAAACACTTTCTGCAGGCTTACCTGGCATGTGTTGCCTTTGTTGATGAGCAGGTAGGCGTTGTTCTGGATGCTTTGAACGATAGTCAGTTTGCCAAAAATACGATTGTTGTTTTAACAAGTGATCATGGCTGGCAGATGGGGCAAAAGCAATACTTGTTTAAGAACTCACCATGGGAAAACAGCACCCGTATTCCTCTGGTTGTGAATATGCCAGGAGTTAAACCAGGAACATTAGTGGAACAACCTGTTTCACTGGTCGATATTTACCCGAGCTTGATTGATATTTGTAATCTGGGCAATCACAATAGAAAGAATGAAGAGGGTCTGCCATTGGGTGGATATAGTTTTAAGGCTTTGTTAAAAGATCCAACTTCTGATGATTGGAATGGACCGAAAGGTGCACTTACGGCCATTGCTACCGATGTTGTTGATTACAACATAGAGGCACAAACATTTACTTATCGTACCCAAGAGTTTCGGTATATTACTTATCCTGATGGTTCAGAGGAATTGTATGATTTAAATAATGATCCGTTTGAATGGCATAATCTGGCAAACGATCCTGCATATGCAACATCATTGAGCGAACTAAAAAAGCAAGTGAATGAGATTATCAATGGCCGATAGATAAATCAACCATCATGTACGAGTGTATTGTTCTTTGGGAAACACGAAGATGAAGCACATGGAATGACCAACTAACAAAAAGTATTGGATAAAAAACTACCATTCTTTATTTCTAAATCAAAACCTATGAGGTAGCTAATAATAAAAGTAATTTATCGTCATTGCATGTTGATGAGCAAATTAATGACTATTTCCTGTAGATTTTTAACTCTCTCTATGTGTCACGTAATCAGTATTCTGGACTTTATGAGTGCATGAGAATGCATTCATTGGTAAAAATGAAAAAACACAGAATTAAGCAAAAATGTGCTATTCTTTGGATAAAATAGGCACCTCTTTTTCCTATAAAAACTACATCTTGCCATTGCATATTTAGGCGTGCATTAAGCATTTAATACTCATTGAAAAATCAATCATATAGATGAAGAAGTTAATCATTGCGCACTTATTATTACTTGTCAGTTTAAGTGCATTTTCTGCAAAGAAAGCAGATTGGGACAATGTAAAAGTATTACAGATTAACCGAGAAAAACCGCATGCTACCATGATGGTGTATGGTTCGGAACAGGCGGCTCTTAGTTTCGATAAAAAGCAATCGGCCTATCACCAGTGTTTAAATGGTCAATGGAAGTTTAAGTGGTCGGAGAACCCATCATCGCGCCCGGTTGATTTTTATAAAAGCACATTTAATGATGCAGAGTGGGGAACCATTCCTGTGCCGTCAAATTGGGAACTGGAAGGCCACGGTGTACCAATTTACACCAACATTGAATATCCTTTTGATAAAGAAAATCTGGAAGCTCCAAAAGAATGGAATCCGGTGGGTTCATATCGTCGTAACTTCACATTACCAATTAATTGGGATGGCCGGCAGGTTTACATCAATTTTGATGGTGTTCAATCGGCATTTTACGTTTGGGTCAATGGCAAAAAGGTTGGTTACAGTCAGGGCAGTCGTACGCCAGGCGAGTTTAATATCACGCAATACTTAAAGGTAGGTGATAATCAATTGGCTGTTGAAGTGTATCGCTGGAGCGATGGTTCTTATTTAGAAGATCAGGATTTTTGGCGCTTAAGTGGTATTTTCCGCGATGTGTATTTGTGGTCAACACCATCATCACACATCCGCGATTTTAATATAACAGCCACTCTGGATGAATCAAATACGAATGGTATTTTGAAATTAGAGGGCGAACTTGTTTCAACCGTAGCAAATGCAGTAGTTGTTGAATATCAATTATTAGACTCAGAAGGTCAGGAGCTACTAAAACATTCTATTGATGTAGTTGCAGATAAAGGAATAACCACTTTTAAGGCCGACGAGCACACGCTAAAGAATATTACTAGCTGGAACGCTGAGTCGCCAACTTTATACATGCTTTTAATGTCATTGAAAGATAAAAGCGGGAATGTGTTGGAAGTAATTCCACAGAAAGTTGGTTTTCGTCGCATTGAAATTAAAGATGGCAAGTTATTGGTCAACGGTGTTCAGGTATTATTTAAGGGTGTAAACCGTCACGAGCATTCACCTGAAACGGGACATTATGTTACTACCGAAGATATGATGCGCGACATTGTGTTGATGAAGCAAAATAACATCAATGCCGTTCGTACAAGTCATTATCCAAATGCGCCGGAGTGGTACGACTTATGTGATGAGCATGGCCTTTATCTTATTGATGAAGGAAATATTGAAACCCATGGTTTCGACAATAATAAGAAAAACCGTTTGTCGAATGCTCCAGAATGGAGAGAAGCACATCTCGACCGTGTGAAGCGAATGGTATATCGGGATCGTAATCACCCATCTGTTATTATCTGGTCGTTTGGTAACGAAAGTGGCGACGGACCAAATGTAGAGCATGTTTACAAGTGGGTGCAAAAGGCCGACCCTACTCGTCCTTTCCATTACGAGGGAACATCAGCTCATGGTTACAATACAGCTGATATCTTCTCATTAATGTACGGAACACCGGAGCGTTGTGCGCAGATAATAAACAAACATGCCGATATGCCATTTATCCTATGCGAGTACACACATGCGATGGGAAATAGTAACGGTAACCTAAAAGAATACTGGGACCAGATTTATGCCGATAATAATTTTCAGGGAGCTTTTGTTTGGGACTGGATGGATCAGGGTTTAAAACAAGCTGTGCCAGCTAACTACAGAGCCACTGCTCAGGATGACCATTTCTACGCTTATGGCGGATGGTGGGAAACGTCGCGCGGCATTTACCATGATGAAACGTTTTGTATGAACGGCTTATTGGCTGCTGATTGGACACCACACCCTGGTTTAAATGCCATTAAGTATCATTACCGCAATATTCATGTTGAAGCAATAGATATCGAGAATAATACATATAAAATTACCAACTGGTTCGATTTTACAAATGCTAATGATTTGGTATCAGGCAAATGGGAATTACTTGAAAATGGGAATGTTGTTAAAAGTGGTGACATTAATGATTTGGATATTGCCCCACGCAGTAGTAAGCAGTTTAAATTAGAGTTGGTCAATTTCAACCCAAAGAAGGGCCATGAGTACCACATTAACTTCAAGTTTACCTCAAAGAATGCCTCCTATTATGCCGCTGCAGGTCACTTACTGGCATGGGATCAGTTTGAGTTAGAAAAGAACCAGCTGGCAACCTTAACTAAAGTTCAGTCGGATGCTAAACCTCAAATGCGCGTGAATGGGCGTAAAGTGTATGTGTGGGGCGATGAGTTTTCTATTGTGTTTGATAAATTAACCGGACGACTAGAGAAATATTACATCAACGATGAACAGATTATTAGGCAAGGCGCACATCCTGATTTCTGGAGAGCTTTAACCGATAACGACCGTGGCGGTATTAAAGGCGCATCTGCCAAAGTGCCTAAGTTATATACCTGGGAGAAAGCCAATGCATGGTTAATTAATGAGTTTACCGAGCAAGAAGTAGGCAATACCATTGTAATTACGGCCAAAGGTAACTTACCGGTGATTGATGCTGAATATTCTCAAACTTATACAGTGTATGGCAATGGTGAAGTGGATGTAGCTTGCAGTTACACCGCTGGCGAAATCAAGTTGCCGATGATGATTCGTCAGGGAACAGAGTTGGTGTTGGCAGCTGGTTATGATAATGTTGAGTGGTTTGGAACAGAAGGACCAACATACAACGACCGCAACAATGAATTAGTAGGTGTTTATCAATCAACGGTAGATAAACTTTGGGTGGAGTACTCAAGTCCTCAGGAAAATGGCTATCGCTCTAATACTCGTTGGGTAACAATGACGAATGCATCTGGTAAAGGACTTAAAATTACAGGTGATGAGGTCATTGGTTTTGGTGCCGCTCATTATCCTAAAGCCGAAATGCACCGTGCCGAATACTCATTTGAGCTAACAAAGCATGCTGAAGTATTCCTGAATATTGACCATAAACAAATGGGTATTGGTGGCACAACAAGCTGGATGGATAATGCTTTTCCACGTAAAGAATATCGCTTAAAAAGTGAAGACTATAGTTTTATCTACCGTCTTTCACCAATTAAATAATCATATTTAATAAAGATAGTTAGAGTACCTTTTTTCATAAATTTTAGATTTGTATTAAGTATAAATAACCATTATAAGGAGTGGTTATTTATACTTTTACATTTAACCCAAAACACCACCAGATGCTAATAAAAAGTTCTTTGCCTTTAATGCTCATAATGCTTTTTGGGATGTTTACATCATGCCAGACTAAGCCATTAGAAAAACCAAACATCCTTTGGATAACCATTGAAGATACTTCGCCACATTTTATCGGCTGTTATGGTAATGATGATGCCCGAACACCAGTTATTGATCATC
>NZ_JAGTAR010000055.1 GCF_018156225.1 Carboxylicivirga sediminis
TTGGCCAGCGAATAAGCCACGTTGGCCTCTCCACCTCCATAACATACTTCAAACTCGCTTGCCTGCGAAAAGCGTTGATAGCCTGGTGTTGACAAACGGAGCATTATCTCTCCGAAAGTGATTACTTTTTTGGTCATGCACTATTTTTATTATCACGTTTATCTTAAAAACAAATTGACCATGCTGTTTAAGCAGTCAAAGGCTATTCTGCCAACTTTCAAATACTACAATCAGTATATATATAACCTAATTGCCATTCTGTCATCTCCAGATATTGGCTGGTAATCCTTGAACATCCATTTTAACACTAAACAAACATCCGCTTAATGGGAATTTCTTAAGTTCCGTATCGTTCAATCCCTCTTGCGCTGTTGTAATATATAAAGTATCCAAAGCTTCACCTCCGAAAGTACATGAGGTTACATGTGGTACCGGCAATTCAATTGTCTCCATTCGTTCACCAGTGTCCGGGTTCCAACGAATAACTGCACTCCCACCCCAGTGTGCCACCCAAAGCATGCCTTGCTTGTCAACAGTCATGCCATCAGGAGCACCAAGCTCCTTCGGAATTTCAACAACCACTTTTTTATTATCTATCAAAGCCTTATCACAGTCATAGTCATACGCCCAAATTTGATATTGCGATGTATCAATATAGAACATGGTTTGCGCATTGGCCGACCAGGCTATACCATTAGAAATGGTTACTCCTGCCTGTTTAACCTGCCATTTACCTCCTTCAAACAAATATAAGTTACCTGCCTTATCCACAACCTCTTTGTTCATAGTGCCAACCCACAAACGGCCCTTGGGATCTATTTTACCATCATTAAACCGGTTATCGGGTAATTCATCAGCCGGATAATCGGCCAACTTAACTAGTTGCCTTTGCTTATCTAGACCAAAAACACCGTTTTCCAAGGCTAGCAGAACCTCATATAGCCCTGTGGCAGGCACAACGGTACCTACCATTGATGGCAACTCTAAAGTCTCGGTATACTTGTTCAGAGGGTCGTAACAATGTAGTTTCATTCCTACAATATTTACCCAATACAGGGAGTTATTCACCGGATGCCACATTGGCCCTTCTCCCAGCATCGACTGTGGGGTATTTTTTACCAATTCTATTTGCTGCTTCATAACATTAAAAACATTGCATCAAAACGTGCTTTATTACGCAATAATACTTCCTCTTCTATTAAGCATCCTGCATTAAGGCTGATCGCCCTCCATCAATAAGATAAGTTGTACCTGTTGCAAAAGCGGCAAAACTACTTGCCAGAAAGGCACACCAACTGCCAACTTCTTCAGGGGTGCCCAGTTTCCCTGCCGGGTGCATATCAATAGTGCGCTGACGCTCAGCTTCAGCATCCGGAAACGTTTTAAACCACTTATCATTTCCAGGAGTATCTATAAAACCGGGAGCAATACCAACCACCCTGATTGATGGTCCCCACTCAATAGCCATGGCTCTAACAAGCCCCGTTAAGGCAGTTTTTGTTACATTATATGGAAAACAACCTGGAATAGAGGCAAAGGCATGATTGGAGGTGATCACCTGAAATACGCTATTTTTGGCTTTCTCCAGCCATGGTTTACATATTTTCCCCAAATGCCAGTGAGAAGACAGATTCAATTTATTGTTGTAATCCCAATCCTCATCGCTGCAGTTATCCACACCACGGAAAACATTCACTCCGGCATTAGAAATGACAATATCAATTCTGCCGAATCGATTGATAACCTTATCGACAAAGGTTTCTATATCCTCTTTGTGAGTCACGTCAACTGGATGGTAAAACGCCTCGCGTTGGCTGTTCTCAACAGACTTTACGAAATCCAAAACTTTTGGGTCTGAGGCATTGGTTCTGGCACAACCAGCTATATGACAACCTGCCCGGGCAAGTACCTCCGCAATACCTGCACCAATACCAGATGAAACACCAGTTACTATTGCTACTTTGTCCTTTAAATTAATAGAAAGCATGTTTAGATTGTTTTAATTGAATAAACTGATAACCTCAAAAGTTATTCATAATGTTTGTGAATAATTTCTAACTCATAAAGATCCAAAACCTACCAGAATGAGATGTATAAAGCCAATAATATGACGATTATACCAACTGCAGCCACATTAAAGACAAAGCCAGTACGGTATGCACCTCTGCCAACTATGATAGCTTTACCATTCATATGACATCTCCCTTCCACCAATGACCACAAAATAATGAAACTGGCTGTTATCAAAAATGCGACAAGCATGTTGTCAAGAAAAGGCATATCGGGAAAACCAAATTTGAGAAAAACAGATGCAACAATTGATACCACCATACCCCAAAGAGCACTATTGGATGTTGTTTTCTTCCAGAAAAGACCAAAGACAAAAATTGCGGTAATACCCGGACTCAACATCCCTGTGTATTCCTGTATGAATTGGAAAGCCTGCTCAACATGCCCAAGTAATGGAGCCAGGCATGTGGCAATGACCATAGCTACCAAACCAGAAATTCGTCCGGTTTTTACCAATTGGCATTCTGAAGCCTGAGTATTAAAATAGACTTTGTAAATATCCATGGTAAAAATGGTGGAAGTACTATTAATAATAGCACTCAAAGAAGAAACAATTGCTGCAATGAGGGCTGCAAAAATAAACCCTTTGAATCCTGATGGAATAAATGTTGTCAATAGCCAGGGATACGCCTCATCAGGTCCGCTAATATCAGCATTCAACACAAATGCCGCAATACCAGGAACCACAACAATCAAAGGAAGTAACAATTTCAAATATGCAGCAAAGGCCATTCCTCTCTGCGCTTCCTTTAGGTTTTTGGCCCCTAGTGCTTTTTGAATAATGTATTGATTGGCCCCAAAATAGTAAATCCCAGCTATCCATATTCCACCCAATATGGCTCTTACTCCAGGCAGATACTTGTAATTAGGATTGGAAGAATGCAGAACCATATGGAGCTTCTCAGGCGCTTGCTGCTTAATCATCAGGAAACCTTCCCATAATCCACCATCGTGGCTGATGGCATTCAATGCAAGATAGGTCGTCAGCAATCCCCCAGCTACCAAAAAAACGACCTGAATAATATCTGTTGACGCAATGGCTTTTAATCCATTAAACAGAGAATACATCAGTGTAAAAACAGCTAATCCGACAATAGCTGCAACCAAAGGAATATCCAGCAATGATTTCAAGGTTAAAGCACCGAGATAAAGAATGGAAGTAATATTGACCATAACGAAAAGTGATATCCAAAAGATGGCCAGTATGGTTTTAATCCGCTTATCATACCTGTACTCCATAAACTGAGGCATGGTATAAATCTTATTATCGATCAATACCGGCAAAAAGTATTTGGCCACTACAATCAAAATCAATGCGGCTATCCATTCATAGGTTGCAATACCCAGACCTATTGCATAACCTGAACCTGACATGCCAATAAACTGTTCGGCTGAAATATTTGCGGCAATAATTGATGTTCCGATCAGGTACCACGGAAGGCTATTACCGGCAAAGAAATAGGCGTTACTGTCCCGTTCATTTTTAGACGAACGGGACAGGAGATTACCAATCATGATAATCACCAATCCATAGGCAATGAAAATAAAAATATCCAATATCGTCATAGTCGCTGCTCTCCTAGATGTAAAAACCTGGTCGTGCCTCCCTGATTCCAGGATGCTTTTCCATTTCCTCTTCTATTAAATCAACACCCAATCCCGGTCTCTCTGACAAATGAAGATGCCCATCAACAATCATATCTGCAATAGGATGATTTATCACTTGATCACGCCAGGGTACATCGTTAAACATAAACTCTTGTCGAAAGAAGTTGGGTACTGCCGCACAAACATGGGCACTGGCCAGTGTCGACAAAGGACCGTTAGGATTATGAGGCGCCAATTGCACATTGTAGGCTTCTGCCATTGTCGCCATTCGTTTCATTTCAGATGGCCCGCCACAACGGGTAATATCGGGCATGATCACATCAACCACATGTTTTTCCAACAAATCGCGAATTCCATGTCGTGTATAATGACGTTCGCCTACACATATAGATACTTTGGGATCGATGCGTTCGCGAAAGGCACGAAGTGTACCGGCACTTTCAGGACCGGCAGGCTCTTCATACCAGGTAATATCCAGTTTTGATAAACGTTCAGCCATTGCCACCGCAGTTTTGTAATTAAGCATGGCATGTGTTTCAATCATCATATCAGCCTCAGGACCAATAGCGCGTCGCACAGCTTCACTTACTTCATATGCCCTATCCTGTTGTTCTTTTGACAAGCCCAAATCGGTGTTTAAATCCTCACCATATAAGTAGTTAACATGTGCAAAAGGGTCAAATTTAACCCCTTTAAAACCGTGGTTCATGACAACCCTTGCTTGTTGGGCATAATCTTCAGCTTTGTGTCCGCCACCTGTAAACCAATAGTTGGCATACAACCTGATATCTGTTCGAAAGGCACCTCCTAGCAAGTCGTACATTGGTACACCAAGCTCTTTCGCCTTAAGATCCAGCAGTGCCATATCGATGCCCGAAATGGCACACATACTGGCGCCATATGGTCCTACCCAATTCAGATCCCTATAAAGCTTGGTCCAGATAAAATCAGTGCGCATGGGATTCATACCTATAATCCGCTGTCCTAACTCTTTGGCAGCTGCTTCCACAATCTGGCTTCCGGGCCAGTTGGTAGCCTCACCAACCCCGGTATGCCCTTCATCAGTATATATTTTAAGCATGGTCCAGTTGTACTTAACACCTTCAACCAACCATACCTTTACATCAGTTATTTTCATTTTCTTATCGTATAAATATTTGATCGTTCTCTTTTTACATAATGCCATACTTCTCCCAGGCATCAACAGCACTCATGCCACCCTGTATGGCCTTCAAAACCATTTTTTCACCATTGGCTTTTTCAAGTGCCCGCATAATAACTTCTTCCTCAACCTTACGCGGCACAACACATACGCCGTCAATATCACCAATAATAATATCCCCCGGATGTATTCGAACGCCATTCATCTCAATAGGCACTCCAAAGTCAATGACCTTGCCTCTTGGCGCCTGATCCTGTGCGTAGGGTCCGTACGAAAAAACAGGCAAGCCTACTGCTTGTATCCCATAGGTATCTCTTGAATAGCCATTAACAACAGCTCCTGCGCCTCCACACTGTTTAATACGCGTCATCATCAGCTCTCCCATCAGGGCATAATCGGGTGATGAACCTGAGCATATATATATTTCGTCTGGCTGAATGGCATCTAATGCCTCGAGCATCAAGCCAAACGGTTTATTCATCAATGGATTTTGAGAATCGCCAGATAATTCTTCAAAACAGTCGGCCTCAAGCACAGGCATTGCACGACCAACCAGGAACATATCATCTTTCAGCGGACGTATCTGCGGAGGCAGAAATTGCTTTTGCAAGCCCATCTTATCCATAATATCACCTACTACAGCTGTAAAGAGCTCTTTCTGTATCAGCTCAAACAGTTCATTATCGTTTCTCCAAATCTTAGTCCCCATTATTACTTTCATTAAGTATGTTCAGATTAATTTTCCCACGAATAGTTTGCTCTTTCTTAAGCGGGATATCAAATAATGCCGCATGATTAACAAATCTGCGCAAAAACCTCTCTGCCCCAGGATTATCATATTCAGCCACAAGCATATTCACTCGCTCATTATGATACCAACACCTTAGGTGCTGCAAACCTGACGAATGAAGCTGAATACCCGAATTGTGAGTATTAAACAATGTGGCCTGAAGCACATTACGTTTGGTTGAGCGAAAATCATTGCTTCCATATGGCGTTTGGTCTTCTGAATATGGATAATCTGGTTTCTCATTTGGTCCGGCCGTGCCACATTCCGGATGATTATAAAACAATTGAGCGGTACCCTCAAGACGAGAAATATGATCTTCGGGATAAACGGACCATAAGCCTTTACGCTGCCAGTTTAACCTATCTATAGTTGCTGGTAACCTGAATGCCATTCCCCATTGTCTCAGGTTTTGGTTTTTTAGCAACTTGTATTCATAATCTACAGTTATTTGACCATTGGCCGTCACAAGTATCCTTGTTTTTCCTATGGCCTCATTATAGGCATCGTGCAAAACAATTTCTACATCGGCAACCGACCTTACCACATCAATTGATAAAATCTGACGATTGGTTGCCATTGGCGAATATAATTCATATTCGGGGGTCTCCTTTGTCATCTGTGTATCCCCTCCGCTATTAAACGGCACCAACATCAATCCCGGCCATTCGTCCAACAGAACTCTACCCTCAGCATCAGCAACCACAAGCTTATCTGTACCTATTTGTATTGTTGTATTTTTTGATTTTCCAGCCTGAAAATCTCCCTCTGACTGCCATTTAAACTTATCTTTCTTAACTGGCAGCTTTGAAAGATCAGATGGCTTGTTATTATAGACATACTTATCGACCGGACTATCTAAATCTTTCCAAATTTCAACAGTTAGCTTTTGCACCTCCTCATTATGCACAGGCAGTACAAAAGTTCCTTTTTCACCTGGCTTAACATTGGGCTGAACCACGCCTTCTCCGCTCTCTGTTTTCCATACGAAATGGCATTCGGACAAATTAGAGTAACAATAGCGATTCTCTACTTCAAATTTAACAGGCTGATTGGGTTCGGTTGTTAATCGCTTCAGCTTAACCGGTGAATACACTTTTTTCATGTGCCAGTATTCTGGCTTGGTCCTTCTCCATCCATCCACTGGGCCCCAGGTACCATATCCAACCACATGGCCGGAAGGCAAAAAGAACGTATCATCGATACCTGCCCAGATAGCGCCCCCCAATACGCCTTTGGAAGCCATCATCTCTTCCCACATATTCAATAGAATCTCCCCCCATGCATCCCGAACGCCTGGATCTGTCATTAACTCATACCGGTTATATGCATTTAAGTGACAATACTCATCAAAGGTAACGGGTCGTCTGTTATCCTTATATTTTAATGGACCGGAAGACCCCGGATAGTGATGGTTCCCCAGTTCAAGATAACCGCTGTCAGAATCCTCCCCGTACTGGCTAAAGATACGCGGGCGAGACGGATCTGCTTCCTTTACCAGGTCGGCAGATTGTTTAAATAACTCATTAAAATCATAGGATTCGTTACCGATGGACCAATGAATAATACATGGATGAGATTTATCTCGCTCCACCATCTCAAGCGTCGGCAGAAGAATGGCTTCAAAATAGTTAGCGTTGGATACGGGTTGCTTTCCTGCCCAACAGAATGGTGCCTCCTCTTCTACAAACATACCCAGTTCATCACAGGCTTCCAGCAACTTTTCATGAGGTGGATAATGTGATGTACGGATGTAATTAACATTTGCTTCCTTGAATAGCTTCACATCTTCATACCACTGATTTCCGGACAGAGAGCGACCTCTGAGCGGATCCACATCGTGTCGGTTTACACCTCTTAGCTTAACAGGCTGATTATTAACAAACATCTGATTACCTCTCACACCAACCTGCCGGAAACCGAAGCGTCTTTTCGTCACTGAACTTTCTTTTCCGTTCTGAATCAATGCACATTCAAGCCAATAAAGATGCGGGTGTTCCGGTTCCCATTTCATTGGTGCAACAACCTGCATCTTCAGATCTATATTCCTAACTTCACCAGCCTTCAGGCTTATGCCTGATGAATGAGTGGATTCCATTACCACTTTCCCATTGTTATCTTTAAGCACTAACTTTACATCCGCTGTTTGTGTGAGGTCTGATTCATTCGCTACTTTAAGATGCGATGTTAAAGTGGCATCAGTGTATAAGGAATCAAAGACTGTACTCACATGCAATGATGCAAGGTTGAGATCGGGATATGCTACCAGGCTGATAGAACGTGATATGCCTCCTAAAGGATGCACTGCATACTGGGATGCTCCGGATAAGGTATCTGCAAGACTTTCACTTCTAACTGCAAGTGCAATAGTATTCTCACCAGTCTTCATTGCATTTGTTACATCCATCTCAAAAGGTGTGAATCCTCCTATATGTTTACCTACACGCTTTCCATTCAACCAGATGTCGCAATCACTATAAACCGCTTCGCATTTAAGTTTAATCCTGAAATCATTCCAATTGGCCGGCACATTAAAATTTCTGTGATAGCCAGCTGCTTTTCCTGGCTCCACATCAAATCCCTGCATCACCCATTCACCAGGCACCGTTATTAAAGGCCATCCCTTCTGTGAATGCTCTTTCCAGAACTCTTTATGAGGTGATGTAGAAAAGCTCCATTGACCATCCAACAAAATCTTCTTTACCTTCTCTCCCTTAACAACATCAGGCATGGGTGACCATCGAATCGTCTTTAGTTTTGCCGTATCGAAATGATACTGCGCAAATAATCCTACAGACCAGATTGATACCAGGAAAGCAATTAACAGTTTCTTTTGCATGTTCTTATAAATTACAGATTTGATTTTACCAACTGCAGCTTAACTATTCCATGGAGGTTAGACCCCTTATTAAGTTTTATTCTTTCGTTGCTGTAATGACCACTGAAAAACAGGTCGCCACCACCCGTTGTATAATCTGTTAACAGAAAACTGATGGTCTTATCCGGATTAACAAAAGCCCTGAATCCCTGTGTGCCATCAGATATCACAGTCATTCCTTTGCCTTCTTCCGAGGTCAGGGAAGCCCAATAAATATTCTCGCGCGTTGCTCTGAAATCGTTCGTCCCTAACCGGTTGGCATCATATCTCCAGTCATTATCGGGTTGTTGCCCAAATGATTCGGATAAGAATGCCTGTGTCGCAAACGGTATGGCCTCCCCATTAATACGGCCAATGTGGTTATCTGGATAGGAGCTCCATAAACCTCTCCGGTACCATTTAAGATGGTTCACGTTTGCCGATGTTGTGAAAACAATACCCCACTGGCGAGGATTCATCTCAATCAGCGATTCGAAATCATAAGTGATGGTCATAACACCATCCTGAGACAACTGATATTTTATTGTACCAACAGCCTGATCGTAGGTCCCTTCTACATTTATCGCAATAGTATCATTCAGATTAGTCCATGTCACAGTGCTAACTTCCCAGTGACTGCATACCTCATTATAGAACGGAATATCCAGGCTGTGTTCAGTTAAACACTCTCCGGTTGTAAGTTTCAGCATCATTAGTTCAGCTCCCATCTTCAGTACCGTCTCTCCTTCTACAGTGGCTTCCTTAACTTTTCCTTTTTGCATATCGAATAGCCATGAAAAAGATTCACCATCTACTTTTAGGCACCCATCTTCTTCTTCCACATGGAGTGCTGATTGAGCAACAGAGCTAAAAGGTAGCTTATTGCGTTGAACTTCTCCTATTTCAACGGCACACTTTTCTACTTCTATGCCTTGTGGGGAAGCAAATGTAAGATATAGAATCTTACCATTCAGGTCATTCGACTTTGGGTGGATGGTCAGAATGCCACTCTGCTTTGGCGCTAAAGACATTCTTGCCTGACCTGATTCTGTTTCCAGCGTCCAATGAATTGAACACTCTTCCAGATCGGTAAAATCGAAACGATTCTCAACCTGAAGTTGAATGCCTTTATTCAAATCAGTTGCTGCAATTTGAAGGTTGTGCACTTTCACAGGACTGTAACTTTTCTTCATGTGGTAATATTCGGGTTTTTCGCGCCTCCATCCATCAATGGGGCCCCATTCTCCGTATCCAACTGCACGTCCATCGGGTAAATAAAACACATCATCTATACCAGACCAGATAGCACCTCCAAGACATCCGCGACTAGCATACATCCCTTCCCACATACTTTTAAAACCACGTCCCCATACATCTCTCACTCCAGGGTCCGTGACAATCTCAACCCTGTTATAGGTATTTAAATGAGCAAATTCCCCAAATAAAAGTGGTCTGTTAAAATCCTCAGCCACTTTAGGTCCTCCAGTTCCAGGATAATGGATATTGGCCACTGGCATTTTGCCACTTCCATAGTTATTAAATCCGCCGTAAGCCTGATCGTGAAAGGTAACCGGGCGACTTGGATCGCTTTGTTTATAGAAATCGGCCAGTTTCGACCAGTTGTGTGTCCATTTCGATTCATTGGCCATCGACCACATGATGATACTTG
Source organism: Carboxylicivirga sediminis (assembly GCF_018156225.1). Taxonomy (GTDB): domain Bacteria; phylum Bacteroidota; class Bacteroidia; order Bacteroidales; family Marinilabiliaceae; genus Carboxylicivirga; species Carboxylicivirga sediminis. Next base: position 10,154 of record NZ_JAGTAR010000055.1, read on the forward strand.
GATGATTTCTGAAAAACCCTATGTTTAGTTTAGCTACCTCCTCAAAATAAGGATAAAAACTATTGTCTTCAGGCGCATTCTTTACCCAATGTTTATTGGCGTGATGACCAATCCAACACAAAGGATTCTCCAGTTCAACATAAATGCCCAATTTATCACACCATTCCACAAACTCTTCAGAAGTTGGATAGTGTGAGGTTCTAAGGTAATTGACATTTGCCTTTTTTAGTAACTCCACGTCCAGTTTCCAAAGTTCAGGATTGAGGCTGCGCCCCATTAGTGGGTGAACTTCATGGTGGTTAACTCCTTTAAGTTTAACCGGTTTTCCATTAACATATAGTTCGTTGCCTACGACCTCAATGACTCTGAAGCCAATATACTTTACAATCTTCTCTGTTCCGGCCCTGGAGTGTATATCCATCTCCAGTCGATATAGATGAGGGTGTTCTGCATCCCATTTTAAAGGCTTATTCACTGCAAACGACAAGCTAAGTGGTGTTTTCCCTTTGTCATTCAAATTTAAGCGATGCTTAGAGTTGTTAAGCTTCACCTCTTTACCTTTTGGATCGAAAAGCCTTGATACAATCGACACATCTTCAGATAATTGCTTACAATTAATTGATGCATCAACCTTTAATACCGCATTCTCATATTTTCTATCCAGGTCTGTTTTAATACTCAAATCGCTTAAATGCACCTGTGGTACTGCGTATAAAAATATCTTTCGAAGGATACCCCCCATTTGATGAGCAGCATATTGTGTACCAGACATCAGGGTATCAGGCAGGGTTTCTGCAGTTACCTCCAATGATATGGCATTATCACTAGTATAAGTTAAATAGTCTGTTACATCAAATTCAAAGGCCATCATCGGTCCTTTGTGTGTCCCGGCTATCTGCCCGTTAATTTTAATAACTGCCTTACTAAAAACAGCATCGCATCGCAAATACACTGTAGAATTCTTCCAATTATCTGGTATGGCGAAATCCCTTTGATATATACCTGTTTCACCAGGCTCTAGTGAAAATCCTTGCATGGTCCACTCCCCAGGTACCTGAATATCGTGCGAATTTTCACTGCCCTTTAAAGAACTGTCTCTATGATATTTTCTTGGATGACTAAAATGCCACTCCCCTCCAAGGTCGACTTTTATCGTAGACATATCTGTTTCGTTTGGCACTGCAGCAAACTGTGCATTTATCGGGTTTAAATGCAGAAAAGCCAAGAAGATGAGAAAAACATAACCTAATTTCATTTTCATTATACTATAAATTACAACTAATCGGCTGCTTGTCAAAAAAACATTCTGATTCAACCAATTTCAAAGATTTGATTAATTAAGAATACATCAGAGATATCGCCAGCTTTATATCCCCTGACACAAATACAAATTTAGGTGAACTTCAGACTGGCTGATAGAATATCCTTATCCAATGGTTGAACTATTTTTGCATAGAGAATTAATATTTAATCATTTTTATTCAAATACAACTTTTCAGAACAACGATATTTCACTTCAGCCTCATTTGATATGCCAGGCTTCGCATTGGTTTTAACATAGAATAGTGGTGGAGTTAGCTTCAAAAACACAGGAGATAAAGCAGCCATAAGAACACATTGAAAGGTTGCCTGTAAAAACATATCATCAGGTTGATTCCATCGAATATCGCTCATTTTATAGTAGCCGTTTAATCAAGATATGCATGGACTTTAAACATTCACTCTATTATTAATATTTAAACCATTCTAGCACCAAAATCAAATGGGGTATAAAACCCCATTTGATTATTAACTGACTTTGTATTATTACAGATTAGTATTTTGGATTATTAGGCATCATTGCAGGAGTAGCATCCATTACACTTTGCGGAATAGGCCACAAATAATGCTTACTTTCATCAAAGATGCGTGTCTCAACTTCAATTCGTTCATCTGTTAAGTTTAAGGTTCCATCATTGGGGTCTACCGTTCCTAACCGGGCGCCGTACACCATACCATTCATCACCTCATCACCTATTTGCCATCGACAAATATCAAACCACCTTACTCCTTCCATGGCTAACTCGACTCTTCTTTCCCGACGAATCAGCTCCCTGAGCTTGTCAACAGAATTGTATACCTGACGATCAACTTTTGGCATCCCGCTTCTCTGGCGAATAGCATCCAAGGCGTCATATACCGTAGCATCAATAGCATTTATTTCCGTTTTTGATTCAGCATACATCAGCAACACCTCTGCATAACGAATCACAATACCATTAATTCCTGTTTCCCAAACATTAGGATAGTCGTTTAAATCATCAATGTATTTACGGGGATAATACCCTGTTTTAGATCGGCCGTATGGCGCATAGTAATCGCCGTTAGGATCATTTTCATCTATTGAATTAAGATAATTAGAACCGTAATAAGCACCCGGATAAATAATTGTGGCAGCTAGCCTTGAATCTCTGTTATCATATGGACTATCAGGATTATACACACTAGTGGGATCATCAATTGTTTTTCCATCCACACATTCATATGCATCCACCAGGGCCTGTGTTGGATTTATAGAGCTCCATCCACCCGAAGAGTTTGGTGGCATTACTCCTAAAACCCATGTTGTTCCGAGACTTTCAGCATACTGAACATCCAAAATTACTTCCTGATTATTTTCGTTGGCAATTTTATATAGTCCTTTGTAATTCTCAAACAACGCATAATCAAGGTCCATTATTTTTAAGCAGGAATTAATACAGTCCTCGTATTTTTCTTCAAAGATTTCCATTCTGGCTTTGAGAGCCAGTGCAGCACCTTGAGTAATTCGCCCCACATCTGAGCCAGCGTATGATTCAGGTAGATCCTGGTATACCTCATTTAACTCATCCAGGATAAATTTTACCACTTCAGCCTTTGCTGTCCGCGGAAGATTAGCCTCTGCAGGATTAAGTAATTGTTCAACCAAAGGCACATCTCCATATAAAGTAACCTTGATAAAATAATCCCAGGCTCTAAGAAAACGGACCTCTGCTTTTAATCGCTTTCTCAGGTTTTCATCCATAACCGGCCTGTCAATGTTTTCAAGAAAACTATTGCATTTGGTGATGTTACCATAGCCCATAAAACTGCTTCCTGTATTGCTCGGCGAGGCTAGTCCGGTTGCCTGTACCTGAAAACCTTCCCAAGGATAAGGGTTATATGCATTATCTGAAGCACAGTCAAAATACAGAACATAGTAAATATCCCACCATGAATTATAACAACCATTGGCTGCAGCAATCGCATCTGTTTCATTATTCCAGAACGTTTCATTAGATAATTTATCCAATGGATTTTTATCCAGGAAATCATCATTACAAGCAGTCAGATATAGTAAAACGACTAGTATTAAGCTATATTTTTTCATTTCAATAAAATTTAATTTCATTATCCTCTTAAAATGTTACTTTCAGTCCCAATGAGTGAGTCTTCACCTGTGGGTAATAGGCTCTTGCACCAGCAGGTGCTTCGGGATCGAATCCATCAGGTAACTTGGAGAATGTCAATAAATTCTGACCACTATAATATATTTTAACCTTTTCCAGTCCTGCATAATTACATATTGACTGAGGTAAATTATAGCCTAACAATACATTTTTCAAACGTAAGTAAGAGGCATCTTTAACCCAGAAAGATGAAGGATTTGCCTCTGAGTCATTAATCAACCACGTACTAAGCGGTCTTGGAAAATTGCCATCAGGATTCGTTACTGCATCATATGAATCACTAAACAAGGTAGTAGGTTTGGTTGTATTTCCCTGTAACCTGCCAACTGATTCATTTTTCATATAGCCATTAACATCGGCTGCCCCTTGAAAAAACAGTTGAGCATCGAAGCCACGCCAGGAAGCATTGAGCGTTGTTCCAAATGTCCAGGCCGGTGTCCAGCTCCCAAGATACTCTCTATCTTCGGCATTTATCACCTCATCACCATTAACATCTTTATATTTAATATCTCCCAAGCCTGCCTGTGTACGATTAATCACAGCACTGTTATCCAGGTCATCCTGCGTTCTAAACAATCCTTCGGACTGATAACCTCCGAATGCATTAATCGGATACCCCTCTTGCCAGAAACTGTAATTATTATGCCAGATTCTGGAACCATCATTCTTTAAATCTGTTATTTCATTCTTATTATAAGCAGCATTGGCTAAAATATCGAAATTCCAATCTCCATTTTGCAATTTATAACCTAATTGGAACTCAATTCCTTTGTTCATCACCTCTCCCGCATTTTGATAAGGATTTGATAAACCTGTAGGCGTTGGCACGGGTAATTTTAGCAGTATATCAGAAGTGATTCTCTTGTAAAAATCGGTTGAAAACGATAATCGGTTTTTAAAAAAAGATAGATCAATTCCGACATTAGTTGTTGTAGATAATTCCCATTGAATATCGCTATTAACACCTTGTGTCAATGCCACTCCAGGTACAACAGCTCCACCTAAGCGGTAATCAGCGGTTGAAAGTACTTGTTGATAAGGGTAATTACCTATGTTCTGATTTCCAAGTTGCCCCCATCCGGCTCTTAATTTAAAGTTAGACACAACGTCCTGAAGAGATTCCATAAAGGATTCATTAATCAATCGCCAACCTACCGAAAAAGAAGGGAATGTTCCCCAACGTTGCTCTTTAGATATACGAGAGGTACCATCACGTCGAACATTGGCTTCAAATAAGTACTTTTCATCAAACGCATAAGAGATACGACCAAAATATGACTTTAAAGCATACTCATAGGCCGAGCCTTCAGCCACCTGACCATCGGCTCCTCCTGCATTCACCTCCCATAACTCATTACTAAGAAATTCTTTCCGATATGAACTATTCCAATCTGTTCTCGCCTCTTCCTGAGAGTAGCCGGCAAGAGCATTCACGGCATGCTTACCAAAGGTGCGATCGTAAGTCAGAAGTGTCTGCAAGCTTAACATTTGATAGTCCTGTCTAACATCTTTTTGGCTATTAGGCCCCTGATAAAGAGTTGGTTCTCCTGTTTTCCAATTCCGGTATTGAATATCCTTTATAAACTTCTCATCTGAGGAACCGGTATATTCATAACCAATAATTTCCTCTATTTTTAATCCTTTGGCAATCTCATATCCAATACGGCCAACGCCTCTTGTTTTACGATACTTTTCCTTTCGTATGGCTCCCAGATCCATCCACGCAATTGGATTACCATCTGCTATGTAACCATATTCACCATTAGAATACTTGTAAGGCACAAATGGTGCAATCCGGTTAACCTGCCTGAAAATTTGATACATATCCCCAGTATAGGGATTGGTTGGTTCCGTGGTCTGTCCATAAGTAAAGGAAAGATTTAAGCCCACAGTAAACTTTTTAAAGTTTGAGGTTAGATTTGCTCTTGTGTTGTATCGCTTAAAACCTGAATTTTCGATAATTCCATCCTGATCAAGCATACCAACCGATAGCATATAGCTTGAATTGCTTGAACCACCAGTCAACTCAGCTCTATGACTTTGTTGAAATCCGCTACCTTTATATAATAATCCCAACCAATCGGTATTCGGATAATTGTCCGGATCACTTCCATTTCTGAACTTTTCAATTTCCTCAGGTGTATAGGCAATAGCCTGTCCTTGATTCTGTCGGGCCGTATTATATAACTCTGCATACTTCCATGAAGGCAGATACTCTAGGAGATCAATTGGCTGCTGCCATCCCATGTAACCATCATATTTTAATTGAGGTTCTTTGTTGGAGCCTTTTTTGGTTGTTATTAGTACTACTCCATTTGAAGCCCTTGAACCATAGATAGCGGCAGAAGCGGCATCCTTTAATATAGAAATCGATTCAATATCATTAGGATCCAAATCATTCATTCCACCAACTACTATTCCATCAACAACGTACATTGGGTTGGCATTATTTAGAGTTCCAATGCCTCGTACCCTGATGGAAGCCATATCCTTACCTGGTTGTCCACTGTTTTGGATAATGGTTGCACCTGGCATAAGGCCTTGCAGAGCATTAGAAACATTGGTTACCGGACGATTCTCCAACTTGTCATTAGAAATGGCCGCAACTGCACCAGTTACATTCACCTTCTTTTGAGTACCGTATCCTACCACAACTACTTCATCCAGGTCTGTTACCTCCTCCTCAAGAATCACATCAATTACAGATTGACCATTTACTACTTTCTCTAAGGTGTTAAATCCTATGAAAGAATACACAAGAATTGCATCAGGTCCTGCAACATCAATTGTGTAAGTTCCATCTAAACCTGTAATGACTCCATGCGTCATATTACTTTTTTCATACACATTTACGCCCGGCAAGGATTCACCTTTGGTGTTAACTACCTTACCTGAAACAAGCTTGTTTTGCTGAACAAGCTTGTCATTGGTATTTGTTCTACGAGTATAATCCAATGAAGACCGCGACACTAATGACGGATTACCTTTTTTTTCTGCTAAAACATTGCTGTGTTGCATTACAACTATGCACAAGATTACTGCTACCTTGAGCATAAATCTCAATTTGTGTTTGCAATGCTTATAAATACTTTTTGTGATTATATTTTTTTCCATGATTTTGGGTTACTAAATTTACCTTATTGATTTAAGTTATCTTTTAGACTGTCAACTGAATGATAACACACTGTGGGAGTGGCTTATCTGCTCCCACTTTTCTTTAGGATTTCAACCAAGAATCATATAAATTCTTCGTCTTTTTTTCATAGATCATATTGTTTAAGGATTAGGTATCAAAATTAGTTAGCCACCAATTCAACTATTAGAATAAGCTTACCACATAGTTGAACTATATTTGCAACAAACTATGATTTTAACATAATTTAAGGTAAGCGTGTGCAAATAATTATACCTTTACAACTGATTACATCAGTTCAAGAATCAATTAACTATGCAAGCTCATTATCACAAGCTACCCCAACAGTTTGACCAATCTATATCTATCAGGCACGATAGGCGCCCCTACTTCTCAGATCATTGGCACTATCATTCTAAATTAGAGTTGGTGTTTATCATCAAAGGAGAAGGAACAAGGTTTATTGGAGATAATATATCCGGTTTCAAAGATGGCGATCTGGTTTTATTAGGCGCCTATTTACCGCATGTCTGGAAAAGTAGTGACAATTATCTGGATAACTTCAACGACGATAATGTGGAGGCCATTGTTATCCATTTTCAGGATGATCTGGGTGCAACAGGTTTAATGGATCTGCCAGAGATGAACACTATCAAAAAAATGTTACAACAAGCGCATCTTGGAATTTCATATCAATTGACAGACCAGCATGAAATCTATGACCGTCTGATAAAAATGGTGGACCAAACTCCCTTTGAACGCATTATCTCACTACTATATCTTCTACTGGAATTAGCTAATCTTGAGCATTGGCAACTTATATCAAAAACGCCTTTTGCCAGCCATTACATGAATCATCAATCCAAACGGGTAGATAGTATCTATGATTATATCCTAAACAATTTTGATAAAGACATCAAACTTAATGACCTTGCTTCAATAGCTAACATGACACCTGCCTCTCTTTGTCGTTTCTTTAAGCAGAAGACCAAAAAATCGTTAAGCGAATTCACAAACGAAGTACGCATTGGGTTTGCGTGCAAATTAATAATTGAGGATCAACTAAGTATATCTGACATTTGCTTTCGATGTGGCTATAATAGCCTGTCATATTTTAACCGACAATTTAAAAAAGTCACTGGAGTAGCACCAAGCACCTATCTTAAAGTTAAAAATTCCTTTCGGTAAATATGCTCTTAGCTAGTAGGAACAATTACCTATATTATAATGTAAAGAACTAACCCAAAATACTCTACGAAGCACTTCACATTGCAGATATACACCGTTATTATTAGGTTTAGTCTAACCGAATATCAACCCAAATAACCTAAGCATTTAATGTTCAACCATTAAATAACTGATTTCGATTAAAGAAAAAAAAGTCAATGACTTAATATTCTTTATTAACACGCTCACCTATTTCCAATAAGACTTTGATACTCTCCACTGGAACTTTACCGTTTCCATCCGGTCCTATATTAAGTAACAAGTTGCCCCCTTTATTATTGATATCTCTTAATTTATCGTAAACCTCATCCGCACTTTTCCATTTCACATCATTCTTTTTAAATCCCCAAGAGTTATTTAATGTATAACAGGCTTCCCAATAGTACTCCAGCTGATCTTCCGGATGCTCTTGTTCTGGTGTTCCAAAGTCTTTTTTAAACTCGGATCGTTTGGCTACGCGGTTATTGATAATTATATCAGGCTTTAATTGCCTGATATACTCATACAGCTCCATACCTGAAGCCATATCCCACCAGTAAACCCAATCCCCATCAAACCACAACATGTCTGAATCATATGTCTCAACTAATTCGCGAATCTGATTCTTCATGTACATGATGTATTCTGCTTTTCGTCCTGACTTCATTCGTACGTTCCCCCATCTTCCCCATGCATCCGATCCATCTACGTTTCGTTCCTGTGAAGGATGGTGCCAATCGATAAGGCTATAATATGTACAAAATCTCAAACCATATTTCTTACATGCCGCACTTAACTCCGCTAAAATATCTCTCCCCTTAAACGGTGTACTAGCCACATCAAAATTGGTATACTCACTATCCCACAAACAAAATCCCTCATGATGTTTAGCTGTAATTACAATATACTTCATTCCAGAACTTTTAGCTGTTCGAGCAATATCATCCGCATTAAAATCCTGTGGATTAAATGTAGCGCTTAACATGGCATAAACCTGAGATGGCACATCAGCATCTGCCTGCAGCCATTCAGCATAGTCTCCGTACACTTTCCCATCCCATTCGCCACCTAACTGGCTATACAAGCCGAAGTGAATAAATAAACCATATTGGGCTTCAGAAAACCATTCCATCCTTTTTTCATATGCCTCCTTCGACTCTTTCAGGAAAGCATCTGTCGCTTGGCTATAACCTTGCCCCACTAAACACACAATACTGCAGTATATAAATATCAATCTCTTCATAATAGTCAATTAATTTCTTTTCAGAGAGTCAACATAGGCTTGATTATACCTGTCAAGGGTATGATTCTTCCACATCGAGTGGGTTTCCCATATAGGCACTGCCAGCTCATTTTCCCAATTATGAAACTCATCCAGAAGTTCCGCTGTTTTCTCAGGAAACATCTTACTTAGATCATTTTGTTCTGCTATGTCTTCCTTCAGATTATAAAGCCTTGGAGCCCGATCATCAAACCAAATCAGTTTCCAATCTCCTTTTCGAACAGCACCATGATAAAATAATCGCCAAAACAATTTTTCATGTGGCTTTCCAGCCTTCTCACCTAACAAGTATGGCATCAGATTAACACCATCGTAATGGATTTTATCGTCCAGTTCTCCTCCGGCAAGGGCGATTGCAGTTGGCAGGATATCAAGAGAGATTACTGGCTCGTCATAGGTTTTACCCGCCGGGAGAACGCCTTTCCATGTTGCAATAAAAGGAACATGCACACCACCTTCGAGAAAAGTACCTTTTGTGCCTGAAAAAGGATCATTACATGAAGCGTTATATGGCATAGCGCCTCCATTATCATTCGTAAAAAAAATTAGTGTATTCTCTTCCAGTTTCAACTGTTGAAGCAATGCAGTAACTTTCCCAATGTTTTCATCAAGCGATCTGGTCATCGCTGCATTAATGGCACGTTCTTCTGTTTCGAAAAGTTGCCGTGCTTCAGACAAATAATCAGCACGCGCGTGCATTGGAGTGTGTGGAGCATTAAATGACAAGTATAAAAAGAAGGGTTCATTTTGATGCCTCTTGATAAATTCACAGGCTTTATCCCCAAATGCATCAGTCAGATAAGGAAGAGATTTATAATCGCAGGCTTCAAAATTATCGAGTATCTCCTTTGCTGTTCCGGCAGCATATGAACTACCACCTCCCAGCATTCCAAAAAATTCATCAAAGCCCCGGTTACATGGGTGAAATTGCTTTTTTTCTCCCAGGTGCCATTTGCCCACCATCCCAGTATGATAACCTTGCTTTTTCATCAGGTCCGCTATCGTCTTCTCTTCTACAGGCAGTCCAATCAACTCCGGATCTGTATTGCTATAGTTTTCCCCGATATTTGTCTCATGGCCAAACCGTTGTTGATATCTGCCAGTCATAAGGCCTGCTCGGGATGGACTACAAACCGGACCACTTACATAACCATTCGTAAATATTACCCCTTTCTCTGCCAGATGATCGATGTGAGGTGTTGCAATGCTTTTATTGCCATTAAAGCTAAAGTCTGCATATCCGGCATCATCGGCAAATAGTATTATAATATTCGGCTTTGAAGGTAAATCATTTGTAGTTAAGCTGCTTCTTTGACAAGAATGTATTAAAAACGATATTGCCAGTAAAACTAATTGCATTTTCTTTCCAATCATTTCAATATAGTATTATATCAACACGAACAAACCTGTTATACCGATATATTTTTTCCACTTATTAGTCACTAAATAAATTAACCATTTGTTCATTAAATTATAAACCCAAACTTAATAGTAAAGCCCAATTAAAAGAAGAACTTTCTTTTCTGATAATTGAACTGTATTAGCTCTTAATGATAACAAAATCCCGGTAAGACACTGTTTTACCGGGATTTTTGTGTTTAATCGATAATTAATGGATTTTATATTGCCATCCCGGATGACTCAAGCGCTCAGACTCTGTTTTGCGACCGGGCAGAACGCTTTGTTATTAGGACACGCATTTATCATTTAAAATTTAGTCCGCAATCAGGGCAAGTTAAATCCTGTTCATTCAGCTCATAATTACAAGCAGGACAATTAGTAAAGTTGGTTATTACGTTTTTAACAGCTTTCAATTTTTCTTTTCTAACCTTGCCTTCTTTAAAGGTAAGTTCCGGTTTACAGAAAAATGTTGTCTCAATTTCCAGCCAATAAAGTCTTGCTTTACCTTTTGAGCTTACTGCATGTATTAATCTATATTCTCTTTTTGTCCAGCTGGTTATAAAACCAAAAAGATTTATTAATACTAACCCAAAAGAAATTAATGAAGGTTGTTCAAAGGGACTTGATTTCCAGTCAAGTTTATTTGGGTAACAGACTTCTGTCACTTTTAATCCCTTTCGGTCTGCATAGCTAAATACTTCTTTGTCATAAGAACGAAAATATCGATTGTTTAATAATTTAATTGATTGATAGAAGACGTATACTATTAGAGCTATAAACGGTATGAAAAATAAAAAGTCGATATTCATTCTTTGTAAGTGTTTTGTATTGGCCCCTAGCGCCAATCTGCCCAGCCAAACCGCACTGCCGCCTGCTATGCTTTAGTGCGGTTTATTTGCAAAAGTTAATTTTATTCATAGCTATATACAGCAATCTTATATTTCTTTCCATTTATGATGTGATAGAGTACTTTTATTCTGTTTTCTGAGTCAAGTTTATATTTATAATACTCATCATCACTACCAGGTCCTCCCATATAAACAATTTTCATATCGGGTTCTGGAATTCGTTCAATTAATCTACGTTTTAATCTGCCATTTTCGAAATACTCATATTTTTTAATTTCAGTTGAGTTTCTTTCATTATCGAATTTCTTTATACTAACCAGTAATCCATTTTGGTATCTTAGTCTATAAATTGTTTCAAAAACATCAGTCTTTTTCGTCTTAGGTCTGTAATAAAAGGCTTGTTCCTGATATTTCAGAATTGTGTCTCCTTGATTAACAGTTAATTTAATTACAGTCGAATCATTTACTGAAAGTTTACGAAATTGATATATTATCCGATTATCAGCGTATTTATATTCAAATCTGTTTGTGTCAATTCGCTCTGGATTATTAAAATCAAAAGTCTGAATGTCAAAAATCATATTATTGTTGTCGTCGTAAATAATTTTATTCCTTGACATCAATTGCTTTTTATGATAACTCTCTTTGCTAATTATTCTTCCTATCGAATCCACATATTCCAATGACCAATATCCGCCACCTCCTGTTCCATTATAATATCTTCCTTTTATCTTGTTGGTATTGGGATATAATTCATTAGTTTCAAACAATTGAGCGTTAATCGCTGATATATTCATCAATATTAAACATCCAATTATAGCTAAATCCAGAAATAATTTCCTCATGTTATCTGTTATCTAAGTTTTCATTGGTAGCTCGTCTGCTTTTTAATTATTGCTAACTACTCTATATCCAGACCCCAATGCCCGATATATTTGCTATATCAACCGTTAAGGTACCGATAAATATTATATACAACGATGTATTGACACCTGAATGCAGATACAATTAATTATTCCTACATGATTACTGCCCCTTATTACACGTACATTATCCCCGGTCAGGGGGGCAGTTGTTTCCGATTAGCAAATGCTAAATTAGATATTTTGTTTAATCAACAAGGCCAGTATTGATAAAGATTACTAAAGTGTTGATAAAGGGAATTAAGCGGTTGATGGATAAATATGAATCACGGGTTGATACACATTGCCAGTTTAACTGCCCAAGCTGTAGTTGGCTGTTATACCATTTAAATATTAAAATACGCTGGTATCGGCATTAAATCTCTCCCTGCATTTTTACACCATGCAAATCATCTTGCATCTTGTGTCTTGCGTCTTATATCTTTTGTCTTGTGTCTTATATCTTGAACCTTCAAAAATAACTATTACACACCCCAAATTATTTTCAAAATATTTTCCACCACAACACACTACATCCCTTTGGTTTATATACTATTACAGACTAACGGTTAGCTATTTTACGTGTTACCTTTTTCATTTTCTGCTATTAATTAATAGAGGGCATCAATTAAGCCTGGTAAAAACTAAATAATTAATAATATGCCGAAAGTAGTTGTTTTATCCCCCAAAAATAGTCCACTCAAAAAGCGTCTTGATACTTTTCAAAAAGTCTCTTGATGCTTTTCAGAAAGTCTCTTGATGCTTTTTTGAATTGCTCTGGAAGCGAATTTATAAACCTGATAATCAAGCAATAATTTTCAACCTGCAGCAACGGCTGCAACTAAATCAATAACCTTTAAAATTTATAAGTATGTCAATCATTAAATTTAAAATTATTACGCGAGGCAACCCCAGACAACCTGAGTTACCTAAAAAGCACTACGCCACTATTGTTCGTCCTCGCAACGTAACCCTTGAAATCCTGGCCAAACGTATTGCTGAGATATCGCCCGTTAATGAGCTGGATACACTAAATACCTTAACAGCCTTATCCAGGGTAATTCCGGAGTTTTTAAGTGATGGGGCTACGGTGGAGCTGGGCGATTTTGGCCGCCTGCAGGTAAGCATCTCCAGCGAAGGCACCGACACCGAAGAGGACTTTAGCAAGGAGATGATCAAAAGCTGCAAAGTGAGTTTCCAGCCAAGTGTTAAAGTAAAAGAAACACTCAAGGCCGTTAAGTATGAGAAAGCTTAAAAGCAATGGAAGGTTAAAGAGTAAAT
>NZ_JAGTAR010000056.1 GCF_018156225.1 Carboxylicivirga sediminis
TTTCAGGGAAGATTTAAAGATTTACATTTCATGCTCCAAATCTTCCTTTCTTTCACTCAATGAGTGGGTCCCAGACTGCGTTGCCGAGGTCAGGGGTCAAACAATCATCTAATTCTGGATGATCCTGGCCCACTCGAAAATGTGTTTTGACTGTGCGGGTCTGCTGAAAAGTGGGGCATTCCCCCCTCTCCCTGCGGGTGTCTCCCCAAGGGGAGAATTGGTTTGTATCCAGGAACAATTCACATTAACCAGGCTGCCACTAAAAATCTTCCCTTGGGGGAAGTGGCTGTAAGCCGATGGGGGAAATCCATTTAAACGGATGAAAGACAAAAAAAGCCGCTCTCGAAGTGAGAACGGCTCTATATTGTATTGCTTATATTAACCGATTAGTAACGGTAGTGCTCTGGCTTGTATGGGCCATCAGGATTAACACCAATATAGGCAGCCTGCTCGTCGCTCAGGCGAGTTAGCTTAACGCCTAACTGAGCCAGGTGTAAGCGAGCTACTTCCTCATCAAGGTGCTTAGGCAATGTATAAACGCCTACCTCGTAGTTGTTCTTCCAGATTTCAATTTGAGCCAGTGTCTGGTTGGTAAATGAGTTACTCATCACAAAACTTGGGTGGCCTGTTGCATTACCCAGGTTCACCAAACGACCGCGCGACAACAGGATGATGCTGTGCCCATCAGGGAACTCAAACTGATCTACCTGTGGCTTGATGTTGATTTCTTTAATACCAGGATATTTCTCCAGCTTCTCTACCTGTATCTCATTATCGAAGTGACCGATGTTACACACAATGGTCTGGTCCTTCATCTGCTTCATGTGCTCAAGGGTAATCACATCCTTGTTACCGGTTGTGGTCACCACAATATTGGCTTCGCTCAATGCATCTTCAACAGTTGATACCTCGTAACCTTCCATAGCTGCCTGTAACGCACAGATAGGGTCAATCTCGGTAACAATCACACGGGCACCAAAGCCACGCATACTCTGCGCACAACCTTTACCCACATCACCGTATCCACATACCACCACTGTTTTACCGGCTACCATCACGTCAGTACCGCGCTTGATACCATCGGCCAAACTCTCGCGACAGCCATACAGGTTATCAAACTTCGACTTGGTTACTGAGTCGTTTACGTTAATAGCAGGGAACAGTAACTCACCACGCTCCATCATCTGGTACAAACGGTGTACACCTGTAGTGGTTTCTTCACTCACACCCTTAATGCCGTCGGCTACCTTCTTCCAGCGCTGTGGGTCTTCGTTAAAAGTACGCTTCACCAAAGCCATCAGCTCGCGGAAGTCCTCACCTTCGCCACTGTAGTCAGCATCCAGAATAGCTGCATTGCTTAATGCTTCAACTCCTTTATGGATCATCAAAGTAGCATCGCCACCATCGTCCACAATCATATCCGGACCCAGGCCATCACCAAAGTTCAGGGCTTTTTCGGTACACCACCAGTACTCTTCCAGTGTCTCACCTTTCCAGGCAAACACAGGCACTCCAGCTTCGGCAATAGCAGCTGCTGCATGGTCTTGCGTACTGTAGATGTTACAGCTACACCAGCGTACATCGGCACCCAGCTCTACCAGCGTTTCAATCAATACAGCCGTTTGAATAGTCATGTGTAACGAACCCATTACACGCGCCCCTTTCAAAGGCTTTTCGGCACCGTACTTGGCGCGAAGGGCCATCAAACCAGGCATCTCCTTCTCGGCGATGTTAATCTCTTTTCTTCCGTAATCAGCCAAACTCAGGTCAGCTACTTTATAATCAGCCATAACTGTTATTTTATTTTTGTTGTTATCGGTATTTAAAAAGGACTACAAAAGTAGTAAAAATTGTTTGAAAAAGCTGAGGGATAAGAACTAGCGCAAGGTTATCACATTTACCATATATTTTTTTCAACTCAAGCCGTTGAGGCTTCACCTTTTTGCCTCCAGCTCAAAAAGGTGAGAAAAAAGCCGCCGACTAAAGCACTCGTTTACCCATTAATGCAACGCTTCTGGAAAAATTTAAAGATTCACAGCTTGACTTCAAATTTTTCTTTCCTCCGCTTTTGCAAATGGGTCCCAAACTGCGTTACTTATGTCGGTAAACCCATGACAAAAAACACATTGTTATCTTAAATGGATTGTCAAAGAACTAGTGCTTAGTAGTGAAAGTCTGTGGGACAGTTCCTATCTAAACCATTATTCTGGCTAAGACTTTCAGCTGATGTCTCATGGCGAGATAAAACAAGGCGATGCCTATAGGACCCAAATATCGTTGCATGCAATCAACATTCAACCCATTTCAGGGTTGCATACTTTCCTTTTTCATTACCCCGCGCTTCGCACGGGGCTATTATGGTTAATGTCCTGCAGACATTATTTATCCTGAAAGGATTATACAATAATAACCATGGGTGAAACCCATGGGATAAGAGTAAATCACAAAAAGAACCCCGGGGTGGGTTCGACTAAGGATTAGTAATCATATACAGTAATTGATTCATTCCTTGAAAAGCCCGCTATTCTCCTGCAACAATGCCCCTGATGGTGGCTTCGTCCTTTTTTAGTTGGGCAATGAGCTCATCCACATTAGCAAACTTTTGCTCGTCGCGCACACGCTCAATAAATTCCAGCTCCACTTCTTCGGAGTAGATGTCGTGGTTGAAATCGAAGATATGCACCTCCAGCGAGCGATGGTCCACATTGTGATTCACCGTAGGGCGATAACCGATATTGAGCATACCGCCGTAATCTTTTCCTTCCACGCGCACTTTGACCGCATACACGCCATCGGGCGGAATCAGCTTATGGGGCTCTTCCACCTCAATATTGGCCGTTGGGTAGCCGATGCGTCGTCCCAGCTGTTGCCCACCTACCACACGCCCCGACACGGTATACTGATAGCCCAGTATATTGTTGGCCTCCTGCATCTGGCCGGCCAGCAGGTGATTGCGTATATCGGTAGAGCTGGTTTGCATGCCATCGGTCAGCACTGCTTCCACCATCGAAATGGAGAAATTGTATTTTTTGGCAAATGCCTGGTATTCGTCGTAACTGTGCTGGCGCCCTTTGCCAAAACGGTGGTTATAACCCACCATCAGGTGATGGATACCCAGCTTATCAATTAATATCTGTTGAATAAACTCTTCGGCGGTGAGGTTGGCCAGCTCCAGCGAGAAAGGTATCAGCACCAGGTGGTCGATACCCAGCTGCCCGAATAGCTTGGTGCGCTCTTCGGGCGATGTAAGGAAGCGCAGCTTATCGGCATCCTGCTTCAGCACCATGCGCGGATGGGGCCAGAATGTAATCACCACCGACTCACCATCCACCTCTTTGGCTTTCCGGGTCAAGCGCCCCAGCAGCACCCTATGCCCGGTGTGTACCCCATCAAACATACCAATGGTAATAACGGGGCGTTGTGCTTTAAATTTTGATAAGTCGGAGTGTACCTTCACAGAAAAAGTTTTGCGCAAAAATACTATTTAAGCGGCAAGAGTCAAGGTTAATGGTGCTAGAATGTTCGAATTTGGTAAAAGAGAGAGATGGGTTTAGAGTTTAGAGTTGAGGGTTTAGGAGTTGAAGGTTTAGCAACGCTGCGCTATAGCCGAATAGCTCGTTAGCATCCGCAAACGCTAAGGGGATATACGAAAATGAAGAGAGGCAGGTTTTATACTAATAATCTATATCTTCATCACCTCATCCCGGCCTTTCCGCTCTGGCGGAATAAATCCTCCTCAAGGAGAAGGTGACATCATTAATAAAAGGCAACTATCTCTAATGCAAGATGATATCTTTGTTAAGTAGTGGCTTCCTCTCCTTGAAGGAGAGGATTGGGGAGAGGTGTTTTCTTACGAATTATAAGTTTATTATTATTATTTTTTGATTTTCGGACACCCCTTTCATCTACCATGTGCGACTACCATACGTTTGTATTTCTTGTGTCTTTTATCTTGCCTCTTATGTCTGAAGAGAATCTAAAAATCCATCACTTCCTTCAGCTTTTTGTAGCCGGTGCGGCTCACTTTAAGCTTGCAATCAGGATTCAGAATGGCCAGGTAAGTGTCCTTGTCATAGGGCTCAAGTCCTTTAATCTTAGTCGTGTTAACAATATAGCTGCGATGAATGCGGAGGAAGCGATCTGATGGCAGGTGTAGCTCAAAATATTTCATGGTTTTAGACTTGAGATAATGACCTGCTTCGGTATAAATCATCACATAATCTTCCTGCGCTTCGATGTATAGCAGTTTATCCAGGTCAATCACCTCCAGCTGTGTGCCCTTTTTGACCACAATGCGTTCCAGGGCAGCGGAATCATTCTCTTTAAGCTGTTCGACCTGTGGCTGATTGGACATATCACCCGACTGAATCTTCTGCAGCACCTTCTCAACCGCTGCATCAAAGCGATTTTCGTCAAAGGGCTTAAGCAAATAGTCCACTGCATTCAGCTCAAAGGCTTTTAAGGCATACTGGTCGTAGGCTGTACTGAAGATGACCTGCACCGGTTCATCAATCACCTCCAGCAGTTCCAGCCCGGTAATCTTGGGCATCTGTATATCCAGAAACAGCATGTGGGGTTGTTTATCTTTGATAGCTTTCATTGCCTCAAATCCATTGGCACATTCACCCACCACTTCTATGGCAGTGTGCTTCTTCAGATAGGCCCTGATGATACTGCGCGCAGGAGGCTCATCATCAATAATCAGTGCTTTATAACTCATAGGATAGGTCATTTAGTTTGGTTCATGGGCATTTTGAGGAATGCGCAAGACCACCTCAAAATAGTGATTTTCGTGGTTGATTGACAATAAATCGGAACGGTTATATATCAGCTGCAGACGGTTACGTACGTTGGCCAGTCCTACTCCTTCGCCCTTGCGGCTCACACTGTCTTCATCGTAATTATTGATAACGCTTATTTCCAGCTCATTGTCCACCATGCGACAAAAGGTACGGATAGTGACCGGCTCAATACTCTCGTACACCCCGTGCTTAATAGCATTCTCAAAGAGAGGTTGCAGAATCAGCACCGGCACCTGTTTGTCCTTACAATCTTGTGCCACATCCAGTTCGCACAGCAGACGCTCACCAAAGCGTACTTTCTCAATCTCCAGATAACGATTGATATTCTTGAGTTCCTGGCGCAAAGGCAGCAGGGCCTCCTCATTTTTCTTGAGCGAGTAACGCATAAATTCCGAGAGCTTATTAATCATCTCCCTGGCTGCATCAGCATCAGTAATGGTTAAAGCACTGACGCTATTGAGGCTGTTAAACAGGAAATGCGGATTCAGCTGCGACTTTAAGGCATTGAGCTCCGTTTCGCGCAAGAGGCGGTTCATCTGCTCATGCTGACGGTTCTTCTCTTCTATCTCGTTGTAAAATATGAGCATGTAATACACAATCACAAACACCGTGAAGATTAAACCACCCACTGTTGTACGCATGATAATGGCATTGCGGGTAAACAGTTCATTAATGACCTCATTGTCAAACAGCAGCTCCAGAAACTTAAAACCCAGAAACAGCCATATAAAGACGATGATACTACCCAGTAAAATAATCTGCACAACCGCATTTGTCCGCCCCTTTGAGCGATCGCTGTACATCAGCGGGTACCATATACTCAGCCCCAGGAAGAACATCAACACATTAAATGTCAGGCTATCGATAATGGCCAGCTCAACCGGCAGCTCATAAATGATTAGGTTGATACCTGCATGCACTGCACAAACAATCATCCATACAATGGCATACAGCTTAAATATCCGGTTCTCTGAGAAGATAGGATGATTCATACTATAACCCGATTAGATGCTTCTGATTTCGCCACCACCAAACACAGCAGTTCCTTTAATAATTATGGTTTTTGACGGATCACTGCCTCCTTCTGAAAAGAAGTTGCGCTTATCGGCAAACCCCCCAAAGATGGATACCACTTCGGTCTTTACAGTCCAGTCGCGCGGTACAATAATTTTAGTACCGCCAAACACCATGGCCACATCCAGTATGGCGCCTTCGGGCGATAGCTGACAGCGATCCATATATACTTCGCCACCACCAAAGATGGCTGTTATCTTACCTCCCCTGAAGTTCTTGGACTCCACCTGCGTCACACCACCTCCAAAAATATCTACCTCATCGATATAATCATCTGTACTTCCGGATGTACGCATCATCGGTTTCATATCGCGTCTTTTAAAATAGAAGGCTAAACCTATCAGGATGATAAAAACCGGCCAGAACTTAAATACATCTTTGTAGCTGACGCCATCAATCAGGTGCGGCAATAAATAAAAACCTCCGATAGACAGGGTGATAATAGCAGCAGTGTATTCTTTCTTAATCAGGTTAAAAATACCTATAGCCACAAAAATCATGGGCCATCTGAAAATAACATCGGTTACCTCGTAGGGCAGATAGCCCAGGTTACCCAATAGTAATATAACGCCAATGGCTATTAAAAAAGCGCCTAGTAATCCGCGTTTGTTGTGTTTTCTTATTTCTTCCATAACAGTAGTATTAGAGTTTGTTACTAATTATACCGCTAAAGTAACAGGACTGCACCTACTGTCACAGACAAATTCGGTGAATTGCGGAAAAAGACCGATGAGTTGCGAAAAACCAGATTAGTATACCAACACAAGTTATAGCTTAAAATAAATGCCGCCCCGGTAGCCTACGCCTTGTATCAGGTCAGTCTCATATGCGAAACCAGTAATATCGCTCGTTACTTCTGCGTCTAAATACATAAACGAAGTTACCTTTATCATTACCCCGGCACCTGCCGCCAAACTCAGGCCAGCTCCTTCAAAACGACCTTGGCTGTTGATAAAATGTGCATTAATACCCAAATCAAGCTTTGGCTTAATACGCTTAAAAGGCATCTGATATTCAAAGGCAGCTGGCACTGTATAGATCTTGTAGTCAATTTCTCCAAGCTCCCCCAGATCCTCTACCAAAGCGGTATTGCTAGTATAAAGAAATCCCGTTTTAGCATACACATTTTCATTATACTGAGGCAACCAAAAGAAAAGATGAGCTCCATACTGAGGATTAAAATCTGAAAACATTTTGCTCTTATAATACCCAAATACCGGCTCTATAGCCATACTAAACTTGTTTTTTGTCTTGGCATAAATAATACATGCGCTACTATCGCACTTCAAGTCATGATAGGCTTTAGTAAGTTTCGTCAGGTTACGGGCATTAGGCTGTTGAATACTTTCAATTTGTCTGTATAACTCAGGAGCGTCATTAAAATAAGATTTAAGAAAGCCTATGTGTTGCGTCGATTTGGTTCCGTAATACTTCCCGTCTTTCAAACTTGTGCTTTCCCTGTAAGGCAATGGTACAACCGTTGTTTCATCATAGCTGATCAGGTAATGATTGGCCTCATCTGTGCGATAATAGAAAAGATCTTTCTCTCCATTAACCAGGTATTCGACAAAAACATTGGCAGACTCTTCTTTACCCTGCTTTACTTTTTTAGAGATATAATATTTACCATCGGTAAACCTGTAGCTGTGAATATCAAAAGGGTGGTATACGTCATTCGTGCCATCATCGGATTTAAATTTACATTGTAAACTATTTCTGACATTTCCCCTAAAGTCAATCAAACCATGAATTGTATCTCCACTTAAGCTAATTATGTAACCAGAACGATAATCTGATTGTGCAAAAATGGATGCGCTGATAGAGACAAGGAGTAAAATTAAGGCTGTTTTCATTGAATATAATTTAATTTTAGTGCCGCTAAGAAACTAAAATTAATCATTACATCTTACCAAAAACAGCCATAAAAGAACACTATAATCCTTTAAACATCTCCAGCATCTGCCGCTGTTTACTATCGTTTGAACTGTAATAGCCTTCGATAAAACTTTCTGCTCCAGACCATATTGTCAGAATGTTACCCTGAAAGTTATCGCGCATCTCGGGCGTTGATTCGGCCCTGAATTTCAGCATATCCTCTACCTGCACTTTTGATACTTCAGGATGACGCCAGGAGCAGGTGGCCACTCTGAAGCCCTTCATGGCAAAAAGCACTGCTGTTTTATCAGGTCGCTCATAATGCCAGTCACAGATAAACACATCTTTCGGAATCATATCAATGGCCCGGTGAGTATTATTCATACTGGCTTCCCACATGCCCATACCGGTGGTTTTACCATCTATCAGGCGATCGCCCCACATCCACAACTGTTGGTCGTTAAGGGCCAGGTGATCTCTTATTTTTCTTACTTCGTTGGCATACAGCTCTGCCTTGTCGTGCCCGCCACAGCGCGGACATTTATCATCACCAATGTAAAACACCTCGTCCAGCCCGGCATGAAAAGCCGTTGCTTCAAAAGCCTCCATCAGCTCATCTACCAAGGCAAACACCACCTTATGCACATCTGGATGCAAAGGGCAATAACTTTTACAGTACAAACCATGCTCGTTGGGCCATTCGTACTTCTCCATCATGGGTATGTGTGGTGTTTCGTCAAACTCGGGATATACTTTCAACAGATTCCCTAAATCCTCGGCCCACGATTGATGCCCCAATAAGTTGATTTGTGGTATTATATTAATATGGTGTTTTTGCCCCATGGCCACCAGCTGCTTCACATCGGCATTGCTTAAAACGGTTCCATTACGCAGCTCGGGGTGCGACTCATAGGCATAATTGTAATCCACACGCAGAATTAAGGTATTGATATGCAAAGGCACCAACTCTTTCTCTACAAAACTGATAAATTGCTCCACCTGATCGGTTTGGGGAGCAGCAATACTAAAACCGCGGACCGGTATTAATGAATCAATCTTCGTTTGTGCAGTTAATGTAACTGAACACAGACATAGTAAAATAATAAGGTATCTCATAATAATAGTTTATTAGCCCAAAGTATACAGGCCCAGGTTAAAATCAACGCATTAAAAAATACAATGAAGTATTCTCATAACGGTTATCATCTCGAATGTACAAAAGATATTATTTCCAGACACATAAAAGACAGACTAATAAGCGATTTACCTTCTTATGAGTTTATTGCACATACTTCAGCATCCCTTTCAGATAGCTGTTAAAATCAATTCGTTCAGCAGATGAATTTAAGCAAACCACCACCATGTTCATTGATGGCATAACCGTAACGCGCTGTCCGCGGTAGCCATTAAAAAAATAAACATCGGCTGGTAAGTCGGGCATGTGTTGTTGCGAGGCATTTAACCATATCTGCGCCCCATATTGTCCATTAGACTGACGGGCCGGTGTGGTAGCATACTGCACCCACCATTCGGGCAAGATCTGTTCACCCTGCCACACGCCATTATTCAGGTAAAGCATACCCAGGCGCGCCCAATCGCGGGCTGAGCAATAGCCATAGGAAGAACCTACGAAATTACCAACGGCATCGGTTTCTATCAGGCTATGTTGCATCCCCAGCTTATTGAATAAGCGCTTCCGTGGAAACTGATAGTAGTCCTGATATTCATCAAAACACCAACGTAGCATGCCTGATATAATATTGGTAGTCCCCGATGAGTAGCGCCAGACAGAATCCGGTGAGACCTCACTTTTAACTGAACTGGCATACGCGGACATATCACTTTCGAGGTATAGCATCCTGGAAACATCAGTCAGGCTGGTTTTAGAGTAGTCTTCATTCCACTTTAGTCCGCTACTCATCTGCAAGAGGTTATTGAGGGTAATGTACTGGCGCTCATCGGTGGGCCAGTCGTTTATCGTCACCGGCTGATTAACGGTCAGCACACCATCCTTAACCAGTATTCCCACCAGCGTGGCCGCAATGGATTTAGTCATGCTCCAACCCAATAGCGGTGTGTATTTGTCTATCCCTTCAGCATAATGTTCGGCAATCAGCTGGCCGTCTTTAATTACCACCACGGCACGCGATGTAACCATAAAGTGCTGACTGATGTATTGATTCAGTCCAGTCACATCAATACCTTCAGCAACCGTGTCGGCAATCACACTTCCCGTTGGCCAGGGGATGGTATCTCTGGTATTAACAGGTAAAGGTATTCGTCCTATAATCTCATTATACCCATTCGGATAAAGAGTGGCGCCAATACCTTCTTCATATTGGGCCGACTGAGATACCAGCTTAAAGATGGTGCTCTTCACCTGTTTGTTTTGAAAGTCAACGGTGCTTTCCACCCTATTGAATGGAAACGAACCGAGTTCCATTTGCTCTACCTGCTGCTGCGAGAGGCCCTCAACAAAAACGCCCGAGCACAGCATCTTGGCGGTGTAGCCCGTTGCACCCCTCAATAAAGGGTATAAAATAAAACCTATTATAACAAGAATAAGTGCCAAGGTAATTCCCAATACCTTCAGCGTTCGAATAACTAATTTCATGCGATTTGTGTTTAAGTGTTGCGCATGAAACAGGCAAAATGCTATATCTGCTGACTCCCGATTATTAATATGCTAGGCAGACAATAAACTTCCCGATTTTGCTTACTTCATGGTGATAAAGTTGCTTCAAAATTAGGGAATTAGATACAGAAGATCGATAGCCTGCCTAAAATAAAACAGGCTCAATCAGTCATAAGGCATAATGCTATCCTATCATGGAAAAGAACAAGGTACCAATGGTGAGGTACAAGAACATGCCAATGATATCGTTGAGTGTAGTGACGAATGGCCCGGTTGCCACGGCCGGATCAATCTTAAGCCGATTGAGCAGCAAAGGCACAAAAGTACCAAACAGGTTAGCAAACACCACCACCGAAAACATTGCGGCACTCACTGTCATAGTCAGAGCCAGGTCTGCGCCCACTACTCTGTTATAGGTAAATATAAGAATGGTTAACAAGGTAGCATTCAACAAGGATATGCCCAGTTCTTTCATCAGCTTCTTCCAGGTACTGTCGAGGCTGGTTGAACCTGAAGCCAGCGATTGTACTACAATAGCCGACGACTGGATACCTACGTTACCACCCATCGCTGCAATCAGTCCCATAAAGAAGGCCAACTGCGGATGCTCATCCAGCACATCAATAAAACCACTTACCACACGTGAGCCCAATATACCACCAAACATACCTATCAGCAGCCATGGAATACGTGCCCGTGTGTGCTGCCATACACTGTCAGAGGCTTCCACATCTTCGGTAATACCGGATGCCAATTGGTAATCCTTTTCGGCTTCTTCACGCATCACATCCACCACATCATCAATGGTAATACGTCCCACTAAACGTCCCAGCGAATCAACAACCGGCAAGGCCACCAGGTCATATTTATCCATGATGTTACTAACATCCTCAGCATCTACATCCACCCGCACCGAAATAACATCTGAATTATAAATATCCTTCACCAGCACATCCACAGGGCTAAGCAACATGCGCTTTAATGACAAAGTACCTTTGAGTATGCCATCGTTATCCACCACATATACATAGTAAATCTCATCAATTTCCTCGGCCTGGCGTCTCATACTGCGCAAACAGGTTGGTATGCCCCAGGTTTCTTTGACCTTGATAAGCTCTTTGGCCATCAGACCACCGGCGGTATCCTCATCATAGTTCAGCAGATCGGCAATATCGCCTGCCGTTGATACATCCTCAATGTGTGACAGTACTTCCAGCTGACGCTCGTCATCCAGCTCACCCAGTACATCGGCTGCGTCATCCGAATCCATCTTGTCGATGAATCGCTTAGCAATTACTTCACTAGGTAGACTTTCCAGGAAACGCTTACGATCATCTTCCTCCAGTTCGGTGATAACATCAGCTGCTGTGTCATCATCCATCAGGAAGTAAAGGTACTTGGCCTCGTCGATGCTTAATTCCTCATATACCTCTGCAATATCGGCCGGGTGAAGTCCTTCCAGTATCTCTGATATGGCCGTTTCATTTTTGGCCTCAATCAGTTCTCTTAAACTGTCAATATACTCCCTTGTTAATTCAAAATTCATCATAACTACAGAGAATTAGAGGTTATTAATTAATCGGATTAGCCTGAATCATGCATGTTAGTTCGATGAAATCGTTAACACTCATTTGCTCAGGACGACGTGTCAGAAACTCATGGTCGGCAATGGCCTCTCTATTGAAAGGGATTGCTTTGAGTGAATTACGGATGGCTTTACGACGCTGGTTAAAAATTGCTTTTACCACTTTCACAAACAATGCCTCATCGCATGGCAGGGCATCCACATCGTTACGGGTTAAACGAATAACACCCGACTGTACCTTTGGTGGCGGGTTAAACACATGCGCACCCACGGTAAACAGGTAATCTATTTTATAAAACGCCTGAAGTAAAACGCTCAATACGCCATACACTTTGGTGCCGGGTCCGGCTGCCAACCGTTCAGCCACTTCCTTTTGCAGCATGCCCACCACTTCAGGTATCTGGTTACGGTACTCAAACACCTTGAAGAAGATTGGCCCCGATATGTTATAGGGGAAATTCCCAATCAGCGCAAAAGGTTCGCTAAAAATTTCGGTTAAATCAAGCTTCAGAAAATCTTTGTAAAAGATACGGCCCTTCAGTTCGGGATAATGGGCTGTAAGGTAATCAACCGACTCACTGTCCAGCTCAATCAGGTTTAAATCAACATCCGGCCTTTGAACCAGGTATTGTGTCAACACCCCTGTTCCCGGGCCAATCTCCATTACCTTATTGTAATCTGACGATAGGCTGTTTACAATTCGTTGGGCTATATCTAAATCTGTAAGAAAATGTTGACCTAAATGTTTTTTTGCTCTTACCATATCCCAATCTGTTGTTTAAATAATGAATCGGCCCGCCGCTTGGGCCCTCTTTGGTCAAAGAAATACAAATTTGTATCTTCGACGCTCAATTGCGCGCAAAGGTAAAAAAACGAGCCTGAAAGCCGTTATGAAGATACCTAAAAATTTAAATTCGTTCAATCAGTGAAGAAATCCTTATCAAAGCTCATACAATTTATATTATTTCCTGCCATTGGCTTATTTATTATTTACCAGCTATATAAAGATCAGAATGCAACCGAAATAGCCACCATCCTACGCAACGACGTTGACTATAAGTGGATTATCTTATCGATTAGCCTGGGAATACTGAGCCATGTAAGCCGCGCCATGCGCTGGCAGATGCTGATTGAGCCCATTGAAAAGAAACCCGGTTTATTAAATACCTTTTGCGCCGTGATGATTGGCTACCTGGCCAACCTGATTTTTCCACGTATGGGAGAAGTATCGCGGTGTGGTGTGCTTAGTAAATACGAACGCTTATCATTCACACGGGTGGTAGGTACGGTAGTAGCCGAACGTCTGAGCGATTTATTTATGCTGCTTATTATTATGGTGGCTGTGCTAGCCCTCCAGTTCGATTTGCTAGGAGGTTTTCTGCTACGCACCCTCAAACTGGAATCAGTGGGTGAAATATTTCTCTCCCCTCTGTTTTATGGAATCCTCGCACTAATAACAGTATCCATCCTGCTCATTAAAAAGTACTCGAAACAATACCGGGCTTTGATGTTTCTGAAAAACCTGATGGCTAAATTCACCGAAGGACTAAGCTCCATCCGTAAAATAAAAAATAAGCCTCTCTACCTATTGCATACTTTTTTTATCTGGTTCATGTATTTCCTGATGATTTACGTGTGTTTCTTTAGCATGCCAGCCACTTCTTCACTCGACATTAATGCGGGTATTACTATATTATTAACAGGCAGTTTAGGGATGATTGCACCTGTTCAGGGTGGAATTGGCGCCTGGCATTTTATGGTCATTGCTACCCTTAAGCTGTATGGTGTTCCGGCCGAAAGTGGTGGCGTATTCGCACTGGTGGTGCATGCTGCACAAAACCTGATGATTATAGGTATGGGACTGCTCGCATTTGGTATGCTCCCAATTATTAATCGCAAAAAGCATGAAGCGACAGCTTTGGCCACAAACAGGTAAAGCGATAATCCTAATTCTTTCGCTGCTGGCCTATGGTTTCATTGGCTATAAGCTATGGCATTTCACTCATTGGAAAGCCCTTGTTAATTCTGTTCAGCTATCTGGCGATACATTGATTCTTTGTGTGCTCTTATTGGCTCTGTGGTTCCTCAATTTACTATGTGAAACAAAGAAATGGCAGGTGCTGATGGCACCATTTAAGTCGCTGTCTCTAAAAGAATCATGGCAACAGGTTATGGCGGGCACCACAACGGCTGTTGGATCACCTGCGCGCATTGCCGAGATGGGGGGCAGAATGGCATTACTGCCAGCCGAGCAACGAACCCATGCTGCGATAATCACTACCGTGGGCGGCTTGTTTCAAAACACGGTTATTTTGCTAAGCGGCGCTTTTACCTTCCTTTTTAATAGTGAGATAACAGACCGCTTAAACCTGCCACTCCATCACATATTGGTAGCTCTTGTATGCATAGCTCTTTTTACAACATTGCTTATCCTGGCAGCTATCTGCCACAAAAAGTTGCGTTTCTACCTGCGCATCATACAAAACATCCCAATTAATACACTGCTCAAAGCCCTGTTCTGGACATCGATGCGATACCTCATTTACATTATTCAATTGTATAGTTGGTTGTGGCTCTATGGACTTCAGTACAGCACTGGCGATTTTGTGGCTTTGGCAACTATCTATTTCCTATCAATTACCATTATTCCTTCCCACATACTCATAGATATGGGTATCCGGGGCAGCGTGGCCATCTTTTTATTTTCATCGGCAGATGTTGATACCCCGCTGGTTTTAGCAGCCATATTTTCATTATGGATAAGCAATGTGGTGATACCTACGCTATTTGGCTCCTATGTACTCATCAGGCAAAAGTTAATAAAACAGGCAGTTATGCAAAAAGAGGTCTGAGACATTTACGTTTTTTTTAGATTTCTGCTTATCTTAGGTGCTTGATAGTATTTGTTAACCAGAACAAACCTTGAAATGGAAAACTACATTCTTTCATTGATCAAAGAAAACAACCGCGTTATTATACCCAATTTCGGGGCATTTATTGTTGCCAAGGAAAATGGCTTTTCGGTGCTGTTTAATAATTTCTTAAGCTTTAACGACGGGCTTTTAGTCGATCACCTTGTTGAAATGGAGAACATTACCAAGGAAGAAGCCGAAGAAAAGATTGATGCATATGTAGAAAAGGTGAAAAGTTCGCTGGATGAGAACGGCAAATATGAAATTGCAGGACTGGGAACTTTTACAAAAGATGCCACAGGTATACTTCGCTTTGAACAGGTTGAAACACTTACCTCAGAAGAGGATGTAAAAACAGAGCCCCTTTCTCCTGTAGCTGAAAGTGACGAATTGCTGGATATTGACAATGCCACTGAGCCCGAGAAAGAGGAGGAAATCACTGAGGCTTCAACCGAACTACCTGATACCTCGCTTAATGATACAACACCAATTGCTGAAGTTGAAGAAGAACAGCCCAGCAGCTATGGGAGCAAAATAGAACCCGAAACAGGCTCTGATAAAGACACTGCAGAAGAAGAAAAGAAAGACCCTGTAGTAATTGCCAATAAATACATCGAAGAAGATAATAGCAAACGCAACCGCTCCATCGCCATATTTCTGGCTGCTTTTATTCTGCTGCCGCTTATAGGCTTCTCTATTTATTTCTTCTTCTTAAAAGATAATTCACCAGCCAAGACACAGAAAAAGATTAAAACTGAGATTGCTAAAGTAGAACCAAAACCGATACCTGCCAGTGATGCTGCTGGTACGATAGATGCAGGACCGGTAGATACGGCTGCCAATGAAACTAAAACAGAACCGGTTGAAGAGGTGCAGCCAGTGGCTAAACCTGAGGTAAAGAAGCCGCATCAGCTAATTGTTGGCAGTTTCAGTACCGAAGCCAATGCCAATAAGATGATTGAGAAACTGAAGTCGAAAGGCCATGAACAATGCTTCTGGTTTATGCATAACAACCGCTACCTGGTAAGTTTAGAATCATTTGCCAAAGTTTATGAAGCACAGGCACGACAGGAAGAAATTCTGCAAAGTGACCGAATGGAAAGCTGGATAATCACTAAACGTCAATAAAACTACAAAGCCGGATCAACCATCCGGCTTTTATTTGCCTATGACAGTCGTTTTCCTTATAATTCTGCTGCCTTTGATGGCCTATTCGGTACAAATTGTTGGCTGGTACCTGCAATGGCTTAAAACCAATGATTATAGTCCTAACAGTGTTTCAGAAACAGGCTTATCGCTCATAATTCCTTTTAAAGATGAAGCCGTTAATCTGCCCGCACTCATTGCATCACTCAAGCAGCAATCACATGAAAATTGGGAGCTTATTCTGGTTAACGACCACTCAAAGGATGACAGCACCAGTCTATTAACCGACCTGCTGGCAGATTTTAAGGTTGAATACAGACTAATCAATAGCACTCAAGAGGGAAAAAAGGCAGCTCTGTTGGAAGGCGTCAGAGCAGCTCAATATACTACGATAGTAACCACCGATGCTGATTGCACTTTTCACAAGGAGTGGTTAACAACATTGGCATCCTACCATGCAACACATAAGCCCCACCTGCTGATTGGGCCGGTGAGGATCAAAAAAAGCAGAGGCTTCCACCAACGTTTTCAGCAGGTTGACTTTACAGCACTTCAACTTAGTGGAGCAGGGGCAGCACTTCAACAACAAGCTATTATGTGTAATGGTGCCAACCTGTTATGCTCAAAAGAAAATTATCTACAAGCACACCTAATACCACAAGTTGCATCAGGAGACGATATGTTTTTGCTGGAATGGATGAAGCATCATAAAAAAGATATCCACTATATCAAAGCACCGCAAGCTATGGTGGAGACTGCTCCTCTAGTAGGTTTGCATGCCTTTCTGCAGCAGCGTGCCCGATGGGCCGCCAAAGCACCGCATTATAAGAATAAGCACATCATCCTGTCAGGCTTATTGGTTGCACTGGTCAACATTATGCTGTTTGCTAGTCTTGCGGGTAGTTTTTTTTATCCAGATTTTCTCAAACTACTCTCACTCTACCTCTTGTTCAAATGCCTGTCAGACTACCTTTTACTTAAGGCAGGTGGTAATATGTATAAGCTGAGGATTACCCTGTTTGAGGTCATATTCTGGCAGATGTTTTATCCTTTCTATGTTATCACAGTGCTGGTTTACCCCCTTATAGTGCCCCTTAAATGGAAGTCGCGCACCTTATAAGTTTCCTCAACAACAGCAGGCAAATGTATTATACAAAAAAAGCAGCCTTTTAAGGGCTGCTTTAAATATCGTTTTAATGCTTTATTAGCTGGCTTTTAGGCGAGCCATATTAGCATGTTCAAGCTTCTTTTTGGCAAAATCGAGCGAAATAACTAACTCATTTAAGTCCTCAGATGGCGAGTTAAACATGGCGTCCATCATGATGGTTTCACAGATTGAACGCAAACCACGGGCGCCTAACTTAAATTCAACAGCCGTGTCAACAACGTATTCCAATACATCATCGTCAAACTTCAGCTTGATACCATCAATTTCAAACAGCTTCTCGTACTGCTTGATAATGGAGTTTTTAGGCTCTGTTAAGATGCGTCTTAAAATCTCACGATTAAGCGGTTGCAGATATGTCAATACTGGCAAACGGCCAATGATCTCCGGAATTAAACCAAATGATTTCAGATCCTGAGGTGCTATGTATTGCAACAAGTTTTCTGCGTCAATCTTTTCATTTGATTTACTGGCCATGTAGCCAACAACCTTGGTATTAAGACGCTGTGCAATCTTGCGCTCAATGCCATCGAAAGCACCTCCACACACAAACAGGATGTTTTTTGTATCCACCGGAATCATCTTCTGCTCCGGATGCTTACGACCTCCCTGTGGTGGTACATTCACTATTGAGCCTTCGAGCAACTTCAAAAGTCCCTGTTGAACACCCTCTCCTGACACATCACGTGTAATAGATGGGTTATCGCTCTTACGGGCAATCTTATCTATCTCATCAATAAATACAATGCCCTTTTCCGCTGCTTCCACATTGTAATCAGCAGCCTGCAACAAACGTGTCAGGATACTTTCAATATCTTCACCAACATAGCCCGCTTCGGTAAGCACAGTAGCATCAACAATGGTAAATGGCACGTGTAGCATTTTAGCAATGGTACGGGCCAATAAGGTTTTACCGGTTCCGGTTTCACCTACCAATATGATGTTTGATTTCTCAATCTCCACCTCATCCGAGCTGCTTTTCTGCATCAAACGCTTGTAGTGGTTGTAAACAGCAACAGATAAGTACTTTTTTGCAGCTTCCTGTCCAATCACATACTGATCAAGAAAAGTCTTGATCTCCAAAGGTTTTAAAAGCGTTATCTCATCTACATCGAAGGAGTTTTTCTTCTTCACCTCTTCATCCAGAATAGAATGCGCCTGCTCAATACAGCTATCGCAGATATGCCCTGAAACTCCAGCTATCAGCAGATTCGTATCTTTCCGCTCTCTACCGCAAAATGAACATTTATCCATATTTATCTACCAGTAATATAAACACGAATGCAGAGTCAACTTATTCAGCTGATTCTGCATCGCAACTATGATTTAATTTTCTTATTTCTTTGAATTACGAACCAGGACTTCATCAATCATCCCGTATTCTTTAGCCTCTTCGGCCGTCATCCAGTAATCGCGATCAGAATCTTTCTCCACCTTTTTGAAAGTATTACCCGAGTGATCAGCAATAATGGTATATAATTCCTTCTTTAATTTACCAATCTCACGAGCAGTAATTTCAATATCTGAAGCTTGCCCCTGTGCACCACCCATAGGCTGGTGAATCATAATACGTGAATGCTTTAATGCAGTACGTTTGCCTTTTGTACCAGCAGTTAACAGAACAGCACCCATTGAAGCCGCCATACCAGTACAAATAGTGGCTATGTCTGATGAAATATACTGCATGGTATCATAGATACCTAAACCAGCATATACCGATCCACCTGGTGTATTAAAGTAAATTGAGATATCTTTTGACGGGTCAGCCGACTCCAGATAAAGTAATTGGGCCTGTATAACATTCGCCACATAATCATCAATAGGCAAGCCTAAGAAGATGATACGATCCATCATCAGACGAGAGAAAACGTCCATGCTGGCCACGTTTAACTGACGCTCTTCAATAATGGTTGGTGAAATGTAACTATTGGTTACCGATGTATATTGATCCAAAGCAAGACTGTTGATACCCAGATGCTTTGTTGCATACTTTTTAAAATCTTTTGGGTCAATCATTTTCAAAAGTTTTAGTTTGAAAGTGCTAATTTAACAATTTAACCTGAACTATTTCATATCTGTTGGAGATATGCAGAAAGATAACACTTATTAAGGCTGGTTAGTTTTGAAATAGTTTAAAACGCACACCAGCTCTTTTAGGCCCATAAAAAAGAGGGTGTCCAAAAAACGGATGCCCTCTTTTGTATTCATAATCAATAGATTATTGCCTTGATTATTTGGTTAGATGCTTGATGTTTA
>NZ_JAGTAR010000057.1 GCF_018156225.1 Carboxylicivirga sediminis
AATTTCAGAAGCGTAGCGAGCTACGGTGATGAAATTTAAAGCAGTAAATCGATTATTTAAGGAAAAGCTTAGAGTTTCACTTATAAATATTCATTCTCATCGTCATATCTGTTCACCATAGCTCACTATGCTTTCACAAATATTCCTTGAAACTAAACATTTATAAGCGATATGAGCCAGTAATTTTATGTCGAACTCAGGTTATTAAGTTCTGAATTAGAACAAATCATCGTACAGAAACTCACAGTGCTAATAGGATTATAAAACAAAAAAGCCTCCAGATAAATCTGAAGGCCTTTGTACCGAGAGGCGGGCTTGAACCGCCGACCTCAGGATTATGAATCCTGCGCTCTAACCAGCTGAGCTACCTCGGCATTGCTTTTTGGAGTTGTTAGCACCGCTGTGCTTCTCCGTTTTTGCGGTTGCAAATGTAGGGCAAAACTTTATTCCTGCCAACTAAAAATCAAAAAAACTTTTCATTTTTTCCTCCTCAGTTCGTAAACAACCTATGATAGAGCAAGATCTATATCAATATTTTTTTGGGGCTTATGCATAGTTTAAGCCTGTTTTAATTTTTTAAAGAATTCTGCTATATTGTAACCCGTTATACAATTCTTATTAAAAATACCAACATGCCTACTCAAAAAGAAAAATTCGAACTTGAATATATTATTAAAACCTCACCTTCCATACTATTTTCGAGGTTGAGCAGCCCCAGTGGCCTATCAGAATGGTTTGCCGATGATGTAAATTTAAAGGGTAAAATATTCACTTTTGTTTGGGAAGGCTCCGAACAACAAGCCGAACAAGTGTTGCGTAAAGAAAATAAAATGGTGCGTT
The DNA here is from genome assembly GCF_018156225.1 of Carboxylicivirga sediminis. Lineage (GTDB taxonomy): Bacteria > Bacteroidota > Bacteroidia > Bacteroidales > Marinilabiliaceae > Carboxylicivirga > Carboxylicivirga sediminis. The sequence goes on from NZ_JAGTAR010000057.1 coordinate 841, forward strand.
ACCATTGGCTCGACGATGAAGACGACAAAGCCTTTTTCGAATTCCGCATTAATGTGGATGACCTTACTGGCGAAACAGCATTGGTAGTAATTGATTTTGCCGAAGAGGACGAAAAGGAAGATGCCATTGAATTATGGAACAATCAGATTGATGAGTTAAAGCATGGGCTTGGTTCAGTATAAATGCAATTTGCCTACTAAAATATCGACGCCTGGTTATTAACCGGGCGTTTTTTCGTCCTTAAATAAGCGTATTTGATAGGTTATTTGTCATATCAATAAACCTATCGAAAACCTTCCATGAAAACACTCCATCAGTATATACTAAAGAGCTATCTTGGTCCTTTAGCAACCACCTTCTTCATATCACTATTTGTCCTTCTGCTGCAGATACTCTGGATATACATTGATGTTTTAGTTGGCAAAGGACTTGAGTTCATCACATTATCCGAACTTTTCGTTTATGCCATTTTACAAGTTACTCCAATGGCTTTACCCTTATCAATACTTCTGGCATCTCTAATGACCTTTGGTAATTTGGGTGAAAATTATGAATTGGCAGCCATAAAAGCCTCTGGCATTTCACTGTATCAAACCATGAAACCACTACTATTGCTTACCGCATTACTATCACTTTTAGCTTTTACCTTCTCTGACAATATTATGCCATGGGCTAATCGTAAGTTTTATTCGCTCCTTCATTCCATTAAATTACACCAACCAGAACTGGAAATTAAGGAAAAAGTATTTAACCAATTAAACACTTTCAATATCAAGGTCGAATCTAAAGACAGAGAGTCTGGCAAATTACATGATGTAATGATTTATGATCACAGCAACGCCAAGCATCCTGCTTCAAATGTTACAATTGCCGACCAGGGTATGATTAAGGTGGACGAAAAAAACAATATGATGCGGATAACACTTCACAATGGCATCAGGTATGAAGAGAATGTATCCAATACTTCATCCGGCTTAAAATCTAAGGATAAAGCTCATTATCAACAAGATGTTTTTAAAACGCAAATTAGCTTCATTGATATGAATGATAGTGAGTTTACAAAAATTGATGAAGCAGCCTACGCCAGTCATAACAAAATGAAAAACCTGAATCAGTTAATAACTGATATAGAAGCATTACAACATCAACAGTCTAAGCTCTCAAAACTCATTAGCACCAACAATCATAAAAAGTTGCCTGCGTCATTAACCATAGCATCCAGCAATAACAGCTCATACAAGGCACCAACTGAAGTTAAGCAAGTGATTAATCACATGGTATTAGCCAGTGCCAAACGTAACGCTCAGGAAGACCTGCTTACCATCAATAAAGATATCCGCCAATTTAAATCGCTAAAAGCTGAAGAATTAGCTCATCAGGTTGAATTACATCGTAAATTCACACTCCCTTTCACCTGCTTTATATTCTTTATTATCGGTTCTTCCCTGGGCGCTATAATTCGCAAAGGAGGTTTAGGAATGCCCGTTGTTGTTGCAGTCGCATTCTTCATTGTCTATTACCTAATAGATACTTTTGGAGCAAACATGGTGCACGAAGAGATACTACCAGCCTATATAGGTATGTGGCTGGCTTCAGCCATCCTATCAATTATTGCCATATTTGTAGGTTATCAATCTGCCAATGACTCAGCACTTCTGCAAATCGATAATATTAAACCTGCTGTAAACAGATGGTTTCGACGTATGGCCAGAACCACAAATCATTAATAAAAAAAACTGAAGTAACTACACCGCTAATATCTCCTAAACCCATTACCACAATAAAAACCTAATTAACAATGCTTGGTTGTTTTAATGTTTGACTAACTTTGCCATGCTGATGACTAAGAATCATCTTTAGTGAGATTAATGAGAACATGAAGAAGCTACACCTGTTTATTTTAAAAAGTTACCTGGGTCCATTGGCCATGACCTTCTTTATATCGTTATTCATATTGGTAATGCAGTTTCTGTGGCGATATGTTGATGATTTGGTGGGTAAAGGACTAGACTTTTTCACCCTGGCCGAACTTATGTTCTATGCCTCTGTTCAGGTAATACCCATGGCTTTGCCATTAGCCATACTGCTGGCCTCACTGATGACCTTTGGCAGCCTGGGCGAGAACTATGAACTCACGGCTATTAAAGCTTCAGGCGTATCGCTGCTTCGCACCATGAAATCGTTGATTTATGTAACCATTATCATCTCGGTACTGGCTTTTGGATTCTCAAATAATGTATTGCCTTGGGCCAACCTTAAACTGTATACGTTACTGTGGTCGGTTAAGCAAAAGAAACCGGAGCTGGAAATTAAGGAGCAGATTTTTTACGATGGCATTGAAGATTTCAGAATTAAAATAAGCAGCAAAGATCCTGAAACAGGATTAATGCAGGATGTCATGATATACGACCACCGTGACAGTCGGAATCCCAATTCTAATGTAACGCTCGCCGATTCAGGCAAGCTGCAGGTATCGGAGGATAATGGCTATATGAAGCTAACACTCATGGATGGCATCCGTTTTGAAGAAAACGTACAAAGTCAGCGAAAAAGGCTTGATGACCGAGAGAAACAGCGATTCAGACAAGATAAATTTAAGAAGCAGATTGCCCTGTTTGAAATGGAGGGTCATAATCTGGAACGAAGCGATGAGAAGCTATTCTCCAGTAACGACCGGATGAAAAACCTGACCCAATTAAAGAGTGGCATCGATACCTTAAATATGGAGAAGAATACATTGCTTGGAGAAGTCAGTAAGCAAACAGAGAATTTCTTCTTTCAACAAAGACGTTACTACCAAAGAAGAAACAAGGAAGCGCCACAGCTGGCTTTAGATTCCGTTAAATCCCTTGACTACGACTCGCTGCTACTGGCGATGAATGATCACCAAAAGCTTATTGCCATTGAGGGGGCTAAGCGTCAGGCGCAAGACAATCGCAGCCAGTTGGAAGGTAAGTTATCACGTTACAAAAACTACAGGCAAAAAATAACACGGCATTACATGGAGGTACACCGAAAGTTTACCCTTTCGTTTGCCTGCTTTATCTTTTTCTTTATTGGCGCACCATTAGGAGCCATTATTCGTAAAGGAGGACTGGGCATGCCGGTAGTTATTTCCGTCTTGTTTTTTATATTCTATTACATCATCGATACACTTGGAGCCAAGTTTGCCAATGAAGGTGCCTGGAAAGTTTACCAGGGCATGTGGTTATCATCCGCCATCTTGTTTCCATTGGGTGTATTCTTAACCTATAAGTCAGCCACCGACTCAACCCTGCTCAACGCCGATGCGTACAGAATATTCTTCCAGAAACTATTTAAACGGGAGAAGTTTGATTTACAAAACCGGTTGGACAGAGAAAAAGAAGATGAAACAAAATCCAAGACCTGAGGCATTTCATTGTTTAGGTGCTTATTTTCATTAATTTTGCAGTCCCATAGCGGTTAACACTGTCGAAATAACTAGAGCAAATGTCAGCAGAACAAGAATTTGAATTAAATTCAATACCGGAGGCTATTGAAGCAATAAAAAATGGTGAACTAATCATTGTTGTAGATGATGAAGATCGAGAAAATGAAGGCGATTTTATTGCTGCAGCCGAATTGATGACACCTGAAAAGGTGAATTTCATGGCCACCCATGGACGTGGCTTAATTTGCACGCCGTTAACAGAAGAAAGATGTGAAGAGCTGGAGTTGGATTTAATGGTAGGCAAAAACACAGCCAGCCATGCTACGCCTTTTACAGTATCTGTTGATTTATTGGGCTATGGCTGTACAACTGGTATTTCAGCTTCAGACAGAGCCAAAACCATTTTGGCATTAACAAATTCGGAAACAAAACCGGAAGAGCTTGGACGCCCAGGGCATATCTTCCCACTTAAGGCAAAAAACAGAGGTGTACTTCGCCGTGCCGGCCACACCGAAGCAGGTGTTGATTTGGCGCGCTTAGCTGGTTTGCATCCGTCGGCTGTATTGGTAGAGATTCTTAACGAAGACGGTACAATGGCGCGTCTCCCACAGCTGGTGAAAATTGCCGAGAAGTTTCAGCTGAAGATCATTACCATAAAGGACTTAATTGCCTATCGATTACAAAAAGAAAGCCTGATTATTAAAGGTGTTGAAGTCAACCTACCTACTGCAGTGGGTGATTTTCGTTTTATCCCGTTCAAACAGAAATCAAACGGCCTTGAACACATGGCACTGATTAAAGGGGAATGGACCGAAGAAGAACCTATTCTGGTACGCGTACACTCATCCTGTGCCACCGGCGACATCTTTGGGTCGTTGCGCTGCGAGTGTGGTGAGCAATTGCACAAAGCCATGGAATTGATTGAGAACGAAGGCAAAGGCGTGGTTGTATACATGAATCAGGAAGGCCGTGGTATTGGCCTCATGAATAAAATAGCCGCCTATAAACTGCAGGAAGAAGGTCTGGATACAGTTGATGCCAATATTGAATTGGGATTTGAAGAGGATGAGCGCGATTATGGAGTTGGCGCACAAATCCTTCGTGAATTAGGCGTTAGAAAAATGCGCCTAATGACCAACAATCCGATCAAACGTATCGGACTGGAGGGCTATGGATTAGAGGTGGTCGACAATATCTCCATTGAGGTAACTCCCAATCCGCATAACGAACATTATATGAAGACCAAGAAAGAGAAAATGGGGCACAATCTTGAGTTCTTCAAATACAACAACAAAGAGTAGAAACAACTCAATATACAGCAAAAGGAGGCCATGCCTCCTTTTTTTATGCGCTATTTTTTAATCATGCGTAAACATATTTATAGTTGATGTGTTTCTTTAAGTAAGAGGTGCTGGTGGATGCCATTACTTATTTCTGCGGTCAAGTAATTTGGTCATTTAAAGGGTGTGATTAGTGATAAGATTGACAATGACCATTGAGGCTCCACCAGTTTCTTTTTACCTTTCCAATCACATGTGTTTATCCACAAATACTGCCGGAAGAACAATTGCTTGATGCGCCGGTAACACTTTTCAGACAGTTGGTTTCTCCTGTTAATCGTAATAATCCAAGTAGTGCAAAAATAAGTGCTTCCTTATACTCAACCAGCACATTAGCGGGTATTACCACATTTCCGTATACTTTCTCACGTATTAATATCATTAAAAAGCTGTTGTAAACCCCACCTCCAGTAAACAGATAAGTACCTGCCGGTGCTTGCTTATTCAGATCATTGGCTATAATTGTGGCCATATGCTCATAGAAAGTTCTAAGCCGGTCACTCAGCGAATAATGCTGATACTTATTTAACAAAGGCCACATAAAACGCTCAACCCACTCCTGCGCCAATGACTTTGGAGCCGCCTGCTTGTAGTAGGGTAAATCATTTAGCTTATCAAGCAATTCGACTATTACCTGACCGACGGCGCCAATAGCTCCATCTTCGTCCATCAACAAATTCTTTTGCTCCACCAGTCGGTTAGCAATAAAATTAGCCGGACAGATATCCCAGGCGATACGCTTGCTACCTTTATTACAGGAGACATTAACAAAACCGCCAATATTCACACAAGCCTGATATTCTGAAAACAGCAGTTCGTCACCGATGGGTACCAGTGGTGCTCCCTGACCGTTTAAACATACATCAAGACTTCTGAAATCAGATATGGTCGTAATACCTGTTTCAGCGGCAATCATGTGGCCATCACCCAACTGAAAATTCATACCACTGGCAGGCTCATGAAAAACAGTATGTCCGTGCGATGCTAAAAAGTCGGGCTGGCTATGAGCATCCTTAATAAAAAATTTAACCTCCTTAGCAACCCATCGCCCATAATCACGGTGCAACTGCATCAACTCTCTTCCTGAGGCATCAGGCGCTTGCTGCAGGCGTTTCTTCCATTCCGGCAGATAGGCCACTGTGGCATACTTCAGAATCTGGTGCGACCATTTCTTTGATTGTCGCTTAAACTCACAAAGCACAAGATCCAACCCATCTAAGGATGTACCCGACATCAGCCCCACGCAACAATACGAATTCTTTATTTGTTTAATCATGACACATGCTATTAAGCATTTAAAGTTGTGAAGAATTTTAGTTTTTAACCCCTTTATTCAATAAAATTCAGAATTATGCCCGACATTTCAACAACCTACATGGGACTGAAGTTAAGCAGCCCGATAATAGCCGCCAGCTCAGGATTGACCAACTCACTTGAAGACATTAAACACCTGGAGAAAGCCGGAGCCGGAGCCGTTGTTCTTAAATCATTATTCGAAGAGGAAATTGTGACGGAGATGGAACGTGAACTGCACCGCATGCACTCTGAAAACTACCTCTACCCGGAAACCATGGATTATTACGACACCTTTGACGTTGAAGGCACTTTGAGTGAATACCTCAAGCTTATCAACGATTGCAAAAAAGAGGTGAATATACCGGTTATAGCCAGTGTCAACTGCATCACATCGCATAACTGGCCCGCCTATGCGCGTAACCTGCAGGATGCCGGTGCCGATGCCATAGAACTGAATATTTTCTCATTACCATCGGATACTGACCGTAAAGGCCTTGATAATGAACAGGTGTATTTTGACATTATTGAAGCCGTGCTAAAAGAGGTGAATATACCAGTGGCCATTAAAATAAGTCATTATTTCTCGAACCTGGCCGATATTATCACCCGTTTATCAAAGACGGGCATTGCCGGACTGGTGCTTTTCAACCGTTTCTACTCACCTGACATTGATGTGGACAATCTTGAAGTGATCCCCACTCATATTTTCAGCCAGGAGTATGAATATACCATGCCTCTAAGGTGGATTGCCCTTACTTCCAGCCGAACAGAATGTGACCTGGCTGCCACGACAGGCATTCATGATTCACGCACGATTTTAAAAATGCTGCTGGCCGGTGCACAAGTGGTACAACTGGCCAGTACCTTATACAAAAATGGTATCGACTCAATTGAGCGATTTAACTATGAGCTGGATAAATGGATGCAAAAGCACGAATTTAAAACTCTGGACGACTTACGCGGTTCACTCAGTCAATCAAAGGCAGTTAATCCGGCGGGTTACCTGCGTGTGCAGTTTATGAAACAATTTAGTCAGAAGTAACCTGGAAAGTATCCAATCATAGGATTTAAGACTTGATTAAGTTCTGAAGAGCTTTTTTATTGTAAAGATTCGCTTCAATGCTGTTATATCAACATTGAGGCGATTCCTGTTTATAGAGCAATAGTTTTGGCCTACTTATCCATATTTCACCTTATCTTTGTCAATTAAACATCAAAAATGAATATCGACGATTATTATATGTCAGAGCCGCTAAAGGAAAATATTGACTATTACATGGATCCCAGGGGCTTTAGAGTGATGACTGAGAAATACCTGAAGGAGCGCGGCTACTGTTGTGGCAATGGGTGCAAGCACTGCCCCTATTTTCCGCCACATCATAAAGGAAACCGTGAATTAAAAGAATAACCGTAAACATAATAACACATGGCTGACAAACAATTACGCATCGTGTTTATGGGCACTCCTGATTTTGCTGTGGAAAGCCTGAAAGCACTGGTGGAAAACCAATATAATATTGTAGGCGTGGTAACAGCTCCTGATCGCCCTGCGGGCCGTGGACAGAAGCTAAAACAATCGCCCGTAAAAGAATATGCCTTATCGGTAAACATTCCGGTGTTGCAACCCGAAAAACTAAAGAACCCGGAATTTCTGGAAGAGCTAAAGGCGCTTAAAGCAGACCTGCAGATTATTGTAGCCTTCCGCATGCTGCCCGAGGCGGTGTGGAACATGCCTCCAATGGGGTCATTCAACCTGCATGGTTCATTATTACCACGTTATCGTGGTGCGGCTCCTATTAACTGGGCAGTCATCAATGGCGATAAAGAAACCGGCGTTACCACCTTCTTTTTAAAGCATGAAATAGATACCGGTAACATTATCTTTCAGGAGAAAATGCCAATTACTGATGATGATACTGCTGGTACCGTGCATGACAAGATGATGGTGCTGGGAGCTGGTTTGGTGGTAAAAACCGTAAAAGCCATTGAAGAAGGAAGGGCTGAAGCTCTGCCGCAGGATAATGATGATAACCTGCTGAAGCATGCGCCCAAAATATTTAAGGACGATTGCCGCATTGACTGGCAGCAAGATGCCGAGTCCATCCGTAATCATATCCGTGGCCTGTCGCCTTACCCAACAGCATGGACCGAGTTTAAGATGAAGACCGGAAAAGATATCAGCTGCAAACTGTTTTTTGCCGAACGCAATAAAAGCAAGCAGCTTGCTCCCGGCCAGTTCGATTCAGATAATAAAACTTACCTGAGCATTGGCACCGGCAACGGAGTTTTAAACATTACTCAGCTACAACTGGCTGGTAAAAAACGCATGACAATTGAAGAATTATTAAGGGGTTTTGATTGCGAGCAGATTGAATCCATCCTATAATTACCAGAAATAAAAATGGCCTTAAGACACATCGCTTAAGGCCATTTTCAATTGTTATCTAATGTCTGTCTATTTCTTCCTGCGCCTTAAACTCAACTTATCTCCCGCTTTAACCTTTTCACTTTTGCCAAGGTTATTAAATCGCTGCAGCTTACTCATTTTCACACCATATTTTTGAGAAATGTAATGCAAGGTCTCCCCTTCTTTTACCACATGGTATTCGTGGCTTCTATGGGCTTTACCTTTTTTACCCTGTATATAAATATATCGGTAGTCCTGAATATTTGTGCCTGAAGCAACATCGTTGTAGTGGTACAACTCCCATGGTCGCAATCCAAACTCTTCCGATACAGAGTCGAAGGTATCACCCTCTTCAACCCGGATGTACTTAACACCATTGTTGTAATCCACCACATGCGTGTTGTAGGTCGTTATTTCAAACTTATCATCACCTTTAGTCGTGCTCTGCTTCTGCCATTTTTTATTCTCATCCAGCAGGTATAGCTTATTCTTTTCGATAATATCAATCAGTCGATGGGCATATTTCGGATCAGTTGCATAACCGGCTTTTTTAAGCCCCTTGGCCCATCCTTTATAATCGGTTGTTTTTAGCTCGAACAGACTGGCATAGCGCTGCTTACCAACCAAAAACTCAGAATGATCGATATACGACTCATACACGGTTTTGTACTTTCGAAAACACTCACCTCGCTTATCATCATCATGATACACGCGTTTACCTTTCCAATCACTATGGCACTTAATCCCGAAATGGTTATTTGATTTACGCGCCAAAGTACTGTTACCGCTCCCTGACTCTAATATCCCTTGAGCCATGGTGATACTTGCCGGAATACCTGCCCGCTTCATCTCTTTAATGGCTAAATCTTTATACTGATCGATGTATTCGGGTGTAGATATTTTTCGGTAGGACTGCCCATTTGTGCTAAATGTAAAACACGAGACTAAAATAACAGAAACAAATAACAAATACTTCATTACTTATAATTTATATGCTTGACATTGGCAAAGATAAAATTTAAATCGAACTCTGTTTTATAAACGGTCTAATGCGTCAATAAGTATTCCTGTCTGTCAGAATCATCGGTCATCCTCATCCGCTGGTGCGTCAGGCAAATTAATGCAGTCTTCTGGTATTATAGCTCATCAACCTGGCAAATTCACTCAAAGCACTGGCTTTTTCACACAAGCGTCTGGCATTTGGCCAGATGAGTCTGTCTTTTAACCAGAACCATCTGCACTTTTGTTACAAGAGCCTGTAAAAAAGTCAGAATAAGCTGGTAAATTCACAGAAATTTCTCACTTTTTCTTAGAGCACTCTGGGTAAAAGCCAGACAACTTTCTTACACAACCAGCTATTTGAGCAAAAAAGCCAGGTTATCGACTAAAAAGACAGATGCCACCTTACCGGGTGGTAATTACCGAAACAAAAACTCTACTGTAGTACCTATTCGTTAAAGAAAGGTTAAAGTAAGGCGCATTACAATGCTAAAGAGTTCGAATACTGCTGACATACTCACTAATTTTTTATCTTTGCCTGAAGGCTATGTTTTACTGTTGATTTTGATACATGTAAAACACTCAACCCTTCATAATTCAACAAATCAATGTTGTGGGTGAAAACCTGAACAGGCACTGTAGAAATAGATTTAAAATGAAAATAGCACTTATTGGGTATGGAAAAATGGGTCAGGCAATTGAAAAAATTGCGCTCGACCGTGGACATGAAATTGTAAGCATCATTGATGTATCGCGCGATGACTCGTTCGACGATGACAGCTTTAAGTCGGCCGATGTAGCCATTGAGTTTACGCGTCCCGAAGCCGCATACTCCAACTACTTAAAATGCTTCGAAGCTAATATTCCGGTTGTTTCGGGGACTACAGGCTGGTTAGACCAACTACCTGAAATAGAAGAACGCTGTAAAAACGGGGAGCAAACATTTTTCTATGCCTCCAATTTCAGCCTGGGTGTGAATATCTTTTTTGAGCTTAATAAACAGCTGGCCCGCATCATGAATAAGATGAGCGAGTACAACGTGTCGATGGAAGAAGTGCACCACACGCAAAAGCTGGATGCACCAAGCGGAACCGCTATCACCCTGGCCGAAGGCATCATCGAAAATATGGATGCAAAAAGCAACTGGAAACTCTACAAAGAAGAAAACAGTTCCGATATAGCCATCAAAGCCATCCGCGAAGGCGAGGTACCTGGTATTCATACCATCAAATACGAATCGCCCGTTGATGAAATCATCATTCACCACAGTGCCAAATCGCGACACGGTTTTGCCTTGGGAGCAGTATTAGCGGCCGAGTTTGCCGCTCAAAACAAAGGCTTCTTAAGTATGAACGACTTATTAAACTTCTAACCTAAACAGAACTCTAATGCAAAATGTACCTCTAATTAAATGGATTAAACTGGCAGTGGCCAGTATCATCTTCATCCTTTGGGTAGTATGGGTGGGTAACTTTTGGTTACTACTGCTTTACCCATTGATATTTGATAACTACATCACCAGGAAAATACCCTGGGACTTCTGGAAGAAAACAAAAGACGGCAAAAAACCAAGTGCTATTGTCGAATGGACCGATGCATTGGTATTTGCACTTATTGCCGTGTACATGATTAATATCTTCCTGTTTCAGAACTATAAAATCCCCACCAGCTCGCTTGAAAAATCATTGCTGGTAGGCGACCATCTATTTGTGAGCAAGGTAAGCTATGGTCCACGTATGCCCAATACACCTATTGCGTTTCCGTTGGTGCAAAATACCTTCCCGATTATCAATACCAAATCATACACCAGCTGGCCCCATTGGGACTATAAACGTTTGAAAGGGTTTGGCGATGTGAAACGCGACGACATTGTGGTGTTTAATTTCCCGGCAGGTGATACGGTGCCGTTCAGACAAACCAATCCTGACTATTACAACCTGATGATGGAAGCTGGTAAGTCGCAGCTGATGCGCAATCAGGAACTGATGCCAAAGCAACCTTTTAACTCCGACTGGGAGCGCAACCACTTCCTGATGAACATTGGCCGCAAGGTGATTGCGAATGACCCCAATACCTTTGGCGAGGTGTTATACCGCCCGGTTGACCGTCGCGACAACTACGTCAAACGCTGTGTGGCTATCCCCGGTGATGTGTTTGAGATACGTAGCAACCAGATATACATCAATGGCGAAGCCGTTACCAACCCTGAAGATATTCAGCACAATTACCAGATAACAACGGATGGGACAGTCCTTAACGACCGTTTCTTTGAGCGCATGGGCATATCAAAGGCCGATCAGCAAGGCATTCCGCCTAACTATTACCTGCCGTTGAGCAAAGACAAAGCTGAACAGGTAAAAGGCATGTCGTTTATCAAAAGCATCGAAATAGAAGAAGAAAAGCCTAATGGCAGCGGTTTCCAGGTTTTCCCGTTCAGTAGCGACTATAATTGGAGCCGCGACAACTTTGGGCCATTAAAAATGCCTGAAGCAGGAGAAACGGTGGAGCTGAACATGAAAAATCTGGTGATTTACGAACGTATCATCACGGCCTACGAAGGTAATAAACTGGAGGTGAAGAATAACCAGATATACATTAATGGTGAGTTGACAAGCAGCTATACCTTTAAAATGAACTACTACTTTATGCTGGGTGATAACCGCCACAAGTCAGCCGACTCGCGCTACTGGGGCTTTGTACCCGAAGACCATATTGTTGGTAAGCCCATCCTCGTCTGGCTGTCGCTTGATACCGACAAAGGATTCCCTGCCAATATCCGTTGGGATAGATTCTTTAAAATAGTACACAACTAAATACAACCGGGAAGCTCAAACAGGAGCTTCCCTTTTTTATATAAAGAGTGAAAGCTGCCTTACAATATTTACTGATTATTATCTGGCTATTACTGGCCATCTGGAGTCAAAGCTGGGTACTCATCAGCCTGCTTTGCCTGGTAAGTGTGTTGCTTTGGCACCCGGCTCTTAAACATTGGCTGCGCAATTATTCTAATCAGATAGCACGCGCCAGGGTAAAGTGGCTTGAATGGTTACTGGCCTTAGGTATCTCCATCCTCTTTATTGGGTTTGTTAATACATACGCCATTAGCTTTTACACCATGCAGTCGAGCAGTATGAGCCCGGCTCATAACATTAATGAGTTAATTGTCATTAATAAATTAGCCTACGGACCAGCCCGCCAGGTTAATCAATGTCAGAAATACCGCAGATTACCTGGTTATTCACCCATGAAACACGGCGATGTGCTGGCCTTTCATTTCCCCGAAGCAGATACCAGCTTTGTAAAGCACGTAGAGGAAAACTATCACTTTGTTAAAAGACAATACCAAACAACCAAAAGCTACAATCCACTTCTCAAAGCTGAAGTTCAGCACAATCCGGTGAATAATCGTAAGATATTTATTAAACGGCTGATAGCTTTGCCTGGCGATACCATGAGCATAAGCAATGGCGAATATTTCATCAATAATCAGCGTTTGGCATGCAACGAATTATTTGTTGCCAAATACAGTTTACGTTCATCCACTCCCGACCATATTAAAGAAGCTATTAGAAAAAAAGCCCATACCACATACAGGGAAAACGGCACTCAGCAAATTGAGATACAGCGAAAGCTGGTGGAAGAAAACAATTGGGGAGCATACCTGAATATTGAAGAAGAAACTATGAATATGCCCAACACCTATGTATTCCCATTTCAGGCCAGTTACTTCTGGAATGCATCCTATATGGGCCCCATCATCATACCTACCAAAGGTAAAACAGTGCGACTTACAATGACTAATATTCCTTTGTACAGGCGCATTATTGAAGCGTATGAAGATAACCACCTGGCTATAAAAAACAACACAATTCTGATAAATGGTAAAAACAGCAAAGAATATACCTTTAAAATGAACTACTACTGGGTAGCCGGTGATAATCAAAAGCATTCTTTCGATAGCCGCTACTGGGGTTTTGTGCCCGAAAACCATATTATAGGCCGGGTTGAAAAACTTTCGGACACTAAGTGATAAAATGCCTATCTTGCACGCATAACTTTTAACTGCTTTCAAATGAAAAAATCATTCTGGGTATTTCTGATTTTATCGGCCATATTGGTGATTTTCTCTGTACAAAATGCCGCCCCGGTCAGAGTCAATATTCTGTTTAACGAAGTACGTGTTTCACTGGCCATCCTGCTCATTATTGTATTTCTGACAGGTGTTATTGCCGGTGCCTCTTACTTTTTTATCAAATCAAAGAAAAAGAAAGAGCCAATCGACGATACGCCTGAATATACCGAAGAATTAAGTGATACGAATGCCGACAACTAAGATAATTCCGCTGACTTATTTAGGACCTGTGCAGCTCTTTTCGCACATTGTTAATGCTGATGCTGTGGTTATTGAACAGCAGGCTAACTACCAACGAAAAACATATGCCAACCGCTGCTCAATTGCTGGTGCCAATGGGCCAATGCACCTGGCCATACCGGTTACCAATATCAAAGGAAGCCGAACAAGCATTAAAGAAACGGTCATCAGCTATGACATGGATTGGCAAAAGCAACACTGGCGTTCAATTGTGTCGGCCTATAACAGTTCCCCATTTTTTGAGTATTACGCCGATGACTTCGCCCCATTCTATCATAAGCAATACAAATACCTGATAGACTTTAATATGGGCTTATTCAAGACGATGCTTGATGAATTAGAGCTGGATGTAAATATTAGGCTAAGTGATGAGTATGTGGCTACCAGCGATCAACCTAACGATCTGCGTAGAATTATTCATCCCAAATCATTGCCTGAAAATGATAAACAATACCAAACCATTGAATATCGACAGGTATTTGCGGAGAAATATTCTTTTGTCCCAAACCTGAGTGTGATTGACCTTTTATTTAGCAAAGGACCTGAAACCTATGACATTTTAAAGGCCTCCATTATTGGCTAGAAACTGAAGGGCCTCTTCGATAATCAGCTGATGATCAAAAGCTAAGTGCGGTAATTTATCTATATCAAACCACCTGGCATCAGCCGCATCATCCATACCTTGGGCAAATAATGGCTGCCCGGTTACAGCTATGTAAACTACTGAGATAGTACGATGGCGCGGGTCACGATTTACGCCTCCATAGGTTTTAAATTGTTCTATGGCTATGGTATCTATCCCTGTCTCTTCCCTTAATTCGCGCAAAGCTGCATCCGACAATTCTTCGTCCATATCAACAAAGCCACCTGGCAAAGCCCATAAGCCTTTATAAGGCTCATTACCTCGCTGTATCAACAACAGTTGCCGTGTCTGTTTTGCCAACAGAACAACATCGGTGGTTACTGCCGGGCGCGGATATTCATAAGTATAAACCATTATAATATACGTTTAATCACACGCAGTTTATGGGTGTAGGTCCGTGTCTCGTCATTGAATATGCCCTGATGATCAAGTTTATCAATTCTTACACGCCCTGAAGCATGAATGATATCGCCTTTACCTAGGCAAATCCCCACGTGTGTAATGGCACCTTCCTCGTTATCGAAAAAAGCCAGGTCGCCTAGTGCAGCTTCTTCAACGAAACTAATGATTGAACCCAGTTCAACTTGCTGTGAAGCATCACGTGGTAATTGTAATCCGGCCATCTTCAGCACAACCTGGGTAAAACCGGAACAGTCGATCCCGTAAAAACTCCGTCCTCCCCATAAATAAGGGGCATTAATAAAGGCCGTGGCATTATCGGCTATTGAACCAGCGGGTTTAGAAGCGTTATAATTACCGGATAGATAATACTCCTTATTTCCTATTGTGAAGCTATTTCGGTCGCTACTATTAAAAAAGACACTACTGCCACCCGATAGAAGGTGCGTTGTTTTATCTGGTTCAGAAACCACTCTGATAAAGGGTGCCGGCACTGTCCATTTCTCGGCATTCATCCACCTTTCCACCTCCTTTTCTGAGAGTTTGACAACCAGTTTCGCATTCACCCACCCTAAGTAATTATCATCATGCAGTTGTATTTTGCACCAGTCACCCTCTCTTTCTAGTACATCAAAAGTATCTCCAAATAACAATTGAGTTACCATCTCAGAGCGTTCACTCGCCTCATTTCTTACTGGTATGAAACCATACGTACAAATAGATTTTTCCATCAAATCACTTATTTATATTCGCTTCAATGGTCCTATCGCATAACGACAGGAATAGCAGCACGCACTACTATCATGAACAAAATTGGGGTAAAAAAACTTACCTTTAGCTATCTTTGGTCATATTAATTATGCCTTTAATAAAATTTTAGGATTATGCTCGAACTGTTTTCTGGATTTAAAAGCAAGTTTTACAAGCCATTTGTAAGGATACTTCTTTTCGTTATCAGCATTGTTATTGTCACCTATTTGCTTCCCAAAACAGGGAAATTTGCATATGAATATCAGAATGGTACACCCTGGAAACACCAAACCTTGATTGCACCATTTGACTTTCCTATTTACAAAACACAAGCTGAACTTAACGATGAGACCAACGCGGCCCTAAAGAATTATCGCCCTTATTTTGAGTTTGACACATCTATGGTTCAAAGCATCAAGGAGCAGTTTGTGAATGACTATGATGCATTTGTTAATAATAATCAGGATAATTATCCTCTCCTGGCTAAAGGCAATAAAGATAAAATCAACTATTTTGCTTTACTAAAGAATAGCATCATTGACAATCTCAATGAACTATACGCACAGGGTATCATTCTTCTGCCCGAAGAGTATGTGGATGCCCAGCCCTCCTTTGAGATGATGCTAATCAAAGGCACTTACGTGGAGCCCTATGAGCTTTCTGAGTTAGAACAACGGACCAGTGCTTACCAACGACTTGCCAGAAATTCCGCCACTGATTTACCACTTGAGGAAGATCAGATAATTGGCGAAGTTTCGCAGCTAATCAACAGTCTGCAACTTAATAAATACATAAAGGCCAACGTACTTATTAATGAAGAACGAAGTGCGACAGAGCTAGCCCAGCTAAGAAAAAATATTTCACTTACATCGGGGCGAGTATTGGCAGGTCAGCGTATCATTGACCAGGGCGAGATTGTAACAAGTGAAATCGAAAAGGTCTTGGATTCATTAAGGCGCAAATACGAAGCCAACATTGTATCAGATACCGATTACTATTTTATTCTGTCAGGGCAGCTTTTACTGGTAGCCCTCATGTTTACCTCTATCTATCTATTCCTTTTCTACTTTAGAAGAGACGTATTCAATTCTATCAGTTCCATCAGTTTTATTCTGCTGATAACACTTACGATGGTATTTTTTGCCAGCTTAAACCAGTTTTTTGTACATTTTCCATTCTTCATCATACCATTTGCCATTCTTCCGATCATCATTAGAACATTCCTCGATAGTCGTCTGGCCTTTTTTATGCATGTGATCACCATACTTATTTGCGCTTTTTTTGCTCAAAACAGCTTTGAGTTTGTATTTATTCAGATACCTGTTGGATTAGTGGCCATGTTTAGCTTATTCCGCATGACGCGTCGCAGCCACATCGTCAGAACAGCTATGCTCATTATACTCACCTATTCGCTCTTTTATACATCTCTATTATTGTGGCAGGAAGGCACGTTGAAAAACATCAATCCGGTCATGTTTGCCTATTATGCCGCCAATGGAGTAATGTTACTAATGGTGTATCCACTGATTTGGATTTTCGAACGTATTTTTGGCTTTCTATCGGATGTTACTCTTATTGAATTAGCCGATACTAACCATCCTGTTTTAAGAGAAATGGCGGAGGCAACACCTGGTACTTTCCAGCATAGTATACAAGTAGGTAATCTGGCTCAGGAAGTAGCTTATAAATTGGATGCCAACCCAGCATTGGTGAGAGCCGGTGCCATGTATCACGACATAGGTAAAATGGCATCACCACTTTTCTTCACCGAAAATCAGGCTGGTGGCTTAAATCCGCATACTAAACTCGATTTTGAAGATAGTGCACGCATTGTTATTAATCACATCGATAATGGCGTTAAAATGGCGCAGAAACATAACCTCCCACGTCAGATTATTGATTTTATCACCACCCACCAGGGAACTACCAAAACACGCTATTTTTACAATTCATATATTAACAAATACCCAGAGAAAACACCGGACATATCTGCATTCTCTTATCCGGGCCCTACACCTTTTACCAAAGAAACAGCTATTTTAATGATGGCCGATTCCATCGAAGCAGCTTCCAGAAGCCTTAAAAGCTATTCGGATGATGAAATTGATAAATTGGTGGAGAAGATTATTAATATTCAGATTGAGGAAGACCAATTTATTAATGCCCCTATTACTTTTAAAGAAATTACTGAAGCTAAGGAGGTCTTTAAAAATAAGCTCAAAAATATTTATCATGCACGGATAGAATATCCAGATATTAAGAAGTAAAGATTCCCTAAGCCCCATTGATAACATTTTCAATGGGGTTTGTTTTATTAAGCCCTTACTCCAATTCAATGATGAATTAAGCTTATAATAGTGCCCTGGAAGGATATATAGCAAATTCAAATCATTACTCTATCGCCTTACATTTTATCATGATAAAGAGCTTAGCTTTAATTTAGGCTAGTAGCGCATTGTATAAATTCAAATTAATAGGGCTGCAGTATTCACCAATCCAATTGAAGGAGTGTCTACTATCTTAAATAGGATCACTAAAGGCATAAAAGATATAATCAACACTCGCATACTGCAATGAACACATTCCAGGGCAATTTAATCATATAATTAATGAGGGTAGATATTAAGCTAACAAGGCAGTTCTTGACGTAACTGAACTAAAGTTTGTCCTCTACAGATAGTGTAAGAACTAAGCTTAGACCTGTAACTTGGTTGTAGTCTAAAGGGACCAGTGATTAAAAAATCCTATTAAACACAAAAAACCCCTTATTCGAATGAATAAGAGGTTTCTCTAAAAAAAAGGCGGCGACCTACTCTCCCACTTCTACGCAGTAC
>NZ_JAGTAR010000058.1 GCF_018156225.1 Carboxylicivirga sediminis
GCGCCGATGGTACTGCGTAGAAGTGGGAGAGTAGGTCGCCGCCTTTTTTTTAGAGAAACCTCTTATTCATTCGAATAAGGGGTTTTTTGTGTTTATACTTATCTTATATTGTTTGTTATTTTAATTAATTCCAAATAAAAACTATTTTTGTGGCCTAACAATTTGTTTATGCATATTACAGGTGATATGAAAATGGTGGATGTTGTTCAACACGACATCCAACTACTGGCGGTTATACAGCGCTTTGAAATTCCTTTGGGTTTTCGAGAAAAAACAGTTAAAGAAGTTTGTGATGGACACGAAGTAAATGTAGACTTCTTTTTACACATCGCGAATTCATTTCATGATAAAGAATTTTTAGATTGGCAAAAGTTTAAAACTTTTCCTATAGAATGGATAATTCGTTATCTCAAAAATGCACATCGCTGCTATATTGATTATCGCATTCCTGAAATTGAACGTCAGATACAGAACTTTGAAAAGCAAGTTGATATTAATGAGAAGAATATTGATTTGTTATTAAATTTCTTTAGAAAATACATTACGGAGTTTAATGCACACATAGAGCAGGAGGAAAAAAATGTATTTCCATATATTATACGTTTAAATCAGCTTGTAAATGAACCAACTTCTGAAGGGATTGACACGTCCGATGAATTCTTTATAAAGCAATATCACGAGGAGCATAATAATATTGAAGAAACGTTATTTGACCTGAAAAGTATTTTACTGAAGTATCTTCCTCCGCCGGTTAATAACTGTTTGTATAATAACTTGATATATGACATATTCAGGTTAGAGCGTGATTTATTAGATCATGCCGAATTGGAAGAGAACGTTCTTTACCCATTGGTTAAAGAGATGGAAGATATTTTAATGTCGAATAGAAGCAATAAATAATGGCCAGAGTACTAATTGCCGAACAATCACATATAATTGGATTAGGCTTATACAACCTGGTTAAAAGCTTCCAGGAAGTTGAAAGCATTAAAATTGTTGCACACGGAGAAGACTGTTGTAAGATCATAGAGCAATATGAGCCTGAATTACTCTTTGTAAATACTACCTTTCTTAAACCAGAGATGATGCAAAAGGTAATGGACTTAAAGAAATCAGATGCTATACTGCTTCATGTTTTTAATACTTCTTTACCACTTGATGCACCATTGACGCAGATATCTATTTTAGACAGTAAACAAAACCTACATCAAAAGATTGAAGAAGCTTTGAACAAGGTAAAAGAGTCTACTGATGAAATGGATACCGAAGAATTGAGTCCAAGAGAAAAAGCGATATTGAAAGAAGTTGCTTTAGGTTTAACTAATAAAGAAATTGCCGAAAAAACGTATATTAGTACACACACTGTGATATCGCATCGTAAAAATATCACCCGGAAACTGGGAATTAAAACGGTGTCAGGATTGACAGTGTATGCGATATTGAATAATATTATTCAAATGGATGATATATCCTGAAGATGACAAAAGAAGGCAAGCTGCAAATTGGACGAATTAATTTCTTTACCGAACGGCTACTGGCTGGTGTAGTCGATGGTAGCATTGTATTGGGACTATCATTATTTCCTCGTATTGGGTGGTTGTTTGGACTCATATATTTTTTGTTTAAGGATAGCTTGCCACTATTGAATGGACAAAGTTTTGGACGCCGCTTGTTCAAAATTAAAGTAATTAATAAGGCAGATGGTACTGGCCTAATGAAGTCACCCGATAAGGCACTTATCAGGCAAATCATTTTTCTGGTACCAGTCTTAAATTTGCTTGAATTGTATCGGTTTTTTACCAAATCAGAACGCTTTGGTGACACCTGGACTGATACAACCGTTGTTAGAAGTTAATCTTCTTCATAAGCTGGAAACTGGATGTAGAAGGTAGTACCAATATCTTCGGTGGTTTTAAACCAGATTTCACCACCACTATTAACAACAATATTCTTCACAATAGCCAGGCCTAGTCCCATGCCGCTTGATTTTGTTGTAAAATTGGGCATGAAAATCTTGCTCATTACATCATTGCTGATTCCTTTACCATTGTCCGATATAGCTATCGTTATCTGCGATTCTACTGAGGTTGCCGTAATTTTTATAATCCCTTCTCTATTAGCAGGAATTGACTGAACAGCATTTTTAATGACATTATTAAAAATACTAACCAATTGGTCAGGATCCGCAAAAACAAACCGTTTGGTTGCTTCAGTGTTCAGGCTAAAATGCATATCAGGTTCTGACTTCTCAAACAGCGCTGTTGTATTAATGAGCTTTTCAATAATATCCACTTTTGTTCGCTTAGCTTGTGGCATTTTAGCAAAATTCGAAAACTCGTTGGCAATGGTGTGCAACTGGTCAATCTGCTCGATGAGTGTTTTTGATACACGCTCAAGGTAGCTATCAAAATCTTCGGGGTTGTTTTCCCAGGCTTTAGTCAGGTATTGCACGCTAAGTTTCATTGGAGTCAGCGGGTTCTTAATCTCATGTGCAATCTGTTTAGCCATCTCGCGCCATGCCATCTCTCGCTCCGATTTAGCCAGTTTTTCAGCGCTTTCTGATATCTCATCAACCATACGATTGTATTCTTTAACCAAATTGCCAATCTCATCGTTGCCTTTATAGTTTATTTTTTGGTTCAGCTTATCTATTCGTATTTGTGCCAGGCGATCCTGTATCAGGAAAAGAGGGCGAGTGATTCGGCGCGAAATGAATACCGCCACGCCAATAGCAAATAGTACAAATAGAAGGTATGCATTAATAACTGCTACTATAAGTGAATAAATTTCTGATTTAAGTTCGTTATTACCAACGAAATAGGGGAGGTTTAAGTAAGCCAAAACGTTTCCTTCATAGTTATATATTGGTACATAGGCTGATGTGAAATGTAGTGTACCAATATATTCCTCATGGATGTATTCTGCTTTTTGCAGGTTAGTCAATTGATAAAAAGCATGGGTATTCATCATTTGACCAGATAATCCTTGCTGATATACTTCAGGGCGTGATGTGGCCAATAGCCTACCGTTAGTGTTATATAGGTTAATATCTGAATAAAAAACATTTGAAAATTTCTGTAACAAGTATTGCAGGTAGTCATGCATGCTATAATCAAGCTCTTGTTCGTTAACAATTTTTTGCTCCATCTCCTGTAGCACTGATTTAATGCGTTGCGATAGCATCTGATTGTTTTTCTGCTTAAACTGGTGAATGGAGTAGAATACTGAACTGATACCTATCGCTAATAAAATGACTACCATTAGGCTGACAAATGTGATCTGTATTTTTTCCTGTATCGAGAAGTTGACAGCAGAATTCTTGTGGGTTCGTGTAATAAAGAAGATGATAGCAGTAAGTAGGAAAAACAGCAGTGCGTAAACAGAAAATGACATTAATAGATAAATGATCTTTATTTCAGGCCGGCTTAACACCAGCACTGTATCTTCATTCAATTGATATATCAAGTGAACCGTATTCTCATTATGAAAGAATAGCTTGCTGCCAGATTCTGTTTGTGGAAATGTGTTGTTAATTGAGTACCTGTATGGGCCCAATTGTTTAACAAGTTTATTGTCGATGAACTTTGCAAATGAATAGTTTTTATAAAGAGCATTGTTTATCTGTTCAGACTGGTTTTGTAAAAGCTCGGGATATCCCAGGCCTGAAAAAATGGGTGTTGAGTTTATTTCACAATAAAGGGTTGTCTCTTTATTTGGATCATCCTGCAGATATGGAATTTTACCAAAATATGTAATCTGACCGTTATCGTTATCCAGAAAATAGAAATAATCACATGATTCCAATGTTTTGCCCTGCTTAGTAATCAGCTCATCAAAGTATTGATAGCAGTTAGTGGTAATATCTTCCGATTCAAGGTATAAAGGCGCACTTTCCCAGCACACTACTATTTCAAGGTTATAACGCTTCCAATAACCGTAAAAATAGTTTTTCTCAAGGTAGCTGTTTATAAGTTCCTCATTGTTTTCGTTATCTAGCAGTAATTTAATTAGTTGCTCATCTGATTTTAGTTTTTCTTCAATATCACTCAGGTACATTTCGGCTATTGGATCCGATTCTCTGGTGAGTTGGAATGATAAATTTTCGATAAGTAACTCCCGGCTATCTTTTTCTTTATCAAGGTTGTAATGGTACAACAGAATTACCAGGTAGAAAGAAGTAATAAATATTACCCAGATAAAGGAGCTATAGGTAATACCATTTGAATTGTTGCGTTGAGCAGTAAGTAGTATAAAGCCAATGACTAAGAGTACTACCGGATGTATGAGTAGTAGAAAGTTTTGGGTTATGAGGCTAGTAATAAGTGCTATAAAAATAAATATACCGGCGATTATCAGGTATTCTTTTCTTGATAGATGGGATTTTATGGCAACTATAATCCGTTCGAAAATGAAAAGAACAGATATGTATAAAAGACAGATGATTATCAGCTTATATAATGCAATTGAGTTGAGATCTGTGATGTTGAAAAATACTGCTGCCTGCGATGAATTATTAACAATAATGGCAAGTAGCTTGTCTGCTGCTAAAAACAAAATAAGCAACAGTACAAATTGAGTTGCTATGAACAGGTACTTGCTAATTCTCGATTGTTTGTAAAGAAGAAAAGCAGGTGTTTTATAGTATCTGTAAAAACAATAGGCAAATATGAGTATGAAAAGGCTAAACATTAGCAGACTGCCAAGCGAAGAGAGCCAGTCGGAAAAGGCAAAGACGACAGGCGAGAACAAAGGATGGTAGCTAAAATCTTTTGGGATAGCAAAATTGATAAACACCAGCCAAAGTCCTACAAAAAACACCAGTGAACCAATTAAAAAATGATTACTCCATGCTCGGTTTTTAAAGTTATCTAACACTTTAATGCCAATGGCAATAAGTAGCGAAAAGCATAACAGGTATAATGCAAAAGCAGCTATGCTGGTTGGCGATGTTATCTGATGATAGCTATAATGAAGGGATAGCAGGTAATTATCGTTGATATCATATATGGGAACCGTATTTTCGCTTTGAATCAGACTGATGTCAGGGTTGTGTGTGATGGTAAAGTCATCAGCAAAGTCATTGTTCAGGAATTTGTTCTGGTATTCATACTGCTTTTTAATCAGACTGATTGCCAGTAGTTCATATCTGCCAACATTTATGCGGTGTTGCAAATACCAGCCATTGGCCAGTTGTATTACAGAAGCCGATTTGGCAACTACTTTGTTGATGGGAACAATGTGAGTGGACCAGGCAATAAGAGTTGAGTCTTCATATAAATAGAGCAGCTGATCCTTCTTTGCCAGCGAATCCATTGTTATCCACCTATTGTGCTCATTCCATTTGCTTGAATCGTTTAAACCAGCCAGCGATTGTATTAGTTCGTTTTGTTTGTCCTTTATTGTTAGCTGAATTGAGTACGAGTCCGCATCATGGGTATACTCATGATCGAACTGATGTTCTACTATTCTTCCTAATAGGTAAAGGGCAATAGCAACTAATAAAAGTGTGATAATTTTGTGCTGTTGGCGCGACATAGTCATGGTTTAATACACTAAAGATAGAAAAAATCGGAGAGGGGCCTACTCATGGTGGTATGGTTCATTTTTTAAGATAGTCATGGCCCGGTATAATTGTTCAGTGAAAACCAGTCTGACCATTTGGTGTGAATAGGTCATCTTCGACAGGCTGATTTTACCATTTGCTTTTGCATAGACTTCATCAGAAAAACCGTAAGGCCCGCCGATTACAAACACCAAGCGCTTTAAGCCTGCTACCATATGCTTTTGTATCATGGTGGCAAATTCAACTGAACGATACTCTTTGCCCTTCTCATCCAGTAGCAATATGTGATCGCCTGCTTTAAAGGTTTGCAGAAGTAATTGGCCTTCCATGCTTTTTTGTTGGTTGTTCGAAAGGTTTTTAGTTTTTTTCAGGTCAGGTATTACCTGCATTTCATAAGGCAAATAGTGCTTTAAGCGCTTCTCAAATTTCTCAATGCCAGTTTGTAAATAAGCTTCGTCTGTTTTACCAATCACAACCAAAACAACTTTCATGCGTATACCCCTTTTTTAACAATAATAAATTAAAACCTTAAAAGTGTAGTTAAATTAAGCTAAACCTCTATTTTTGTTGTAAAAGTAATGAGTGATTGTTGAAATCAAGAGGAATAGTGGATGGAATAATGAAGTTGGGCACTTATTTATATTACATTTTAACTAAATAGGCTTGATATTTGTAAATGTTTGGTCGACAAACGCTAGATGATGATTAATTTCAAATACATTTTTACGATTTCGCTGGTTGTGTTTTTAACCACTCAATTGCTGTATGCCCAACAAACGGCTTCTTTGCCCGATGGTGTTATTATGGCAGTAAAAAACAGCGATGCCGAAAAGCTGTCAGCTACCTTTAATGAGCAGCTTGAAATTATTTTGCCTCATAAAACTGCGGTATACAGCCGTAAGCAGGCCGAAATGGTTTTGAAAAACTTCTTTGAACAGAATCCGATTACCGAATTTAAGTTGATTCATCAAGGGAAAAAAGATAAAGCCTCATATGCCATTGCCAATTACTACACGTCAAACGGGCAATTCCGCTTTACTTTTCTGACCAAACAAAAAAGTGGTAAAATTTATATTCATCAGATAAGAATTGAAAGACAATGATTAATGAATTAATTGATCAGTTTATTGATATCTCCATACGCGAAGATATTGGAGACGGTGATCATTCTTCACAATCATGTATTCCTTCAGCTGCTGAAGGGAAGATGTATTTACTGGTTAAAGAAGAAGGGATTTTGGCTGGTGTTGAAGTGGCCAAAAAGATATTTCATAGAATTGATGCAGAAATTAGCCTTGATATACATATTAATGATGGGGCCAAAGTTCAAGTGGGCGACATCGTGATGCATGTGAGGGGTAAAGTTTGGTCGCTGTTGCAGGCCGAGCGATTGGTGTTAAACGTGATGCAACGCATGAGTGGCATTGCTACCCGCACGGCCGAATATGTAGCTCGTTTGGAGGGAACCAACACCAGAGTGCTTGATACGCGTAAAACAACGCCAGGTATGCGCTACCTTGAGAAGGAGGCAGTGCGTTTGGGAGGAGGAGTGAATCACCGTATGGGCTTGTACGACATGGTGATGCTTAAGGATAATCACATCGACTTTGCAGGGGGTATCGAAAAGGCAGTGCAACAGGTGAAAAGCTACCTAAAGGATAAAGGTAAAGACCTTAAGATTGAGGTGGAAGTGCGCGATTGGAATGAGCTTGAAGAAGTGATACGTGTGGGCGGCATTCAACGCATTATGCTCGATAACTTTTCGGTGGAGGATACTAAAAAGGCGGTTGATTATATAAATGGAAAGTTTGAAACCGAATCAAGCGGGGGTATCACCATTGATACCTTGAGAGATTATGCGCTTTGCGGTGTAGATTATATCTCGGTGGGTGCACTCACGCACCATATCAAGAGTTTGGATTTGAGCTTAAAAGCTATGGACTAGGATAAGAGCATGGGCAGGATCCCGTTAGAAATAGTAATCCCCTTCGTGACCACTGAGGTCAAGCAAAGGGGATTATTTTTTAGAAGCAAGCTGTCCTTATTAGCTTGCCCTGCGTACATTAAATCGTTTCCAGCTAAACCTTCACTACTTATAATAAAGCTTCAGCGACTGAGGTTCATCTGAAATATTGAGCTTAATAGATTTCATCTGACCAGCTTCTCCCGTGTAGTTAAAGCTGTAGGTTTTGTTCTTTTCCAATACAAACTCAAGTACGTCGTTCATATCTTGTGTAGGACCTGCTGTACGGCCGCCACCCACCTGGTCGGCACCACAAAATACATCCACATTCACAGACATGCGATCATCGCCCTGGAAGGTGCATACATCGTCTTTAAACATCATCACCTTAACGGTAACATGCGTTTCGGCAATCTTTTTTGCAGCTTCTTCGGCTTCGTATAGCTGTATGTAACGCTCCGATACATTAACAGCCGGTACATATTTAATATCAAAATCCCAAACCAATGGAAAGTGAATGCCTGTTGGTTTCCATGAGCTGGCATAGATGGCATGCTCTGGATTATCGGGAATAGACTTACCGGCATCAGGCAAAAACCAGCTTTTATTTAAACCGCTGGGGTAGTATTCGGTGAAATACCACTGACCATCAATCCACACCTCGTTCCAGTTGTGGTTACCTCGTTTATCGTGCCAGTTTGGTGTACCGCCAATACGTGATGGAATGCCAACGGCTCTGAAAGCATCGGTTAGCAGAATGGACAGGCCACTGCACGACGCCATGTTTTGCTTCATGGATTCATAAGGGCTCTGGTCGGGTTTTTCACGTTTGGTATTGTAGTCTACGATAACTTCGTCGCGTATATTTTTATTTACCGAGTCGATAGCCGAACGGATGTCTTTACAGTCCTTCACATATTTTGAGAAGCGCTCGTAAAAATCCTTTCGCCAGTTGTCGCGTCGTTCGTTAAGGCTGGCATAGGGGAGCACATCGTTAAAAAATACTGAATCAGGAATGGCCTGTGCCCATGCAAACTGCTCACGGGCTATAAAAGCATAGTCTGTATTTTCAAGAATAAAATCGGCACTTAGCACTTTTAGATCGTGCTCGGGCATGTAAGCGATTAAAAAGGCTACTGCCTCTTTCTGGTTAGCAGGGGCTGCCTCCAGGGCCTTTTTGATTTCAGGCGCATTTTGTTCGGCTTTAACAAGGGCTTCATCGAGCAATTGATGATACTGTTTTGGAATGCCAGTGTATTTTGTGCAGGCACCCAGACTGAGCACCATTAATAGTGCGAGGATTGATTTCTTCAGCATGATAATTACAATTTGTTTGAAGCAAAACTACAAAAACTATGGGCTGATAGATGTTAAGTGATGTTCAGATAGGTGAACAAGCTACAGTAAAACGGCAAAAAGAAAGCCGGCAAAATGCCGGCTTTTATCTATATAGAAAATCTTTCGCTATTTTTTCAAACGGGCGATGCTTTCCGTTAATGTTTTGATTTTTGCTTCGGCATCGGCCTGCTTTTGGCGTTCCTTGGCCACAACGGCTTCGGGGGCACTGCTCACAAAGCGTTCGTTACCCAGCTTTTTCATCACACCCTTGAGGAAGCCTTCCTGATGCGCCAGTTCTTTTTCGAGCTTCTCCAACTCTGCCTCTACGTCAATCAGGCCTTCCATAGGCACAAAATATTCACTCGTACGCACCATAAACGAAACAGCTCCTTCTACTTTCTCATTAACCATATTTAGCTCGCTCAGGTTAGCCAGCTTACAAAGTACGGCGTTGAAATCAGCAGTAAAACCTTCGCCTGACAAAATACTTAACGAAAGAGCATCTTTCATCGGGATGTTCTTTTCCTTGCGGATCGTACGCACACCACCAACACCTTCTTTCAGCATTTCAAACTTATCGATGATAGATGCATCCAAACCTTTAGCGGTTGGCATGTCTGATACCATGATACTTTCGCCTTCTTGACGCTCTTCCAGTGCCTGCCATAGCTCTTCTGATAAGAATGGCATAAATGGATGTAACAGACGCAGCAACTTATCAAAGAATTCACTGGTGGCTTTGTAAGTGGCTGCATCCAATGGTTTTTGATAAGCTGGTTTTACAGCTTCCAGGTACCATGATGAGAACTCCTGCCAGAAAACGGTGTAAACCGTCATCAGGGCATCAGAGATGCGGTACTTCTCGAAATGGTCGTTCATGGTGGCAATGGTCTGATCCAATTTAGCGTCGAACCAGGCGATGGCTTGCTTAGCCGACTCAGGTTGCTCGATGCTTTCATTAATCTCCCAGCCTTTTACCAATCGGAAGGCATTCCATATTTTATTGGCAAAGTTACGGCCTTGCTCAGGTAAGTTTTCGTCAAATAGCAGGTCGCCTCCAGCAGGCGAGCACAATAGCATACCCACACGCACACCATCGGCACCATACTTGGTAATCAAATCCAATGGATCAGGCGAGTTACCCAGCGATTTCGACATTTTACGACGCTGCTTGTCGCGCACCATACCAGTAAAGTACACATTCTTGAATGGGAAAGTGCCTTTATATTCGTAGCCGGCAATAATCATACGCGCCACCCAGAAGAAGATGATATCGTGCCCTGTTACCAAGTCATTGGTAGGGTAATAATAGTCAATTTCAGTCTGGTCTTCGCCATAGCCGTCAAATACCGATAGTGGCCATAGCCAAGACGAAGCCCATGTGTCCAGCACATCTTCATCCTGCCTAATGTCGGCCATGGTTAAGGCTGTGTTGCCCGTTTTTTCTTTGGCCAGTGTTAATGCTTTTTCGTCATTTTCGGCAACCACATACGAGCCGTCGCTCAGGTAGTAAACAGGAATGCGGTGCCCCCACCACAGCTGACGTGAGATACACCAGTCTTTCACGTTTTCCATCCAGTGACGGTAAACGTTCTTGAATTTCTTAGGATGAAACTCCACTTCATCACTCATCACTGCTTCCAATGCAGGCTTGGCCAGTTCTTCCATTTTCAGGAACCACTGGGCCGATAGCTTTGGCTCAATCACCACATCAGTACGCTCCGAGTAGCCTACCTTATTGGTGTAGTCTTCTATTTTGGCTAAGCTACCTGCTTCTTTTAGAGCAGGAATGATTTTATCTCTTACATCAAAGCGATCTTCGCCGATGAATAGCTCTGCGGCCTCGCTCAATGTGCCGTTATCGTTAAAAATATTGATGCTTTCGAGGTTGTGGCGCATGCCTATCTCGTAGTCATTGATGTCGTGGGCAGGAGTAATCTTCAAACAGCCTGTACCAAACTCCATGTCTACATACTCATCTTCAATAATAGGTATGGAGCGATTGATAAGGGGTACCAATACGCGTTTGCCTTTCAGGTGTTTAAAACGTTCGTCATTGGGGTTGATACACACTGCCGTATCACCTAATATCGTTTCCGGGCGAGTAGTGGCTATAGTTACGAACTCATCGCTTCCCTCAATCTGGTAGTTCAGATAATACAATTTCGATTGTACTTCTTTATAGATCACTTCCTCATCCGAAACAGCTGTGAGTGCTTTACAGTCCCAGTTAACCATGCGCACGCCACGGTAGATATAACCTTTTTCAAAAAGGTCAACAAACACCTTAATAACCGCATCACTGCGCACTTCATCCATTGTAAAGCTTTCGCGATCCCAATCACACGAAGCACCTAACTTCTTTAATTGCTGTAGAATAATTCCGCCATGCTCTTTGGTCCAGTCCCATGCGTGGTCTAAAAACTCATTGCGGGTCAACTGTTTTTTGTCAATGCCCTGCTCCTTTAGTTTGTTAACTACTTTGGCCTCGGTGGCAATAGATGCATGGTCGGTACCTGGCACCCAGCAAGCATTTTTGCCCATCATTCTGGCACGACGGATTAATATATCCTGAATGGTATTGTTAAGCATGTGTCCCATATGCAGGACGCCGGTGACGTTTGGTGGTGGGATGACAATGGTGTAGGGTTCGCGCTCATCAGGAACCGACTTGAAAAATTCATTATCCATCCAATACTTATACCACTTGTCCTCGGTAGCAGACGGGTTGTACTTGCTTGCAATTTCCATAATTGTAATTGTCTTTCTTCGTTTTTCGTAATGATTACCCATGGCCATATGCCAGGGAATTTTGATAAGGATGCAAAAATAAGAAAAAAAACAGTGTTAAGGTATTGTTTCAAGGAGAAGTGAACGCTTTAAAGCTTAACAAGCATTTAGTCGATCGTTAACTGTGAAGGTAAGAAAATGTATATTGTAATGTACAGATAATCAGTGTTTAGATGGGGGATGATTGTTTTGGATACTTTATAAATGCAACAATGTTGCATTAAAATCGTTACTTTTGCAGCAAAACACTTTGATTTTTTAACTTATGAAGAAAGTATTTCACATTTTAATGTTCATGGTTGCCATTATTGGTTTATCATCATGCGACAAAGATGATCCTGTAATTCCTAATGAAGGTGAATTAATAACCACTCTTATCTACACTTTAACTCCGCATAATGGAGGAGAATCAGTGGTTTTATCGTTTAAAGATATGGGAATGGGACAGCCCGAGGTAGTTACAGGAACTTTAAAGGCTAATACTAGCTATTCAGGTGCCATAAGGCTATTAAATGAAATTGAAAATCCTGCAATTGATATTAGTGAAGAGGTAAAAGAGGAAGGCGACGAGCATCAGTTCTTTTATTTGAGCACGATTGAAGGCCTTAATGTCAACTATACTGATGTTGATGAAGATGGTTTGCCTATTGGTTTAGCTACGCAGGTGGTCACTATGGCTGCGGGTTCGGGTGAGCTAACCATTATTTTACGTCATGAACCTGCGAAAGGTGCACCAGGTGTGTCGGACGGTGATATAACTAATGCTGGTGGAGAAACAGATATTGAAGTAACTTTTGAGGTGGATGTTGAATAAGTTCACATATCTCATCGCTTTTTTTGCTTTCAATGCCAGTTATGGGTGGGCGCAATTGTGCAACAATAGCCTTGTGGGCCATGTAGTTGATCAGCATAGTGGTGATGCAATTGCCTACGCTGCAGTGGCTGTTGAAGGAACCAATAAAGGAACCATTACCGAAGAGGATGGTTCCTTTGTGTTAATGCAATTGTGTAATTCAGATAAGGTGCTGCATGTTAGTTGTGTTGGTTATAAAAGGGCGATAATTAATCTGGATAGTTTTAATGGAGGTAATCTCCATATCCAACTCGTGAAAGCAGTAAGCACTTTTGATGAAATTGTGGTTAATGCCAATTACTTATCCGAGGCACAGCAGGCAACAAAGAAAGTTAACTCAGAGGACATCTCTCAGGGGGCTAACCAGAATCTGGCAGGGCTGCTGGAGGCTGTTTCCGGAATCAGTTCGCTCAAAAGTGGCGGAGGTGTATCCAAGCCAGTGGTGCATGGTCTTTATGGCAATCGCCTGCCAATATTAAATAATGGTATTGCTCAGAGCGGACAACAGTGGGGTAATGACCATAGTCCCGAAATTGATCCTTTAGTGGCAAATACCATAAGTGTATTAAATGGGGTTGATGCCTTGGAGTATCAGGGACGCTCGCTGGGAAGCATGGTATTGGTGGAGCCTGCCAGGATAAGTGCCCTTGAACAGTTAAACGGGCAGAGTAATATTTTTTTTGAATCAAATGGCCGCGGAGCAGGTTTAAACCTTCAACTACAGCAGAGTGCCCCAGGTTTGGCTTGGAAAGTGAATGGGACTCTAAAGAAGAGAGGAGATCAGCATGCAGCCAATTATTTTTTAACCAATACAGGCGTGGAAGAGGCGAATATTGCTGCCCAGCTTGAAAAAAAGATTAATGAGCAATGGTATATTGATGCCTACCTGAGTTCATTCAATACACAAATTGGTATCTTGAGAGGTTCTCATATTGGTAACATTACCGATTTGGAGGAGGCACTGAAGCGGGATGTGCCTTTTTATACTAAAGAAAACTTTTCCTATGCGATTGATGCTCCGCGGCAAACAGTGCAGCACCATTTACTAAAGCTTCATGCAAAACACCTGATAAACAGCAGGAGGTGGGTCCATTTAACCTATGCCACTCAGTTTAATAATCGAAAAGAATTTGATGTAAGAAAAGGTGATCGCTCTGATATTCCGGCCATGAGTTTGACTCAATTCTCTCATTATTTGAAGGCTGGCTATACATCATTACTTCGCAATAACTGGAGGTGGAAAGCCGGACTGCAGTTTACATTTATCGATAATACCAACCAACCGGAAACCGGCATTTTGCCTTTGATCCCGGATTATAATTCTTATGAAATTGGTCTGTACTCATCTTTTAGTAAGAAAATGGATTACTGGGATTTTGATTTCGGTTTACGCTATGACAGGCAGATTCAAAATGTGGCGGCAATTTCAACAACAGTGCCACGAGAAATACTGCGATACAATAATCTATTTTCAAGCTACAAGTTGGCACTACAAGCAAAAAACTACCTTAGTGAAGGTGTGTATTGGTTGACTGGTGTTAACCTGGGGACAAGAAATCCAGAGGTGAATGAGTTGTATAGTAATGGTTTGCACCAAGGGGTGGGCGGGATAGAAGAAGGGGATTCCACTTTAAAACCGGAGACAGGTATTAAAGTTAATGCCTTAATTAATGGCCAATGGTGGCATAAGGTGCAACTTGAAACGGATCTTTACTATCAATATATTGATAACTATATATTTCTTAATCCGCAAGATGAAATACGTTTAACCATCAGGGGGGCTTTTCCTGTGTTTAAATATGAGCAAACAATGGCACATATTTATGGTGCCGATCTCAATCTATCCTATCTGTTTAGTTCGCAGTTGAAGGTGAAAGGACAATATAGCTATTTGCGAGGTCATAACATAAGTGATAATGAACCTCTGATTTATATGCCATCTAACCAGTTGAGGTTTTCTTTTACTTATGAGCTGGAGCGTATGGCAGGTTTGGAGAATGTGACTATTGAAGGCAATTATCAATATGTATTTCGGCAAAATCACTTGCAGGCCGATCAGGATTATGTGTTGCCGCCTGATGGATATGGTTTGATTGGGGTGCGTATGAGTGCAGATAAGCGATTTAAACATCACCGCCTTCAGGCTTATGTGAAATTCGATAATTTACTAAACAAAGCTTATCGCGATTATATGAATCGCATGCGCTACTTTGCCGATGATTTGGGGCGTAATGCGGTAATTGGTCTAAATATATATTTCTAACTCAGTCACCGTTTTCTTTAACGTGCTAAAACAATTACTTTTGCCAATATGATGAGTGAAGAAAGTATAAAAGAATATTTGAGAGAGAGAGCTCTTAAAGCAACACCCATCAGGGTAGGTCTGCTGAGTTTGTTGAGTGAGCGCGAATCGGCTATCCCATATTCGGAAATTCAGGAGAACCTGAAGAGTTTTGATCGTGTAACGCTGTATCGTACACTCAATGCATTAATCGACGGGGGGATAGTACATAAGGCATCAACTTCAGGCGATGAAACGTATTATGCTTTGTGTAGTCAGAACTGCTCTAAGCATTGTCATAAGCACGAGCATATTCACTTTAAGTGCACAGCATGTCATGAAGTATCGTGCATGCATATTGAGCAGGCCATTAAAATTTCAATTCCGAATTTTCAGATAGAAGAAGTTTCCGTAGAGGTGAAAGGCGTGTGTGACAAGTGTTGCAAATAACGATTGCTGAGTAGCTGTAATAACTGTTTTTGACTTCTGGAGATTTATCTGATAATAAAAAAGCGCAACTGACATCAGCTGCGCTTGAAAAATTTCTCGATATCATTACGATCTTGGATGGAATTGAATGAGTGTGTTCTTTAAATATTCCTTGTCAAGATGTGTATATATCTCGGTAGTAATTATCGATTCGTGTCCTAACATTTCCTGTACCGCTCTCAGGTTAGCTCCTCCGTCAATTAAGTGAGTTGCAAATGAATGGCGGAACGTATGTGGGCTGATATTTTTTTCAAAACCTAATTTTCTGGTCAGGTTTTTAATGATAGTAAATATCATAACGCGTGATAACTTACGCCCTCTGCGATTTAAGAATAGAATATCCTCATCTTCTTTATGAATCTTAAGGGTGCGGCGGTATTCGCTTAGGTATAAATTAATTTCTTTAATGGCCTTGGAGCTAATAGGAACTAATCTTTCTTTGTTACCTTTTCCTTCAATCTTAATAAACCCAGATTCGAAGAACAGATTTGAAATTTTAAGTTCAATCAATTCTGAAACCCGTAATCCGCAGCTGTACAGTGTTTCTAGTATAGCTTTGTTACGCTGTCCTTCAGATTTTCTCAGGTCAACAGAATTAATAATCGTGTCAATTTCCTCTACAGATAAGATATCTGGTAGTTTACGTCCAATTTTAGGAGATTCGAGCAAGGCAGTAGGATCTTTCTCAACTTTTTCTTCAATTAATAAAAATTTATAGAAAGATTTAATGCCGCTGATAACGCGAGCCTGGGTGCGTGGGCTGATGCCTCTTTCACCAATCCACTCCATCATTTCCTTTAGGTCTGCAAGAATAACATCCTCTGGTCCTTTTTTACTCCCTTTGTCCTCCAAAAACGTCACCAACTTTGTGAGGTCAGTAATGTACGCATGGATGGAATTGTCAGATAAACCTTTCTCAATTTTAAGGTAATTTCTGAATTCACTAATTTCTGATTCCCAATTCATAATAAAACTTTTAATTGTATTTCCCGATTTCGTATCAGTAAAAATAAGAATTGAACTGATAACGAGCAATAAAAATAAAGAAAAATTTAAAATAATGTTTATTTTCCCTATGAAATTTTAATTTTTCTCTGTGTTTTTTTATTCCAACAAACTATCGT
This sequence comes from Carboxylicivirga sediminis, assembly GCF_018156225.1. Taxonomy (GTDB): domain Bacteria; phylum Bacteroidota; class Bacteroidia; order Bacteroidales; family Marinilabiliaceae; genus Carboxylicivirga; species Carboxylicivirga sediminis. The sequence goes on from NZ_JAGTAR010000058.1 coordinate 16,402, forward strand.
AATTTTGCGGCCATAAATAGTACAGCCAATATGAACTTGTTAATAATAAACGGTCCTAATTTAAACCTGTTAGGTAAACGTGAGACTTCCATCTATGGATCAGAGGCCTTTGAAGTTTATCTTAACAAGCTCATAAAAAGTTACCCTGAAGATGTCTTGAGTTATTTTCAGTCGAACAGCGAAGGGGAAATAATTGATAAAATCCATAATGAAGGTTTCTCTGTTGACGGTATCATTCTCAACGCAGGAGCCTATACTCACACTTCATTGGCAATTGCCGATGCAATATCAGCTATTAAGAGTCCGGTTATTGAAGTACATATTAGTAACGTGCATAAACGCGAGCAGGTACGTCATAAGTCATTTCTGTCACCTGTTTGTAGGGGTGTAATAGCAGGATTTGGACTTGACTCATACCGTTTGGCTATTGAAGCTTTTAAATTATCAGAATAATATAGAAAAGAGTGTTTGAAAAGTTGAATCTAAGTAGGGGAAGGACTTAGTTCAGCATAATATAAATTGTTGCATACCACCAAGAAAAATTTAGTTATGAAGAAGTTTACCAAAATTGTTGCTACAATTTCGGATCGCAATTGTGATATTGATTTTCTGAAGAAACTGTACAAAGCAGGCATGAATGTCGTGCGCCTGAATACTGCGCATCAGGATTTTGAAGGCGTATTGAAGGTTGTGAATAATGTAAGAGCTGTTTCAGATAAAATAGCCATCTTAATTGACACTAAAGGTCCGGAAATCAGAACCACTAAATGTGAGGCTGATATTGAGTTGACAACAGGTGATGTGTTGAAGGTAAAGGGTGATTTGGATGGAATTTCGAGCAACGAGTGCATTTGCGTAAGTTATGGAGATTTCGTTCAGGATATGCCTGTTGGAGGTCAGATTCTAATTGATGATGGCGAAGTGGCTCTTGAGGTTTCATCCAAAGAAGATGACCATTTGCTTTGTAAGGTGCTGAACAACGGAATTGTTGGTAGCCGTAAAAGTGTTAATGTTCCGGGAGTAAGAATTAACTTACCATCAGTAACAGAAAAAGATCGCAACTTCATCAAATTTGCTGCTCAGAATAATATCGATTTCGTAGCACACTCATTTGTTCGTAACAAAGAGGATGTGATTGAAGTACAGCAGATTCTTAATGAGATGGAAAGCCCGATGAAGATTGTGGCTAAAATCGAAAACGAAGAAGGTGTTGAAAATCTGGATGAGATTTTGGAGCATGTGCACGGAGTGATGGTGGCACGAGGTGATTTAGGTATTGAAATTCCACAGGAGAAAATCCCTGGAATTCAACGACGCATGATTCGTAAATGTGTTGAAGCCAAAAAGCCAGTTATTGTTGCTACGCAAATGTTGCATACGATGATTAAAAATCCTCGTCCGACACGAGCTGAAGTAACAGATGTGGCCAATGCCATATACTACCGTACAGATGCCATCATGTTAAGTGGTGAAACAGCCTATGGTAAGTATCCTATTGAAGCAGTTAAAACAATGGCTAAGATTGCCAAGGAAGTAGAAGCTGCTAAAGATAGCCGTTACGACATACCTGTACTGCAAGATAAAAATGATATTACAGCCTATTTAGCCGATACAGCTGTTCAGGCAAGTAAGAACCTGGATATTAAAGCTGTTTTAACAGATAGCTTAACCGGAAAAACAGCCCGTTATTTGGCTGCATTCAGAGGTGCTTGTCCTGTGTATGCACTTTGCTACAATTCTAACGTCGGTCGTCAGCTGGCACTTTCTTATGGTATTTTCCCTCGTTTAATGGAAGATGGAAGTTCTAAGAAAGAAATTCTGAAGAAAACGCTTAAAAAGCTATTGAAGAAAGAAATCCTAGTTGAAGATGATTTGGTAGCTTATTTAGGTGGAAGCTTCGGTATTGGTGGCGGAACAACCTATTTGGAAGTAATTACCGTTAAGGCTTTGCTTAAAAAGGTAGATAAAGACTAATCATTCATTGTATTTTACAATATTAATTAAGGTGTCATTACATGGCACCTTTTTTTGTATCTGACCAAATTATACGATTGATCCGCATTTAAGATTATACCTTGAGCAAAGATTGTTGCCAAAGTAACTTAAGTTAGTTGTTAATGTACTTTATGTGATAGTATTCGTGTATGTTTATCCTGAAATGCCAATAAACTATCAAGGAGAATAAAACTCAGAATAGTGTTGTCAGGCTTTAAGGTACTCATATTTTGTAGCTGGTTTTTATGGCAGAATGGCTGAAGGAAAAAAAACAGAAAAAAGTTTTATTCATAAATAGCTGACAGCAAAGCATGAATGGATTTGAGGTTAATAAAATCCGCACTTCTATTGAAAAAATGTATTGCATAATAGAAAAGAAGCTTTATCTTTGCATCGCTTTCAGAAACAGGGGTACCACTCAATACGGTATCAATAAAGGGAAGCAGGCAATTTGAATGAAAATTGCATCAAAAAAAAGACTGTAGAAAATCTAAACTGGTCTGGTAGTTCAGCTGGTTAGAATGCCGGCCTGTCACGCCGGAGGTCGCGGGTTCGAGTCCCGTCCAGACCGC
>NZ_JAGTAR010000059.1 GCF_018156225.1 Carboxylicivirga sediminis
GAGGTTGATTGGTCATTTACATTTCACATATCTACAAATATTTATCTCCGCTGGAGATAATAAAACAACTTCGGAGAAGTTGAATATTTATAGAAGTAATAAGCCTACCCTATTAATAACAATCCCAGCGGGATTGCATATCATATAGGCATTTCAATGTTTTTTTACATTTTTAATCGGTTTGTAATGATAAAGAAACAATCTGTGATTCTGTATCGGCATATTAAGCTGCCGTTAATCGGGACAAGCTATGATATAAGCAAAATGCCTTAGCAATCATTTTGTTGTTCATTTGGTATTACTTGCTTTTGCATTACAAGCAGGCTGTATAAAGTTTTAAAGTTAATGACCAAATAATAATAAGAGATAAAAAGGTGTTTTATAATAGGTTTTAAAGGCTAAAAAACTTTTAACTTTAAAGTCAATTATTTGTTAAAAGAGGAAAGAAATACAAAATGTTTTTCTCACGAAAATAGTTTTATGGATAAATTCTCATTCTTGGGTAACAGTGAAATAGGCTCAATCGACGAGCTTTATCAGCAATATAAACAAGACCCCGATTCGGTCGAAGAATCGTATCAGCAATTCTTTCAAGGCTTTGATTTTGCATTGCAAAACTACCAGCAACCCACAAGTTCAGGCCTGGTGGATAAAGAGTTTCATGTATTGAACCTGATACATGGCTACCGGCAGCGCGGGCATTTGTTTACCAAAACCAACCCGGTACGTACACGACGTAAATACTATCCAACACTTGATGTAGAGAACTTTCAACTCTCAGAAAAAGATATGGATACCGTTTTTCAGGCCGGTAATGAAATAGGCATTGGCGCCGCTCCATTAAAAGATATCATCAGCCACCTACAACAAACCTACTGTCAGTCGGTGGCGGTGGAATACCTTTATATACGTCATCCGGAAATCTTAGGCTGGATGAAAAGCCGCATGGAAAACGTTCGCAACACGCCTTCTTTTTCTCACGAAAAAAAGCGTCTTATTTTTAATCACTTGAATACAGCTGTTGGCTTTGAGAGCTTTATTCATAAGAAGTTTGTGGGTCAGAAACGTTTCTCACTTGAAGGTTCAGAAGCATTAATCCCGGGCCTACATGCCTTGATTAATAAAGGGGCCGAGCTGGGAGCCGAAGAGGTGGTGATTGGCATGGCGCACCGTGGCCGTTTAAATGTGCTCACCAATATTCTTCAAAAGCCCTTTAAGAACGTTTTCAAAGAGTTTGTGGGAGATGAGTACGAAGAGGGTATATCGCTGGGTGATGTGAAGTATCACCTTGGGTATTGCAGTGATATTGAAACACCCGATGGCAAAAAGGTAAGGGTTAATCTCACGCCGAACCCATCTCACCTCGAAACTGTTGCGCCCATTATTGAAGGAATTTCCCGTTCGAAAATTGACCATAAATACGATAAGGATTACGATAAAGTGGTGCCTATTGTCATCCATGGCGATGCGGCCATTGCCGGACAAGGTGTTGCTTATGAGGTGGTTCAGATGGCCCAACTGCGAGGATATAAAACTGGTGGAACCATTCACATTGTCATCAATAACCAGGTTGGTTTTACCACTAATTACCTCGAAGGGCGTTCATCCACCTATTGTACCGATGTGGGTAAGGTAACCCGCTCACCGGTTTTCCATGTGAATGGCGATGATGTGGAAGCTTTGGTTTACACCATTGAGCTGGCTATGGAGTATCGTCAGCGCTTTAACTCTGATGTATTTATCGACCTGTTGTCGTACCGAAAATATGGGCATAACGAGGGTGATGAGCCACGCTTTACACAGCCTATTCTTTATAAAGAGATAGCCCGCCATAAAAATCCGAGGGATATCTATAAGCTGAAACTGGAAGAAGAGCAAGTCGTATCTAAAGAAGATGCCAAAAAGGAAGAAGCCAACTTCAACCAGTTGCTGGAAGAAGAGCTGGCAGCATCGAAGGAAATTGATAAAGTGGTTATTCAGCGTTTCCTGCATGATGACTGGACTGATTACCGCTATTCAGAGGATGAGGATTTTGTGAAATCCCCGGATACCTCGGTGAAGCGCGAGCAGCTCATAAACCTTTTGGAACGTATCAATCACCTGCCGGAGGACATGCATTTCTTTAAGAAGCTGCATAAGATTGTGAACGACCGCAAAACCATGGTGGATGAAGATCGTCTGGATTGGGCTTTGGGTGAACAGCTGGCCTATGCTTCGTTGGTAACCGAGGGGCATCCGGTTCGTTTAAGCGGGCAGGATGCCGAGCGCGGTACTTTTGCTCATCGTCATGCGGCCTTAACCATCGAAGATACCGATAAACGCTATCGTCCGTTGCAGCATATATCGCCCGATCAGGCACCCTTTAAAGTATATAACTCATTACTGTCGGAATATGGGGTGATGGGTTTTGAGTACGGCTATTCGTTGGCCAAGCCCGAAGGATTGACCATTTGGGAGGCTCAGTTTGGTGATTTTTACAACGTGGCACAGGTGATTATTGATCAGTATATTTCATCGGCCGAAGAAAAGTGGGGTTTGATGAATGGTTTGGTATTGCTGTTGCCACATGGCTTTGAAGGGCAAGGACCGGAGCATTCAAGTGCGCGTGTTGAGCGCTTCCTGTCGTTGGCGGCCCGCAATAACATGCAGGTGGTGAACTGTACCACGCCCGCCAACTTTTTCCATGTGTTACGTCGTCAATTAAAGCGCGAGTTTCGTGTTCCATTGGTAGTATTCACACCAAAGAGCCTCTTGCGTCATCCTAAATGTGTGTCATCATTAGCAGAGTTTGAGCAAGGTGGTTTCAAAGAGGTGATTGATGATGATAACGTGGATGTGGCAGACGTGAAGCGTGTAGTATTCAGCACAGGTAAAATCTACTACGATTTGCTGGCTCGTAAAGAAGAACTAAATGCCCGCGATGTGGCATTGGTGCGCCTGGAGCAGATGCACCCTTTCCCACAAGAGCAGGTGGATGCCATTCTTAAGAAATACAATAATGCCTTGCTGCATCTTTGGGTGCAGGAAGAGCCGGAGAATATGGGTGCCTGGAATTACATTCGCAGTAAGATGCCAAATGCAGGCATTGTGCCTGTAGCACGCATTGCCAGTGGTAGTCCGGCCACCGGACTGAATGGGCTACACATTATTGGTCAGAATGAAATCGTTAACAAAGTATTTAAAGGCTGCCATTGTGAACGACAGCTTAAGTATTGTGGATTGCAATGTGTAGAAGGTAAATCCAGGACCGAGATACTTAAGCAGCACAAGTATTTTGAAGAAAAACCAAGATTTTCGATATAATAAGCAGACAGTAGTATCATGTCAGTAGTCAGTAGCGGTTTATTAGACATCGGTCTTTGTGCTTCGGACTTCGGACTAAAATTTGAGAAACATGATAATTGAAATAAAAGTGCCTACCCCGGGCGAATCCATTACTGAAGTTGAACTGGCCAGTTGGTTGGTTAGCGATGGCGATATAGTTGAGAAAGACCAGGAAATTGCCGAGATAGAATCGGATAAAGCCACACTCTCTTTGTTGGCTACTGAAGCCGGGAAAATAAAGATTGAAGTGGAAGCCGGTGAATCCATTGCAGTTGGTGCGGTTGCCTGTACGGTTGATACCGAGTTTGCAGGTGAGGCTAAATCAGCTCCAAAGGCAGAGGCTGCAGAAGCACCAAAAAAAGAAATTAAAGAGGTTGCTAAGGAAGCCCCTAAGCAAGAGACTGCTTCAACGAATTATCCAAATGCCAAAGCATCTCCTTTGGCTAAAAAGCAGATGGAAGCGGCTGGTCTGGATATCGATCAGGTGATTAACGGTTTAAAGCGTTTGTCAACCAAGGAAGTGGAGTTGGTGAAGAATATGCCGCAGGAAAAAGTTGTGACTTCATCCTCATCAGCCACGTCTTCGTTTATAGATGCTAGTGCCAGTCGGGATGCTGAGCGTCAAAAAATGTCAATGCTGCGCAAGAAGCTAAGCCAACGCCTGGTGGCTGTTAAGAACGAAACAGCCATGCTCACCACCTTCAACGAAGTGGATATGTCGGCGGTGATGGGATTGCGTAAAAAATATCAGTCCAAATTCATCGATAAGCATGGGGTGAAACTGGGTTTTATGTCTTTCTTCATCAAAGCGGCATCATTGGCTTTAAAGCATCACCCCATGGTCAATGCCATGATTGATGGCGACGAGATTGTGATGCCTGAATATCATGATGTATCGGTAGCTGTTCAAACGCCAAAAGGCCTAATGGTGCCTGTGATTCGTAATGTGGAAACTTTGAGTTTGGATGGCATTGAATCGGCATTGAAAGAATTGGCTGAGAAGGCGCGAAAAGGAAAAATAGGCTTGGAAGAAATGACTGGCGGTACCTTTACGGTGACCAATGGCGGTGTGTTTGGTTCGATGCTGAGTACACCAATCATCAATCCACCGCAGTCGGCTATTATGGGTATGCATAATATTGTGGAGCGTCCGGTTGCTGTGAATGGTAAAGTGGAGATTCGCCCGATAATGTACCTGGCCTTATCCTACGATCACCGCATCATCGATGGTAAGGATTCGGTAGGCTTTTTAGTTAAAGTCAAAGAAATGCTTGAGAATCCGGCTAAGTTGTTATCTGGCGGTTTTGATCCTGAACAAGCTGTTTTAGGATTGTAAAATTCTTCAATGAATATGAATCATCGAATTGTTGAAATTTCACCTGAAGCAACCATAGCCATCAGGCATCAGGTTATGTGGCCTGATAAACCAGTTGATTATGTGCGGTTGCCTAATGATGAAGAGGGAAAGCATTATGGCTTATTTGTTGATGACGAAATGGTTTCGGTGATTTCACTATTTATTACAGATAAGCAAGCCCAGTTTAGAAAGTTTGCCACTCTTCAGAGTTATCAGGGCAAAGGCTATGGAACACTGCTATTGAAGGAAGTGATACATGTGGCCAGAAACTTGAGTCTGGATAAGCTATGGTGTAATGCCCGAATGGATAAAGCTGGTTATTACGCTAAATTCGGGATGAAGTTGACTGATAGAACTTTTCTAAAAGGTGGGATAGAGTATGTTATCATGGAGAAAGCAATAAACTAAAGCATATTAACGAGGGTGTCCGAAAATCAAAAAATCATAATAATAAACTTATAATTCGTAAGAAAATACCTCTCCTCAATCCTCTCCTTCAAGGAGAGGAAGCCACTACTTAGAATAGGTATTGTCCTGCATTAGTGATAGTTGCCTTTTTAGATAATGTCACCTTCTCCTTGAGGAGAAGGCCGGGATGAGGTGATGAAGTTATAGATTAATTGTATAAAAAATGTCTCTCTTCATTTTCGGACAGCCTCTTTTCTTTTATTGGAATTGTTTGTCTCTTATCGCTTTAAACTCAGCTTGTGCTTTCCACTGCGGATAGGCATCCGTATTGGCAATTTCCCATCCTACACGAAAAAGGAGTCGGGCATCTTCAGCCACGCCTGAAACATCCCACCATTCTTCGTATTCATCATCGGGCTTATGGTAGCAGTTATTGATCCAGTACTGTTCTTTTTCACTCATGTAGCTTTGACCATGTTCCCAGTGATCGTTGTTGCCTCGCGCAAAAAGAGCAGGAATACCAACCCGTGCGAAACTAAAATGATCGGAACGGTAATACATACCTGTGTGAGCATTGGGATCCAACAGAATGTAACGTCCCTGTTTCTCAGCATGCTTTTTAACCAGATCATCTAAATCCGATTTACCATAACCGGTTATCATCACATCTCTGCATTTGCCAAATGGCAGCATCAGGTCGTTATTGATGTTGGCCACCGTTTTGTTAATCGGAAATATGGGATTGTCGGCGTAATAACCCGAACCATTTAAACCTGATTCTTCTGCTGTTGGCGCAAAAAACACGATGCTTCGCCGTGGAGGTCCAGGCATGGCTTTAAAGGCTTTGGCTATTTCCATCATCCAGGCCAATGAGGTGCCATTATCAACTGCGCCATTGTATATCGAATCGCCGTTCATGGGTTTGCCAATGCCCAGGTGGTCCCAGTGTGCTGAATAAAACAGGTATTCATCGGCAAGGTCGGTGCCTTTTATTATTCCCAGTACATTATGCGATACATCCTTTTGCCAGCTGTTATGTAGCTGCATAGTTGCTTTGGCATCCATCTTAAATCCATTAAAACCGCTTTGTTTTGCTTCATTTTTAAGGCTGTCCAGATTCTGGTTGAGTGATGCGAATAATTGATTAGCGACATTGGCATGTATCCATCCTTCTATCTGGCAGCGATCGGCATAATCATTCTCAACAACCGGATAAACCTTGGCAACGGCGGCTGAGTTGACTACCACCGACCAGGGATAGCCGGCACCTTTGTCCTCATGGATAATTAAACACCCGGCAGCTCCCTGGCGGGCCGCTTCCTCATATTTATAGGTCCATCGGCCATAGTAGGTCATGGCATTGCCAGTAAAAAAATCTTCACGGCCAGAGTACAGTCCGGGATCATTGACCAGCACAACTACTGTTTTACCTTTAACATCTAGCCCTTCGTAATCATTCCAGTTGTACTCAGGGGCAACAATACCATAGCCGGCAAACACCATTTCGGAGTGGTTTAATTCATTAATAGGTGTCATCTGTCGGGAGAAGGCAACAAAGTCGTCAAACACTTCCCATTGTTTCATAGAGTTATGGGCATCAATATGCATTGGACTTTCAACCGTGCCTTTAATTTTTACCAGTGGAACATCCTGAAGGTAACTGTTGCCGATAGCTGGAGCTAATCCAATTTCTTTATAACGCTCTTGCAGAAATTCCAGTGTTACTTTCTCGCCTTTGCTAAACGGTTTACGTCCAAGGAATTTATCACTACCGATTTCTTTTACAAATTCAACAATGGACTTTTCGGAGATAGCTTTTTCTGCTATGGTAAGGTTATTTGATTCATTATTACATGCTATATGAGCAAGTAGAATGGCCCCATAAAGCAAGTGTCTGGTTGTTTTCATAGTTGATTTAAATTGGATAAGCGAAGTTAGACTTTCTTATCTGGAACGAAAATTAACAGGCTGCAAATATTCGTTATAAAATAGGTTAGGAAGTTACAGCCAGAACTGAATTAGAATGCAATTTTTTTGCTTTGATTAAAGCTAAAATAATCAGAATATTAAGATGTAGAAGCCACAAACGATGACTAAATTCAGGTAACAAATGGGGGTATATGGCGTATCACATTTTTGAATTGAAGAAGTTGAGCAAACAAAAATAATAATTAACCTAGGGAGGGCAGAAGCAGTCTTAATTCACACCTGAGATTGCTATTCTGACCATTGAAACAAATTAACATGAAAAAAATGAAATGGTTATCAGCAATGCTTATTGCTGGATTAGTGGCTTTTACTGCTTGTAGTGATGATGAAAGCAAAGAGGTATTTAGCGATTTGTCACCAGAGCAGCACAAAAAAGAAATTGAAAACGAAGGCATTGCTTTAGTTCAAAAGTTAGATGCCGCAAAAAATCTGAAAACATTTGATGTAATCGATGCATTTTTTACCAACATGGATGCGGTTGGCACTCAGCCAACGCTCGCTGTTCAGTTTGGATTAAATGAGATTGTATCTCTGGCAAATGGTGTTAAATCAACTGTTAATCTGAAAGGTGCATTGGTTGAACAATCGCGTGCAACTGAAATGTTTGCAGAAGAAGCAGGTATCTTTTTATGGGATGCCGAAGTACAGGATTGGGAATTGTTAGAAACTTCAAGCACTGAAGCTACTTTCCGTTTCATGATAGATGGTCAGGATGCAGAGATTAGTGTATACGACTTTACTGCAAAAGATGCTACTCACCAGGATGAATATGCAGAAATGGTGGTAGAATTGCCCTTGACATTGAATGCACATGTGAAACTGAACAACGTTGTATTAACCAGCTTTTCGTTAGCTGCTGAATGGCATGACGATGACACACCTAAGCATATTCAGGAAATCATTACCCTTGAAGATTTTTCATTCGAAAGTGAGTTGACCAACACAAGTTCAACCATCGGTACCAGCGCCTCTTTTAACTATTTAAATGAGGTTATTTATGCCAATGGTATCAGTGTAGATGGTGAGTTCTCATACCATGAAATATTCGATACCATGCCACAGGACGGCAGTGGGATGGATGCTATCTTCACTCAGCAGGTTATTGAAAAATCAAATATCTGGTTCCAGCTGGGCAATATTAAGTTAGAAGGTATTTTTGATGTGAAAGGTTTTATTGATGCCTACATTGATGAAGTCGGCAATCTTCCTCAAAATCCGACTGAAGAAGACATGGAAAACCTATTGGTTAAATTAATCAATGAATATGCCATTTTGTATGTGCGCTATGCCGATACAAAAGAGATTATTGCCAAAGGAGAATTTTACCTGAAGGAAGTTGAAGATTACTACGGAGGAACCTATAACGAGCCTGCTTTAAATATGGTGTTTGGCGATGGTTCTAAAGTTACCGTTGATGAGTTTGTTAATAGCGGATTTGCAGGGCTGATAACCGAAATTGAGAACTTTGTAGCGGCCCTGGAGGCCAGCTATGGAGCACCTGTTCAGTAAATGATCAATAAATTAATATAGAAATTGGAGGCTGCTTTGTGGCCTCCAATTCTTTTATAAATAAAGTTAAGGTGAAGCACCTGTTTTTACTCATTTTCCTTCTGTTGTTAACTAATGTATTTGCACAACCCACAGCCTGGTGCATCAAAGGAGGTGTGTTTGATGAAGCTGATATACCTGTTCCATCGGTGCATATTACCACCCTGGATGGGAAAAAAGGAACTGTATCAGATGCTGAAGGACGTTTTGAGCTATGCGGATTGGCAGGAGACAGTGTTATTTTGCTGATTGGGCATACAGCCTTTGAACGCCAGAGATTAGTGGTGTACAAGGATAGGAATAAGGAGTTGGAAATATACCTGACACTTAAAACCTATAGCACCAAAGAGGTGCAAATAAAAGGCCAGCAAAATGCTATTGTGAGTAACTATATACCTGGTAAGCTTAGCCTCAAAAAGAAGGACATTTTAAATCTTCCGGCTTTTATGGGAAGTCCTGATGTACTAAGAGGCCTGCAATTGCTGCCCGGCATGCAGTCAGTTAGTGAAGGTAATTCTGGGATATATGTTCGTGGTGGTTCACCAGGCCAGAATTATGTGCTGTTTGATGGTATTGAATTAATGAATCCCACGCATTTGATGGGTATTTATTCAGTTTTCAACCCTTTACTTACCGAACATGTCGATTTTTATAAGGGTAATGCCCCCATTCACCTGTCATCACGGCTGGCTTCATCTATTATTGTTGATACCTATCATCAGAAAATAGACAGTAGCAATTGGGCCGGTAATATTGGTAATATCATTACCAATTTGACATATAATGGTCAGTCCGCCAACAATAAATGGTATTTTGCGACAGGTATCAGACGAAGCTACCTGGATGTATTAGGCTATATGGCTCGTCCGTTTCTTAGTGATGAAGAAAACTATTTTGAGCAGAATGCTTATACTTTTTATGACTGGAATGGTAAAGTAAGCTATCAATCAGGGCGCAATCAAGTGCAGCTGACATGGTATGTTGGACAGGATGATTTTCAGATGGATAATCCTAAACATCAACTGGAATCTCATTCAAAATGGGGTAACTGGGGAACGGCCATGCAATGGAAACACACGATTCAGCTAGGTTTTATGATGGAACATACCATCTCTTATTCTTCTTACTTTTCCAATTTCGGTGCTTCTATCCCTGATGGTACCATGCATTTTGATACAGACTATAGTCAGGTAAAATTACAAAGTGGCTTTAGTATGGTGGCCGATAAGCACTTTTTACGCTGGGGAAGTGATTTTACCTTTTACAATATCATTCCACAGCAGCTCGAAGTAAGTAATATTAGTAGTGCCGATGCCGTCATAGATGAGTATAAAAGTCTTGCCATCAGGCCATATATCAGCGATTACTATACTTTTAGTGATAGTTGGTCGTTGTATGCTGGCCTTGGTTTCAATGCTTACAAACTAATGCATTCGGGCAGAAATGGAAAGACAACGAGAAAAGATAATGGGGTGCAAATGGCTCCTAATATTATTCTTACACTGAACTACAATCGTTCGCGGCATGCCTCGTATAAATGGTCATATGCCTATACAACGCAGGATATACACCTGGCTTCAGTCGCTTCCATACCTTTACCATCTGATATTTGGATGCCAGCATCGGAAGCCTTGCCATTGGAGGCCAGTCACCAGCTGACAGCCGGGTATTTTAAATCATATACAGATAAAAAGCTGCAGTGGGGAATAGAATTATATGGCAAGTATATGCATCACCAGCTATTGGTGAAGTTAAATCAGAATCAGTCAGAAACAGAGCGTTTTGAGGATAACTTCTATCTGGGCCAGGGATTAGGCTATGGAAGTGAACTTTACCTAAGTAGTTCGGATGAGAAACTAAGCTATACCCTTAGCTATACACTTGGCTGGGTACATCAGCAGTTCGATGACATAAATAGTGGCAGATGGCACGATGCCAAATATGATCGACGCCATGATCTTAATCTACAGGCATCGTATAAGCTCAACAAACGACTTGATTTGGGAGCGGTGTTTATTTTCGCAACCGGAAATAAAGCTACCTTGCCAACAGGCCGCTACTGGTTGATGGGCGAAATAGCCAGCGATTATAGTGGTGTCAATAACTTTCGTATGCCGGCCTATCACCGCATGGATGTATCATTAAATTACCATTTGTCATCCAATTTATTCAAGGAGTCAGTCCTTAATTTTTCAATTATTAACCTTTACGGCCGAAGTAATCCATATTATATCTATTACCAGGTAGAAGAGGGCCAGCAGGATTATGCCTTAAGTATAAAAGCCAAACAGGTTTCATTATTTCCAATTATGCCATCCATCAGCTGGCGATTTAAATTTTAGTCTATGAGAATTGCTGTCTTACTAATACTACCATTATTATTGGCTTGTTCAAAAGATATAGAGCTGGATCAAATTAACTATGACTCCAAAATTGTAGTGGATGGCTGGATAGAAAACGACAGAATTGCTAATGTGCTTTTGACAATGAGTTCGCCATTTCTTACGGACTATGATTCTGCATCTATTTGCAATACTTTTCTCAATTATGCCAAAGTAACCATTACTACCGGTAAAGGAGAATCTGAGGTCCTTACTTTAACTCGTCAGAAGGAATTTTTTCCTCCTTTTGTATACAAATCAATCACCATAAAGGGGGAAGTTGGCGAAACCTATGCTCTTGAGGTGGTTTATCGCAATAAGGTGGTGAAGGCAATTACCTCAATTCCCACATTGCCAGATGTTAATGAGGTGGTTGCTGAGCCTGTTTCAGATACCTCAATGGTAATACTGGCTACTGTGAATGATAATGTTTTGAATGAAAACTACTACTATTCGCAGATATTTACCTGGCATTTTGATACCCGTTTTCATCCTTCTGACAATCCCTTGAAGAACGACCGTCTTTTTAATGGACAGATGCATACTTTTCAGGTGAAAAGGAGCAATCAACCCGATCCATTAAATATCTATAACATCGATTCTGAGCGAAATATTTTAGCTGGCGAGTTTGCCATTTCAGATACTGTTTCGGTAAAAATTTCACAGCTTGATAAGGAAGCCTACGAGGTTTTAAATGGGATCTACATCGACCATTTAAGTCAAAGCAGTCCTTTTACTTTCGTCGACCAAAAAACACATACAAATATTAAAGGTGGCATTGGGAGGTGGACCGGAATGGCAACGCGGCAGTTTATGGTATATAATAAAAAGCCCCGCAACTAAATGGTGCAGGGCCTCATATGTTTTTGTTCAAAGATTATCTAATACGATCCATCGACTTTAGTAGCGCAATGTCTTTACCAATGGCTCTTAAAGCTAAAAATGTTAATATTAGCGCAACAATCGGAAAGGCAGTCATTATCTTGTAACTCATCACGCCAGTAATTTCATCAATCAGCTGTGTTCCCAGGTAGTATATCATTCCTGTTGAGCCAAGCAGTAAAGCCAGATTTAATCCGCACAATCGTATTTGAAGCACACGTTTCTTAAATAAAAAGATGGTTATAAAGGCTATAAAAGTGGCAGCTGTTAGCAGAATAGCCAGCGCCAGAGTAGGAATAACTGTTTCACCATCAGCGTTAGTAAGTCCTCTGTACATGAAGTTATATACTTCGCCTGATTCGGCTTCAATCTGAGCAAAAGGCAGAAAGAATAAGCTGGTCATCAGCAGTCCGCTTAGCAATAAATATACTGTTTGAATTCGTTGTAACATGCTTAATTAATTTAAAAATGTGGACTGCGAATTTACATATTTTTATGCAATAAACTTAAGGCAATATTAATGTTTACTGACCTTTGCCCTGGCATATGCAAAAAGTGACAAGACAAGTCTGCTCTACCAGCTTAAAGCTGATTTTTCTCCTGTTGGTGCAAAATTGCCCGATTGGGATGCTTAATACCATAAAAAATCACTAATTTGACTGCAAATTGAAATTTACATGCAAAAGAAAATCGAAGCTTCAGAGCTAATAATAAATCCGGACGGAAGTATTTTTCATTTACACCTTAAACCGGAGGATATTGCCCGAGACATTATTCTAGTAGGTGACCCAGGTAGAGTCGAACTTATCAGTTCATTGTTTGATTCAATAGAACTCAAAAAAGCAAATAGGGAATTTGTATCATGCACCGGGACATATAATGGTAAGCGTCTTACGGTTGTGGCAACCGGAATAGGAACTGATAATATAGATATAGTTGTTAATGAGTTGGATGCACTGGTTAATATTGATTTTGAAACAAGATCGGTTAAACCTGAGCATACTCAGCTGAATTTTGTACGCATTGGTACATCAGGTGCCTTGCAGAAAGATTTGCCAGTAGACAGTTGGTTGTTAAGTGAAAAAGCCATTGGATTTGATGGGCTGATTAATTTCTATGCCCGTCGTAATGAGGTAAGTGATCTGGCATTTGAAAAAGCATTTACCGATGCACTGAACTGGAACCCTCTGCTAACAGCTCCATATGTGGTTGATGCTGCTCCATCGCTACTACATAAGCTTGACGGAGGCAAAGTAGTGCGTGGCGTCACTATATCGGCACCTGGTTTTTACGGACCACAAGGGCGTGAGCTGAGGCTGGACATTGCCGATAAGGATATCAATGCTAAAATCACAGGTTTCAACTACCAGGATTACCGTGTTACGAACTATGAGATGGAGTGTTCGGCCATCTATGGCTTGTCGGCACTTTTGGGCCATCAGGCAGCTACGGTATGTGTGATCATTGCCAATCGTTTGGCCGGTACAGCCAGTAAAGATTATAAACCAGTTATGAAGCAGCTGATTGAGCATGTAGTAAAAGGTTTAACGCAATAGCAGGCCTATGAATAGGGATAAGATAAAAGCATTAATAGCGCTGTTGGATGATCCGAACGATGAAGTATTCTCATCAGTGGAGCATGCACTGTTAAAGGAGCCGGTGGAGATTGTGCCAGAGCTTGAGAAGGCATGGGAAGCCTCGTTGGATGGCTTGTTTCAATCGCGTGTGGAAAACATCATCCATACCATTCAGCTAAATGATATTCACACTGAGCTGAAAAACTGGTTAGCATCACCTAATAAAGATTTGCTATACGGTGCTTTTTTGGTGTGTAAATATCAGTATCCCGAAGTGAGTATTATCCGCCTAAAGGAACAACTGTCAGAGTTGCGAAAGGATATCTGGCTGGAAATGAATGAGCATCTGACTTTCTTGGAGAAGATCCGCATTGTTAACCATGTTTTGTTCGACATCCATAAATTCTCGCGCAACACAAGCCGGTACCTGGCACCCGAAAATAATTATATTTGCGAAGTGCTTAATACCCATAAAGGCAATCCCTTATCGGTATCTGTTATCTATTCAATCCTTTGTCGTGAGTTAGGCATGCCGGTTTATGGCGTTAATCTGCCCAAAAACTTTATTTTGGCATTTATTGATGAAACAGCCATTAATGACAATGAGCAATTGGCAGATGAAACGGCTGTATTGTTCTACATTAATCCGATTAATAAAGGAGCAGTACTTGGTCGCAAGGAGATTGAGTACTTTGTAAAGCAGCAAAAACTTCAGCCAAAGGAAGAATTCTTTTTACCTTGCGATAATGTTACCATCATCAAACGGATGTTTAACAACCTCAGTTTTGGATATGACAGCAATGGTGAAGAATCCAAAAAAGAAGAAATACAAAAGCTGCTGGCTTTGTTTGATGAGCAATAATAACACACAATAATAATTCTAACTGAATATAGAAGAATGAATAAATTATCAGGATTACATCCTCAGGAAGTCTGGACACAGTTTGAGGCGATTTGTCAGGTGCCGCGTCCTTCCAAAAAAGAAGAAAAGATTATTGAATTTCTTCTGAAGTTTGCTGAAGAGAACGGGCTGGAGGCTAAGAAAGATGAAATTGGTAACGTATTAATTTCAAAGCCGGCTACCCCTGGTAAAGAAAACCTGAAGTCTGTTGTACTGCAGTCGCATATTGACATGGTGTGCGAAAAAAATAGTGATAAAAAGCATGATTTTGATAATGACCCTATTACGCCTGTTATTGATGGTGACTGGGTTAAAGCTGATGGTACCACCTTAGGCGCTGATGACGGTATTGGAATGGCTGCCCAAATGGCATTGCTCATTGCCAATGATATCGAGCACGGCCCCATTGAGTGCTTGTTCACTGTAGATGAAGAAACCGGTTTATCTGGGGCATTTGGTCTTAAGGAAGGATTTTTTAATTCGAGCATATTATTAAATCTAGATTCGGAAGATGACGGTGAACTCTTTATCGGTTGTGCCGGAGGTGTAGATACCCTGGCAAAGTTTCCATATCAAAAAGAAGCTGCTCCCGAAAAGGGCTTTGCTTTTAAAGTATCTGTTTCTGGCCTTAAAGGGGGCCACTCAGGCGATGATATTAATAAAGGACTGGGTAATGCCAATAAAATATTGAACCGTTTCTTGTGGGAGACAAGCCGTAAATATGATTTGCGTCTGGCTTCCTTTGATGGTGGCAACCTGCGAAATGCCATCGCCCGTGAGGCCCATGCTATTGCCGTTGTGCCCAATGCCTATAAAGAGCAGGTACGTGTGGCATTTAATCTGTTGTTTCACGATGTGCAGATGGAGCTGAAAGTAACTGAGCCTGGTCTGAGAATGAAACTAGAGTCGGTGGATGTACCTGCATTTGTGATGGATAATAACACTCAAAACAACCTGCTGAATGCATTGTATGCTTGTCCACACGGTGTTATTGAAATGAGTCGCGACATTGAAGGCCTGGTGGAAACATCAACCAACTTAGCCTCTGTTAAAATGCAGGATGATCATGTGCTGGTTACTACCAGTCAGCGAAGCTCCGTGGAAAGCTCAAAGGAGGATATTGCCAACATGGTTGACGCTGTGTTTACGATGGCAGGTGCAGAAGCTTTTCACACTGATGGCTATCCGGGATGGGCACCAAATACCGATTCTGAAATTCTGAAGATAACCAAAGAATCCTATGAGCGCTTATTTGGTAATGAGCCGGTTGTGAGGGCTATTCATGCGGGATTGGAGTGTGGACTCTTCCTTGAAAAATACCCGGGGATGGATATGATTTCATTTGGACCGACCATTAGGGGGGCTCATTCGCCAGATGAACGAATTGACATTGAGACAGTGGATAAATTCTGGAAACACTTGATTGATGTTCTGAAAAATATACCAGAAGCATAATAAAGCAAAAGAGGGTGTCCAAAATTGAGACATCCTCTTTTTTGTGTTTTAAAATAGATTTGCTTTTGCATTATTGCTATGCTGCTATGAAGTTGTGCACG
>NZ_JAGTAR010000005.1 GCF_018156225.1 Carboxylicivirga sediminis
ACATCAGCCGGGTCGATGGTTAAGGTAGCACCTGTTTCACCTCCAATTACAACTCCGCCTTTTGTCCAGGTATAAGTAGTATAGGTTCCTGAACCTCCTGATGCATTAGCACTAATCACTAAACTTCCTCCATCGCAAACCGGCGCATTGTAGGATGGTGCTACAACTGGATTTCCTGAAACGGTAACACTTGTGGTAGATGAATTTACACAAGTAGTCACATCTTCAATTGTAAGTGTAAATATATGAGTACCTACGCCATAATCGCTTGAAGATAATGTTATATCTTGATTGGTACCAACCTCAGTACCACCTGCATTGGTCCAGGTATAACTGGCCATCCCATCCGGATCGGCATACAGCAGAATATCTTCTCCTAAACAAACATCGCCTCCATTGGAGGCAACAGGCACTGGTAAAGGATTAACTGTGACAGTAGATGTACCATTCATTACAGCGGCACATGTGCTTTCCGTACCATTAACAGCCTCTACCCGATAAGTCTCAGTTGCATTAACAATAAAACTAATTGGGCTTCCATTTCCATTTACCGGAAAGCCAATCGGATTATCACCGCTATCAAATAACTGATATTCCATGCCAGTTTCAGAGCCACTTAATGTAAGTGTAGCATCTTCTCCTGCGCATATATCAACTGTAGCAGGACTTAAATCAAAGGCAGTGGGTGTTTGATAAACATATGTATAATCCCACTCTGTATCAACAATAAACCCAAGGTTATTTTTTTGTATATATTCAAAGTAAATAGGAACGTTATAGTAGTCCGATGTTACCCTATCAGGATAAAACCTCAATACCGTACTTTGACCTGTTCCTACATATTCGGCCCAATCAGGGTGCTCTTCAGATGAACCAACGATGGTTGTAATTGTCCACTCTATAGTTACAGCATCGGCATCGACATTATCAGGTACGATATCAACAAAGCCAGCATCAGAGCAATACTTATCGCCTAAACTTGAAATAGGATTACCTGGACGAGCGCCTTTTAACACTGGCAGACCATAACTAACCCGCTTTTCTGTAAAATAATTCGTGGCCTGACGTAATTCTTTCTTAGATATATCCTGAGCGAAAGCACTAATATTCACCAGTGCAATAACCAGACTTACAAACCATCTAAACCTAAAAAGTAACATTCTTTTCATAAACTTTGAGTTTATTTCTGCCCCCAACTTCTCTACCCTTCTACACAGCATTAAAAATATAACATCGTTACCGAAACCCATTAAGAATCGACCGCAATCTTTTAATATTTTTATTAACAGCCCATAAATGCAGACTAATTCTAACTTTACAGACATATAACACCGTCTCATACAGAGCTAACAGCAACGTTCATTCTTAAACAATTACGTTTTTTACGTTAACACTGTACAGATGTTACGCCTTTAAAGGCATTATTTGGCTTTTTCTTCAGTTCAGTTTTCCATATTACATTCTATTCTCTTTTAGCGCCAATACCTAAACTGCTTAAAAGCTTAGGCTTCTCTTCGAGAGCAATACGAACCACCTTCACATAGTCACTTACATAACGCTGCATATTTACCAACTTCTTCTTCTTTAGGTCTGTCAAACGACGCACCTCGCCCTGAGCTTCCAGACATTTATCAGAAAGCTGCCCCAATTGCTTCAAACGCTCCTGCAACTCACGGATAGTTTCTGTACTAATATTATAAACGTTAAGCGCATTGAGCCAACTGGAATTATTCATCAGATTGGACACAAAAGCACTTATTTGAAACAGCAATTCATTATAGGTCCTTGCCCTAGAACCATTTAACATCAGAGCTTCAGCGGCCTTTAAATCTTCACTCAAAACTATTCGAGCAAGTTTAAGACAGCGCATATAATCCTTTTTGATACCTGCCAATAGCGCATTCTTATCTCGAAAGACAAGCCTTTTATGGCTTTTTGCTTGCTCAACGGCAGTGACAATGCCAGCCAACTCCCGATTAAGGTTATAAATATGGTTCAGTTCATCCTCACTATAACCAAATTGAGTGACAGTATTCTTAACCGACTGCTGATTCAGACTATTGTAAAGCAAAAGCTCTACTCCAGATTGATAGTTTGCTATGCTATTTTTTGTATAATGCATATTCTAACTATTTTAACTTATCTATTTGTTAATAATAGAAGTCAAATTATATAATATCATATAAATGTTTTAAATTATTTTTTAATTATGCAAATTATTTTAACTCTAATTTATAATTTCATTTTTCTATTTTATAAATGTATCTACACAACTAATTATATCATTATTCAAAATTTACCTTAGATAACTATTCATATACGGTAGATTATTACATTATTCATTTAGGTATAATTTAATTTAAAAAAGACTTCGTAGTTATTATAATAGGTTAATTCAAATTTAAAATTTTCTTCAACTATTACTTATTATCGAATCACTCCATCTTGAAAATAGAATATACAATTAGCAAGTCACTAGTTACATCAAGGTTTAAACCGCAATTGAAGCTAGAGAAGATTGACGATGATGAGATTACATCAAATAAAAAGCCTGCTTGCAATACAAACAGGCCTTACCGAAATTAGCTGGCAATTATTTCCAACCAAGACATTAAAAAAAAGCCGCCTGAAACCAAATTCAGACGGCTAATATTATTATCTACTATATAACTCTCTAAATAATCACCATGGTCGCCCCATAACCATATTCCTGAAAAGAGGCATCCTGAAATGCATGTTTTTTATACTGACGTTCGAGCAGTTTGCGCAGTTCACTCTTAAGCTTGCCATTGCCAACACCATGAATAAAAACAATTTTTTTACCACGATTCTGCTTATTATGATCCATCACTTGCTTAAACTTATCTAATTGTATCGTAATTATCTCCCCTTTACTCAGACCTGCTATGGAATCAATCAGCTCATCAATATGTAAATCCACTTCAAGCATTTTATCGTCATCGCGCCTTTTGATCTTCTTTCGTACGGGTTGATGATCTTTTTCCTTTCTGGCTTTCTTTATTTCACGTTCACTCAAGGCCTCTATCTTACGTTCCAGATCACCTTTTATCACTGGTAGCAAAACGGCCTTTTCGTGATAATAGGCATTATCAGCAAAAACATTATCCTTTAAAAATCGTGGTGCTTTAATTTTCAAAACTTCAGCAATCGGTGCTATATTTTTATATGTTTTTCCTTTCTTAAACAGTATAAGATTAACATGCCATTGACGATCATCCAGCTGCATCACTGCCAACTTATCAAGCGCTACTTTTGTATTTGGCTCCACCTCTCCGTGATAGAACAAATCAAGGCTGCCATCTTTACGAAGATTGCTAATTGTATAAAACACGAAGTAATTGCTATCATTTACAGCTTGGATTCGCAAATCACCAGATGCCTGGCCCGGCTTATCGCCTTGCAAGAAGGCTATATAGAATTGTGGTGCTGAATCATCACCCACCTCTTCAATGTATTCATACTCCTCTACTTCTTCCGCAACCGCACTAGCTGCTACATTACTATCGCTTTTGGGTGGCTCTTCTTTAATAACAACACATTCACTGATAAGCACGGGTACCTCAAAGCCATCTTCATCTTCCACATACGCCAGCTTACCATCAACACGCACCACAACACCTCCACCACTTATATCTAAAAAGCGAACCACATCACCTGCCTTCACATTCATAATTTACCGATTTAAAAGTTTGATTTTTTTTGACAAATTATCTTAACAACTAACACCTGATTTGGTGCAGTCGCACAAAGTTAACTAAATTTGTCGCGCCAAAAATGCTGAATATGATTAAGCCGAATATATCTATAAGTGATTACACATACCATTTGCCCGACGAACGCATTGCCAAGTATCCGTTAAACAGCAGGGATGCATCAAAACTTCTTATCTATAAAAATAAGGAAATCAGGGAAGACTTATTCAAAAACATCACTGAAGAACTTCCACCTAAAGCACTGCTGGCGTTTAACAATACCAAAGTCATCAGAGCTCGATTACGTTTTCAGAAACATACCGGCGCTCAAATAGAAATATTCTGCCTGGAACCATTATTGCCTGCTGAAGTACAAATGTCCTTTGACAGCCGAACAGCAACAAGCTGGAAATGTATTGTGGGCAATGCACGTAAGTGGAAAAACGAACCATTGTCTCAATCATTTACAATTGACGGCCAAACAACACTGCTACAAATAGAAAAAGGCGAACGCATGGGCGATGCCTATTCAATTAAGTTTAGCTGGGATAACCCACAGATATCGTTTGCCGAAATAATTGAGCACATCGGTCTAACACCTATTCCTCCATATCTGAATCGTGAAACTGAAGACATTGATAAAGATCGCTATCAGACGGTTTATTCAGAGCACCAGGGTTCGGTTGCTGCACCAACTGCTGGTCTGCATTTCACGGAGGACATTCTTAAAATGCTCACCGATAATGGCCACTCGTTACTGAACGTAACCCTTCACGTTGGTGCAGGTACTTTTAAGCCAGTCAAATCGGAGGAAATTGCAGGCCATGAAATGCATACGGAACATTTCGTGATCGAAAGGGATGCGTTAGAAAGGCTTATCGCTAACGAACAACAGCTGATTGCCGTTGGCACTACATCGGTACGAACACTTGAGAGCCTCTATTGGTATGGCGTTCGTTTGCTAACCGGACATAGCATTACCAACGGCATTGAACAATGGGATCCGTATAACCTGAAGGTGAACTACACAACAAAGGAGGCGTTAGCTGCACTCCTCGAATATATGACCAACAACAACCTAGCCTATTTAGCTGGTAAAACAGCCATTATTATTGTGCCTGGTTATCGCTTTAAACTTATTAATGGCCTTGTAACTAATTTCCACCAGCCACAAAGCACCCTGCTACTGCTGATTGGAGCCATTGTTGGTCATCGGTGGAAAGATATTTATAATTATGCGCTCAATAATGATTTTCGTTTTCTCAGCTATGGAGACAGCTCACTATTGATGATCGAACAAGAGTAGACTAAAAAACAAAGGGCACTTTAAACGGCGCCCTATTTTTTACATTTCGCGTTTGGCAATCTCATCCTCCAGAATTTCTTCAATATCAGCCACACAGCTACCACATACAGTAGCCACATCCGTTTCATCCTGAAGATCTTCAAAAGAGGTGATATCCTTTTCTCTTATCACTTTTATAATATCAGCTTTTGTCAGCTGCATATGTCTGCAAACAAAATCATTATCATCAAACATGGTTGTTTCTTAAATTTTTAGATTAAATACTGCCAGGGATAATCCAAGGCTTTCTATTTATCTGAAATAACATCACTAATAGGAATTTGTTTCCATGCTTTCCCTTCAAAAACACTGAGGTATTCACATCCGGCCGATTTCAATCCAGCTGCCGCCTCGCTAAAACCTGAGCATAATTCAGAAGGATGATGTGCATCGACAGAAACAGTCAAAGGAATATCGAGTTCAACACAACGCTGAATAACATTTTCATTTGGAAACCAAGTATGGTATTTTCCCCGGTAGATACCTCTTGTATTCACTTCAACAATTACAGAAGATGCTGCAATTACCTGCAAGGTTTCTTCCATGGCATCTTTGTACCACGAGTCTGACTCGAAAAAATAGCCATTCTTGTTGTTCATGACAACTTTATCCATGTGCGCAATCACATCGGGCTGCTGTAACTGAACCATTTCTCTTATTTGCGCAAAATATTGTTCAACCGCTCTTCTGGCATCACCATCAAAACATTGCTCAATTCCTTTGTCATAGTTAGTTGATGGTCCGTCTAAAAACCACAAACCATCATGCTTAGCAGGATTAGTCACCAAATGAACCGAACCAATCAGGTAGTCCAACTGCCCTAGCTTACGCAATTCATTGAACGGAATGCTCCTTCCTTCTCCGATATAATCAGCTTCAAGCGAACGGTAAATCTTAATTTGATCCTTATACTTAATTTTACATCGCTCCACCTCTTTCACATACGCCGATAAATCCTCAAAACGCATAGCCCAGGCAGTTTCAAACATAACCGGGGCATGACTGGAAAAACCGAGTGATGATAAACCTTGTTCGATAGCGCTGATACACACCTCTTCAACACTAGCCTTACCATCACAAAAGGAAGAATGCGTATGATAACTGAAATATTTCATGCCAATAATTTTAAGGCTGACAAAAGTGTTAATAAATTCTTAAAATGACAATGACAGAACTCCCGCACCTATAGTAGAGTCTAAAACTAAGGGCATATAATTCGGATAGTCCTAAAATCCTGCTATTTTTGCTTACTCATCATTTGCGCATGGCTAAAACATATTGGTTTAATGTCAGAAAAAGAGAAGTTAAAGCTTAGTTAAAATGGCTATTGCTTAACAAAAATTAACGAACATCAAATATTTGAATAGCCCAATATTGTGTTTATTTGAAAGTAACGAGATAAATATTCAAAAAATATAAAAAAAACAGATAAATAAAATAATCATCATGGAACAATCCGTAGACATTAAAGCGATAAACGAACGCATTAAAGAAGAAAGCTCTTTTGTTGACTTGTTAACAATGGAAATGAACAAGGTTATTGTTGGGCAGAAGCACCTTGTCGAAGGTCTTTTAATTGGCTTATTATCTGATGGCCATATTCTTTTGGAAGGTGTTCCCGGATTGGCAAAGACACTTGCTATTAACACATTGGCAACTATTGTTGACGCTAAGTTCTCGCGAATTCAGTTTACACCTGACCTGTTGCCTGCCGACTTATTAGGTACAATGATTTACAGCCAGAAAAAAGAAGAGTTCATTGTTAAGCAAGGACCAATCTTCACCAACTTTGTATTGGCTGATGAGATTAACCGTGCCCCTGCTAAAGTGCAAAGTGCTTTATTAGAAGCCATGCAGGAACGCCAGGTGACCATTGGTGAAACCACCTACCCGCTAGACGAACCATTTTTGGTGATGGCCACACAAAACCCTATTGAGCAAGAAGGTACTTACCCATTGCCCGAAGCACAGGTTGACCGTTTTATGCTTAAGCTGGTGCTTGACTATCCTAAGAAAGATGAGGAGCAGATGATCATCCGTCATAACCTGGCTAAAACATTCCCAAAAGCATCAACCATCCTGAAGCCTGAGGATATCATCAGAGCGCGCCAGGTGGTTAAAGATGTTTACATGGACGAGAAGATCGAAAAGTACATTGTTGATATCACTTTTGCTACGCGTTACCCTGAGCAATATGGATTGGAGAAATTTAAGGACATGATTTCGTATGGTGCTTCACCTCGTGCAAGTATCAGTTTATCTATGGCCTCAAAAGCCTATGCTTTTATTAAGCGCCGCGGCTATGTGATTCCGGAAGATGTGCGTGCTATCTGTCACGATGTATTACGTCACCGTATTGGCTTATCGTACGAAGCCGAAGCCAATAACATCACATCAGAAGAAATTATCAGCGAAATATTGAATCAGGTTGAAGTACCATAGCGATAGCAGCTGCTACTAGCCATTAGCTAATAGCTTCCTATGATTACGAAACATTTTGTTTAACTTCTAAACGAGTTTAGATTGGAAGCAACTGATTTATTAAAGAAAGTACGCCAGATAGAGATTAAAACCAGGGGTTTATCGGCCAATATTTTTGCCGGCGAATACCACTCGGCATTTAAGGGCCGCGGTATGACCTTTAGTGAAGTGCGTGAATACCAATATGGCGATGACATACGTAACATTGACTGGAACGTAACTGCCCGCTTCAATCATCCATATATCAAGGTGTTTGAAGAAGAGCGAGAGCTGACCGTTTTACTGATGATTGATGTTTCTGGCTCGCGCGAGTTTGGCACCTCATTCAAATACAAAAAGAATATCATAACCGAGATGGCCGCTGTGCTGGCTTTCTCGGCGATCCAGAATAACGATAAGATTGGGGTCATCTTTTTTAGCGACCGGATAGAGAAATTCATTCCGCCTAAGAAGGGCCGAAAGCACATACTGCATATCATTCGCGAGTTTATCACCTTTACACCTGAGCACCGCGAAACCAACATCTCGGAAGCACTAAAATATCTGACCAACGCCATTAAAAAGCGTTGCACGGCATTTATTATTTCTGATTTTATTGATGATGATTTTGAGGATGCCCTTAAGATTGCCAATCAAAAGCACGATGTAGTAGCCCTAAAGGTGTATGATAAGCGGGAAACAGAAATACCATCCATCGGCATGATTAAGCTGAAAGATGCCGAAACCGGTCAATACCATTGGGCAGACACATCTAATAGAGCCGTAAGAGAGGCCTACAGTAAATGGTGGCGCGAAACCGATGAGACCACCCGCAGGCTTTTCAGCAAGTGCGGTGTCGATAATGTGTCGGTTCGTACCGATGACGACTATGTAAAAGCGCTGATATCGTTATTTAAAAAACGTATATAAATGAATCGTATAAAAAAACATATATCTCGTGTATTAGTATCTTTTCTGATTCTTTTACCCGGAGTTGTGCATAACGCAAGTGCTCAGAATGTATCTGTTTCAGCAGAAATGGATTCAACTGTCATATTTATTGGTGGGCAAATTGACTTGAAATTGCAATTGAGCCAGCCTGATAATATGGAGTTGAACTTCCCGCTATTAACCGATACCATTACAAAGAATATTGAGATAGTCAGGGCAAGTCAGATTGATACCTTAAACAAAGAGAACGGTCGTTATTTGATTGAACAGAGTTTAAGAATTACATCTTTTGATAGTGGGTTACACTATATTCCACCCATTGTATTTGAGGAAGCCAGCCAAAAATTGGGTAAGGCTATTCAGACCGAACCAATGGCATTAATGGTAGTTAATCCGTTTGATGAAGTGGATCCGCAAAAAGGTATTGTAGATATTAAACAACCCATGCAGGCACCATTCCATCTGTCGGAATTGTACAAATACCTGCCATGGGTGCTGGGCATTATTCTACTTGCCGGCATAGTAACATTTATTATACTCAGATATTTTGGCAAAGAAGTGCCGGTTAAGATTTTTGCTAAACCTGCACCAGTGATTCCTCCCCATGTTAAGGCATTGGAGGCGCTGGATAAAATTAAGCAGGAGAAGCTTTGGCAACACAATCGCATCAAAGAATATTACTCCGGGGTATCTGATACATTGCGGCATTATATAGAAGAGCGCTTTGAAATAAGAGCCATGGAGCAAACTACCGATGAAATAATGGACTCGTTCAAAGGCATTGATTTCAGAGATGGCAAATCAATTGATAACCTCAGACAAATATTAATTACTTCGGACTTGGTGAAGTTTGCCAAGCACGAGCCTTTGCCAGATGAAAATGACTTAAGCATGATCAATGCCTTCTTTTTTGTGAATCAAACAAAACTGGAAGAAATAAAGTCACTGGAAGAAGAGAAAGAGGCAATGCTTAATAAGGAAAATGAAGTGCTTAATGTATCAAACAGTAGTGAGCGATGATGAATAATATAACATTTACACAACCTTACTTTTTTTGGTTACTGCTGATTGTACCTGCCTATATAGCCTGGTACGTTTGGAAGCAAAAGGGCATGCAGGCCTCGCTTAAAATTTCAACACTGAGAGGATTTGCAAAGGCCCCCACCTCCAATAAAGTATATTTACGTCATTTGCTGTTTGTCTTTCGTGTCCTTAGCATCATTCTTTTAATCTTTGTTCTGGCTCGTCCGCAATCGAGCAACAGTTTCAGAAACGAGATTACTGAGGGGATTGACATTATGATGGCCCTGGACATATCAGGTAGTATGTTGGCTGAAGATTTTAAACCCAATCGCCTGGAAGCAGCCAAGGAGGTAGCTGCAGAATTTATTAAAGGACGTCCGAATGATAAAATTGGATTGGTGATATATGCCGCTGAAAGTTTTACCCAGTGCCCGCTGACAACGGACCACAATGTACTCCAGAACCTGTTTAGGGATATCAACATGGGTGATTTGGAGGACGGTACTGCTATTGGCATGGGATTGGCAACAGCTGTGCAGCGCATCAAAGATAGCGAAGCGAAAAGCAAGGTGATCATATTAGTTTCGGATGGTGAGAACAATCGTGGAGAAATTGCTCCGATGACCGCAGCCGAAATAGCAAAAACCTTTGGTATTAGAGTATATACTATCGGTGTTGGCACCAACGGCATGGCGCCCTTCCCCATGCAAACCGTTTTTGGTAAGCAATATCAGCAAATGGAAGTTAAGATCGATGAAGAGTTATTGCAAGGCATAGCTGATTTAACTGACGGCAGATATTTCAGAGCTACCGACAAGCAAAAACTAGATGAAATATACAAGGAGATTGACCTATTGGAGAAGACAAGAATAGAAGTACGCGAGTATACGAAACGTAAAGAGGAATACTGGTGGTTCGCAGCCTTTGCCGGTTTATTTCTTATGTTGGAGATATTTATGCGTAGCACCGTTTTCAGAAATCTACCTTAATAATTAAACAAGCAACAGCCTCAATAATGAAAGTTATTCAGGCGCCACTAACGACTGTAAAGAACAAGATAAAATGAATATATTCAGGTTTGAACATCCGGATGCGCTCTATTTACTCTTGCTGATTCCTGCCCTGGCCTTTATCCATTTGTACCTGGCTAAAAGACGCAGAAAGGCACTAGAGGAATTTGGTAATGTAGAGCTACTTAATGATCTGATGCCAAATGTGTCCTTTAAGCGTCCTACGGTTAAGTTTTATATTCTGCTGCTGGCCTTCATTATGCTCATCATAACCATTGCAGGACCACAGTATGGTAGTAAACTGCAAACCGTCAAACGAAAAGGTATTGAATTGATTGTAGCCCTGGATGTATCCAATAGTATGATGGCACAGGATATAGAGCCCAATCGACTGGAGCGGGCTAAAAGAGCGATATCCCGACTCATTGATAAACTGCAGAACGACAGAGTTGGTTTTATTGTCTTTGCTGGTGAGGCATACGTTCAATTACCAATCACCACAGACTATGCATCAGCGAAGATGTTTCTGAATTCTATAAACACTGATGTAGTTGGTACACAAGGCACCGCAATTGGCTCCGCCATCAATAAAGGTATCAGCTCGTTTACAACTCAGGAAGACATCAACAGGGCCATCATTGTAATAACCGATGGTGAGAACCACGAGGATGATCCGGTGGCAGCTGCTAAAATGGCGGCCGATAAAGGGATAAAAATATATACTGTTGGGATGGGTTTACCTAAGGGAGCACCTATACCTGTTGCTGAAGGGCGCAGTAACGACTTTATGAAAGACAAAGATGGGAATGTGGTCATCTCAAAACTGGATGAAGAAACGCTTCAAAAAGTAGCCATTACAGGCAATGGTGCATATATTCCCGCCAATAATATTCGCAATGGCATTAACAACCTGGTAGATGAGTTAAGCCAGTTAGAAAAATCGGAACTGGAAGCCAAGGTGTATACCGATTATGACGATCAGTTTCAGTATTTTGCCGCCTTTGCCTTATTACTGATTATTCTTGAATTTATTATTCTAGAAAGGAAGAACAGACGTTTAAAGCACATCAATATATTTGAGGTAAAAGATAACAAAGAGTAAAGATTAACGGGTATGATGAATTTAAAATATATCACATTAATAGCTATTCTGCTTCTTGGGGTCTTTAACCTGAAAGCGCAGGATGAGCGCAAGTTTATCAGAAGTGGTAACTCTCATTTTTCCGACTCGGCCTTTCTCGAATCGGAAATTGAATACCGCAAAGCACTTGATAAAACAGATAATTCCTTCGAAGCCCAATTTAATTTGGGTGATGCATTATATAAGCAGGAAAAATTTAATGAAGCATTGGACCAGTTTCAGATTTTAGCAGGTACCGAGCAAGAGCCTGAAAAACTGGCACAGGTGTACCACAACATGGGTAACAGCTACTTTGCCATGCAAAAACTACAGGAAAGCCTGGAAGCATATAAAAATGCGTTGCGCAACAACCCTGAGGACCATGATAGCCGCTACAACCTGATTGCTGTTCAGAAGTTGCTGGATCAACAGCAGCAAAACCAAGATCAGCAAGATCAGCAAGACCAACAGGACCAGCAGGAGCAGGATCAACAGCAACAGCAGGATCAGCAACAAGACCAACAGCAACAAGACCAGCAACAGCAAGATCAACAGCAGCAGCAACAGCAGCAGCAAAATCAGCAGAACCAGCAACAGCCTTCTGAGCAGATGTCGAAAGAGGATGCACAGCGTTTACTCAATGCCATCCAGCAGGATGAAAATGAATTGCAAAAAAAACTGCGTAAAGCCAAAGCTGGACAACGAACAAAAACAGAAAAAAATTGGTAGAAGTACTATTTTTGCACAAAACACTCTAAAATATGCGACTCACAATTCTTTCCATAGTACTATTCATCACTGCCTGCATTTCTGCCAACGCGCAGGAAATAAGCTTTACAGCCCGTGCACAGTCAGCAGTAGTAGTTGGAGATAAGTTTCAATTAGTTTACACACTTAACAAAGAAGGTAGTGATATACGCCTCCCCTCATTACAGGATTTCCAAATATTGATGGGCCCCAGCACTACATATTCAACCAGCACTTCCATCGTAAATGGGAAGGTATCGCGCGAAACATCGTATACCTATACATTTATTTTAAAAGCGCTTAATGAAGGTCAATTTACCATTCCTCCTGCCACCATTAAAGTAGATGATGAAAAGGTGAGCTCCAATGCTGTTAGCATTAAGGTGGTGAAAGGCGATGCGCAGGCTCAACAAGAAAATCAAAGTAGTGCAACTGCTGGCTCAGCACCTTCCGATGATGACCTGTTTATTACGGTTACCCCATCGAAAACAAACCTTTACCAGGGTGAAGCAATGGTGTTAACCACTAAAATTTTTACCAAAGTACAACTCGAAGGCCTATCGGACATCAAGCAGCCTGAGTTGGCCTCATTTATTACGCAAACACTTAAAGATCAGGATGGCATTAAGTGGACCATGGAAAATATCAATGGTAAAACCTATAATGTGGGGACATATGAACAAAAGCTATTGTTTCCGCAGAAATCAGGTAAGTTAACCATAGAGCCCACCGAGATAGAGTTTATGGTGCGTCAGCGAGTAGCACGCAGTCGTTCACGCAGTATTTTTGATGATTTCTTCGAATCAAATTACAGAACCGTCAAAAAAAGAGTCAAATCGAAACCTATATCGATTAATGTAAAACCGTTGCCATCTGGAAGACCTGCCGGTTATTCTGGCGGTGTTGGGCAGTTGAGCATGCAGGCCAGTGTTAACAAAAATGATGTGGCCGTCAACGACGGTATCACGCTCAAAGTAGTCATAAGCGGAACCGGTAATCACAAGTTCATAGAAGATCCGGCGATTCAGTTTCCGGCTGATTTTGATGACTTTGATGCTAAAATATCAAACAGCATTAGTAATACAGCCCGCGGTATGAAAGGATCAAAAACCTATGAATACCTGATGATACCACGTCATGCCGGCACCTTTACAATACCATCCATTCAGTTTGCCTACTTCGATCCGGCCAAAGGCCAATACCAGTCAATGGAATCGGGCCCAATCAGTATTAATGTTGCCAAAGGAGAAGGTGATGAAACAAGCACTTCGGGTGTTGTAAGATCAAATGTGACAAAAGAGAATGTGAAATTCATTGGCAAGGATATCAGATTTATTAAAACCGGCAAAACACAACTAAAACCAACTGGCACATTCTTTATCGGAAGCCTTACGTATTACCTGGCTTTATTGATACCATTATCATTATTTGTGTTGCTGTTTATCATTAACCAGAAGCGTTTAAAAGAGAATGCCAATGCGTCGTTAATGAAAACAAAGAAAGCCAACAAGATAGCCAAGAAACGCCTGAAAAAGTCGGCACATTTCCTTAAAACAGGTGAAAAAGAAGCCTTCTACGAAGAGGTGCTTCGTGCACTTTGGGGTTACTTAAGCGACAAATTAACCCTGCCATTAAGTGAATTGTCGAAAGATAATGCTGGTGAATTACTTCAGCAATCCAATGTGTCGGACGAAGTCATTTCTGATATGATGAATATTCTGGATACCTGCGAATTTGCGCGCTATGCACCAGCATCTGGCACCGGAGAAATGGATAAACTTTACAAACATACAATTGCAACTATCAGCCAGCTTGAAAACCAAATAAAACGTTAATGATGAAGCAATTAATTATACTATTCGTTTTTTGCCTTGCTACAGGAATAGCTAATGGCCAGGACGACCGTTTTGAGGAAGGCAACACACAATACAGCAATGGTGACTTTCAATCGGCCATTGATACTTACAAAGGTATTTTGTCTACGGGCGTTGAAAGTGGCGACTTGTATTTTAACCTCGGTAATGCCTTTTATAAAAATGGTGAATTAGCCAGCGCCATTCTTAACTACGAACGTGCTTTGCTATTAAAACCACACGACAAGGATATAAAGTACAATCTGGAGCTTGCCTATTCTCAAACCACTGATAAGATAGAGTCGGTTGATGAATTCTTCTTAAGCAAGTGGGTGGCAGATTTCAGGAATAAGACAACATCAGACACCTGGGCCTTTATTGGCCTAGCTTGTTTTATGCTGACCCTGGTCATGGCTGCTCTTTTCTTCTTTTCAAATTCGGTTCTATTAAAGAAAGCCGGATTTTACCTGGGAGTTGGCTTACTATTGGGCACATTGGTCACTTTATCATTTAGTTATCGTCAGAAAACGAAACTGGTGGTGCGCAACCATGCCATTGTATTCAACCCTTCACTAACAGTTAAAAGTTCACCAGATGCCAGTGGTACTGAAATATTTATTTTACACGAAGGCACTAAAGTAGAGATCATCAGTACTCTTGGGCAGTGGAAAGAAATACAGATTGCTGATGGTACTGTTGGTTGGGTTGAAGAAAGCTCAATCACCGTGATCTAGAGCTAGTTTTTACCGCATAAAAAAAGCTCCCTGTCCGTTGACAAGGAGCTTTTTTATTATAAACACCCAAACTACTGATTGGCTCATCTTCATTATTGTTCTGAAGCGCCAATCAAATATATTTTATATATCATCTTGATTAGCAATCAAGTATTTGTCAATCACATACCATGCATATATCAAAGTTATGGCTGCACCAATTATTTCTATCGCAATCATTATTGTTATTTGATAATGTCTATTTCAATTGCCTTGCCAAAAACTGCATTACACTGTATTTGTGTACTTTAACAAAATACTCACAAATTACACTATCCATATATTGGAATTATATGTATTATATGGAAAAGCAAAGCGGTCATCCTTCCCACAAGAAGAATGACCGCTTAAATTTAAGTTTATGGTTGCTATTTTTATAGGATGATTTTTCTACCGAAAAGCTGATTGTTCTTAGATAGAATCAAGTAGTAAGGTGCCTCTTCCTTTTTTAAGTCCAATTCTTCTTTTAATGGTCCTGCCTTGATATCCGCCTTTTCCTTCACCTTATCCCCTTCCTGATTAAATAATTCAAGCAGGTAATCACCATCTGGTAATTCACATTCAATATGCATTAATGTCTGAAGCTTTTCATTCTCCATAATTTTTTCAATTTTTACTTTCACATCTTTCAGATCTAAAGGCTCAGAAGTCAGCTTTTTTGACGAAATGCCTACTTTCTTTAAAAAAGGGATGTCTTCCATTGGAATAGACTCCACTTTGACCGTCATATGGTGTGTGTGCTTTTCTTTCCAGTGCATGGGCATCTTTTCATCATCCGTGGCAATGACAATTGTTTTAACTCCGGATTCCCCATCTACTTCACAATCAATCTCTTTTTGAATAATTTTTACAACATCGCCATCCTCACTGATAAACTCATTAATATCAAAATCCCCTTCTTTCTCCCTCAAAAACATGATATGATTTCGGTGCATCTCTTCCATATTCTCCAGCTCAATGCCCTTCTCTTTCAGCATTTTCTCAATTTCAATATGCATCTTCTCCATATCTCCGTCAAATTCAAAGTGAAAATCATTTAGCGAATCCATGGTAAAAGCCATCACCTTCATATGCTTGTCAATCTCTTCCCTGTTAGCATCCATGATGCTGTCCATATTTATCACTGTTGTTTCGCCTCCCGATTGTATTACAAATACATCATGTGTGAAAGTGGTATCCATGTCAACTACCTTCTTACCATCGCTGCCCACCACTTTTACTTTGACCCGGTTTTCCTTTTTTGTTTGTGCTGTCGCCTGATAGCTTACACCACCAATAAGCAGTCCTATCAGTGCCAACCATAGAGCATTCTTTCGTTTTTTCATAGCTTCCGCGTTATTTGTTAGTATTATTTTCTGAACAATTAGAATAATTTATCCTGTACACTTATTCAATGTCAAATGTATGAATGAACTGATTATTTGCGGGTTAAGGCGCGGTTAAAAAGAGTTAAGGAAAGGTTAATGTATAAGTACACTTTTACTCAAACACTTATCTTTACGCTATAATTAAGTCATTTATGAAACGTAAATCAATACAGGGACTAATACTTTTAATGAGCCTTTCGCTATTGGGTATTATTGCCGCTCAGTATTTATGGATACAACAGTCGGTAAATGTGCAGCGTGAGAAATTTCAGGCAGCAGTTTACAGGTCGCTTGACAATGCAGTCCAAAGAATGGAAAAAGAGCAAAGTGCTGATTATATCTTTCGCGAGTTTTTTCACCAGCCAAGTTCAAAATCAAGAACAAGTTACCGTCAAGATAATAATGGCAATGTGTCTATCATCAGACAAAAAAGCACCAGCTCTGTCAAACCTAACATTGTTTATCAGAAAAAAGACACCGTTATTACACAAGGAGGCACACGCATAGAAGTGCATACCGAGGTTAATGGCAACCAAACCGATCATCAGGTATGGATTAATGCATCAGGTGAAGCTGTTGACTTGCTCGAACTGGAAGAACAGATGGTTCATATCGAAGACTCTATTGAAGTGGTGATCAGCGCTATGGAAGAGCGTAATCAGGAGATTAAAGAAGTGTTTAATCAGATGAAACGCGAAATTGAAGCACGCCATAATCCACTACAGGCACGCATTGATCTTGAGCACCTCAACGATGTTCTGACACAGGAACTGGCTCAAAACGGCATAGATACGAAATTTGAATTTGGCATATTCAATCAGTATACGCGGCAACTCTCCAATTACAAAACCACTAATTTTGATATTTCAAAAGCCAATAGTTACCATCCATTTCAAATTAACCTGTTTCCGCGAGATATCTTCAGAGGCATCACACCCTATGAATTGGTGGTCTATTTTCCCGACGCGGCATCGTACCTGGTGAAAACAATTGGCTGGATGGTATCGCTATCCGCCATATTTACACTGTTCATTCTCATTACCTTTTTCATCACGATGCGGACAATATTAACGCAAAAAAAGGTATCGCAGATAAAAACAGACTTTATCAATAACATGACCCATGAGTTCAAAACGCCTATTGCTACCATTAGCCTGGCTACCG
Organism: Carboxylicivirga sediminis; assembly: GCF_018156225.1. GTDB lineage: Bacteria > Bacteroidota > Bacteroidia > Bacteroidales > Marinilabiliaceae > Carboxylicivirga > Carboxylicivirga sediminis. The sequence continues at coordinate 17,527 of NZ_JAGTAR010000005.1, forward strand.
ACAGTATTTTAACCCCAACCATCATTAATAACGAAGAGCATATCAAAGGCTTCTTAAAAATTATTAAAGAAGAAAACAGTCGGATGAACAGTCATGTGGAACGTGTGCTGCAGATGTCACAAATTGAGAAGAAAGATTTCTCAGTTGTAAAAGCATCGCACGATATTCATGAACTTATTTTGCGCGCCGTTGATAACATGCAGCTTTTAGCTAATGAAACCAATGGTAAAATTAGCACCTCATTAAAAGCTGAGTTAAGCGTATTTTTAGTAGATGAAATACATTTTACCAATGTTATTGTAAATTTACTGGAAAATGCACTGAAGTATGCAAAAGAACAACCATTGGTAACACTTTCGACCATTAATAATAACAATGGCATTGTAATAAAGATAGCCGATAATGGCATTGGTATGACGCGTGAACAGCAAAACAAAATTTTTGAAAAATTCTACCGTGCTGCGGGTGGCAATGTGCATAATGTTAAAGGCTTTGGACTGGGCCTAAGCTATGTTAAGGCGGTAATTGACGCTCACCATGGTTCAATAAGTGTAAAAAGTAAAATAAGCGTTGGAACTGAGTTTAGTATTCAACTACCTTACAAATAAAAACAATGACGGATACAAACAGAGTTTTTATGGTGGAAGATGACCGCAATTTTGGTACGGTCATGAAAGCCTATCTGGAGATTAATAAGTTTGAGGTAACCTGGGTGAAAGATGGCCTGCAAGCCTTTAAGCGCTTTAAAGAAGGGCAGTACGACATATGCATTCTTGATGTGATGCTTCCCAATGTGGATGGCTTTACCATTGCCCGTGAAATAAAAGAATATAACCAGGATATTCCCATTATTTTTCTAACCGCCAAGGTAATGAAGGAAGATGTGCTGGAAGGATTTAGCACAGGGGCTGATGACTATATTACCAAACCCTTTGACTCGGAAATTCTTATTTGTAAAATCAATGCCATACTAAACCGCAATAAGCGTCAGCAGACAGAAGAAATGCCTTCTGAATATACGATTGGAAACGCCACATTCAACCATGAATTCAGAACCATCACCATAGCTGGAGAGGAACAGAAACTATCACCAAAAGAGGCGGATTTATTGCTACTGCTATGTCAGACACAAAATAAGGTTCTCCCCCGAGATAAAGCACTGAAACAGGTTTGGGGCGAAACCGGCTATTTTACAACAAGAAGTATGGATGTATACATCACCAAGCTGAGAAAGTACCTTAAAGATGTTGAAGGTGTTGAGATAATAAATATTCACGGCAGTGGTTATCAACTAAGAATTGATTAATCACTTTCAAGCTGTAACTTATGCTCCACTGTATGCGTCCTACAATCATTAATCACTAAAACGCAATATGATGAAACAACTGACCATACTCATTGGCCTATTAATTTGTACGCTGGTAGCTTTTGGCCAGACCAAAAAGGTAGAAGTAGACAAAACGTTCGACAACATAACAGATGTGGAAGTGAACGTAGTATTTAGCGACGTAGTGGTGGAGGCTGCTGACGGCAATACTGTGCATGTAACAGGCTCCCTGACCTGGGACCGGGACAAAGATGAATATGAGATTGTAACACGCCAATCGGGTACTACACTATATGTAGAAGTAAAACATCCTCGTAACTCAAGAGGAAGTGCCGAAGGACAATTTTACATTACCATGCCGGCCATGACAGATGTAGATGTTAACAGTGTGAGCGGCGATATTAAAGTAAGTGGCGTGGGGCAGCGAAAAGTTAAATGCAATACCGTTTCGGGCGATATCGTAGCTGAAAAAATTGGCAGTGACATATCAGCGAATACAGTATCAGGCGACATTGCTCTGAATGGCGTTAAAGGCAATGCCAAATCCAATACGGTTTCTGGAGATGCCGAACTATCGGATATTGATGGTAATCTGAAGGGCAATTCTGTTTCAGGTGATTTCCGCATTACAAACCTGAAAGGTAATCGCGAGATAAGCACATTATCAGGAAGCGTGAGATAGAGATCCGCCATTGTAAAAAGCACAAAAAGGACTGCTCGCAGTCCTTTTTTTTATAGTTGTAATTGATGGCTCGTTTATTTATTTACACTTCCTCTACCGGAGCTTCAATTTTTCTGAATAAGGCACTTAACTGCCAGCGATACTTGAAAGCAAGTGCGCCTACAAATACCAGTGATGCAACCAGCAGAGTTCCTAATTCTTTTGATGGATCTATTTCGTGAGCCTTTAATAAAGCATCCGTTTGAAAAGCCAATCCATCAGCAGTCACAAACATGCTTATAAAAACATTATTGACAGCATGCGCTCCCATGGCCAGTTCAATACCATCATCAAATACCGAAATGAGCGCATAAACAAATCCCATAATAAAATACTGAGGCATCATTACCCAAAAGCCAAACTTCTGAATTTCTGGATTAGTGCCATGCATCAACGCAAAAAATACAGAAGGAATAATAAGTACCAATATTCGATTCTTGAAAAGGCGCCCAATGCCTTGAGCCAGATAACCTCTGAACAATATCTCTTCATAGAATGCTTGAAACGGGATAAGTAAAATGGAGACTAAAGCCAATACTATTAGCGCATTCCAGTTTAAGCGCATCTCATAATTATCAATATTCATATAATAATCAACCACCAGGGTAAAAGCCATTATCATCCCCCACAATCCAGCTCCAATAATCACACGTCGCCAGCGAATAGCTTTGGTTCCATTAATAACAGTGGCAAAAGTGCGCTGATGAAACGCTTTAAAAAGCACAACAAATAACACAAGACTGAGAATAAAAGGCAGGATAATCAAAGCCAGACCAAGTGAAGAGTTAATTCCCATAGCCGCAAAATCCATACTCTGAACAGCAGCAGTATCAATATTACCTGAGCCGGCCCATGCCAGTACTACCAACAATGGGATGGCTCCGAAGAACTGACCACCAAGGAATGAAATAAGTATTAGTAAAAGGTATTTCCACCATTCGTTTTGTCCGGTGTATGAACTTTCTAGATGCTTCATTGTATGTGTAAGATTATGTACTGCTAAAATAATTATTCTCAGCTCTTCGACCATGTCGTTTAAGGACAAGATTGATACTTTAGTCAAACAAAGACAATAAAAAAGCGCCCGAACTAACATCCGGGCGCTTGTCAATATCATTCATTCAACTAATTAAGGCATTGGCAAAATTTGCTTGCCATATACCTCAACCAATAGTGTTCCGATAGCAATGTAAAGAGCACTTGCTCCACAAATTACACCTTCGATACCTGCTATGGTATGAATCAGGTGACTACCTGTAAAGTTGGCGATAGCCAACAGTGCAAAAAGCACTACTACAGTTCCAAATAACCAAATCATGGTCTTTGTCATCTTAAGGGTAGCAATCCACAATCCAAAAGTAAATATACCCCACACAGCCAGGTAATACCCCATAGCAGTTGCTGAAGGAGCCTCGCCCAAGCCCATTTTAGGGAAAATCCAGATAAATACTAAAGAAATCCAGAATGCGCCATAAGATGTAAAAGCCATCATTCCAAACATGTTGTTCTTCTTCCACTCAAGCATACCTACAAGAATCTGAATCAGACCTCCCATCATGATACCCATACCCATAATCATGGTATCCAAACCGAATAAACCGGCATTGTGAAGGTTCAGTAGCATGGTTGTTAATCCAAAGCCGGTTAGTCCAAGAGGCGCAGGATTAGTTGTCACATCTTTTGCGATGAAAACGTTTTGTTCCATTTTTTTCTGGTTTTAAGAATAGTGTTCTGGTCCATTACCAACTGTCCCCTGAACGGCAATGCACCCTGTAATAAAATCGGCGCAAAAATAGACAAATGCCTGAATTATTAAACTATGCAACATCATACCTCGCCAAAATAAACGTTAAAAGATGTTAAGTCAGAGTCAAACATTTATACCTAAGCCGTTATTTAGGTGCATTACAGCAAAAAGCCCGGAAACAAATTGCTTCCGGGCTTAAAAAGTATGATGCTATAACATTATATCAAATCGATGCTGCGCTTAACGAATTTAGTCAGGGCCTCCCCTTTCAACATATTATTCGAAAGCAAAGCCAGGTCAATCAGCTGTGATACTAATTTGTTAGATGATGCAAACGATGATAGTTCTGCATCTTTCTTGCCGTTCAATTCGGTCAGCTTCTTGTTGATGTCTTCCATTTCATCCTTATCGGCTTGTGGAATCTCCTCATCTTTTTTCCCTTCTTTGGCTTTTTCCAGTTCAGAGCGCTTACCTTCCAGTCCTTCAATCTTATGACGGATAGACGCTACTTTTTCGCCTACTTCTTGCTCTTCCTCTTCGATGATGCGATTTACCAATGGGTGATTACCATTCACCACCAGGTTGTAGCTATCAGGCATTTCGCCATAGAAACTCATTGGGCCACCACCCAGCTGACTCATCTCTTTCATTCGGCGCATAAACTCCTGCTGCGTAATCATCACTGGCGTATCAGTCTCTTCTAATGCTTCAAAAGTTACAATGAAATTGGCCTTATCCACATTTGGCACCTGAGAGCTGAAGATGGTTGTTAAATCCTGTTTTTGTGCAGCAGACAGCTTCAACTCAGCTGCATCTGCCTTAGGTATCAGTTTTTCAGCAATATCACTATCAACACGCACAAAACGAGACTTCTCGAACTTGCTTTCCAGATGGTTCACAAAGTGACTGTCAAGCTGTCCGTCAAGTACTAAGACATCATACCCCTTATTCTTAGCCGCTTCAATAAAGCTGAACTGACCTTCAACATCAGTGGCATAAAGGTATACCAGCTGATCATCTTTATCCGTCTGGTTGTCCTTAATGATGTTAGCGTATTCGTCAAAAGTAAAGAATTTACCATCCGTATTTTTCAGAAGCGTGAACTTCTTGGCACGGTCGTAGAATTTCTCCTCTGTCAGCATACCATATTCGATGAAAATCTTCAGGTCATCCCATTTGGCTTCAAATCCGTCACGGTCTTTCTTAAAGATTTCTTCCAGACGATCCGCTACTTTTTTGGTGATGTGGCTCGAAATCTTCTTCACATTACCGTCACTCTGCAGGTATGAGCGCGATACATTTAACGGAATATCCGGTGAATCAATCACACCATGTAACAAGGTTAAGAACTCTGGCACTATTCCCTCAACCGAATCGGTTACATACACCTGGTTGCAATACAGCTGAATCTTATTCTTCTGCACTTCAACATTGTTCTTCAGCTTAGGGAAGTACAATACACCTGTCAGGTTAAATGGATAGTCTACATTCAGGTGGATGTTAAACAAAGGCTCATCGGCCATTGGGTACAAACCACGGTAAAACTTCGTGTAGTCCTCATCTTTTAATTCAGATGGTGTGCGAGTCCACAAAGGCTTAGTTTCGTTAACCACATTGTCCTTGTCGGTCTCTTCTTCCTTGCCATCTTTCCACTCCGTCTCTTTTCCGAAGATAACCTCAACAGGCAGGAAGCGACAGTATTTCTTTAACAGCTTATCAATCTCTACTTTGGTGGCATACTGCTCATTATCCTTGTCAATGTAAAGAATGATATCTGTACCTCTGTCGGCCTTTTCTACTTCTTCAAGCGTGTATTCCGGACTGCCATCGCAGCTCCATTTAACAGCTTGTGCACCATCACGGAACGATTTGGTGATGATCTCCACCTTTTCAGACACCATGAAAGATGAGTAGAAACCTAAACCGAAATGACCGATAATGGCATTGGCATCCTTCTTATATTTTTCCAGAAACTCGTTGGCACCCGAAAAAGCCACCTGGTTGATGTATTTATCAATCTCTTCAGAAGTCATCCCCACTCCACGGTCAGAGATGGTAATGGTCTTCTTTTCTTCATCAAGGATAACACGCACAGGCGCTTCGCCCATTTCACCTTTAAATTCTCCAACCGAAGCCAGTGTTTTAAGCTTCTGCGTAGCATCAACCGCGTTAGATACTAATTCGCGTAAGAAAATCTCATGATCTGAATAAAGATACTTTTTGATGATAGGGAAAATGTTCTCGGTAGTAACCCCAATATGTCCTTTTTGCATCGTTACTAATATTTATGTTTTTACATATCAATTTAACGGCTCAAAGTTATCAAAGCCTGTGCCATTCGTCAATGTGTGACAATGCGGCAGACAGTGCTGACAGCCCCTTGCAATTTTGGCAGAAGTTAATGATGTCAGATATAAAAAAAGGCCACCCTAAGGCAGCCTTCTAATCGGAAAGTAAAGATTTATATCTGCTAGTTTACAATAAACTCATCACAAAACAACCACGAAGGTTGTCCGGCACCGGGCTTGCCCTCGGGAATAAGTCCAAAATTAGAGACCTTAACTCTTATATAACGAGCCTCAACACTCATGCCCGTTGCTCCTTTAGTCACCAGGTAAACATTGTTAAGCACTTCGTTTTGTTGCGACTCATTTAGCTGAACAGGCTCGTAAGAACGACCATCTTTTGAAATAAATATCTCCACCTGTTGGGGTGCATACACCCACGAGCCACGCTTATCCAGGAAACGCATTTTTATCTCATTAATGGCAGTCAGTTCGTTTAATTCAATAACGCCCTGCATATCGTTGCCGTTGAAGCCTAAAAATGTATCATAGTCGGAAGCCCAAAGAGGTGTAAAGTTCTTGCCTTTTCCATCGCACAAAAAGCTGATTGGTGCATCGTAGGGTTTATCGGGCATCTGCTTCATGGTTACCTTTGCGCCTTTTGCTTTATTGGTAAGGGTCACAAATCGTTCGCCCATCTCCTGCTCTATCGAAGGCACCTCATATTGCTGCTTTAATTTAGCCAGCTGTGCTTTCAGCTCTTCTATCAGCGTTGCACACTCAGCATTAGCATATTGGTTATTCATTTCCTGTGGGTCGGTTTCCAAATCGTAAAACTCCCACTCGTCGGTATCAAAGTAGAAATGAATTAACTTGTAGTGACCTGTTGAGATGCCATAGTGACGCTTAACGGCGTGTATACCCGGATACTCATAATAATGGTAATAAACGGCGTCGCGCCATGCATCTGAGTTTTGCTCCAACACCGGACGCATGGATAAACCTTGCATTTCCTGTGGTGCTTCAACACCGGCATAATCAAGGAAAGTCTGCGCAAAATCCAGATTCTGTACCAGCTTGTCACATACCCATCCTTTCTTCACACCTTCCGGATAGCGTAATAGCAATGGTGTACTTAATGACTCTTCATACATAAAGCGCTTATCGAACCAGCCGTGCTCGCCCAAATAAAAGCCCTGATCTGAGGTATACACCACAATCGTATTATCGGCCAAACCATTTGCATCCAGGTAATCCAGAATCTCACCCACGCCATCATCAACCGAAGCAATGGTTGACAGGTAATCCTGCATATAGCGCTGATATTTCCAAATAGCCTTTTCTTTTCCACTCAGCTCTGCATCATAATAGGCCTGATTCTTGGCCCGATAGGCATTGTGCCAGTTGGTTTTCTGTTCGTCGCTCATACGCTCATACCAGTCGCCCCAGCCATCTCTGATAATATCATCGGTACCGGGCTTTGTCAGCTTCAGGTCGTAGCCTTCAAACATGATTTTATCGATTTCCATTTCCTGCTCCCTGGCAGCACGGCCACGGGTGGAATAGTCATCAAAGAAGTTATCCGGCACAGGAATTTCGGCCTGATCAAACTGATTGAGGTACTGCGGTGCAGGCATCCAGTTACGGTGAGGTGCTTTGTGCTGCACCATTAGGCAAAATGGTTTGTCCTCCTGTTTGATGCCTTCGAGCCACTCCAAGGCTTTATCAGTAATAATATTGGTCACATAACCGGGAATACGAACCAATCCCTGCGGCGTTCTGAAGTCCGGATTATAATATTCTCCCTGATCGGGTAATACCATCCACTGGTCGAAACCCGTAGGTTCACTCTTGAGGTGCCATTTACCAACAATGGCCGTATGATAGCCAGCCTCTTTCAAGAGTTTTGGAAAAGTGGCCTGCCCGCCATCGAAGGTCACCTCATTATTAATCAATCCGTTTTTATGACTATGCTTACCGGTTAATATTACCGCACGCGACGGGGCACAAATAGAGTTGGTGACCGTCGCATTTGTGAATAGCACGCCCTCTTTAGCCAGCCTGTCGATGTTAGGTGTTTGATTAAGGCCATGTCCATAGGCACTGATGGCCTGTTCAGCATGATCATCAGATATGATGAAGACGATATTAGGACGCTCTGTTTTGACTGCCGAACATGCAAAAGTCAGCAGTATTACAAAAGCAGCCAGTAGCTGATTGATAGAATTTTTCATCGTATTGTATTTATTGTAGCCTGTTAGTTTATTTAAACAGTAGTAACTTAATGTAGTACCAAGACATAAGATACGAGACTATTAATGCTCCCATTGGAACAAGACTTGGGTCTAGTCCCCCATCGCCTTCGGCACTTCCCCAAGGGGAAAATGCTTTGCTGTTCCACTAATTCTCCTCAATACGGCCAAGGGGACGCACTTCATGACCTTCCATTTTTTGCAGCCTGTCGCCCAGTTCGTAACGTGCCTGTTTGGCAATCGCCTCTAACTCCTCTACTACATCAGGGTGCAGGTCAATGACGTTATATGCTTCCTCAATATCATCCTGCAGGTTGTACAACTCCAGGCCGCATGGCATTTGTTTGGTCCAGCCCGGGAATCCATCCTTTCCCGGAGGGTGCTGACGATATGAGCGATACTCATGCGGGAAATAGAGCTTCCAGTCGCCTTTACGCACAGCGTGCAGTTCGCCGCCGTAGTAGGCCCAAAACTCATCACGCGGCGTTACATCTTTACCTTTTAGCAGTTTAGAGATATCCACACCATCAATCTTATTCTCGGGCAACCTGGCACCCGTTATTGCAGCTATTGTCGGCAACAAATCAATGGTCGATGCCAGCTTGTCGTTTACCTGCCTGCCTTTTATCTGTGCAGGCCATTGCATCACACAAGGCACCCGGTGGCCACCTTCCCACATCGAACCTTTCCCTTCGCGCAAGGGGTAAGCCGAACCGGCATGATTACCAAAACACATCCAGGGGCCATTATCACTTGTAAACACCACCAGTGTATTATCATCAACACCAGCGTCCTTCAGAGCCTTCATCACCTGGCCTACCGACCAGTCTATCTCCATCATCACATCACCATAGAGCCCCTGTTCACTTTTACCTTTAAACTTATCGGACACCGCCAAAGGCACATGAGGCATGGAGTGCGCCAGATACAAGAAGAATGGTTCTGCCTGGTGACGCTGAATAAACTCAACGGCCTTATGGGTATATAAAGTAGTTATTTGAGCCTGGTCGTCGAGGTTATGAATCTCCGCCACCTTTTCATTGCCTTCAAGAATAGGCAGAGGCGGATATTTCAATTTCCAATGCTTGGCAACAGTATCCTTCTCATGCACAGATATGCCATCGTAATCAACGGGCCACATATCGTTGGAGTAAGGGATGCCATAGTATTTGTCAAAGCCCTGCTGAAGCGGCAAGAATACCTTATTATGCCCTAAATGCCATTTGCCAACCATACCCGTTGCATAGCCATGCTCTTTCAGCATGTCAGCAATGGTCACCTCATCGGGATTTAAACCAATAAGCGTATCCCAGGGCATGTATGCTCCCCGCACGTTAAGGCGCTCGTTATAGCAGCCGGTAAGCAGTGCAGCACGCGAAGCACTGCATACAGCCGTGCTCACATGAAAGTTGGTAAATCGCATGCCATTTTCAGCCAGCCGGTCGATGTGCGGTGTTTCAAACTCGGTGGCCCCGTAGCATGACAGGTCGTTATAGCCCTGGTCATCAGTGAAAATAATCACCACGTTGGGCGGCCTGTTGTCCTTACAGGCAGTGAGGCTCACAAGCGTAAGCAGGAGCCAGCTAAAAACATAAGATTTGGATACTTTCATAGTATGATTACTTGTAAATGCACTGTCATACAAAAATAATCAGCTCCTGTACACCTGTTGTTTTATGCCGGTTCAGAAAAGGTCAGTCATGTTCAAAATACGCCATATCAGTAAATCGATTCAAAATAATACCGAAAACGACTCAAAACGATTGATAGAAAATCAATCTGTAATTCTGAATCGCCATAACGATGGCTCTCTGTTCTTTCGCCAATAAACACTGAGCACCACTCATTGCATACACTCCGAATCCGTTACTTTGCAACGAACTCAGCACACCATGTGCCTTAGCGCAATATTCATTGTTCAAATGGATTTCCCCCTTGGCGAAGGGGGATAGTTTGTATAGGTTTATAACAATTTAATGATGAGGGGGATTGCCTTTTAGTTAGATTGAAGGGTAATAAGAACCCATGCTATAATACCGTTTACTAATCAAAATGCGCCTTTAATGCCTTTCAGTTTTAAAGCCACTTTGATTATGTATCGGCATTTACCATTGTTGTTTTTAAAATTGCGCTTAAGGCGCATTTTAAAATACAATTGCTATAACAGGCAATAAACAGGGTTTTGCTCCCTATACAAATCCCATGGATTAAACGGGAATCACTTCAAATAGTTGTGGAGTAACATTAATTCCTAAAAAAAGCTATAGCTGTGATTAGTTAACAGGACTATGCATAGTCTTGGGCTTCAAGGAGCTTTGTCTTACCAGACGGGTTTTCTTTTTCCATATCCGAAAAAGAAACAAAAAGACTAGTCCCATTGATGCTTCCGCGCGCTCTAATAAATTATAAGCATCGCTATCAAAGTAGGATAAACCCCTTTGATGCTCTGCTAAATAATCTATTATTCACCCCTTCGCCGGCCCGCCAATGAGACAGGCCACCCCTCAACCGGAACATCCCCATAAGTAAGAAAGACTTAAAAGTATTGTTGTCGAAAACAGAAATGAAAATTGTTTTCTCAGGATTAGATTAAATTAACCTCAATCACTTTTGTCCACAAAATGTCAATTGTTCCCAAAACGCTCTTGATACTTTTCAAAAACCTTCTAGACACTTTTAAAATTGTATCTAGAGACTTTTTGATTTTCATCAAGACGCTTTTTAACCGACTACATAGCCAATGTAAAAAGCCACCATTTAATTTGTGGGTGTAATAATATTAATGATTACTATTCCTGACGAATCTGTAGTAAGAGATCTTCAATGGTCCTGAGCGCGTGCCGGCTTCCATCGGTCTGATGCAGTATGTACGCCTTATTGGCATTACTGTCTATCTCAATATTTGGGTAATTACCTTCTTCAACCGTTGTTTGGTAGCCTGTACGGTTAAGGGCATGGCTCAGCCACTTGTACTCCACTCCCTTGCCTATCACCCGGATGGTTTTCATTTGCTCGCGCTCCACCTTAAACGAGCCACTTTCGTTGTCAAACAGTATCCCTTCCTTCTCGAAGAAACGACGAAACCCATTGGCCAGCACCAAATCTTCGGGCACTCCGGCTTCCAGCTGTCGTCCTTGTGCCAATAACCATATTTTATCGGCCAGTTGCAAGGCCAAATCCAAATCGTGGGTGGACAGCAGAATCGCCCTGTTTCGTTCGCGAGCCAGTTTCTTCAGTAGCTGAACAATCTCAATCTTACTTGGCAAATCCAGAAAAGCGGTTGGCTCATCCAGAATAATCAAAGGTGTATCCTGCACCAGTGCTTTGGCAATCATCGCCTTTTGGCGTTCACCATCACTCATGCACACCAGCTGGCGATTAATAAAACCTTTCAGGCCCACATCTTCAATGGCCTGTTTTACCAGTTGCTTATCATGTTTAGAAAGCATACCAAAGAAATCGGTATAAGGTGTGCGACCTAAAGCCACCAAATCAAACACAGTCATGTTTGGAATCTGCAATCGCTCAGTGAGGACAACAGATACCACTTTAGCCAGTTCATTGCGTTTATAATCAGCCAAGGCCTTACCATTAACAGACACCTTGCCGGCCATTTTAGGAATAAAACCACTCAGTGTTTTTATCAGGGTTGACTTGCCTGCTCCATTGGGCCCCAATAAGCATGCGAACTCACCACGGTGCAGCTGCACATTAATATCCTTATGCAGCACCAGCGACTTGTTGCCACCTTGCCTGTAACCAACAGCTAAATCATTCGATTGTAACAGAACAGCATTATCCATTGGCATTCATCTTTCGGCGTTTAATAATCACTGATATCACAATTGGTGCACCTATCAGGCCCGTCACCACATTAATCGGCAAAGCCCCATCGAAGCCAGGCAAGCGGGCTATTAAGTTACAAAACAGCGCTAACACGGCACCTGCAAGTATAACAGCAGGCATCAATACCTTTTGGTCGCTGGTACGGAATAATCCCTTTGTTAGGTGAGGCACTGCCAATCCTAAGAATGCAATAGGTCCGCAAAAAGCAGTAATGGCGGCTGTCAGTATACCTGTACAAAATAATATAGCAAGCCTTGTATTGCGGATATTAATCCCCAGGTTTTCGGCATAGTTTTCGCCCAACAGAAGTACATTAAGCGGCTTTATCAATAGCAAACTCATGACCAGACCAATTAAAACAATTGGAATTAATATGAGCAGATGTTCCCAACTGACGTTTGAGAAACTACCTAAGCCCCATATCACATAGGCGTGTACATCTTCCTTGGGACTGTAAAACTTCATGACCCCAATAATAGCCGATGCGGCATAGCCTATCATTATTCCCACAATCAGCAGGATGGTATTATCGCGCAAAGCCTGCGCAAAAAACACGATGAGCAACAATATGGTAAAAGCACCCAGAAACGCAGCTCCTACCACCGTCATGTGACCGAGCAAACCATATCCACTAATGGTTACCCCCAGAATATTTCCGGCAAATAACACTACTAATGCCACCCCCAGGCCTGCCCCACTGCTGATGCCAAGAATTGATGGTCCGGCCAGTGGGTTACGAAACAAGGTCTGCATCTGCAATCCGCCAACGGCCAATCCGGCTCCAGCCAGTACTGCAGTAATCGTTTGTGGTAAGCGCGACATTAATATAATGGATGTATAGGCACTGCGTGAAGCTTTTTCGCCCAATAGTACATTTAAAATATCATCGAATGGAATGGACACGGAGCCAAAACCAATATTCGCCATAAACAACAAGAGTAGTAAGGCTACCAATAAGCCAAATCCCAATACCCACTTTACCCGGTGCTCCTCCATTACTACTTGTTTATCAGTTGAAAATAGACAGGCTCATAATCGGGTAGTAATGCAGGATGAAAGGCATGGGCCAAATCGCTTAGTACAACATGCGGCTGCAACAGGCCTTTTTCAAAATACCTGGAGTAAGATGAGTTAGTCACCACCACCTGCTTGTTTTTATAAGCATCAAAATCGGTGTAGCGCTTATCTATCGTTTCTATCTCATTATAAGTAACCTCAGTTGGGTAGTTAATAATGAGCACCCAGAAGTCGGTATGCTCAGCCTTATCTATTATTGTCTCATAATCGAGCGAAAGAGAACCCGTTCCTTCGGTATCATTGTAGATATAATTACATCCGGCATCGTTAAAGAAGTTGGCCATGTAACTCTGGCCGGCAGGTGTGTACCATATACCCTGATAGATGTGCCCGGTAAAGACAGATGGCTTATCCTCCACCCGACTCACCTTTGCTTTAACAGCTAAGTACTCCTTTTCGATGGCCTCAAACTGATGTTTTGCATTGTTTCCTTCACCCAGCAACTCACCAACAAACACGAGCCATTCGGCACGCCCCAATGGTGTATGCTCCAGGTAATCGGCATTGGTAATAACAGGAATGCCCGCACTCTCAACCGCCATAAAATGATTATCCTTAAAGGGGGAAACCATCATAAAGTCAGGCTCGATATCCACCATGATTTCAACATCAGGTGCCACGGCCAATCCTACGTTTTTAACCTGACCACTGGCAATGGCCTCTTGCAAATAGTCATCGGCAATATATTGTGGTTCTGCTACTCCTTTAATGGTGTGTTTTACCCCCAAAGCATGCGCATAATTCACCATGGTGGAAGACAGTGCTACCCATTTGCTCACCGGGTATTTTAATACAACATCATTTTGTGCTTTAAGGACTTTTAACTTCGATTCATCTCTCACCAAAGCAATGGTTTCGGTTTTAGTCGAATCGCCCCATGGGTCGTTCAACACAATCTGACTATATCCATCAAAGTAATTGATGACAAAGCCTTTGGCATAATGTGGGATATAAGTACTATCAGGTTCTGCAACGCTTGATTGCTTACTATTGCTGCTGGTTCGTGCTGTGCAGGACCACATGAGTGCTGCAACTATAGCTATGGATATGAAAGTTCTAATCATCTCTTTTTCTCCGAAAGAATTCTGAATAAATAGCATTACCAGACAGGTTTTCCGGCTCTCTTTCTTTGCTTCCCCTTCCCATCCATTCAAAGACAGTGGTTATTGAAACAAAGCTCCTGTTGCAGGCACAGATTACGGCTGCGGGAACAGCTCAGGTATTTAACCTGATTCCCTTTCTGAATAATGTGCAAAAATAGTGTTTTATGCTGACAAGCCTTTAAAATAGTGCATTTATTATCGCGCACCGGGCGGATACATAAGCCAAAACTTAAACCATCGAGTACGATAGATAATGATAATCGCGGTTATACCTCATCATTTGCTCAATAAAGTTTTCATCGTATGAAACAGTGATATCAACCACCTCCCCTTTATTATTCAATAGAGGCTCCAGCTTTGGATTGACAAAACCGGAGTAAGGGGCAACGTGCAGTTCGGCATAACGATTAAGCACTTCCTCATGTAATGGCTTATCAACCTTTACACCATATGTTTCAACCAATTTACGCGCAGCTTCATAATCACCCTGCGATTTAATGCGTTGCACCTCTCTCAACAGTTGACCAAACAATTGCCTTAGCTTTTCATAGTTATTAACCTGGTAGTAGGTTTTATTATTACGCGAGTGCTGTTTTATTACCTCTTCTGCCTGACCATGCTCCAACACCCATTTAGCAATCAACTGACGGTTACGCATGTGTGCCTGCTCAATATTGGATCCTTTATTGATGCGAGCTAATTGCACCATCAAACCATTCCTGATATAGGAATTATATTGCGCTTTGGCCACATCCATATTTGGCACAAGGTCCAACTCCATCATTTTTTCATCGGCCATAAAATACAAGCCAAACAGATCAGCGCGCGCCTCTTCAATAACCGAACCATATGCTTTTAAGTCATCGGAACGCACACCCGGCTCCAACTTTCCAGAACCATGACCAACACATTCGTGCAAATGTGTATGCAAATGATCGGCCAATGCACCATACTTCTTATGAAGTTCAATTTCCTCCTTTGTACAGGCAAATTCTTCGATTACTCCCGATGTCAATGAAGCCATCTCATAAGCTTCACTAATGTTGTTGAGTGATACCGACTTGGAGCCATGCACCTCTCTAATCCACTCAGCATTGGGCAGATTAATACCCAATGGCGATGCCGGGTAACAATCACCACCAAGCATAATGGCATTAATCACCTTCATACTTACGCCACTCACCTGCTCTTTGCGATGATTATCCATCACTGGCGAATGATCTTCAAACCACTGCGCATTGGCACTTATTACAGATGCCTTGTCTGTTTCCTCTTTATCAGTGATATTAACGAGGCTCTCCCAGGTAGCTTTAAAACCCAAAGAGTCGCCATACACTTCAATAAAGCCATTTATAAAATCAACTTCTCCGCTCTGCTCTTTGAGCCATTCAATGCTGTAGTTATCAAACAGCTTTAGGTCGCCTGTAGTATAGAAGTCGCACAACAACTTAATCACTTTTTGCTGTTGCTGATTTTCACATACTTCAGCGGCTTTATTCAAGTAATGAACTATCCGCTCTATTGCGGCAGAATATTTACCATTAATGCACCAAACTTCCTCCTTTATCTCATTCCCGTGTTTTATCAGGCGCGAATTCAGTCCGTGTGAAACGGGCTGAGCATCGTTCTTATCTATTACCTGCTTGTAAAAGTTCTCAGCCTCATCCTGTGTCAGGTTTTTGTAAAAATTATTGGCCGAGTGCAGAATAAGGTCTTTATCGTCATCCTGACACACACGCTTGGCCATTGCCTGCTCATTAAACAGCAACAGCTCCAGCTTTTCGAATAGCTCTGTATGGGAACTACATCTCAAATGTTCCAGCTGCTGAACAGATAGCTTTTCCACCCATGTTTTTAGCTTCATTGGGCTAAATTGAGGAACAAGCTTATCGGTGCTATAATGATGATGCATTCCATTGGAGAATAACACCCTTTTGTAATATATCTCTAAATAAGTGTATTCATCATCAGTCTTGTCGACTGAATAATAAAGCACATCCAAACAATCTCTTAGCCAAAGATTATATTCGTTATGCTGATCCCAAATGATATCGCGACCAGCCAAAGCGGCTTCTGACAGATAATAGATATACAATTTCTTTTGCAAATCTAAATCATCGAAACCGGGTATTCTGTAGCGAAGGATACGCAGGTCGGCAAATTGCTCCACCTGGTATTGAAAATTATTGCTTGCCATTACATTTTATATTTTAACTATTGTCGCTTGGGGTTACGCAAGTCAATATCTTTTTTCAGTTCCCAAACTCCCTTACTAAATTTAAATGCATTGTATGAAAAATCGGGTCCATAATATTGGTAAACGCCTCTAAACATCGGATCCGCCGGTTCGAGGTTATCAAAAACAATCATCTTTTGATTGGTATCGTAACGCAGCATCATAGTAGCTTTTGCCGAATACTCAAATACAATTCTGTTACGCGTTAACCTATCGGTTTTAAATATCGGAGCGCCAAAACGAATCCGGTTATTCTGAACAATTAAGACATCCAAAACGCGTCTTTTCATAAACTCATCGTGCCCTTTGTAGCCAATAAGCGTATAATAGGTTTGATTGCCACTCTGATTTTCAATTATGTCGAGATAAAGCGCTCCGTACCATTTTTTATCTGATAAAGTAGAGCGTTCAGGTGATTTTATTTTGTCCGATGTATCAATTAAAGGTTTAACAATTATGCTTTCATCGTTAATAATAACAGCTCCATAGAAATGTTGCTTAAAATCTTTCTTTTGGATGTTGTAAGTACACACCTTCACACGCCCATCTTTTGAATGTAAGGTTTTCATGCGTTTCAGTTGTGAAAATCCATTTTCATAGTACTCCTTATCAGTCCATAAGCGCATGAGCCGTTTCTCAATAATGTTATTGAGAGAATCCTTTTGCGTATCTTCGGTCAACATTTGCAAATGTTCAAACAAACCTTTGGTTACCAAATCCGATGCATTGATTAGTTGCTTCTTTCCTCGATGTATGGAAACACTGTAGATGTCTTCCTGCTTTTGTGCGATATTAATGATTAACGAGACATTACTTTTTGCCTCAGTTATTTGCACTTCCTCACTATAGCTCCAGGTTTTTCCAGCATAATTAACCAACCATTCTAATTGATATACTCCACTGTAAGTATTTGTACCAAAAGCTACAACTACCATCTCCAGATCCTCTGATTTGACCACTTGTAACTTCTTCGTATGACGCATTATCTCGTTAAGCTCAGTATCCGATTTCCAAATACTGTGAAGTGCTTTATTGAGTTCCTGCAACTCAAATCGTTTGTTGTTAGGATCCAATTTAACTTCCAATGCGTTCAGCCGTTCTGCCCACTCTTTTGATTCTTGAGCAAATAGATTGATCGAAAACATTATTAATACCAGTAGTGAGAATTGTCTAATCATCGTGCTGTTTTTGATTAACTACACAAATTTAAAAATAAATGATGACTAGCTATGGCAATAAAAAAGGCAGCCATACGACTGCCTTCATAAAATATTTCTTTATTGCCTTAGTCCCAGTTAAGAAGCACTTTTCCGCAATTACCTTCTTCCATTACATCAAAACCTTTCTGGAAATCGTTGATGCTATACTGATGTGTAATAATTGGTGACAAGTCAAGTCCAGACATCAACATTTGTTCCATGTGATACCAGGTTTCATACATTTCGCGACCGTAAATACCTTTCAATGTGAGCCCTTTGAATATAATTCTGTTCCAATCAACCTGTGTAGTAGATGGTAAAATCCCTAACAATGAAATCTTTCCTGAATTATACATGTGCTCAACCAGTTGATTAAATGCTGCAGGCGCACCTGAACACTCCAAACCAATATCAAAACCAATCATTCCCAGGTCATCCATTACATCACGAAGGTTCTCAGTAATTGGATTAACTACACGGGTAGCTCCCATCTTACGGGCTAATTCAGCTCTGAATTCATTTGTTTCGGTAGCTACTACATAACGTGCTCCGGCAAACTTAGCCACAGCAACAGCCATACTGCCGATTAGGCCTGAACCAGTTATTAAAACATCTTCGCCAATTAATGGAAATGATAAAGCTGTGTGTGTAGCATTACCAAATGGATCCATAATTGCCAGAACCTCATCTGGAATAGATGCATTGATCTTCATCACATTGGCTGAAGGCACCTTTACATATTCAGCAAATGAACCATCGATATTAACACCAATGCCTACAGTTTTTTCGCAGATATGCTGACGGCCCCGACGACAGTTTCGACAATGACCACATGCGATATGGCCTTCACCGGTTACGCGATCACCCTCTTTAAACTCAGTCACTTCGCTACCTAACTTTGCCACATGGCCCACATACTCATGACCAATGGTCATGCCTACAGGAATGGTGTTTTGAGCCCATTCATCCCACTTATAAATGTGCAGATCTGTTCCACAAATGGCCGACTTAGACACCTTGATTAATACATCATTAGGTCCAATTTCGGGAATCTTCACTTCTTCTAACCAAATACCTTTTTCGGCTTTTGATTTTACAAGTGCTTTCATCGTTGTCATTGTCTTATTTTTTAGCGTGTAATTATATTCCTATCTATTTTTAATCTAAATAACAAATGTGCAAAAGGTATTTGAATTGCACCTATGATTATTATCAGATTTGTAAAATAAATAAAGGCCGGCACGTTTGCCAGCCTTTTGGAACGATTATTTTAGGTTTAGTTATTTAGCCCACCAAAGAGTAGTCGCTTGTAAGTCCACTCCTTGACGCTCAAGAGCCTCTTCCAAGTTATCTCCATTAGTTGTATATGCATTAGTACCATAACGCATTCTTTGCGGATATTTTCCATTAAGATCTCCCATTCCATAAATATCAGGATCATCAACACCTGCAGCTAGCTCAGTCGGAAAGCCTGTATCGCGAACAATTGCCCATGCTTCAAAACCTTCTGTATAATTAATTAACCAACGCTGTATAGCGATCATCTCTTCATCATTAGCCCCAGTTAGGTTGGCCATTGGTGAGTCTGCCAAAAATGTTGTAATATCATCAGGAGCAACACCCCAAAGCAACATAGCCTGCTCCAATCCACTACGATACAAAGCATTAGCATCTCCAGTCACAAATCCTTTAACTACAGCTTCCGCTCGCATAAAATATGCATCAGCAGACGACACAACTACTTCAGGTGCAATTGGTACTGACTCATTTTTAGGTGCGACAATATAGTCAGCCGGCATACTATAAAACTCCCTTCGATTATAATCATACATTTCACCATTCAAGCGAGGAGGTTGGCCAATGTAATACGTATCTACATCTATGGTAACAACTGTTTCTCCATTTTCATTTGTACTTGTGGTATAAACTGCACCAGCTTCATCAAGATTTGCGAGAATAAAATCTCTTCGTTTTGCATATAAAGCATCATCATCTGATTCTGGCTGAGGTATTGTTATCTCACCACCAGGAGCTGGCTTGGCATATTTTTCTAAGCGAGGATCAGCATTATCTTGCAAATAATTAATAACATACTTGCTTACAGTCCATTTTGAACCATATCCACCAAAGTTATGCCAAACATCACCATATGCCGCACTATTCCATTGGCTAATTACATTATCCTTTGGCAACAAAGCATTGTCTTCAAAATCTTCCAAAAAGGAACCTCCCATAGCCTCAGTGATAGCAGGTGAGGAAAAATTATCACCTTCAGCACCATTTGCCCTTAATGCAAGACGTAATTTTAATGTGTTAGCAAGGGCCTTCCACTTTTGAAGGTCGCCTCCAAAGAATAAATCATTTTCACCAAGATCTTCATTTAATTCACCAGTAGTAGTTGCACTACCAATTGTTTCAATAGCTAGAGTCAGATCAGTGATCATTCCTGAATAAATATCTTTCTGCGTATCAAACTTTGGAAGTAATACATCTAAACTACCTGTTTCACTATAGGGTATTTCTCCAAAAGTATCTGTAAAATACATAAAGTAAAGACTACGCATAACCAAACCAACAGCATATGCTAATGGATTCTCTCTATCACCTCCTTCTCCAGTAATTTGGAGATAGGTAACCAGAGTGCCCGTATAGCCTTCAAAATAATCCCAAGTAGCATTAGTATAGCCTCCACTATAACTATAACCTAGAGCATCACTCCACCAAGAACCATTAAAACCGAAACAAAACTGACCGGCATAACGATCTGCATGTATCAATTGACCACGCCAATATGGATAGCGATTTGGTGCGATTAAATTTACTTGAGCCTTAGTGATAAAATATTTCGCTTCAATATTTTCGCCTGTTATAGCTGAAGGATCCTGATTAAATTCTTCAAACTTATCAGTACAAGCACCCACTAAGCTCAATAATAATGCAATTATTAATAAATTATATACTTTCATAATTCAACTCTTTAAAATTAGAACTTAAGGTTAACATTAAATCCAATGCTCCGTGCTGAAGGAAGCGGATTGTAAAGAATACCCTGAGAGAAATTACCTGTACTATAACTCATTTCAGGATCAAAGTTCGGCGAGTCTTTATAAATAAAGAATAGGTTACGCGCTATTACGCCGACAGATACACTTTTCAAAAATGTGTCATCAATTATTGACTGAGGTAAACGATATGTCAATGACATTTCACGTAAACGCACGTTAGTCTGACTGTACACATAAGGAGCTCCTAAACCAGAAACAGCACCCCAATATTGTTCAGCAGTTATTGAAGTTTCATTTGGCACATAAATAGGATTTCCACTTCCATCTTCCCCATTCTGAACAACAGCATCCAATACTACATCACCATCTCTATATTTTAAAGAACGATCTGAAACACCATTTGCATCTAACGCAGCATCAGTACCCGAGTAAAACTCTCCTCCAAATCTAGCATCAATCAAAAACCTAAACGTAAACGTTTTAAAATCAATAGTATTAGTCAGACCTGCTAAAGCATCTGGCTGATAGTTACCCAATAGCTTTGCTTCACTATCAGTTGGAACACCATCCGAATTAACAATCATCCTTCCATCTTCTGTTCTAGCGTAGTCCGTTCCCCATATCTCACCAAATCCTCCTCCAACAGTACCCTGCACAAAGATATTTCCACTATTAGTTTGTCCAAATGCAAATGTTTCGGTACCTGCTATTAATGAATTTAATTTATTGTCATTCTGAGAATAATTCAATGCAACATCCCAAGTTAAATTTGAGGTCTTTATAGGGGTACCACCAAGTAATATTTCGAAACCAGTATTTTGAATTTCTCCTACGTTATCAATTACTTTTGAGTAACCTGTTGCAGCTGCTACCGGCACAGGAAAAATCAAATCAGTAGACTTTATATCATAAAATGTAAAATCTGTATAAATACGATTTTTTAAGAAGCGCAATTCAGCACCAGCCTCTATTGAAGTTATTGATTCGGGCTTTAAATTTTCATTATTTTTGGTACTGCTTCTACTCATGGTTGTACGTCCTAGATATGAATCAGTAGCTGAATCAATGGTATAAACATCAACTAGTCTGAAAGGATCGGTATCATTACCAACCTCTGCCCAACTAACTCTCAACTTGGCAAAATCAAGTATTCCGCCTCCTAAATCCAGTGCTTCATGTAACAGTACTGAGGTACTAACAGAAGGATAGAAGAAGGACCAGTTATCCTTAGGAAGAGAAGAGGACCAGTCATTTCGTCCAGTAACATCTAAATACAACCATCTATCAAATGAAATAGAAGCGGTCGCATATAGCGAGTTCACGGTGCGCTTTTTTAATGGTGCATATCCTGTAAAAACTTGCTCAGCAATATCTACAGGAGGGCCATCAGGTATTCTATAATCTTCGCCATTTATGCGGAAGAACGCTTCTCCCCTATACATATGATTACCACCAAATGAAGCACTTAAATTTATACGATCACTTATATCTTTATTAAATAAGAATAAGAAATCAGCATTGGTTTCTGTTGTTTTAAACTGCCTAAAGTTAAATCTCCCTTGTGGATAGAACCAATGACCATAGCCTTCTTCTGTTTCAATATTATGATTTGTAAAATCTGTACCTATTCTAACGAAAGCTGAAAGCCAGGCGTTGAAATCATATTGTATTTTAACAAATCCATTAAAACGATTCTTCCAGTCTTCTTTTCTATTTTGATATTGTGTAAAATAGGCGTTAGCTCCTAATGTATTGTATGAATTTGCCATTCCAAACTCATCAACCTGATTAGCTTTTAAATCATTTATAATCAAGTTACGAGGAATTGAATACACATCTCCCATAACACCCTCAGTACCTAGTGTTGGTCTATTTTCACCATATTGGTAAAAATATGTTGCTTTTGCATCAAGTGTTAACTTATCAGCCATCTTAGCGAAACCACGCAAATTAAAATTATGACGAGTTAAATCAGAATTAGGCAACATGGATTGAGCATCAGTGTTGGTATAGGAGAATCTCACATTAGCATCTTCATTACCAGCATCTAATGCCACAGAAGTAATTACAGTTGTCCCTGTTTCCAAGAAATCTTTAACATTATCAGGTTGCGCAGTATATGGTTTATTTTCGTCAGTCCAATAAAGCTTGCTTGAACCATCCATTACTGCTCCCCATGAACCTCCAGCTTGCTTTAAGTCTTCAATATTATCAGGCACAAACCCTTGCTTGCCTTGTCCATATTGATTTTGGTATTCTGGAAGTATCATTGGTGTATCAAAAGTTAAACTAGAAGAAACAGTAACTCCAAGGCCTTTCGTTGTAGAACCTTTTTTAGTAGTAATTAATATAACACCATTTGCGGCCCTTGAACCATAGAGTGCTGCAGCATTAGGACCTTTTAAAACGGTCATTGACGCAATATCGTCTGGATTTAGATCTGATATACCGTTACCATAATCGGTTTTGGAATAGGCCCCTGTATCATCACTAGCCGAAGAACCTTGTGCACTATTATCCATTGGTACTCCATCCACTACATACAATGGCTGGTTGTTTCCTGTAATAGAGTTATTACCACGAATTGTAACCTTTGAACTACTGCCTGGACCAAAAGCACCCTGAGTAATATTTACTCCAGCAACTTTACCTGCTAGTGAATTCATAACGTTAACATCTTTGACTGTAGATATTTCGTCACCACCTACCTCAGTAACGGTATATCCAAGAGCTTTCTTTTCTCTAGTTAATCCCAAGGCTGTTACAACCACCTCATCCATACCAATTACATCAGATACCATGGCAACACTAATTGTAGTAGTATTCGCAGCTACCTCTTGAGTATCCATTCCAACAAATGAGAATACAATAACAGCACCTTGCGGTACAGTAATGTTATAGTTACCATCAATATCGGTAATGGTACCATTTGTTGTACCTTTTTGCACAACAGAAACACCCGGAATAGGCTGTCCGTCTTCTGAACTAGTTACTGTTCCAGTAACTGTTAGGTCCTGAGCGTATAAAAACGCTCCAAACATGAGTGTTGGAATAAGCAACAAACATCTTTTAAACCAACTTACATTTCTTTTCATACGTGTGATTTTTAGGTTACTATTTGACCCAGAGCGTTACAAAATGTTAACACCTCAGGTTTCCCTTAAAGCTGAATCGACCGATTCCAGCTAGTTTACTCAGTTAATTACAACAGGTTAAGACCACATCAATGTAAGTAGTTATTAAAAGAACTTCAAGTCTGTTTTTACATTATTTTACAATTGGGAACATATTTAATCACTTAAAAACATATCTACACCCAGATATATTATACAAAAGGAGCCCTGCCTAAGCAGAGCTCCTTCAATTAATCGCACTTATATAATAGTTTGGTTTTAGAGACTTATTAATAAGTTTAGTAGTTAGCCCACCAAACTTTGTTCATCATGTCTTTATTTTCAGCGGGTACATTATCATTAATGGCCACTTCGCTTTCAGGTACGCGCATTCGCTGTGGCAATTGAAAGTTTGTACTTCCTTGTGCGTACTTTTCAATCGTACGATTTTCGGTACTTCCATCAGGATTAACCCATGTTCCCGTAATTTTCCTGTCCTTGTCAATGTAGGCAAACTCAGGATGACCAGTACGACGTAAAACCGAATAAGCCTGATGCGGTACTGTATATGCAGACACCCAACGCTCCGTTGCAATGATAGCTTCTTTCTCGTCAGCATCACCACTATTAAATTTAGATACCACATCATCGGCAAAGCTACCAACTTCAGCTCCCCAGCGCTCACAGCTTGCTTCCAGTCCCTCTTTCAACAGGTCGGCATCTGACTTACCATAGGTCACTAAACCTCTATTAACTGCCTCAGCAAGAGCCAAACACACTTCGGCATAATCTAAACTAACTGGATTCCAAGTACCACCATCATACCATATTGATGGGTGCATCCAAGAATAGTTATGTACATCACCCTCATCATCATCATTTTGAATATTGGTGATAACACCTTCTTTTAAGAAGAACTCGGCGCGAGCTGGACGACCTTTATGTTCTGCTTCGCCATCACCTTTAGGACGCATAAAATACTTGTCCAATCTTGGATCATATATACCTGAAACAGCGTTAATATCTTCAGAAGCCGAACCTCCATCTTTCACTTCAGCAGCATATAATGCGCTACCTTTCATTACTTCTACAATTTCGCGTGCTGGAATGAATGCACCTGGACCAGGTCCCCACTCCATAACAAAACCATCCCATGAGTAAGAACCGTTTGGCATTGCTCCTGGCCATGTTTTGAAGAATCCATAGTATTGATTATGAAGGTCGGTGGAAGATTTTGTACGCTCAACCATCACATTATCACCATTGCCTTCCAGCAGTGGATACTTAACAATATCAGCAAGTATCGCTTTGGCACCTTCACTATCAACATTTGAACGTCGCAATGCCATTCGCAACCGTAAAGAGTTGGCAAACTTTCTCCATTTGCTTACATTTCCTTTGTAAACCAGATCGTACTTTGACATGGTTCCGATAGTCACATCATCAGCAAAGTTTTCTTCTACAACCATCTTTAATTTAGCTTCAATATCATCATAGATAGCTTTTTGAGCATCAAACTTTGGAGTTGGAATATCAATATTACCATGTTCTGAGTATGGCGTATCACCAAATAGATCGGTTATTTTCAGAAATTGGAAAGATCGTAGCACATGACAAATTCCGGTAAATTCTTTTGCATATGGTGCTTCAGGATTTTGCTCATAATAGTTTAAAAGCACATTTGTATTAGCAAATAAAGCCCCTCCATAACCATTTACAAATGATGATGAATTATATGAATCCCATGCTGCAGCTGTCCAGCCTTCGTGGTAATTATATGAATCACCTGGTGCCCACCAGCCTCCTTTATAACCACCATCAACATGACCTGCAAATCGCTCGGCATGTAAAACTACCCCTCGCCAGAACTCAAATCTATCTTCATGAAATGCTTTTCGCATAGAACTTGCCAGTACAGCTTCTGTGGCAGGGTTATCTGCTGAAGGTGAGTTTGGGTTTGTGTTCATTTTATCAAAGTCATCAGTACAACTGATACTTGCTAAAGCAACCAAACCAACTAAAATATATTTATTAAATATCTTCATCTGTTTTCAATTTACTTTTGATTAAAACTTAACATTTACAGTAAAACCATAAGAAGTTGTAGAAGGCACATTGTATAAGTTATAACCTTGTGCGTTACCTGTACCCCATGTTTGATTCGGATCAATATCCTTAGCATCTTCATCACGATAGATGAAGAACAGGTTATAGGCATTGAAGTTAAGACTAAGCCCCTTGATAAAGAAGTTAGGATCTAACTTAAAGTTGTAACCTAAGCTTAACTCACGCAAACGAACATTAGTAGCATCAACCACCCAAGGCTCACCATAGTTGGCTAATCCACCCCAGTAAGCTTGTGCATTCATCAATACTGTAGTTGGGTTACCATTCGCATCAACACCTGATACTTCAACTCCATTTTCGCGGTATTCCAATGTATTCTCTGTGATACCTTTAGCGGTAAGAGCTCCTTTTGTGGCATTCATCACATCTCCACCAATTTTACCATCGATTAATGCTCTGAAATTAAAACGCTTATATGAGAAAGTGTTTAACCATCCGAATGTAGCATCAGGTGTAAAGTTACCTAACTCAACACGCTCATTACCTGGCAAGAAACCATTATTCCCCAGTTGATACTCTCCATCAACTTTAGCTGGCATACCCATGATAACACCGTAACCGTTTTTACCTTTGTTGGCTACAATTTGCACACCACCTACTATGTTTCCTAAATCTGCTAACACTTGGGTATCTAATCCTTCAGCCAACTCTTTAACTTCTGTTACATTCTTAGCCAGAGTTAGAGTCGTTTCCCATTCAAAAGAACCTGTTTGCACTGGAATGCCTCCTAACGACACCTCGAAACCACGGTTAACCACATCACCACCATTCAGGTATTTATTCACATACCCGGTAGCCGACGACACTTTAGTTGTGAACAGCTGGTTTTTTGTAGATTGAGTATAGTAGTTAAAATCAGCGAATATACGATTATTAAATGCTCTGAAATCAACTCCAAATTCCATAGACCCAGTTCTTTCTGGCTTTAAATTAGGTACTCCTGGAGTTCCGTCTACATCCATTAATGGAATGCCGTTATGGTCTAACAATGGATTAACACCAAACGTTGTTGCTAAACGGTAAGGGTCAGAATCATTACCTACCTCAGCATATCCTACACGTACCTTTAACAGGTTCACATTATTTAGTTCAAGTACTTCATTAAGCAAAATACTTGTAGAAACAGCAGGATAGAAATATGAACGGTTCTCTTCAGGTAGTGTTGAACTCCAGTCGTTACGGAAAGATGCATCTAAGTATAAGAAGTTCTTATAGCCAAGGTTTAATGTAGCATAGGCCGAATTAACCTGCTTTTCATAGATATTGTAGCTGGCATTCTTATTCAGGTAGTTTTGGATATTCCAGAAACCATTCGATATCACATCGTCACCACGGTTATAAGTTACATTACTCTGGTTTTTCATGATATTACCACCAACATTAAATCCAAAATCTAACTCACCAAAGCGATTGTTATAGCTCAATAAGGCATCAAAATTTGACTCACGTCGCTTATATTGGTTCATAATCCACTGACCGGTGCTGTTTTGCTTATGGCCTAAATTATAGCGTTCTTCAATTGAGTTATCAGTATAGTCGGTACCTGCTCTAACAAAACCTGATAAATGCTCAGTAATATCAAAGTCTAACTTTACAAAACCAATTAAACGATCTTTTTTATTAATCATGTTATCGTGTAGCGTAGTCCAATATGGATTCATTTGCGTTCCGATGAATGGATCGTTAGGCGAGTTGTTAAAATTGTATCTCTTCAACTCATTTAAATTTGTATTTCGAGGAAGTGTAAATAAGCCATAAACAGCATTGCTACTTCCTTCACCTAACCAAGTACCACCTTCAATCTCCTGATTGATGTAGTTTGCTTTAGCATCAACACGTAACCAGTCGGCTAAATCATATTGTGTTCTGATATTAAAGTTGTGACGTGTTTGCTCATTACCTGGCACGATACCATTCCCATATAAATTAGTATATGAGAAACGAGATGATCCGTTTTCACCGCCTTTAGTTAGAGCGATGGTATTGGTCGTTTTGAATCCAGTTTCGAAGAAATCTTTAATATTATCAGGCTGAGGCGAATAAGTCAGGTTATCCTGAAATTCACTCCATGAAGGCAGGCTTTGCCCATCCATAGCAGGGCCCCAGCTATCATCAGTTACAGTAGTTGAATACGTTGGTACATTATTAACGTAGCTACCTTGCCCGTATTTATTCTGAACTTTTGGTAAATACTGCTCTCCAACAACATCAAACATATTAGAACTTGAAATTTCAACACCTAGTCCCTGTCCTTTTTTACCTGATTTAGTAGTAATAATAATAGCACCATTCTGAGCACGAGATCCATATAAAGCTGCAGCATTTGGGCCTTTTAATACTGTTACACTTTCTATATCATCAGGGTTGATATCCATTGAACCTGAACCAAAGTCTTTCCTATCCCAAACACCGGCAGACTCTTCAACTGTAGAGTTATTAACCGGCACACCATCAACAACATATAATGGCTGGTTATTACCTGAGATAGAGCTATTACCACGTAAAACCACACGATTTGACGAACCTAAACCTCCTTGAGCTGACCCAAGGTCTAAACCAGCTACCTTACCTTGCATAGAGCTAAGCACATCACTACCAGCTGCAGCTTGAATCTCTTCACTGTCTACTTTAGACACGCCGTAACCTAGTGATTTCTCTTCGCGCTTAATACCTAAAGCCGTTACAACCACACCCTCCATTTCGATGGATTCGGGCTGAAGAGCAATATTAAGGGTTGTTTCATTACCAACTGTTATCTCCTGTGCTTTCATTCCAACAAACGAGAATGATACCACAGAACCTGTTGGTGCTGTAATTGTATAGTTACCGTCAATATCGGTAATAGTACCGTTGGTAGTACCTTTTTGAACGACTGAAACACCCGGTATTGGCATTCCATCCTCGGCACCTGTAACGGTACCATTAATTGTAACATCCTGGGCAAATGCCATCCCTACTGATAGAAGTAGCATGATAGCTCCCATTAGTCCTCTCTGAAACCAGTTAAATCTTCTTTTCATAAAGAGTTTAATTTTGGAATTAGTTAATGTATTATTAAATAAATGTGAGTAGCAGCAACAGGGTTAGCATGAGAATTAAGAGTACAATCAGCACGCTCCGTATTAGAAAATACCGGCGTGCCTCATGTTTAATACTCGATGGTTTATCTCTATTGCTCATTGTCAATTTCATGACAACAAAACTATCAGCACAGAGGTGAGAAGAATTAAACAGATGTTGTAAATAATAGAACTTTTAACACTTGCATTGTACTATTGTATCCTTATTGTACTATTGTTGCACAAACTGATATTTAAGCACTTAAAAAGTGTTCTTTTTTAGATAAAATATTAGAAATTGACTGCGTCTGATGACTTTATTGAATAAAAAAAGGTGAACAGTAGTGCTCACCTTTTGAAAAAATATATACTTTGTATCAATTCTGAACCACTCCTATCAGATTGTGCTCCTCACCCTGGGCTTCAATACCAGTAATTTTGACTGTATAGAGCCTATTTCGCTCCAGTGACTGATTGATTTTTACAGGCACATAATACTCACCATAGCCTTTGGAGTAGCCATCTTTTACAGTATCGACCAATACATGTAGCTGCTCGCCAATGAACTGTTGACGGTAGTTGATTTTTGAATCATTGGCTGCCTGGCGTAACTCTTCGCTTCGCAAGGTTTTGTCCTGCTCTGGCACAACATTACTCATACGGGCTGCACGGGTGTCCTCCCGTTTTGAGTATTTGAAAGTATGCACATGCCCAAAACTCAGTTCCTCTACCGCATCAAGCGATTTTTGAAAGTCAGCTTCCGTTTCTCCGGGAAAGCCCACAATAATATCGGTTGTAATATTAAATCGAGGATCAATCTCGCGCAGGCGCTCAACTATTCGTTTATACAATTTATAGGTGTACATCCGGCGCATTTGCAGTAAAACCGACTCGGAGGCACTCTGCAGACACAGGTGCAGGTGCGGTGTTATTTTAGGATGCTTCAGCAGCTCAAAAAATTCCTCATCAAAGCTGTCAGGCTCAATGGAAGAAATACGCACTCTGAAATCGAGCTTGATGTCAACTATTTGCTTTAACAAAGCAGAAAAACCAATACCATTGTAATTATAGCGGCTGATATTAACGCCTGTAATAACTACTTCTTTATAGCCGAAGCCAACTACTTGCCGGATATTCTCCAATATATCTTCAACCGGACGACTCACAGCCCTCCCCCTTACTTTGGGAATGATACAGAATGTGCAGTAGTTATCGCAACCATCCTGAATTTTTATCATGCTGCGGGTATGAAATGTTTCAGCAGCAGGTGCATAATCAAATACACCACCTACATTCTGGTTACTTGGCAGTATCTCTTTATTGTAATGAGCTTCAACCAGCTGTGGGATGGTACTCTTCTGCTGATTATCCACCACATACGCATTGGGATAGCGTTTCTCCAACTGCTCTTTATGATTATTGGCCATGCAACCGGTAATCACCAGCATACCTGTATGCCCATGATTGAGGGCATTATTGACCACATACCTCGACTTTTGATCACTCTGGTTAGTAACGGTGCAGGTATTGACAATAAACACATCGGTATCTTTGCTGTTCTCAACCACCTCATAGCCTAAACCCACAAATTTGGAAGCCAGCGCATCAGTTTCAAACTGATTCAGGCGGCAGCCCAATGTTTTAAATCCTATTCGCTTTTTCATTACTATCCAACCTTTGCTGCTACCTCCACCAATTCACCTTCCACCGAAAAGTTGCTGGCCGATGTAATTTTCACATCCACTATCTGGCCAATCAAGGTCCTGTTATCCGATTCGAAACGAACGGTAATCTTCCCTTCTGTCTGTCCACTTAAATAGCCGCTTTTCCGATCGGTATCGCGCACAAGCACTGGAAAAACCTGTCCAACCATAGCCTCATTGTACGCGCCGGATACTTCTCCTAAATCTTCCGATAACAAAGCCAGTCGTTCTTTCTTAATTTTCAGGTCTACATCGTCGGGCCAGCTATAAGAGGCAGCTCCCGGACGTTTCGAATACATGGCAATGTAGGCCATATTGTATTGAAACTCCTTCAGTGCCTTACGCGTATTCTGAAACTGCTCTTCCGTTTCACCCGAGAAGCCCACAATAATATCAGTAAACAGGGTGGCCTGTGGAATTAATTCACGGATGGCATCCACCGATTCACGGTATTTCTTAACCGAATGCTTTCGGTTCATCTTAATCAGCACCTTATCATCACCCGATTGGATGGGCAGGTGAATCTGCTTGGCCAGGCAATCATATCTGGCAATCACCTCAATCACTTCGCGGCTCATATCTCGCGGATGCGGCGATGTGAAATACACCCAAAAACGGTGATTACTGGCCGCTCCTATCTGCCCTATTTCATCAAGTAACTGCGCAAATGTTATCTCTTCACCTTTCTTATCGAGGCCATATGAATTCACATTTTGGCCCAGTAGCGTGATAGATTTATAGCCTTTCTCTACCAGATTTTTAACCTCGTCAATAATTTCATGCGATGGGCGGCTTACTTCACGGCCTCGTGTATAGGGTACAGCACAAAAGGAGCAAAATTTATCGCAGCCATTCTGAATAGGTATGAACGCTTCAAAAGCACTATTATACTTCGGTTTCACCTGCCAAAAAAAATTAATCTCCTCCTTCGGATTAAGATTATCGCGCTCTAATCCAGCTGGTGTTGTTATGCCATATTGCGAAAGCATCTGAGGCAATTGCGGCAACTCTCTCATGGCAAAAACAATGTCGAAGAGTTTTAGAAACTTGGTTTTATCAGCCGGCAAAATACAACCACTAATAAATGTTATCAGGTTTTGTGAAGCCTTCCGTTTATTCCAAAGAGCTATCTTTGAATAAACCTTATCAATGGCCTTCTGACGCACCGAGCACGCTAATATACCAATGATATTGGCTTCTGACTCATTGTCCGTCCATTGAGCACCCATCCCATCCAATACTCGTTTTACACGTTCACTATCAGATTGATTCATCTGACAGCCCAATGTTACTAAATGATATTTCACTATTTAAATACTTATCTATTATTGTCAATTTAAGCTGATAACTACTGGCTGACAGCTGATAGCCATTTACAAATTGCCTATCTTATTTCCCAGTAGTATAACCCAACTACCTTTTTACTCCTCTCTTATCTCTACTGACTACTGACTACTGACTACTGACTACTACCTAGAAATAGACTTCAGCATGTATATTATCAGTGCTCACCCCCTGCTCTTCCAAAATATCATATACATCATGGATCATATTACAGTTACCACATAAGTAGTAATGAGCATCAGCACCAAAGTGGTTAGCTTTAAGATAGTCGGTTACCCGTCCGTTGAATGTGCCTTTATCTTCCTGAGATGTACATAAAACATACTTATCTTTGTCATAGGCCTCTGACTCATAAGCCTCACTGGCATATTTAACACCATGCAACAGCGTGTAGTTTTCTGCCTTACCGCTTAATACAAAACTATGAAAGGGTGAAACGCCTGTTCCACTGGCAATAAATACATATTTTTGGGTTTGCGGTAAATCCTTATTGATGGTAAAATAACCCACAGGCTCTTCAACAACCACATAACCACCTTTCTGCAATTTTTTCAAACTGGGCGAAACCAATCCATTCTCCACTTCCTTTACCAGAATCTCAATGTATTCATCCTGTTCAGCACTATAAATAGAGTACTCCCTGGTATGTATCCCATTTGGAGGCCCTACACATACATGCTGACCGGCTTCAAATTCCAAATCTTTTTTCTCAATACGTAAAACAAATGTACTATCCGTCAGGTGACGAATATCCAATATCTCGTGCAAGTCTGTCTTAATTTTATTGGCTGCCGGAACTCCTTTTCCCATAACTCTATTCTATTCTTTTTAAAGTTTAATTTTCCCTTTGTTGGTCGATTGATATAATCACCCCACAATTAACAGGTCAAAACGTGTTTTGGTTTAATAAAAAACACCTTTAGGTCTGATATTATAAGAATCATATTACTACAGCTACCATTAAATAGCTTTTGAAAGTCAAAAAATTAGCACGGAAAATATTTCGAAAGAGCTCATTTAAGTATCATAAGAAAAACAATGCTCTTTATTTTTTATATCTTCACCACTCTTAAAAATACCGTCCATGCTGCGTTTATATATATTAGGCACCATCTTATTCGTATTGCTGTTTTCGATAAAGGCCCAATACTCACAATATGGCTTTAATGGCCTGGATACGGAGAATGGCCTTAGCAATAACTCTGTGAATGGCATTCTGCAGGACAGTCGTGGTTATATGTGGTTCAGCACCTATTATGGTCTTAACCGTTATAATGGTTATGACATTAAAACCTATTTCAGCACTACAGATAAGGAAACAAGCCTGACAAGTAATTTCATCACTCAGCTGCTTGAAGATAATGACGGTAACATTTGGGTAGGCACAAAGTTTGGTTTAAATAAATACGATAAAGACACGGAGAGCTTTACGCGCTATTGGGCTGATGATGAGCAACCGGCCGCCTTAACCAATAATCAGATTGGTGCCTTACTGCTCGATAGTCGGGGGCAAATGTGGGTTGGTACCATGGGTGGAGGATTACATTATTACCATAAGCAAATAGACGGTTTTTCATGCTTCTCACAAAACGACACCATTGATACTTATATAAACACCATTTCGGCCATTACCGAAGGCTATAACGGTGAACTATGGATTGGAACCTATGGCAATGGTCTGAGCATGTTTAATCCTAAAGAACACTTCTTTATCAATTTTGAATTTCCAACGATGCAAATTAACTCATTGTTAGATGATGGGAACGGAAGCATCTGGATTGCGACTGATAACATGGGTTTGTACCGGTTCGATAAAGAGATGAAGGTTTATGAGCGCTTCGACATGAAAGGAAGCAAGGTTAAAACCAACCTGAACATCATTCTCTCTCTGACACTCGATAAGGACGGCACCATATTGGCGGCCGTAGATGGTGGAGGTATTATTAGCATCGATCCTATACATAAGGAAGTTATTAACAACAGGAATCAGAACAGTGCTTTCGAACAACTCGATACCAAAGCTGTCTTCTCGGTATATATTGATAGTAATGGACTCTATTGGGTAGGCACAATAGGCAAAGGCGTGCGCATTATCAATATGGATCGTAACCGTTTTCAGCACTTTACTCACCAGGCGCTGAACCCACAAAGCATCAGCGACAATACTATCCTTTCGTTACTTGAGGACTCTAAAGGACGCATATGGGTGGGTACAGACGGAGGCGGTCTTAATTTATTTGACGTCACAAAAGAAACATTCAGAAGTTACAATCAGCTATCTTCTAACTTAAAAAGCAACGTAATCAAGCGTATATACGAAGACGATAAACAAAACATATGGCTGGGGACCTATGGCAGCGGCCTGGCCCACCTCAACGAAACCACCAATGAATTAATCACCTATAATCCAAGCAATATAATAGACAATGAGGCTATCTCCATTTCTGTCTGGTCCATCACTCAACAAAAAAAAGACAAACTATGGATTGGTACATTGGGCAATGGTCTGTACGAATTTGACATCAATCAAAAAACCTTTATCCACTTAAAAGATGTATACCCCGAATTGAATGAGGTAATGAATGATTACATCCTGAGTTTATTTGTTGATTCACAAAAAAACCTATGGATTGGGACCAGTAATGGCATCTATGTGTGGTTAAATAATGAAAAGAAATACATCAGGTACCTGTTTGATCGTATTAACGATAGTGG
Source organism: Carboxylicivirga sediminis (assembly GCF_018156225.1). Classification (GTDB taxonomy): domain Bacteria; phylum Bacteroidota; class Bacteroidia; order Bacteroidales; family Marinilabiliaceae; genus Carboxylicivirga; species Carboxylicivirga sediminis. The sequence continues at coordinate 52,386 of NZ_JAGTAR010000005.1, forward strand.
TGTAGGTAAGAACGCCATACTAAGCATAAAAGAAACCAGTGACGGACAAATATGGATTGGTTCAAATGGTGGTGGTATTTTCAAAATCGACCCTGACAATGGTGATATTGCAAACCTCACTATTAACGACGGGCTGGCACAAGAGCAGGTGTATGATATCCTTGAAGTCGATAGCCAGAACATTTGGTTTGCTACACACGGTGGATTAACCAAATACGAGATTGAAACTGGTCGTTTCCAAAACTATGACACCCGTGATGGTTTGCTGGGTAGTACATTTAACAGCCTTTTGTATTCCAACAATGGCAAGTTAATGGTGGGTGGTGTAAAGGGCCTAAATGTATTTGACCCGAATGTGATTAAGGTTAACGACAATGTACCCAAGGTACTGTTAGCTGAATTATACATTAACAATACACCTGTAAAAGCTGGCGAAGAAGACAGCCCGCTTTCACACAATATAGCCGATACCAAAGAAATAGTTCTGAACCATAACCAGACAAACATCGGCATAGAATTCGTCGCCATTAACTACTTTATATCGGAAAAGAACTCTTACAGCTACGTGCTTGAAAATACTTCAGAGGAATGGAGTAAAGCATCATCTAACCGACTGGTGAAATACAATAACCTCAAGCCCGGCGACTATACCTTTAAAGTGAAAGCCGCCAATAACGATGGCGTATGGAGCAACTCCGAAACCAGCTTGAAAATCAAAGTACTGGCTCCCTGGTGGAAACGCTGGTATGCTTATGTTGCTTATTTCCTAATCATTGGTGGGGTAATGTATGCCTATATACGTTATACAGTATTATGGATTGACCTTAGGAGAAAGCTAGAATTTGAGGTTATGGAGCGCGAAAAGATTAAAGAACTGAACCAGATGCGCTTGCAGTTTTTCACCAATATATCGCATGAGTTCCGCACCCCACTAACCTTGATTTCAGGACCACTTGAGACATTAAAGAGCAAGCTATCACTCAACAGCGATGACGAAAAACTTTTTAGCATAGCTCATAAAAACACAAACCTGCTATTACGCTTAATTAACCAGGTAATGGATTTCAGAAAGGTAGAAACCGGCTCAATGGCACTGAATATAAAAACCGGTGATATAATCGCCTGCATCAAAGAGTATGGCGAATCTTTCAGGTACATGGCGGCTGAGCGTAATATGAGTTTTAGCATTCAAAGCAACATAGATGAGCTCAATATCCAGTTCGATGAAGACATAATTGAGAAGGTAGTCTATAACCTACTCTCAAATGCTTTTAAATATGGAAAAGAGCAAGGCCATGTTTCATTGAACATGCAGCTAACACAGAATGCCGTTATTGAACACCAGCAACTGCTAATTAAAGTAAACGATGATGGCATCGGTATCGATAGTGATACGCCTGAAGAAGTATTTAAACAATACAAACGCTTCAAACATGAGAATAAAGCAGTAGCAGGTACGGGTATTGGACTGGCCTTAACCAAATCGCTCGTCCAGCTGCACGGCGGAACAATTTCTGTGGATTCTGCCAAAAACAAGGGCACCACTTTTACTGTTGCATTACCAGTTGTTAATACAGGCATTCAGCAACATACTGATTTACCAGTCAATGAAACATTTATTGAGAAAGCGGAACCCACCACCGTTAAAAAGGCAACTCAGGATAATGAAGATAAACAAAAGTATCAGCTGCTTATTGTTGATGACAATCAGCAGGTTGTTGACTTTTTGACGTCGGTACTGCAAGAGCGCTACCGGGTTAAGAGTGCTAACAATGGGCAGCAAGCCTTTGATTTGCTCAAAAAACGAACTTTTGATCTCGTCATATCTGATGTAATGATGCCTGTAATGGATGGCATTGAATTATGTATGCAAATCAAATCTGACCTGCAAACGAGCCATATTCCGGTTATTTTACTGACGGCCAAAACATCGGTTGAAAATAAAATAGAAGGTCTAAATACAGGTGCTGACGCCTATGTACCAAAGCCATTTAACCCTGAGCTGTTAAAAGCCTACATTGATAACTTGCTAAAGAGCAGAGAGAAGCTTAAAGAGATCTTCACTGGCAATGCTATTATTTTACCATCTGAGATTACCAGTACGTCCGTAGATGAAACCTTTATAACAAAGGCCATTGATATTGTCAAAGCAAATATGGAAGATGAAAGCTTTGGCGTTGAGGAGTTAGGTAATGAACTGGCTATGAGTCGCAGTAACCTTCACCGCAAAATAAAGGCATTAACCGGCAAATCAACCACTGACTTTATTAGAACTATCCGCCTGAAAGAAGCAGCTGCGAAACTTATAAGCAGTGATGATCAGATTAGTGAGATAGCCTATAAAGTAGGTTTTAATAGCAGCTCGTACTTTATTAAAAGCTTTAAAAAGGAATTTAGTATGTCGCCCGGGCAATACAAACAAGCTCATCAGCGCTGGAACTAGCTACCCAAAAAATCTGTTGATAAATAAATAAGTAAATTTGTAACCTTGGCACAACATCTGCAGTAAAGCAAACAGAATCATAAGGAAACACTATATTATTGATGCACATATTCACAACCGGCATTTTCTTATCATTTGTTGGACTGGTAAGCATAATGCCATTTAAGCTCCTTTATGGGCTATCAAATTTTGCAGCCCTGATTATGGGTAAATTAGTCAAGTATCGCCATAAAGTGATATTTGAAAACCTTCATCAGGCATTCCCAGAAAAATCACCTGCTGAAATTGAAGCAATTGCCAAGGGATTCTATCGAAACCTTACTGATAACCTGTTAGAAAGCTTCAAAGCGTTTTCGATGAAACGCTCCTCAATAGTAAAACGGCATAAAATACATAATCCTGAGTTACTGGAACCTCTGCTAAATAAATACAATGGCGTGATTGGCGTTACCGCACATTATGCCAACTGGGAATGGGGCAGTCAATCGGGCAGCCTACAATGCAACAACCAGTTTGCAGCCCTGTACAAGCCTCTCAAGAACAAATACATTAACAAGATACTTAAGCGAAGTAGGGTAAAATGCGGCACCGAACTGGTGTCTATCTACGAAACATCAGATTTGTTTGAGAGATCTATGAATAAAAAATGTGTTTACCTGATGGCGGCCGACCAGAGTCCGGCAAATGGTAAGCAACTTGATAATGCCTTCTGGTTTGATTTTTTCAATCGGCCAACGGCCTTCTTATACGGACCTGAAAAATATGCCAGAAAATATAATTACCCGGTAGTTTACATCGATATTCAGCGCGTTAAGAGAGGCTATTACGAGGTCACACTATCAACACTTACCGAAACACCAAACGAGTTAAACGAAGGAGAAATAACGCGTCTATACAAAGACAAAGTGGAGGAAGTAATTACAGCCAAGCCTGAAGATTGGTTGTGGTCACACCGCAGATGGAAACGTTCGCCAAAACAATAAATATATCGCCATGAAGGAAAATCATATAGCCAGAATGCTCCGTAGCAGAGCTGATAAATACACCACTCGTGAAGTATTTCGTTACAAAAATGACGAATCTTATCAATCAATAGACTGGCAAACATTTAAAGAGCAATCCGAGCAAATTGCTAAGTTCCTTCTAGCCAAAAAAGCAACAACAGGCAGCAATATTGGCATATACAGTCAAAACAGACCTCAATGGACCATCAGCGACTTAGCCATACTCTCCATCAGGTCAGTGGTGGTACCGCTCTACCCCACTGCTACTTTTGAGCAGTTAAAATACATTATTGACGAAACAGGGATGGAAATGCTGTTTGTTGGTGATGATGAGCAACTGGTGAATGCACAAAAAGCGTTAGATGAAACCAGCAGTTTAAAGTACGTGGTTACTTTTAACTGCAACGCCAATAATGATGAACGCATATTTACTTTTGAACAAATACTAGAAACGAATTGTGAAGAGCAGACTACACAACTTTATAGTCAATTAGAAGAAGGCCAAGCTGATGATTTGGCAACAATAATTTATACTTCGGGCACAACAGGCGAACCCAAAGGCGTAATGTTGCACCACAGCCATTTTATGCACTCGTTTAAAATACATGATCAAAGACTAAGCTTATCTGAGAACGATGTGTCAATGTGCTTTTTGCCCCTAAGCCATGTTTTTGAACGTACCTGGACCTATTATCTGCTTCACTGCGGCGGAACCAATGTCTATAACGTCAATCCTAAGGCGATTATTGAGGAACTGCCAAAGGTCAGTCCAACGGTTATGTGTGTGGTACCTCGTTTTTTTGAGAAAACATATGATGCCATTCAACAAACAGCCGACAGGTGGCCTCAATGGCAAAAAAACGTATTTAACTGGGCTATTAAAACCGGTCAGTCGTATATTGAGTATGAAAAAGACAATCGAACTGCGCCTTTCAGTCTGTCTGTCAAAAGGCGCATTGCCAATGCGCTTGTATACAAAAAAATCAAACAGGTATTTGGCGGCAATATCCGCTTTATGCCTTGTGCCGGTTCAGCATTAAATAACTTTCTGTTGCGCTTTTTCCATAGCATAGGCTTACACATCTGCTATGGGTATGGCACTACAGAAACAACTGCCACCGTTTCGTGTATGCCTAATCAGAACTACGATTTTGATTATACCGGAGATATCATGCCCGATATTGAAGTAAAAATCAATGAGGAGAACATGATACTGGTAAAAGGAGAAACAGTATTCTCGGGTTATTACAAGAAACCAGAACAAACTGCAGAAGTATTAAAGGATGGCTGGTATTACACGGGCGATCAGGGCTCTATTCCTCAGCCAGGCAAGTTGCATATGACCGAACGCATCAAGGATATCATAAAAACATCAACTGGCAAGTATATTTCGCCACAGAAAATAGAATTGGAGCTCTCTAAAAGTAAGTTTATTGAGCAAATATGCATTATAGGTGACAACCGTAAATACCTTACTGCGCTCATTGTGCCTACTTATCCGGCTATTGAAAAACTGGCTAACTCTGAAAACATTAAGGCTGAGAATATGGCTGTTTTACTTGCAGAACCATTTATCTACAAACTCATTGAAAAGGAAATAGCCAAATGCCAGACCCACTTACCAAGGCACGAGCATGTAATTAAGTTTCACTTGCTTCCTGAACCATTCAGTATCGACAATTCAATGCTTACCAACTCACTAAAAGTGAGAAGAAAGCAGGTAAACCAGATTTATAGCGATACGATTGAAGCCATGTATTAATAGGATTCAACTTTCGGGTGAGTAAGTGCCGAAGGCGACGAAATTTTTATTCCGGCGCCTTACCTCGACACTCTTTTATCTTACCCCAATAAATCCTTAATATCGTCGATGGTAAGGTTCTTCATGATGGCCTCATCCGTTTGAACGATATCGCCGGCTACTTTCTTTTTACGTTCCTGCAGCTTCAATATCTTTTCCTCAACTGTATCGCGGCAAATCATGCGATAAGCAAACACCTTCTTATCCTGCCCAATGCGATAACAGCGGTCAATAGCCTGATTTTCCACCGCCGGGTTCCACCATGGATCGATAATATACACATAGTCAGCAGCCGTCAGGTTAAGACCTGTTCCTCCAGCCTTGAGGCTAATAAGGAATACGCGCAATTCATCATTGGTCTGAAAGTTATTGACCGATTGTTCGCGCTGCTTGGTTGAGCTTTTACCATCAAGGTATTCAAAATCAATGCTTCGTCGGCTCAGTTCATCCTTAATTAATCCCAGCATCTTCACAAACTGTGAGAAGATAAGTATTTTATGGTTCGCTGTCTTATCAGTGATGTGCTGCACAATCTCTTTGATTTTCACCGATTCAGTTACATCAAAATTGCTACCCTTCACCAGCTGTGGCGAGTCGCAAATCTGACGCAAGCGGGTTAAGGCTTCGAGCACCATCAGTTTACTTTTGCCAATGCCCTCGTCCTTCACTTTACCAATCAGCTGGTCGCGGAACTGATTGCGATAGGCATCATACACCTTACGCTGTGCAGTATCCATTTCACAAAAGATAACATCCTCTGTTTTAGGTGGCAACTCTGAAGCCACTTTCTCCTTGGTACGGCGCAACACAAAGGGATTAATCAGCTTCTGCAGTTCATTACCTATCAACTCATCACCATCTTTATCAATGGCATTGGCAAAACCTTCCTTAAACCCAGAAACAGACCCCAGAAATCCGCGATTCACAAAGCTCATTTGCGCATATAAATCAAAAGTACTATTTTCAATGGGTGTACCTGTCATCGCCAATCGACCTTTGGCTTTCAGCAGACTGGCTGCCTTAAATCGTCTTGATGCCGGGTTTTTGATAGCCTGCGATTCATCCAGCACTATATAATTGAACTGATAGTCTTTCAGCAGCTCAATATCGCGCAGTAATATGCCATAGCTGGTAAATACAATGTCATAATCGTCAAACAAGCGAGTATCATTCACCCTGTCGACGCCGTAATGATAGTATGCACGAAGTTTTGGCGCAAACTTACGTATTTCATTCTCCCAGTTGAACAGCAGCGTAGTAGGCACAATAATGAGGTTAGTAGTTGAATCGCGCTCCACCACCTGCTGCAGGAACGTAAGCACCTGCAAGGTTTTTCCCAATCCCATATCATCGGCCAGGATACCACCCCACTGCATCTCGTGCAGGAAATTAAGCCAGTTAACACCCTCTTTCTGATAGTGGCGCAGCTCAGCACTAATGGATGAAGGCACCTCAGTAGCCTCAATCTGTGTAAACGCCGCCAAGCGTCGGCGCTTCTCGGCCAATTCTTCCACAACAGTCGCATCCTCTATATTATCAAATAGCTCATCAATAATGGAAAAGCGCAGTTTAGAAACCGATAGCTGTTCCCCATTCACTTCTCCATGCCTGAAGTATCGCTCGAAACGATGAAACCATTCTGAAGGCAGCACACCTACTGATCCATCGGCCAACTGAATAAAGCGCTGCTTATTCATCACTGCCTTACGAATCTCACTAAGCTTCACCACGTTGTCCCCAAAACTCACATTAATTTGAATATCAAACCAATCCTGACCCGAGCTAATGGTCGTAGAAATCTTACCCTTATGCGGCGAGTATTTAAAACTCTTAAGCTCTTTCAAACCATATACCTCGATATTATTATGCTGCAGCGCATCAAAAAATCGATAAAACCACATATCGTGGCTAAACTCGTTATAGTGCAGATGAAACACCTTGCTGCTCTTTTGCGCTTCAAACCTGGGATGAAGCGTAGATAGTTGTTCTGCAAAATCATCCTCCAACTCAAAGTTGCGCTTGTACTGTATGGTTTTATCATCCTCCTCAATAAGGATGTTTCCATTGGTAGTGAGTTTAACCGATACTCCATGGTGGTATTCCACCTGAGGGGTGATAATCAGGTGATGATCGCGTTCAGACAAAAACACTTGCTTCTTTTTAAAATCCAGTTCAGCCGTTTCAAGGACGTAAATTCCCTTATCAAACTCCATATCGAAGCTATGTGCCAGTGGTTTTATCACTTGCTCAAAGAACAGGTCTTTATGCGTCTTCACCATCTTAATGGGCTCATTGTGCTCTACAATCAGCTTAGCCACCCGATAATCCTTGGTGACATAATAGGCGCCATCAATCACATAAATAAATTGCCCAGAGAGTTCAGTATTAATGGTATCAATTGCTAAAGTTCGGTCACCAATTCGCAGCTTAGGATTCAGGTACACAAATGTGTCATCCTCTTTCACCTCATAAAAAGCATCAATGGGCTCAGCTGCAATCTCAATCGGCTCCAAATCGGCACGGCGCAGCTTATAATTATTCGATGGGTTAATGTACACATGCTTTTCTTGTGCCAGCAACTCCATTATTCGCTTATGCACAATAAATAAATCAGATGCTTTGATGGGCGCATTGCATTCATCAATTAGCTCCAGCAATTCTTTCTGATGCTCACTGATTGTTAGCAGGTAATCTTCGTGCATGCCATCATACTCGGCAATGTGCGAACTCAGGGCATCACGCTTTTTATTGGGTTTACCAATGATTGGCGTCAATTCAATAACGTAGTTGTCACTGAAATAGGTTTTAGTGGTACGCAACTCAAGTACAAAGCCCATTTCGCGCTCCTGCTTCTGTACTTCCTCCTGTGTTTCCAGATGGAATGTCTCTACATCAATTTCGTGTAAAATCTGGTCGACTATGTGCTTTTCATCAGGCTGTACTGGTATCAGTCCTTTTGCAAAATCAGTTTGCTTAGCCACCAATCCCAGCTTTTCATCAAAACCAATGGTAAAATAGGTATCGAACTGGCCGGAGGTAATACCATGCTTCTGCAGTGTTTCTGTCTTCACCCCTTCCAGGCTGTTTTTAAAAACTCTCTTGAGAATATCCGGGCTGGCAGATCGGGCAAACTTAAGCAAACAAACCACCTCAGGTTCGGTGAGCGATTGCAGGTTGGTTTTCTCTTCAGGTGAAATATACACCTTATCATCAATGTAACTAAAAACAAGCCTGGCGTGTTTTTTAAAATTCTGATCCAACTCCACTATGAGCTTATTGTCGCGCACAATCAATTCAGAAATATAGCTTACCTGGTAGCTGTAAGATACAGCACTCAGCACCGAGTAGGTGGTATTCTCCTTCACAAACGACTCGGTGATACGCTCGAAAGAGGGCAGTTCAAAGCCCAATACCGAACGCCCCGAGACAGCACGCTGGCTGGATTGCTCTTCGCGCTTATCAAAGCCCATCTGAATATTGCCATCTATATCAGCTATAAACAGTAGAGCAGCAATCGTGTGTACACAAAACCGACCGCCAATATAAGAACAGTTACACATGGTCTCTATCTGGCGCTGATTCAGGTTACGAATCTGCACCTTGTGCATTTTTGTATCCTTCACCGAAAAAATCCAGTTATCCAGTGCTTTCTGGTAGAGCTGTAACGACACCTTGCCCTCCTTATAAAGATTGGTGCCCGCACTACTTATATCGTTTGATGTATAAAAGTCTATTGCATCACTAATGTATTCTCTCACGCTTTCCGCCATAATCCTTTTTCAATTTGAAAAGTGCTAATCCGCAAAAATACTAACAGTAACGCAAATATCAGCAATGAAAAATGGGGTATTTCATTGCTAAAAACATATCTAACTGAATCTCTGAGCATAAAAAAACAACACACGCCTGTACAAGAAATGAATCAATGCAGTACTTGCGTTGGTATATTCAGGCAATATTTAGTAGTAACTATAAACAACATATAGGAACTAGTCCGTTTTGAAACTCACAAACAGGTATCATTTTTAGCTACAGAAATGAAAAAACCTGTCAGGCATTAAAATCCTGACAGGTTCACTATAAAACACTATATTTTAGTTCTATTTATCTTAGCTCTGAGCTTCAATCCATTTACGGGCATTTACAAAAGCCTCAATCCATGGTGATACCTCATCTCCTTTTCTGTAGGCCGGGTAGTAGCCCCACTGCCATGGGAAGATGGCACGCTCCAGGTGAGGCATCATCGCAAGATGACGGCCATCATTAGAGCAAATAGCTGCCGTGTTATAATCGCTACCGTTTGGATTAGCCGGATATGTTTCATGCACATATTTACCTACAATATTGTATTGCTCTTCGGCATAAGGCAATTGGTATTTTCCTTCACCGTGAGCTACCCAAACACCCAGTTTGCTACCCGATAATGACCTAAGCATCACTGTATTGTTTTGCGGAATCTCCATGTTCAGGAAGATAGACTCAAACTTGTGTGAGTTATTGTGTAGCATCTTAGGCTGCTGCTCATGCTCTGGATACACCAAGCCCAGCTCAACCATCAGCTGACAACCATTACAGATACCTAAACTCAGTGTATCCTTGCGGGCATAAAAATTATCTAGTGCCTTTTTCGCCTGAGGATTGTAAAGGAAAGCACCAGCCCATCCTTTGGCCGACCCTAATACGTCACTGTTTGAGAATCCACCCACAAACACAATCATATTCACATCTTCGAGCGTTTCACGACCCGCTATAAGGTCAGTCATATGAACATCTTTTACGTCCATACCAGCCAGGAACATGCTGTAGGCCATCTCGCGATCGCCGTTCACACCTTTCTCACGGATGATGGCTGCCTTTATACCTGAGCGCTCTTTTCGATCCAATGCCAGGTTCCACTGATCTAACTGACCGGTGAAAGCCGTTGGGAAATTGTAATCCAATGCATGGTTGGCATAGTTGTCAAAGCGCTCCATAGCCAAAGCTTCTCCACTCTGCTTGCGGTCCAGCAAATAAGATGTTTTGTACCAGTCGTTACGGTACTTATCAATGTCAAGTGATAATGTTTTGCCATGATTTTCGATGATCAGCTCACGTGATTCAATTGGCTGTCCCAATTCACTAAACTGAATGCCATTAGCTTCCAAAACAGTGGCCACTTCAGTCAAATCTTTCACTTGAATAACCACGCCCGGATTTTCGCTGAACAGCAACTTAATCAGGTCTTTTTCTTCGTAATCATTTAGGTTCACCTTCGCACCGAATGATGTATTTGCAAAATTCATCTCCAGTAATGCTGTTACCAAACCACCAGCTGACACGTCATGACCGGCCAATACCAGACCTTTATTAATCAGCTCCTGAATAGCATTGAATCCATTCTTGAAATACTCGGCATCTGTTACTGTTGGTGCTTCGGCTCCAAGCTTGTTAACCACCTGAGCAAATGAGCTACCTCCTAATTTCAGACTGTCAAACGACAGGTCAATATGTAATAAATGCGTATCCGTATCTTTTACCAATACAGGCTCAACAATCTTTTTAATGTCGTTCACCTCACCGGCACCAGAGATGATAACAGTTCCGGGACTGTAAACCAAATCCCCATCTTTGTACTTCTGTGTCATCGACAGTGAATCTTTACCGGTTGGAATGTTAATTCCCAACTCAACACTGAAATCACTTACCGCTTCAACAGCGCGGTACAAACGACTGTCTTCACCCTTATTTTTACAAGGCCACATCCAGTTGGCACTTAAAGAAACACCGTTTAACCCATGCGTAAGCGGTGCCCACACCAAGTTGGTTAATGCCTCAGCTACTGACACAACAGCTCCTGCAGCAGGATCTACCAAACCAATGGCTGGCGCATGACCAATAGAGGTAGCAATACCTTTCTCTCCTTTAAAATCAATGGCACAAGCCCCAAGGTTATTTAATGGCAATTGCAACTCACCGGCACATTGCTGCTTCGCCACTTTACCGGTAACCGAGCGATCCACTTTATTAGTCAACCAATCTTTACAGGCAACAGCTTCCAACTGCAACACATCGCTGATGTATTTTTCTACTTGTGTTGTTTCATACTCTACAGCTTCAAATTGCTCATCCGCTGTTTCGTCATTCATGATGGTTTTTGGCGGATTACCGAACATATCGGCCAGCTGCCAGTCGATTGGCGCATTGCCTTTATCATCTTCGAACTTAAAGTGCATATCACCGGTCGTTTCACCCACCTCGTAGAATGGCGCACGCTCACGAGCCGAAATGTTTTTCAGGTTCTCAATATCCTTATCTTTCAACACCAATCCCATTCGCTCCTGCGATTCGTTACCAGCAATCTCTTTCGATGATAATGTTGGGTCACCAACAGGTAATTTATCCAGATGAATAGTACCACCGGTCGTCTCAACCAACTCCGATAAACAGTTCAGGTGACCACCTGCACCGTGGTCATGAATCGAAACAATTGGGTTGTCATCCGATTCGGCCAATGCACGAATGGCATTCATGGCACGCTTCTGCATCTCAGGGTTTGAACGCTGTACAGCATTTAGCTCAATAGAGTTATCAAATTCACCGGTAGCCACTGATGAAACTGCTCCACCACCCATACCAATGCGGTAGTTATCGCCACCTAAGATTACTACTTTATCACCTTTCTCTGGATCATTCTTTAGGGCGTGCTCTTTACGACCAAAACCTATACCGCCGGCCAGCATGATTACCTTATCGAAGGCAAATTTCTTTTGGTTTTCGAAATGCTCAAAAGTAAGTACCGAACCACAAATCATGGGCTGGCCAAACTTATTTCCAAAATCAGATGCGCCGTTAGAAGCTTTGACCAAAATCTCTTCTGGCGTTTGATACAACCATGGACGAGCTGGAATATCTTGCTCCCACGAGCGACCTTCCTCAGAACGTGAGTAAGAAGTCATGTAAACCGCAGTACCTGCCAATGGCAATGAACCGCGCCCACCGGCTAATCGATCTCTTATTTCACCTCCACTACCAGTTGCAGCACCATTGAAAGGCTCAACAGTAGTTGGGAAATTATGTGTTTCGGCCTTTAACGAAAGAACCGTATCAATATCTTTTGTTTCGAAGAAATCAGCCGTATCCTGACGACCTGGAGCAAACTGCATCGCTTTAGGACCTTCAATAAATGCTACATTATCTTTATAGGCTGAAACAATATAATTAGGATGCTCTTTTGAAGTGCGCTTAATTAATTGAAATAAAGAGCTCTCTTTCTCTTCGCCATCAATGATGAAAACACCGTTGAAAATTTTATGCCGGCAGTGCTCTGAATTAACCTGAGAAAACCCAAACACCTCACTATCTGTTAGTTTCCGACCCAAGCGCTCACTTAAGCCATTCAAATAGTCAATCTCATCTTCACTCAAGGCCAATCCTTCCTGCACGTTGTAAGCTGCAATATCTTCAATGTGCACAATTGGCTCAGGCTGCTTGTCAATAGTAAATATTGAATCATCCAAGCCCTTGTACATAGCCTGAAGCATTGGATCGAATTCTGCTTTTTCAGAATCAACTTCAAAAAACTCTTCCACACGAGTAATACCATCTACACCCATGTTTTGAGTAATTTCTACAGCATTTGTACTCCATGGAGTAATCATTTCCTTACGAGGACCAACAAAAAAGCCTTCTAAAGTTTTACTTTCAGAAAGCTTTGCCCCGCTAAATAGCCACTCTAATTTACTGATGTTTTCAGATGAAAGTTCGGCTTGCGTTCCTACCGCAATAATCTGCTTGGAGTTTCCCTTAAAAAACAGAACCATGAATGAATGTTTTGAATTTGTTTTTAATGAGCTGCAAATTTAATAATAGTTCAGTAGTTTTCACCTAGAACGATGTTGTTAATTGATGAACTTTTAAACAAATTGTTGATATAAAAATAAAGAGGTCATTCTTGCGAATAACCTCTTCTCTCTAAAACCAAAAAACTACCTGCGCTTATTTAAATATCCTTTCGGATAAAGTAGCCAAGTATTCAGAAAGATATAGTGCGATCTTTCAGGTATAAAACTACTACTTTTTTAATTGCAGGCAATATAAAAAGTAATAAAATGTTAAAATTATCTTTTTTCTTATTTTTGCTAATATAATCCACAATCACCACTATGATAATTAATGAAAAAAGGCAGTTTATACCTGCATTAAATCAAGAGATTACAACTGTAACACTTCAGAACCGCAAACACACACAGGTAACGATTACCAACTACGGTGGCATAATTATGAGCATCAAAACACCCGACCGACGTGGAAATTTTGCTGAAATAGCGCTTGGATTTGATGACGTAGAAGATTACCTGACTGAAGCATATAAAAACAATTGCCCGTATTTTGGCGCTGCCATTGGCCGCTATGCCAATCGCATTAAAGATGGACGATTTACTTTAGATGGCAACGCTTACAAGCTCGCCTGCAACAATGGTTCCAACTCCCTTCACGGTGGCCCCGGCGGTTTTCACCAGAAGGTATGGCAGCTAACAACATTTAAAGAGCCGAAACGCACTGGTGTTGTTTTAACACTTAAATCAGAAGATATGGAAGAGGGCTTTCCTGGCAACCTGGAGGTTAAAATGACCTACACCCTCACTTTCGACAACGAACTGGTTATTGACTACGAGGCGACAACTGATAAAAAAACAGTGATTAACCTAACGAACCACTCCTACTTCAATCTATCGAGTATGCAACACAATGTACTCGATCACCTATTGGTGCTATATGCCGATAACTTTACCCCTAAAGACGAGCATGATATACCCACCGGCGAGATAGTGTCGGTAAACAACTCTCCAATGGACTTTCTGTTACCACATAAAATTGGTGAACGCATTAGCGATGTTGATGGCCGTGGTTATGATCACAATTATGTCATCAACGGGTTTGAAGGCGAATTAAATATTGGCGCAAGGCTGGTTGATGAAAGCACAGGGCGTTCTTTAGAGTTCTACACCACAGAACCCGGCTTTCAGGTGTATAGTGGCAACTACCTTGATGGTAGCTATAATAGAAACGAAATACCGTTCAAAGCGCATTACGGGCTCTGCTTTGAGGCACAAAAATTTCCTGATTCACCTAACAAAACCAACTTTCCGAGCGCAGAACTGATGCCCGGAGAAACATACCAACAAACAACCGTATATAAGTTTGGTATAGCAGATATATAAAAGCAAAAGCGGCAGATTCATTTAAACCTGCCGCTTTCTATTATCACACTTAGCGATACCTTACTATGGTTTTTTCGTTAATCCAGGATCCAATGGTGTAATTAGCACCTTCCTCCACACCATGGAAGAATCCTGTTTCTTTATCGGGGATATATTGTGAATAAAGATTTATCTGTTTCTCAGCTTCTGCTGCGCATTCCGGATCTATTGACTTAGCTTTAGTAAAACGATCCAGGGCCACCCAATAAACAGTTTGATGATCAAAATCACTATCTCCGTATTTAGGACTCTCATGAGCATAAATATTACCTATTAAAATATGTGGTTTACCCCAACTTCCATTCTTTTGCAATGCATTTTGAGCATACTGACGGGCTTCTGGACTATTTTTGTAATGAGAAAAGGTAACCACTGCTAACTCATAAAAGCATTTTGCCTGCAAATCATCATCAACTGCCTGACTGATTGTTTTTAGATAATACTCTTTAGCTTTATCAAACTGATTCTGTTTAATGAAATATTTAGCCAATAAATAGGAAGCCTCTGCTGTTGGCGATAATTCATAATTGCGTTCAGCAGCAGCAGCATACAAATCACTATCAGTGCAGTTAAAAGCATCCAGCAACTTCAGCAGACGCTCAAGTCCATCCGGGCTATCCTTTACCATATCGTACTTAGCCATTAACGACTGCTGAAGGGCATCACAGTTATCAAGTCCACTGCGCACAACAATCTCCACGCAGGTGTTACTGGCTTTATTCAACATTTCTACAACCTTAGGATTCTTCTGCTTTTTAATATTATATGCCAATACATCATCCACATTCATATACACATTAAGCAATTGTTCTGATGTTCTATCACCATTATCCAGTAGGGCATTTGTTGCCTGAAGCCAATTAACGGCCACCATTGGCTCCATTTTGGTACCCAATTCATTAAATGAAGCCTCAAAACATGTTACTGCCTCTTCGAGTGCAGGCACCTCATCGCGCCTGTAAGTTACAATCTCCAGACCTTTACGTCCCAGCACCCATGCTTCAGGATATTTCGGATGATTACCAAAGTACTGAATACGTTGGTCATATATCAATAACAGCGTATCGACTAAAGCCTGCTTTTTTAACTCATCTTTTTCCTTCTTAATATAATGGGTATAAATATCTACACCATCGGCATATAAACGAATGGTCACATCAGGGCATTGATTGAACATTGTACGCCAGGCACTAATAGAATAATCATACATTTTCTTTTTCAGTGCCTCTTTATACAATGAATAGTTTTTCAAACACTCAACACTATCCATCTTCTGAACATCTTGAGCTTTTACATAGGTAGTACCTGCTATTACCCCAACTAATAGCATAAAAATCAGCGCATGTCTCTTCATGGTCATTAGGTTTTAATTTTAACTCATATTAAACATTCAACATTCTTGCCAACAAACCCTTCATATTGATTTACTGATTGTTAATTTTTCGAACAATTCATCCATCTTGTCCGTTTACACACACAAGATGGTCGATATCGAACACTTCAACTTTTGATTAATTTAGCTTACATTTAACGGGTGAAAACAACAGGAATATGAAAAGCATCATTAATTTTTTTGAAGATAGTATCAGCAACTATCCAAACAATCCTTTGATCTGGGAAAAGGAAACAGACAAATATATACCAACAACTTATAAAGACGCACAAAAAGAAGTACACCAATTCAGTAATGCATTGCTGGCCTTAGACATTAAGCATGGCGACAGAGTAGCTTTACTTTCGGAAGGCCGCAGACTTTGGCTGATAAGTGAGTTGGCTATTTTACACATAGGCGCCATTAATGTACCATTATCTACCAAGTTGGAAGCTGACAATGATTTAATATTCAGACTTAATCATTCCCAATCAGAAACCATCATAGTTTCGCGCAACCAACTGGATAAAATTCGGCTTGTTAAAGCAGAGTTATCCAATCTCAAACGTGTGGTTGTTTTGGACGATATGGATAATCTGGAAGAAAACGAAATTTCGATCAGCCAGCTACTCCATTTAGGAACTCAATTTGCCGATGAAGCACCCAATGCTTTAGCCGAAGCAATGGAAAGAGTAAAACCAGAGACCCATGCTAACATCTGCTATACTTCAGGCACAACAGCCGATCCTAAAGGCATTATTCTTTCTCACAGAAATTACACAGCAAATGTAGAACAGGCATTTAGTTACATTAACGTGCCTCAACACTATAAAACGTTAGTTGTGTTACCCTGGGACCATGCATTTGCCCACACGGCATCATTATACTCCTTTATGCATAAAGGTGCATCCATTGCTTCAGTGCAGGTGGGCCGCAACCAACACGAAACGCTTAAAAACTTCGTGACCAACATGCAGGAGATAAAACCAGAAATCTTAATGAGTGTTCCTGCTCTGGCCAAAAACTTTAAAAAGAACATCGAAAAGGCCATTGAAAGCAAAGGTCCAACAGCCAATAAACTCTTCCAGTCGGGCTTACAATTTGCGTATTGGTATAATGGTAATGGTCAAAATGCAGGTAAAAACTTCAAAAAACTGCTATATCCAGTTTATGCCTTTTACAAGCGAATTATTTTCAACAAAATTAAAGAACGATTTGGCGGTAACCTCCAGTACTTCATTGGCGGAGGCGCTCTTTTAGACATCGAACTGCAGCGTTTCTTTTATGCTATTGGCACGCCAATGTATCAAGGCTACGGATTAAGCGAGGCTTCTCCCATTATTTCAGCTAATACGCCCAAATTTCATAAACTCGGCTCTTCCGGCAAAGTTGTTAACCAACTGGAAATTAAAATTTGTGATAGCGATGGACACCCTTTACCAACTGGTGAAAAAGGCGAAATAGTGATTAAAGGCGAGAATGTGATGCAGGGTTACTGGCGCAATCCCGAAGCTACTAAAGAAACAATCAAAGACGGTTGGCTTTACACCGGCGACTTAGGCTACCTTGACAAGCAGAACTATCTTTATGTACTGGGGCGCTTTAAGAGTTTATTAATTGGTGCAGATGGTGAAAAATACAGTCCTGAAGGCATTGAAGAGGCGGTGATCGACCACTGTCTGTATATCGATCAATTTATACTTCACAATAATCAAAATCCTTTTACAAGCGGATTAATTGTCCCTAACAGAGAAAAAATAAATCTATGGCTAAAGAAACATGGCAAATCTGTGACATCTGATGAAACACTGATAGAAATATTGCAACTCATTCAAGAGGAGATCGAAAAAATAAAAGCCACCAATAGTGCTAATCTTAACTTCCCTTCAAGATGGCTACCAAGCACCCTTGTTCTTTTAAAAGAAAGCTTTACAGAGAAGAATAAATTATTAAACAGCACCATGAAAGTGGTTCGCCCTAAAGTTGAGGAATATTTTTCAGATGAGATAGCTTATCTTTACACCCCCGAAGCGAAAAATTTTCTATCAGAAACCAACATTCATAACTTAAGGATTTATCTGTCTAACAATGAATAACAACTACACATTCGAGATTTGTATTGATTCAGTTCAATCAGCTATCAATGCCCAGGCAGCAGGTGCTCATCGAGTCGAACTTTGCGATAACCTGTTTGAAGGCGGCACAACTCCGAGTGCTGGAATGATACAACAAGTAAAAAAGATGGCACCCGATGTTAAACTGTTCGTAATTATCAGGCCACGAGGAGGTGACTTCGTCTATTCGGAGCACGAAATAAGCGTAATGCTCGACGATATAGTGATGGCTAAAAAATTGGGCGCCGATGGCATTGTTTCCGGATGTTTAAAAGCTAATGGAGATATTGATGCTGAGAATACAGGAAAACTTATTCAGGCGTCAGGAAATCTACCTTATACATTTCACAGGGCATTTGACATGTGCCGCAACTATTCAGAGGCACTTGAACAGCTGATAGATCTTGGTGCATCTCGAATATTAACTTCCGGCATGCAACAAACAGCTCATCTGGGTATTAATACTTTGACAGAAATAATCAAGCAAGCCAATAATCGCATCGCAATACTTGTTGGCTCTGGAGTAAAACCTGAGAACATTGCCGAAATTGCTCGAAAAACAGGCGCTGAAGAATTTCATTTCTCGGCACGAAAAGAGTTTGCTTCACCAATGAATTTTAAAAATGAAAATATTAACATGGGTGGGGTTAGCGGCATTCCGGAATTTAGTCGTTTCTATTCAGATGTTGACACAATAAAATGTACGATAAAAGCAGTCATGGAAATTTAAATGTAAAAAAAACTTACATTTACTATGAAAAACCTGATGTCGGTAAATTTTTTTTCAGAAAGTGAAGTCTTTATTACATCTTTGGCATAAATAGATTTTTGTAATCGTAAAGTTTTTTACATTTTTACAACATATTTTAAAGCACATACGAATGCCATTATCATTAAGATATATTATTGTAATTGCCGTTCTGCTTGCAACTATCCTACCCGAATCATATGCACAGCGCAGAAGAAAACCAAAAATATGGGAAGGCTTTAGTGTTACCGGGCGTGTTGGTGCCAATCATTTCTTTGGGGATTTGGTTGATGACGGCCGTACCCACCTGTCACTGGGTATAAATGCAGACAAGGAGCTTAATACCTTCTTAACAGCGAGAGCTTCTATAATGGGTGGAAAAATGAGTGGTACTCAGTTTGCATACTCAGCAGGAAACCCTGACCCGAATCGTATTTATGCCTATTTTGACAATGTATATTCGGAATTGAATGTAGGTGCGACTTTTCGTCCGTTAAACGTACTGCTTGGATACTACAAGCAACGCTCGTTCAACCCCTATGTGATTGGTCAGGTTGGTATGCTTTACTATAGCGCTTCGGAATATTACGGTAATGGTTCGGGTCAACCTGACGGCAGTCTTTGGCGTGAAAAAAGTGGCATTACTGCATCTATTTCAGGCGGTTTGGGTATATCGTATTGGATTAATTCTCAATGGAGTGTCAATATTGAAGGAATCGGAACATTTCCAACAACAGATGAATTAGATGCCCACAGTGAATGGACCAATGGTGCAGGAGAAATCATTAAAACTGCTTCTAATGACTTTTACTACACCACCTCCGTTGGTATAACTTACCTGATAGACGATAGTCGCTGGAAAAATGAGCCAAAATATAACAGAAAGGCATACCTCAAGACAAGGTCGCAATACAGGAGCTCTTCTAAGAAAAATCTGAGATCGATTAACAAGAAACGCAGAAGACGATAAAAGAATAAATCAAATACATAAAAGAGTTGCAAATGCAACTCTTTTTTTGTGTATTATATATAGCGAATCACAGAAGCGATGGAACTAAAAATAATATCAGATTTTGCTCCCACAGGCGACCAACCTCAGGCCATCGAGCAATTAGTAAAAGGCATAGTTGACAATCAAAAACATCAGGCATTGTTGGGCGTAACTGGCTCTGGAAAAACATTCACTGTTGCCAACGTTATTGAACAGGTGCAACGCCCAACTTTAATTCTTTCACACAATAAAACCCTGGCTGCACAACTTTACGGCGAGTTTAAACAGTTTTTTCCCAACAATGCAGTTGAGTACTTTGTATCCTATTACGATTACTACCAACCAGAGGCTTACCTGCCTGTCACAGATACATATATTGAGAAAGACCTATCGATAAATGACGAAATAGAGAAACTCAGATTAAGTGCAACCTCTGCCCTACTGTCCGGCAGACGAGATGTGATTGTGGTATCTTCGGTCTCGTGCCTCTATGGCATTGGAAATCCAGAGGATTTTCACTCTGGTGTCATCACAATCGAGAAAGGCATGCAAATCGGCCGAAACGCTTTTTTAAGGCAATTGGTTGATAGTCTTTATTCGCGTAATGAGATATTATTTGAACGCGGTAACTTCAGAGTTAAAGGCGACACCGTTGAAGTTTTCCTGGCATATGCTGATCACGCTTGTCGAATAATTTTCTGGGGAGATGAGATAGAAGAAATTGAATTCTTTCACCCTGACAATGGCAAACGCATCGAATCACTGGATAAACTAAACATCTACCCGGCCAATATCTTTATTACTTCTAAAGAACGCACGCAACAAGCCATCAAAGAGATCCAAGATGATCTTACAGAACATCTTGTTTTCTTGAACGAAAACGGCAAACAACAGGAAGCGAAGCGACTAAACGAACGTGTCAATTACGATCTGGAGATGATACGAGAGCTTGGCTATTGCCCGGGTATTGAAAACTACTCCAGATACTTTGATGGGCGTAAAGAAGGTACTCGCCCCTTCTGTCTGCTCGACTATTTCCCAGATGATTTTCTGATTGTAATCGACGAAAGCCATGTAACCATCCCACAAATCAGAGCGATGTATGGAGGTGACCGTTCGCGAAAAGAAAACCTGGTTGAATATGGTTTTCGATTACCGGCCGCATTGGACAACAGACCACTAAAATTTGAGGAATTTGAAGCTCTAATCAATCAGATAATATATGTCAGCGCCACCCCGGCAGACTATGAACTGGAACAAACAGAGGGCGTCATTGTAGAGCAACTCATTCGCCCAACCGGACTTTTAGATCCTGAAATAGAAGTACGCCCGAGTCAAAATCAAATTGACGATCTTATAAATGAAATTAACGACCGCATTGAGAAAAATGAACGAATTCTTGTAACAACACTCACCAAGAGAATGGCGGAAGAGCTCAGCAAGTACCTTACGCGCCTTTCCATTAAATGCGAGTATATCCACTCGGATGTTGACACACTGGAACGAGTTAAAATTATGGAGAATCTACGACTGGGTACTTTTGATGTATTAATTGGCGTTAACCTGTTACGTGAAGGATTAGACCTACCAGAAGTGTCACTTGTAGCCATATTAGATGCCGACAAGGAAGGCTTTCTGAGATCGGAACGTTCATTAACACAAACGGCAGGTCGTGCTGCCAGAAACCTGAATGGACGCGTAATAATGTATGCCGACACCATTACCAAAAGCATGCAGGCTACCATTGACGCTACACTTTACAGACGTGAGAAACAGCTCAAATACAACGAAATTAATAACATCACACCAAGACAGATAAACAAGCAGCTAACTTCAATAATTGAATCATCGACAAAAGCAAAAGCCTATATCGAACCAGAAGGTACCGATATTGCAGCCGATCCGGTAGTTGAATACATGAGTACCGACGCCCTCAAGAAGACCATTGAGAAAACACGTAAAGAAATGCAGAAAGCAGCCAAAGAGCTTGATTTTATCACTGCAGCACAGCACCGCGATGAAATTAAGCGTCTGGAAGATTTAATCAATAAAAAAGCCCCGAATTAACTTCGAGGCTTTCTTTATTTTCAGTTTGTTATTATCCTAAATAAGACTTAAGCAGTTTACTTCTGGAAGTGTGACGTAAACGACGAATCGCTTTTTCTTTAATCTGACGCACACGCTCACGGGTCAAACCAAAACGCTCGCCTATTTCTTCCAGCGTCATTTCCTGACACCCTATTCCGAAAAATAATTTAATAATATCACTCTCACGTTCAGTCAGGGTAGCTAATGCTCTCTCAATTTCACGGGCCAGTGATTCATTAATTAACGTTTTATCAGCATTAGGTGAATCACTGTTAACCAATACATCTAACAGGCTATTATCTTCACCCTCAACAAATGGTGCATCTACGGAAATATGACGCCCCGACACACGCATGGTATCAGCTACCTTTTCAGGAGGAAGTTCTAACTTATCTGCCAATTCTTCTGGCGAAGGTTTACGCTCGTTTTCCTGCTCAAATTTCGAGTAGGCTTTATTAATTTTATTTAATGAGCCCACCTGATTAAGTGGCAAACGCACAATACGAGACTGCTCTGCAAGAGCCTGTAAGATAGATTGTCTAATCCACCAAACCGCATAAGAAATGAACTTAAAACCGCGCGTCTCATCAAACTTTTCAGCAGCCTTAATCAGTCCCAGATTACCTTCATTAATCAAGTCAGGTAGACTTAATCCTTGATTTTGGTACTGTTTAGCTACCGAAACAACAAAACGCAGGTTAGCTCTGGTCAATTTTTCCAAAGCAATTTGATCACCTTTCTTTATTCGCTGAGCTAACTCTACTTCTTCTTCTACAGATATCAATTCTTCACGACCGATTTCCTGTAAATACTTATCTAGAGATGCGCTTTCGCGGTTAGTAATCGACTTAGTTATCTTGAGTTGTCTCATATTCCTTAAAAAAATTTCGGCACAAAAGTACTACAATTTCGTTATTTTTCCAACCAATAATGCCCTTTGACGAAACATTTTTAGTCATTAAGGTTAACAGCATAGTAAACTACCCGGCCATTTGGATAAACACCTGTCAGAAACAAACCATCTTTAGCTTTCTCAACTGCTGCCTTAAAATCGTCAATACTTTTAATGGGCGTATCGTTTACTTTTGTAATAATAAAGCCATTTTTTACACCACTTTTACGTAAGCTTTCATTGCCGACTTCTACCACCTGAATTCCATAACGCACACCTAGTCGCCTTAAATCACTGGCAGACACTGGCTCTAAGGTAGCTCCTAAGGTTTCATCAATTTTACTGGAAGAAATAATACCGGTTGTTCCGCGTATATTACGTAAAGTTACCTCAAAAGGTTTCTGTTTTCCATCGCGTAATGCAATAATATTCACTTTTTCACCAGGACGATGCATACTTACACGTTCTTGCAATTCAGGCACTGAGTTTACATCTTCACCGTTTACCGAAAGAATAATATCCCCAGCTTTAAGGCCAGCTTCCTCTGCACCACCATTAGGCGCCACACTTCCGATAAATACACCTTTTATCTTATCAATTTTAACACCCAACTCATCGGCTAATTCATCAGTCACATTACTAACTTCAATAATACTCACACCGAGTAAGCCTCGCTGCACCTCTCCGAACTCCATCAAGTCAGCTACTACCTTCTTTGCTATCGTCACAGGCACAGCAAACGAATAACCAGTAAAAGAGCCTGTTCTGGATGCTATGGCGGTATTTATACCAACCAACTCACCTCGCTGGTTAACAAGCGCGCCTCCACTATTACCTGGATTAACAGCTGCATCTGTTTGAATAAAAGATTCAACTCCCAGCGTTTGGTTTTGGTTGGCAATTATATTAATACTTCGGGCCTTTGCACTAACAATACCTGCAGTAACTGTAGAAGTTAAGTTAAATGGGTTACCTACGGCCAATACCCATTCACCTACCTTAAGTTCATCAGAATCGCCATAAGGCACAAATGGTAACTCCTCTGCTTCAATTTTAATCAAGGCAATATCTGAAGTTGGATCAGCTCCTACCAATGTGGCTGAAAATGTGCGCTTATCGTTTAAGGTAACTTCAATTTCATCTGCATTATCAATCACATGGTTATTAGTTACAATGTAACCATCTGTCGTTAATATTACTCCCGAACCAGCACCCATCACCGGCTGCTGTGGTTGACGATACCCACTTCCGGGCCCAAAAAAGAAATCATAAAATGGATTTCCCGAATAATAATCTTTACCCCTGCTGCGAGTTTTAACGTGTACAACCGCATGAACACTTCTCTCCGCAGCCGTGGTTAAATCGGGTAATGACGCCTGCACTGTGTTGGCGGTCAGCTGCCCAATAGCAGGTACTTCCTCTTTAATCGTGATAACTTTCGGTTCGCTCTTTACAATATGCGAGTATACATAAACGCCAGTCACAGCGCTTATCACTGCAATGGCAAATGTGTAAAATACTTTTTTTGCATCCATATCTCTTACCTTTTTAAAAGTTATTGTTAGGTTTATAACAACATTGAAAAATAAGACAGCGTTGTTATTTAACAAATTTTATATCTCAACACTGTTAAGATACGAAAAGTGTTAGTTCAAAAATTATTCCGACTAGCGACTTTAACTTGACCTTAACGTTTTTTTGCCAATCATTAAGGAAGTTCTGCCATATCAGCGTATTTTTGTAAGCAAAACAAGACGTTTTGTCTTTTGTTTAATCTTTATAGCGACAACATTTCACAATGAAGAATATTCACTTCCATAAATACCAGGGTGCCGGCAATGATTTTATCATTATTGATAACCGCAAAGGCACATTTGATGGTAATGACACCACTCTTATTGAACACTTGTGTAACCGCCGCTTTGGCATTGGAGGCGACGGATTAATGCTATTGGAAGACCATCCTGTACATGATTTTACCATGCGATACTTCAACAGCGACGGTGGAGAAGCTTCCATGTGCGGTAATGGCGGACGCTGCATTGCTGCTTTTGCCGTTCACAAAGGTGTTGTCTCCAATCCAGATAAGTTCAGTTTCATGGCAGTAGATGGCGAACATCTTGCGGAATACAAAAGCGGCATTGTTAATTTAAAAATGATCGATGTCAATAGTGTGAATAAAGAAAATAAGTTTACTTATCTGAATACTGGCTCACCGCATCATGTATGTTTCGTTGATGATGTGGCAAAAACAGATGTATACAACGAAGGTAAAAACATCCGTTACTCAGAGCGTTACCAACCAGATGGCACTAATGTTAATTTTGTACAATTTAAGACAGGTAATGAAATTAAAGTGCGCACTTATGAAAGAGGCGTTGAAGATGAAACATTGGCTTGCGGTACAGGTGTTGTTGCAAGTGCCATATCAGCACACCTTAAAAAACCATCATTCAGCGAATTTGACATCGAAGTACTGGGAGGTAAACTCAAAGTCTGCTTTGAACCCAATAGTGAAGGTGGATTTAAAAACGTCTGGCTGGAAGGCCCCGCAACTTTTGTATTTGAAGGAACTATTGAAATATAGAAAACAAAAAAAGAGCTCTTAAAGAGCTCTTTTTAAATATATATTATTAGGCAGGTTTATGCATCAATATTTGCATAGGTTGCATTCTCTTCAATAAACTCCCTGCGCGGAGGCACATCATCACCCATCAACATGGAGAAAACTCTATCGGCTTCTGTAGCACTTTCAATAGTCACCTGGCGCAAGGTGCGTTCCTCTGGATTCATAGTTGTTTCCCAAAGCTGCTCGGCGTTCATCTCACCAAGACCTTTGTAGCGCTGTATATGAAGAGAACTTTCCTTTCCACCACCCCATTCTTCTACCAGTCGCAGGCGCTGATCTTCATTCCAGCAATAGGTCTGTTTCTGGCCTTTTTTGACCAGGTACAATGGAGGCGTGGCAATATATAAATAGCCGTTTTCTATTAAGCCCTTCATATACCTGAAGAAGAAAGTCATAATCAATGTAGCAATGTGGCTACCGTCGACGTCGGCATCACACATGATGACTATCTTGTGATAACGTAGCTTTTCAAGATTTAACGCCTTACTATCCTCTTCGGTACCGATGGTTACACCCAAGGCTGTAAATATGTTTTTAATCTCATCATTTTCAAACACTTTATGCTGTAGCGCTTTTTCAACATTCAGAATTTTACCACGCAATGGCAGAATAGCCTGGAACTTTCGATCACGTCCCTGCTTGGCTGTACCACCTGCCGAATCTCCCTCGACAAGGAACACCTCACAAGCTGCCGGATCTTTATCAGAGCAGTCTGCTAGTTTACCCGGCAAACCTCCACCACTCAATACACTCTTACGCTGAACCAATTCACGCGCTTTACGAGCAGCATGACGTGCCTGTGCAGCTAATATCACTTTATTGACAATATCCTTGGCATCTTTTGGATTCTCCTCCAGGTAATTGGTTAACATTACGCTAACCGCCTGATCGACTGACAAACTCACCTCACCATTACCCAATTTAGTCTTTGTCTGTCCTTCAAACTGAGGTTCAGCCACTTTAACAGAGATAACTGCAGTTAATCCTTCACGAAAATCATCACCATTAATATCAAACTTAAGCTTACTTAGCATACCTGATTTCTCGGCAAATGACTTTAAAGTACGAGTAAGTCCCCGGCGGAAACCGGTTAAGTGAGTACCACCTTCAATGGTATTGATGTTATTAACGTACGAATAGATATTTTCGGAGAAAGATGTATTATATAGAATGGCAATCTCTACAGGAATATCATTTTTTTCTGTTGAAATATGAATGGCTTTATCAATTAATCGCTCTCTTGATTCATCAATAAACTCAACAAACTCCTCTAATCCTCTTTCCGAGAGAAACTCTTCAGTTTTTACCTGATCTTCTTCATCGTGGTCACGTTCATCAGTCAGACGAATTGTAATACCTTTATTAAGGAACGCCAACTCTCTTAAACGATTCGCAAGAATTGAATACTTATAGGTTGTTGTATTAAAAATGGAAGCATCAGGCTTGAAGGTAACTTTAGTACCAGTCTTATCCGTTGTGCCAACTTCTGTAATTTCAGTAACAGGCTTACCAATAGAGTATTCCTGTGTATGAATTTTCCCACCACGATGCACTTCCGCCTTCAACATGGTCGATAGTGCATTCACACAGGAAACACCTACACCGTGTAAACCACCAGAAACTTTGTAAGAGTCTTTGTCAAACTTACCACCCGCGTGCAAGACGGTCATCACCACCTCTAAGGCAGACTTACCTTCCTTCTCATGAAAATCGGTTGGAATACCACGTCCATTATCACTTACCGTAATCGAATCATCTTCATGAATAACCACTTCAATTGAATCACAGTGGCCAGCCAATGCTTCATCAATTGAGTTATCTACCACCTCATACACCAAATGGTGTAATCCTTTTTCGCCAACATCACCAATGTACATGGCCGGACGCTTACGAACGGCTTCCAGACCTTCTAATACGGTAATACTGCTAGCGCTATATTCACCTTGTTTATTTACATTTTCATTTACCTGATCACTCATCTTTAATTCTTTTGAAAAGCGTAAAAAAACCGGCTTAACCGGTTAGATTCACCCTCCCTGTGGAGAGACTCACAAATATAGCAAAAATCACCATTTATACCGCCTATAAATGATGATTTTTGCAAGCTTTTAATCTTTGAATCAAACCGATTCAAATGAACTTAAAATGAGAATATTACCCCAGCTTTGGCATTCAGTCCCTGCATGGGGTATCCGTTCCATTTATAATATTTTGCTGCAGTCATATTATTCACAGAAGCCCAGAACGACCATTGCTTACTGAAATAATATTCAGCCCCTAAATTGACATCTACAATTCCTTTTAATTGCTTAATTCCCGCATCACTTGTAACATCATATGCCCACCTTTCTCCATAGTAGCTAATTCCGGCATTTACATAGAGGTTTTCAACAATATTCACGTTCCCTTCCAGTCCTAATTCAACTTCTGGCTTATGCCATGCTTTCTCCTGACTATCCAGATTCCAGCCGTAATAAGCTCCACGTAACAAAAACTCCATTGTTTGCTTTGGCTTATACAGGAGTTCTCCTTTTACAGTCAACAGTTCACCATCATCATAAACTACATCGAACATATTGGAATAATGTAAAACATTAAGCGGATCAACACCTTCCTCAGGTGTTGTATAAGTTTTATTTACCCAGAAATGTTCATTATTAAAGATACCATATTCAATACCTGCGGAAAAAGAGGTAGATGAACTAAAATTACCTTTAATACCAGCCAATAGATTGAGCCCATAAACTGATGAGCGCACATTTACATCTGCCGAAGCAAAAGCATTCTCATATAGCATTGTGGCATAATCATTCGCATTGACCCGTCCATTTATTCCGCCATAAACTGTAACAATACCTTCCACAACTGTCAGTTCACCCATCACATCAGGCGTTAAATAAAATTCATCGCCTTCGCTATCGATAAGACCAGCCACCAACAAACCAACTTTAAGCCTGGCTCTGTCAAAATTAAAAGCAACAGAAGGATTTACACTTATTAATAACTGCGAACGCTCATCAAAAGTGTACATTGGCCCAATTGAGTCAGGGACACTGGTTTTATAGCTTTCTATTCCACCATTTAAATCCAGTGCCAAATCACCAATTGGCTGATAGAGCTTCCCTCCCAGTTTAACACCAAACTGATTCACACCGGTAAGATTACCAAACGTGTTAATACCAGCATAAGCCTGATACCTCATCTTTCGCTCATCTACCACATTATTACTCAAGCCAACAGTTGCCTGAAATTGAGACAACCGTTGCTCAACATCCGGTATAAACTGATAGCCCGATGCTAACTCTCCATTAGGCAACCAATAAGCATCATCGCCCTTTAGCGTTTGATAGCCGTAATATTCATACATATTATGGTCAAATCGCATATCAACACTAAGCGTTTTATCATCGAAGAAATGTTTGAAATCAGCTATTGCCCAGGTATCATGAAATGGTGCATCAACACTATTATCATCCTCAAGTGTAATACTTCCAAGGGACGTTACATGCCCGGCATTTAACCCCAGCAAATATTTTTCATTCTCGAGAATATTATATCCCAACTCAGCTAAAATAGTAGAATAATTTCCTACACCTCCTTTAAGGTAAGACTTATGCAAATACTCTTTACGAGAGGTATTTATCTTAGCAGCGGCAATGGGGGTTGGCTGGTAATTTGTGGCAACAGAGGTGCTTAATATACGGTAATTAAATTGTGGTTTGGTATAGCTAGAATCAGCCAATACAGGCATAAAGTTGACTTTATAGGCATCAGATACCGTTGGTGTATATTCTTTTACCACCTTAACATCCTGATTAATTTCCTCCTGAGCTAATGCCACGTGACCATTAAGCAGCACCAAACTAAAACAAACTAAAAGTATATGTAAATATTTCATCGTAAGCATTAATTATCCAACATTATTTGCACCTGTATCTGCACTCTCATCTTTTGGGCTCCAACTATTCAGGTAAGCATCCACACGCTGTTCAATATCATCATCACCTTCATAGTTATCTTTTATGCTCTGCAGATATTGCACTGCCTGAAAAGTTTCACCTCGATCGTGGTATATCTCAGCCAATAGTATAAAACTTCTGGCTAACCAATACTGGTGTGAAGTCCCACGATCGATATAGTCAAAAATTTCTTTTTCTGCTGCCTCCTGATTTCCACTATCATACATCAACTGTGCTATCTGGTATTTTGATTCTGCTCCTTCTGCACTTTTGGTATTAACAGCCACTTTATGATAATTCTCTAATGCTTTCTCATTATCCTTTAATTTCAGATAACTGCTGGCCATATTATAATATGCCTCTCGCTTAATTTCGTCGGCAACTTTTGGCGATGCCAACAAATTTTCTGCGGCTCGAATACATTCCTGGGGTTGATCAATCTGCGCCAAACATCGCATCTTACCGATTTTCGCCTCCAGTCGGTTCTCTACAATCTCGGCCTCCAGTTCTAATCGGCTAAAGCTATCATAAGCTTTTCGATAAGCCCCTTGCTGAAACATAAGCTCACCCATTCGAAGTAAAGCTTCTTCTGTAAATAAGCTTCGCTCACGTCCGGCAACATATTCAAATGAGCTAAGAGCATCGGAATAAGCGCCAGTTTTATATTGGCAATCAGCCTTATAAAAATGCGCATTCAATACGAATTTTCCCTCAGGGAAACGTGTCAGGTAGTTTTTAAAATGAGCTATAGCCCTTTCACAATCGCTTTGCATGTAAAAGCGCTCAGCAGAGACAAAAGTCAGGCTATCCTGCTCACGCTCTCCCACCTGTGCAAAAGCACCAAGCGAAGCAGTATACTTCATATAACCATTCAGGTCGTTATTATCCATATATATATTCCGGATGCCCAACAAGGCATCTTCAGCCTCACTGGTTCCCGGATATTCATTAACAACCCGCTTATAGAATGTCAAAGAGTTGTCATTATCATTACTGTTATAGTATACCAGCCCTAACTGCAGCAGTGCTTTTTTAGCGTAACTTCCTTTGGGGTATCTCTCTTTAGTAGACTTGTAATAATAAATCGCCCGCTCATTATTGCTCAATGCCACATAAGAGCGTCCTGCTTCATAAAGGGCATCATCAACATATGGCGATTGCGGATAGCGTCGAACCATATCGTCAAGCACACTAATTTTTCCCTGATAGTCTTTAGTCAGGCCTAAACAAAAAGCCTTTTGAAATAAAGCATAATCTGGCGAACCTTCCGGTATAGTTGATGCTTTATCATACATTGAAATAGCCTGTGCAAACTGACGGTTCACATAGTAACAATCAGCGGTACGATTGTAAGCATCGCCCAGCATTACGCGATCATGACCATCAGTTAAATTATTATATTTTCGGAACCAGTTTTGCGCTTCTGCATATTCCTTTTGCTTATAATACGAATAGGCAATATTGTAGTGCGCAACCGGGAATTCTTTCATGTCATATGACCCTGGCTGATAAATAAATTCTCTGAAATCAACAATCGCTTTGTGGTAATTTCCAAGACGATAATAAGTTTCTCCCCGCCAGTAGTAAGCCCCAATTTTTAATTTTTTATCATACTCAGCATATTTCAGGCTATAATCGAAAAATTCCAGTGCCTCATTAAAGCGAGAATCTGTGAACAGCTCTAGAGCACGGAAATAAGCTACACGCTGCAACGCCTTGTATACATTGCCCGTTTTGTTTTGTATCTTTTCCATTGAAGCCAATGCTTCACGATAATTCTTCGTTGTCAGAAATGCTTTTCCGAGGTATTCGTAGGCTTCGTCAATACGATCACTTTCGGGAAATAACTCAATGAAACGCATAAAGGAATTGATAATTTCATTGAAAGGAGAAAAGGCCAACTCATAATTTAATTTAATGTAGTTAAATAAAGCATCTTCCTGAATACCCTTATCGAAATCATATTTTGAGGCTGCTTCAAAAGCAACTCTTGCCCGTTTTTTATCACCACTCTTTAGGTAACAATCTCCCAGATGGTAATAAGCATTTTGAGCCATTACATCTTCATTGGAAGTCACTTTAGATAAACCATTAATAGCTGCTTCATACTCACCAATAAAATAGTTAGCAAAACCTAAGTGATAAAAATCCTCACGCATTGGCTTATCAGCTAATCGAATCACTTTCTGATAATACACAACTGCCTTCGCATAGTCCTTTTGGGCATAATAAGCATCTGCAATAATGCGGTTCATATCTGCCTGTCGTGCCCTGGTTCCTTCATCAGTTAAAGGTTCAGCATATTTAATAGCACTGTCGTAATCTTCCTGTAGATAATATATCTGTGCCACATAAAAAGGTATCACTTTTTTGAAGCTACGCTCCTCTTCCAGTTTCTTAAACTCATTAAGTGCTGTTTCATAGTTTCCTTTCTGGTACTGTATATGCGCATAATAATACTGCACCGACGAACTATACTCATGTTTCTGCCCCCTAATCTTATTAAATTTTGCCAGGGCAGCATCATACTCTTCTTGCATAAAAAGCGCATAACCCGAAGCAAAGTAATAATCGATTTGTGTCTCTTTGTCTAAAGCTGACGGTTTTACCTTATCGTACCAGCGTGTGGCCTGCCTGTATTTATTTTTATCTTTATAATAATCACCCAGATGCATCTTCGCATAATGCAAGCGATTACTGTAGGGGTATTCAGCAAGGTAGCTTTCCCATAAATACTGCACATCATCATTTTCCAGTTTCTGTGCACAGATTCGCTCCAGATAAGCTGCCTCAGCTATTAAGGTTGCATTATCAGCACCACCTTCTTTGACGAAATTATTAAAATGAACACGTGCCAAACCGTACTTCCCCAGGCGATACATCTCCATCCCATGCTCGTACAGTTTATTTTTAGAATCAAATTTTAGTGATTGTTGTGCATATGTTAGGTGCACAAATGCGACAAAAAGCAACAATGCGATTTTTCTCATCATAAGGATAAGGCCTTTAAAATTATGATTGTACCTATTAAACGTTGCTTTCGTACTTTTAGTCTACTGGAAAGCATTTATGGAGTTTAAAGATAACAAAAGTGCTTCACCAGAAAAGTGAAACACGCAGGTATTTTATAATTAGTGATTGTCTTAATCTGATTTAAGGGTCAATCTAACAGATCGAACTCAATTTCCTCCTGCTTTGATTCAAACAGGCGAGTATCTTCACAGCGTATGGTTCGACCAGGAAACTTCTTGAGCAAGTTATAGTTGTGCGTAGCCATTACAACGGTATTGCCGGATATACAAATCTTTTTAAGCAGTTGCATCAACTCATCTGATGTATCCGGATCCAGGTTACCGGTGGGCTCATCTGCCAGAATTAAATCGGGCGAATTTAATAAAGCTCGTGCAATACCAATGCGCTGCTGCTCTCCACCAGACAGCTGATGTGGCATCTTGTAGCCTTTATGCACCATGTCTACATGCGACAACACATCGCGGATACGCTTATCCATATCCTTCTTGACCTTCCAACCTGTCGCTTTTAAAACGAACATCAGATTATCATATACACTCCTGTCGGATAGCAACTGAAAATCCTGAAAAACAATACCCATTTTTCGGCGCAACAAAGGTACCTGACTATCTTTAATTGTTTTTAAGGGGTAACCGGCCACAAAACCATACCCCTCATTCAGCGCTAATTCCTTGTACATTGTTTTGAGTAAGCTCGATTTTCCACTACCAACTTTTCCAATCAGATACACAAACTCACCTGGCTTAACACTAAAGTTGACATCCTGAAGTATTAAATGCTCCTGCTGTCGAATGCTGACATTTTTAAACTCGATAATATTCCCTTCAGTATTAGTACTTTTAACAGGCTGCTTACTCATATCTACCCAATGATTGCATTAAAATTAATCAATCAAAGAAACAATTTTTTTGCCGGATATAAAACCTTGCCTCCTACTTCAATTCCGCCAATGCTGATTTCACACGCTTAAATGCCTCTACAAGTAAATCATCAGCAGCGGCATAGGAAAAGCGCACACAATTTTCGCTTCCAAAAGCACTACCTGGAACTGAGGCCACATGAGCTTTTTCAAGTAAATACAAACTCATATCCATGGATGAATTAATCGCATGCGCACCATTGCTCTTGCCGAAATAGGCACTGATATCTGGAAATATATAAAATGCACCATCTGGTATGGCCACATTAAAACCAGGAATATCCTTAACGGTGTCAAGCACTAAATCTCTACGACGATTAAATGCCACACGCATGTCTTCTACACATTGTTGATCCCCCACAAAAGCCTGAACAGAAGCGGCCTGTGCAATCGCACACACACCTGAAGTATATTGCCCCTGCAGTTTTGTTACAGCTTTTGCTATTGCAAGTGGAGCTGCAATGTAGCCAATACGCCAACCCGTCATTGCATAACCTTTGGACACCCCATTAATTACAATTGTTTGTTCCTTAAGCGTATCAAATTCCGCAAATCCAACATGCTGACCAACGAAATTAATCTTCTCATAAATCTCATCCGAAATAATCAATACATGCGGATGCTTTTCTAACACTGCAGCTAATTCTTCCATTTCCTCCCGGCTATAAACACTACCTGTTGGATTTGATGGTGAATTGAAAAGTATAGCTTTGGTTTTTGGAGTTATACAAGCCTCGAGTTGCTCTGCTGTTATCTTAAACTTCGTATCAACGCCTGCTTCTACAATTACAGGTGTACCTTCAGCCAGCTTTACCAGCTCTATATAGCTTACCCAGTAAGGTGCAGGAATTATCACTTCGTCGCCATCATTAACAATACACTGCAATACATTTGCCAAACTATGCTTGGCTCCTGCCGAAACAACAATTTGCTCAGGCGCGTATTTCAAACCATTATCTTTGAATAACTTTTCGGCAATAGCTTTTTTTAACTCCGGAAAACCTGCTACAGGAGGATAATGAGACAAATTATCATTAATTGCCTTAATGCCAGCAGCTTTAATATGCTCAGGCGTATTAAAATCAGGTTCACCAAGGGTCAGGTTGATAACATCAACACCACTCTCTTTCAACTCTCTGCTTTTCTGGTTCATCTGAATAGTTTGCGATTCAGACAAGGCATTAATACGGTTTGAAATAACTTCTGTGCTCATTAAAAGACTCTCCTATTCTTGTAGTGACATTATTTATATACAACTCAGCTTAGCAGCAAAACATTTTATATCTTGCGTGCATAATCAAAGCAAAATTAGTTAAAAATTAAAAGCAACCAACAAATACAGGGGTATACATCATTATTTTTTATTGTTTTTTTCTTACACATAAAAACACAAAGAGCACTCTCAACTTCGAATCAAATTTATTAAGACTATTTTTATTGTGAATTATCATTTTGCAATTTAACAAAGGCTGAAAAAACGATTTAAAATTTCACACAATGATCTCATTTGACGAATTTCTAAAACTATCTACCATTGTAATTATAGTAGCCCTGCCAATTCTAATTATTCTCAGGTGGTTTTTAAAGCACAACCTTAAACTTAAAGAATTAGAACTAGCCAACAGCACCTACAAAGAACTCATACCAACACGCCTGCAAGCCTATGAGCGACTTAGCATCTTACTCGAAAGAATCAGCCCGGAAGCGATAGTACTGCGCTCAAATCAACAAGGCTTAACAAGTCTGCAACTGCAAAAGAAACTACTACAATCTATCAGGCAGGAGTTTGAACACAATTTTGCCATGCAGATTTACTTACCAGCAGCCACATGGGAGAAAATCATTAAATCACGTGATGAACTTATCAAACTAATCAATACATCATCAGCCGAAGTGCAGCCCAATGGCCCAGCCATGGAACTCTCAAGGGTTATCCTTGAAAAGGGCGTTAACGAAACAAACTTCTATTTTGACAAGGCCAAAGAAGCGTTAAAAAAAGACATCCAGCTATATTACTTTGACTAGGCATATCTAAAATGAAGAAGATAACAATAATTACAGTTACCTATAACTGCCAACATACTATTAAGGAAACAATCAACAGTGTAAACAAACAAAGTGCAAGAGAAAGCATAGAATACATCATTATAGATGGCCAATCAACTGACAACACCCTCTCAATAATAAAAAGCAATGCTTCCGCGATTGATCACTGGATTAGCGAACCAGACAAGGGCATTTACGATGCCATGAATAAAGGACTGGAGTTAGCTACGGGTGACTGGATAGGCTTTTTACATGCCGATGATATGTTTTACAATGAATTTATCATTGAATCTATTTTACAACAAGTTGAGAACACCCAATACAATGCTATTTACGGTAATCTGAACTACATCCAAGAAGAACCACCATATAAGACAGTGCGACATTGGAAAAGCCAGAATTATTCGCCCAAACTCCTAAAACGCGGCTGGATGCCTCCCCATCCTACTGTTTACATCAAAAGAGACCTGATTAAATCTTTGGGTAAATTCAACACCAACTTTCGCATTTCTGCTGATTACGATTATATGCTTCGCCTTTTCTCAAACGAAGCTACAACAAGTCTTTTTATTGACGAAACATTAGTGAACATGCGACTGGGCGGCGTAAGCAACAACTCAATCAAGAATATTATACGCAAATCAAAAGAAGACTTGAGAGCACTGAAGAACAACAATATTGGCGGCATATATGCCCTTTTCATAAAAAACTTCAGCAAACTTATTCAGTTTGTAACCAAAGACCGCAGTTAGAATTAACCTTTGTCACCATAGTATTCGGCCGAGTAATAACCGTACCCCTTTTCTTTGGCTGAGATATCATTGAGTATTATTCCAAGACCTTCTACTTTTTCATTGATAAGGCTATCAATGGTATGAACCATATGTTCTTTCGAACTATAGTTAGATCTGACTATAAATAAGTTACAGTCCGAATAATCCATCAACAAACGGGCATCAGCCACCAATCCAATAGGAGGCGAATCAATGACTATCACATCAAATTCATTGCGCAGATAACTGTATAACTCCTCTGTTTTATCCCCAACGATAAGTTCACTTGGATTGGGCGGAATTGGACCTGCTGGTATTACACTCACATTCTCATTGTCGGTTGGATATATTATCTCCGGAATAGTCGTTTGCCCAATAAAGTAGTTTGATAAGCCTAATCTATTATGCAGATCATACAAAGCTGTCAATCTGGGTTTACGCATATCAAAGCCCACAATCACCGTTTTTTTACCTGAAATAGCAAACACTGACGCCAGATTTTGTGCACAGAATGTTTTTCCTTCACCCGTATTTGAACTGGTCAAAGTAATGACCTGCACCTTATCTGAGCCAGCCATAAACTTTAGCTTTGTACGCAGTGAACGGAACGACTCACTAATAATAGAGTGAGGATGTGCATCAATCACATTTTCAACACCATTCTTATTATGCATCACCATACCAACAATTGGCACCCCAGGCACAAGGTGATTCAAATCCTCTTTACCTCTCACCTTGGTATTCAAAAACTCTTTTAATCCGATGAACACAGCCGGAATTAAAAGAGCCAACATTAATCCCTTTTTGTAATCGCTATTTTTGTTAGGCGAAACCAAGGCTGTGATAGATGCATTATCAATAATCTCATTATCGGGTGAATTACTGGCTTTTGTAATCTGTGTTTCAGAATGCTTTTGCAGCAAAAATGTGTAAATAGCATCGTTCAACTTATAAGTCCGGTCTATAATGAGATAATCCTTCTCCAAATCAGGCAGTTTTTCCATGTCAGCCAATATAGCCGTCAGCTCATTCTGTATCTTTTCTTCTTCGATACGGAAATTTCGTAATACCTGCTTAATGGCCTTATTCAGCAAATCAACTGTCACCTCCATCCTGCTCTTTTGGGCCGTCAAATATTGATTATTATCACTCACATCATTTTGAAGCAGCTCCATTTCTTTCTGCAACTCAATTAATTGAGATGCCAGCTCATTAACAAGTGAATTATTTTCATTATCGACTGCAGGCAAAAGAAACTGTTCAATATCATCGGACACCATCAAGTTTTCCTGCAGGTATTTATAATAATCAATTCGCATTCTTAGCATCTTAAGCTCGCTCTCTGTTTCATAGTACTTATCTGCCAGTTTCTGCGAAAACTCAGATGGCCCCATAAAACGGTTGGCTTTACGATAAGATGAAAGCCTGTCCTGCACTTTCTCAAGTGTATCTGCAACTGTCTCTAGCTGAGATTCGATAAAAATAATAGACCTGGAAGCCATATCATTTTTCCTATCCAGATTGTGCTCAAGTATAACCTCACACAACTCATCTAAAAAACGCACCAACTTAGCTCTGTTGGCACCTATTGAGGATATAAACAATATACTTGATCCTTCACTGTAAGGTGATACCCCTAATCCACTTCTATATTCGCTGGTTAACTGCTGGTGCGACTTGAAAATGAAATAATAAGAAGCTCCTTGCGGCACATTAATATGCTTGTTGCGGTGCAGTTTAAACGAAAAGGCATTAGTTGTTACCCATTCATTATCATCAACTACTTTATTATAGTTTAATGCACCAATACGTCCTACGAAAGCCTCATTACTGTAATTATGAAGCGCACCAGCCTCGCAACTAACTGTTATCTGAGCCTTTCCTGTTGATGCATAAGCCACTTGAATAGGCACATTCAGCAACTGTGCATGCAAAGAATCAAATTCAACAACAAATGGAGCTGTGCGGTATAATTCAGAGTCTTTAAATCGACCTTTTTGATAGTATGAAACACCGAAATCCAGTCCGTCAATTGCTTTTTTAACAATATTTCGGGAGCGAATAATAAAACTTTGATTTTCAATGCTCCGCATTTCAGGAGATAAGCCAAATCCTTCCATTAACCCACTCGGCGTAACCGTTTTTTGCTCACTGCTTTTCAGTAACAAAGTAGCAGACGCTTTATAGACAGGCACCGTATAACGGTGATAAATAAAAACAGCACCTAAGCACAATGGAAAAGAAATAACGAACAGGTACCAGTTTTTCAACACCAATCGAATCAATCGATTGATATCAAAAAGATTATCACCTCCAACTTTTTTAATCCCTGAATTATTTACTTCTGATGTAGTATTAAGATTATTCATCAACATAAATTTGGCTTGCCAAATATATACATTTTCAGAATTTTAATTACTGTCCATGCCCATACAAGCTAAGATGGACTGCGATACACATATCTGCCTTTCACAAGGTTTTTACTAATGCTTTCCCCATCATAAACCATGCACCCTTTAGAAAAAACAAAATCAACACGCCCTTTTAGCGGAAGCTGCTGTGCGCCATCCCCCTCATAACCTGGCAAATGACAGTACAAATTACGTTTATAGTCAGGATTCCATATCACTACATCTGCGTCACTTCCGACTCTGATTACACCTTTTTTGGGATAAAGCCCCATAAACAAAGCGGGACGATAAGCAATGACACCAACAAATTCCTCAAAAGATATTTTACCCGGCACTACCCCACAAGTATAGAGCACCGATAGCAAATTCTTAAGCAGTATATACTCATCGGGCCTGTTAGCCACCTGGCTCTCCTTTATCGTTCCTTTACCAGACAATTTTATCATGGGACGTGCAATAAAAAAATTGGATTTTTTCAAGCATGGCCAAACTTCTTCTGGCGACAATAGATTTAAACCATTTATTAGTGGGAATCCCGAAAAAATTGAACTATCGCCAATTAATAGCCTATCCGAATCCGCAATATGAAACGGAAACATCAACTCAGCATAAATCAGATCTTCCTTGGCATATCCTCTAATTATTTCAAGTTCTTCTTTAAAGCATATATTCATTAAACACACAATACAATTCAGCTCCATGGCGAATTCAATCAATTCTTTTATGTGCCCCAAATGTCTTTGAATCGTGTCTGAATCCACTTCTGCAATACCAGTTCCGTCATTAAACTCACCTGGCTTAAGCACATCAACTAAAACAGGCGTAGAATCGCGGGCAGCAACAGCGAGCAGCTCCTTGATAGCTGACAGTTCATTGTTATCAACAGGCCACCTCAAATAAAACGATGCAATGCCTTCGTGTGCATAACAAAAGTCTACATCAATACCCTTAAACAGCTTCCATTTATTAATTGACAAATGAAATCCGTAATCTGCATTAATTCCGTAATCTATTTGCTTTTTTCGCTTGAGTTCAGCTTTATATGAATGTGAAACAGTTGGAAGCACAGGTTCGAGCACCGTAGTGGTACCACCGATTATTTGTGCCTGATTGAATCGGTTAAGCGCCATTTCATCCTGCTGAACCAACTCTTCAAATACAATATTTGTATCAATGGCGCCAGGCAACACAAACTTTCCTTCCGCATTAATAACTGGTGTTTCAGGTTCAGGCCTGTCAATTTTATCAAGTATTTCTAAAATTTTATCATTTCCAATTAACACATCCTTTCGGAGTGCAACTCCATCAACCACAACCTTTCCATTTTTAATAAGAACATAATCCATGCTGGTGGTTTTTTGTTTAAATATATCAAATAAGCGAAGTAATAACAAGGTTATAAACTTCAGGTAAGTAAGAGAAAGCAACATTACCACAAGCACATTGTAAAATCTTATATACTTTTGCGAAAAAAATTATTCAATGTGGTTTTACCTGGCGCTTCTCTCTGCTCTTTTCCTTGGAATTTATGATATCTTCAAGAAGGTTTCCTTAAACAAAAATGCGGTTCTACCTGTATTGATGATAAGCATTGCGAGTGCAGCACTTATATTTCTGCCAGTTATAGTACTTTCAGCATTCGGCATCATACCCAATAACAACCTTCTGTTTATACCTGAAATAACTGCAAGCGAACATCTGCAGGTTTTCCTTAAAGCCATCATCGTATTAACATCCTGGATTTTTTCTTTCTTTGCCTTAAAACATCTTCCAATAACCATAGTAGCACCCATCAGAGCAACCGGTCCTTTCTGGACATTATTAGGTGCTATCCTGATATTTTCAGAACAACTAAATACATTCCAATGGATTGGTATAGCTATAACTCTTCTTTTTTTCTACCTGTTTACCACAGTTGGAAAACTCGAAGGCATCCACATCAAACGCAACAAATGGTTTTGGTTCATCATTTTAGCAACACTTAGCGGAGCAATCAGTGGTCTTTATGACAAACATTTATTACAAAACATTAACAGACTTGCTGTGCAAAGTTGGTTCTCTATTTACCAAACACTTATCATGCTTCCCATTATAATGTTTTTATGGTACCCCAAACGAAAGCGAAGCACCCCTTTTGTTTTTAGATGGACAATACCTTTGATTGGCATTTGCCTGGTATCAGCTGATTATATATATTTTAAAGCCTTAAGCAATCCTGAGGCCCTTATATCTGTCATTT
The DNA here is from genome assembly GCF_018156225.1 of Carboxylicivirga sediminis. GTDB lineage: Bacteria > Bacteroidota > Bacteroidia > Bacteroidales > Marinilabiliaceae > Carboxylicivirga > Carboxylicivirga sediminis. The sequence goes on from NZ_JAGTAR010000005.1 coordinate 93,087, forward strand.
CTGCCATAAGAAGAGGCGGTGTAATTATTGCATTTAGTATTGGTGCCATCCTGTTTAAAGAGCAGAACATTCAGCGAAAAACCATCTACCTATTGGGTATTATTCTGGGTATCGGCCTGCTAATTTTTGGCTCTGCACATTAACCTCTGTACGATAACGTACATCAACAATTACAAAATCGTACAGATTTGGATATAAGCTGAATATTGCCAAAAATACATAGACCCCTGATTATATGATAGTTGCAAAACATGGCATATCAATTGTTAAATGAACATCCAGATTGTAACGACAACTACTTGTAATGCAAAAACGCAAATACAAACAAACCTAACTTTTTTGCCCTTGGATAATGAAGATTCCAGACACTCACAAAGAAAATGGCGATTTCTTTACTACACTATAATAATGGGTTTATGCTCATTAGTATCTTCATTAAAAATCCAGGCGATCGTCTGAAGAATATTCACCGACACGGTTTCTAGTGTTTTGGCGATAAAGGTGCAATTTCTCTTCAGGCACAGAGGCTGTAACCCGACCCAAAGAGTTCAGCCTCTTTTTTTATTTCCTCCCGCATAGTACTATTAGATTGTGAATAAACCTGTTAATAACAATTTACTCCACACCTTGTTGATGCTGATAAAATTGATATTTTTGTATCATTAAAACACTATTATATGCAGGATTTCTTGCACGCAAGTCACGACGATGTATTGCAGGCGATTGAACGATTTGAGAAAATGATTAGTGCGGAGAAAGTTGAGTATTTTGACGTGCATCAGATAGAAAACATCTACGATTTTTATTACGAAAAAAACTTAATTGAACAGGCACAACAGATCCTAAACATTGGCCTCTCGCAACACCCCGACTCCCCTGCCTTAATGGTCAAAAAAGCCATCTTCATCGCTGAACATGGCAATATTGATGAGGCTTATAAACTTCTGAAAGAATTAGCTCCACTCGACGCTTCAAATCCTGATGTATACATGACGTTGGGATGGATTATGCTTCAAAAAAGTATCTCTCTCGAAGCTGTTAGCTATTTTAGGAAAGCCGTAGAAATTGCTTTTGAAGATAAAGAAGATATTCTACTGGAAATAAGCTATAACCTCAATCAGCACGAACTCTATCTGGAATCGATTAAATTTCTGGAACAATTACTGGAAATTAATCATGATAACGAAAATGCTCTGTTCGAATATGCGTTTTCACTAGATAAAATTCTGGAGTACGATAAAAGCATTGAAGCCTACCAACAATTACTGGAAACCAATCCGTTTTCAGATAATGGCTGGTACAACCTGGCAATCATTTATAATAAGACCGGTAAGCACGAGGAGGCTTGTCAGGCCTATGAATACACTATCACCATCAATCCTCAGCACGAAGAAGCCTATTTCAACATGGGCAACAGCCTGGTTCAATCTGGTCTTTTCAAAGAAGCAATTGATGCGTATAGTGAACACATTACAATTGGTGACGACCTGATACTAACTTACCAATACATGGCAGATTGCTGGGAGCAACTTGGCAACTACGACTTAGCCATCAGGCTATACCAATTGGTGATTAAGCTGGCTCCTAAACAATCAGATGCATGGTATGGATTAGGAACTACACTGATGGAAAATGAGGATTTCTCTGGTGGCTTACAGGCAATCGATCAGGCCATATCTATCAATCCGTTAAATGCCGATTACTGGTTTGCCCACGCGCGCGGGTTGTTCGAATTAGACAAGGTAGAAGATGCAGCACGCAGCCTGGAAAATGGCCTTAACCTTGATCCGCATGAGTTAGCTGGTTGGCTTGAGCTAATTAAACTAAAAATTGTATTAATCGAACATTTTGACATTAAGGCTTACATCAGTAGCCTGCATGAACAATATGAAGATACAGCATCCATACACTATTTGAGTGCTGTGGCACACTTCCGATATTTAAACAATAAAAAAGAAGCCCTGTCTGCATTATCAAAGGCCCTTAGTATTGACTCCGGTGGAATAAAGGATATTGAAAATGACTACCCTGAATTTATTGCAGACAAAACAGTTCAACAAATTATCAACAATTACTGTAACGAATAAGGTAAATGAATAATTCACTCTTTTCATTAATACAAACAGCCCTAAAAGGAGTTGCAATGGGTGCTGCCAACGTCATACCAGGTGTATCCGGTGGTACCATCGCTTTAATAACCGGCATTTTCGAACGCTTGATTAATGCCATTAAGTCTTTTAACGGCAAAGCCATCCAGCTACTTGTTAAAGGTGAAATCAAAGCCTTGATAAAGCATATTGATTTATACTTCTTATTGGCCCTGTTCACAGGTATTGGAGTGGCCATTATTAGCTTAGCACGCCTGTTTGAATACCTTTTCATCAACTACCCAATATACATTTGGGCGTATTTCTTCGGTTTGGTAATGGCTTCCATCTATTTTGTGGGTAAAACAGTGAAGAGTTGGACAACTTCTGCTATTATCAGTCTTATAGTAGGAACAGCTATTGCAGTGTCTATTTCCGTTTTAACACCAGCCAGTCAAAACGATTCATTTTTATACCTCATTCTGTGCGGCGTTGTGGCTATTTGCAGTATGATACTACCCGGATTGTCAGGCTCATTTGTGCTTATTCTAATGGGCAATTACCAATTGGTAATGATTGATGCAGTTAATAATATGGCCATAGGAGTTTTGTTACCTGTTGTGTTGGGTGCGGGAGTTGGATTAATCGCCTTTTCACACTTCCTATCGTGGCTGCTGAAGAAGTACCATAACCAAACCATCGCTCTGCTGACAGGCTTTATTGCCGGTTCACTAGGTATTCTATGGCCGTGGAAACATGAAATAACCCAGCAATTTGGCGATAAGGTTAAAACGGTTGACTTCAATTATTATCTACCAGAACTTAATACCGAATTTTATTTTGCTGTACTTTTTATTATTTTAGGTTTGGCCAGCATTATTATTACAGAACTATTAGCAACAAAGAAACAAAAGTAGATATGAGAACATTTGGTTTAATAGGTTTTCCTTTAGCACAATCATTCTCCCAAAAATATTTCACACAGAAATTTGAAAATGAAAATATTGATGCCAGGTACCTAAACTTTGAAATAGAAAACATTGATGAGTTACCGGCCCTATTGAACCAACACGCCTACATAGCTGGTTTTAGCGTTACAATACCACACAAAGAAAAGGTATTAAAATACCTCGACGAGATGGATGAAACTGCTCTAAATGCAGGCGCCTGCAATGCCATTAAAGTTACCTGGGAAAATAAAAAACCAAAACTAACTGGCTACAACACTGATTTAATTGGTTTCTCAGAATCAATAAAGCCACTATTACAGAAGCACCACCAGAAAGCATTAATACTTGGAACAGGAGGTGCTGCTAAAGCCATTGCCCATGCTTTCCGCCTGATGAATATCGATTACAAATATGTTTCACGGACTAAAGGTTCGGATAGCTTATGTTATTCAGACATCACTTCTGAAATCATGAAAGACTACACGGTACTGGTTAATTGCACACCTTTAGGCATGTTCCCTAATGTCAACACCTGTCCGGATATACCATACAATCTGGTTACGGACAAACATTTGCTGTATGACCTGACATACAACCCATCTACAACCTTATTTATGCAAAAAGGCATAGAGCAAGGTGCAATTACTAAGAACGGTTTAGACATGCTACACCTTCAAGCCGAAGCCGCCTGGAAAATATGGAATTCTTAAACACAATCTAACTAAAAGGAGGCTGACGCTTAACTTTTGATTGAAACACCTCTTGAGGGTATTCTATATCAACCAGAAACAATGCCTGGGGTGGAACAGAAGTGCCCGCCTTGCCCCTATCCATACTTTCAATCACTTCTCTGAATTGTTGCAGCGTTAGCTTACCGCGCCCTACTTCCAACAAGGTTCCAACAACAGCTCGAACCATATTTCTAAGGAAGCGATCTGCCTTAATAACAAGAACAGCACCTTGTGCCTGTTGCTCCCAAGCAGCATGCAATATTTTACAATTATTGGTTTTTGTATCTGTATGCAGTTTACTGAAACTGGTAAAATCTGTATAGTCAAAAAGCAACTTTGCAGCATTATTCATCAGTTCTATATCAACCTTAAACAAAGGCCGGTAGCTAAATTCCGACAAGAAAGGATTCTTCTCAGTTTGAAGATAGTAATGATAGGTTCTGGAGCTGGCATGAAATCGGCTATGCGCATCGCTATCTACTTTCAATATAGAATAAACGACGATATCCTTTCCCACTATCCTGTTTAATTTAAACACCAACTGTTCCGGGTCTTCAATTACTCCAACACAATCAAAATGCGCCACAAAATACGAGGCATGCACGCCTGTATCCGTGCGCCCGCAACCAACAACATTAATATCTTGACGTAGTGCTTTATTTAGGCCATCATTCATCACCTCTTGCACCGAAATGGCGTTAGGCTGTATTTGCCAGCCATGAAAACGACTTCCATTATAGGCCATTTCGATAAAATACCTGTGCATAGTTCCAATTGTAAAAATTCAAGCGCAAACTTAAAAAATTATCCCCTCACTTACCACATTCTTCAAGGTTGACATCATATAAGCAAATGGCTAACTTTAATAAATAGCAGCATTTTTTTTACTTAAAACCAATAAACTTTACACAATGGAAACAATCAACGCAAAGACTGTAAGTCCCGAAATTACACCAATCAAAAAGGTTCTTGACACGTTATTAATAGCCCAGGAAGAAGGTAATCTTGAGCAATTTTCGAGATGTTTCGCTCAAGATGAAAACACCTTAAACATTGGTACTGATTTAGATGAAATTTGGTATGGCTGGCATGCTTTTTACGAATGGATGACCCAGGCAATAAAAACAAAACCAGACTATACTATAGCAGCCAAAGATACACGCATTCAACTGAGCCAATGCAAAGAGGTTGCCTGGTATTCGCAACTACTTGACACCTGCTTTGAAACCAAGGGAGAACCATTCAGGCTGGAAGGATTCAGGCACACCGGAGTACTGGAGAAAAGAGATGGCAATTGGCTGATCGTTCAAAGCCACATATCTGTACCTGACAACACTTTACCACCAACTGAATAAAAGTCAGCAATGTTTGTTTCAGTCATAACAGCCACGCTAATTGTAATATTTACACAAGATTATAACTTGATGAGAGTCCGAATGGTGGAAGAACAAATTATCAGTAGGGGAATCACTGATACAGATGTCATTAAAGCACTTAAAAACGTCCCCAGACATGCGTTTGTTCCATCCGAACTGCAGCAATTTGCCTACGAAGACAGGCCGCTGCCCATTGGCTATAACCAAACCATTTCGCAGCCATACATTGTTGCCTACATGACAGAATTACTAAACCTTTCACCGAAGGATAAGGTACTGGAGATTGGCACGGGCTCAGGCTATCAAGCCGCTATACTCGCCGAAGTAGCTAAAGAAGTATATACGATTGAAATTGTTAAACCTCTGGGCACGCAAGCCACACATACTTTAGATTCGCTAGGCTATGAGAATGTGTATTGTAAAATAGGCGATGGCTATCACGGATGGGAAGAACATCAGCCCTACGATGCCATCATGCTGACTGCAGCCCCGGAAAGCATACCTGAACCTCTCATTAACCAACTAAAGGAAGGCGGTTCTATTATTGCTCCTATAAAAACCGGTTTTCACCAGCAACTTATCATCTACCACAAAAAAAATGGAAAATTGAGAAGCAAACAACTGATTGCTGTTCGATTTGTTCCATTTACCCGAGAAGCTAATAAACAAAAATAGAACCCATGCGTTTAGCTTTAAATTGTATAACAATTAATTAACACAAAACTAATGAAACAAACATTTGCAATCCTGACACTTATTCTGCTATCATGTGCTATTACATACAGTCAGCAATCCTTTTACGATTTTAAGGTAAATACCATTGATGGTCAAACATATGATTTATCAGCACTTAAAGGAAAAAAAGTGATGGTTGTTAATGTGGCCAGTAAATGTGGATTAACTCCTCAGTACGAACAACTTCAAAAAGTACATGAATTATATGGCGGAGATGACTTTATGATTATCGGTTTTCCGGCCAATAATTTTTTAAGCCAGGAGCCCGGTTCTGATGATGAAATAAAAACATTCTGCACAGATAATTATGGCGTCACTTTTTTAATGATGAGTAAAATATCTGTGAAAGGCGACGATATACATCCCCTTTATAGATGGCTAACAACAGGAGAATTAAATAACTTTGGAGATAGCAAGGTAAAATGGAATTTCCAGAAGTATTTAATCAATAAACAAGGAGAAATTGAAAAAGTGATTGATCCCAAAACGAAACCTGATGACCAGGAAATTATCGAATGGATTATGAATTAAAAAAGTTACCGGCTTTCAGACAACTACCTTAAATGCAATCTTTCTGTTATTCCGGTAACTTTTACAATATACAAATGGCCGATCCATGAATCGGCCATTTTTAATTTTCGCAATAATGGCTTTAGTTTAAACCACGCTTCTCAAGCAAGGGCTGAAGCGATGGCTCTTGACCTCTGAATTTCAGATACTGTACCATTCCTTCATCATTGCCACATTCCGACAAGCAGTGCTGACGAAACTTCTGAGCCAATTCCTTATTAAATATATCTCCACTCTGCTTAAACGCATCAAAAGCATCTGAATCGAGCACAGCAGCCCAGATGTATACATAGTAACCCGCTGCATAAAAGTCACTACTAAAGATATGACCAAAATAGGTAGAGCGATATCTTGGAATAATCTCATCAATTAAACCAATATTATCCATAGCCTCTTTCTCAAAATCAAGAGTGTTTTCCACAACATCTCCTGCATTCAGACTATGCCATTTAAGGTCAAGCAATGAAGCTGCCAGATATTCAACGGTGGCAAATCCCTGATTAAAATGTCCACTCTTCTGAATTTTTTCAATCAACTCATCAGGAATAACCTCGCCTGTTTCATAGTGACGTGCATAATGTTTTAGCACAGTAGGCTCAGCTGCCCAATTTTCCATAACCTGTGAAGGCAGTTCAACGTAATCCATTGGCACAACACCAGCAGTACGCTTGTATTCTCCATCAGTAAATAAAGCATGTAGACCATGTCCGAACTCATGAAACAAGGTACTCACTTCATCAAACGTTAACAAGGCTGGTGTGTCACCTGTTGGTTTGGTGAAGTTACATACCAGCGATACCAGAGGAGACACCTTCTTACCATCTTTTGTAATAGCATTACGGAAACTGGTTTGCCATGCTCCAGGTCGCTTGCTTTCGCGAGGATGGTAATCAAGATATAATAAACCAATATGTTCGCCATTGGCCTCTTTCACCTCAAAAACTTCGGCTTCGGGATTGTACACTTCTATATTGTTCAGTGGCGTAAATGTAATTCCGTACAGCTGATTAGCCACCCAAAACATCCCCTCACGCACATTCTCAAGCTGAAAATACGGGATTACCTCTGCCTCATCAAGGTCATATTTAGCTTTTCTCAGCTTCTCGGCATAGTACCACCAATCCCATGACTGCAATTCAAAATTACCACCTTCCTGGTTAATGATTGCTTGCATTTCCTTCAACTCCTGTTTAGCTACTTTTAGGGCCGGTCTCCACAAGCCCATCAGAAACTCATCTACGTTTTGAGGCGTTTTTGCCATGTTCACAGCTATCGCATAATCCGCATGCGTTTCATACCCCAAAAGCTTAACGCGCTCGCTACGAATCATCGCCATTTTTCGGGCAATTTCTTTATTATCAAACTCATCATCGTTGTTACCGCGCATAAAATAGCCTCTGTAAATCTTCTCACGCAAAGCTCTGTTTTCGGCATACTGCAAAAATGGAATTAAGCTGGGCTTTTGTAATGTAAACACCCATTTACCTTCCATACCATTGGCTGCAGCTGTTTCAGCAGCACCAGCTATAACACCCTCTGGCAAACCAGCCAAATCTTCAGCATTATCAACAACAAGTTTGAAATTCTTGTTAGTCTCTGCCAACTGATTTTCTTCAAATTTTAATTGAAGACCAGCTAACTCTTCATTATACTTCTTAAGCTTCTCCTGATCCTCTGATGAAAGCAGAGCACCGTTACGCACAAAATCATTATAATACTTTTCAGTCACGCGCTTTTGAGCATCAGTTAATTGTGCTTCGTCCATTTGCTCATAAACAGCTTTAACCCGACCAAAAAGCTCCATATTCATCGAAATATTATCAGAATGCTTGGTTAGCAATGGCGTAATTATACGAGCTATTTCCTGAATTGAGTCGTTATTATCGGTCCCCTGAATATTAAAGAAGACAGCACTTACACGCTCCAAAAGCTCACCTGAACGATCATAGGCTAATATGGTATTTTCAAAACTAGGCGCATCATTATTAGCTACAATCGCCTGGATTTCTTCCTGCTGTTCTGCCATTCCCTTTTCGAAAGCAGGCATGTAATGTTTGACCTCTATCAGGCTAAAAGGCGGTGTTTGAAAAGGTGTGTTGTAGGTTGTAAAAAACGGATTCATACTTTCAGGTGTCTTAGTTTGACATCCACTTACCAGCAGCACGGCCACCAGCAGTCCACTAAAGATTTTAATCATTTCAATAGATTTTATAAAATGTTAAATACTATCTGAATAGCATTATCAATTGCCATTCAAAAGTATAAAAAAAAGACACCCAAAAATTGGATGTCTTTATGTTGTACAACTTATACTATTTACGATTTTAATTGAGCTTCAATCTCCTTTATTTGCCCTTTAAAATCTTTATCAGTTTCAATGAGATTATTGATAGCCTTACAGGCATGCAAGACTGTGGCGTGATCTTTCTTTCCAATCTTTGCGCCAATGGTTGACAATGATGAATTGGTAAGACCTTTGCTAAAAAACATGGCAATCTGTCGTGCCTGTACTATTTCACGCTTCCTCGTCTTTGACTGTAGAATATCAAGTTCCAAACCAAAGTAATCACATACCGTCTGCGAAATTGAGTCGATAGATAATTCCTTGCTCGTTTTCTTAACGAGCTTGTCAATTATTTGCTTTGCCGTCTCAAAGGTTATTTCTTTTTTATTTAGCGTTGCTTGCGCCAAAAGCGAAATTAAAGCACCTTCTAACTCTCGCACATTATTAACTACGTTGCTGGCGATATAGTACACTACTTCTTCCGGCACGGTTAGCCCATCCTTATAAATCTTTTTATTTAAAATGGATACCCGCGTTTCAAAATCCGGAATTTGCAAATCCGCAGATAATCCCCACTTAAATCTTGAAAGTAATCGATCCTCCATACCATGTAGCTCTACAGGAGCTTTATCACACGTGAGAATTAATTGTTTTCCTGACTGATGCAGGTGATTAAAGATATGAAAGAAGGTATTTTGTGTTTTAGTTTTCCCGGCAAACTCCTGTACATCATCGATGATTAATACATCAATCATTTGGTAGAAATTCAGAAAGTCGTTTTGCGAGTTGTTTCGAACTGAATCGGTAAACTGAGTTTGAAACTTATTGGCATTAACATACAATACCGTTTTTTCAGGCATATTGCGCTTTACCTCAATACCAATCGATTGTGCAAGGTGGGTTTTACCCAAACCTGAATTTCCATACAGAAACAAAGGGTTAAACGCTGTTTTACCTGGATTTTTAGCTACTGCTAAACTCGCACTTCTTGCCAAACGGTTACATTCACCCTCTACAAAATTCTCAAAGCTGTAATCGCCATTAAGTTGAGGATCTACATTTAGTCGCTTAATTCCAGGAATTACAAACGGATTTCTGATATCTGGCTTTTCCTGATTAGTAACACTAACAGGTCGATTGCGAAGATCTGCCTTGTTACTAGTCGGGAAATTTAAAGTATAAGGTTGCTGATTGGCCATATGTGCATTGTCCATCACAACATTATACTCCAACTTGGCATTACCACCAAGTTCCTTTCTAAGTGTCTTACTCAATAAGTCAATGTACTGCTCCTCTAGATACTCATAGAAGAAGAGGCTGGGTACCTGAATCGTTAAAACATCCTTATCAATTTTAACGGGTACAATAGGTTCAAACCAGGTCTGGTAACTAATCTGTGGAATGTTGTCTTTAATAACACGCAAACAATTCCCCCAAATTCTTTTGCAATCGACTTCCATTCTTTCTGTTTCCTTAATAGAATTATGTTTGATAACTACTTTAAATGCGAAAACAAAAATTGTGAAAAAAAAAATGAAAAAAAAACGTTAATTCTCTTGACATTTTTATTTCGACGATATGATGCCTAATAATCAAGCAATTAAAAATAAATCAAACAACACCCTCACAACCAGGCGTTTATGCACATTTGATAACTTTTAATTAACACGTGAAATCCACTGTATTTAAACCACTTGGAAGAAACGGGGAAAAAATTCGAAAAAATTCAGAAAAAAAAATTCGAGCACCTACTTAACAATAAATTAAGGATTTACTTAGCTTTTCGACGGGCTTTTTTAAGGCTAATTGGCACACCATTTTCCAAAGCCACAATACTAGCTTCATCATACAAATCCTTCACTTCGTCTAATATTTTGGATGCTTCATCAAAATATCGGGTTTGACCTAAGTTATAAACGTATTTCGAATCACGATAATCTTCAAAAATTTTATACTTGCCATCCAGAATTGTCGAATCCATTTTTATCGGAGCTTTGGATTCCAGGATTTGAATTTCATAAACGATACCACCAACACCATAAGCCTGATCTGTCACAACCACCTTACGACCAAAATTAACCGCAGAGAATGATACATACCTGTCAGGATTATGTCTGAAATCAATTAATAGGCGATTAAGACTATTACTCACTTCGTTAAGCGAATAATAAAATTCATCATCAGACATCAGCTTGCCCAATGAACCTTTTCCATCATTAATACTATCCAACAAATCATTGGCACTACTTAAAGTAGACCGTAACTGCTCAACTGTGGCATCGATATTGGCATCTTCAAGTTGCTGACTAAAGCCAGCCAGATTAGAAAAAGTAGAATCAATATGCGGACGCTGCGCTGAAAGCATAGCAACCAATGAATCAGTACGCTGTAACATCATTGTCACTTCGCCATCATCCTCTAGCTTTTTTGCAAGATTGCGACTAATGGATTCAAAATGCCTTAACGACCGATCAAGATTATACATACTTGAATGAAAACGACTTTTCTCTTCACTAAAGATCTGACCAATGTTAGTCAATACAGTATCGAGCTTAACAATTAATCGCTCAGTCTTATCTTTCAGGGGCAATACTTCCATACTCATTTTATCGGCTAAGTCACCAACAACAGATGTATTCATAGTATCACCAACAGCCAACATCTGATCACTGTGTCCAATTATAAACTGAACCCCTTTCGTCCCCATCAAATCAAGACTGTAAATTTGTGCTTTAGAGTCATTAGGAATGCCTATCTCGTCAAATAGTGTGAAGGTTACCAGAAATCGATTAGGCTGAGTTGGGTGAAAATCTATATCCCTGACAGTTCCGACCTTAAAACCTCTGAAGTAAACCGGACTTGCTTTAGTTAATCCGTCAATACGATCATAAACGCCATAATAAGAATTACCTACTTCAATTAAATTATGTCCTTTCAAGAAGTTAAATCCCCAAATAACAATTATAAATGAAACAAATACGGTCAGACCTATCTTTACTTCTTTTTTCATAGTTTATGATGTTTGTAGACAATACCGAAGTATTAAATCAAGCGCAATTTAACAAAAATAATATCAATAGCCTAAATCTCTACTTTTGCTTATTTTGAATTTTACGCGCATCTGCAATCGATATCCGTTCATTCCCTTGGAATGCAATCACGAAAGCATCCCCAACCTTTTGGCGAACTTCTGTTAAAGAGCTAATTATTTCGCTATAACTATTGGTACAACATGTCGTGTATTTAAATCGTTCACCCTCCTGAAACATCCAAATGTCATCAAATAGAGCATAAACCATTGTTCCTTCCTGTATTTTCTTTTTAGAGGAAGCAACCTGGATGCGGTAATTGACACTATCAACTATAGAACTTTCGTTTTTTTCAACAACCTTAGTCAGCTTACTCTTGGCATCAAACTCATTCTTATAATCGCGTACAGCTCTGAAAATAGCGGAAGCCATATATGTTTGTCCACGTTCTGAAGCAATAAATTTCTCCTCAGTATTATTAGTAAGAAAACCCAACTCAACCAGCACACTTGGCATGGTTGCCTGGCGCAGCACAAGAAATCCAGCCTGTTTAACCCCGCGGTCTCGCCTCCCAACACGCTCCTTAAATTGTTTTTGCACCAAAGAAGCCATATAAATACTTTGATCGATATGAATGTTCTGCATCAACTCGAATATAATATATGATTCGGCAGAATTAGGATCAAATCCTTCATAGGTGGTTGTGTAGTCTTCCTCCAGCACAATCACGGAGTTCTCCAGCTTGGCAACTTCCAGGTTTTCTTTGGTTCGATGCAAACCTAACACAAAAGTCTCTGCTCCATAAATTTTAGGCGTTGAGATAGCATTGGCATGTATAGAAATAAACAAGTCTGCCTTGTTTTTATTGGCAATTTCAGCTCGTTTATTAAGCGGAACAAATACATCATTGGTACGCGTATAGATAACATTTACAGCAGGCATGTTCTCTTTAATATAACCACCAAGCTTAAGTGCGACATTTAAGACAATATCCTTTTCCTTTGCCTGTTTACCAATAGCTCCTGGGTCTTTGCCACCATGACCAGCATCGATAACCACTGTTTTAAAAACCATATCCTGCTGAGCTTGCAGCTTAGTATTGTTAAAAAACCATAAAGCAACCAGGCAGAAGAAAAATACAAGACGTGTTTTAAATAAATAAATTGTCATACATTTAGATTATTGCAGTTCAAAAATAGGAAAATTATACACAGCTAAAAATGGCTGCGTAGTGCATTATTTAAAGGACATGACCAGGTATGCGCATTTTTTATTTATTTTTGTGAACGCTTGAAAAAAATATCATTTTGACACTGATTAGAACTAAAGCATATAAGGCACTGAACCCAATTGTTTTAACAATTACTCTGCTACTTATATCGCCTCATTTTGCTGGCTTATGCGCCCAGGAAACAATACAAAGCTCCGATTCTCAAATAGCCGAATCATCATCGGACAGTACTCAGGTGCACTCCGGATCATTTATTATAGACTCTGAAGTTAATTATAAAGCCACCGATTCCATTGATTTTGATCTGAGGACGCAAAAAACATATCTGTATGGCAATGCAGAAGTAAGTTATCAGGATATCTTACTCAAAGCACACACCATTGTACTGGACATGGATAGCAGTACTGCTTTTGCGTATGGCACTAAAGATACGTTGGGCAATGAAATTGGGCTACCTGTTTTTACTGATCCTAGTGGTGAATACACCATGCGCCGCATGCGGTATAATTTCAAAACTGAGAAAGCCATCATTGAGCACATCGTTACCGAACAAGGCGAAGGTTTTGTGGTAGGAAATAAAGCTAAAAAGATTGAAGACAACTCCTATTGCATGAAGCACGCCAAGTACACAACCTGCGATTGCCATGATCATCCGCACTTTTACCTAAACCTTACAAAGGCCAAAGTTATTCCTGGTAAAAAAACAATTACTGGTCCTGCCTATCTGGTGGTGGAAGACGTTAAACTTCCAATTGTAGTACCGTTTGCGATGATACCTACGACCAGCTCTTACAGCTCTGGTTTTTTATTTCCTTCGTACCGCGATGAGCAAATCAGGGGCTTTGGTTTGACCGATGGTGGTTATTACTGGGCAGCAAATGATTACTTTGACTTTATGGTTAAAGGTGACATATTTACCAATGGTTCATGGGCCATCAGGACCGGTTCTAATTATAAATTAAGGTATAAATATAGCGGTCGATTCAATTTTCAATACATCAATAATATATACAGCGAAAAAGATTTGCCAGACTACAGGGTAACAAAAGATATGGCAATCACGTGGTCGCACAGGCAAGATGCCAAGGCCAACCCCTACCAAACATTTTCGGCCAGCGTCAACTATTCTACCAGTTCATTCGACCAAAACAACGTTAATAACCTTTACAACCCAGCCAACAACGACATTTCAACCAACACAAAGCGTTCGAGCATATCGTATAGTAAACGCTGGGCTGGAAAACCTTTTAATTTCTCAGCCAACTTACTGCACTCTCAAAACAGCCGCGATACAACCATTGACCTAACAATACCCGACCTGACATTTACAGTTAATCGGTTCTATCCGTTTAAGAAAAAGAACAAGGTTGGAACAAAGGAAAACATGTTTGAGAAGATCAACCTCTCTTACACTGGTAACATGAAAAACTATGTACATGCCAAAGAGTCTGAATTAGGCTTTTCAGGTGATGACTTTGCCAACCAGTGGAAGAATGGTGTTAAACACAGCATCCCTGTGGCCATGAACCTGAAATTTCTGAAACACTTTACGGTTACTCCTTCGTTTAACTATACCGAACGTTGGTACCTGAATAAGATTGAAAAAGGATACGATGAAGAGACCAATAAAATTGTCAACACAGATACCATTACTGGTTTTAACCGTGTATATGATTACAGTTTCAGTGCCGGTACTTCAACAAAAATCTACACATTCTTTCGCCCCTGGCGTAAACTTTTTGGCGACAAAGTCGATGCAATCAGGCATGTAGCCACACCATCAGTTTCCATGTCGTATCGCCCTGATTTCGGGGACTCCAAATATGGTTATTACGACTGGTTTGAATATTACGATGAAGACCGCGATGAAATTGTAAGGCACGATTATTCATACTATGATGGTGCATTATATGGTGTGCCCGGGCGTGGCAAATCGGGCTCCATGAGCCTTAGCTTAGGCAACACCCTTGAAATGAAGGTCAAAAGTGAGAAAGACACTACCGGCTTTAAAAAACTTAAAATACTGGAGAGTTTAAATTTCAGTACCAGTTATAACTTCCTGGCAGATTCACTCAAGTGGCAACCCATTAATATGACTGGTAGAACTAAACTATTTGGCACCAATGTTAACTTTGGCGCACGCTTCGATCCCTACGCTATTGATACTACCAGTACTGGTCAGCCTATACGCGTTAACCAATCAGTTTGGGCACAGCAAGGCAAGCTTTTGAGGCTTGAAAGTGCCAACCTGAGTTTCGGCCTTAACTTTGGCTCCGATACATTTAAGAAGAAAGACAAAAAATCAGGTACCGATCCTAACAGTACCGATGAAGATCCAAATGCACTACCGCCAGATCCACTGAATAATCAAGAATTTGATCCACAAGCTGCATTCCAGGGAGGCAATGCTACTTTTGTTAAAGGAGATGATGGCTATGCCAAATTTGAAATCCCCTGGAATATCTCACTGAACTACTCATTCAGATTAAGCCGGGGACAGTTTAACAAGAGTAAAATGGACTATGATTTCAAAGTCACTTCCGACGTTAACCTCAATGGTAATGTTTCGCTAACCCCCAAATGGCGCATTAATTTTGCATCGGGATACAGCTTTGATCGCAAGGAAATAGCGCATACCAACGTTGGAATCAGTCGCGATTTACACTGTTGGAGCATGAATTTTAACCTTGTACCGGTAGGTCGATATAAGTCTTATTTCTTTACTATTCGAGTAAATTCAAGCATGCTTCAGGACCTCAAGTACGAAAAACGCAATCACCCGCGCGACAACGGTCTATTCTAATCAATAGTGAATGATTAATCCTTAAATAAACTAATAATGAAAAAAGTAATTTCAACTAGCAATGCACCCGGTGCAATCGGCCCATACAGCCAAGCCATTGAATCCAACGGTACGTTATATATTTCAGGACAAGTACCCGTTAATCCAGCCACAGGTAAAGTAGTGGAAGGCGGCATTAAAGAACAAACCGAACAAGTAATGAAAAACATAGCCGCCATACTTGAGGAGGCTGGCTATACTTTTGCCGATGTTGTTAAATCAACCTGTTTGTTAAGCGACATGAGTAATTTTGCAGCTATGAATGAGGTTTATGGTTCTTATTACAAAGAAAACCCTCCGGCGCGTGCAGCTTTCGCAGTTAAAGAATTACCACTTGGAGTAATGGTTGAGATAGAAACCATTGCAGTTAAGTAAGCGAGTAAAATAAGATAATGAGCTCATGTAATTAATTGCATGAGCTTTTTTATACCCCAAACTTTGGATCACAAAAAAACCACCATGTCCCCATGGTGGTTTATGTCTGTTTGAAAAATGTTTTTTTAATCTATCCGAGATTAATAAAAATGTTATTCGGCAACCACCTCAATTGAGATGTCAACCTTAACTTCACGGTGTAATTTCACAGTAGCCGTGTAAGTACCTAATTCTTTTGCATCCTCTTTCATAGAAATGTTCTTACGCTCAACGTTGAACCCTTCTTTAGTAAGTGCTTCAGCAATTTGAATAGTATTTACCGAACCGAAAATTTTACCGGTTGATGAAGCCTTAGCACCAATAGTAAATGACTTACCTTCGAGTGTCTTAGCTACTTCAAGAGCCTCATTTTTGATTTTCTCTTCTTTATGAGCTCTCTGACGCAGGTTTTCTGCGTGTACTTTCTTGGCTGAAGGAGTTGCCAAAATTGCAAGTCCTTGTGGGATTAAGTAGTTACGTCCGTAACCATTTTTAACCGTCACAATGTCGTTCTTATGGCCAAGATTCTGAATATCTTCTTTTAAAATAATTTCCATCGTAAATCCTCCTTTTTCTTATTTCATCAAATCGGTTACGTATGGCAACAAGGCCAAGTGACGAGCACGCTTAACAGCTTGTGCAACTTTTCTTTGATACTTTAAAGATGTACCTGTTAAACGACGTGGTAAAATCTTACCCTGCTCGTTTAAGAATTTCTTTAAGAACTCAGGATCTTTGTAATCGATATACTTGATCTTGTTCTTTTTGAAACGACAGTACTTCTTTTTCTTAATCTCTACTGACGGAGGAGTCAAATACCTGATTTCTGATTGATTCTGTGCCATGGTCTAGTTCTCCTTTTGTTCTTTTTTAGTTGATCTTCTTTTCTCTGCATACGCCATAGCGTATTTGTCTAATCTGAATGACAAGAAACGTAGAACGCGCTCATCACGACGGAAAGCGGTTTCGAACTTGGCAATAAATTCAGGATTAGCTTCGAATTCGAACAACTGGTAAAATCCTGTTGACTTCTTTTGAATTGGGTAAGCTAGCTTACGAAGTCCCCAATTTTCTTCATTTACCATTTTACCTCCAGCCTCAACAATCAAACCTTTGAATTTGTCGACCGCTTCCTTCATCTGAACATCAGACAAAACGGGAGTTAAAATGAAAACGGTTTCATAACGATTTAACATATCTTCTTAATTTTAGAAGGTTTTAAATAATCAGGGCGCAAAGATAGAAATAAAAAAAGAAGAAACAAAGCAGTAAATAAGTGAATTAGTTAAAAGGCAGAAGGCAGAAGTAGTTCTAAAAATCTACCTCTGCCCTCTGCCTTTATATCTTATTGACTATACTCAATGCTTATGCCCCGAGAAGTAGCGCATAAATTGTACACGCTCGAAAACTTCGGGATTAGCAGACGCACCTTGACTCAAACGTCCTTTGAATTCATTAATTGAGTTGACTCCACGCCGCACCATCCAAGCATCAAGCTCTTTCAACATAGCGCCAATTACTTCCGCCCCTTCTTTATAAATAGCTGAAACCACCTCTACAGACGAAGCACCGGCCATCAGCATTTTCACCATTGCCCGATAATCCTGTATGCCTGTAGAAGCAACTAAGTCGCAACCAGCCTGCGATGAAGCTATTGAAATCCATCGCAATGAATTCACATAGTCATCGGCATTGGAATACACTTTTCCGGTAATCACCTGATCATTTTCTATATCGTAATCAACCGATGTGAAGCGGTTAAACAAAATTAGACCGTTAATACCTGAATGAGATAGACGATGAATCACATTACCAAGATTAGTAAAATAAGGTGCTAATTTAATTCCTACCGGAATTGATAGACGTTCTTTCACTTTTCGCACAATATCAAAATAGACCTTTTCTATTTCGCCAGCTTCTTCTTTTATTCCAAAAGGCAATTTGAATATATTAAGCTCGATAGCATCAGCACCAGCTTCTTCAATTTTATGGGCAAATGACACCCATTCGCTGTAACTGGAACAATTAATACTGGCAATGATAGGAATATCAACACTTTCCTTTGCTTCTCTAATAAGCGAAACATAGTTTTCCAACACCTCGTTTTTGACCTGATAGTCGTAATAATCATAGAACTCCAGGTTATTGTCATCCATCCCCAGCTGCTGTCCTATGGTTTGCTCAGCTTCTGCTTTAATCTCTTCTTCAAAAACCGATTTAAGTACAATAGCTGCCGCACCGGCTTTGGCCAGTTTTTTAATACCCCCAATAGTAGAAGCCAGTCCTGAGCTCCCCACTACAATCGGGTTTTTTATTGGTAATCCTAGATATGTAGTTTCTAAATTTCGCATGAGCTTAAGGGTTTAGTTTGTCCTGTAAATAGTTATGCATTGATGCTGCCGCATTTCTTCCATCACCCATTGCCAAGATAACAGTGGCTCCACCTCTTACAATATCACCTCCGGCAAACATTTCAGGAATAGAAGTCTGCAGCTTTTCTTCATCCACAACGATGGTACCCCAGCGGGTTGTCTCCAGTTGTGGCAGCGAACTTGGTATAAGTGGATTTGGCGACACGCCAACACTTACCACTACCGTATCAACCTCAATATCGTACTCAGAGCCCTCCATTGGCACTGGACGACGTCGACCAGAGGCATCAGGCTCACCCAGCTCCATCTTTTGCACACGCACCTTACTAACACGTCCTGTTTCATCTGCAAAATACTCCACCGGATTCGTCAGAGTCATAAACTCAATTCCTTCTTCCTGAGCATGCTTAATTTCCTCAACACGCGCCGGCATTTCTTCCATTGAGCGACGATAAATAATCATGGCCCTGTCGGCTCCTAAACGCTTGGCCGTACGCACAGAATCCATGGCAGTATTACCGCCTCCGATCACTGCCACATTCTTCCCGCTGATAATTGGCGTATCAGTTGCAGGATTGGCAGCATCCATCAGGTTAACACGCGTCAAATATTCGTTAGAACTAAGGATGCCTATGTAATTTTCTCCCGGAATATTCATAAAACGAGGTAATCCCGCACCACTTCCTGTGAAAAAGCCCTGATAGCCTTCTTCTTTCAAATCTTCAATGGTGGCTGTTCGACCTACAATAAAATTCGTTTCAAACTTAACACCCATTTTCTTTAGGTTATCGATCTCTACATCAACAATGCTGTTTGGCAAACGAAATTCGGGTATACCGTATTTTAGTACGCCTCCAATCTGATGTAAAGCCTCAAAAACAGTGACATCGTATCCTTGCTTGGCCATATCACCTGCAAAGGTTAAACCGGCCGGACCACTGCCAATTACAGCTACTTTAATGCCATTAGGTGCGGCTACCTCAGGCACTGATATCTGACCTGATTCGCGTTCATAATCAGCCGCAAAACGCTCCAGATAACCAATGGCCACAGGATCTTTCTCCATTTTTATCTGGTAAAAGCACTTAGCTTCACATTGCTTCTCCTGTGGACAAACACGACCACAAACAGCTGGTAATGCACTTGTTTCCTTTAGAACCCGAGCTGCATCCAGGAACTCACCTAACTCGATACGCTTGATAAACTTGGGAATATTGATTTCAACAGGACAGCCTGTAATACACGTTGGATCAGGACAATCAAGACAACGACGCGCCTCATTGATAGCTTCTTCAGCAGTCAATCCTGTATTTACCTCAATATTAGATTTGACGCGCTCATCCGGAGCAACCTCGCCCATATGAACACGCTTAAGCGCAGTGCGCTCTTTATTTTTAAGCAGTTTACGTACATCTACACGCCATGACTGCTCTCTCTCTTCTTTTAAAAATTCTTTTGTAACAGTCATTTTTATTTGTCTTTAGATTTTAAGTATTGCTGCTCGGCACCTTTTTCAATCTCCTTATAGCCATTCAGGCGAAGTAACATCTCATCAAAATCAACCTGATGGGCATCGAATTCAGGACCATCAACACAAACAAATTTTGTTTTACCGCCAACTGTTATACGACAGGCACCGCACATTCCAGTACCATCCACCATGATGGTATTTAAACTTGCCACTGTTGGTACATTGTATTCTTTGGTTGTCAGCGCAGCAAATTTCATCATGATTGCTGGCCCAATAACAACGGCCTCGTCCACTTTTTCTCGCTCCATTACTTCTTTCATCCCATCAGTAATCAAACCTTTTTTACCATAGGAGCCGTCGTCTGTCATAATAATCACCTCATCAGAATATTCTGCTATTTGCTCCTCAAGGATAACTAAGTCTTTTGTGCGGGCCGCCAGAATGGTCACTACTCGGTTTCCGGCCTTTTTTAGCGCCTCAACAATGGGCAATAAGGGAGCAACGCCAACACCTCCGCCGCAAGCCAGCACAGTGCCTACTTTTTCGATATGTGTAGCTTCTCCAAGCGGGCCAACCAAATCGGTTAGTTCATCACCCACATTTAAATCGGTAATGCGACGCGACGAAACGCCTACTTTTTGTATTACTAACGTAATGGTGCCCCTTTCAGGGTTTGCTGCCGCAATAGTCAAAGGAATCCGTTCCCCTGTTTCACCAACTTTTACTATCACAAAATGCCCAGCTCGCCGAGCCTTTGCAATACGTGGAGCCTCAATTTCCAGACGAACAACGTTTTCTGAGAAATGCTCCTTTTCGACAATTTTGTTCATTATAACAAACTATTACTTAGTTATATACCTGAGACCAAGGTAGCCAGATAACAAATATCTGGTAATATTTTTAGAATACTCAAAGGTAAAAATAGCGTTTGAATTAACCTCAAATTATGATATTAGTTATCTACTAATTATTTACATGCATTCTAAATTAGCCTATCTACACTGATTATAAACTATTTCTGAAAGTCAATACTTTTATTTAACAAGGCTTATTAATAACTTACCTATCCATCCTAATGAATTAATTCAGATGAATATTGAAGCATTTTTTAAGTTAACTTACGGCCTATACATCATCACAACAAAAGATGACAACAAGCTTAACGGCTATATTGCCAATACCGCATTCCAGGTAACAGCAGAACCCTCGCAAATAGCTATCAGCTGCAGTAAGAATAACCTTAGCTGCCAGATGATTGAGAACAGCGGTGTCTTCTCAATTTCCATACTCAAACAAAATGTCAGTGCCGACATTATTGGCTTATTTGGATACAAAAGCGGCAGTGAGATAAATAAATTTGAACACATCAATTATAAGACTGGAAAAAGCGGAGTGCCAATAGTTACGCAAGATTGCCTGGCATGGTTCGAATGTAAAGTCAACAAAGCAGTAGATGTAGGTACGCACATTTTATTTATTGCAACCATTGAAGATAATGAACTACTGGATAAGTCAGGTACTCCTCTGACCTACGCCTATTATCATGAAGTCAAAAAAGGATTAGCTCCTAAGAATGCACCTACTTACATCGATGAATCCAAACTAAAAAAGAGTACATATGAAAGCAAGGGTAAGCTTCAAAAGTACAAATGTCTGGCGTGTGGTTACATATATGATCCTGAGCTCGGAGACGAAGACTCAGGCATCACACCCGGAACAGCATTTGAAGATATACCCGATGACTGGATTTGCCCAACATGCGGTTCAACCAAAGACATGTTTACTCCCATCTAACACTCGTTTTAATATTTAGAAACATCCTAAATTAGCCAAACACAACTTCAAAAACATAAAAACACCCCTCTGTTAGTTTATATTTGCTTAACCCAGATCACAAATAGTTAAATAAGATAAAAGAACAAACATGGAAAGCTTAAAAGGAACCAAAACCGAACAGAACCTACTAAAAGCCTTTGCTGGAGAATCTCAAGCCCGCAATCGCTATACATACTTTGCCAAACAAGCCAAAAAAGAAGGATTAGAGCAAATCTCAGCTATTTTTATGGAAACTGCTGAGCAGGAACGTGAGCATGCCAAACGATTCTTTAAGTTTTTAGAAGGTGGAATGGTAGAAATAACGGCCACATACCCTGCCGGCATTATTGGTGACACAAAAGACAATTTAAAAGCAGCTGCAGACGGCGAAAATGAAGAATGGTCTGAATTATACCCTGAATTTGCCAGAATAGCCGAAGAGGAAGGTTTTAAGGAAGTAGCTGTTGCCTTTAAAATGATTGCCAAAGTAGAAGCATTTCACGAAGAAAGATATCGTAAGCTATATGATAACCTGGCCGCAGGCAAAGTGTTTGAAAAAGATGGCAAGGTAACCTGGATGTGCCGCAATTGTGGTTTTATTCACGAAGGTACAAAAGCACCAAAGATGTGCCCGGCCTGCCTGCATTCACAAGCTTATTTCGAATTAAAAGAATCCAATTACTAAGCCGCAGACTTAAGTATTGGCATACACGAGGGCTCCTTCACCGGTGCCCTCTTTTTTTTGCATTGCAAAAAGCGTGTATTTTTGCAGCTCAATTACACAAGCATGAACATTGACGAACGATTAGAAAACACCAACTTTCCTCTGCCTGCTATTAGGGAGATTAACCTGTCAAAACACCCAAGCAGCATTAGCTTGGGACTGGGCGAATTGAAAAATTTCACTGTCGACCCACAAATATTTGAAGCTCTCTCTTCCAATTGGAACAACGGCATTTCATATACTCAAAATGCCGGCTTACCAGCTTTGCGGCAGGCCATAGCCAATCATCAAAAGCAACAAGATGGCTTTGACTACAACGAAAATCACGTTGTAGTAACCATTGGCGTACAAAATGCTATGTATACATCCATACGCACTTTGCAAAAGCTTGGTGCGCAAAGAGTTTTAATACCTTCAATTCATTTTGGCATTTATAAGAAAATTCCGGCTGAATTTGGCATGGAAGTTATCTGCTATCCACTGAACAGCGATTTCAGTATTAACCTGCAAGCATTGGAAGAAATTCTTTTACCGGATGACATCATTATTATTAATTCGCCTTCCAATCCAACTGGCAAAGTCTTTTCCACTGATGAGTTGAGCAATCTGGGCGAATTATTGTCAAAAAAACTGACAAAAGGCTATGCCATAGCAGATGAAATATACAGTGCATTGGTATATGAAGGACAAACTGCAGAATCATTTTCTAAATTCTTCAAGCGAACAATTATTGCCAATGGTATATCAAAAAGTGGTGCCGCAGCAGGTTTGCGGGTTGGATGGCTTATAACCCGCCATGAAAAACTGGCAAAAGCATTTACATCCAACAATGCAACCATCATCAGCACGCCACCTACAGCCAACCAGTATGCCGCCATACCAATCATTGATGGCCAAACGACGAATACCATTAACCAATATAACCAGTTTTTAAAAGCGAACCGTGATAAAGTAATGACCATGTTGGATTCCCTTGACATTGAATACAACATGCCCAGAGGAAGTTTTTATATTTTCCCCAAAGTTGGCAATAAGATAACTTGTAATATCAAAGACTTTTGCATCACTACGGCCTCAAAACCCAATGGAGTGGTTGTCATCCCGGGCGTGGCTTTTGGTGCTGAAGAGTACATCCGCATTTCATTGGCAACAGCTGAGATGGATGAAGCTCTTACACGGCTTAAAAAAGCCATTGAACACTCCCTTTAGGCATAAAAAAAGGTGCAAAAAACTTGCACCTTTTACTCTTATATTTTTCTATCGCTTAAGCATTGAAGTGATACAAGAAAACAATCTCGCCTTCATAGGCTGGTTTTCTGCTACCTTCAATTTCCAGCTTAATACCAATATTAGCTCGTGTTACACCTCGTAGGTTAACAGCGTTATTAACTTTAGCGTGTAAGCGCACCTTACTGTTAACCAATACAGGGGCGTTAAACTTCAATTTTTCAATACCATAATTAACCTGCATCTTAAGGTTTTGAACATCCACAATCTGGTTCCATAAGTGTGGCAAGATAGAAACAGTCAAATATCCATGCGCAATAGTATTTCCAAACGGCGATTCGTTCTTCGCTTTTTCAACATCGGTATGTATCCACTGATGATCTAATGTTGCATCGGCAAAAAGATTGATTTGTTCTTGAGTAAATTCATGATAATCAGAAATTCCAAGGTCACTACCTATTAACTTTTCTAATTCGTCAAAACTCTTAATAACTACTTTACTCATCGTCTAATTGTTTTTTAATTGAAGCCGCTAAGATAAACTATTTCAACAAAGCTGCATAATCTGCTTCAACAATGGCAATATCACACATGGAACGAATAGCGGCCATATTCGAAAACGTTTGCAAATCAATATTTTGAATAAAAAAGCTAAGCATCTGCTAATTACAATCTCTTTCAAACAACCACAATCCCAGCCATAAACACATGATTAACTGAATATTACCAATCACAAACAATTACAACTAGTCATCATAGAATGCAAAGCACTCCATTGTCACTATCGCTTAAAACATGCGGTATTCGTAACTTGCCTAAGTGTATTTATATGGCTTAAATAATGCCAACTAAAGATTAAAACTTATACAAATGTCTATCAGAAATCTGTTTACAGGACTGCTTCTGCTTCTTGCAAGTAGCCTTAGCCTTTTTGCTCAGTCAAACGATCGTTTGTTTGTATCAGCAAAATATGAAAATAATGTACTTTGTATAAATGTGAGTGATGGTTTAATTAGGCTAACACCATATTCCCAATACAGCATAGAAGTCTCTTTCAGGGCCCATGCAGATGAAGAACTCTTCCCCTCGCACGCCATTGCGCCGGAGAACCATCCAGTGAAAGCTACTTATACCGAAACCGAGCAAACCATTAAGCTTTCAACGGGTCAACTAAGTGCATTGATAAACAAAGCACCTTTTTCAATTAGTTATTATTATAACGAAGAGCTAATCCTTGGCGAAGAGGCAGGTTATTTCGCTGACAGTGTCAAGCAGGGCTTTCGTTTCAAGCTGATGCCAGATGAACTGCTGATGGGTGGTGGCGAAAGAGCTCTGGGCATGAATCGACGCGGTAATAAGCTCCAATTATATAACCGAGCCAGCTATGGTTATCAAACACATGCCGACTTGATGTACTATTCAATGCCACTCCTCATTTCGTCAAACAAGTATATGCTAGGTTTTGACAATGGAGCCAGCGGATGGCTTGATATTGGCAAAACAGAAACTGACATACTGCAGTTTGATGCGGCTGGAGGCCGTATGAGTTACTTTGTTGTTGCTTCTGATAGCTGGCTAGATTTGAATTACAACTTTACTCAATTAACCGGTCATCAACCAATGTTGCCACGATGGGCTTTAGGTAATATTTCCTCGCGCATGGGTTACCACTCGCAGCAAGAGGTTGAAACTGTTATTGATTTATATCAGAAAGACGATATCCCATTAGATGGCATTGTATTGGATTTATATTGGTTTGGCCCCGATGTTACAGGCCATATGGGTAACCTGGAGTGGTATCGTGATTCATTTCCTGAGCCTGAGAAAATGCTTGAGCGCAATAAGTCCAAGGGCATTAACACAGTGCTCATTACGGAACCATTCATCCTTAAAAACAGTGGCAAGTACAAAGAATGTGCAGAGCAGCAATTACTGGGAACCGATTCCCTCGGTAATCCTTACATTTTTGACTTTTTCTTTGGTACAACAGCTTTACTTGACATTTTTAAGCCCGAAGCACAACATTGGTTCTGGGAAATTTACAAAAAGCATACAATGAGTGGCGTTGATGGCTGGTGGGGCGATTTGGGCGAACCAGAAGTTCATCCCGATGATCTTATGCATGTCAATGGTCGTGCCGATGAAGTGCATAACTTGTATGGACATGAATGGGCAAAAACCATTTCTAAAGGTTATCAGCAAGACTTTCCGGATAATCGGCCGGTTATCCTGATGCGTGCGGGCTTTATTGGCTCCCAGCGTTACGGTCTGGTGCCCTGGTCGGGCGACGTCAGCCGCTCATGGGGTGGTTTACAGTCGCAAGTTGAAATTGCTCTGCAAATGGGGATGCAAGGTTTGGCCTACATACATTCCGATTTAGGTGGTTTTGCTGGTGACTACAGGGATGCTGAACTTTATACCCGATGGCTGCAATATGGGGTTTTTCAACCCATTTATCGAACGCACGCCCAGGAAGACGTGCCACCTGAGCCAGTTTTTTGGGATGACAACACCAAAGCTGTTGTCCGCGATTTCATTCGTTTACGTTATCAACTAACCCCCTACCTTTATACCTTAATGTATGAAAACACCGTGAAGGGATGGCCTCTGATGCGCCCGCTGTTTTACCTCGAAGACAATGCTGAGCTGTACAATGAAACCAAAACCTACTTATGGGGAGATAACTTCCTGGTATCGCCAGTGGTTGAAAAAGGCCTTAAATCACAATCGGTATACTTGCCTAGGGGACATAACTGGTTCAATTTCTTTACGGATGAAAAGTTTGAAGGTGGCCAAACAGTAAATGTAGTAACCGATATTTCAACGCTACCAGTATTTGTTAAGGCTGGCTCGTTTATTCCCATGGTGCCAGTTTACAACAACATGACTGCGTACACGAGTGAGCACCTCATCCTGCACTATTACCACGATCCTTCGATAAAAACGAGTACAGGCCAGATGTATGAAGATGATGGAGTAACAAGGGACAGCTACAAATCAAATAAATACGAGCTTTTGAACTTTGATGCAAGTCATCAGGGCAGCTTGCAGCTAACGATAAAACCTGAAGGCTATGACTACGAAGGAAAACCTGATAGCCGGCACATTGAGCTGATTATTCATAACTATTCACATAAACCCAAAAACATTAACATCAACGGAAAGAAGGTTAAAATCACAAAATCAAGCAGCAAACCAGGCACCCTAAAAGCGGGAGCTTATTATAATCTTCAGACAAAACAGCTACACATCAATTCTGAAATGAGCAATGAAGCATTAAAAGTATTAATCGATTAATTTAAACATATGCACAGATTATTAGCAATATGCGCACTGGCTCTGGCAACTTTAGCCTGCCAGCAACAAAGGCCATCAGAAAGCCAGAAAACAACTGAACACAAAACTGTTGTTTACCAGGTTTTCACCCGACTATTTGGTAATACAAACACAACTAACAAGCCTTGGGGTACCATAGAAGAAAATGGCGTTGGCAAATTCAGTGACTTCACCGACAAAGCCCTTTCTGAGCTAAAAGACCTTGGAATTACACACATATGGTACACAGGCGTACCACATCATGCGGTTATAAACGACTATACAGTGTACGGAATTTCTAATGACGACCCTGATGTTGTGAAAGGTCGGGCTGGCTCACCCTATGCTGTTAAAGACTACTACAATGTGAATCCTGATCTGGCTGAAAATCCAGCCAACCGTCTGGAAGAATTCAAAGCCTTAATTGACCGTACGCATCAGCACGGTATGAAAGTATTGATAGATATTGTACCTAACCATGTTGCCAGACACTACGAAGGCAAAAATAATCCGGCAGGTGTATTGGATTTTGGAGCACAAGATGACACTTCAGTAGTATATGCCGTAAATAACAACTTCTATTACATCCCCGGCGAATCATTTAAAGTACCAAATCCTGAAAATAACTACCAGCCACTGGGTGGAGAAGCACATCCATTAGCTGATGGCCAGTTTGATGAAAATCCTGCCAAGTGGACAGGCAATGGCTCCAGACTGGCACAACCTGGTTTTCATGATTGGTATGAGACAGTTAAAATCAACTATGGCGTGCGCCCAGATGGAACAAAAGATTTCCCGGAGTTACCGGAAGGCTATGAACTAAAGGACTATAAAGCGCACTATGCATTTTGGCAAAACAAAACGCTTCCAGATTCGTGGCTAAAGTTCCGTGATATTGCCTTGTACTGGACCGAACTGGGAGTTGATGGCTTTCGTTTTGACATGGCAGAAATGGTGCCCGTTGAGTTTTGGAGTTTTATGAATTCATCCATCAAAATGGCTAATGAAGATGCTTTTCTGCTGGCTGAAGTATACAATCCAGCATTGTATCGTGATTACATCCACAAAGGTAAAATGGATTACTTGTATGATAAGGTTGAATTATACGATACGCTTAAACACATCATGCAGGGTCATGGCTTAACCGATAACCTGCCTGCTATACAAGACGGTTTGAAGGATATTGAACATCACATGCTTCATTTCCTCGAAAACCATGACGAACAGCGCATTGCAAGCCCTGAATTTGTAGGTGATGCGAAGAAAGGGATGCCAGCCATGGTTGTTTCGACTACCATCAGTACAGCCCCGACAATGATCTATTTTGGACAAGAAGTAGGTGAACCAGGTGCTGAAAATGCAGGATTTGGCAATCATAGCCGTACAAGTATTTTCGATTACATAGGTGTACCGCATCATCAGCGCTGGATGAACAATGGTGCATTCGATGGAGCTCAGCTTTCAAATGAAGAAAAAGAACTAAGAGATTTCTATAAACGTCTCCTGACTTTCTCGGTAAAAAGTCCGGCACTCATGGGTGAATACAAAGAGATTCACACCATCAACCGTTCAAATAATGAGAACTATACAGATAAAACTTTTAGCTTCGTGCGCTGGTGCGATAAAGAGCAACTAATCATTTGCTCAAACTTTCAACCAAATAACTCGCAGAACTTTCTTCTAAAGATACCTGCAGAAATCATCAAGCAATGGCAGCTCTCGGATGGACAATACCAACTGACTGACCAATTATATGGCAGCACAAATAAGCTATTAGTTGAGAATGGGGAGGGTACGATAGATATCCATACCGAACCACTCGCTTCATTTATTTATAAGATCGACAACTAAACAGTACAACCGGTGACACTTCGAGCAAGGTCACCGGTTTTTTGTTTAACACTTTTATTCCAAAGCCCTTTGGGATACTGCGATTTCATATACCTTTACAACAAAAAATGCAAGTTAAACCTTCCACCTACAGCCCACTTGAGGAAAAGCTAAATATCTACAGTCATCTGGCTGGTATAATACTAGGCTTTGTAGCATTAATCTTTCTATTATTTAAAGCCAACAGCACTTTATCATTGACAGTTTATCTAAGCTATGGCGCATGCATCATAGCACTTTTTACATCTTCTACTTTATATCATTCTGAGAAGGATTCTATTCGACGAGCACGGCTAAAGGTATTCGATCATTGTGCCATCTATTTTATGATAGCAGGCTCCTATATTCCCTTTCTGATACTTGGCATAGGTACAAGTTGGGCCTGGTGGCTTTTGGCCGGTGTTTGGCTATTAGCCATTTCCGGAAGTATACTTAAGCTGTTTTATGCAGGTCGTTTTCAAATTCTCTCAACCATTAGCTATGTATTGCTGGGCTGGATTGTTGTAGTGGCTATTAAACCGCTAATAGCCGCATTAAGTACGCCAGCTCTGACCTGGCTGGCGCTGGGAGGTGCATTTTATACCTTGGGTGCAGTTTTATACCAGATTAAGCGCATACCTTTTAATCATGCCATTTTTCATGCATTTGTATTATTAGGTGCCTATGCCCATTTCCATGCTATTTATTGGCATATCTGATTAGCAAATCAAATCGTCAAGCACTGCCTCAAAGGTTGGAAACTCAAAATGGAAGCCATCTTTCTCAAGTCTTTTAGGCAACACTTTCTGTCCAACCAGCAAGGCATTGGCGCCTTCGCCAAACATCACTCTCAACAGTTTTTCAGGAATCGCTGGCAATACAGATTTTCTGGTACGTTCTTTAATGGCCTCAGTTATTTCCAGATTCGATAGCATTTGTGGTGCAACTAAATTATAAATCCCATTTGATGCCTCTCGCCTGATGAGATACCAGAAAGCACTTAACACATCATTTAGATGGATAAATGGGAAAACCTGGTGTCCATCGCCCAGCCTGGCCCCTAATCCAAATTTAAATGGTTTAAGCATCCGGGGAAATGCACCGCCTTCATTGCCCAAAACGACCCCTAGCCTAACAATACACAGGCGCACATCTGTCAAAGACTGAACTTTATAAGCTTCGGCCTCCCACTGCTTACACACATCACCCAAAAAATCATTGGCATAGTTGGTCGAAAACTCATCATGGACCTCAAAACTATCATAAATACCAACCGCTGATGCTGTTATGAAAATTTCAGGCGAAGTTTCCATCTGGTGTATAGCATCTACCAGTACATTTGTTGTATTTATACGACTGTTTAGTATCTCTCGCTTGTAGTTAGGTGTCCATTTTTTAGCGGCAATAGGAGCTCCTGCCAGATTTATAACAACTGAGCACCCATTTAATAATGTTTTGAGCTGTGATTTTTTGCTTTTAAAATGCTGTCGTTTTAAGCGCACAACAGTATAGCCATTGCATTCAAGGAAATTACTCAATGCATTACCTATAAAACCTGTGGCACCACTTATTGCAATCTTATTATCTATTCGCCCCTGAGGCATAATCATCTAGTTTATCAAGTTAACCTATAGCTATCAGGATTTATTCAAAAATTCCTGCAACTCTTCACCACTTACTCCCATCTCCATTTGCCCTTTACTAAAAAACGAAATACGTCCGGTTTCCTCCGACACAACAATAGCATGAGCATCTGTAGCTTCGGTGATACCCATGGCTGCCCTGTGCCTTAAACCAACGCGCTTTGGAAGATCAGTATTTTGAGAAACAGGCAGAATACAGCCTGCTGCTTTTATTTTGTTGCCGGTTATAATAACAGCTCCATCATGCAGTGGGCTGTTTTTGAAAAATATATTCTCCAGTAGTTGTGAAGATATGACCCCATTAATCAACTCACCTGTCTGCACATAATCAAGTAATTCTGAATCCTTAGTGATAACAATCAGCGCGCCGGTTTTGGTTTTTGCCAATGACAGACAAGCTCGCACAACTGGCTTATTGTAGATGGACATCATTCCTTTTGATTGTGACATAAACACCTTATCCATTGAAAAGCGTGTACTCACGTTGTACCTCGATCCCAGCAACAAAAGGAAGCGCCTGATCTCTTGCTGAAAAACGACTATGAAGGCCACTACACCAACATTAACAATATTGTCGAGAATGGTGGATGACAACTCCATGCCAAATGTTTTGATTAGTATCCAAAACACGATAAAAGCAAAGATGCCCAGCATGATATACAAAGCCACTGTTCCTTTGATTAGCTTATAGATGCGAAACATCAGGTAAGCAACCAAAACAATGTCGACCAAATCGATAAATCGTATATCCAGAAAAGTCATTGAATAATCAGGCTTTTGTAAGTTGACGCACTAAATTAATACATTCTACGGCTTCTTTGACATCATGCACCCTTAAAATGTTGGCGCCATTCAATAATGCTACGGTATTCAGGGCAGTTGTTCCGTTTAAAGCGTGTTCAGGCAATATATTAAGCAACTTGTATATCATAGACTTACGAGAAACACCCACCAACATTGGCAATCCGAATAACTCAAACTGCTTTAGCTCTCTTAATAACTCATAATTGTGTTCAAGCGTTTTGCCAAAGCCAAACCCTAAATCAAGAATTATATCTTTAATTCCACAAAATCTTGCCTGTTTGACTTGTTTGGCGAAAAACAGGCTGATATCACCAATCAGGTTATTATAGGTAGGATTCATTTGCATATTTTGAGGTGTACCTTGCATATGCATCAAAATATATGGTACACCCAACTCCCCGATTTCTACAAACATCTTTTCATCCATCATACCGCCAGAAATATCGTTGATGATATCAACTTCAAAATCATTTACAACCATCCGACTCACTGAGGCTCTGAAAGTATCTACTGAGATAACTGCATCTGGAAACCTTTTACGAACCCAGGAAAGTGACTGTGTCAATCGGCTTATTTCCTCCCGCTCTGAAACATGCATGGCACCCGGACGCGATGAATAGGCTCCAATATCGATTATATCACCTCCTTCATTAATGATTTGTTCACAGCGTTCTATTATTTCTTTCTCCAACTGATACTTACCTCCATCAAAAAATGAATCAGGAGTAATATTTAAAATCCCCATTGCCAATGGCTTATCCAGAGACCGAAGCTCACCTTTAATATTGATAACATGACTTTTACCCGACATTTCAACAACTATTAGATAATTAATTTAAACATGATGGATGAAAAATTGTTAATTCTCATACAAAGCTAAAACAAATAATTTGCACGGCTTAGCAAGCGAAAATTTTTGCTTGAAAAATGAACCTGACGTTAAATTTTAAGATGTTATATTTATTAACATTTGACACAAATCACACTTAATAGAGAAATTTTTCATTAAATAAAATTAAGCATACAAACCTACACCTGAATACCTTACAACCACAGATACAATTGATAACAAACGTTAAAGCGTTATTTTTTCAATATGCCTGTAAATAAAGTTTTATATTTGCGTAAGCGAAAAAATAAACATTTAATGCGTTAAATGTTAAGCTTTAAAAGCGCGCTATTTCTGAATTAAAGGAAAATCAAATATTACACTAATTAATACCTATTATTATGAAAGTAACAGTAGTTGGAGCAGGTAACGTAGGTGCAACTTGTGCTGATGTTCTTGCCTACAGAGAAATTGCTAATGAGGTTGTTCTTGTTGACATTAAAGAAGGTGTTGCGGAAGGAAAAGCACTGGATATCTGGCAAAAAGCTCCGATTAACTTGTATGATACCAGAACAATTGGTTCTACTAACGATTATGAAAAAACAGCGGGTTCAGATGTTGTAGTTATCACATCTGGTTTACCTCGTAAGCCAGGGATGACTCGTGATGATCTGATTTCAACGAATGCAGGTATTGTTAAGTCGGTTACCGAAAATGTGGTTAAACACTCTCCGGATGCAATTATCATCATTGTATCGAACCCACTTGATGTAATGACTTACCAGGCACATTTAACATCTAAATTCCCACGCACAAAAGTAATGGGTATGGCCGGGATACTTGATACTGCTCGCTACCGCGCATTCTTAGCTGAAGAGTTAAATGTTTCACCAAAAGATATTCAGGCTGTTTTAATGGGTGGCCACGGCGATACAATGGTTCCTCTGCCCCGTTATACAACTGTTGGTGGTATTCCGGTAACTGAATTAATCGATGAAGATAAACTAGATGCCATTATTGAGCGTACTAAATTTGGTGGTGGCGAACTGGTAAAATTGATGGGTACTTCGGCCTGGTATGCACCAGGATCAGCTGCAGCTCAAATGGTTGAAGCAATTGTAAGAGACCAGAAGCGGGTATTCCCTGTTTGTATTAAGTTGGATGGTGAATATGGCATTAACGACTGCTACCTGGGTGTTCCGGTAATTTTAGGCAAAAATGGTGTTGAGAAGGTAATTGAACTTGACCTTAATGCCGACGAAAAAGCGCTTTTGGAAACCAGCCGCAAGCACGTTTTGGAAGTAATGAACGTTTTGGATAAAAACGCCTAATTAAAGACACTGATTATATAATCTGATTCTACAGGCCCTGCCATTTTTGTGGCAGGGCTTTTATTTGTACGATAGCGAACAATTACATGTTGCAATACCGTTCATTCTTTTAGACTCTTCGAAGCCCATTTAGGCCACATCACCCTATCATACTGACACTTACAAAACATGGCACAAATTCTGAAATGTAGTTAGCGTAACCAACGATGGAGGATTGAAAGATGAAAACTACAGTTAACCATAACCACAGACACTCAGTAATTAACTACTTGTTTTTCGGTATTGCAGCCAGTATTTTTACTTTGAGTATATTTTTCTCACTATATCAACAAGAGGAAAAAGTAAGATTCGTAAAAGATATGTCGTTCATGGTCAACTCACGACTTACCAAACCCGTATCTACTTCAACCATCACTGAAACATACGCGGTAAATCTAAAGGAAATGATGAGTGACACGGAAGCTCCTTTAGTGGTAGAAGCATGGATGACTGAACCCTACCCTGTAACTGCATCAGCACAACCTGCAGCCATACCAACAGCCTATACTGAACAGGCAATAGTAGTAGAAGATTGGATGACTGACCTGAATAGCTGGTCTGCTGTTTCAAGCAATACTTTCGAAGAGGAAGCATTGGCAATTGAAAGCTGGATGCTGAACACAGAAGAGTGGGCTGTATTAAACAGCAACAGCGCCTATAATGCAAATACCTATGCCGCAGAGCAACTATATATTGAAGAATGGATGTTGGATTTAGACAACTATATTTCCTTACCAGCGAGCAACACTTTCGACGAGGAAGCTCTTACTATTGAAAGCTGGATGCTAAATACCAACGAATGGGCAGTATTTGCAGAAAACAGCCCCTTAGCAGAGTTTGTAGGAGAGCAACTTTACATTGAAGAATGGATGCTGGATTTAAGAAGCTGGTCAGTAATTTTCAATGATGCAGAATTTGAAGAAGCTCCCTTGACTATTGAAAGCTGGATGTTAGATACATCAACTTGGTTAGCTGACGCTAAATAACCTTTATATACGATTCCATCAGTTGGGCCGGACAGAAACTGTTCGGCCTTTTTATTTTATGCATGCCAGAGCTTTATCATGTATTCCTTCAGAAAAAATGACGCAATTAAAGCTATTAGTGCTATTGAGCGAAAATATTTATTAATTTTGCCCTGCACTACATTTAGGGGCTGACGTGGATTTGACAGCTTGGCAAAGTGGTGTGTAAGCATGTCGAGCGTTGTGGTACCGGCTCGTTAATCCCGGATCTCAAACTTTTTTAATTGGCGAAAATAATTACGCTCTTGCTGCTTAATCGAAGTATAGTAGATAAGCCCAATTTCGGCATAAGATGCTGAAACAAGACATCTCCCGGGTGCTAACGTTCTGAGGCGGCCCGATTCGGAGATGCTGGTAAATCGGAACTAGAAAACAGTTTGTCTTGCACTGCTTTCGAAATTTAAGAGACTAAGGTAGCGATCGGTGGCTTTGATCCAGTTGCTACCCGACAATTAAGTCAAAGCTAAGCATGTAGAAAGCACATGGCTTCCTTGTCTGGACCGGGGTTCGATCCCCCGCAGCTCCACCAGAAAGTGAAATAATTTGAAATATAAAACTTCAAATCATTTCACTTTCAGCTATTTAGATAAAATCTATTCAGCTTCTTGAATGTCTAAATCTCAACTTATTTCCAGATTTGTTTGACAATTGTTTGTACACAAAATGGAAAGATAATGAAAGCAAGAACAGAATTAAGGTTGAGAAAATCCTATTCAAGGCAAGATGGCTCACACCCGATTCATCTCAGATTAACAATCAACCGCCAATCAAGATATTTTTCTTTGAAAGTTTATTGCAAAGAGGAAAACTGGTTAAAAGAGAAGCAAGAAGTTAGTTCTACAGTAGAAAACAGTGCTATCATTAATTTGAAAATTTCTGATGCCAAAACAAGGGTAAAAGCAATTCTCAATGACTTTACCCGTTTTAACAAGCCTCCAACATTTTTAGAATTTACAAATAAGTTTCGTGGCAATTTCTCTAAAGATAATTTTTACGCATTTGCGCTTTCATACATTAAAAATCATGAGGAGTTGTCTGCAAACACCAGACGATCATACAAAAGTCAACTTACGAAACTGAATAACCATACTAGAATAAAGAACCTATCATTAGCGGAGGTTAATAATCTTGATTTTATACAAGGTTATAAAAACTACATGCATACCACACTTGAAAATAAAACGAATACTATAACCAAGTCCCTCGGTTTTATAAAAGCTGTATTGAATGAAGCCATTAGAAATGATTTACTAGATACCAATGTTTTCAATAAGATTAAGCTAAGTAAGGTACCTAGTAAAAGAGAGTATTTAACTTCTTACGAAATAGAGTTGCTTGAAAAGTATTACAGCTCATCAAAAATACCAAAAGGTGAAAAGAATGTTCTACGATACTTCCTATTTAGCTGTTATACCGGATTGCGATTTATGGATGTTAAGCAATTAACCCCCAAACACATTATTTCTAATTCAATTCTTTCTAATGAAAATGGAAGTGTTGATGACTGGAAAACTGTGGAAAAACAGATGCACAAAACTAAAATTGATGTAGTAATTCCTCTAACTAAGAAAGCATTATCATATTTACCTTCATATGAGCCTACTGCTCAGCAACCAATATTTAGAGTAATCTCCAACCAAAAAACGAATAAAACTCTCCGAAAGTCTATTACCAAATGTAAAATTGACAAAGCTAGTAACATTAGTTTTCATTGCGCCAGACACTCTTTTGCAACTAACACCTTACATAAAGGGGTGGCACTTAAATATGTAAGCAAAATGCTTGGACACACTGAAATTAAGACTACAGAACTCTATACAAAACCCAATAAACATTACTTAATCGATGCAATGAGAGTTCTGGACCAGTAGTAGCATTTTGAGGGTACTTTTTTTGTACTTTGGTACTAGAAGCTATCTAACTCATTAATTTATTGACAATTTGCTCAGTACAGAAAAAGTACTTTCATATACATCTCAGCACTAATAAACAATTCAAGTTCACCTAACTTCCCATCAAGGAATTTCCTAACTTAAACATCGGTAAATACATGGCAATTAGAATAACAGCAACCATCCCGCCAATTAAAATTATTAATAGAGGCTCAAGCATAGAACTCATTAAAGCGGTCTGGTGGTCTGTGTCTTCACTATATTGCTCATAAAGCCGTTTGAAGATCCCATCCAGTCTATTGGTTTCTTCCCCAACCTTTATAAGCGACACCATGCGTGATTCAAAAATGCTAAACCGGGCCATCGAAGCATGAAGTAATTTCCCGTGAAATAGGTCCATTTGAATCTGTTTTAAAGCCACTTCAAATGGATATAAGCCCATCATCTTACTTACTAAATCAAGAGCCTGTACTAAAGGAGTTTTTGCACCCGTCATCAGGGCCATACTTTGACAGAAACGTGCCATGTATATTTTGCGCACCAATGGGCCAAATAGAGGAATATTCAACAATAGTGATGATGAGCCTTTTCGAAACCACTCCTGATTTTTGAAGGTTTTATAGGCGAATGTAATACCAGTAATAGTTAGAGGAATTAACAACCAATAATCTCTAAAAGCTTTAGAAACACTAATGACACCCTGCGTTAAGGCCGGTAACTCTGAATCAAAACGCATAAAGGCATCTGCAAAAAGTGGTACGATAAAATTCATCATAAAAAAAACCGCACCAAAAGCTGTAAAGAATATCAGAATTGGATAGGAAAAAGCACTGGTCATCTGCTTACGCTGCTTCAAGCGCTTGCGATAGTACTGCGTCAACTCCTTCATCACTTCAATTAAGCGGCCACTCTCCTCGCCTATCCTCAAACTAAAGAATTCATACACACTGAAATGCTTATTACTTTCTATCGCTCCTGAAAAACTGGCTCCATGAAGTATTTTATCTGCGATAGATTGAAAAAGGTCCTTGAGTTGTTTATTTGTTTGTTCCTTTATTATTATATCCAGTGAAGCTTTAAAATCAAGACCTGATGTTATCAGAATCACTAACTCTGAATAAAACTCTTCTTTGCGCTTATCATTAAACACCTTACCCAATGTGATATCTTTCTTCCAGAAAGACACATGATCAGATGTTTGTTTATTCGCCTGTTGTTTCTTTATTTGTGCAATATCCAATGCCATCACTTAATCTCATCAAAGGTTATTCCTACGGGATAGTCTTTACTGACACTTATCAGATAGACCATTTCATGATTGATACAATCAAACGATATTTGTCCTACCAGTTCACTGCTCTTTTTTGAAGCGATAACCTGCGGTGGACGATGCTGAATGCGAAACGTATCGGCTGCAATGGCACTCTGCCTAAGCAAATAATCCTTCATAAATGCATATGAAACTACTTCTCCGTTAGAGATACAGTCCAAGGTAGTGCTATAAATCACTTGTTCTGCTTTGTCCATATCCGAAGCTAAGGCAGTATGCAACAGATTAATTTCTGTTTGAGTATGCCCTACCACTGTGACCGAATGAAAAAGCTGATAATAATACCGAACACCTGCATAAGCAAAGAGCACTACCAGCCCGGTTAATACCATAGCAATCACAGCCTCCAATACCGTGAAGCCTTTCACACATATATGTCTTAGATGCCTAATCTTCATTTACGGGTATTTCAATATACAGGCGACGACTGGCCAGTAACTTATCCTCACCTTGTGTTGCATTTATCTGTATTAACCAAAGTCCTTTTGCCTCATCCATTAACTGCGTCTGTTTCGAAACTGTATAAAGCTGTTTTTCAAGGATAAGTGGTTCAGTATTTTTTGTTGTGATTACCTCATTGACCAAATGATTAGTATCATACCAGGCACGCTGTTTCAACAGCCTGTCGGAACTGGAGAAAACAGTATTAAAAAGCACACCGGATAGAGCAATACTCATCGAAATAATGAAGATAGCCACCACCACCTCAATGATGGAGCTTCCTTTTACAGTCATTCGTTTTACCATGTGGCCACCTCCTTATACTTATGAATGTCATTTGTAATACAAAACGATGCATATCCATCGGGTAGCTTCCCCTCGTCAATGGAGCAGTCAATCATAAAATTTTCATAAAAGGCTCTGGCCGTCATTTCAACAAAACGGTCACAGTACAAACTGCCAATGATTTGCCCTTTAAAATTCACATCGCCATTGACATATACCTTTCCAACCAGACTACTGTTCTTCCCAATGGTTAGTGTGGTCTCCCCTTCCTGAGCTTGTTCAGAATAACAAACCACACCACCATTAATTTTACAACCACTATGGATGGTTATACTGGCTTTGGGTAATTTACTGAAAACTCCAAGGTAAGAGGGATAGTTAAGCTGACAGCCTGATTCCACCACAATGCTACCGGAGGCAACTGCCTGCAGTTTTCCCTTAAAGCCACTCTTAAAAACGATTGATTTACCAATTAATTGAATATTATTCAAAGCCACGCCCGGCCATACTTCAATGGTATCAGGCGAAAACAAGATGATGTTACTGTTATAAGATCCCTTATCCAACACCATACGTCCATGCGCCTGAATCAACAGGCTTTTCTCTGTGAATGGCTGATAAACTTTCTGTTTGGTTTTCAAGCTTTGAAAAGGAATAATACTATCTGTAGCGCCACTTTGTCCGCTAAAATAACGCTGATAATACTCCCGTAATTCATCTTTAATGGCTGGCATTGCCTCTTTACTCAGCTTCAAATGACCATCGTGCAGATATGGTCCTTCGAAATAGCGTCCTTCAGCATTTCCTTTACGAAGTCCCAATTCCGATAAATAGCAATCTCCATTGATATAGCTGTTACCAACCAGTGATACGTAACGCTTCTTATCCGGCATCCAAAGGGCCGCACGTATATTCTCCTGCTCAGCAAGCAATACTGTTTTTTGCTGTACCAACCTGCGCCATTGGGCGCTTGCAGTTAGTTTTTGAAGAAAGCCCCAGCGGTTCATCACGAGGTTAACAGGTGCCGAACCATCCTCAAACACATCCAGTTCCAGAGTTTTTGTTTTAGACAGTAATCCGGGCTGACAGCATACTTTCGTAAGGGCTGAATTTATATTATCAGTCAGCTCTGTGCGCTTATAAAAAAGTGCGTCTTCGTTGAAGGATAGCTGAAAGTAGGAAATGGTTAATAAGCCAATCATGCTTAAAATCAACATCACAAAGATGGCATAGTACAATGCTCCACCTTTGATTTTTCTGCATGAAAGTTTTATGAAGACATATAGGTTTTTATGGAGGAGCAAGCGGCTCATGATTCAGAATCAGCTTGCTTAGTCTCCTTCACTTTCGCACCCTTTTCTTTGCTTTTCTTCTGCCGCTTCTCTTTCTGTTGGGCTTTGTTAGCTTCCCGTTCAAGCTTCTTCTGTTCTTTATCCTTGAGTCGTTCCTGCTTATTAAGGGCTCGCTGATTCTTCCAGCGGGTTAGTAAATTTTCCTTTGCTGCCTTACTTTCATCGTACTTTACCAGAGTACCTTCTTTATACTTCGACTTTTCCTGTTTACCATCAGGCAGGTAATGAATCACTTCTCCATGCAAGCGCCCTTTTTTGTATTGCTCCTGATGAGTCTGTTTCCCATTGTTAAAAAAATAAGCCACGCCTTCTTTCAGGCCACCCTTGTAAGTGCATTCAAACGCTTTCAGTCCTTTACTATCCCAGGTTGTCCACAGGCCTTCTTTCAGGCCTTTCTGATAATGCCCTTGTTCAATTAATTGATCGTTTGAATTAAACACCTTGTAACTCCCGTGTAATAATTGACCGGCATATGCGCCCTGATTGACTTGAATCTTATCAAAGGCATACCAGGCATATAATTTATGCTCATCCAGTTCAATCTTATCCGATTTGTTCACCAATATGGATAACTCAATCAAAGTATCCGGTTTATGAATCAACACCGTTCGTTTTTCCGGGATGATATCGGCGCTGCTCTGAGCCTGGCTATGTAAGGCTAACAGAAGCAACAAGCAGTATATTAAAAGCTTCTTATAGTCCATTTCTTTTAAAATAACGTTTGTCGTTTTGGTATTCAAGGCCAATCGAATCGGGAGTAATGGCCAATACTTTTACCTGGTCTTTTAGCTCATTCTCACGTACCAGGTATTTTCTACTGGAAATCTGCAGAATAGCCATTGTTCTATTCTTGCGTCGGCTTTTAACCGTTCCTTTAAACTCTACCATGGGCCAACGTACCACCCTATTTATTGTGCGTTGTTCGTTCTTTGGCTCTTGCGGTTGTTCGACAGAAGGCTTTGTTTGATTTTTCAGGAAAGGATCAGAATAATTGTAAGATAATTGCCTGCGAATAGTGTCCTTACTTATTTCTTTGTTACTAAGCACCTGATTGGATTGGTATTCAACAGTGCTGTTATTTCCCGAACCTGAAAACACCTTCCAGAAGATGGTACCCCAAACTACCACTGCCAATGGAATAAGTATATAAAGTGATTTTTTGTTTTTCATGTTTCAGTTTAGGTTTCTCAAAGATAAAAAATCTAAGGAATTACCTTATTGTTAGATAGGTTTAATTTTAAACCTTCCTTGACAACATTGAAAGTAATACATCTCTCTAGCTGACTATTTTTCACTATTCAGAAAGCCCTTAAAACGGATCACTATCCGTTTGAAAACCGATAAGCATCGGTTTTTATGCAAAACCGCTCGGCGAAGTTTGCAACTTCGTCGAATCTAACGACTAGTCTGTGACTAAAAACATATTTGCATTAAAAAGCCACGCTATGGCTAACGTGGCTTTCTATTATTGTTTGCTTAGCAATGTTAGTTGAAAACTAACTTCCAACTCGAACGAAGTCACAGACTTCGCTCAGCTCCGGGATATTCGATTCACATTTACTATTCATTATCAGCTTCTCGAATACCATTAATCTGTAGTTTTATTTTCTCCAAAATTTGCTCTTTTGAAGTGAAAAATGATAAGAAATTATCTTTAGCATTCAGCATAAAAAAATATTTACGTCTACCTTTAAACCTAATACAAAGAATAAATGGTAGCTTAGTTACAATCGTAATATCTATAAAATCTGCGAATGCCTCTTTTTTAGTGGTAAATAAATTGGACAGCTTAAAAAATTCACGATTAAATTCAAGCTTGTATAATCTAGAATAGATAAAATTAAAGCTTAAGACTAGAGTCATACAAATAATTAAAATAATAAAATTATAGCCATCTTTATCAAAAAAGCAAAAAGGTAACAATATTATCAACATGAAAATAGCTATTGCTATCAAGTTAATTTGATAATATTTCACCTTTTCACTACCTATTACCTTGAACATTGGATATCTTTTTAAATTAAAATGTAATTCTTAGTCCGCCTTCAATCGTGAAATTAATTAACATACCATACCCGTATGAACCACTTGTTTGTACACCTGTAGATATTGCATTTTTACTCTCTCCAGTTATCGGATTACTTTCATGACTATAGGATACCTTTCCTGTTAAACCTGGTGTTCCAACTCCAATACCCCCTTCAATTTTATCTTTGCCCGTAAATTCTTTTTTATCCAGATCATAAGTGCCAGACCCATTAAGTTCTACGTCAACTCCTTCACCCCCTATACTAAATCCGGAGTTAAGTTCTAATTCACCATTTTTTGATGCATAGTCGAATTCTCCTGTAGGTCCATTTTTATCGATTCCTCCTGACAACTCCAACAACTCTGCAGACATTAAATTTCCTTTATAACCAGCGCCTTCAATCTTTACTGCTCCTTGTGCCCCTGCTGTAAGTCTAACATTGCCTTCAACATATGGTGTAACTTCAATATCTTCAACAGTTTCTTTTACCGTTTCAACAGCCTGCTTAACTACTGCTTTTGCAAGTTTTGTAGCTACATCTGCAACTACATTTTTAGCTCGCTTAACTATTTCATCAATAGGATTTCTACCATCAGGATCAATAAATCTCATGGGATTATCAAAAGCGTAATTATAAGGAGAGTGTCTTCGCATTTGTTCAGAAAGTGGATCTAATGTATGCCACCTCCCTAACGAAGCATCATAGAATCTAGCCCCATAATCGTACCAATCCAATACACTGCCTCCCAGTACATCGTCCTGTAGCTCTTTACCGTTGTAAAGGTACTTGTTGGAGTTATCCGGGGTTACCGGCATAAACCTGGAACCAAATGCATAGTAGTCCGACTTCTGTAGCAGCTGGGCATTACTGCTGGTTCCATCGCGGCTGAACATGGCCCGCGTATTGCCCAGGTGGTCCTTCAGGTAATACTCGTAGGTATATTCCGAACTGGCATAGGTAGTGACGCCTTCTTCGTTAAGAATGTAATCCAGGCTCTTGTCTCCTTTGTAAATATAGTTACCAAAATAGTAATTCACAACCGCACCGTTCTTCTTCTTGGCCAGCTTCTCACCGGCGGCGCTGTAAACATACTCCAGCCTGTCGCTGCCTTTCTGTACCAATTGGGGTAGGTTCAGCTGGTTGTAGTCAACCGTAAAGCCCCTGCGGCCATCAAGTGTTAAATTCCCGTTTTTATCGTATTGATAAGTTGTGCCTCCATTGATGCTCATCAGCTGGTTACCGGTCGCTGCTCCACTGGTATAATTGTAAGTAAAGTTATCTATAAGGCTGCCACTATTATCAGTGCGCTGCAGGCTCTGTATGTTGCCATTCAAATCGTAGCTCAGGCCTTTCTCTTCAAAGGCGTTACTGGCGGTCCAGGCGCTGCCATAGGTCTTGTAGTCCGATGCGGTCAGGCGGTTCAGGGCATCGTAACTGTAGCCATAGCCCTGCCGGCTGCTGCCTTCGGCATTCCAGATGGTGGCCGATATATTGCCGTTGAACTGTTCCAGGCTATTGTTCAGGCCACTCTCGGTGGTGTGGTACAGCAGGTTCATAGCAAACAGGTCGGCATTGCTGTCGCCCGTGCCATCATTGGCCAGGTTGGCCGGGTTATTGATGGAGCTTAACCAGCCTCTGATGTTATAGCGGTAATCCACGCTCTGTAGGTAACCCGACATGCCATCCTGCTGATGCAGCTGCTTGTCCACCAGTTCGCCCAGCTCATTGTAGCTATGCGCGGCCAGCGTTACCAGTCCGTTGCTGCTGTCACCAGCTATCTGCTGCTTAACGGTCAGCAGTCTCCCGGCATGATCGTAAGCGTAATGTTTATCGGTAGTGGTGGTGACACTGTTAAAGGTCACGGCCTGGCGGGTCTGAAGCGTCTTGCCAACAAAATCAAACTGCGTGCTGACCGTTTCTTCGCCTGCCTCATACAAATCCCTCCTCACCTGGATAGGCCGGTATTTGTCGTCGTAATAAGTTGTGACCATTAATATATCTGGCTCGTCAAGCACTTTGGTAGCTGTACCGGTTACCAAACCTTTTACTTTATCATTATAGTTCACATTACCATGCGTATCGCTATAGCCTGAGATGTTATTACTGCTTTCATCAAATGCCAATACATAAGGGTAATCATAGTTATCGTAGTAGGTCGCTGTGTGATATACAATACTGCTGGCATCCGTCGACCTTGGAAATGAAGCATCGTTATACCCCCAGTGTATGGTATTTGTCTTTTCCCGGCTGACATAAAAACTGCGGCCATTAGTATATTCATTATCAACCAGAGTCTGCATAGTTGCCTGATTATAGGTAGTGCCAAAGGTCACTTCACCGGTTAGCACCGGCCGGTTCAAGGCATCGTACTTGGTAAAAAGCCAGGTGTTAGCGTTGGTAAATCGCTGCTGCCCATCCTGCGTCAGCACCAGGCGGTCGCGCTTATCATACACCATCCACACCTTATCGGCGCCAGGTATTTTCTTCTCCACCATGCGCTTGCGGCCATCGTATTTGTAGATATAGCACCAGGGCTCAATAACGGTAGTATGCGTGTCGGCATAGCTCACTACCGTGCTGTTTTTGCCTATCAGCTTTGAGGCTTCGGGGGGCAGCACGTAACGCAACAGGCCATAATCATCGTACACATAGT
The DNA here is from genome assembly GCF_018156225.1 of Carboxylicivirga sediminis. Taxonomy (GTDB): domain Bacteria; phylum Bacteroidota; class Bacteroidia; order Bacteroidales; family Marinilabiliaceae; genus Carboxylicivirga; species Carboxylicivirga sediminis. The sequence goes on from NZ_JAGTAR010000005.1 coordinate 137,783, forward strand.
AAGTTTCAACGGCTGTTTCACTACCGACCGTTCCCACATAACTGCGTTTTAACACCACCTGTCCCAGCTTGTCCTTGTACTCCTCGGTGGTGTGGAGCTTGCCCCTGGCCGAGGTCCAGTTCTCATCCTTTGTAACAGTTTTATACAGCTGGTTGGCCGCGTAAAAGTCTTTTTTAATCACGGCATTGCTGCCCACTTCAAAGAGCAGCACCCCAGTGGCTGCATCAGCAGTGTTGGTGCCATAATCCATCTTCACAGTATGGCCTGCAAAGGTTGGATTGCCATTGTCAAAGGTTGGCTGCCAGGCGGCTCCGGGAGCGCCCTGGGCCAGTACTCGGTTCAGGGGCGAGTTTTCGAAGACGGTCTCCGCATAGGGGTGGCTGTCGCTTGCTATATGCTCATGGGGTGCTCCGTAATAGTTAACAACGTCCACTTCGCTCATGGTATGGTAAGCTCCATAGTTGCTTTCCTTAACAATGGGCAGGTATTGCTTACGCTCGCGGCCAAAATCATCGTAGGCTATATGCTGCACCACGTCGTGCCCCGATGCACTGCCCCTGACACCCACCGTCTGCTTCAGGCGTCCCAGCCCATCGAAATACTGAATCTGTTCTGACTTCTCAGCCCGCTTCAGTGTACGAATATCGGCAGTATCTGAAACGCCTTCTTTGAGTATTGTAATAGCCGATATATAGTTTTCATTGGAGTAGCTGGTTGCCGTTGGCTGCAGTGTCACATTCACCTGCAAGGCATCGCCCCACAAGTAGGCCGGAGCTCCACTCCTGGAGCGGATGTAAACGGTGGCAGCACTTGAAAACACCTTCTCGAGCTGACTGTCGGCGGTGGAGGTGCCTCCTGCAGTACCTTGCCAGTAATAGCTAATGCCGGCTGGCGGTGTAGACAAACGGACGAGCGTTTGTTCCTCTCCCGTGATAATTGTTGGGCTAGAAGGAATAGATGGTTTGGTGTATACAGATACATTACCAAATCTTGGGGTTGAGCTCCACAGCTTAGAGACATTGTGCTGTGCGTTTAAACGATAATTGCCTTCACTGTTGAAAACCAAAGTACTCGCCGATGATATGCCTCCATCGCTTGTTTGCCAGTAATAGGAAATACTCTCTGTATTAATAGGTTTATGTACTGTTGTTTTGCCATCGCTATAAGTCACCCCGGGATATGGAGGTGGTGAAGGATTATAATAAACAGCTACTGAAGAACTTCTCACGTCACTCCATACCCCAGAAGCTGTATGCTGCATTCGTAAATAGTAAATATCATTACTGATAAAGGTTTTGCTATCTGCATAATCATCCATCGACTTGTTGGTGCTATTGCTTTGCCAATAAATTTTATATCCAACAGGATCAACAGGTTTGGTAACTATCGTTTTACCATGTTTATACTCAATGGTTGCCGCAGCTGGTGGCATAGGTTTAGGGTAAACGCTAACACTACCGCTTCTGGCAATACTCCACAAACCTGAGATATTATGACGCGAACGCAAATAGTAGGTTTCAGGGTAGGTGAAGACTTTCAAGCCTGAGTTAGTCATCGATGTTCCATTGCTACTGCTCTGCCAATAATAAGTACAGTCTGGAGGGGGTGGCGGAGCATTCATCTCTGTCTCGCCAGCTAAATACACAGGTACTGGTGCCAAAGGAATGGCTGGTGCATCATACACCTTAACACCCCCACTGCGCGCCTCACTCCACAGACCTGATATAGAATGACGCGAACGCAGATAATAGTTGCCATCAGCAGTAAATGTCTTGGAAGAAGCACTTCCTAAACCGGTTGACTTTGATAAAGTAGAATACTGCCAATAGTAAGTACAATCAGGCTCTGGTGTAGAACGGGTAACAACAGTTTGTCCGTCTTTGTAATTAAGCAATGCCACTGCTGGCGTAGCCGGCGTAGTATAGACCTTGACACTGCCACTGCGCGCTGAACTCCATAACCCGGATATATTATGTCGTGAACGCAGGTAATAGGTGCCGTTAGACGTAAAAACCTTAGTGGAGGCACTGTTAGCTGTTGAAGCGCCAGTGCTGCTTGTTTGCCAGTAATAGGTGTAACCAGATGGAGCAGACGGTCGTGTTAATACTGTTTGACCATTGCTATAGCTGGGAAGAGCAGGTGCCGGCGCAGAAGGTGTGTTATAAACACTTACTCCTCCGCTTCGCACACTACTCCACAAACCACTTACATTGCTCCGTGCTCTTAAATAATACGTTCCGCTTGAAGTAAATAGTTTAGTACTTGTACTATTGGAGGTAGAGGTACCTGTACTACTGGTTTGCCAATAATAGGTCACACCTGATGGAGGATTCGCTCGGGTTAACTTTGTAGAGCCAGGTGAATAGGCTACTAAAGGTGCCGGTGGCACCAACGGAACTGTGCCTACTTTCACCGAGACTTCATAAGGGCCGCTACCGGTATCAAAAATAATGCTTTGGTTTGAACTACTGGGTAGCGATACCAACTTAATATCAAAGGTATTGCTATTAATTTTGGTTGCTGAAAAATATCGAAAAATGAGACACCTGATAGTACAGGTTACCTGAGGCCCATACAAGCTGATTCGTTTAGTCTCCCCTATTGTTCCAGAGAATGTTAAGCTGGAGGGACTTGAGCCTAAAATAGTACAATCGCCAGGCTCATCTGGCAAATCATGTATGAAATCATCCGCTCCTTCGTTGTTGATTATCCTTGTTGTCTCCAACTGGGTATTTTGCTCCTCTTGTAATAATAACTCCTGACCGAAAACTATATTGGATAATAATAATAATAGAAACAATAAGCATGCTAGCCTAATGTTCATTAGATATCTATTTTTCATTGTTATTGGTTTGGTTCGTTTTTATAATGATAGGTGTGGTTCTTTATAATATTACCTGAATGGTCTTTTATACATTTTAATCGACCAAAACCATCGTACTCGTAATAAGTGGTGATACCATTCGGATCGGTTTGAGAGGTCATACCTTTTAATGGATCATAGGTATAAGTAGTAATTAATGCATCCTGAAGTGATGATGCATTTCTTAGATGAGTATTGAATTGCTCCCAACTGTATTTATTTGCTGGAAGCGTCATATCCGATAGTCCTGTCATAAAGATGTCCAGAGTTTGTGAGCCGAAATAGGTTTGAAGAACATTGTTTACAACTGACTCGAGCGTAACATAGTCTATTTTATCAGCTTTGATTACAGAAAGTGTATAATTGTATCCGTATATTACTGAAGTTGAATAACCCAGTTTTTCATCCTTATATTGGGATACATTTCTATAATCATCGTATTGTTCGACTATAAAAACATCCTCTAATTCTAATCCTTTAAAAGACTGCTCTCCATAATCAAATAAAACAGCACCATCACTTAAAGTCTTATAGTTTCGTCTCAGCCAAACATTTAAAAGTCCATTCGAGTAATTTTTCTCTTCAATCGCCTGGTTAATTTGATTAGTGATTACCATCTGCTCTAACGTCGATAATTGCTCATCTGTTAAACCTGCAATCTGAGACTTTTGGTATGGATAGAGAAGCTTCTTATTTGACATATTCCCTTTACTATCTTTAAATAACTCCTCGGTTATTTGATTATATTGAGGATCATAGGTATAGGTTATACTAGAAGCCACAGGCTCGCCTCCATTTTTATTATAAACTATGGTAGATTTTGATTTTAGCTTACTATTCCCAAGTTTAAATGCATAGTTTACTGGAATGTATTTTCTATCCCAATTTGCAGAAGCATCAACATAAGCTCCTGTAACAACTTCCTTTTGAAGAAACTTTAATGCATTTACTGAAATAATATTAGTGTTGGTATAGCTATAATCTTCCTCTTTTACTTTGTAGTAATTTCCATTATTATATCCATAGCTTATTATTTTATCTGTTTGAGATTTTAAATATTCAGGATATAGTAAATAATCAAAAGGAAAGTACTCGTTGCCCAAAAATCCAATAATATGATCTGTTCCTGTATAGAAATATTCATTTTTGCCAATATTTTGGGAAACTGTTCCAATGTATTCAGTCACTTTATTATACTCAACAGGTGAACCTCCATTATAACCAAAATCAACATATGAAGTCGAGCTAACAAATAATTCTGTTTTATTGTAGCTATCTGGATCTCCAATAACAGTACCAACACCTGCACTTTTTACCGATTTTGAATAATTTCTAATAGTTGGGCTTACCAACATACCCACACCAACTCCTCCTTTAACGCTTATATCACCATAAACATAGCCTTTTATAAAAGACGGCTCTAATTTCCCAACATCATAACTCTTCACAGCCTTTATTCTTAACCCTCCAGCAATTGAAGGATCCCATTCTTTAGGATCAGTTACTTCCACTACATCCATATAGCTTATTGTAGCTGAAGCATACGAAGCATTAATAATCGCATCAGGATCATTAGTACAGTCACATGTCTCAACTCTTAGCGTATAAGTTGTTCTAGCATTTAAATGAATATTAACCACATCAGATACGATTTGATCGGTTTGATGATGAACAACTTCATATATCACTCTTCCAATATCATCTGTCAATATTAATTTTGGATAATTTAAGCCATGTCCAATGGTTCTTGAGAACTCATATGAGAGGTGTGCATCACCACTAAATTTTGGTATTATTGTTACCGTATCTACCAACTTTGTTTGTAGTTGAAGCGATGGTTCACTTACATGACCAACTGCCATTACATTTTCTGGAATCCAAACTAATTCTGTCTGACTCCCGCCTTGGTATAAATTATTATTCAAATAATAATGTGGTTCAAACTCAAACTGAGTTGTACCTCCTGTTGGGTAAGTTATCTGATTTAAAACGCAGGCCTGAACATGTAATGCACTTGCAGCCCTATTAGCATTACCCAATAAAGTTGTACCATTACAAGAAGCAATTTTTGTTTCAGGCACCAAACTATTATTAGAATGCTCTCCATTATAGTATCCCCAAAAATCTTGAGCAGTAGTTTTTCTGGCAGGTAATTTGGTGGTATTGTATTCAAATCCATAATTTTGTGCTTGGCAATTAGGAGAATGCACAACTATAGCATTTAATTTCAGACTCTTATCGTTATTTTCATATGCTTTATATGTTTCAACTCTTTTGCCGCTCCATGGTCTATCAAAATAGGCATCATTTAAGAATTCTATATTCTTTATCTCTTTATACAAATCATTCTCTATCAGCTCATAAACTCTAACATTTGCCAATCTAACAGATTGTCCATCTTGCCTATCGGATGCTATATCAAAGCTTAGTTTACCATTGGAAAAATGTATCTCTGATAATTTACGACAATTCTGGATTGAGATGCTTGTTCCGCCCCAATTATAAGACTGAACGCATAAATTACCTGCATTATTACCATGTGCTTCTGTTATTATTGAATAGGTTTGACTCCCAAGGTTATAACTCCCATAACCATGAGTGTTACCATATTTGAATTTTATGGTATCGGATTTATCTGACGAAACAATATCTGTTAAATACCAGGCAGTTATATTTTTGTTGATACCAATATAATTTTCCCTGGAAGGTATAATTTCAGTTTCTTCATAAGCATCTTCTCCATCCAAACTTCGTCCAAATTGATAAATTGTACCATCAGGTGTTATTATCTCAAATTCCCAGATGCTTCTAGTCAATATTTTCAAATTATCCAGTCCCATTGTATAAAACTCACCATCATTGCCCATTAAAAACTGACCCGTATACCCATTAAAGTTATAATTATAAATATCAGGTTCTGAATCATATTCTCCTTCAAAACTTCGCTTAGCAAATAGGTAGTCATTTTCATCAGTAAAATCAAAACTACCTTCTGCACGTATATTTGAGCATCTACTCCTGTAGCCATTAGGAACAAAATCATCTGCTGCTCCCTTTATAGAGCGCGTTATTACTCCACCAACCATTAAATCCCAACCTAACCCAATCCAGGAAGCCTCTTGATCTACCTTAACACCAGAAGCATGATAGCTTAAGCTTATAGGAACAGAAAGTCGTTTTGTATTAATAGTATATAATGGAATAGATATATTTACTAATCCATTTTGAAGATTAACAGGATATTCACCATACTTACCAAGTGAGGCGGCAGTAGGTGAAGATGGAAAACTCATATTTGAATTCCATCTTGAATAGTCCTCATTCTGACCAAATGTGTTTAGTGGCATTAGATATATAACTAGCCAAAAAACAATTTTTATTATTCTTATCATATTTACAATTTATTTCTTTATACTATTCTCTTCACCAAATCCACCCTCTAGTTATAACTCAGAGGACACGATTCTCACTATTAAATCACTAGTCACACCTCCATGCATACAATGCGTTTCAATTCTTTTCACTCTTTTTTGAAACTTTTGGTTCACAGGCTCTGTGCTTCGGACTTAAAAAAACCTACCTATCCACAATCACCCGTGCACCGCGATACTGGTTGTACAGTTCGGGCTGATTGATGGCCACCACCTCCATCAGCACATCCAGCTTGCCTTTCAGCAGGTCGTCTGCTTCGTCCATGCGGGCTTCCAGCTGCTCACCCGCATCCTTACGATTGACGATGGCACTGCGCACCGCCGTTTGCTTCTGGTCAAATTGCTGGTGGGCCTGCTTAAGTCCATCCACTGCTGCGGCATCCAGTCCATAAGGGGCAGCCGCCTCCTGATACGCTTCGGCCAGCTGTATCACCCGCTGCGAGCGGCTCAATAAAGCCATCTCAGCCAGTCGCTTCAGGCTCGAAGCCGACATATCCAGCTCATCGGCCGAAATACCATTCTCCGAAAACACCGCATAGGCCTTCAGCATGCGCACCGTGTCCATCACACGTCGCTCCAACAGCTCACGGGCCGCATTTTTATTATCCGAAGCCGCACTAAGGCCATTGCCCTTGGTCACATCCAGAGCAGCTACTGCAGCCAGTACAGCCGCAAATTCATCAATCGATTCACTTAGTCCGGGCAATGCCCCTAATGCTTCGCGGTTAGCAGTCAGCCAGTCGCGCACCACCTTATACATGTTAAAGCGGTTGTTTAATCGTTTGTCCATTTTCTAATTATTTAAGGTTATTATTTGGTTGGTTCCGCGTTTGAAACCGGTTGATTATGCTATTAAGTGCACATAGCGTCGCACACAGTGCCGTAAACATCATCACCTCATCCATCTTCAGGCTTCGAACAACTTCTCCATCTCACCTCTAACCTCTCATCGCTTTCTTCTCATTACTCAACTCCTCATCTCCTCAACTCAAAACCCTAAACCCTGAACCACAACTCACTTCTCATCTTTTCAACTCCTCAACTCTAAACTTCCATCTCCCCCTCAACTCATCACTTACCAATGCTCCCCTGCAACTATCCCTTGCAGCGCTACAACCTGCCAATGAGGCAGTGTAACCTGTCAGTGTTTCAGTGTAGAAGTGCTTTGTAAGGCCTGCAGCATGTCTTGTAACGCCTGCGCCATACATTGTAAGGCCTGCGTCATGCCTTGTTGGCCCTGCAGATGCCCTTGTATCGACTGCGGGGGCCATTGTTTTAACTGCGTATAGGCTTATTGCCATTGGGGCTGATGATGCATCTATAGCAAACAAAACGCATTCTATTAATTGTGTGTGTGTGTGTGTGTGTGCAATGAAATACCAGTAAGATGCCCAATCAGTTGATTAAGACAACCATTACTAAAATCAAATCACTATGGTTTTATTAAAGTTGTATTCAAGCAAATGAGATAATCATCTCTACATGCTTATTAGCTTTACAACAAATCGGACTTTCTGAATAGCCAGGCACTTGAGGGTGTGCCTCTGTAAGAGAAGAATAAATTGCAACGCAGGCAATCAATAGATTTTTTTTCATAATGTACTAGGTTCAGTATAAAAGTTTAACTATTGCCAGTATTATAAAATACTGACAGCTACTAACTCTCACCTATGTACTATTATTTGATACTCAACACAAGTACCAGATAACTCCCTTGATTTATATGATTCTCCATTGTCCTTTCGGACTATACAAGTATAATGTTTTATTTTAAATATATAAACTATACAGTATGCTATTACACACCTACAGTTGTATTCAGTCAACTCTGCAATGCTTATAATTTAAGGATTATATACAAAAAACATAAACAACACAATGCATCAATATAGAATCAGTATAAATACGACACATAAGCTTCAGTTAGTTAATCACTAATGATGGTATCTATTTCAATGTTACTAAAGGGCATCATGGGATTAAAATGGTTTTTCAATACCACTTGTAGGAATTGCTTCACTTAAACACATACATTCCTTTATCTACATATTTTTCAGTTCAACGTTATGCGTCAGGCCTAATCCATTAATAATGATTTATAAGCTCTACTGCTCCACCTTAAACTCCCCCACCTCACTATCAATACTTTCGTTACCTGCTTTATCAACCGATTTAACGAGCCAACGATAGGTTTTATCATTATTCAGCTTGATGGTATGGGTTTTTCCTTCATAATAACCTGCATGCACCAATACATCCTGTAAGGTTCTTTTTTCGTAGATTAACAGGCTGTCTTTAACATCATTCCATTGAGGATCGGAACTGTTCCATTTAAAAACTACCGTTGTATCAGTAAGTGTGGCGTTATTACCAGGCTCTTCCAAAGTTGGTTGATTGGGCTTTGTCTGATCAATCACCAATCGACTACTGTTAAACATACTTTCTGATTTTTCGTTGATTGCCCTTACGCCCCACCATAACTCCGACTCTTCGAGCTCGTTAATACTTAATCTGTTAAGCAATTGTGAAATATCAGTTGTATCAAGCACTAAATTCCCCAACCAGCTTCCCTTGTATATGCGTAGCTCATAGGTATCAACATGTGGTATGGTATCCCACTGAAATTCTATAGCTGTTTCGTTGGTGAAATAATTCTCCAAGGGCTTACGCAGGCGTATTGTCTGACGTGTTAAATCATCTGAAGCAATAATGTTTAGAACCGCATAACTCCAATCCGTCACATACGCACTGTTCTCAGCTCGTATACGCCATTCAAATTGGCCTGGATAAAGTGTCATCTCGTATTTATCTCCACTCACAAGCGTGTCGGTTAAAACCGTCTCTGAGGCATCAAAAGACGGAGAAACTAACTGAAGCCGGTATTTATCTGCACCGTCAATTTTATCCCACCAAAAAGTATGAGTTACAATTTCAGTAGTTGTACCATCTATGGGTGATAATATTTCTACTTGATCATTTTCTATATCCTCTTCTAAAAACACTTCACAGGCTGTTATACCTATAAATGATAAAACGATAACGATGAAATATTCTAGAGTTGATTTCCTCATGTTTTCTTAGTTTTGATTTGCTCCTACCGATTGAATGTAATACACGCCAAACAATTCTTTCTTTTTTTTGCGGAGATTATATTCCGACTCAAAACGAACCGAACGCAGTTTACCCGCAGCTGAATGATGCTCCAACTCATCCAGCAGTCTTAATAACTTTTTAAAGGCCCCTTGTACCTTTAGCTGATAGGTAACAACCGATAGTTCATCTTTTGTAAAGACATGCTTAATGGGTATTTCGTTTAAAACAAGCTTATTCTTTTTACAATAATTGGCAGCTTTCTCAATCAGGTACGGACTGGCATCTTCGCCAGAGGCATCACCAATCAAGCGCTCCACATCTTCCAGCTGTTGTTCTATCTGCTGTAATCGACGGGGTGCATCCTGTATACCCATTAGCTGCTCTCTTCGATGATCCAGTTGTTCTTTCAGCTCAAAGGTTTTATTGACGCCCAACTTAAAGCTCAACCAAATTAGTATCACCGCTCCAACCAGCATTAGGTAAAACTTCTTTTTATTGCTAAGGTTATCAAACATCAGAATAAGAGTTTAAGGTTAAACTTTGCCGGCACATCCGCTTCATCCTGACTATATGAAACCAAATCCACTTCTTTTACCCAATCCTCTCTTTTCAGTTGACTCAGCCACTTATGAATGGCTAAAGCATCTGTTGTTTCTCCAACAATTAGTATTGTATTTTCCTCAAATTGTATTTCTTTACTTTTCTGAACCTTACTCACTTCAGGATGCATGGCTATCTGGGTTAAGGTCAGATTGGCCGGCATCAATTCCACCAACCTATCGCAATACCAGGCAAAGGAAGTCTGTCCTTCCAGACCACCTTTGAGCACTAGCTCCCTCTTAACAGCTAAATCACTCTCAGCTTCTTTAAGTTGCTTGAGAATGTTTTCATTTAAGGCATATTGTCCAGATATCTGGTTATAATCTTTGTTGTATTTATCAAAGAATAAGTAGTTAACAAACAAACCGATAAACAATGCTACCAATACCGACCAGCCGGCATAAAACATCAGTCTCTTATAACTGTATTCTTCCAGCAGTGCTTTGCTAAATGCATCACTCCCCAGCCTTGCTTCAAAAAAGCTGATGCACAATGCCAACAGTGGCAAATGAGGACCAGAAATAACGTCATCCCCAAACTTATATCCACTAATGCTTTCATCTGATAAAGGTTTAGCAGTAGTTATTTCATTGTGTTCAATGTTCAACACATAGGAACCCGCTATAATTTTTCCTTCTAGTGAAAGACTAGCAATCAACGGGGCAATGCACATAGGCCCAACACTGATCTCAATAATGTCTTTAATATACTTCTGAACGTTTAAATACACCTCCTGTAAGGTTTCCGTTCGTATAATGGCAACAAATCCGGTTTTACCCTGACGATATGGATACAATTCGAAATCCTCAATATTGGGAACGAGCTGACCAGTCAATTCACCATTATCATCAAACTGAGCTTTCTTAATTAACACTCCCCAACCTTGTATATTGATTATAACAGGTGCTTTGTCTGGCAAAAAACGCTCTAATTCTTTCTCTGACTGGATCGAGCTTTTTCGATCAACTACCTTATAGTCCCCCTTTCTATTCTCAAGAACAAGGGCATTATAGCTCCAGCTCTCTTTATTATTCAAACAAACAGAGACAGCTGCCACTCTTGAGCAGGTTGCCAATAGCTTATGTTGCAGTAGGTGATTCAATTTAGCTGATTATGGTTGGTTTGATAAATATATTCAGTTTAGACTCTGATTTGGATTTTACCCTGGATGAAAATAGCCATTTAACAAAAGGTATCCGCGCCAATAAGGGCACTCCACTTGTTGTATTGCGCTTATTGGCTTCCTCAAGTCCGCCCAGCAGAATCATTTCCTGATCACGAACGCGAATAAGTGATTCAAACTTGCGAGATACTTTCCCCGGCGGAGCATTCTTCTCAATCCGTTCTGTAAAGTCACTCTGTTCCACACTAATTTTTAAAGTAACTTCCTGATTACCGGCCACCAATGGGCGAATATCTATTTTCAACTCTGCCTCAACAGGTTTGTACGTGGTTGTCTTCTGAGAAGATGACGTAACTGTTCCATACATTACATTTAGCTCCTCCTTATAATATTCTGTGCGACCAATACTCATAGTAGCTTTGTGACCGTTCATGGTTGACAGCTGGGGGGTGGAACGCACTTCTATCACCCCATTCTCTTCGAGCGCCTGCAAAGTCATGTAAAAATTAGGATTAACCTTACCCAGATTGACCCAACCGTGCCCGTTGATGCCATCAATAATCTTATTGATATCGCCGGCGCCAATGGTCATGTCTACCGATGGCAATACCGTCCCACCTGAAGTAACAGGCTCTTCAGCAATACCAGCTGAGATACCAGTGGACAAGGCGCGCGAATCCTTATTGTCTATGATTACCACTTCAATCAGAATAACCGGCACAATTTTGTCGACTTGCTTAAGAAACCCGCATAAATAGTCAAGACGATCATTGGTTCCGGCCAGCACCAGACTGTTTAAATCCGGATACTCAATAATATCCACTCCTTCCTTTAAGTTTTCAGGAATAATATGCACCAATGAATCAATGGTTCGGTAACGCATCTGCACCAGACGTACATCTTTCATCTCCATCGTTTCGCGCGGGCCAACCCACCAGGTCTCATTCATCTGCCTGGCAGACGTATTAAGGCCTGCAAATACATCTTCCATCAACTTAAGTAATGACACCCCCTTAACATCTATGGTAACCCTATCACTAACCTCACCTATCACCTGGTAAGGCACTGTTAAGGGTTCAAACACTTTAACTAATAACTCCTTGAGATCTGCATTCTCTGCTTTCACATCAATGGAATCAATAGTGTATGGATGTACCACCAGAAACCCTGGTTCATTATTTCCTTTAGACTGATTAAAGTTATTACCTCGCTGATTAGAAACCTGAGTGTTGTTAATCTTCACGCTTGGCTCAAACAAATAAAAACCATCCTCCGTCTTTTGCACCTTAAAGTTATTTCCAACAGCCATCTTCTCAAGGGCATTATCAAAAGGCATTTCCCGAATGTATGAACGAACATTTATTCCATTGGTACCCGGTGTAACAACCACATTTTTGCCGGTTTGCCGTGTAATCTCACGAGCCACCTGCTCAATGGAAGCCCCATTAACCTCGATGGAAACAACCTGATTATCTGCACTGTACTCTATTATAATAGATGGAGGTGGTGGAGGATTAGGTATAATTACGCGGCGTATATTAAGGATATTGCCAATAATACTGATCTCCACAGGATAGTTACTCTGAATAAACAGCAATAAGTCTTTTACCTGTACATTACTAAAGTTATTGCTAACCATCTGGTTTAGTCCGGGATCTAAATTTACATTCAAGCCTGCTTCATTAGCTATACCTCTGATGAACTCATGCAAAGGCAATTCGTTCACCGTAAAATCAACTCGTTCCGTTAATGCAGGCGTGGTTTTTGAAAGGCTATCAAGTATTTGCACAAAGGAATCTGTGTTAGTTTGAGCAGATAGCCTGTTAGTTAATATAAATAGAGTCAGAATAAGTAGTAAACGGTTCAGGTTCATAGATTTTTTTTCGTATTTGGACTGAGACGTGTGTCGGATAGTAAAAATAATGAATATTGCTTTTACATTACTGTTGAAAATGTTAAATCTAATAATTTAGAAAGTGTTTAATCAGTCTTAGTGCATAGATAAAATAGGATAGACCTCTTCAAGGCTGGTTTGTCCGTCATTAAACATGTCGAATGCCACTTCTGAAAGGTTCATAATATGTTTCTCCTTTAAATATTCGGATACATCAAAGGCCTCGTGACGAATACTCTCCTTTAACTGACTGTCAATCGGTATTATCTCATACAAGGCCCTGCGTCCACGATACCCGGTATAAAAGCACTTGCTACATCCACCTGGCACATAGTGTTTATTAATTTTGACTGGCGCAGTAAACCCTGCCGGATAATCAGCCTCATCAAAATCAACCTGTTTCTTACATTCACAAAGACAACGCACGAGGCGCTGGGCAACCGATAGATTAAATGTAGAGGCCACCAAATAAGCAGGTACGCCCATATCCACTAATCGAGTAACTGTTCCCCAGGCCGAATTGGTATGCACTGTACTCAACACCAGGTGGCCGGTTAAGGCAGCTCTCACAGCCATACGTGCTGTTTCGGTATCACGTATCTCACCCACCATGATGATGTCGGGGTCTTGCCGCAGAAAAGTTCGCATGGCACTGGCAAAATCAAGACCAATGGCCTCCTTCAATTGCACCTGATTAATACCTTCCAGGGTATATTCAATCGGGTCTTCAATAGTAAGTATATTAGTATGCTCCTTGTTCAACATCTTAAGGGTCGCATACAAGGTGGTGGTTTTACCCGAACCTGTGGGACCACTGATTAACACGATACCATTGGGTTTTCTAACGCCTTCGAGGTAATCATCCAATTGTTCTTTTTGAAACCCAAGGATGTCCAAATCAATTTGGGTGGCATCCCGGTTAAGCAAACGCAATACAGTCTTCTCACCATGCAAGGTAGGCAATACCGACACACGGATATCAAACTTACGGCCGTTCTCATTGAAGATGATACGTCCATCCTGTGGCAGGCGCTTTTCTGCTATATCCAGGTTAGCTTTAATCTTAATCTTATTAGTGAGTGCCGGGTAATCATTCACACCTATCACATAACGTTCCACCAGCTTACCATCGATACGAAAACGCACCCTGCAGCGCTCTTCATAGGCTTCCAGATGAATATCACTACTCTTGATGCGGGCAGCTTCTTCAATCATCTGGCTCAATAAATCGGCACCAGCACGCATAGACAGCTCCTTTGCGCCTTCTCCGGCCTGCTCCCGTTCGTCACGCGGATAATAGCGACTTAAGTGCTCTATTATCCATCCATCCGGCTTTGCTTCCAACAATATATCTTTGCCTAATAGCACCAATAGCTCATTATCCAGTTCATCTTTTTCAAAGTGCTCTTCTGAAAAATAAAAAGTAATTGAATCTGACACGCTTTCTTTCGGTAAAATATGATAATGCCAGGCTTGATCGGTGGTGATTAATTGCTTAAGTTCGGTGCTTAGGGTGAATTCCATAGAATCGGGTTGAGTGTAATTAAGTAATGAATAAATAGCCCTGATAAAACATGAGCAAGACAGCCATAATGCCTGCCAGAGGTATAGTCAGGCCTTCCTCTCCTGTACGCCTTTTGATGATTATGGCAAACGCCGTACTCAGCAAGCAGGAAACGATGATGAAGAACAAATACTGCAAGGGCATCAGGTAGAAAGCGAGTAGCAACATCATCAATACATCGCCCCAGCCAAAGGCATCATTAAAAAAATCGAGCCGGCGATTGCGCACCTTGAGCCAAAGCGCCACCATGGCGATTTGTAGCAGACCAATTCCCACATTAACTACTACCATGGGCCATTGCCAAAGGTTTTGGTACAAATGAATACCTGCTAAAACAAAAGCAGCCATATAAAGAACCAATGGAATCAGCCGCGACTTAAAATCGAACCAGGCAATGCCGGCTAATGCACCCAGATGCAGCAGTAACCACATTAGTCCTTGGTTACTTCCACCAGGTTTTTATCCTGGTCAATCTCCCAAATGTTAAACACCCCATCACCATCGAAATCTACAACAGCAGTAGCTCGTGCCTTAAATGTATTGGGTCCTACTTCAACCACCTCAATGCGGTAGTTGGCTTTACCCCCATCACTCACCAACAACTCCTGCTCGAAATCAACAGCAGATAATTCCTCGTTGTATTTAGAGTGCATATAAAAATGCGTTTTCTGTAATGAGTGTAAGTGATTTAACTGTAATTGGGCCTCCTGGCTTTTAGCCTTGGAGATTAAGGGCATCAGGTTGGGCAATGCAATTAATAAAAGAATGCCAATGATAACCAATACCACTAACACCTCAGGAAGTGTGAAGCCTTTAACTTGCTTACTAATAGCCTTATTCAATAATTTCATACTTTTAGATTTAGGTATTATTCCGATTTAACATCGGCATTAACCATTGCAATTTCACTGTTTCGTTTAAGGCTCACATTGAAATGCAATTGGTATTACAAGTATACTAATAACGGATATTCTTTCATAATATTGGAGAAGTTAAAAATGAATATTCTGGCAGTAATTAAATCGGATGATAAATAATTTTATACATACAATAACCTATCACCGATTAAAACACAAAAAAAACTGCATAAGCATTGTACCTTTAAAACGGATAACTATCGGTTTTAAGATCGATAAGCATCGGTTTTCGAAGCAATATAAATGACAACTTCGCCGAATCTAACGAGTAGTCTGTGACCATAAATCATATTTGCATTAAAAAGCCACGCTATTGCTAACGAGGCTTTCTATTATCATTTGCTTTGCAATGTTAGTTGCAAACTAACAGCTATCTCAAACGAAGTCACAGACTTCGCTCAGCTCCGTGCGTCATTGATTGACACTACTGCGAGCTGGGGTAATGCAATTATACTAAATAGTACACTGTTTTCATAATATTGAAAGCGTTAATAACACCAATGCTAAATTTCTATTTTTTAGCATCAAGCTAAAATGATTCCAAATATCAATCTTTTACCCGGCGAAGTTTGCAACTTCGTCGAACAGCACAAGTATTCTGTGTTTACAAAACATATTTGCATTAAAAAAGCCACGCTATCACTAACGTGGCTTTCTATTATTGTTTGCTTCGCAATGTTAGTTACAAACTAACAGCTATCGAACGAAGTTACAAACTGCGCTCATACAGTTAATCATTCTACGGCGAGCTGAGGTACTATTTTACTTCCTATCAATACTTAAACTCTTAAATAACCTTCTTAATAACCATATAAACAGGATTAATAAAACAGTATTCAAAAGAATTACAAAAATAAAAGTAAAATAATAGTCCGTTACTTTTGTATTTGGCGAGATTTTTTTTCCCCCTTCCAAGGTTACCATTGAAATAATTTTATTACCATCATAGTAAGAAATCCGTACTTGCTCTCCTAATAAACTATCAATCGCTGGCAGTTCAATTCTCCAAAAAGTTTGTGAATAGTAAAAGGTATTGCCATTAACCGTTGTAAATTTGTATAATTTCTCTTTTTTTTGCTCAATAATCTCCTTCAATTCAATATTTGCATAGCATGCTTTATTAGTAATATTTTTAAATCTGAAAGAAAAAGATGTAAAAATGATTAATAATATTCCAACAATTATTAATTGTATAGAAATACTCGATGTATGATAAACTCTAAAAAACTCCACCACTTCTGGTTATTTTAAAATAATATACTAATCCAACACCCCAACTACCACTCACCGCTTTCTCATCATACTTCACATTATGAATATTAAGTGACACTTTCTCTATGGAATGTTTTATAAAAACACTACTTGAACTTTCCTTTTGGACAACAGGATAATATGTCCCTGAGTAATGATCTGCTTGCCTTAAATGATAATCTGTAATTGAAAACTTTTCACTTGCTCTGTTTTCACCTAAAATACCAAATGAATAACTTTGCATTCGTAATCGTTCTCTACCATAAGCACTTCCATGATCAACTCCATATCCAAGAATATAATTATTATCTTCTCGATTTAAATCTACAAAATCGTTTTTGAAATCAATTGATGTTTTCGCGTCAATTAGATGTAAATTTCCAATCGATCCTCTCAATAGCGAAATTTCAGCAAAGCTTAAACCTCCACCAATTCCAAGTTTTAAATTAAAATCTATATCATACTTAACTGGATCATGAAGTAAAATTTTACTACCTCCCCAGTTTTGTTTCCAAAAGATACCCGCACTACCAGGTTCAAAGTATTTTTGCTTCCCTGTAATTCTATTTACATACCATTCTCTCCCATCAGGATCGATACCCATCAAAGGATTATTACCCATCCCCAAATATGGCGAAGCAAACTGCCCAGCCGGGTCGGTGGTTAGCCAGCGCCCAATACGGCTGTCCCATAGCCTGGCTTCAAAGTGGTTATAGTCGGTTTCCTCATCTCTTTCGGCAAACTGGCCCTGGTAGCCATAGCGGTAGTTAGTGCCCTCAAACAATCGGCCCTTCATTTCCCAGCCAAAAGGATAATAATCGCGTCGCGTATTAATGGTTTTATCGTCTCCCTTTACTACGGCCCGCACATTACCCAGGTGATCCGTCAATTCATAATAGCTGGCAAATGTACTGCCTCCTTTAATGGAAGTACCAATACGTGTACTACCATAAATAGGATACTCTATAGGATTGCCACTGTCATCGTAAATGGCCATGATATTGCCCGAAAGATCGCGCACATAATAGGTGTTACCATTTGATGTTTCGCTCGCTACTCTAAAGCCTGCATCGTCGTAATAATAGGTACCAATATTAGAGCCATTGGTTTTTGTTACCTGCTTCACTTTACCTGTTACATCGTACTTAAACAGATGCTCATTACCTGTTTCGTAATTAGCTATAAGCTGTCCGATGTTGTTGTACTGATAGGTACCGGCCACCTGTGTACCGATATCACCCAAGCTGGTAGTGCCGTAACTATCTATCATGTGATCCAGACGATTAGGAAAGGCCGCCTGATAATTGTACGCAAGCTTATCCATTTTAATATTGTCGCCATGACCATTACGATTAAGTGTTTTGATGTTACCATTAGCATCGTAACTAATATTTCTTACTTTATAAGCACTGTCGGTTCTTGCTTTAAAAGTGCCATCATTCAGGATGATACCATATTCGGCCTCACTCAGGTAATTGCGTTTATTGTAAGCAATTTTGTAAGCCTGCTGCTCATTGTCAGACGAATGTTTCCAACGTGTCATGGCAATATTGCCCCCATAATTATTGGTTATTCCAACTGTTGCTGAATATAAACCATTGCCCTTGTAGTCGTCACTATAATAATCAAGAGCAAGAGCAAACAGGTCATTGGTATCGCTTCCGGGGCCTTCACCGGGGCTTAGCTCGGGGTGGTTAATACCCTTAAGCAACCCATTGAGGTTATATACATAGTCAATGCCCTGCACATTATTGGCCAGCTCAACACGGCGCAATGGCCCATGCGGATAGTAGTAATACCTGGCCTGAATCTGCTTTTCAGGATTAACGGCATTACTGGTATACACCGCTGACAGGTTTTGATTGGCATTGTATTCGTAATAATGCATAAAGGCATCGCTTTGGTTGCGTTGATAGGCCACCTCGGTAACATTACCAAGGAAATCGTAGCTATATTCAATTTTTTTATCGCCCAACCAGGCGTGGCTACGGATCACCCACTCTACATTTCCATCGTAAGTATACGAATAATAGGTGATATTCCCATCATATTCTGTTTTAGATACCGCTCCCTCTACAAAGCTTTGGTTTCTTTGGTTACCATCTGAACCATACCAGGTTCGGTGCCGCTGGGTCAGCTTGCTTATATCAGCTGAAATGTTCATTTCAGGATTAGCCTGTACCTGTGCAAAAGTGATTGTACCAACATACTCACCTGACTCTACAGGCCGCCCAAACTCATCATAATTGGTATAGGAGAAGCGCCCCTCCTTTTCTTGCTCAGCATTCTGCGAAAAGCGAATAGCACCATCAGCCCGGTATACAAATTGCGAGATACCTTCATCGGGAGAATCAACCTTTGTTAGCCAGCCCAACGAATTATAGGTGTATTTAGTCACCATATCAATGGTTTCCCCAGCCAGTTTTTTCTCAATGGCCAGTGGTGTATAGCTACGCTTCAGGCGTCCTCCTTTATCGTAAATATTTAAATTGTGATGCGAATAACTACCATGCGTTACAGATACCTCCAAATCATTACTCCCCTTAACACGGTAAAAACCACCATCGTCATCAGTTACATAAACACCTCCTACTGCAACAGAATGGGTATGAACCGGATCATCATTTTGCAGGTTAACTACCCGGTTAGCAGTACCCCTTTCAACCTTAATATTTCTAACCCCTGGCGGCAAATGAATATCTACATAATTGACACCTGGCACAACTCTATAAACATATGGTCTGGCTGTGGTCGACTTAACATTCACCAGGCACGAAGCAATGGCCGCACCATCACTATTCGCATAACTGACGACTTGCTGCTCATCCGCATTAATGCTTATGGTTTTAACCAAACCTTTATGCTCCACTGTCGGTTCAAAAGCTTTCATCCAGGCCAGCTCATCGTCAGATGCCGGCATTGCATAAACTTCGCTTTCGTTACCACTGCCCATCCGATGTTCAGCACCTGGAGCTGAAGTACGGCGAGTAGCACCCGGCTGTGTATTGCTGTAATCTACTCTTGAGAAAGGATAGTCCGTATGATCGATGTATGGCTCAAAGTCGTTTTCGGCACTATAATACCAGCCAAGTGTGTTGACACCATGTCCTACTGCGCCATAATCTTGTGCTGTATATTCGCTGCCATCCTCTTTACGTACAAAACCCGTGATATACGATAGCTGACTTTGATGAACCGGAACAGCCATAGTATTAAGTACTCCCCTTCCTAATTTGTCATATAAAGTTTCGGACACGATGGCATTACAGCTTTCCATGTCGATGGACTGCGATTGAATGTTGCGCCCAATTCCATCAGTATAGGACTTACTCCAGCCAGTCATTTGGGGTTCAGAACTGCCTTCGTCGTATGAATAACTGATCGTTTCGGTCCAGTTCATATCCATATCTGTTTCGGCATAAACCGGGCTCACTCCTACCTTAATCATATTGGAATAGCTTGTATTATTATCAGAGGTCACTTTTCTGCGATAATAAAAAGTTGTATTAAGTTCTCCTGGTGTATATGTGGAACCAGTTGCGCCAATAATATTCAACCACATTCCATCCCCGGTATGTTGTTGCCACTGATATTGGTAACTTCCATTACCTCCGTAAGCGCTCTGCGTATTTGTCAATGTTTGTGGTATGGAGTTAGCGTCAATACGCTGATTACCGGCAATAGTACCACCTACAGGCTTAACAATTACCTTTACACTGGAAGTGTACGTTGTATTACCATCAGAGCTTACCGCTCTCCGGTAATACCGAGATGTGGTCAACTTTGAGCTGCTTGAATACGAACTCCCGGTAGCGCCTGAAATATTGCTCCACGAGGTGTTGTTAGTAGATATCTGCCATTGGTAATTCAAGGAGCTGTTACCGCCTGCAGCCGGTGTAACATTGGAAAAAGCACCAGCTACCGCATTGTATCCAATGGTTTTGCCCCCACTGATACCACCCGGGTATGGACGAACAGTTACTTTCACACTGCCTGTAAAGGTTGAATTACCATCGGATGTAACTTTTCGGCGGTAGTAATGGCTATTACTTAGTTGACCTGGAGAATAGGAGGAGCTGGTTGCCCCACTAATATTGCTCCAACTAGAGTTATTTAATGAGCTTTGCCATTGATAACTGTAACTACCATTTCCTCCGGCAGCTATAGAAGACGAGTTTAATGATACTGCTAAAGAGTTGTAGTTGATGGTTTGATTGCCACTAATACTTCCAGCACTTGGTTTTACAGTAATTTTAACACCACCTGAGTAAGCATAGTTGCCATCGGAATACACCCGACGACGGTAATAGATAGAACGGGTTAAACGGCCAGGTGAATAGGATGAAGAGGTAGCACCACTAATATTACTCCAGCTGGAGTTATTGCTTGAACTTTGCCACTGGTAACTATAACTGCCGTTACCTCCCACAGGCGAAGAATTATTTATTAACCCGGTTGGCGTTGCATTATAATTAATCGTTTGTGCACTTTTGATGCTTCCGGCTGTTGGCTTAACTATAATTTTTACACTACCTGAATATGCTGTTTGTCCATCAGAGGTCACTTTTCGGCGATAATATCGTGATGCAGTAAGTGTGCCTGGAAAGTAGGAGGAGTTGGTTGCCCCGCTAATATTACTCCAGTTAGAGTTATTTGATGAGCTTTGCCATTGGTAACTGTAGCTGCCATTCCCTCCTAAAGGAGATGAGGAATTAGGAATGGTAGGAGATGAGGTGTTATAATTAATGGTTTGGTTGCTTCCAATACCTCCTCCGGTCGGTTTGACAGTTACCTTTAAACTACTCGAATAAGCATAATACCCATCGGAATAAACCCGTCTTCGGTAATAACAAGAACGTGTTCCTTTTCCAGGCCCATAGCTAGAAGAGGTTGCCCCACTTATATTACTCCACGTGCTATTGTTGTTAGAGCTCTGCCACTGATAACTGTAACTCCCATTACCTCCGGCAGGAGAAGAAGAATTCGTGAGAGTGGTTATTGTCGCATTATAATCAATGGTTTGCGAACTACCAATACTACCAGAAGTCGGTTTAACCTTTATTTTCACACTACCTGTATAAGCATAATTCCCATCGGAATAAACACGGCGGCGATAGTAGATAGAACGCGTTAAACGACCGGGCGAATAAGATGAAGCGTTTGCTCCACTAATATTACTCCAGCTTGAGTTATCAGTTGAACTTTGCCATTGATAATTAAAGCTCCCATTACCTCCAACCGGGGATGAATTATTTGTTAAGCTCGCCGGTGTGGCATTGTAATCAATTGTTTGTGCACTTTTAATACTGCCTGCCGTGGGGCGTACTGTAACTTTTACACTAGATGAATACGCATAATTACCATCTGAATAAACTCTGCGCCGATAGTAGCGCGAATTCGTTTGGGCTCCTGGAGAATAAGTTACACTTGTTGCCCCACTAATATCGCTCCAGGATGAATTGTTGGTTGAACTCTGCCACTGATAACTATAGGTTTTATTTCCACCAAGTGGACTGGATGAATTCGTCAGTGTTGAAGCAGTTGCATTATAATTAATTGTTTGCGCTCCGCCAATACTTCCTGATGTTGGTCGCACAGTAACTTTAACCGTATTGGTATATTTAGTTTGTGAACCACTTGTTACACGTACACGATAGTATGATGATTGCGTTAGTGGTCCTACATTATAAAACTCATCAATTTCAAGAAAATCTTCATCAACAGTAGGGGCAGACTCCAACCCGCCTGAAGGACCAGAAGTTGAATTATAAACATTCGACCAATAGGAGTTATCTGTAGACTTTTGCCACTGATAACTATATGTACCAGATCCTCCTGAAGGCACAACATTGGCAAACAAAGTAACAGGTGAACTAGAGTTATAATCAACAGTCTGACTATGTGAAATAGATCCAGGACTAAAAAGTAAAGAAATTGTAATTGTATTACTATAAGCAGTTTTGCTACCAGCTGTCGCCTTGCGTCTGAAATATGTTTTAGAGTACAAATTACCCGGGCTATAGCTTGAACCGGTAGCACCACTTATATTACTCCAAGTACTATTATTGGTTGAACGTTGCCATTGGTAATATATAGTACCACTGCCACCTGAAGCGGAAACTGTATTAACAAAAGTGCCTGGTGATTCTCCTGAATAAATTGAGGTCTTAGGACTACTAATACTCCCTCCTACTAATGGAGGAATAGGGGCTTTAATTGTTATTGGCAACATAACAATATCATTACTTCCAATAAACCTAATCGTTGTTTTAGTTTCCTGCGTTGTACTTGGCAGGTACGACAAAGTAATGGTATACTTATTATATGCTGTCTTTGCAAAAGACAAATATTCCGGGTACAAATATGGAACATCACAAGAGCTATACATTCCATATAATGTGATAGTTTTCTGTTCTCCAACATGTCCTAGAAATGTTAGTGAGGTAGGAGAAACTCCTGTGATATTGCAAGTATTGTCAAGGGGAGGTAAATCCTCAATTTCTTCCCCCTCAATTATTCGCTGAGGTTCTGTTATTTGAGCTAATGCCAATGACCCAAATATGAATATATATATTATTGATAATAAAAAACTCTTCATAACTTAAACAATTTGATAATGGTTTATTTCACTGTTAACATATCATCAAGCGGTGATAACGTATCCTCCCCGGCTTGGGTCACGGTTATTTTTGCGGTTTTAACAATTTCACCGGTTTGAGGATTCTTTCCGGTAATGGTAATCTCACCACTTCTGATATCTCCCACAAGAATTGGAGCACATGAAACGGTTAATAAACCATTGCCTTCATTACTGCCATTGGTTAGCCGAATCCATGATGGTGCAGAAGCTGTCCATGACAATTCAGTTGTAATCGTTACCGTGCGACTATCAGTGTTAAATTCATCAAAATGTAAAATTCCAGGACTACATGTAATTGAAGGATCAAATACAGTTCCTGAACTACTGTAAGCCATATTAGCAAACTTCATTTTATGCTCCACTACCGCTCTAAATCCATCAGGTGTTTCCTTTTCAACAGACTGTAATTGGCCGGCTAAGTTATAGTTGTACTTTGTAGCAATATGATTAGCATCAAGCATAGCAATTAATTCATCATACCCATTGTAAACATAGCTGGTAACAACACTGCCTTCGATATTGAACCTAAAATCATCGACATAGAGTACCTGAGCCGATTGGTTCTTTAAAGCGAAAGTGACTGTATTGCTGCCATTTATTGAACCTGGTAATAAGCCATCAGGCAGATACCCCTCATAGGTATGTAGGTTCCATTCTCCAAAGGATTTTACACTTGCGCTAGATGGATTACCCCACAAACCAAGTGGAGTCGTTGTACCGTCACTTACTGGTGCTTCCTGATTATTGACCAACATTTTTAACTCAAACCCAAGTCCTTTTACCCAGAAAGACAAACGATATGGTGCAGCTTGAGCAAATGAGTTTTCAATGATATTTACCTGACTGCCTGAAGTGACTTTTAAACTTTTATCACCGGTATGAGCTTCTTCGCTTGATATTGTAACACTTGCCAAACTCTTATTTCGCTCAAAGCTTTCAAAATAAATATCCTCCACAGCAGCAAAAGATGCTGTGGCCAATATTTGACCAAGTTCATTAGTCTGCACAGCTGACTTACGTCCCATAATATCCATAGACTCCACCGGCATGGAGAATTGGTTATAACGCAGAACTTCACCATTCTTCTGCCAACCTGCATTAGTGGCACCCATAGTCCAGCTATAATCATTAAAATCCTTATACGATCCATCTTCGTTCAGCTCACCTTTCCAGCTATAGCCGGCATGCTTACGCCAAATATTGTCACTCACTGCGTTGTAACCATCTTTCCAGGTTTGTACACTGGCAGCCAATGTGCCTTTTTCGCTACCGTTGTCGTCAATTTCGTATAGGTAACTCGCTGTTTCCTGTGTCAGCATGTTCTTAGGACGTCTTCCGTCATTTTTAACCCCATCCCAGGCAGCCAACGAACCCATTGGGGCGTATTTAGTATAAGCCGGTACTTTTTTTGTGCGGAAACGTTCACCCATAGGGTTAGAGAACTCAGTTTCTAATACCTCGCCGGTAATCGGATCCCAAGCTTTATTTTTTACTGTATTCGTATAACCATTATTGGTTTTAGTCACACTCTTTAACACATTTGGGTATTGCTTGCGGATGATAGAACTAAAGTACCAGTCTTTTTCCTTGGTCTTATGGTCAGTTACCAACTTAGCATACTTAAAGGCTTCACCAATCTCCCCTTGTGGCACTGAATCCATGTCATAATAATCGTACTCCGTTTTTGACACAACATCTCCGGCCTGGTTGTTAACTTCAATCGACACTAAACGCCCCCAGGCCGATTTATTATCTTTAAGGATGCTGCTTCTGGTATACACATCCACATCGTAATCTCCATTATCGGGATGAATATAGTCATAGTGCTTAACTGTGTTATCAGGCAAACATATTACATCGCCAATACTATTATTCAAATAAGAATCGGGCACATAAAACTGATACGTAGTTGACAATGCCGATGGGGTATTATCCCTGCCATAGTTTTTAACCACAACCTTATCATAATAAACGCCTGCTGCCGGTATTTCACCAAAGTAAGGTGTAAATGACTCTATATCACTTGGCACTTGGGCTGTAATTCCGGGGTTGGGGTATTCATAAACAGTAGATGATTGTACCTTTCCTCCTTCTTCCAGTTCAATGGATTTGGTACGTAATCCACCTCCATAGAAATCCGTTTTCTGAGCCAGAGCTATGCCCCCACTAACATTATAAGTGGTGCCAACAGGTATTGAGCTACTCGGCTCTGAACTAGGATTACCAACCTCCTGAACCAAAAGTGTACAAACTATACTATGGTAATTGTTGGTTGTTGAAACTGTTATTTCATTATTACTATGAAACGCTTCAATCAGTTCGTATTGTTTATTGCCGATGGTCAGGTTTTGCATATACAAATCTGCGAACTGAAGATTATTAACATCCAAGTTAGACAAGTCAGCATTAAACTTCACTCTGAATTGACAATCTAAGGGACTGTTACCGGATATTTTTTCAATGGAGGACAGACTGTAGTAATTACCAACATTATCCAAGGTCGTATAGTTGGTTGTTGTTTTTACTGTTCCATAATCATCAGCTATATATTTTCGTTCTGCTTTAAACTTTTGAACCTTAGGTGCACTATAGACATCTGATTCGTAATTAACATTAATTTTACCGCCCATGGGGAAAGTAATACTGGTTAAGCTACCATAATCAACATCCACTTTTTTATGAAAGTCATCTTCATATTTACTAAAGAAGCCCCAGGCATCTTCTTTGGTACTACCAGCATCTGCTAATGTCTCCTTATAAGAGAACATATAAGGCGGCATTACCTTCGCGCCACCTTTTCCTTTAAATTCGATCTGTTTTAAAGTCAATTTACCTTTTGCTGATGTAGAAGAGGAGTTGGTATGACCAGGGTGAATGCTGTTGGTGTATGTGAATTGAATTGTTTTTAAAGATTTTGGTTCAATTATATTAATATCATCATTAACATCCCATACTTTTTTATCATCACACACATAACCTTCAAACATATTTTGTTGAAAATTTCTCACAACAACACCATTGCATTCATTATCGATAAGATAACCCCAAGTGAGATCAACATAGGATTTTAGTATCCAATTCCATACAACTCCATCACCAACGCCATAGGTACTATTATGTAATACTCCCCTATTCTGCGGAGATATTACCGGCTTTTTACATAACAATATTTTGTCCAAGGCTAATACTGACGCATTCTTACTTATCTTAATATTTACCTTATTATCAATATTATAATACCAAGGTGTATATGTAAAGCTACAACCTATCGAATTTTGAAAATCTTTAGTATTTATCACTTTGACAGGATGAGTAAAACCATCATCAATTGTATATCCAAAACCATCTTTTCTAAGATCTTTTATAAAAAATGCAATATGACTTGCAGTTTCAACGGAGTTCAAATAATAAATTTGCTTTCGCCCCCAAGTTAGATAATCAGTTTTATCAATAGTCTTTTCCTTTTTCCAAATATAGCCATCGGTCCATTTACCATAATCAAATTTTACCCAATAACCTTTGTCATTATCTGTTAAATATCCATCTTTATCGGCATCAACATAATCAGGGCCGGTAATAGCTGTTAACAACCAGGATATTGCATATTTATTCGGTTCAAATTGAACATTGTATTTGCCGGCATCGGTTTTATCACTAGCCTTCTGATAGGTCTCATACTGATAGACTGGTAGAGAATAGTGATACCGTAAGCCATCGCTTTTAACAATGGTAAAAGCACCAATACCATCTGGGTCAAAATAATCTTGATTCAATCGTGGATGAACATGGCCTTCTTTATTGGCAATTGAAGTTGTTTCTATAAAGCCTCTAAGCTGAGATACCTGATACTGATTTTCAATTTCATCATTTGTGAACCATTCAACCACATTTCCTGTAGCCAGACGATTGAATACATTATTATAATTAGGATGGATTTTCCTGTCAAATTCACCATCTCTATTATATAAATCATCAAAAGGATTACCTGTACATGAGTTTATATATTGCCCAAGCCCACAAACACTCTGCCAACCGGGACCGCCTACAACCAGACTATTTTGCTCCAATATCAAATTTGAACTATTTTGGTAATCAAAATAGAAATTGACCTGACTATAAGAGGAAGCTGCAGTGTAAGCATCGTTGGAGTAATAGTAATCGAGTTCTTTTTCGATATTACCATCACTATCTTTTGACAACTCGATACCCGTGCCAATTAAATATGGAGCTTTGTCTTCAAAGCGCCTTGGAGACATATAACCGTTTAACCCTTGAGCTGAAAATTGATAAGCATCATAAGCAGGTAGTGAAATCATATTTTCTGAACTACCACCATTAGAACTATAGGAATACGCATATTCCACCAAGTCCATATTAATGAATTTATCGGCTACTTGAGCAGTGATATCATCATAGATATTACTATAATATAAAGGACCATATTTTTTGTTTGAACTAAGCTTTTTCAAATACCATTTTATTTTGGTATGAGAAAAATTTAACGAAAACCATGGCGTAAATACAGGAATATTAGAACTGCTCTTAACAATTGTGTAGTCACTTTCCGACACCCTTGAGGATGATGCACTAAAACCTCCTAATACAGACGGGGCTACACTTACGCCCTGAGACGATAAGTTAACCCCAAGACCTATCGCCGTATAACCTGATATTTCGGTACCAGACATTGGATTATAACTGACACCAATACCAACACCATTCCCCGATACATTAACCCCGGCGCTAAAACCACTGGTATGTCCAACATTGAGACCTACCGACATGCCACCATTCATAGGATAGTAACCTATAGAACCACCAAAACTCATTGGAGAGCCTTCTGGTCCAACACCAGCGGACAATCCGCCGCCCCAGGTCTTATTGCTGTCCCAAACCACATTAACACCAACACTGATTACACCAGAAACACCCACTCCAAGACCTACTCCCCATTGCTCGTATTGCCCCCCATCATCATTTAAATAAAGATAGTTATGCTTCCCATTATAGTCATCAGCCACCCCATTTACTGAGCGTAGGATACTACCTGGGTTTAAATTCCATCCCAGCCCTACCCATGAGGCTTCCAAATCAGTTGTAGCCCCGGCATGATAATGCAGAGAGATGGGGTACCCACCAGCCGGCCCGGGCACTTCTAACAGTGGTAGTACATAAGAAAAGTCGCCCGACACCAAATCGACCATATCAGTAGCGTCAATGGGCTCAAAGGAAGCCGCTTCAGGGGCTACCGGTCCGGTATTTTGGGCATAGATTGTTATAGGCAGGCATAATATGCCCACCAAGGTTAGGAATAGTAATTTTTTCATACTTCTTTGGTTAAAAATTAATATAGGTAGTTTTATATGTGCTTATTCAATTATTAAATCAGGTATATTTAAAATAGCATCTTTAGTAATGGTAAAACTGAGTTCGCCCGTCCCAATATCCAGGTCTTTCAATTGAAAGCGAAAATCAGTGTCTAAATCTTTATCTGCTTTATAAATCAACATCAGGTCAGTAGAGGTATTGATGCCATAGTAGCGAGGGATAAAACAGTCGACAAACTCCAGGGTGTCAGTGGGCTGTTTTATCAGATAGGCATTTTGTCCCATACCAAATGATAACGTATTAACCAGCTGAGAATACTTAAACCGGTCGCGCACATAGGCATGTAACAAACCTTGCCCATGAGCTGATAGTTTTAACTTGATGTAATGGTATTGCTTATAGTTTGCTAACTCATTTAAATACACTTGTGTGGAGATACTATCAAGACCCTGAAATTCCTGATAAGTCACCAATTCCTGAGGCCAGTACTGAAGAGAAACAGAAACATTATTTATTTCTTTTTCCTGTAACAAGCCATTATCAGGGTTATTAATATATTCCAGAAATTCAGGATGACTTAATTGTTTTTGGCACGATGCGATTAACAACAGAAAGACAAACAATGCCAACATAAAAATGGATTCTTCCCGTTTCATTTGTTCCCTTGGTCTTTATTCGTTTGACTATTGTAGTAACGTATCAGCTGTTTTAGCTCATCTTCCCTTAGCTTTTTGGTTCCAATCTTTTGCTGAACCTCCGGCAAATCTTTCATAAGCTCTACCAGTAATGCCAGTTGTTTCTTTTTTTGTCTGCGAAACTGGATAGGAGAATATTCAGGAAGCTTTTCAGCAATATATACCCGTTCGTAATTAAAACCATAGCTGCTAGATTTATACCTAACAACCGTTGAGTAAAGGCTTATCCTGCCCTCAACTTCTAATTTGGCAAACATAAACTCATGCTTGTCTTGGCCAATCGTACTTACCTTTGTCCGTACATCTTTAAGAACTATATAATGGTCATTTTCCTGGCCGTAGCCTAATACCTCTGAAGCCAGATAAGTCTGCTTTTCTCCGTCATCTTTATTAATGGACTTTGTAACAATACCGCCTTCACTCCTGTACTTCACCATGCATTCCCTTTTAACACTGTCTTTATCGATAATATAACCCCTTCTGTATTCTAACAGCTGGGCAAAGAGTTGGCCGGTTACTGACAACAATAACCCTAATAGAATATGTTTCTTCATAAGGTTACTGCTTATTTAGTCCGTTTTCTGTGTTGTACTGTTTATTTAGTCCTTCAAGCACTTCTTCAGTGATATTTAGATCTTCTTGTGCATACACAACATTGCCACTACCATTGGCGCCAAGTATATACCGATAACCTTTTTCTTTACCGTATTTTTTCAAAAAATCATTTATACGATTGATGTGTGTCTGTTTAATTTTTTGCTCCTCCTCCATAGCTTTTTTCTGCATGGCCTGCTGATAACTGGCCACCTGCTGCTGGCGGACATGAAGCAATTCTTCCTTAAGCTCGCGTTCCTTAGTACTCATCTTTTTGCGACCTTGCTCATATGCTTTAAGATCATCTTGGAACAGGTTTATCAAGCTATCGACACCAGCGCTATATTCCAAGTTCTTTGCATCAATATCCACACGAGCTTTTTTCATGCCTTCATATTGCTCAAGTAATATGTGAGTTTCCACATAACAGGTTTTTTCATTATTACAGCTTGCAAAAAAGCCAGCTACCACAAATGCTAATAAAAGTTTCTTCATATTATTTTTAATTTGATTATTTATAAAAATTATCGTTGGATACTCTCCAATAGATTCAATATAAATTGCTAAGCAGCAAGTATCAATCATAAGTTATAAGGCAATAACAACATATTCTTCTTTGATACTTTAGTGATGTATTTTTCAATAATTCACATATAGGATTTATAAAAATCTCGTTATTTATATATTGCTAAATATGACAGAATATACTTGTCTATGAAAAGATATAATTTGTCCATTCTATGAAATCATCGATGACTCCATAATAACACCAGTTACAGTCAAAGAATTTCCTTGTTCTGATAATTCAATAATTCGCAGACCTTAAAAAAAACAATTTGAATAGTATCTAGTTCCTGATGGATGTGGCTGTTGCAATTTAAAAGAAGAATGAATTACAACGCGGGTAATCAAAAGAGGATTTTTCATAATGTACTAGGTTCAGTATAAAGTTTTACTATTTTACCAGTATTTATTCTGGTAATTAATAATACTCACCTATATGTCATTAATTAATACTTTGACATTAGTCAAACGTATCAACTAACAATTCCCTTGTAATAAAATGACTCCCAATTGTCCAAAATAGACCTTACAAGTATAATATTTTAAATTAATTATTGAAATAAAAATTACAACTAGCACACACGTATAGTTATACCTCCATTGCTATTACAAACGTGATAAAATAAGACTTTTACGTCAATTCCATATAATAAGCATATAGCCTTAATTTAGAATTGATATAAACATTTCTACAGTTTCATATTACAATTAAAGGTATTTTAAATTCAAGACGAGTCCTGAGGATAGGAAAAATACAATTAGGTAAGTATAATTTTAATAAGTGAGATATCCCCCGCAGCTCCACAATTACAAATCACCTTCGGGTGATTTTTTTTTGCATGGCATCTATACTAAATACAATTAAAAATAAGTGGGCAAAACCGTTGCCTTGCCCACCTAATACCATTACTCTATGGCGCAATGTTACCATAACAAACATAACTGATCTACTTCTTTTGCGTTGTTGGAAATCTTATTAATTATCCAAAATTCATCACTTTTTAGTCTTTTTTAAATAAGTATTCTACCGATTTTCATAGGGATATTACCTATTTTTCTACGTACAAATACCTATTTAAAGAAAAGCTTCTACATTTGTTGTAAAAACTTTGATGCAAGGCAGCCAGCAACTTCATTCTATAATAGAATTAAATAATCTTCAGGCGCTTTTTAAGAGTTTTTATGCCTTGAGTGGCGTTGCTGTAACATTTACTGACGTCAATGGTAACTTATTGTACAATTCCAATGGCTCACACTTTGGTGCTGGTTGGGCTCATGTATGTACACATTTTCATCGACAATGTGAATCAACAAAGAAAAACTGCATCATAAGTGATACATATCTGGCAACTCACTTAAAGGGCGGAAAAGATTATGCTATTTATACCTGCCTTAATGGTCTTGTTGATATAGCCGTTCCGGTGCATTACAAACGAAAGCACATTGGCAATCTGTTTTCTGGCCAGTTTTTCATGCAAACACCTGATATCGATAGCTACGCTGCAAAAGCTGATAAATACGGATTTAATAAAGCAGAATATTTGGCTAGCATTAAAGCCATTGAGGTGTTTTCACAGGAAAAAGTGGACAGCATCGTAACTTTTCTTAAGTCGCTTGCTAAGATGATTGTCACCAATGCAGGCCAACACAATTGGAAGAAAGACATTGGTGAAACAATCAATTACAATACGCCATCGAATATTGCATTTAATAAACGTAACGAGATACTAACCACAACACTTCTTTCACTTGAGGACTACATCTATTCGCTGGATACAAATGACTGCTTTGAAACTATGTATACTCATTTTAAAATTGGCTTGTTGGAAGATAATTACGACAATATTAAAGGTAAACACTTCACCACCATAAATATCGATCAACAATTTAAACGACGACTCACACGAACACTATCTAATGTTAAACTTACCCACCAAGCCGAAAGTTTCTACTTTCAGTTATATAGCCGTTATCCCGGGCAACAATATAAAGCAACCGTTGCTTGCAGGCGAAATGCTCATAATCAGTTTGGTGGTACAACTCTTCACATTCGCAACATTACCTACGAAGCATCAGCTTATGATGAGGTAAAAAAACTAATGCATATTATTGATCAGAGTCCGGTTGCCATTGTTATTACCGATAGTGATGCAAACATCGAATACATTAATGAGTGCTTCACCCGCAATACGGGCTATAAATTCAATGAAGTAAAAGGTAAAAATCCCCGAATCCTGAAATCTGGAGCTACATCAACAGCTGCATATAATGCCCTTTGGCAAACAATAAGCGAAGGGCGCACATGGAAAGGCACATTTCAAAATAAAAGAAAAGACGGTTCCTTTTTTTGGGAAGATTGCATAATAAGTCCGGTGCTTAAGGAGGGAGTCATAACTCATTTTGTCGCTATCAAGGAAGACGTAACAGAACATAAGGCCATGGAAGAAGAGTTAATGCGCTACAAGAATAAACTGGAAGGCCGTGTTATTGAGCAGCGTAAATTACTGCAGCAAACCCGCCACGATTATAAGGAGATAGTTGAGCACCTTTCGGGTATTGTGTGGGAGGTAGATATGCGCGGGATTATACAATTTGTTTCGCCCAACATATACCGCTACTCCAATTACCAGGTTGAGGAACTAATTGGACAACCTATACACTTTCTTTTCGATCCTGAACTACATGGCAAACTGTTTAAGTTTATTTCTACATTTCATTTGTGCCCCCATGAATTTAACGATTTTGAAGTATTTCTGGATAAAAGCCACAAACGGACTTACTTAAAAGCATCAGGCAAACCCATTTACGATAAAAATGGCGTATTAAAGGGCATTAGAGGTATATCCCTTGACATCACTCAACAAAAGGAGCAGGATAAACAAATAGTGTCGGCTATTTGGGATGCTGAGGAACGACAAAGGACGCGTATATCAATGGAGCTACACGACTCAATTGGTGCTACCATGTCGGCTATCAGCATGTATATGAATACCCTTAATACTCAATATCCTCAAAATAAGCTTTTGCAGCAGGTTGACAGTATTGTAAAACAAACTGCTAATGACATCAGGTTAGTGGCTCGTGAACTAAAACCCCCAGAACTTGAAACACTTGGTTTAGCCGAAAGTCTTAATGCTATTCGACTACTTTATAGCAAATTTGATAAGCTGAACATTAAATTTCTAACCGATAACCTAACAAAAGAGCCAGGTAAAGATGTGCAGCTAACCATATACCGGATAGTATCGGAATTAATAAGCAATTCAATCAAACATGGCAAGGCAGACTCTATGACAGTTAGCCTATTTAACCACAACGGCGAGATATTCTTGCTGTATGAAGATAATGGCCATGGTAACTTTTCCCTGGATAACAGTTTAAAGGGCGCAGGCATGGGCATTAAAAACATCATGACCAGGGTACGCACTTACGGTGGAGCGTGCCAGTTTTTTCCAATAAAGGGTTTTGGCTTGATTGTTGGAATACAACTTAAATACTAACTTCAACACCAATCACATGAATTACACAATTGCTATAGTAGACGATCACCCCCTGTTTATTGAAGGTTTTAAATCATACCTTAGCTTAAATCGTAAGATTGAAAGACTGGAAACAGCAGCTAATGGTCGACAGTTTATCGAGCTGATTGAAAGTGGCTATCTACCTCATATTGTGTTTATGGATATAATGATGCCGGTTATGGATGGCATTGAAGCAACAAGGCACATCAAAGCCAATCATTCAGATGTAAAAGTAATCGCTCTATCGTCGTTAGAGAGCCTGGAGCATGTGGAAAAAATGATAGATGCCGGTGTGGATGGTTACCTGCTTAAAGAAGCGACACCTGATGAGATAAACAAAGCCATTGAAGCTGTAATGAATGAAAACAACTACTTCTCCAATAAAATAGTACTATCATTATCAAAACGAGCCATCAACGGCAACTCGCACCAAGTAAACAACTCACCTGTATCATTAACAGTTCGTGAAAAACAGCTACTTATTTTACTATGCAAAGGCCTAAGCCGCCAGGAGATAGCAAGCAGCCTGCATATATCGGAAAAAACGGTTGACAAGCATAAAGAAAATATACTTGCCAAAACCGGATGCAAAAACCTTATCAGGTTGGTGATATACAGCATCAAAAATAAACTGGTTAGTTTGGATGCTCTGACACATCTGTAATGGACTGCGAATGGAAACCCTTTGCGCTATTAGCCAACGAAAAGCTGAAAGTACTCCCTTTGCCAGGGATACTCTCAATCAGCAACGAACTGTTGTTGGCTTCCAGAAATTCGTGACAAACTGACAACCCAATACCTGTTCCTTTCTCCATATTGGCGCCTAAACCCGGTTTAACCCTTTTCTTTCGCATAATACTCTTTAGTATATGAGCTGGCATACCAAGCCCTTTGTCCTTCACAAGTATGCGGGTACGATTACCATTCTCCGCTACTAGTTCTATTTCTATGAGTTGCGTATTTCTGGAGAACTTAATAGCGTTTGAGAGTAAATTTTGTAAAACCACTTTTATCATATCCATATCGGCAAATACCCGGCTATTACTCGTATTATATGTCAGCCGCATACTAATTGACTTTTTTTGCATGCTTAACCGGTAGAAGGCCTGTAGCTCACTCAGCAGCTTATCCAGATCGAAATGGCAGGGCAAAGCGGTGATACTATTTGATTGTGACTGCGCCCAATTCAACAGATTAGTCACAAACTCAATACCCTGAGTGGCAGTAAGCCAAATAGCTTCGTATAGTCGTCGGCGCTCCTTCCCATCAGTATCTTTATGACTATTGTTCATCAGCAAATCGCTTATAGCCACCAGCGCACTAAAGGGTGTTTTTAAATCATGCCCTATAATAGAAAAGAGTTTATCTTTTGCCGCATTGGCCTCTTGCAGCTCCAACTGCACACCTTCCATAATTTGTTTAACAGCCTCCGATTCCTTCAGTTGCCTGCGTAAGCACTTCAGTAGATTCTTTTGCTGTTTTATCTGCTTTACAGTTGATGTCACCTCTTCCACAGTCAATACTACTTGTTCGGCATAATGATCATCACGCTTTATCAATGGAGCCAACGACACCTCGCAGTAAGCATCTTTTTTGCCTAATCCCTGAGCAACCTCTACCCCATGCAAACCCGATGATAAAAACAGTGGAACGTTTTCATTAAATACCTGTTCGAGGCGTTGCTTAAAATAGCTCTGCTCAAAAACAGGAAACAATTTCTCCAGCGGCCAACCTTCTACTTGCTTCCGCTTATCATTCAGCAGCTCCCTGAAACCCTTATTAACAAAAACGATATGCTTTTGTCTGTTTAAAACGCATATACCCAAAGGAACAGGATTATATACTGCTGTTAATTCTTCATTTGTCATCAAGTCCTAAGCGTTACCGTTTATATTATCAAGAAGTTCTCCCAATACCTGAAATGAATTTAGCTCTAAAAAAATAAGCAGAGTGCCTTTTATAGCTTGCTCTTCTATCGCATATTGCGTATTAGCTAAAATAAATTTGCCCTTTCCCATACCAACAAAGAAATCATACAATGCACCATCTGAATAACAAGGAAGGGTATAGGATGAATGCAGGTTGAGCACATTGTTAAGACTGCCTATAACACCATTGATGACAATGTTTCCCACTTCAGTCAACACATTCTTTTTAACATGGCTAATGCTTGTATCCACATTGAGCCAGGGTGCAATTAAACCAAGCAGACGAATAGCATCGCGGTTTGGAAATATCAAATTGGCACGGCCGTTTATCTGGCCATTAAAGTCCATGTGCACAATCGACGCATTTTTAGTCTGATACTCCTGCAAAACGTCATCGTGCCAATCAACAATATGCACATGAATCGTTTTTAGCTCAATGGGCTTATTTAACATCCGATTGAGCAGACTGGCACCTTTACCAACCCCAATGTTTATCAACTCCTTTAAAGCATCGAGTTGAAGCGCAGATAATTCCATCACAAATTGTTTTTAAGCAATAGTTGAATTTGATCAGTAAGCACCTGCTTATTAACGGGTTTTGCTAAGAAAGCATTGGCACCAAGTTCAAGGCAACGTTTTTGTGTAGGTTCCTGTATATCGGCAGACAAAACAATGGTATAGGGTGCAATATTGATACTGCGCAACCTTTTTAACACCTCAGTTCCATCCATTTCAGGCATCAATAAATCAATGATCATCAGGTCTGGATTATAGGTTTTTATTTTATCCAGTGCCTCTTTTCCATCGCCTGCAAAATGCAGAAAACAGTCTTGGTCATCAAGTAGGTTGGCCAGATACATACGCGCGGCGAATGAGTCGTCAACAATCAAAATTTTAATCATATGGGTGTTTATTTTAAAATCCTTTAACAGTGTTAACCAACTTCTAACTGAGTTGACACACATTGCTAAAAGTGCTATGAAAGCCTTTTAAGTTTACGGGTTTAGAAAATATGCCAAGTACACCTAAAGCCTGACACAACTTGTGAACATCATTTGATGTATCAGAAGTAATGACAATAACAGGGATCTGATATGCCTCGCTGTGTAGCTCCTGCAAAACCTCAAAACCATCCATCAAAGGCATTTTCAAATCCAATAATATAACATCAGGCTTTTCGCGGATAATAACAGTCCAAGCTTCCTTACCATTACTTGCCTCAAAAACCTCAACATTATATGGTCGCAAGAGGTACTTTCCGATAAGGCGAGCTTCACTGGCATCATCAACTATTAAAACTTTTGTCATACTCCTTCGATTAACGTGCTTAATTGGTGGTTAAACGCACTATTACTTTCTTGTGACAAAAATATTAGCTTAACGGGCTAAATAAGAATTTGTTTTACCTATTTCAACATGCGCATTATCCCTATTTATATGAGAATTATCCCTAGTAATTAAGGTTTTGTATGACGAGTGATACCCACCAGCTTTCTCTTTTGGCTTAATACTCATTAGAAAAAGGGACATGAAGCGGCAATGTGCCAAGTCCATTTACACATAGTATTAGTTGATATGAATTAGAAATACTCTGTGTGCATTAGGTAAAATGCGCTTTAACCTTTTATAGAATACGTATCCTCTATACCTATTCAAACTTTTAAGATGTATAAGAAGGCAAAAGGCGTCAATCCTAAGGAACTGAGCTAGTGCAGCTTTATTCAGGGGTGTATTCCTATAGCGGCGCTTGCTATGGATTCAATCCTTCTGCGCGTATTTTCTTTTGAATAAGTTCCTTACGCAAAACTTTAAAGAATGCTCGTTTTGTTTCGCTGTTCTGTTCATTGCCTAAAATATAATTGTATTCGTCCTCAAAGCTTTTTTGCAATGCTGCAGAGCATTCTGCCTTCACTAGTCCCTCAAGACTTTTGGAGGATGAAAACATACTTAACCATTGGTAAAGCTGCATGTAATAGGTCGAATCATCATCTGCTGTTTTTATCAGTTTACGATAAGCATATGCTTCCGATTGCCGTCGTTTTGAATTTATACGAATGAGCTGATTAATCATTCTCATAAACATGAAAATGAAGACAGCAGCAGCTACCGAAAATATCATCCACTTAAGTAGCTTCATCCAGATGGAGGTTGCTGTTTGTTCTTCAGCAAGTGGGGTTTCACCTTCTCCAATTGTGACTCCCAGCATCTCTTTGTGCGATGCCAAAACGCTTAAATCTTCGTTGGGCAGCACCTCAACTTGTATGGCTGGCAGCGAGCGGTCAATCCAGCGATGTTGTTTTACATTCCAGTATCCAAGATTAACGGCAGGTATGATCACTACACCCTGTTTTTCGAACAGGTAAGCCACAGTTTGTTTTTCTCTGGCAATAATGGCCGAAGTACGATCAGGTGTCTCTGTTGTCAGATTAGCTGTTTGCGGATAAATACTGATGCCCTCAGCTGTTCCCCAGTCGAGTGAAGGCATAAAAGCGGCCATGGTGCCAAAGGCCTGAATATCTACCGTACGCTCCAATACTTCGCCAACTTTGATGGTCTTAACAGGGCGCGACCAGGTATCTTTTCGGCTCATGCTTTGCGCCACCACCCAGTTATCTGCATCCACATTAGGCGGATTGGCAATGACATTTAAAGTTTTAGAGGCCGTAATTTTAACCTGTGGTAATGCTTTAAACTGCCCTGGTGCCGGACTGTGCACGACTACTTTTTGCTGCGGCAGTTCTAATTCACCTTCGTTGTACGGATAAATCCAATAGTTGTGCTCTACATAACTGTAGGTTTTGCCATTGATGCGCTCGCTACCTACCTGGTTGGCCGCTGGCACTACAAAGGCATCACCCTGATTAAAAGGCGCGAATTCGGCACCATCAGTAAACCAGGTATCGGTATATATCTTAACTGAATAGCGGCTTGGCTGCCCCACATAAACACTACGTGGCGAAACACTCACCCTGGTATAAACATTTTGCCCGGGCAGTGGAACCAACAACACCAGCTGAGCAACAATATGAAGAACAACAATTTTACTAACACT
This sequence comes from Carboxylicivirga sediminis, assembly GCF_018156225.1. Classification (GTDB taxonomy): domain Bacteria; phylum Bacteroidota; class Bacteroidia; order Bacteroidales; family Marinilabiliaceae; genus Carboxylicivirga; species Carboxylicivirga sediminis. The sequence goes on from NZ_JAGTAR010000005.1 coordinate 176,841, forward strand.
ATTCATAATCCATTAAATCTTAAACTCATCCAAAACATTGAATATTACATTCAGAACATTCACAGATTTATTTCTTCTTTGAACTTCTTTTCTTAAGTTGATACTCAAACTTACGCTTCAAAAATTCACCCGGATCTTCCTGAACATCACGTATCATCACCTGGCGCGCATCCATGCCGGCATCCTGCTCAAACTCATCAGGAAGGTCTTCCTCTTCCTCAGCACCATGCACTTCCGATTCTGCCTCTTCCATCAGCCGCTCTTCCTGCATCTGCTCTTCCGTGGCTTCCTGCCCGCCTCCCCCCAGATCCTCTTCAGGACTCTGATTCTGCTTCATCTTCTCAAACAAAGCCACAGCAGCTGTATCTGACAATGCTTCAAACTGATCGTTTTGCTGAATAAACCATTGCTGAATGCTATGAATGGCTTCGGCACTACCAGGATAGGTACTATCAGCCATATAAGCGCGATAAAAAGCATTATAGGCCTGGTTATAGCTACTGTCTCTCAAAAACGCAACGCCCATATTGTAATAGCCGGTCGCCGATGAATCAGCTGAAAAGGCCTTTACTGCCTTTTTATATTCACCAGCTCTAAAATATGCTGTTCCCTTATGCTGGGCATCTTCAAATAATTCTGCTGCTTCACTATAATTACCCTTATCAAAAGCCTTTTGTCCCTGGTAGTCCGGGGTATAAAACAAGTCATTGGCACCGTGCTCCATTGTACAACTACTTAACAAAGCGGCCACCATAAGAGTAGGCATAAATCCCTTGCGGAACCAGAACAGAATCAGAACGGCAATGGCCCAAACCAGGTAATAACCATGCTCTACCCAAATGGATTCCTGCAATTCATCATCAAGCTGGTATTCTTTTTCCTTCTCAAGCATGCGGGCCAGTTGTGATACATCGCTGCCATCGAGCGCAGGTAAAAGCACATTAATATTTTGCTCCTTACTCAGCAATGCAGCATTATCTTTCAATTCAGCATTAATTGCGGTAAAAGGCATAATGGTCATCTTATCATGACGACCAGCCATGTTTGATTGCACGGCAAATTGCATCTCCTCATCAAGCACATCGGTTAACAATAGTAAATGTACAGGAGCTGTGATGTCTGATGTTAAAGTGTCGGCCAATTCCAAAGCTTCGGATAGGTTGTGGCCTTTCCTGGGCATGACATTGGGCTGCAAAGCCTCCAAATGAACAGCAATGGTCTTGTAATCGATGGTGGGCGGAATAACCAGGTGAGCCGAACCCGAATAGGCGATCAGTCCCATGCGGATACCTGGATTCGCATCCAGCAAATCCTTGATTTTATACTTGGCCCGCTCCAATCGGGTGGGTTGCAAATCACTATTCAGCATTGATTCATTAACCTGCAAAAGTATCAGGCTGGTAGACTCTATTTTAGCCCCCGGCTTTTCAATCTGCTTCCAGCTGGGGCCGCTCAGCGATAATACGATCAATACCCATCCAAAAACCAGCAGAAACCGGGCCGCATACAGAGCTCTAAAATCTCCTTTCCGAATAACATATTGACGCAAATGAGGCGAAATACGCTTTACCCATTTATCACTGTTATCAGAGCGAATAAGGTAAAACAGCGGAAAGAGCACTACGGGCACCAACAGCCATAAAGCCTGGGGCCTTATAAAATGCAACTGTTCCCATATTTGTGTTATATCAGTCATCTTTCAGTGGTGTATCATTAGTTAAAAACAATTAGTCATACTGACCAACTCCTCATCATTGCTCTTTTCTTTTAAAAAGCTTAACCAGATAAATAAAAAAGGCGGTAAAAAATGAGAAAGCGAATAGTGCTGCCAGAGGATAAAAATATAGTTCCTGAACCGGCACATATGTCTCATCTTCGTACTCCACGGGCTCGATCTCTTCCAATACCTCAAATACCCTTTCCATTTCGCTGGCATCCTTTGCCAGAAAATATTGCCCGCTTGTCAGCTTTGAAATGTGCTGAAGAGCTTCTTCATCCAAATCGGCTCCCAGACTGGCAGGATCGCCAATACCAATGGTATGGATGGTGATGCTGTCGGTATTAGCCAGCTCTGCTGCGTCAAAAGGCGAAACTCCAATACCGCTGTCGGCCCCATCGGTAAGCAGCAACAGTACCTTGTTGGGCAGGGTATCGTTGGCAAAAAGCTCAATGCTCTTCCCTATGGCACGACCAATGTTGGTTTGCTGTCCTGCCATACCAACATCAGTATCATCAAGCAGTTGAAGCAAAGCATGACTGTCGCTTGTAAAAGGTGCCAGAGTATACGCATTACTTCCAAACAGCAGGATGCCCATGCGATCGCCCTCTCGCTCTTCAATAAACTTACCCATCAGATGCTTCACAGCTTCCCAGCGCGATACTTTCTCGTCACCCAGCTCCCAATCTTTTTGAGCCATACTAAATGAGATATCAGCTACCATCAGGAAGTTACGCGATGTTTTCACAACCAAATCAGGTTCACCTACCAGCCGTGGGCGAGCCAGCGATATCAGTGCCAAGGTCCAAAGCGCCCACAACACCACCTGACGTATCCATGGCCGTTTAAGCTGGCGCACACCTTTTGTAGGTTGCTGACCACTCAACTCAGCCGCGTGCCTGAGAAATGATACCTTTAATGATTTTTTACGTATGCGTACCGCCGGCAGCACCCAAATAATCAATAAGGGAAGCGGCACCAGGTAGAACACCCAGAAGTATGCAAACTCAAAATTATCGGGCATGATATTGAATCCAATAGGTTACACTACTCTTTAGTTCATTCTGTCGTTCAGCATCCATATCCCTGACTAATTCAAGGTTATAAGTACCTTCTACAACTAACTCCATATCGTAACGATTAATTTTCGGGCAGGTTTCTATCAGAAAATTGAGCCAATGTGCCCCCGATAAAGTCCCTACCTTTTCGCGCCCGTAAGTTGATATGGCCACAGTTTTAAGAACAAGGGATAGAGTTCTTATCAATGCTTCCGCATTTTCAAACTGTTGATTTATAATGGTATTGATGGCTTCACGCCGGTATTTATCCTTCTGATATCCGCGGATGCGCATCATGGCAAAAACCAACACCATTAAAACACCTGCAACCAATAGGATACTCCAGCCAATGGCATCGAAAGTAAATTCAATAGGTGCCGGCTCTCTTATATCGATATGTGTGAAATCTGTTGTATTCATTTTTTAAGTATCCAATACCAAGTACGAAGACTTTAGAATGTTATATCTCAATACTTACAGTTTATTTAAAGTAATCACTCAATTGATTCTGAACAGGCGTGATGGTATCAAACTTCAACACCGGGATTCCATGTTTCAGCATCTGGTCAGAGAAGGATTGGTAGCGTTCAACTGTGTCTTCAGCATAGCCCTTGTTGAGCCTTTCTTTTGTACTATCATATAGCAATTGCAACTCTTGTTGAGATAACACCCACTTTTCATCGGCCATGGCAAATTCCATGGGGTCGTTCACCTTAAACAATACCACATCATTGTGACGCGACACTGAGGCTAATGCCGATTTAACTTCTGGCAGGTAATGCAAAAAATCACTGATAAACACAATCAGGTGATTAACAGGCTTTAGCTGATGCAAGGCTGTCATAGTATTTGTTAACACTGTTTTATTATCGGCCATGTATGTTTGATACACAAGACTTTGATTAACCTCAGCCAGTTTCTGCATGATTTGCACCAGGTTCTTTTGTCCGCCCTTGGGGCGAATCAAGTTCGCCTCTTCATCGTTGAAGATGATGGCTCCCAGCCGATCTTTTTCTTTTACTATGTGATGGGCTACAACGGCTGCCAGGCGAGCAGCCACAACCGACTTCATATTCTTTGTCGTCCCAAAAAACATGGAAGAGCTCTGATTGATCACCAATAAGACCGGGCGTTCGCGTTCTTCGGTGTATTGCTTTAGATGTGTTTTTTGCGTTCTCGCTGTTACTTTCCAATCGATGTAACGCACATCATCGCCCCTCACATACTTTCGCACCTGGTCAAAATCAAGACCACGTCCATGAATCAATGAACGGTGCCGACCAAACAAGGCGCTTCGCTGAGGCTGCTTACTACTGAAGTTAACTGCATTAACGTATTCCGACTGCTCCATTAAATCCTCAATAGTAACGGCCACCTCTGCCGGTATTTGATGTTGCTTTTGCATGATTGGCATCTTTAAGCAGGAACGGCTACCAGATCTAATAGTTTATCGACCACCACATTGGCATTTATGCCTTCCGATTCGGCTTTGTACGACAGAATCAGGCGGTGACGCAACACATCGTGTGCAATGGCTCTCACATCGTCGGGCGACACAAAATTACGTCCATTGAGCCAGGCATACACACGGGCACAACGCTCCAGAGCAATGGTACCCCGTGGTGACGCACCACATTCCACCCAATCGCTCATCTCCTCGCTGTATTTACCTGGGTAACGGGTGGCAAACACCAGGTCGACGATGTATTGCTTAATGGCCTCACTCACTTCCACTTCCCTGGTGGCTTCACGCGCATCAAAAATTACCTGCTCCGGAATGGAGCCATTGTTTTTTGTCTTTTGAGCTGCCGTTTCGCTACGCACCAAATCTAAAATGGCTTTTTCTGCCTCCTTTTCCGGATAGCCTATTTCCACTTTCATCAAAAAGCGGTCCATCTGTGCTTCGGGCAGCGGATAGGTCCCCTCCTGCTCAATAGGGTTTTGCGTGGCCATCACCATAAACAGCTTGGCCATCGGGTAGGTTTGTCCGCCGGCCGATACCTGACGCTCCTCCATGGCTTCGAGCAAGGCTGCCTGCACCTTGGCTGGTGCGCGGTTAATCTCATCGGCCAATATCATATTGTTGAAAATGGGGCCCCTTTCGAACACAAACTTCTCCTCTGCTTCTGGCTGATACACAGTTGTGCCGGTAATATCAGACGGCAATAAGTCGGGCGTAAACTGTATCCGGCTTAAGCCACATTGTATTTGATCTGAAAGGCTTTTGATAGCACGTGTTTTGGCCAGGCCCGGTAAGCCTTCAAGCAGCATATTACCGTTTGCCAGCAACACAATCAACATCCGTTCCACAAGATGCTCTTGCCCCAGAATACTCCTATTTAAGTTATCCTGTAGTGTTTTTATTTGTGTCAACATATCATAAGGTATTTTAAATTCTCGCCAATTCTTTTTAAAGAATTCTATTGAATATATCTAACTAATATACTAAAACAAAAGTACTTTAGCTGAAGTAGTATCTATCCCATAAATGCGACAGATACTATTTGAAAAACGACATTCTTTCTTCAAAATGGTATTATATTCTATCTTTGATTTGGCCGTAATGCGGCTGAATTAATAAATAAACATGCGACACTTTAAGATATCAGAAACCGAAAATCAATTTAAGCAACTGGCCGAACAAGTTGGAGGCAAAGTCGAGGACAGTGTTCTATTTATGCCTGATAATGCGGGGCAAGGCTTTCTTAAATCAAGCGTGTTGGTTGATGGGCTGATATTTCAGGAAGCAGATTTTAATTTATTTGAAGACTTCTACCTTGAGCGCAAAGTTACAGGGAAAGTGGCCAGAAGTTTTTTCTCACTGATATATAATTTTCAAGCAGCAGATTTAACTGATTCGCCTAATCAGCATAATTCCCATAGCTTGCACAATCAGGTATTATTTTTTAATGGTCATTACTCCTACAATAGTTTTATCCCTGCATATACATTATTTAAACAAATTCATTTTTTATCAGCTTCGATAAACTAATGGCATTATGTAAATATTACGATTTACCAGAAGAAATCATTCGCTTCCTGGACACAGATAAACAATGGTGTTTTAAGAATCCGTTTTCAACGGAGATTCAGCGGGTATTGCATCAATTAAGAAGTTACCAGGCTGATAATTTATTTACCAAAGGTTATCGGATTAATAAGGCAGAAGAATTAATTATGCTTACCCTGGAACAAATTCTTAGGGATATTTCCAACAAAAAGATTGACACCAACTTTATTCATGAAGATGATTTACAAACCATTATTGAAGTTGAAAAAATTCTACTTGAGTCGCAGGATGAAAGCATCAAAATCATTGATATTGCCAATCAGCTTTCGATAGGTATACGTAAACTACAGCGTTTATTTAAAGCTTATCATGGTACCGACATGACCAGCTATCGCAAACAGGTTAGAATGGAACAGGCTCGTCAGATGATTATGCAACAAAATTTATCAATCACCGAAGTGTGTTATAAAACTGGATATACTTCTGTTAGCCATTTCTCAAAAATATTTAAAGACCACTTTGGAACCTCTCCTTCAGGTCTACTAAAAAAGACGTCGTAAAAACCCCCTTTACGCAATCGCAATAATATTAGTCACATTAGTTGAAGAACTATAGGTGTATTTCCATGTAGATTTGCATCCAAGATATATTTAATCAACAGACTTTCAACAACAAAAAGATTAACATTATGAGAAAGATTATTTCAATAGCGTTGATGGCGATATTAGTTACACCTGCCACATTCGCGCAAAAAAAGAGCAAAAATACTGCTAAACCAAACATTTTAGTGATTATGGCTGATGATATTGGCATATCTAATTTAAGCTACAACAATAAAGGTATGATGGGGTATACCACCCCAAATATCGACCGTATTGCTAATGAAGGTGTTCAGTTTACTGATTATTATGCTGAGCAGTCTTGTACTGCAGGTCGTTCGGCATTTATTACCGGACAAATGCCTGTAAGAACCGGCTTAACCAAGGTTGGATTACCTGGAGCTGATTTAGGACTTAGAAAAGAAGATCCTACACTGGCAATGTTACTAAAGCCTTTTGGCTACGCAACCGGGCAATTTGGTAAAAACCATTTGGGTGATAAAAATGAATTTTTGCCTACAGAACATGGTTTTGATGAGTTCTTTGGCAACCTTTACCACCTTAATGCTGAGGAAGCTCCTGAACACGAAAACTATCCTCAAAACCCAGAATTTAAAGAAAAATTTGGTCCTCGTGGTGTATTAAAATCTAATGCCGATGGCAAAGTAGAAGATACAGGACCACTCTCTAAAAAACGTATGGAAACCATCGATCAGGAGTTTTTAGATGCGACTATCGATTTCATTGAAAGAAAAGAAGATGAAGATACACCATGGTTTTGCTGGTTCAACCCATCTCGTATGCATTATCATACCCATGTACCCGATGATTATAAAGGGAAATCTGGCTTAAACGTATATGCCGATGGTATGATTCAACATGATGATCAGATTGGAACGCTTCTTAATAAACTTGATGAATTAGGTATTACCGAGAATACTATAGTAATATATACAACAGATAATGGTGTGCATTTTAATATGTGGCCCGATGCAGGCGTAACACCTTTCAGAGGCGAAAAAAACACCAACTGGGAAGGTGGTTACCGCGTTCCTTTTGCAATGCGTTGGCCAGAAAAAATTAAGGCGGGACAAATAGAAAATGGCATTACTTCGCACACCGATTTGCTACCTACCTTAATGGCTGCAGTGGGCGAAAATAACATTAAGGATAAACTTAAAGAAGGTCACAAAATAGGCAACATGACTTACAAGGTACATCTTGATGGGTATAACCTTTTGCCTAACCTGATCGATGACAAGCATCAGGCAGAGTGGCCAAGAAAAGAGTTCTTCTACTGGAGCGACGATGGTGATTTGGTAGCTTACCGATATGACCGATGGAAACTGGTATTTATGGAACAAAAAGCTCATCAGCTCAGAGTTTGGATGGAACCTTTCACCGCATTGCGTGTACCGTTAATATTTGACTTAAGAATGGATCCATACGAAAGAGCCTCAACTGATGCCAATGGGTATTTTGAATGGATGGAAAGAGTAGGACAATTCCTGATTGTTCCGGCCCAATCAAGAGTTGGAGAGATGGTATCCACCTTTAAGGAGTTCCCACCGCGCCAGAAACCGGCTAAGTTTAATTTAGAAGAAGTAATGAATAACATGATGAAAACACCATAGTGAGCTACTCAACAGCCAAATCCCTCTGCAAACATTAACTTGCAGAGGGATTTTTTCTTTTTTCAACAGAGAATATACCCACTCAATGCCATTTGTGTCTATACGCAGCAATGCTTTACTACCATACCCCTGCAGAGCTATACGACCACACCTGCTGTATCTGCAAGTTTCACTCAGCGTTTTTGATAGTTTGTTCTTGCAGGACAGTATAAAGAAGTGATATTTATAAAAAAAGGTACTGCATCAACAACACCTTCTGCTTGTTATTCATTATTAACCTGAGTTCGACGTAAAATTTTGAACTCAGAACGCTTACAAATAGTGAGTTTCAAGTGTATATTGACGAAAGAATAGCGGGCTATTTTG
>NZ_JAGTAR010000060.1 GCF_018156225.1 Carboxylicivirga sediminis
TATCAATCCTGCTTTTCATGACAACCGTTGTTCTCAAAAGCGGGTGCAAAATAACACAGGATTTTTTTATTATCCAAATGGAAAATCAAGAAAAAGGATGACACACGTGAGGCATTGATAGCTTAGAGGCTGAATGGGTGGGTGTTGGAGAGGGAGATTTTTTTTGAGAAAAAAGGAAAACACTTACAAAAATACGTTTCACCATCCTTTTATGGCAAGAGCACAACCTCATAACCAGGCATCATCATTGCCATGCAGAACTAAAATTCATCGTAATGATATAAAGCACATACGTGAACAGAACCAGATATTGGTCTTAAAGTAGTTAACTAATACAACATCAAGATTAGTTCTATGGATATTGACTCTTATTTTTAATTAAAACGGATTTTTTAGCAACTTTGCACTTAGTTATACTATTAGAAAGATACACAATGCACCTAAGAATAACACTTACACTACTTATATTATCTATTGTTAGCATTAACCAAACATTATCTGCTCAAACTAAAGCAAAAGTTGAGATTCTTCATGCCAACACAGGGGAACAGCGCGCCAACCTCGGACCAAATGTCCAACTTCTATTGGGTAATGTTAAATTAAAGCATGAAAACACCATCATGCACTGTGATAGTGCCTATCTCCATAACTACCAGGATTCTACTTTTATAGAAGCGTTCCATCATATCCACATCATCCAGAACGATTCTATCCACCTATTTGGCGATAAACTGACCTACAACACAGTTGAAGGAATTGCCAGAGTAAGAGAAAATGTTAAAATTGAAAAACAGGACATAACCGTACTGACCGAGTTTTTGGACTATGATCGTATTAAGAATTTTGGATATTACTTTAACGGTGGTGAAGTTTTAAGTGGACAAAATACACTCATAAGTGATTGGGGGTACTATTATCCCGACGTAAGCGAAGTGCATTTTAAAGATTCAGTAGTGGTGCACAATCCTCGATATACTATTTTTTCTGATACCCTGAAATACCATACAGTAACAGAAGTAGCTACTATATTGGGACCAACGTTTATCCATAGCGACAACAACCTCATTTATAGTGAGAATGGTCACTACGACACCATGAATGATAAGGCACACTTGCTAAAAGGTGAAAACCAAAGCTATGTGCAAGGCAGCGAAAACTTATTGAAAGGAGATACTATATATTACGATCGACAGAAAGGATTAGGTGAAGCATTTAGCAACTTTGAGCTCCATGACACCACTAATAATCTAATTATCACGGGTGATTATGGCTATTACAATGAATTATCAGAGTATGCGCTGGCTACTAAAAGAGCTCAATTGTTACAAATCTACCAGAACGATACCTTGTTTTTGCATGCCGACACCCTGCAAGCCATTCCATTACCACAAGAAGAAAGTAAGTTGGTTAAGGCATACTATAATGTGAAGTTTTTCAGAACTGACATGCAGGGACGCTGCGACTCTATGGTATATGATTTCAGAGATTCGACCAATACCTTCTACAACAGTCCTGTTATCTGGGCGCAAGAAAATCAAATGACTGCCCAAACCATTAAGCTCTTTAGCCGCAACAATGAGCTTTATAAAGCTGAGCTTATCAATTCGGCATTTATCATCTCACCAGAAGGAGACAGCTTGCTCTTTAACCAGATTAAAGGTCGCAACATGGTCGGACACATAAAGAATAACGAGATATACCGTATTGACGTTGACGGCAATGGACAAACTGTTTATTACCCTAAAGATGAAGATATTGTGATAGGTGTTAACCGAGCAGAAAGCAGCAACCTTTCAATATTTCTGAGTGAAAAGCAGATTACAGGCATCAAGCTGAGAACCGAGCCTGCTGGTAATCTCAATCCTCCTTATCTATTACCCGCAGAAGATGTAAGACTTCAGGGATTTATTTGGCTTGAAAAAATAAGGCCTAAAAATAAATTGGATATTTTTAAACATGTTGAGATGCCCAAGATGGACGAATACACAAAGGTGTACGATGATTATCAATTCGGAGATACCGAGAATTAGGCACTAAAAAAAGGGGCTATCGCCCCTCTCTTGCTCTCTTAATATTCATCTTCATTAAAGAAGAAATCTTCTTTACTTGGATAATCTGGCCAGATATCCTCAATACTTTCAAAAACTTCTCCTTCATCCTCTATTTCCTGAAGATTTTCAATCACCTCCAGCGGAGCTCCCGAACGAATCGCAAAATCAATTAATTCGTCCTTTGATGCCGGCCATGGTGCATCTTCTAATTTAGAGGCTAATTCGAGTGTCCAATACATAGCAACTCAATTTAACATTAATATAATTGTGTTATTTCTTTATTTACTTATCTGCGAATATAAAAAAAAAATCCAATCCGCCAACTTTCAATCGCCGCGAAATTCAAATAAGCTTGAATAGTTTGACGAAAAGCTTCTATAGCGGCATGAAAATCTCCAGCAAACCATCGCCAATAAATATCATAAATAAACGGGTAAAATCCTGTTGTCAAAGTCCTCAGTCTTTGCTAAAAGGCAGCCACCTGTTCGTTTACTAAGTCAGATTCTATTAAACCATCTCTAAGGCGTATAATTCGATGGGCATGTTGAGCTATATCTTCTTCATGAGTAACCAAAATAATTGTATTTCCTTGTTTGTGAATCTCATCAAACAAACGCATAATATCTACCGAGGTTTTGGAGTCGAGGTTTCCGGTTGGTTCATCGGCCAGTATTATTGAAGGTCGGTTGATTAGGGCCCTTGCAACGGCCACACGCTGACGTTGCCCGCCCGACATTTCGTTAGGACGGTGATGCATACGGTCACTTAACCCAACACTCTCCATTACCTCTTTGCCTCGCTCTTGACGATCAATCTTTGAAACACCTGCATATATAAGTGGCAACATGGCATTTTCGAGGGCAGTATATCTGGGCAATAAGTTAAATGTTTGAAAAACAAAACCAATTTCCTTATTACGAATTTCTGCCAATGAATCATCACTTAAACGACTCACATCAGTACCATTAAGCACATATTGTCCTCCTGTTGGCGTATCTAAAGCACCGATAATGTTCATTAAAGTTGATTTACCAGAACCGGATGGTCCCATAATTGCCACGTATTCACCCTGAGTAATGGAAAGAGAAACACCTTGAAGTGCTTTCACCACTTCGGTGCCTACTTGATAGAATTTTTTAATCTCGTTGATTTCAATAACCTGATTATCCATAGAGTTAAGCTTTAGTCACACAAATATAACTAATATGCCATCATATCAATCCTCAACCCAGAATTTGTTTAACCACAAAAAGTAAAACGTTGAATAAGGGTCATTCGCTTCCAAGACTATATCTAAAGTTGATTCAATACTTCACAACAAAGTGCTGCTTCTGGCACTCTTGCCTGAAAAACACTATTCCAACCTGGAATAAGTCTAAGGACACAGTTACTTTGGGATGTTTATAAATAATTTCCCAGGCCTCCTCCATGCCTTTTGACCAATGAATATCATCAAACACAAATACAGAGTTATTACCGGCTTTTAAAAGACACAAATTGAAGTAGTCGAGTGTGGCCTGCTTATCATGGTGCCCATCAAAAAAAACAAAATCGAGCTGAGCATGCTTTGCCACCAGTCCGGGCAAAACATCAGTAAACTGACCTACAAACTGATTAACATTATCACATTTTAAAGCATCGAACGTTCGTTTAGCGTAGCCAGCAGTAACTGAACAACCTTCTATGGTATTTACCTCCCTCCTTCTATCTGCCAAGGCAAAATACGATGCGCTCATACCAATAGATGTACCTAATTCAAGAATATTATCAGGCTTGAGATGAGTGATTAATCTAAAAAGTAATTCACCGTATTTTGATGCAATAGAAGAACGATTGACAAGCAAAGATAACTTGCGTGTTTTGCCTTTAAAATTGACACTTCCAGCCCCATAATCGACCATCTCAAATGTTTCGTTTGAATACAGTAATTGACGCTTAAACGCTTTAATCTCATCGAAGGCATAAAATGGGTACTTACAATAAAAAACATCACGGACCAACTCAAACACAAAAGGACTATGCAACCCATAGCCTTTTCTATACCTCGATTTAAGACAATACTTTATATAACTCCTTATCTGAAAAAAATTCATTCCTTATACGATTTCATTCACATGAATGGCCTTTAAGACAGGCGACTCTGTAAAAAGACATTTATATTTGTGCCAAACTAAATATTAAATGGCAAAGGGCAAAGGTAAAAAACAAAATAGTGGGTCGGCCGGACAGAACCGAAAAAAGACTGATGATTTTTTAGCTCAAAACAAGCACAAAGAAGGTATTTATGAAACAAGCTCAGGCCTGCAATATAAAATAATTAAGCAAACCTCCGGGCAAAGACCGGACTCCGATTCGCAGGTGAAAGTACACCAACGCGCCATGCTACTGGGCGGTAAAATACTGGATGACACCTACAAAGATGCAACTCCACTGGAGTTTTGCCTGAATGACACCATTGCCGGATACGCCGAAGGCCTTCAGATGATGTCGGTAGGTAGTCGTTACAAGTTTTATATTCCACCTGAGTTGGGTTGGGGTAAAAAAGGTTCTGGTGGAAGAATAGGACCTAATGCCCTCACAATATTCGATGTTGCACTGCTGGAGATTGTCGACTAGGGCAATTGATTTCAAGTTGCGTTAAACACTTTTTAAAAGCGGTTGTTTAGTGTTTAGAACTAAATGTCAAGACCAGACTTTGCATGAATACATATATTACTCAATTAATTGAACTGATTGATGAGGCTATTTCTAAATCGCCTCGTAAAAGTGAGCACGACGATTTTGAAGCGGAGGAAGTAGATGATTTATTTGCTCAGGAATTTCTGCAAGGCAAACCTGAAAAAATCTCGGAAAAAATTGGTATTGAAAAATATAATTTTCCGGCGACTGAAAAGTTAACACCAGCTCAGACAACAACTATATTAGAGGCGGTTGAGAGGCTCTTAAGAGCTTATAATTGGGAGTTTATGTTTCCTGAAGACGTTACCGACATCGCTAAATATCAATTCATTATAGACAATTGGGATTCCAAGCACATATTCTGCCAGCAAGGTATTGTTCAGGTAGAAACCTGTAAGTTTGATGAACAACACTGTCCTTTCCCCGGCCATTGCCAGGTTTGCCATAGTTTTAAATGTGAAAATGATAATAGCCACCACCTCCATAAGGGTCAGGTCGATTTCACCAAATTAACTCCCGACTTGGAGCGTGAAGAAGATGCTCATCTGCGCGAAGAGATAGATCGGTTTAAAGCCCTGATGAAACAACCCAAAGGCGACCATTTTATCGTAGGCATTCACAATTACTGCGATGGCAGATGTCATAATTGCAACTTCACCGACAAGTGCAGTTCATTTGCTTTACACGAGGAATTGGATTATGCCCACAGCAATGACCACGAAACAAGCAACCAACAGCTAACAGCCATATTCAGAGCTACGTCAGAATTAATTGAAGAAGAGCTATCAAAAAAAGGAATAAGTGTGGACGAAGCTCTGGAGCAAATTGACAAGGAAGAAACGTCTAGATTACCCAAGCATGCGCTGGAAATACAGTCCGAATCTTATGCCGAAAAGATTAATCGCTGGCTGGAGTCTAATCAAATGGAACTGGAAAGCCGCATTGTAGCCGAAGCTGATTCTGGCATCAAAGACAATATTGAATCCATCACATGGTTTCAGCTTTTCATTCCTGCCAAAATTAGCCGGGCCGTTAAGGGCATTGGTGAAAACAAAACCGAATGCGACATTTTTGACGCGCATGGTTCTGCAAAAGTAGCACTGCTAGCCATTGACGAATGCATTCACGCCTGGGAAGGCATTTTACAATTTATACCTCGCAAAGAAGACAGCATATTGAGCATGCTCAAACACCTGGCGAAACTACGAAATGATTTAGAAGAATTTATTCCGGAGGCAAGAGATTTTATAAGACCCGGATTTGATGAATAAAAAAATCTGAGAGTGCGTAGTGGAAAATTTAAGAATTACGAATTCTATTTTGCATCTCTCAGATATTATCGCTTTATAGTTGCGAAAATTACCTTCCGTTGTAGGTAACCCAATGATGACATTGGTTTTGGTTAATTTTAAACCGCTGTAAAACTATCAATTTATTTCAGAGTTCAATAACACGAATGTATTTTTTTGTGTAAAAAGCTTAATTTTTTATGATACGCATACTCTTTAGCACCTAAAACAGGCTCTTCGCGACTTACCGGGCCTCTTTCATATGTCTTAGCGTTTGCTCTATGGCCTCAAATACCTGATGCGAATCATCGAAAATAACGTGGAAATTTTCACGGGATTTTTTGATCATTCGTTTAGCTTTTTGCTTTTGACCTTCGGTAAATAATAGCTTCCCGTAATGAAAATGAATATTACCACATGCCTCCATATCATTGACATTATCTTGCAGAGCCCGTTTGTATATTATATGTAAAAGCGCTTGCTTTTCTTCTTTAGTAAACAAACTATTTAGTTCTTCGGCCACCTGAGGAGCATACAAATCACTATTCAGAGCCTTGGAACCATTTTCAATAATCAAGCTGTCATTTCCAAGCTGCAAAGATGCCACCACTAAATATAATAAGGTTGGTCGATAATGAGCATGCAGGCTATCAGCTTTTTGAAAGAAGCTTAAGGCTTCCTGGGTCCTATTGGTTTTTAACAGCAAAATCCCACTAATACGAGCTGCATCCGATTTGTTCAATGAATCATTATATGAATGAAATGCACGGGTAGCATGTTCAACTCCTTTCTGTGGCAATCCATCAAACAAGTAGGTTACAGCCAGACTGTAGTTAGTAAGTGGTTCATTCGGCCTTAATTTTAACGAACGCAAAAACCAATTTTGAGCTTCAAAGTAGTTTTGAAACAAGGATTGGTAATACCCAAGAACATATAAGCTATAATAATCATACACACCATTACTGTATGCTTCCTGGTAGTAATTATTACTTTTTTCGAGCAATTGTTCAGCACTCAGGCCCCAACGCTCGCCAAAATCCTGATAAATCCGATTATAAAAATCACCCAAAGCCTTTGTAATACGAGAATCCTCGGGAAATTTCTCTTGCAGCTCCAGCAAGGTACTATCTATTTGAAAGGCTATTGGGGTAGCGCCAAATGCCTTTTCATTCCTCAACTGTTCCAAATCCTCTCCGGGCCTGAGGTCTATAAATGAAAACGCGCGGTGGTAGTAACTATTGAGGTAATAGTTGAGGGCCAGATCAACCTTTTTCAGAATACAATCAACCGAGGAAAGTTGACTGCACTCGTTCAGCTGTTCAAAAGCCGTTAAGTATTGCCCTTGCTCTAACAGTGAATCGATATTGGACTGTGCTTTGAGCACTGACGGTATGCCAATGAACGAAGTAATAATTAACGTAATGAGTATAACTCTAAACTGTTGCTGCATTTATAGTCCAAATCGATATTGTAAGCCAACAATTAGTTGGGTTCTTGCTCCAAGAAATCCCATTTCGGCTCTTACCATCATGTTTTTATTATACTGAAACTGCGAACCTACAATGAAATTCCACATATTCTCTGGTCTTTTATCCAAATTATACTCAACAGATTCTGCGCGTGAAGCTGCATCCAGTGCTGCACCTGCTACCCCAAGCTTAGCTTTTGACGTTGTGTAGTTTCTAATATTCTCTGGTCTCTTTTTCTGAATATCACTCAAACTATCCCACCATTCATCCACTTCCTGCTGACGCTGATCCACCTTCTCCAAACCTGATGTAACAAGTTCGTCGAAGCCGGGTATTAAATCATTAACCAATAAAGAACCGCTCGTACCTGAATTCATCTTTACTCGAAATCCACCAACCCACAAAGCAATGTTTTGCTGCGGCCTCTTAAACTGGAATGTTTTGCCCAGGCGTGGACCAAAAATAAAAATTTTTGCAGGCTTATCAAGCTCCGGTATGTCAGTCCAGGTAAAATTCATATCAAAAGCCATGAAACCACCACCAACACCAATGGTTGGCGTTACGCCAAATCCAATACTGGTAGCATCAAAGCGAGCTGTTGTGCCTGCCTCCATCACACTCTCCCATTCCCAGTTGAGGGTTCCATCAACAACCTCGAAACTACCAGGTGCGTATACGCCAAAATCGACGGCTGTCTGATTCTCTGACTTAGCAAAGATTCCATAGATATTTAGGAATGGGAAAAGCCAAAAATCAGGACGTACATTAACACCGTTGGTTATGGCTGTTGCATTCTTAAAGCGCACAATTTCATCCAATGCAAACAGATTACCATTATTAAAACCAACCTGAAGATTATCGATTAATAAATCCGACTCTTGCCACACATATTGAACACTTACACCAGCAGAGTATGGCAGATCGAACCCCAGTTGTGTTACCTTCTCGCCCCATATGGGCAGTAAGTACGGATATTCGGCAACTGATAGACTGTCGAGTTCCTGAGCACTATTTTTCCCGACAACTTTATCACTATAAATCTGAGCATCAGCTCCTATAAACAAAATGAAGCTTAACAATAAAAATACAATCCTTTTCATACGAATCTGGTTTAATCTTACTCGAACAATTTAGCATATAAGACTGTTTATATAAATCAGATGATGGAAGGATTAAAATACGACAATCCTTGTCACAATCAAACTTAAATTGCTAGTAATTATCCAAAGCCCTATTGCTATTTAATTGAATTTAAATGAACTTGAATTGTCGTAACGTCTTAAGAGCTCTTCCATAAACATTACACATTTATTACCTGACAACTTCAACTGTAATATGAAAATCTCAATAACTTAATATTTAATTTAATTTTTTATGAGAAAACTATTATTTATCAGTGCCATATTAATGCTGAGCCTAGCATTAAATGCACAAAAAAACAAAAAGCCCAACATATTGGTAATATGGGGTGATGACATTGGCCAATCCAACATCAGTGCTTACACAAACGGACTGGTTGGCTACAGAACTCCTAATATCGATCGTATTGCCGATGAAGGTATGATTTTCACTGACTATTACGGTGAACAAAGCTGTACTGCCGGACGCTCCAGTTTCATAATGGGACAAAGTGTTTTCAGAACAGGCTTAAGTAAAGTTGGTTTGCCAGGTGCCGAGCTGGGAATGCAAAAGGAAGATCCAACCATTGCAGGTTTATTAAAACCGCTTGGCTATGCCACGGGTCAGTTTGGTAAAAACCATTTGGGCGATAAAGATGAGCATCTCCCTACTCAACATGGATTCGACGAGTTTTTAGGCAATCTCTACCACCTGAATGCCGAGGAGGAACCAGAGTTACCTGATTATCCGCAAAACCCTGAGTTCAGACAAAAATTTGGACCTCGAGGTGTTATTAAGTCATCTGCCGACGGGCCAATAAAAGACACAGGCCCACTAACCAAGAAAAGAATGGAAACCATCGATGATGAGACGGTAGCTGCAGCTGTTGATTTTATTAAGCGCATGGAAAAAGCGGGAACTCCTTGGTTTGTATGGTGGAACGGTACGCGCATGCACTTCCGCACCCATGTTAAGGATGAACTTATGAATGATCCTAAATACAAAGGCCTGGATGAATATGCCATTGGCATGATTGAACATGACATGCATGTGGGTGAGTTATTGGCGGTGCTAGACGAGCTTGGTATTGCTGATGAAACATTAGTATTCTACAGTACCGATAATGGCCCTCACAAAAACTCATGGCCCGATGCAGCGGTAAGTCCGTTCCGCGGAGAGAAAAACACAAACTGGGAAGGCGGATGGCGTGTACCGGCAATGGTGCGTTGGCCAAAGAACATTGAAGCCGGTTCGGTATCCAATGACATTATGCATCACATGGACTGGTTACCTACATTTTTGGCTGTAGCTGGCAACGAAAATGTGAAAAGCGAATTACTAAAAGGCAAAAAAGTGGGTGACATGACCTATAAGGTTCATTTAGATGGTTATAACTTTTTACCATACCTAACAGGCAAAGCCGAGACTGGACCGCGTGAAGAAATATTCTACTTCTCGGATGATGGCGACCTGACAGCATTTCGCTACAAGGACTGGAAGCTGGTATTTATGGAACAGCGCAAATATGGAACACTTGGGGTTTGGGCCGAGCCGTTTGTAGAATTGCGATTACCATTAATTTTTAACCTAAGGCGCGACCCATATGAGCAGGCTCCATTAACCTCAAACACTTATTACGACTGGTTATTGGATCATGCATTTATGCTTGTGCCGGCGCAAGCCTATGTGGGCAATTTCCTGGGCACATTTAAAGACTACCCGCCGCGTCAAAAAGCCGCCAGCTTCAGCTTAAGTGATGTAATGGAAAAAATGGTTGCTCCAACTAATAATTAACAACCTCAAGAACCAAAGAGAGTCAACCGATACAACCTCTCTTTGGTTCTTTACGAATAAATTAATATTAAGCCAATGAGAAAATTACTATTACTGAGCACAATACTGATATTGGGCATCGCATTAACGGCGCACCCTAATGCACAATAAGAGTAAATAAATATCAATTCATACAGAGTGCAGTTCGCTGCACTCTGTATCATCACTCCCTAAACATTAACCAGTATGCGTATTTCACTATTTTTATTCAGTCTTACATTCCTACTGGCCTGCAACAATTCGGCAAATCACAATTACAATACATCCAAAGCACTGCCATCCTGGAGTAATACACCGGTTAAAGAGCAGGTGCTTTCATTTGTAGAAAAAGTAAGCGAACCATCATCAATTGACTACGTGCCTGTTGAAGATCGTATCGCTGTATTTGATAATGACGGTACCTTATGGAATGAAAAGCCTTTGTACATTCCTTTAGAATACGAGATTAATAACATTCAAACAAAAGTTGCGGGCGACACCTCATTGCTATCCAACGAACTATACAAAGGTCTGGCCGAAGGTAACCTGGCCATTATGAAAGACTACAACACCTTTGAGCTCATTACACAACTGTTTGCGTTGCACGATGGTCAGGATGAAGCCAAATACAGGGAATCTGTCCACCGTTTCCTATCTTATAATCATCATTCAAAATTCGAACGTCCCTTTAAAGAAATGGTTTTCAAGCCAATGGTTGAACTGGTACATTATCTGCAAAAACACCAATTTAAAGTATATATCGTTACCGGTGGTGAAATTACCTTTGTCAGAACCGTCTCCCAGGAAATCTACAACATACCGGTTGAGAATGTGATAGGCAGTAGCGTAAAGCTCAACTACATCTCAGATGACCAGGGTATTCGACTGGTTAGAACAGGCACCATTCAATCGGCCAATGACAAGCAGGTAAAACCAAGCAATATTGAACTGCATATAGGCAAAAAGCCAATTTTTGCAGCAGGCAATAGCGATGGTGATTACGAAATGATGGAGTATACACTATCGGGCAATGGCCCTTCAATGGCTATATTAGTGCATCATGATGACGCAGTTAGGGAATATAGCTACATGCACGGTACCGAAAAGGCTATTGAGGATGCCAATTCGAAAGGCTGGCATGTAGTGAGCATGAAAAATGATTTTAAAGAGATATTTCCCAATTAGCCCTTGAGCTCGTCTGGTATTAATATAAAATAATTGAATCATCAATCCCTTCAGGGCTGATGTACATGGCTACTTACGAGAATGCCGAAGGGTGTAAGTTCACGCAAAGAGCGCTAAGATTTACGCCAGGCACGCTAATTTGAATTGTTAATTCTTCAGTTCTTGGCGTACTTGGCGCTTTTTATATTTTGCACCCTTTGCGAGAAATATCTTTGTTTATGAACACACCCCTATTGATATATTGTCCTTTCAGATCATCGGCTATTGCCGATTAAGTCTATCCCCCCCGCCCTATCCCGAAGAGGTTTTTCAATAATTTCCTGGGTAAAGCTCATAGAATCACGCGTCATACCCACAGCACAGGAACACCATAAACCAAACCTTAACCAAGGTTCAACAATCGAATGGCATAAATTATTATTTTTGCGTCTATGTCTGATTTAGCGATGCAAAATATCAATTACCTGCCGGGCGTGGGCCCGAAGAAGGCCGAGCTCTTAAAACAGGAGCTTAAGGTTGCATCCTACGAGGATTTGCTCTACTATTTTCCCTATAAGTATGTTGACCGCAGTCAATTCTATGCCATTCGCGAGGTCAATACCAAGCTGCCATACATTCAGGTGAAGGGACGCTTTACGTCGCTTAGTACTGTTGGAACAGGGCGCCAAAGTCGCATGACGGCCACATTTACAGATGGTACAGGAGTGTTGGAGCTCATCTGGTTTAAAGGGCATAAATACGTGAAGGAATCCATCAACTCTGAAGCCGAATACATTGTGTTTGGCAAACCTTCAGCGTTTAATGGCAAGATAAACATTGTTCATCCTGAGCTGGAGAAAGTGAATGAAGCGCAGGTAAAGATCTCATCGGCCCTGCAGGCTTTCTATAACACAACTGAAAAGATGAAGAAGGGCTTTCTTAATTCGAAAGCCATCAGTAAGCTGCAGCAGAATGTATTTTTATCATTCCAGGGCAAAATATCGGAGACTTTACCAGCCAGCATCCTTGAAAAATACAAGCTACTGAATCTGCACGAATCACTTAAAGCCATTCATTTTCCGCCCAATCCGCAATTACTGGAGAAAGCACAACTAAGGCTGAAGTTTGAGGAACTGTTTTACATACAGCTGAACATACTGCGTCAGCGTAATCAGCGGACCAGCAATATCAAAGGCCACCTGTTTGGAACTGTTGGCCAGTACCTCAACGAGTTTTACGCGCAAAAAATACCCTTTGAGCTCACCAATGCTCAAAAACGTGTTATTAAAGAGATAAGGCGCGACATGGGCTCGGGCAAACAAATGAACCGCCTGCTGCAGGGCGACGTGGGCTCGGGTAAAACACTGGTAGCCCTGATGGTGATGCTGATAGCGCTTGACAACCGCTTCCAGACCTGCCTGATGGCCCCGACCGAAATACTGGCCACCCAGCATTTTGAAACCATCAGCCAGATGGTGGAAGGCCTTAATATAAAGGTAGCACTGCTCACCGGCTCCTCTAAAAAGAAGGAGCGCGAGCTGATTGATAAGGACCTGCAATCGGGTGAACTACAGATACTGATTGGCACACATGCCCTGCTCGAAGATAAGGTGGTGTTCAACAACCTGGGACTGGTAGTGGTGGATGAGCAACACCGCTTTGGTGTGGCGCAGCGGGCCAGGCTATGGCGCAAAAACACGCAACCGCCCCATGTGCTGGTGATGACGGCCACGCCCATTCCGCGTACGCTGGCTATGACCATCTACGGCGATTTGGAGGTGTCGGTAATAGATGAGCTGCCGCCGGGACGTAAACCCATTGAAACGGCCCACTATTTTCATAACCGCCGCAACAACCTTAATAAGTTTATTAAGGGCGAGCTGGATAAGGGCCGCCAGGTGTATGTGGTGTATCCGCTGATTGAGGAGTCGGAAAAAATGGATTTTAAAAACCTGGGCGAAGGCTATGAATACATGCAGCGCGTGTTTCCCGATTATAAGGTGAGCATGGTGCATGGCAAAATGCGCCCTGCCGAAAAGGATGAGGCCATGCAGGAATTTGCTTCTAACCGCTCACAGATACTGGTGTCGACCACCGTGATTGAAGTGGGTGTGAACGTGCCCAACGCCTCGGTAATGGTGATTGAAAGTGCCGAACGCTTTGGCCTGTCGCAGTTACACCAGCTGCGTGGGCGCGTAGGACGTGGTGCCGAGCAAAGCTTCTGCATACTGATGACCAGCTACAAATTATCGGACGAAACGCGCAAGCGCATGGATATTATGACCCGCTCAACCGATGGTTTTGAAATAGCCGAGGCCGACCTTAAGCTGCGTGGCCCGGGCGATTTGGAAGGTACCCAGCAATCAGGACTGCCTTTTACACTGAAGATAGCCAACCTGGGCCGCGATGGCCAGATTCTGCAATTTGCCCGCCAGGTGGCCGAAGCCATATTAAGCAACGACCCCCTACTCGAAAAACAGGAAAACTATATCCTGAACAAACAACTCAAAAAGCTGGCCAGCGAAAAAATGAACTGGAGCATGATTAGTTAATTGGTTATTCAGTTTGTGGTCAGTGGTCAGTGGTCAGTAGTTAGACCGCAGCCCGAAGTACGCAGCCAGTACATGGTGGCTGCATTGGCCCCCGGCGATTATGAATTGCAGGTGGTGACGCAAGGCACCAATGGTTCGATACTGCTGAAAGAGCCCAGAACAGAGCAGCTGGATAGCATATTGAGCGTTCAGTAGAATCTTTTGTTTAGCAGAAATTTCTGCATTATGTTACTGCAGCCATGCGCAAGTCATTACAAAGATGCAAAACGCCGCTGTAGCCATGCGCAAGCCATTACAAGCCTGCAAAACGCTGCTGCAGCCATGCGCAAGCCATTACAAAGCTGCAAAACGCTGCTGCAGCCATGCGCAAGCTATTGCAAAGCTGCAAAACGCTGCTGTAGCCATGCGCAAGTATTTGTAGAATCCCCAGCTAGCCGATTAAAGGCTGTTCATTAAAGTGTGTCAAGTATATCAACGAATAATTATAACATAACTATTTTGGCTTTATCGATGCCACAAACGACGAAAAACTAAGCAACGAACTGTAAACACAATTGTATTATACCAGCGCTTTTTAATATTTAAATTCATTCATAACCGATTAAATATATATTCAACCTCGCTGAGGTTGATGGGTTATTTACATTTCGCTTATCTACTAATATTTATAGAAATAACAAGTCAAACCTAAATATACTCATCGTCAAACAATTGAACTACCCCATGGCTACGCCCAAAAGCTCGAACAAAAGCGCTATAGTGAGAGCACCCAAAGAACATATGTAGCTTATTTTAAAGATTTTGTTTATGCAATGAATGACAAACCATTAGATACCATTAGCGAAGAAAGAATTAATGCTTACATACTAAGCCTTATTAAAGAGCATAATATCTCATCGTCGCAACAAAACCAGC
>NZ_JAGTAR010000061.1 GCF_018156225.1 Carboxylicivirga sediminis
ACTTGTCCGTCAAAACCTAACTGGGAGAGATCAAGTGAAATTTTCCGTTTCTTATCATTATCGCGGTTAAGAAAACCAACGGCCCATGAACCATCTGCCAGTGGCTTGGCCCAAATCTCTTCAGCCCCATCTTTGTGGATGCGCGATGCCTGCTTGCCCAACTCATCCTGATTAACAGCGATAAGCTCCTGATTTGTGAGGATGCGCTTAGTATCAGCATCCATGTTGCGGATGTCGCAGGTCATTAGTAAAGGAGCTGATAATAGAGACCACAAGCCAAACTGCGCTTCATACTCGGTAACGGTACATCCATTGGCACCATTGGCAGAAGAAGATGCTCCTGTTCCATTAAGCCCAATCACCAGCATATCAGGATCATTCCAACGACCTGGTCCGGCGTACTTTTCAAGTCCCACCTGACGATCCAAAGCTTCCATGATGCCGTTATGCCCGTTATTATACTGGCCATGCTCCCAAGTATCACGCAAATCCCAGGTGGTACACCATAACTGTCCATCTACCTTTTCGCCCCACAACCAAGGTGCCCGCTGTCCCCACTCGCAAATGGCAAACACCATTGGACGACCAGTCGCTCGTACGGCTTTAATAAATTTCTCGTAGCGCTCTATGCCCGTCCATAAATCTTCGGGCGCATGGCAGTAGTCGCACTTGATGTAGTCCACGCCCCAATCGGCATAGGTTTGTGCGTCCAGCTCTTCAAAACCTAAACTGCCTACCATACCTGCACAGGTGTATTCGGCAATATCCGTATATATTCCAAACTTAAGACCTTTGCTGTGCACATAATCAGCCACCACCTTCATGCCATTGGGAAATTTCTGCGGATCAGGAAACACCTTGCCATCGGCATCGCGACCGCCATGCCACAAATCATCCAGAATGATGTATTCGTAACCGACCTCTTTCAGCCCGTTATCCACCATGGCATCGGCCAGTTCCATTACAATGCTTTCGCTGATATTGCCTTCGAAGAGGTTCCAGCTTATCCACCCCATAGGTGGAGTAGCCGCCAGCACTTCTTTTTGCTGCGCTTTTGCTGATACATTCAGAAAACAGGCGATGCACACCGCCCAAAAGATTAGCTTATTTTTCATAATTCGAACAAAGAGATTAAAAAAAATGCCCCGAAGGGCATTTTTTATTTATGTGATTAATAGCCTTCATTTTGCTTCAGAAGCGGATTTTTATCCATTGACGTAGTTGGTATAGGCATTAACATTAAGCGGGGATCCCAAACCTTTAAAGCACTTGGATTACCCTGTGGATCATACGTTTGCCCCTGCATCACTGCACTGGCTGCTTGTTGTCCTTTATATCCGCCGTTACGGGAGCCATCTTCATATAAACGAATGTCAAAATAACGATGTCCTTCACCAGCTAATTCAATACGACGCTCACGTCGAATAAAATCCAATGCTTGTTGCTTTCCTAAACCGTTAGGTACATTCGGCATTCCACAGCGGTCTCGTAATTTATTTAATTCTGTTGTAACGGTACCATCATAGCCTGTTGTCTGTGTATGCGCCTCAGCATATATTAACAACATTTCAGCTAAACGGATTACAGGAAAGTCTGCACCACTTAGGTGGTAGGAATCACCCCATACTGAAACTAAATCATCACCACCACTCATCTTCCGCCAAACAAAACCAGTTTGTCCATAGTTATTAATACTATAGTTATACTCCTGATAATGTCCGTCAAAATAGGTATTTACCGACGAAAATGGGAATACAATAGATGCGTAAAGGCGGCTATCTCTGTTTAAGAATTCAGCCATGTATGGCTTCGATTTTAACTCATCGGCTATTGTTGCAACAGCTTCGCTAAAGGTCAAATTATCTTCAGGGTTAGAAGGATCTCCATCAGGACCTGCCTGAATTGTACTTATTTCATCACGAAGGCCATTGTAATAGTCAGCTCGCGTATCTTTATCAGGTACAGCTGGTGTCGATTCCCCATCTGCTAACCAATAATCGTCAACCAAATCCTGAATTGGAGCGATGGTTGCCCAAGCCTGCTTCTCTGATAAATTTGGAGAAAGGAAAGAGGTGATTCGGTTAAAATCGCCATGATCTTCAGTTGCCACATATTCTTTTGAAACAATTACTTCTGAATTGTAATCTACATTCCATATGTTACGGTAATTAAAAATACCCTCAATAAAAGCTGTTTCATCTATTCCTAAATCAGCAAAATCAACCAGACCAGCAAAAAAGTCTGCATCCTTTTGCTCTTCTGTGCTTAAGCTACCAGCATAATACAATGAGTACCCACCTTTATCAATAACATATCGGGCTGCCTCTTCTGCAGCGGCATAATTACCAAAATAATAGGCGGCACGTGCCTTTAACGCATAGGCCATTGCCTTATTAAACTTCCCTTTATCGTTTGTTACTGGCAGCACGCTTGCAGCTTCATCTAATTCTGACAAAATCCAGTTGCGTACTTCGCTTGCTGAGTTCCGCTCAACTCCATCGGGGTAAAGCTCGTCGATGCGTTCCACGATGGTTACATCGCCATAATACAATGTCAACTCCATGTATAACCAGGCTCTTAACATTCGTGCTTCTGCACCCAATTTATTGGCCTGATCCTCGTCGATATCAAAGTCACTAAGCTTGGCAAGCAACATGTTACAAGTTCGAATCGAACCAAACGAGTTGCCTTTATCTCCATAATGGTTCCATTCTCCATAACCAAAGTTCTCAGAGCCTGAAACTGCATTGGTTTGAATAAGCGCTCCATTACTATCCCACCAGTTACGTGAATACCCATTATCAGCGTAGCCTTCCTGATACACCAGATCACTGCCTGGTATTTCGGCATAAATAGCATTTCGCAGCTCTTCTGCTTTTGATGCATCAATTTTTGATGGATCTAAAGCATCATTCGGCGCTTTTTCCAAAAAATCATCGGAACAAGCCATTAGTGCGACCAATGGCAAAAGCCATAACAGCTTATATATATATGATTGTTTTTTCATTGTTTTGTAATTAAATGATTAAAATGTTACTGAAACTCCTGCCGTATAAGTTTTCATATTTAACTGATAACCACGACCGGAAGAACGCTCAGGATCAAAATCTTTCATCCGCTTATCTCCACTGATTGTAAACAGGTTATCACCTGATACAAACACTCTCAGTTTTTCAAGACCTATTGAATTACTAATATGTTGTGGGAAAGTATATCCGAGAGTGATGTTCTTAATTCTGAAGTAATTGGCATTAAACAACCAGTACGACGACTGAATTGAGTTATACTGATATCTTAAATCATTTTCTTTAAACAGTTTAGGATATTGTGCATCCTGATTCTCTGGTGTCCAGTTGTCGAGCTGCCACTCGCGTGGTACAGAACTATTGAAGAAAGCCTGAGACGCCTCATTATCCATATACACCTTAACTCCTGAAATTCCTTGTCCAATCATTGACAGGTTAAAGCCTTTGTAGTTAAGGTCAATGTTTAAACCATAAGTCAGGTCAGGTACATCACTACCAACAATCGTACGATCCTCGCCGGTAATTTCCCCATCGCCATTTTGATCAACCAACTTCACCATACCTGCTTCAATCTCATAACCACCAAACTCCACTACATCACCATTGGCAATATCTTCTGTAGAATATAAACCGTCAGCTTCGTACATATAGAAGCTTCCGATTGGCTGTCCTACCTGATTAATCCAATAGCTGCTTGGTGGCAATTTGTCTATACCATCGCCCAAATCTGTAATCTCATTGTTCATATAAGCCATATTCACCCCAACAGAATAAGAGAAGTCTCCGATTTGGTTTTGATGAGTTAATGCCAGTTCTATACCATTATTTTTAACTTTCCCTACGTTCTTATATGGCAAGTTTGATATACCTGTTTCGGTTGGTATATCAGTCTGTTCCACCAAAATATCATCTGTAACACGGGTGTAATAGTCAAATACAAAACCAATAATTCCCTTGTTGATGGACAAATCAAATCCAATATCTGTAGTTGTTGTTTTTTCCCATGTTAGGTTGGAATTGGCAATACGTCCTTCGACCAGAATTGGCAGAACTGTTCCTCCGTTATATACAGTACCTGCTCCACTAAAAGTATCATAGGTATCGTATAAACCAACACTTTTTATATTACCGTTTTTACCCCATGATGCTCGGATTTTTAAATTATCCAGCCAGTTAATATCACTCATAAAGGCTTCCTCACTTAGTCTCCATCCTGCAGAAACTGATGGGAAATACCCCCACTTGCCAACATTTGCAAAGCGCGACGATGCATCAGCTCTGAAATTGGCTTCCAACAGATATCTGCCATTATAATCGTAAGTAGCACGTCCAAAGTATGACAAGCTGGTTTCTTCAGTAAAGGAACCTTCGGTGGTTAACTGATTATCAGGGTCGGTTGAACCTCCGTCTATCGCATTCATATCATTACTTGGGAACAGTTTTCGTCCAACATCCAAATGTTTTTGATGCCACGAATCAGCATGCATACCAATCATTACACCTATGTTGTGAACGCCATTAATCTCTCGGTCATAGTTAATCCAACCATCGTAGATCAGTTTCTCATTATATAACCAGTAGTTATCCATTTGATTCACATCGGAAGCTGTGCCAGGAATCGTTCCTCCATTAGGATTCAGATAGCTAGGTACACCCTCCATTGTATTTTGAAAACTGAAAGAACGATAATCGTAATAATTGTATGCTAATTGATTGGTAAACTTAAATCCTTCGAATGGTTTTAAAATAGCCATCATGTTAGTCAACAAGTGTCTTGTATCTGAGTTTCCTCTACCTTTCTCCATCAGTGTGCGCAAAGGATTGTAGTTAATCTCTTCGGCAGTAGCCTGACGGAAATCTCTAATTGATCCCCATTCTCCATTGGTGTGACGGGCCACTTGTGTAGGCGGTACTCTTAAAAACTCAGTAAGAGAAGCACCTCCTAATGTGCGATCATATTTCTTATATATGAAGTTAATATTGGTCGAAACAGTTAACCAATCCTTCAGATCAGCTGATGTTTTTGACAGGAAGTTGTAACGATCAGTCCCTTCTCCTGGTGTTAACGATTCATCGCGCTGATAGCCTATACCAAACAGGTACTGTACCCTTTCGGCACCACCTGAAATATTCAGACTGTGCTTTGTAAACATAGCTGATGGTTCCAAAACTAAATCAAACCAATTTGAATTAGGATATAGATCCGGATCTGATCCATCTTTATATTTCTGAACATCTTGTGTACTATAGCGAAGGTTAGCTTCTTCAATACCACTATTTAATTCAGA
Source organism: Carboxylicivirga sediminis (assembly GCF_018156225.1). GTDB lineage: Bacteria > Bacteroidota > Bacteroidia > Bacteroidales > Marinilabiliaceae > Carboxylicivirga > Carboxylicivirga sediminis. Next base: position 5,315 of record NZ_JAGTAR010000061.1, read on the forward strand.
AGTACGATACATATCTGCATATTGCCACGAATTAAGAACCTCTGGCAGGTAGGTCGCTTTTTGAGCTCCGTATGAACCATTGTAGGTTACCCGCAATGCTTCCTTTTTACCTTGCTTGGTAGTTACTAAAACCACACCATAAGCCGCTTTAGCACCGTAGATTGAGGCTGATGCTGCATCCTTTAAGAAAGAGATGTTCTCAACAGTTGTAGGATCGAGGTTGTTAAAAAAGTCACTGCTTACTTCTATACCATCCACTATGTACAAGGGGCTCGAAGCACCAGCGAATGTTCCTCTACCCCTGATATTGATTGAGGTACCACCGGGACGATCGATAATGGTTACACCAGGAACTGTTCCTTGTAGCGACTTCAGAATATTATCTGTTGGTCTGTTTTCAAGGGCCTGTCCTTCAATTGTTGCCACGGCACCAGTCAGGTTCACTTTCTTTTTAGTTCCATAACCCACAACTACGACTTCATTTAAGTCGGTGAATTCCTCCACCAATGTTATATCAATTGTAGTACGACTTGAAACATTTACTTCCTGAGGCTCAAAACCAATATAAGAAAAAGCTAGAATGGCATCTACAGAACTAACTTCTATTGAATAGGTGCCATCAATACCTGTAATCACCCCATTGGTTGGGTTTGATTTCTCATATACATTCACACCAGGCAATGGTTCGCCATTGACATCAACGACACTTCCTGATATCTTGTGTGTTTGCTGTTGCGCATTGGTAACAGTGACCTCTTTAGTGGTTAAAATCACCTGGTTATCTATGATACGATAGGCCACATTACTCTGGCCAAAAAGCTCATCCAGCACATCCTCAATGTTCTCATTTTTCGCATCGATGCTGACGGTTTGGTTTACATCCATGCTTTGAGGACTGAAAAAGAACTTGTAGTTAGACTGCTCTTCCAATGCACTGATTACCTGTATAATCTTCACATTATTGAGCTTCAGATTCACTTGCTTCTCTTGTGAGTAGCTGGTTGCTGAATAGGCCTGAACGATACCTATTAGGAATAAAACAACAATTGCTTTCATAATCCGCAATGCTCTTTTATGGGTATGAAGAGTCCATACCCATGGTTTCTGTTTTTTTTTCATAAATTTGTAATGTTTGTAGGGTTCTAAAAAATAACGCTTTGAACACTCTGCATTCTAAACAGGATTGTGTGCCACCACTTTCCTGTTTTCTTTTATATAATTATTGATTACTGCTAATCACCACCTTTCTTTTTGAGAATGAACCATCCTTTAAACGCTTCGGATGTTCAATCTTATACTTTATTGGTAAAATCAACCTGGTTATCTCCAGTACTTCTTCCAATCGCTCATTTTCAATTTTCGCATAGACCGGTAAAGCCTCCAGTTCTTTATCGGCTATTTCGATATCGACATTATAGAACTTCTCCAGCTCCATAGCTGCATCCAGCAAACTTTTGTTTTTAAGTACCAGTATCCCTTTCGTCCATGAGATTTGCTCCTCGGCTTTAGCCTCCATCACCACAAACGTATTCCCTGTGTTATTGTATGTATATTCCTGGCCTGGCTTTAGCAGGGTTTGATATTCATTATTATTCCCCAGCATCTCAACACTGCCCTCCTCCAAAAAGACACGGGACACATCTTCTGCTTCAAAGGCCTCCACATTAAAGCGGGTACCCAGTACCTTCACCTTAAAACTATGGGTTGAAACCACAAACGGATGACTTTCATCTTTAGCCACTTCAAAGAAAGCTTCTCCTTTTAGGTCAACCGCCCGTAGTCCGTCTGCCTGTAAATATTCTAAAACAGAACCAGCCTGCAGCCACCCCGAAGAGCCATCGGGCAAAAAGAACCGTGTTCGACTATTCTGTGGCGACTCTACCTTAATACTACTCTGTGCCATTGAAGGTGCTTCCTGATTAAAATAATGTAGGGCTGCTACCACCATCAATGGTATTAACAGGATAGCGGCAATGCGTTGCACCCATTGCCCAATACTCCTGGTGCTTACCTTCTTTGTCTTGCGCTCCAGCTCCTGTGCCTTGTAAAATATTTTGTAGTACAATTCATCGGGCTCATTAAGGACCAGGTCATCACGACTACTCACTTCATCCCAATGATTCTCCAACTCTTTTTTAAACGTCCGCTCATGTTCATCGGTCTGTAAATAATTATACAGCAACTGATAATCATCGTCCGAAAGCGGTACTCTGGTTCTTAATTTTTCTATGATCTGATCAAATTGTATCATATACGACTTGCTGCTTTTACTCCTATTATCCGTAAGATAAATCAGGGTCCTATTAGTATTTGATTTTTTTTTGAATTATTTATCTATCCGCTACCAGTAATAAATACAAGTAGCACTCTCACAGACAAATATCATATAAGGTCAGGAATAATAATATGGCCAGACCACCTTGTAGCTGTTCGCGTATCTGCCGGTAGGCTGCCGTCAACTGATTCTTAACAGTTTTTTCTGATAGCTGAAGGTGTTCGGCCACCTCGCTTACGGTCAACCCCTCTTTTTTACAAAGCAGGTAAACCTTTTTACGCTTCTCGGGCATTTGCTCAACAATGGTATCGACCTTTCGGGCCAGCGCTGCATAGTCAATTTCATCGCTATCTTCGCTCCTGTTTATGTCATGCTCGAAGTAATAGGACTGCAGCAACTCATTCTCACGTTTCTGCTTAATAAAGGCCTTGCGAATTTCATTATAAGCGATGGTAAATATGTAGCCTTTCACCGACTCGTTATGCTTTAGCTCATGACGCTTTTGCCACAGTTTGATAAACACCTTTTGCACCACCTCCTCTGCATCGTCCTTTGAAGGCATATAATGCCGGGCAAACTCTAAAAGTTTGCGACCATATTTAAGGTACAAGCCTTCAAATGCTTTAGTTTCGTCTATCGCAAAGACTTTCACTAATTCGGTATCTGGTGTATCTGGCATCACCTGGCTAGCATTTTTTTTGAGCCGTTAAAATAAGTTAATAAACCAGAGAAATGCAAAACAAAGAGAAACACATTATGCTTTCGTTTCTTTATAAAGTGATAGCTTTGATAGTTATTTTGTTCAATTCGAAAGCATAAACAGATACCTGCACACTTCTCAATAACAGCCTTTACCTAACTAAGCATATGGCATAGTGCATATACCTGAGCTATATCCTTGTTAGCCTATGCCAATATTTGTATTTTCACTGTCAGAACAGAATAATTCATTCAAATTGAACTTCTATGAAAAAGTTATTATTGCCACTGATGGCACTTGCCGGGCTGATGGCATGTCAGCCTAAAGTGACTTACACCAGCTCCGACCCAAATATTAAAGAAAAAGTGGAAGAGTTTATCCCGTTTACCCTAAGCACTGACCTATCGGTATTAAGCGAGAAAGAAAAGCAAATGCTGCCTTTGCTGTTTGAAGCTGCCGAAATAATGGATGGCTTGTTTTGGCAACAGGCATGGGGTAATAAAACTGAACTACTGGCCAATACGCCTGATGAATACCTGAAGAAATTTATGCTGATTAATTACGGTCCCTGGGAGCGCCTTAACGACAACCAATCATTTGTTGAAGGCATTGGCACCAAACCGCTAGGCGCACAATTTTATCCCTTAGACATGACCAAGGAGGAATTCGAAGCCTTTGATCATCCCAAGAAATCGGATTTATACACTATACTGAAGCGCAATGCTAAGGGTGAATTAGAGGTAGTGCCATACAGCGAGGCCTATAAGGCTGAGTTAAGCAAGGTATCTGATTTATTGAAAAAAGCTGCTACCCTGGCCGAAGATGAAGGATTGAAGAACTACCTGACTTTGCGTGCTGATGCCCTGCTGAGCAACGAATACCAGCCAAGCGACATGGCCTGGATGGATATGAAAACCAACACCATTGATTTTGTTGTTGGGCCTATTGAAACATACGAAGATGCCATGTATGGTAGTAAAGCCGCTTTTGAATCGTACATCCTGATAAAAGATAAAGAGTGGTCGGATAAGCTGACACGCTTTGCCGCCCTGTTGCCACAGCTACAGGAATCGCTGCCCGTTGAAGCCGAATACAAGAAGGAAGTACCGGGTACCGATAGTGACCTGGGTGCTTACGATGCCCTGTACTATGCAGGTGACTGCAATGCCGGAAGCAAAACCATTGCCATTAACCTGCCTAACGACCCACAGGTGCACATTGAAAAAGGCAGTCGTAAGCTACAGCTGAAAAACTCGATGCGCGCCAAGTTCGACAACATATTGGTACCTATCAGTAAGGTGGTGATTGCTCCTGAACAGCAGCAACACGTTAAGTTCGACGCCTTCTTCGAAAACACCATGTTTCATGAAGTGGCACATGGTTTAGGTATTAAAATGACTTTAGATGGTACACAAAGTGTGCGTGAAGCCATGAAAGAAACTGCTTCATCAATTGAAGAAGCCAAGGCCGACATCCTTGGATTATACATGGTCACCAAACTGGCCGAGATGGGTGAACTGCCAAACAAGGACCTGATGGACAACTACGTGACCTTTATGGCCGGTATTTTCCGCTCGGTGCGCTTTGGTGCTGCCAGCGCCCACGGTAAAGCCAACATGATGCGTTTCAACTATTTTCAGGAGCAGGGTGCCTTTAGCTACGATGAAGCCAGTGGCTACTACACCGTTGATTTCGATAAGATGACAGAAGCCATGAATCACTTATCGGCCGAGATATTGGTGATGCAAGGCGATGGCAACTACGAAAAGGCTAAGCAGATGCTGGCTGAGATGGGCACCATCCGTCCGGCTTTACAGGCTGACCTGGATCGCATCGCTGCCGCAGGTATCCCACGCGACATTGTATTTGAGCAGGGAGCTGCTGTGTGTGGATTGTAAGCGAATAAACAACATTAGATATAAAGGTGATTTCGAAAGAGGTCACCTTTTTTTGCACGAATAAAGTAATAACCTGAGTTCGATTTAAATTTTAAAACTCAGATTAAAATAAAGAACTGATTTACAATGAATAATTTTAGAGGAATAGTGAACTATTGCGATAAAATTTGAAGCAGTAAATCAGTTATTTATTCAAAGCTTGTTAATCCCTCTTACAAACAGCAATTTTCTTCTTGTAATCGACTCAAAATAGCCCGCTATTCTTTCGTCAATATACACTTGAAACTCACTATTTGTAAGCGTTCT
>NZ_JAGTAR010000062.1 GCF_018156225.1 Carboxylicivirga sediminis
TAAACATCAAGCATCTAACCAAATAATCAAGGCAATAATCTATTGATTATGAATACAAAAGAGGGCATCCGTTTTTTGGACACCCTCTTTTTTATCTTATTTGCTATGTTATTGCCTAAATGAATCAGTCTATTCAATAAGAGTAGGATATTTACCTTTTTTTATAGCGGTAAAGAGTTCATTTTTAGCACTGCAGGCACATGAACCGGCATCGCAGGCTGTTTTTCCTTTAGCCGGTTTAATCAGGCGGTAAAAAAAACTTAGAACTTGATAAAAAGCCCAGGCCACAATCAAATATGTTACTATATCCTGTATCATAACATTATAACAATAGATGACCAACCTGGTTCACTGCAAAGGCTAAAACCCAGGCTAAGCCAGTGGTATAAAAGATGGTAAATAAGGCCCATTTCCATGAGCCAGATTCTTTTCGAATGGCTGCCACTACCGCTACACAAGGGAAGTAGATGAGTATAAATATCATGAATCCAAAGGCGGTAACCTTGTTAAATACGGGCCGGCCATCCGGATGTGTTTCTTCTCTTATCTGCGTAATTAACTGTTTCGAATCTTCGGTATCCTCATCGCTGTGATAAATAACCGCCATAGTGCTAATAACTATTTCTTTAGCCGCAATACCGGTAATAAGGCTAACGCCCATTTTCCAGTTAAAACCTAATGGTTGAATAACCGGTTCGATGGATTTACCTAGTCGGCCAATGTAGGTGTTACTTTGGTGTTCACCATTTTTAATCAGCTCAATGGAATCGGTTTTAGTTGTTAGTTCTTCTTCATACTGCTGAGCTAATTCATCTGAACTATTAGCTATTAAGCTCGCATATTCGGTGTTAAGTTGTTCAATCTTAGTGTCAAAGTCTTCTGAATAATCAACGTTTTGTGGGTAATAGCTCAAAAACCAGATGATGATGGATGCCACTAAGATAATACCACCCATTTTTTTGAGGTATTCGGCACCTTTGTGCCACATGTGTCTGATGGTGTTTTTAAGCGTAGGAATACGATAGGGTGGAAGCTCCATTACAAAAGGTACTTCATCGTGTTTAAAAATAAAGCGCTTAAATAACCGTGCAATTAATACTGCCAGTAAAATGCCAACGCCATAAATGGTGAATAGCATGGTGCCTGCATTTTCAGGAAATATTGCCCCAATAATAAGAATGTAAACCGGTAAACGGGCGCTACATGACATAAATGGATTAATAAGCATGGTTAACAGTCGGTTATTCCTGTTTTCAATGGTGCGTGTGGCCATCACAGCCGGTACATTACAACCAAAACCCATTACAAGCGGTATGAATGATTTGCCATGTAAGCCCATTTTGTGCATTAGTTTATCCATGATAAAGGCGGCACGGGCCATATAACCCGTATCTTCCATGAATGAGATAAAGAAGAAGAGTATCAGTATGTTAGGCAGGAATACGATAACTCCACCAACACCTCCGATAACACCATCTACCAGCAAGTGTTTTAATGAGCCATCCGGCATGACGCTACTAACAAAATCAGACAGGTATGCCACACCTGCTTCAATCCATGTCATTGGGTATTCGCCCAGCTTAAAAGTGGTTTGAAACATTAACCACATAAAGAAAATAAATATGGGGAAGCCAAATAAGCGATGAGTAATCAGCGCATCAATGCTATCAGTCCTTCGTCGTCGTGTTTGAGGGTTTTCCTTAAATGTTTCTTTTAAAGCACCGGCAACAAAGCCGTAACGGGCATCAGTAAATATGGTTTCAGAATCTTCCTGCGATTGCTTTTCAATTTTATCAGTCAGGTGGCCGGTCTCTTTTAATATATCAGAATAGATATTGCTGTTTGATTGCATATAGTCAAACAGCTGTTTGTCTTTTTCAAGAGCTTTAATCGCCAGATAACGAGGCGAAATACGATTGGCAATATCCCCGGCTTTAATAAACATGCCGTCAAGTACTTCAATAGCCGATTCAATTGGTTCTCCATAATTAACATGGATATGACGCACTATTTCATCCCTATCTTCATATACATCGATGAGCTTATCAAACAGTTCAGTGACGCCTTTCCCTCGGGAGCTAACTGTTGGAACAAAAGGGATACCCAGCATAGCGCCAAGCTGTTCGTAATTTAGCCGATCACCTCTGCGCTGCATCTCATCGAACATATTTAGGGCCACAACCACTTTTATATCCAGATCTATCAATTGGGTGGTGAGGTATAAATTACGTTCAAGGTTAGAGCTATCAAGTACATTTACAACTATGTCCGGATTTTCATTGGTGATGTATTCGCGGACAAATGTTTCTTCGGGTGAATAGGCTGAGATACTATAAGTGCCCGGTAAATCAATAATATTGAATTGATACCCATTGTGCAGGAATGTAGCTGCCTTTGCATCAACTGTTACCCCGCTGTAGTTACCTACATGCTCTTTGGCACCACTGGCATAGTTAAATAAGGTTGTTTTGCCACAGTTGGGGTTACCAACTAAAACGATATTAATGTTGCGGTGTTTCTTATTGGCAGATTGCTTGAGAATATCTTCTGAAATGGTACCCTGATAGCTTAAATCGGCAATATTCTTCGCTTCTTCAACCGTGACAACTTCAATGAGTTTAGCTTCACTTCGTCGTAAAGAAACCTTATAATCAAGTATTTGGTATTCAATTGGGTCTTTGAGAGGTGCGTTTTTTACAACCGTAACTTTCTTCCCTTTAATAAATCCCATCTCGGTAATGCGTTTGCGAAAAGCGCCATGCCCTTTTACTTTAACAATGACACCTTCATTACCGTTGCTTAACTCAGATAAATTCATGAAAACTTAGATTGACTATGCCCATTAATAAGATCCTACAAAAGTATATTTGTCAACCTTATGTTACAATACCTAAAAGTAGTGATTTTACAGTGTGGACAAAATAAATATTGCTTGACTGTGTATAACTTTTTAACTGAAATTGCGTTTAGTTGGTATGGACAAACTCTTGAGAGATGTAGATATGCAGAAGTTGTTGGAAAAGTATGCTGGAAATATTGCGATACTTGAGGAGAAAATTGATGTTCAGTTGCAGTTGCAATATTTCAAGGAAAGTAAACAGCAGAAGAAAGAACTGGACAAGGAACAAGTGCTTACGCAAAAGGAAAAGCTGTTTGACCCGGATTATTCACTTGAGGAAAAGAAGTTATTAATGTGTCAGTTAGCTTCTGTGAATGAGGTGGAGGCCTACAGAATGCTGGAAGCCTATAAGGCCAACCCTGATAAGGCTTTGGTTGATTGGTCGATACTAGCTTACCAGGAAAGTAAAATGCTTTTGCAAAGTACACTGCTCGATGAGAAACCATTATTTATTTCAACCGGATTAGGCGGTAAAGGCAATAAGCTGCGTTATTTTGTTGTGCTTTTTACCAATGAGCAACAAGTTTTCTCGCAATACCAAGAGCAATTAGTAAAGGGAGAGGTGGAATATGCTTTTAGAAAAAACAGTGCTGAGATTGAGGAACTGGAGTTTTGCGGTTATTATATGACCATTCAGGCATTGGTGCCTTTGGATTGTGGACTGAAAAACATGCTTGCTAAAATTATTAAGCAATGCAACGAGTTGGGCGATTTTTTAAGTCCATCGCTTTTGGTTACTAATGTAAAAAAGCTATCATTGGGAGAAATTGAAAAGCTGATTGATCAGCAACAATCTAATCAGAATATAAATAAAAATGGAATTGAGGAATAAAACAGTTAATGTGGCAGTGCAAGTTTTGCCAATGTCTGATAATCACGATATGTATGACCTGGTTGATGCGGCCATTAAGGTGATTGAGAACTCAGGGCTGAAATACAAGGTTACCCCCTTTGAAACTGTTATTGAAGGAAGTTATGGCGATGTAATGGCATTGGTTGAAAAGGTCCAGGAGGCTTGTTTTATCAGCGGGGCGCAAAAGCTGCTTTGTAATTTAAAAATTCAATCTGACCATACAGGCCATGTGACAATTGCAGATAAGATGGCCAAGTATGAATAGATGGTTTAAGGTATTTATAATACAAAAAAAGGTTGCCTGATCAGCAACCTTTTTGAATTATAATCCTATAAATTTATTCGTGCAAGTCTTCAAACTCAACATTGGTATACTCTGCTGTAGCAACACCTTCTTCTATTAATTCTTCATTAGAGTCAGCCTGTTGATTTTGTTTAATGAAACCAATTGTCTCTTCAAGTCCGTTCACAAATTTTTCAAAGTCTTCTTTGTAAAGAAAGATTTTGTGTTTCTCAAAATGGTATTTTCCATCTTGATCAAAACGTTTTTTACTTTCTGTAATTGTCAGGTAATAATCATTTTTTCGGGTAGCTTTTACATCGAAAAAGTAAGTTCTTTTTCCTGCTCTTATCGCTTTTGAAAAGATCTCATCTCTATCATTCTTTTCAAATCCATCGTTTTTTTCAAATCCTTCCATCGTTTTCTTTATTGTTTTGGAAACAGCTTGTATGCCTCAAAAATGATAAATATTTCCCTATTAACCAATAAAATCTTTACAATTTTTTTATGTTTTTTAAACAAATAAACAAGTCTTACAAACGACTAACGCTTTAATATTAATGCTAATATGGAGAGGTTCAGATATTTAATATAATCTTGTATGGTATCTTTTAGGTATTGCATAGGCTAAAATAGTATTCAAAGCATTCTGGCTGCTTAAAACAGAAATTCATGGTCAGATTCAATGGAACTATGCTTTATCTGAGTTAGTTGTATTAAAGGTGTATGAAGTTATATCGAAGACTTGTTAAAAGCGCTTGATGCAAATAAAAAAAAAGCTACTTTTGCATTTATTATATAGTAAAAAAGTTCTTTAAGGATGTTAAGTAGAAGATTGTTAAGAGTTAAAGTTGTGCAGATGGCTTACGCACATTACCAAAAGGGTGAAGTGTCGATACAACAAACCGAAAATGAGTTATTTCATAGCATAGCTAAGTCTCATGAAATGTACCATGCGTTTTTGCTGTTGTTGCTCGAACTGAAGAATTTTGCAGAAAACAGGATTGAACTGCGCAAACAAAAGAAACGTCCATCCGAAGAAGATCTGAATCCCAATTTGCGCTTTGTAGAGAATGGATTTATGGTGCAGCTAGCTAATAATGAGTCACTGCTTGCCTACAACAGCAAAAATGGAACACCTTGGGTCAATCATCCCGAAACCATTAAAGGACTTTTCAATATCGTTACTGAGTCGGAGTTGTATACTGAATATATGGCAACTGAGGCGGGTGATTATGATGCTGATAAGAAGTTTATTGCCAAACTTCTGGAGAAGGTAATTGCACCTTTCGAAAGTTTGTATTCAATTTTTGAAGAGCAGAGTGTGTATTGGAATGATGAAGTGGAATTTGTTATTTCTATGGTAGTGAAGACTATCAAAGGGTTCAGCGAGGAGAATGCTGAGAAGGAACCACTACTGCCGGAGTTTAAAGATGATGAAGATCGTGATTTCGTGCAGCGCCTTTGTCGTAAAACCTTGGTAAACCATAAGGATAACATGGAGTTAATCAAGAAGTTTACCAAAAACTGGGATTTTGATCGTGTTGCCTATTTAGATTTGGTCATCATGCAGGTAGCTCTTGCTGAGATTACAGAATTTAAGAATATTCCAATAAATGTATCGCTGAACGAATATATCGAAATAGCCAAATACTACTCTACTAACAAAAGTGGTGTATTTATTAATGGTGTTCTGGATAAAATAACCGAGCATCTTATTGCTGAAAAAGTCATTAATAAACCCGGTAAGGCTAATTAATAGGAAATGAAGGCAGGCACATTCTTGCTTCTTGTTATTCTGGTTTTTGGTTGTGTTGGTAAAAAGCAAAAATCATCGATCACCTCGGAAGGAAAAGGTAGGCTGAGATTTGTAGAGCTGACTTATAATTTCGGCGAACTAAAACATGGAGATATTGTTGGACACCGGTTTGCAGTAATTAATGAAGGCGCTTACCCTGTTGTTATTCAGAACGTAGAGCATGGTTGTGGCTGCACCGATGCAATGTTTCAAAAAAAACCTATTGAGCCGAAAGATACAGTGTTTGTTGAAGTAATTTTCGACACCAAAGGTTGGACCGGAAGGCAGGTTAAACAAGTGGTAGTAATGGCCAATGATTCAATCCAAAAGCATGAGTTGCTGGTTTGGGCAAGTATTAAATAGAAAATAAGAAATAGAAGAATTATGAGCTTTTTAAATGTTTTTTTAAGTATGCCTCCACAGGCGGCCGAAGGAGGTAATCCTTTAATGTCATTTGCACCTTTTGTGTTGATTATTATCGTTTTTTACTTTTTTATGATTCGTCCACAGATGAAGCGTCAGAAAGAGTTACGTAAGTATCGTGAAGCACTGAAAAAAGGTGATAAGGTTATTACAACTGGAGGTATTTATGGAAAAGTGGCCGAGGTAAAAGACCAGTTCGTAACGGTGGAAATAGCTGATGGTGTGAAAGTGAAGATGGATAAGTCAGCCATCGTTATGGATATGTCAGATGTAGCTGCCAATAAGTAAAACATTTGGGTGCTGCGTGTTTTTAGTATTCTGATAAAGATTGATTATTTTTGGGAGTCTGATCATTAAACTATGGAAAACATAAAAGCACTGTTAACAAAATATTTACAACAAATAATCGGTAAAACCAAGGAAGTACGCGATGATAAAAATGCGCTTATTTTCTTGGTTTTTCTATTTCTGTCAGCCTGTTTCTGGGTGTTAAATGCTTTGCAGAAAGATAATTACACTACCGAAGTGAGCTATCCAATCAAGTTTGTTAATATTGGTGAGGATGAAATAATCAATGGTAGTGCCAGACGAGAGCTTAACCTGAAAATAAAAGGAGGAGGTTTTAAAATATTAAATTATCTCACTCGCCATAAGGTTTCAGCTAAAGGGGTTGATATATCCGGATTGAGGCGTATAAGTCTGGATGGTGTTACCGGTGCCTATATTAACTCAAACGACTATTTTAAACTTATTGAAGATGAATTGGTGGTGGGTATTGAGCTTGTGAGCATTACGCCTGATACTTTATTCATACCGTTGTTAAAAAAGCAATCGAAAATACTTCCGGTAAAGGTGGTTGCTGATTACAGTTTTGCCCAGCAATGCCAGTTATCTGGCCCAATAGCTGTTCAGCCCGATTCAATTACAGTATCAGGTGCTGCTCAGGTATTAGATTCCATCGAATACATTCAAACGCGGCCTTTGAAGTTTGAAAAACTGGCCGATACAATTGTGCGAAATGTAGCACTTGAAAAGTCAGATAACCTTGAGTTGAGTGCTAAAAGAGTGGTGGTTACGCTACCAGTTGAGCCATTTACTGAAGCCAATGTAATGGTGCCAATTAGAGCATTGAATCTGCCTGATAGTTTGCAGCTTAAGACATTTCCTTCTGAGGTGAATATTTCGTATCATCTGGGTTTGAGTCGTCCGCTATATCTGGCAGGAGATTTTAATGTATCCATTGATTTCTCCAGTATTGATTTAAAACAACCGCCTCGGCGCCTTAAAGTGAGAGTTAGTGATTACCCCGGCAATGCTCAGAATATGAGTTATCAGCCACTATTTGTGGAGTATTTACTGGAAAGGAAAACTGAAGAATGATAAAGATAGGTATTACCGGAGGCATTGGTAGCGGAAAAACAACAGTGGCTCGTTTATTCCTTTCGCTAGGCTTTCCGGTTTATGAAGCAGATGTTGAGGCCAAGAAGCTTATTAACCATAATGAGAGAGTAAAGCAACAGATTATAGAGCTTTTAGGAGAGAAGGCCTACAATGCTGAAGGCTATAATCGAGCGTATGTAGGAAGTGTAGTATTTAATGACAAATTAATACTTAATCAGCTAAATCGCATCGTGCATCCGGCTGTTGCCAATCACTTTGAACAATGGTGTGATATGCATAACGACCATAATATTGTATTTCAGGAGGCGGCTATATTATTTGAAAATGGTAGTTACATTAAATTCGATAAAACAATATTGGTAACAGCTCCGCAGCATTTGCGTTTGCAACGAGTTATGCGACGTGATGGGTTGTCAGAGCAAAAAGTTATTGAACGAATGAATAGCCAGTGGACAGATGAAGCAAAGATAAAACTAGCCGATTTTGTGATTGATTGTGATGGTCAAAGCTTGGTTATTCCTCAGGTGTTGAATGTTTTAAAAAGTTTATAATGGGAATATTAGGTTCTTTCCTTGGTGCCAGTATCGGATGGTGGACATTGGGCCCCATTGGTGCCATCATGGGTTTAGTCTTGGGGCATTTGTCAGAAGAGCAGTCAACATTTATTAAAGGAAGTAAACAATCTCCTCATCAACAGGCAAGAAGTGGCTTTTTGGCAACACTGTTGGTCTTGGTGGCTGCTGTGATGAAGGCTGATGGTAAAGTGGTGCGTTCTGAGTTGGATTTTGTAAAGAGAAGCCTGGTAGCCACCTTTGGTGAAAAGGAGGCAGGAAAGGCCTTGTTGATGCTAAGAGATATACTAAATCAGAATATTCCAGTAGATGAAGTGGTGCACCAGGCGCGTGTCAATATTAATTATGCGTCTAAAGTGCAATTGATGCACTTACTATATGGAATAGCTCTGGCAGATGGTCATCTTTCGAGTGAAGAGAAAAATTATCTGCAGCAAATAGCTTATGGCCTTGGGATATCAAGTGCTGATATGACATCTATTGCCTCGATGTACGTTAAGGATTCATCAGCTGCCTATAAAGTATTGGAAGTGGATGAAAATGCATCGAATGAGGTCATTAAGAAGGCATATAAGAAGATGGCTGTTCGTTTTCACCCTGATAAAGTAGCGCATCTGGGCGATGATATTCGCAAGGATGCCGAAAGGAAATTTCAAAAAATTAATGAGGCTTACGAGCAAATAAAAAAGGAACGGGGGATTAAATAATTCTTTCTCCAGAGTTAAAATCTTTTGGTCAAAGCCTGTATAATTCTATTTTTGCAGAAAAATAAAAAGTAAACATATGTTGAAAGGAATATTAGCGATTTCAGGACAAAGAGGACTTTTCAAGCTGGTGTCGCAAGCTAAAAACTCAATTATTGTTGAGTCGTTGATTGATGGAAAGAAAATGCCGGCATACGCTACGTCTCGTATCAGTGCGCTGGAGGATATTTCTATCTACACTGAAGACGAGGATGTTAAGCTGTTTGATGTTTTCAAAGCTATATACGAAAAGGAAAATGGAGGAATGGCCATTTCGCCAAAAAGTTCTTCTAATGAGCTGAAAAACTATTTCGAAGAGGTGTTGCCATTGTATGATAAGGATCGCGTATATGTCTCTGATATCAAAAAAGTACTTGGCTGGTATAATCTGCTGATGGAGACGGAGCTATTCGATCCAAATGCTGTTGAAGAAGAAGGCGAGGAAGCTGCAGAAGATTAATATTAACACTAATCAAAGATATTAGGGTGCCCGTTATGGACGCCCTTTTTTTGATCTTGATGATTAAGTGTTTATCGTTATATTTGTGTTATTCTTAATAATCCTAATTCTTAATTAATGAGAAAGTGTATAGTATCAATCGCATTATTAATTGCAGCATTAAGCTTAAATGCACAAACACAAGTTTATACAGTTACCAGTGGAGAAATGATCTTTAGTTGGGCTGATGTTGAACAGGCGCCCCTCGGAGGAGGAGCCATGGATAATGTATCAAGCATACCTCGTTTTTCAGCTTTTTTCCATGTTGGGCAATATGTGCATCTTAACTTTACCGACGCCCTAGGTCTCTATTCAGGCTTAGCCATTCGTAATATTGGGTTCATCACAGAAGATGATGCGCTTGAGCTTGGGGTTGAAAAGGAAAAGCACCGCTCTTACACACTTGGATTGCCTGTTGCACTTAAGCTGGGTTCGTTCCGCAATCACTTTTATGTATTTGGTGGTGCCGAATATGAATTGCTATTCCATTATAAGTATAAGTATTGGATGGATGGAGATAAGCACAAAACATCTGAATGGTTTAGTAATCGCACCAATCGATTTGTTCCTTCAGTGTTTGCAGGTGTGCAGTTTCCCCGTGGTTTAAACCTTAAGTTTAAATATTATCTGGATGATTTCTTAAATAACGACTTTAAAAAAGGAGATAATCCGTTAAACGATTATTCCCGATATGGTAAAACCCAAATGTTCTATATCTCCTTAAGTTGGCAATTCGATACGCGTGATTTCAATAAAATATGGGGAGGAGAAGGAGCAGAGCGTATTTATGATGCAAGAATTTAATAGCTAAAAGGCATAAATGATATCAAAGCTCCCCATTTGGGAGCTTTTTTTATAAATTTTTATTCTCTCCAACTCTCATCCATTCAGCCTCTAAGCTATCAAGGCCTCACGTGTGCCATCATTTTTCTTGATTTTCCATTTGGATAATAAAAAAATCCTGTGTTATTTTGCACCCGCTTTTGAGAACAACGGTTGTCATGAAAAGCAGGATTGATA
>NZ_JAGTAR010000063.1 GCF_018156225.1 Carboxylicivirga sediminis
AAAATCTTCACAGATAGTTTTCCAATGGAAAACAATTAATCTGGGTCAATCTGCGCAATCTGTGGTCTTAATAGTAAGTTTAAATGCGATTGCCGCGGTTCCCACCTTTGTTCCCTCTAACATGCCTAAATAATAGCTACATTTGGCCTATCAAATGAAATACCGATGAAAAAACTAACAGACCTGCTGCTAATCACTCAGAATGGTATGGGAAGTGGCGACGCAGAACTCAAAATAAAGCTACTGGGCAACTATTTCAACGTACTTATTAGCGACAACAGATTACCTGGCTTTATAGCTTTTTACAATGAAGGCGTTAAAGTACTTGGCAAGGATAGCCCATTTCAGAAACAACTTAATAAACTGGAACAACAAGGCGTTAAACTAATCGCCTGCAGCACCTGCCTTAATCATTACCAGATTAATGATATAGTGGCAGGCATAAAAGGCACCATGCCCGACATAGTAACACTTCAGTGTGATGCCAGAAAAGTAATAACACTATAGATAGCTTAGAAAAAAAGCAATACAAAGCCCTCCCATTTCATGTTGAAACAAGAGGGCTGTTTTGTATATTCTTTACAGGTATAAATAGCGATGACAATCGGTGCATAAAGACTCTTTCCACACTTCATCAATATCAACAGGGTGCTGAAATGGTAAGGACTCTGTACCAGTCGAATATTGCACATTGTCAGGTGTTCCTTGCATCAGAATGGAATGACATGCATCACAATCGCGTGTTATCTTTTCGTTATTGATGCTCAAATGAGTATCGTTATGGCAGCGAAAACACCCATTGTATTCAATGTGACCGATATGATCGGAATAAACATCCCAGCTGGCTTGCATCTCTGGAAAAATGTTACGCAGGTACCCATCATATATGCCTTCAATCGCTTTATCCACTTCTTCCGGCGACACTTCGGGGTAATTAGCAACATAAAAGCTTTGCAGCTGGCTTTTAATGACCACTAATGCTGAATCACTTGTTGGGTAAGGATCTTTTAATATCTCCATGCTTATTCGTTTAATTTCAGGCAGCAATGGTATAGTGCCCGATGCCATACCAGCATCAACAAACTGCTGTGGCAACATATAGTTATGCGATGGCCTGTTGTGACAATCCATGCAATCCATCACTCTTGGTGTTGAGTTGGCAATAACAGCTGAATCAAGTGGCACCCAGCTATCTTCATAAACAATGGTATCGCCCGTTGCTAAATTAATGGAGCGTACCCATGGCAACACCTCCCTGCTTTCGTCCTCAGCAATATATTCGATGCGTACATCAGGATTAATGTGCCAGTGAATTCCCTCGGCCAGATTACTAGCACTGTACTGACTATTGGTTTTTATCAGCAACTGAATATCCCATTGCGTGTTAAGAGAGTCAGACAAATAATGCCTTTCGAACTGCATACGAGGGGTGTAAAACTTTTCGGGCCAGTGACACTCCTCACAAGTCTCTTTGGCCGGTCTTAGATTTCGGATAGGTGTTGGAATAGGCCGGGGATAATTATCGGCCAGCACAGCATACACCTGATATAAGCCCGATAATTTGGATTTAACATACCAATTGGCTCCCTGCCCAACATGGCACTCTACACATGCCACGCGCGCATGAGAGGAATTCATGTAAGTAATGTATTCGGGTTTCATTACCCGGTGACAAACCTGACCACAGAACTCCACCGACTCAGTATAGTGATAGGCCTCGTAACTGCCCACTGCCGTCAGCAGCAGAAAAATAACCGTACCAATAACAAACACCGAAGCCGCATTGCGATAGCGCGGGTTATTAAAATCAATCACCATCCATTTGGTTGAGACAGGTTCATTTGTTTTCTTGGCCTTTCTAACGGCCCGCATCATGCCAATAGGTATCAATATAAGTCCTACTACCATGATGGCAGGTAATAGAATGAAAGAGAATAACCCTAAATACGAGCTTCCTTCGTCAAACATAAAGGACAGAAGAATAGACAGGATTATTAGCAGCAGAGCCAGGCCACTGATGATGGTTCCTACCAACGACAAGGGATTGTAATATGAATGAGGTAATTTCATGGGAAAGATTTTCCTCATAAGTTAATTCTGATTTCTATCAAATTCAATCCCAAGACGTTATCAATGCTCAATACAATATTAATATATATCAATTATAATAGACCAATCAATTATAACATTGATAGTTAAGTCACTATATCAATTGAGTGGTATGCATAAAAAAAGGCCCATATCCGACGATACGAGCCTTTCATTTATATTATAAGTCTATGCTTACATCAGGAATGATAATAAGATACCAGCTGCCACAGCTGAGCCAATAACTCCTGATACGTTAGGAGCCATCGCATGCATCAACAAGTGGTTGTTAGGGTCATTTTTCAAACCTTCGTGCTGAACAACGCGAGCTGAATCCGGCACAGCAGACACACCAGCAGCACCAATTAATGGATTAATCTTGTTATCGCCTTTCAGGAATAAATTCATCAAACGAGCGAAAATCAGACCACCTGCAGTAGCCACCATAAACGATACTGCTCCCAATCCAAAAATCTTCAATGAATCGGTTGTCAGGAAATAATCTGCCTGAGTGGATGCTCCAACGGTAATACCTAACAGGATAGTCACGATATTAATCATCGCGTTTCTGGCTGTATCAGCCAAACGCTCAGTTACACCAGATTCTTTTAACAAGTTACCAAAGAACAACATACCTAACAGAGGCAGGGCCGATGGAGAAATAAAGGTTGTTAAAAGCAAACCGATTATCGGGAACATGATTTTCTCAGTTTTAGAAACAGCGCGTGGTGGTTTCATCTTAATTAATCGCTCCCGCTTAGGAATGATCAATCGCATAATAGGAGGCTGTATCACAGGTACCAATGCCATGTAGGAATAGGCCGCAATGGCAATCGCTCCCATTAATGTTGGTGCCAGTTTCGACGACAAGAAGATTGCAGTAGGACCATCAGCACCGCCGATAATACCAATTGCACCAGCTTCCTGAGGTGTAAAGCCCATAGCCGAAGCACCTAAGAATGTTGCAAATATACCCACCTGGGCAGCCGCTCCTAAAATCATCAACTTTGGATTAGAAATCAAGGAAGAGAAATCCGTCATGGCGCCAATACCCAGGAAGATGAGAGGCGGATAAACCCCTTGCTTAACTCCGAAATACAGGTAATTTAACACTGAACCATCTTCATATAAGCCAATTTGATAACCTGTAAGAAATGGTATATTCCCAAGAATAACACCAGTTCCGATTGGTACTAATAAAAGTGGTTCGTAATCATATTTAATAGCCAGAAAAATAAAGAACAACCCAACCGCAATCATTATAAAATTGGTATAATGCGCATTGGCAAAGCCGGTAAAGTTCCAAAATGTTTCCAGCCCTTTTGATGCGTGATCAATAAAGGTATCCCCCGCTTCGGTTCCTGCAGCAAAGGCTTCAAACCCTCCACCGACAAATTGCAGGCTGAACAAAAGCGATAACACACCAAAAAGAGTGATAAATCTTTTCATAATTAATTATTCTATAACGACACAGTAAACCTGAGCTTACTGGGCCATTTCAATTAATACATCGTTTTGTAATACAGCATCTCCAACAGATACTTTGATAGAAGTAACTGTACCATCTTTCTCAGCTAGTACATTATTTTCCATTTTCATGGCTTCCATCACTAACAAAACATCACCTTTTTTCACGGCATCACCTTCTTTCACCAACACCTTAAAAATATTACCCGGAAGCGGAGCGTTTACTTTAATGGCGCCACCAGCTGCATTTTTAGTAATAAATCCTTCGCCTGGTTTGCGCTGAATTTCTTTACGCACCAGTTTTGGTGTTTTAGCTGACTTCTTAGCTACTTCCTGATGAATCTCTACTTCATACTGAGTTCCGTTCACTTCCAACTGAGCTATATTCTCTTCTAAGTCCTTAAGGTGAACGTCGTATTTATTACCTCTAATGGTAAAACTAAACTTTTTCATGTTATGCTATCTGGGGAAATTAACATTGTTAAAACTATACACTTTAGAGCTCCATGGAGAGTAACGTTTTTTAACCTCTTTAATGGTAATCACATTACTTTCTTCATCGTGCTGTTCGTTAAAATACAGGTGCAAAGCCATGGCAATAGCTGCATTGGTTTCACCAGTAATAACCAACTCATCATCGATTACTACTTCTTTCTTTGCCATTCTGTTTTTCTTACGAAGCGCTCGTCGTGTGCCCCAGGTCAGTATTTTTGGGACAGTTAAGAACACACCGATCAAGAATACCAAAGCCACAAAAACGATAAACCATCCTAATACCGTAATGGTCCACGTCATTGAATCAACGATTAATAAATTCATGGTCCTTCGGTTTTATAATGGAATATTTGAATGCTTCTTCGGTGGATTAGTCACTTTCTTTGTTTGTAAATTCTGGAAAGCTCTAATCACTCTAAAGCGTGTATTTCTTGGTTCGATAACATCGTCGATATAACCATATGAAGCAGCTTGATACGGATTAGCAAATGCCTCTTCGTATTCATCTGTTTTCTTCTGTGCATAAGCCGCTTTTTCCTCGTCAGATTCTAAGGCAGCAATACTACGACCTTCCAAAACTTCGATAGCGCCTTTAGCTCCCATCACGGCAATTTCAGCCATTGGCCAGGCATAGTTAAAGTCACCACGCAACTGCTTACATGACATTACATCGTGAGCTCCTCCATATGACTTACGGATAGTAACTGTTACCTTAGGCACTGTTGCCTCGCCATAAGCAAACATTAGTTTGGCACCATGTATAATAATACCGGCATATTCCTGTCCTGACCCTGGTAAAAATCCAGGAACATCAACCAAGGTTAATATTGGAATGTTAAAAGCATCACACATTTGCACAAAACGGGCAGCCTTACGTGATGCATCACAGTCAAGCACACCTGCCAGGTAATTTGGCTGGTTAGCCACAACACCAACCGACTGACCATCTAAACGACAGAAACCAGTGATAATATTCTTGGCATAGTTACGGTGTACTTCTAAGAACTCACCTTCATCGGCGATAGAAAAGATAATATCATTCATATCGTAAGGTAAGTTCGGGTTGTCAGGAACAATATTGTTCAAAGCATCATCCAAACGATCAATAGGGTCATTGCACTCCAGTACAGGAGCTTCTTCCATATTGTTTTGTGGCAGATACGAAACCAGCTTACGAATTAACAGTAAACCTTCTTGCTCATCTTCTACCTTAAAGTGTGCCACACCTGATTTAGATGCATGTACATCAGCACCTCCTAAATCGGCTACCGAAATTTCTTCACCTGTTACTGTTTTAACAACCTTAGGACCAGTCACAAACATATATGACGATTCTTCTGTCATCATAATGAAGTCTGTTAATGCAGGTGAGTAAACTGCACCCCCGGCACAAGGACCAAAAATGGCAGAGATTTGAGGAATAACACCTGAAGCCAGGATATTACGTTCAAATATCTCGGCATAACCAGCTAAAGAAGTAACACCTTCCTGAATACGTGCGCCACCTGAATCGTTAATGCCGATAACCGGAGCCCCAACTTTCATGGCCATATCCATAATCTTACATATTTTCTGAGCCATTGTTTCTGACAATGAACCACCAAAAACCGTAAAATCCTGAGCATAAACATACACCACACGACCATCAATAGTACCATGACCTGTAACTACACCGTCGCCTAAGAATTTGTTCTTTTCCATACCGAAGTTAGTACAACGATGAGTTACGAACATATCCAGCTCCTCAAAAGAACCATCATCCAATAGAACTTCGATTCTTTCGCGTGCAGTCATTTTCCCCTGCGAATGATGCTTTTCAATTCGTTTTTCTCCACCACCCAGCTTAGCTTCAGAGCGGAGATCGATTAATTTTTTGATTTTATCCTGAGTTGACATATGAAATTGTAAGTATTAGTCTAGAAGAATTATTTGTTAGGATCTTCGCAAAGCTCAGTGAGCACACCAAATGTTGATTTTGGGTGAAGAAAACCGATGTTTAGACCTTCAGCTCCTTTGCGAGGTGCTTTATCAATCAATCTAACGCCTTGCTCTTCAGCAAAAGTCAACTTCTCAGCTAAGTTTTCAACCGCAAAAGCCATGTGATGAATACCCTCGCCCTTTTTCTCAATAAACTTACCAATTGGCCCTTCAGGATCTGTTGACTCTAACAACTCAATTTTTGTATCCCCAACTTTAAAGAAAGCAGTCTTTACTTTCTGATCTGCCACTTCCTCAACAGCGTAACACTCTAATCCATATACCTTTTCAAAGAATGGAATTGCTTCATTTAAGTCTTTCACGGCGATCCCAATGTGCTCAATATGCGTCGGCTTCATATCTAAATATTTATTGTTTAATAAAAAATGATGCAACAAAAGTAGAAACTAATAAAAATTTAGCAACATTTTTGAGATTAAAAAAAGATTGTTTTACAACATATACGGCCTATAAAATAACGTTACATAGTATTAAATCAATCTTGTTAGATACATGCATATTTATATATAGCCTTCTATAATAAGAAGCAAAATCAACCATTTTAAGTTATAATTTGTAAGAAATTCGACTAATTAATGTAATTGCAAATTCTATTTTTCTTACAATTAGTAATTATATAACTCCAATATCTATCATTTTAAAACCCACTTATGACAATAGTCAGTTTAAGCCCAGACATAATTCAGAAAGAATATTGAATAAAGTACATAGTTAATTAATGCATTAAATAAATTCTCAAATTCGATACATGAACATCAATTTTAGAAATTAAGTAAAGCCCTGTTAATAGTTCACCAAACAATCAACTACGCATGCAAAGTAGATACTTGCACTATAAATATTTAAAGCTATTAGAGACGGCTCAAAGATTGCAACTACAATATCTTGATAATTTAAAGGCCTATAAACTATTCTATATGCGGTATGAAATCAAGAATCGAATATTAACGACTGACATTGCAGGAAACAGATAGGCGTATGAATGAAAAAGAACATACCTTCGGTAATAATACCTTTACTGCAATACATTAAGATTGAGAAGCGTAATATAGCGCCATTATCAACAGCTTTAATTGCAGAACAATATATGTCTCCAGCGAATTATTCTTTGCTAAAATCAAAGATTACGGATGGTATTTTTTGACGTAACAGAATTAAGTTTGTCCTCTACAGATAGTGTAAGAACTAAGCTTAGACCTGTAACTCGGTTGTAGTCTATAGGGACCAGTGATTAAGAACTCCTATTAAACGCAAAAAACCCCTTATTCGAATGAATAAGAGGTTTCTCTAAAAAAAAGGCGGCGACCTACTCTCCCACTTCTACGCAGTACCATCGGCGCTATCGG
>NZ_JAGTAR010000064.1 GCF_018156225.1 Carboxylicivirga sediminis
ACTAATAAAACAGTCCGGCTTTTGAATGCATATGAGTTTTTCAACTAGCTATGAGTTCAATATAGATCGTACAGTTGGCATAGTGTCAAAGCTAATCTTCTGGATGTTTTGCTTATTAATTTAGTGCACGGATTGCAAATCCGCGCCAGCCATGGCAGCAAACAAAAAAGGTGACCGTTTGGCCACCTTTCTGCTATATCAATGTTTCTATTTAATCAAATGTCTGGTTAGAGTTGGACGATATTTGAATCATCTTATCATACTGTTCGGCCGTTAAGTCCTCTTTGAAATAGTAGTGCTGCGGATTCACCTTCTTCCCTTTCACATGCACCTCATAGTGCAGGTGTGGTGCTGTACTTCCTCCGGTATTACCTACATAGCCAATCACGTCACCACGCTTTACCTTCTGTCCTCGGCGCACATTAAATTCATCAAGGTGTGCATATAGTGTGGTATAACCAAAGCCATGGTCAACCTCGATGCGTTTTCCATAACCGGTTTTTTCATTGGTGATTTTAGTAACTACTCCATCAGCTGTAGCATAAATATCGGTGCCGATAGGCGCCGAGAAATCCATTCCTTCATGAAACTTTTTCACCTTGTAAATAGGATGCAGTCGATACCCCCAACCTGAAGCTGTACGTTTTAAATCAGTATTTGAGATAGGCATAATAGCTGGTGTACATCGTAGCATTTCTTCTTTTCGCATGGCCAGGTCAATCACTTCATCAAATGAAGTAGACTGCACATAAAGCTGTTTCATCACCACGTCAAGGCGCTTGGCTGTGTTAATCACCAGTTCGGCATTATCCATATCTTCGAGGTGGCGATAGCGGTTGACTCCACCAAAACCTGCTCTTCTAATACTACTTGGAATGCTATCTGCCTGAAAAATGGTACGATAAATATTTTCGTCACGCAGCTCAATATCTTCCAATACCATCTCCAGCTGATCGAGTTTCTTATTCATAATATCATACTGAGCCAACAGCTGATGGTTCTCACGCTCAAGGCGTTTTTCAACGGGACTTTGAAACAAATATGGATATATGAGATAAGTCAGCATCCCCACCAGTAACACAAACATAAAGTAGATGGATCCTCTGGAAAAATAGTATTTGTAACCTTTGTGTATTTTATCGTAGCTAAGCGTTTCAGGATTATAGCGATACTTAACTTTTGACATAGACCGAATGTTTTACTTTTGTTAGAAAAATTGGGTACTAATCGTCCCAAAATTACTTAAATAATCTAACTTTGCAAGGTTTTTTTATTGTACATAACACCTTGATATAAAATTTACGAGATATGATGACGGCCTCTGAAGTAAGAAAGAGTTTTCTGGATTTCTTTAACTCTAAGCAACATAAAGTGGTGCCTTCGGCGCCAATGGTGGTTAAAAACGACCCAACATTGATGTTTACCAATGCCGGGATGAACCAGTTTAAAGATATATTCTTAGGCAACCATCCGGCTGAAAGTCCACGTGTTACCAACTCGCAAAAATGCCTGCGTGTATCGGGTAAGCACAACGATCTGGAAGAAGTAGGCCATGACACCTACCACCACACCATGTTTGAGATGCTGGGTAACTGGTCGTTTGGTGATTACTTCAAAAAAGAAGCCATTGCCTGGGGTTGGGAATACCTGACTGATGTGTTGAAAATTGACAAAGACCGTCTTTACGTCACCGTTTTTGAAGGCAGCAAAGAGGATAACGTGGGACGTGATGATGAAGCTGCCGAAGCCTGGAAAGAGTGGATTGGCGAAGACCGCATCATCAACGGTAATAAAAAAGATAACTTCTGGGAGATGGGTGAAACGGGTCCTTGTGGCCCCTGCTCGGAGATACACATTGATATGCGCCCCAATGAGGAACGTGCCATGGTAGATGGTAAATCATTGGTAAACATGGACCACGACCAGGTAATTGAAATCTGGAACCTGGTATTTATCCAGTATAACCGCATGGCCAATGGCGAGTTGGTGCCGCTGCCCAATAAACATGTGGATACCGGTATGGGATTTGAACGTCTGGTGCGTGTTATTCAAGGCAAGTCGTCCAATTACGACAGCGATGTCTTCACCCCCATCATCAATAAAATTGCTCAGCTATCGGGTTTTGAATACGGCAAAAGCGAAGAAACAGATATTGCTATGCGCGTAGTGGCCGACCATGTGCGTACCATTGCTTTCTCCATTACCGACGGACAACTACCATCGAACAACAAAGCGGGCTATGTAATCCGTCGCATCCTGCGCCGTGCAGTGCGTTACAGCTATACCTTTCTCAATAGCAAAGAGGCCTTTGTGTATAAGCTGGTGGATGTACTGATAGCTACCATGGGCGATGCCTACCCGGAGCTGCAATCGCAGAAAACATTAATTGAGAAGGTTATCAAGGAAGAAGAGGAATCATTCTTACGTACCCTGGCTACCGGCATCAGCATGCTGGATAAAATTATGGCCGAAACCAAAGCCAACAACTACAATGTGGTAAATGGTGCGGTGGCATTTGAACTGTACGATACCTTTGGTTTCCCGCTGGATTTAACAGAGCTGATACTGAAAGAAAATAACCTGGTAGTGAACCGTAAGGAGTTTGAAGAGGAGATGAACAAGCAGAAAGAGCGCGCCCGCAGCGCTACTGCCATTGAAACGGACGACTGGGTGGTGCTTCAGCACGATGACCGCGAAGAGTTTATTGGCTACGACTACCTGGAAACAGATGTGTTCATCACTCGTTACCGCAAAATCAAGCAGAAGAACAAAGAGCTGTACCAGCTGGTATTCAACATCACCCCGTTTTATGCCGAGAGTGGTGGTCAGGTGGGCGATACCGGTTACATCCAAAATGGGGATGAGAAGGTATACATCATCGATACCAAGAAAGAAAATAACCTGATTGTACACCTCGCCAAAGAGTTACCGTCAGATCTTAATGCCACATTTAAGGCCATTGTTAATAAGGAAGCGCGACAAAATACGGCGAACAACCACACAGCCACTCACCTGATGCACGAAGCCTTACGCGAAGTATTAGGCGAGCACGTGGAGCAAAAAGGGTCATTGGTGCATCCTGATTATCTGCGTTTTGATTTCTCTCACTTTGAAAAGGTGAGCGACGAGGCAATTGCTAAGGTCGAAAGCATTGTTAATGAGCGTATCCGCCAGAACATGCCACTGGAAGAGATGCGTGAAATTCCTCAGGCCAAAGCATTGGAGATGGGTGCCATGGCCTTGTTTGGCGAAAAATACGGCGATCTGGTTCGTGCCATCAAATTTGGTTCATCGGTAGAACTATGTGGTGGTACCCACGTGAACGCAACAGGACAAATGGGCTTCTTCAAAATCATCAGCGAATCATCTATTGCGGCGGGCATACGTCGTATCGAAGCCGTTACAGGTGCCAAGGCCGAAGAATTCATCAACCAGCAGTTTGCTTTAATTAGGGAGCTGGGCGAGATGTTTAAAAACCCGGCCAACCTCAAGAAAAACATCGAAAACCTGATGAGTGAAAACAGCAAGCTAAGCACCCAGGCCGATGGCATGCTTAAAAACATTATGGCCATTGAAAAGCGCAACCTGGTAGATAGTGCGGTGGAACACAGCGGTATTAAAGTGATTGCCACACGGGTGAAGCCAATGCTGGCTAATTCATTAAAAGACCTGGCTTTCCAGATTAAGCAAGAGCTGGATGACGTGGTGGCGGTACTTGGTGCTGATGTCAGCGGCAAACCACAACTGGCTATCCTGGTAGCTGACAACCTGGTGAAAGAGCGCGGCTTAAATGCCGGTGCCATCGTACGCGAAGCAGCTAAAAAGATGCAAGGCGGCGGCGGTGGTCAGCCATTTTTTGCAACGGCAGGCGGTAAAAACCTGGATGGATTAGACGTGGCCATTGAAGAAGCTGTCGCCATTATCAAAAACCAGCTTGATAGTTAAACCAGAGTATACAACACATAGAAAGAGCTCGCCAAACGGCGGGCTTTTTTTATGCCCATAATTAGGTCATGACTTTTCGAATTTATTTCCATAACTTGTTATGTCACAAGCAATAGATTATTCATCAGATATTATACATATCAATAATCAAAACAAAACACTATGAGAAACACCATTGGATTATGCACCCTATGCATCTGCTTTTTAATAAGTTGCACACAACCACCTTCAGACATCCAAAACACGGATGATAGTTTTGAAAAGTATGGCCAGGAGTTTAAAGGAAAAATAGCGCAAAGCTATGAAGACTCCCAGGAATGGTGGCCAGAAAAGAAACGTCCCCCGAAAAATTCGCCTAACGTAATCATTTTCCTACTTGATGACGTAGGATTTGCACAAGTAGGTTCATTTGGTGGCCTGATTGAAACACCGAACATTGATTATCTGGCAGATAACGGACTGCGGTTTAACAATTTCCATACAACAGCATTGTGCTCTCCATCACGAGCAAGCCTTATGGCCGGACGTAATCCCCATAAGATAGGTCTAGGCTCTCATGCTTTAACAGCCATGGGATTTCCGGGATATAACGCCATTGTACCACCATCGGCCAAATCAGTGGCTAACTATTTGCAGGAAGAAGGCTACGTTAATTATGCCCTGGGCAAATGGGACCACACCCCTCTGTACGAAGTGTCGCAAATTGGCCCGCATCACCGCTGGCCAAGTGACGAAGGCTTTGCCCACGCCTACACCTTTATGGCAGCTGATGTACACCAGTTTATACCCGTTATGTGGGACGATCATCACCCCGAACCTTACCGCAAATCAGATCACCTTGACAAAGACCTGGCCGACAGAGCCATCCAGTGGATTACAGGCCACAAATCACTGGACGACGAATTGCCATTTATGATGCTGTGGGCTTCCGGTTCTATGCATTCACCTCACCATGCACCCGATGATTATATTGCTAAGTATAAGGGCAAATTTGACATGGGCTGGGATAAGGCTCGTGAAATGATATTGGATAACCAGAAGCAGCTAGGCATCGTACCTGAAAACACAAACCTATCAAGCCGCATCAAAGAAATTCCGGCCTGGGAAACGCTTTCGGCCGATGAAAAAAAGATGTATGCAAAGCAAATGGAAGTATTTGCGGCACAAATGGAGCATGTCGATCATCAGATTGGCCGGGTTTTAAAAACACTTAAACGCATAGGCGAACTTGATAACACCTTGATATTTGTAACAGCCGATAACGGCGCTTCTGGAGAAGGTGGCCTCACAGGTACCTTCAATGAAACCTATGTTTTAAATGGCATGCAAACGCCATTTGAAGCCAACCTGCGCCACTACGATAATTGGGGCCAGTGGGATAGCTATCCGCATTATCATGCAGGATGGGCCATGGCCGGTAATACGCCTTTCCCCTATTTTAAGCAGTCGGAACACCGCGGTGGCCAGCATGATGCCCTGGTAGTACATTGGCCTGCCGGCTTTAAGGCACAAGGTGAAATACGCAGTCAGTACCATCACATAACCGATATTGCCCCAACCATTATGGACGCCTGCAACTTTGAGCTGCCAAAAGAATACCATGGCATTGAGCAGCAGGCATTCACAGGCATACCCATGAACTATTGCTTTGATAACCCTACTGCCCCCAATGCCAAAAAACAGCAATACTACGAAATGTTTGGCAACAGGGCTATCTGGAAAGATGGCTGGAAAGCGGTTACCTTACACGCCAACCGCATGCCATGGGATGTAAACGTGGTACAACCGTTCGAAGATGATGTATGGGAACTGTACCATGTGGCCGAAGACTTCTCAGAAAGTAATAACCTGGCCGATGAATATCCTGAGAAACTGGAAGAACTGAAAAAAGTATTTGAACAGGAGGCCTGGGACAATAACGTGTATCCGATGTATGACGATATGCTGGCGCGCCTTAACAAAGTTAACTATGTGCTCTTTGGCGATAAAAAGGAATTCACCTATTATGCACCGGGTGCCGTGCGAATAGCTGAGAAAGCATCTGCTCCGGTGAAAGGTCGTTCGCACACTATTGAAACAACACTTGATTTAAAGGGTGGCGAAGAAGGCGTTATAGTTGCCTGCGGTGGAATGACAGGTGGTTATACCATGTACATCAAAGGTGGGAAAGTACACTATAACTATAATTTCCTAGATGGTGAACACCACCACCTGGTGTCAAAGCCACTGCCAAAGGGAGAAGTAGATATTAAATTCACCTTTGAGCTCGACCGCGAAAAATTAAAACCCGGTACCATTATGCCATGGCCAGGTACTGGTGCACTATACATTAATGGTGAAAAACAGGACGAGGTATATTTCCCTACAACACACATCTCTACCTATTCACTGGCCGAAACGTTTGATGTAGGTATTGACACCGGCACTCAGGTGGACCCAGACTACCAAGGCAACCCATTCCCTTATTCAGGTGTGATAGACCGGGTAACAATAACATTAACAGACTAGACAATTGACACTATAAACCTCACAGCATCACTATGGCTGTCGGGTTATTTCAAGTGTAAAGAGGGCAGCCCCGATGAGCTGCCCTCTTTACTATATGAATAACGAACTAGCTTATTAAAGGATAATTTCAGTGTCGAATGCCACTTCTTCGCCAGCCTGGTTGATGTAATTGATAATGAGTTTCGCACCAGTCACTTCCTGCTCAATGCTGCTTAAATCAAATTCAGCTACATAGCTCAGTTCCGATGTGGCCTTATCCTTTTGCGAATCGTGTACAAGCGTTAACACCAATTCTTCGGCATTAGCCTCAAAAGCATCAGCATCATAAGCCAACTGATTCAATTGCACCTTGTCGCCTCCCACATAGTTTAGGTTAAGGCTTAGAACAGTTCCTTCCACCACAACGGCTTCCACTTCAACGCCCGAATCAGTGAGGTCAACCATATCTGCCTCAATCACTTCTTCTACCTGTGTGTAGTTAATGTCAGTTAATCGCACATTAATGCCATCGCCTACCTCGGGTGTTGGCACATACTCCATCACAAACCATGCATAGTCGGCCATCATTTCATCATCAACCGCCACATTTTCTACCACTTGGTAGATTACACCATCCACCGATACAATGGTTTCGCCATCGTAGTTGGCCGTTTCAGCCATCACCACAATGCCCGCAAAGGGGTCTTCAACCTTAATTGTATCATCATCACTGCTACAACTAACCATTAACATAGCAGCAAGCGCTGCCATCATTCCTGCATGCAAAAATTTCATCTTAATTGCTTTAAAAATTAAAAAAATCGGATCTGTTGATTTTTCCTAGATGGGTAGCAACCTGAGTTCGACATAAAATTACTGGCTCAAATCGCTTATAAATGTTTAGTTTCAAGGAATATTTGTGAAAGCATAGCGAGCTATGGTGAACAG
>NZ_JAGTAR010000065.1 GCF_018156225.1 Carboxylicivirga sediminis
AAACTTACTATTAAGACCACAGATTGCGCAGATTGACCCAGATTAATTGTTTTCCATTGGAAAACTATCTGTGAAGATTTTCTGTTCCTTTAACTCTTAGTTGTTATTGATATAGTTACAGCTTCTGTTTGTAAAAAATAGTTGCACAGATTTTTTGTCCGTTAGCGGAAAAGTTATTTGATGGAAAAATCCGTGAAAATCTGTGGATTAAACTATTTTATTTTCTTTGTTGAGTTAAATGCAATCTCCCTGCATAGAAGCTAAGGCCTATGGCAATGTTGTGAAATTATTGATACATTTAATTTGCTTGATGGCGTTAGTAAAAACTACCGGTTTATGGAAAAAATGGCCAGGACACAAAAAACAGTGCTGCTTGTTGTGACGCTTACATCATTTATCGGGCCATTCATTATCTCGTCGGTTAACATTGCCCTGCCAGATATTGAAAGGTATTTTGCTATTGATGCCATCACCTTAAGCTGGGTCATTACTTCCTTTTTGTTATCATCGGCTATATTTCTTTTGCCAATGGGGAAATGGGCCGATATAAAAGGCGTAAAGAGTATTTTTAAGCAAGGTACCGTTGTTTTTGTGGTGTTCACTTTCTTATGTGCTATTACCAATAGTTCAACCATTCTGATTGTTGCCAGGTTCCTGCAGGGTGTTGGCGCAGCTATGTTGATGGCAACCGGCCCCGCTATCCTCATATCCGAATTCCCGGTGAATCAGCGGGGCAGAGTATTGGGGATAAATGTTGCCGCCGTATATATTGGTCTTTCGGTAGGGCCGCTGGTTGGCGGGTTTGTTACCTATTATTTTGGGTGGCAGGGTATTTTCTGGATTTCGGGTATGTTAGGACTATCAGTCATGCTGGTTGCTTTTCTGTTTCTGGGAGAGGATAAACACAAAGCCCCACAATCAAGGATGGATGTGTGGGGAGCGATTATTTATATGTTGGCTCTGTCGTGTTTGGTGTATGGTTCTTCTAAAATAACCAGCTTACAGGGGCAAATACTTATTGGGCTTGGTGTGCTGCTTATCATTGGTTTTCTGTTTTATCAGACGAAAGTTTCCTTTCCTGTATTTCCAACACATCTGTTCAGAATAAATAAGCTCTTTGCCTACTCCAATGCAGCCGCGCTAATTAACTATAGCGCCACCTTTGCCATCGTTTTCCTCCTAAGCTTATACCTTCAGAAAATTCAACATTACAGCCCCCGGGAGGCAGGCAGTATATTGATAGCTCAACCTGTTGTCATGGCGCTTCTTTCGCCATTAGCGGGCTATCTGTCTGATCGGATGGAGCCGCGCATCCTGGCATCTGCAGGAATGGCCATCTGTTCTCTCGGTTTAGCCCTTCTGGCTTTTATAGGGGCCGATACATCAACAATCACTATTATAGGTATTCTGGCTTTTATTGGTATTGGTTTTGCTCTTTTCTCTTCTCCCAACATGAATACCATCATGAGTTCAGTCGACAAAACAAAATCGGGCTTAGCCAGTGGTATGGCTGCAACAATGCGGGTGCTGGGACAAATGGCAAGTATGACTATTGCCACCGCCATATTCGCCATCTTTTTTAAAGGCGAGTCGGTTGAAGGTGTTTCAGACCTGCTGTTTATTAAAAGCATTCATTATGCCTTTCTGGCTTTTGCATTTATCTGTGCAGGAGGAATCTACTTTTCAATGGCCAGAGGCAGGATGCATACTGACAACGAAAACAGGATTGATTAGTAGTACTCTAAATATCCGGACACTACGATGACCATTAAATACCATGTCATTATCCGGCCATATTGGCGTATAAAGTGGATGTATGATAGGCCATAATAAAGTCGTTTTTATGAAGTCCATGTATTTTATGCGTCCACCATATAACCGTTACAGATGAGTATTCAACAATCAGCTGAGGATGGTGATTTTCTTTCTCCGCCTGTTCTGCAATAGCATTGGTCAATGCAATGGATTGAATAAAATTATCGGTGCGAAATACCCGCTTCAATTTTTGAATAGTCCCATCTTCAATCAATTCCCAGTGGGGTACATCCGGCATCAGGGATGCAATTTCATCAGCTGATAATCGATGCGCATTAACACTGCATGCCTCGCATTTTAAATGGTCTAAGGTACCCATGTGTGTAGTATTTAAAAGTAGTAATGTTGTCAGTTGCGTATTTGTTAATGGGAAATAAGCAGCTAAAGGGTAAAAAATGAAAAGTTTATGCTCTTGTCAAGAGGTGAACACCTTCAATCTGGAATGGCATAGGACTGAAGCAGGTATTTATTCATTTATGACGAACGAGGCTATGATGAGTTACTTGTGTTGTGTTTGCGGCAGGCTATGTATTATGAGCGGCGTGTTGTGCTTCGTACTTTATTTTCTTATCCCAGTATATCTCATGATATTTTTTTGCCCAATACAATACTTTCTCAGCATTTCTTCTACCTAACAAATCCTGAGTTGGATATTCAAATATTTCACTTGAGATATTGTCAATTATTAGTCTCCTAGAATAGCTAATTCCCCCTTTAGTCGCTGATCTTGTGGTTAAAATATTAACATCGATAATATCTTTCCAAAAGTGCTTTGTAGTTTCCCCACCAATTATTTCCATACCATTGTAATCTAAGATAATTTTTTGTGTATTCTCAATTAAGTGTGTTTTAGCAAGTAAAAGAAATAAGAAAGAGAAAGATATGCCAATTATTGCACTAGATATTATATTCTCATTGGCCTTAAATATTGTCAAATAAATCGTACCAAGAATCATTCCTGCAAAAAACAGATATTCAATTACTTTAACGACTATATTCTTTGATATATTAATGCAGTCTGGAATTTTGTTCGTTTCAGCAAAAAAGATTGGTGTTTCATAGCATTTAGGGTTATCATTTCCAACCAAATCAACTGGTTTTCCCCGATATTTTGCGTTTACTTCTTTTATAATGCTTTTAAGGTTTTCCCTTAATCTCGTATACTCAGCTATATCAACTGAAAAATCCTTGCATTCATTATTAAATTCGGCAAAAGCATCGGTTAAAGAACAAATGGCTCTATTGTCTTCGTTCAATTTTCGCTTCTTACATATATTGCAGGAATTTAGTCTATCTAGTTTTGATTTGCTCATAAAATAAGATATTGTTTTTAAGATATTGCAATTCGTATAAAGCACAACAGTTCGGGCATTTGAAGTGGCCCGCTGCGTGTGCTATATTCACTTTCTTTATTTCGCTTTAGTTGGCGCGGGAGCTGAACTCCCAAATGCCGCCAAGGCAAGGGCTACTTTATGATGGCTTATTGGGCATCGTTTATTTTTCTACCAATATATAATTCTTAATATCTGTACAATCCAAAATCCAACAATTAATGAACTGATGCCAAAGGAAATATACTTCTCTTTAGATTTACCCCAGTTAGTCCAGTTGTAAATTACTAGCATTAACACGATAAAACTACTAATAAAAACAAAGAGGTTAATGGGTCCGAAAAACATTACATTAAACCCAAAATTATGTGGAGCATAACCAGGTACAATCCCAAACAATTCTTCACGAAATATATTAATAGTCCAAGCAGTTATAAAAAGAATAAAAACAATAATTGAGAATTTCATTGTTCTTCTACCTTTTTTCAATTTTGTGATTTCCATATGTAAATTCCTTATGGTTTTATTTTTCTATTTTTCGTGTCAGATTGCTAATTTCTCAATTAGGACGTTTTTATTATTAGTTGCTTCAAGTTGTAACTAACATTTAATTTTGATTTTTTGCGAGATGTGGGGAATGCCCTACAACGGTGTGTGTATGGGTAGTGTGTCTCTGTTGCGCCTGCTGCAAGCTATGCTTTATGAGCCGTTGTTATTGTATGCTGGCTTTATTTCCTTTTAAATCTTCGAATTTTACTTCTTAACGCTTCATATCTTTGAATTTCTTCATTAAGGTTTGAAGGTTCTGGTTTTATGTAAGCATATTTATCGCTATGTGTATGGCCTTCCATGTATCTGCAGCATTGAGCAAAACTTTCAAGAAGTTCGTTTATTAATTGTTCGTCAAAATAGACGCTGGAAAGACTATCAACGCTTACGCGTTCATTGTATCGCTGAACAACATTTTTAAACAAATCATTAATCACCAAAACCTCATAGCAGGTACGTAATGCTGTAAATCCACTTTTTACAAGGAACTCTCTTTGTTCAGGAGGGCATTCGGCTTTATTCGATTCGGAATATAACTTCTTTACTGGCTCCGCATTACGATATTTTTTTTCATACGTAGGTGAGTTTCTTAGCCATACTTGACCTGGGCTACCGTTTCTATTTTCAATCCAATGGCACTCGTGACTTAAAGATTTGTCTTGAGCATAATTAAGAAGACTGGAGACAAAAACTAAATCATGAGTAAAAATGATTACTTGTTTAGTCTCTGAAATTGAAATGAGCCTATTTGCAATTAAACTCTTTCGTTCTTCATCAAGCGAGTTAACAGGGTCGTCAAGAATGATTCCTTTGTTAATTGTGGTAATGTTAGTTTCTGCAATAAAGTCAGCCAAAGCAATTACTTTTTGTTCTCCCTCACTTAAAATTGCAGAAGGATCTTTGCCTTTAAGAAAAAGTTGTCGGTTGGATTGTGCATCTGAACTTCTCGCATCTATTTCGATTCCAAACTTTCCATTCAATTTTTCGCATTCGGCATTAAATGCGTTGATATAATCGGTATTGAAATATTCTTTTGATAAACGCTTTTCTGTGTTGGTTGATTGAGTCTTGAAACTTTGTTTGCTGAATTGATTCGCTTTGTTTACCCAAATCAAATTCTTATGCAGCATTTCAATGTCCGTGTATCTAGTTTCTAGTTTTTCTTTGTGAGCCAAATATGTTTTTTGCTTTAATAACTCAGTTAGTTTTTTTGTTTGTTCATCTTCTTCAAACGCTTTAATTTCTTTATCAACTGTTTCGCTAATAGTATCTAAAGCACTTAAATCTATCTGTATTTCAATTTGGGGAACATCTTTTTTGTCATTGATATTTGAAACAATTGTTTCACTTAATGTTTCTTGCTTTTTTAGTGCTTCTTGCAAAGTGGTTAAAATCGTTTCGTGTTTATCTTGTAACCAAACAGTTAAGGTGTCGGTTTCAGGAAATTGGTTGAAGTCTAATTTTTCGTAACCGTCTTTGAACTTAACAAGCTTCTCATTAGCCGTTTTGGCTTCTTGCTCTGCAACACTTTTAATGTAAGCCCAATAACTACTAATTAAGCTTTTGGGGGCATCATCATTGATTGCTTGTTGGCACAATAAGCAATTGTCGCCAAGTGTAGGGTATTCCTCTCCGTTTTGAGTTAAAGCAAATTTTTCGGCTGCCTGAATAAATTGCTTCCATTCTGTAGTACCAACATTTTCAATTTTGTCAGTTTTGAATTTTTCAACACCTTCTTTTCGTGCTGTTTCTTCTTTGGTTTTACAGTCTGTAATAGCTTCTTTAACTGTGTTTAACTGTGTTTGTAAAAACCACAAGTTTAAAGTCTCTAAATTCTTCTTTCGAGCTAATATTTGAGTTTTTATGGTTTGTAACTCTTTGAGTGACTTTTCCTTTTGAGCTAATGCAACTTTTAAATCATCATATTCTTTGTCAAGTTGTAATTTTTTTGCTTTCTCTTCCTCCGTGTAAGGCAGGTGAGCTTTTAAATCTTCTAGTTTAGAATTGTGTGAAAGCT
Organism: Carboxylicivirga sediminis; assembly: GCF_018156225.1. Classification (GTDB taxonomy): domain Bacteria; phylum Bacteroidota; class Bacteroidia; order Bacteroidales; family Marinilabiliaceae; genus Carboxylicivirga; species Carboxylicivirga sediminis. The sequence goes on from NZ_JAGTAR010000065.1 coordinate 5,713, forward strand.
GAATTAACCATGTTTTGATTTCAGATTCTCCCTGAAAAATGTCGTCATCTGCAAAAGGGTTTGCAATACTTTTGGATTGAATTTCACTGCTTAGCTTGCCGTTTAACTTCTCTAATGCAGCATTAAACCCATTAAACAATGTTAGGCTAGCAGGACGGAAGCTAAAATCATTTCTTACGCTAAGGTGTTTTTTTCCAATGTCTCCATCAAAAACAGCAAACTGATTAAAAATTCCATTTCCGATGTTGTCAGGGTATTTCAATGGAATTTTAGTTCCTTCTGAAGAAAAATTAAAGGTTGCAGCTTTTGATTTGTGTCCAGTGTCAATGTTGATGTTAGGAAGAATGTCTTCCTTGTCTTTGGAGTAAAAAACGTTTTTCAAAAGACGAACGTAACCAGATTTACCCGCTCCGTTTGCTCCATATATGATTGTCAAATTGTTTGTTAATTCAATCGTTTGGTTTTCTGTAAGTGCATTAACTCCTTCAACGTTTGTAAGAGAGTCAAAAGATAGATTTTCTTTATAATCATCAGATGCATTTGGGTTATATGAAATAGAAAGCTCAGGTTTTTCAGTTTCTTGTTTAAGACTTAATCTTTCGAGCAAATACGAATAAGCAATATCAATTGCAGTGTCTGTAATATCATTGCCTGCTAAAATCTCAGAACAAAGATATTTTGCCCAATACGGTTGAGCATTAATAAACGCTTTAACTTCTGTTTCAAGAGTTTTTACTTCCTCTAATTGCTGATTATCTTCCATTTTTTTTTTGCCCATAACTCATTTATATCCGCACCCTAATGCCCGATATATTTGCTATATCAATAGTTAAGGTGTCGATACATACTATATATCACCATGTATCAACACCTATATGCAGATACATTTATTATTCCTTTATGATTTCCTGCCCCTTATTACGCTCACATTATCCCCGGTCAGGGGGGCAGTTTTTCCGATTAGTGCCTGCTAAATTAGAATTTATTTTGGGATGCACA
>NZ_JAGTAR010000066.1 GCF_018156225.1 Carboxylicivirga sediminis
ACTTCTTAAGAAGTATTTGGCATTAGAAAGAGCGGGGAGGTGTTCTTTCCGGCTAGACTTTTGGCTCCTTTGGGGTAATGCCAAAGGAATAGATTGTTTTGTCCTTAAACCGGACGGGCTTATCCTGTTTCTCCTTGATGAGAAAAGGATACAAAAGAATCAAGATTTCAGCACTCGTAGTGTGAACCTAAAGACTGGATAACTTATTATGCTGTTGAAGCTGCCGTATGCTACCTGAATTGTTTTGGTTTAAGCTGATTGGCGGCATTCTCCCCAATCTCAGTGATTCGTTTTTGCCTGGTGGCTGGTCTCTTGGCCGAAACCACCCAGTGCAGCAGTATCTTTTTATTGGATTTACTCAGTCCATCAAAGTATTCCAAGGCACCATGGCGCTTAGCCAGTTCGGCTTTTAAATCGCCGGGTAGTACCAGTGCTTCCACATCATCTAAAATGGTCCACGAGCCATTGGCTTTGGCTATCTCAATGCTTTTATAGCCGGCTGGCTCCATCAGGCCCTGGTCAATAAGTGTTTGCACCTTGGCCTTATTCACCTTTGACCAGTTGCTCTTGGCTTTGCGCTTAGTAAAATACTGTTGGTAGCGCTCCGCATCTATGGTCTTTTTGGTGCTGTCGATCCAACCAAAGCAAAGCGCCTCATCAACAGCCTCGCTCCAGCTGAGGTTATGGCCCGGCGACTGCTTCTTATACAGCACCAGCCAAACAGCCGCTTGCTGCTGGTGGTTGGCAGCCAGCCACTCTCGCCAGGCTTGCCGGTTGGGTGGGCAATAAAGGTCGGGTTTTTTCATGGGGTTGGGGTTATTGATCTAGGATTGGTTTGAAAGATTAGCCTGACTAACTTTCCAAAATGTGCGAATCCAAAGCATATATTTTGAATTACATTTCTTATTAAATCAACCAAGGTGAATTGAAGTTGCCTATCGAAGTAACAAAAATACATAAAAGCTTTACATCCCTATGTTTACTATGTGGTTTATTGGTGTCAGGTATTATTCCAGTTTGAAATTAATCGGTAAGGTGTGACTTACTTTAATTATTTTTCCATGAAATTCACCTGGTTTCCATCTGGGCAATGAGTTTACTACACGTAACGCTTCCTCATCTAATGTTTGATGCACACTTCTGGTTACTTTTGCATTAGTAACTTCACCATCTTTAGAAATCACGAAATAGACATACACTTTTCCCTGGATACCATTTTCTTGAGCCAAGCTGGGGTATATCAAATTTTTTGCAATCATTAATCTCAAGGCTTCCTCTCCTCCAGGATATTCAGGCTTCACAATTACATCACTAATAGTAATTTGTTCTCCGTCCTTATTCCAGAATTTGCCTTTTTTAAACTGATCATTCTTATATTTCTCTTTACACCATATGTTCCCATTTTCGTGGTACCAGTTCCATTTCCCTGTCTTCTGACCTTCTTTATAGTTACCTTCTGAAGCGATATTACCATTCTCATAATACGAAAACCACTGACCTGATTTTAGTCCACTCGACATATGTCCAATTTCAGAGATAGTTCCACTGGAATGGTAAAGTGTGTCTATTTGTGATTGACTAATTTGGGTAACACTAACAAATAGTATTAGAAGGATTAGTTTATTCATTTTTTTAGTAATAGTTCGTTGATATATTGTTTAAAGGGAACGGATGGCGGTATGAAACGTTGCGCATTTTAAAACACAAACTTATCAGCCCAATAAGCGTGATTCACTCTTCCTGATGACTTAACGAACCGCCCAGTACGAGACCCGTACGCTGGGTGGTGAGAGAGGTTCTCCGATAGGCTATTGGCCTATCGGCAGCCTACTCGATTGGCTGTAGTACTTTATAGCACATCAAGTTCACTTCTATAAATTAAAGGAATCTCAAATTTCTGCCTCTCAGATTCTTTACAGTAACCTAATAATTTCAAATATTTTAAAAAGGACTCATAAGTTTCTTTATCAACCCCAAAGTTCTTTAATTTTACATCTCCATATCTAAAAATACCAGATTCATGATTTCGTTCGTTTATATATTTGAATAAAGTCTGGTATTCCCTACTTTTTAATAATGTATAAATATTTTTTAGCTCATCTTGTTTAACTTTCTTGTATGTTAAATCAATTGCTTCATGACAAAAGATATCAAATGAAATACTTCCATTAATTTTAACTTGCTTTAGCTTACTATCTCGGTCTGGGTAACACGATTTATTAATTCCAAATTGACACTGCGCTAGTTGATTAAAGAAGTATATCAATAACCGAGGATTAATAAAATCATTTGCGTCTTTTAGATATGAGAATATCCAATCATCAAATTTCAAAGGGCAATCAATATTAATTTCATCAGGATAAAATAGTTTCAAGTATTTGTCAGAAATTGTATAGTTTAAAGGCTTTGAAGTGTCAAGGAAAATTCTAGCTTTTTTCTTTTTCCAGAAATATGAAATAAACCGAACAAAAATGTTTTGTTTTTCTTGTTTAAACTTCCTATGCTTTCCTTGTTTTGCTTCATCGATGAAGCCTTTCAAAAAAGTATCAAAAATTTTAGTAATATATGAATTATGATTTAATCGGAAAACAAGAAAATTTAAAGTTTCCCCTTTTTCCCATTTTAGTTCAATAAGCCTATCCTTAACTTTATCATACTCCATTTCTGAATCATATGAATAAAACAAATCAGTTCTTAAGAACATCGTAGGAATAATCGAATCAAATAAACTAATCTCTTCTATACAATCGAATAAGCCTTGTATATATTTTTTTTGTAATGAGTATTCCTCCTTTTGTACAAAATTATCTATTCTGTCAATTAGAATTAAAGCTGTTTTCTTGTTTGTTTTATAGAACTTATTTATTTCTCTGAATAGTTTATTAAGTACAAGTTTTTGCTTCTTTGTTTCTATTTTAATTGTAGGAGCAACCTCAAATTCCTGTCCATTTGCAGTAAATTTAATTGAGGTATTGATTGATTTTAAAAAATCACCTAAATCATATAAATTGAACTTTTCTTTCAATTCCCCTATTTTGGAAATATTATCCATCAATTCACCATATCCAATACCATCCTTAAAATTCTCTCTAATATCTTCAATCAATTTAGTTAACAGAAAAAGTGCCCATGAAATTGTCAATCGAATTCTGCTGTCTTCTGAAAATTTTGCTACATCTAAATATTCATCATCAAAACCAAATGCATCATTTATAGGAATTATAGAGTATGGTTCTCTTGAAAAGAAAATTTCAGGAATAAAGTCATCAGTAAGAGCTCTATATAATGCACTCTTTCCTGCGCCTTTAGGGGATAAAACATAATTATAGGGTCTCTGTAGGTACTTTTGAATTGAATAAGTAGGAAAAAAACAATCTTTTAATAATGGGTCACGCTCCCCCTCTAATCTTCCAAAAGAAAGTTCTCCCAACTTATCTGTATCAAAATATATTTCCTGAATATTTTTCTGTTGTTTAATTTCTGTCATAATAATTTAACTTGTATTTAAGATTGTATTACAGCCAACTCATTTATATCCGCACCTCTATGCCCGATATATTGTCTATATCAACAGTTAAGGTACCGATACATACCATATATCACGATGTATCAACACCTGTATGCAGATACATTTATTAGTCCTTTATGATTTACTGCCCCGTATTACGCTCACATTATCCCCGGTCAGGGGGGCAGTTGTACCAATGAGTACCCGCTATTGGCGTGTTAGGCCCGTCGCTGCAGTGCATTGGCAGTTGTTTTCCGATTAGTGGGCGCTAAAATAATACTTATACTTAAATATGCCTGCTTCAGTTGATAAATTATGTTGATTTGTTGATAAACGGGAGGATTGGGGGGATGAGAAAGTTCGGACGCTGCGATTTAGGGTTGGGGGTTCTGGGTTGCGGCACAAAAAAAGCTGATAGCTTATGGCTAATAGCTGATAGCCAACATGGCGCCTAAATTGTCCCGTCTTCGGTCGGTTATCCCCGGTCTTCTCATCACTTTTCACTCATCTCTCATATATTTGTCTAGTACCTTGCGTCTTGTTTCTGGTTTAGGGTTTAGGATGGCTGATTCCTTAAGTCTTACAGCTTTTGCCTTTGTGGGGAATTTATTCTTGCCAATGGAGGCGTGTAAATACCAGATGACATCAAGAAAATTCCAATTGACATCTATTATTTGCCAATGGGCGGTCGCATTTTGCCTGTTGACGGCATCAGATTGCCAAGGGGAAGCCACTTTTTGCCAATGGGCGTCTACTGGTTCCCGGTTGATGGCATCAAATTGCCAATGGGGCACAAAAAAGTCCCGAGGGGAGGGTGTTACCTGCCTCGGGACCTGTAAAATCAGGGGTTTTGATAATTAATCAATCAAATATTTCTCACGTCTTTCGGCGTCTCTCCAAAAGATATAACGGCCATATTCGCGTATTTCGCTCACTTTGTTGAACAGTAATGTGTAGGCTTTATCGCGTAATAATTTGGCTTGATTCTTTTGATCTTTAGCTCCATTAGAGGCCGATAAGAGTACCGACATCGCATGAGACGTTAAACGTGCCTTTTGCAGTGGTTCCAAACTCAAGCCAATATCAGTTAATGGCTCAGGATGTTTTTCGCCCAAGTCTGCAAGGTCAACCAGGTCCTGCAGCAAATCGGCATGTCCACCACCTTCGCGAATGCGCATCACACTTTTTTTAATATCATCAATGTTGCGATAGGCAAAACTGAAGTGGTGCAGTAACTCGTCTCTTAACTGATAAGCTGCGGGCGATTGTTCCAGCCATTCTTTTTGTGCCTCCTGCTTGGCTCTGAATTCACTTGTCCAGCTGGCTTGTAAGTGCCGCAATGCTCCGGCCAGGGGTGTTAATTCATCAATAAGGCTTACATTCATGCCAGAAGCTGCAAAGACATCTGTGTCTTTTTTGGCTTCCACAGCCAGCGTTTCGGCACTGGCTGTAAACTTATCTACCGGTTGGTTAGGCAGTTTGATCTCATTATCAGGCACAGCCACAATCTGTTCTTCCCATGCGTTAAAATCTTCTTGATAACTCATGTAATATTTGTTTTAAATCCTATATTGCAAGCTCCGCCGGCCTCCTCTTCCAAAGCGTGACGCCAATCTTGCCAGGTTGATGACCAGCCGGTGGTTTACTTTTCAATACTTATTATAAATATAGCTTTCCTTAATATTTAATAGCCAGTGCTTTGCTAAAAGTTTGCCGAGTGGCGGCTATCTTTTGATGAATCGATTTATTTTTATGATTAATTTACTGTTAATCACCAGCCGTTAGTAGGGGTAGTTTTTGGCTTGTCTGTTACTGGTTGAGGTACTAAAAAAGCTGATAGCTTATGGCTAAGCTGATAGCAACATGGCGCTGAACTTGTCCCGTCACTGGTCGTCCGCCCACGATATTATCACCTTTTTCTTCTTCACTTTTCACTCATCACTCATTATCTTAGCTATCCTGCCTGGTTAAACAAATAAAAGGTGTGGGGTGTTAATAATCTGTATGTAAGCTTAATAATCGGGTTTCAATTGTAATAATGCTGCGGTGTTTAAGCTGTGCAAAATAGTATCAACAACAAAAAGAAGTGTATTATGAAGAAATGGATGTTTTTACTGATGATGGGGGGATTCCTCTGGGCCTGTAGTAGTGATAGTTCCGATCCCGATCCCGATCCGGTGATGGAACAGGCTAAGCTAACAACCTTTAATTATTTGCCGGTGGCTTTTGCCATTGACTGGCATGTGGACGATGAAGAATACCAGACCGGCCAGGCCTATGCTTTTGGCGGTGGTTCAACGGTTAAGTGGGAGCAGGGTAAAAACAACCTGAAACTGGAAGTGCTGAATACAACTGATAAGTCATTGGTGGTGTCGGACCTTGAATCGTTTGATAACGGTGAGGAGTATATTGCACTGGCCTTTGGTACTGCGGGCGATCCTGAGCTGGAAGTACTCGATAAAGACCTGACACCTCCTGCAGCCGGTAAAGTGCGGGTGCGCTTCTTTCATGCTTTGGATGGTGTTGGTGCTGTGGATATTTACCTGGGTGGTGAGACTGCCGGGTTTAAAAAAGTAAGTGACCTGGGGTATGATGACGAAACGGACTATATGGATGTTGAGCTAAGCGAACTGTCGGGGCAGGTGGTGTACACGCCAACGGGTGTGTTACCCAACGAGCAAACCGATATCTTGCGCTATTCCGATAGCCAAAGCAACGAGGCCGATAAGATTTATACCCATGTGTTGGCGCCAAAGATTAATGAGTTCAGTAAAGCTGGTGTGTTTATATTGAATCATTGATTTTTGAGTTATTACCCCATTGGGGTTTTAGTGGGTAAGCATCAACAATCGCTCTTAACCGAATGGTATATGCGTATCTGAACAGGTCGTAAGGCCTGTTTAAGGTATGGCATGTTAATGTCCTCGAGTCGGACGGACTTATCCTGTTTCTCATTGAGAAGAATTATGTCCTTTCATTTTTGCCTGCAGCAGCAAAAACGAAACAAAAAATGTCGCCGCTGCAGCACTCATTGACCCGCTACTTTTTCATTTCGGGAAAATATTTAAAGATACCCGGCTTGGTACCAAATATTTTCTTCCTCCATTCA
>NZ_JAGTAR010000067.1 GCF_018156225.1 Carboxylicivirga sediminis
ACCAAATATTTTCTTCCTCCATTCAAAAAGCGGGTGCCCCAATATCGTTGCTGATGCGGAATCCCGTATATCAACTAATTGAGTTTTTATCACACGCCACTCGAAACAGGGTTTCGAATGCGGGGTTGCCCGCCGGAAAGCGAAGGCTTGTGTGGTGTGAATTTCTAATGGTTTAATAATTCAAAGAAGGGGCTTGCCTCTGTATTTGCAAAACACCTTACTTCTTTAGAAGTATTTGGCATTAGAAAGAGCGGGAGGTGTTCTTTCCGGCTAGACTTTTGGTTCCTTTGGGGCAATGCCAAAGGAATAGATTGTTTTGTTCGAGCCGGACTGGCTCTTACATTTTTCCTTGATGAAAAAGTAAGCAAAAAATCATTGACTTCAGCACTCGATGACCCACTAACACCTCACTGCGCATGAGATTTAAAGAAGTACAGCTTCGTTAACAAATCTCATTATGCTTCGTTTCGATGAGCGGGTACCCCATCTGCGTTGCTGAGGTCGGGGGCCTGAAAACCATTGTATGCACACATCTTCCCCTTGGGGAAAACAAAGTTTCGCTAATTCCTTTGAAGTTTAACACAAATTGGCAAGTGCCGCAGGCGATGGGGGATTTTCCTAACAAGACTTTTGGTTCCTTTGGGGCAATGCCAAAGGAATAGATTGTTTTGTCCTCCAGCCGGATGGGCTTTTACTTCTTCTCTGCAGCCAGAAGAAGTAAGTAAGAAGGGCCTTGCTTTAGGTAAGTGAAGATTTGTAATAGCTATTAATCGCTCCTTGCCTGAAGGGCATATGTCTAACTGAACAGGTCGCAAGGCCTGTTATCATTAAGAATGCATGTCGAGTGCTGAAGGCACGACAGGTCAAAGAGAAGGGAGCAAAGGCTCTCTTTCTAAAACCCCATTAACTGTCGCACTTTCGCTGCATTTTCTTTGGTGGTGAGGTTTTCCAGCAGCAACAGTGCCACATTAATGGCCGTTGAGGGATTCCACGATGTGATGAGCTTATCATCCTCTACAATGGGTTGGTTTTTCACATGCACACCAAAACCAGCCAATGCTTCCCGGCGAATGGGACTATCATAGGTGGTGCCATTCTTCCCGTTTAGCACACCACTTTTGCCTAGGGGCAGAGCTCCTACACAAATGGATGCAATCATTTTATCATCAGCTCGGAAGCGGCGTATCAGGTCAAGAAACTGCTCGTTATAGGCATCCTTATAAAAGCCATATGCTTCAAAACCACCAGGTATAGCCAGTGCGTCAAAATCGTTGATATCAATCTCATCAGCTGTGTAATCCACCACAAAGCGCTGATTGAACGAGCTTTTGATTTCTTTTCGCAGGGCACAGGTAAACAGCTTTGTTGATCCGTCGCCTTCCTCCAGGTTCCAGCCCATTACATCAATAAAGACGCTGGCTTCAAATACTTCAAATCCATCGGCTAATAAAAGGAGTATTTTTTTCATGTGATATCGTTTATGGTTGGTAATTAAATGTTTGGATATTAAAGATTGTACGAGCAGCTATTACAATTACTAATTGCATCGCTTCCCTCGGCATACTGCTTCAATGAGACTGTTACAGATATCACGCCTCCTTATTATACACAAGCGGCATCTGTCCTTTCCAGGTGTCCCACAGTTCCGGCTCAGCTATCAGGCGTGCCATGCAATTGGCCACGTTGATACGGCTTGTTTTGCCGGGGTTAAAGATGGGATTCCTCACCGGTGAAGGAAATAGTTCATAGTCCGTCACTTCATCTTCATTGATCAGGCCATCGGGGCGAACGGCCACCCATTGGATATATGGGTTATCCTGGCCAATGGTGACACGCAAATAATCGGCGGCCTGCTCATTGTCGGGGTGGGGCGGTATCAGCACGCGCAGCAGCCCTATCACTATGCGGTTCTTAAGGGGGTTGGGCTCATTTAAATCGCGGTTAGCATTGCCGCTGGTATTCATCAGCACAAATTTGACAGGTGATGCCGGGGCATTGGACTGGATGCATTCACAAATGAGTTGAACGGCATCGCGCACCAGGCGCCGTGGCTTACCATAAATGCCTTTAAAGGAGGGGCGGTGACCCAGGCAGGAGGCGACTGACTGGCAGTCTTTCAGCAGTTCCACCATTTGTTCAGGGTGCATCTCTGCAATGGAGGCGGTGATAATTTCGATGTGCTCATGGGTTTGCCATGCCGCAGGAATTCCAGCTGTGGAGCGGACAATTATTTTCACTGCCTGCCCGGCCTCTAGCAGCTGTTGGACCAGGTGCAGGCCGGTGGCGCCACTTGCACCTATTACTAAAGTTTTCATATCTATCTGTTTAGGGCAGGCTAAGTTAGCTATTCTGAGCCATTTAACTGCATTCTGCCTGTAGAATAGATGACACAGCTGTGGTGCTTACCTGATTACAGGGCATAAATGTTGGTGATTTTGTTCTAATACAGGTATTTACACTTGAGGGTCTGAGGGAATCACCGTAACTTACTGTGTCAATTTTATCTAACTTTTAAAGGAAAGAGGTATGAGAAACATTTACACGATTCAACAAGGGCTAAGTGCTTTGGCATGGCTTGGTTTGTTATTTTGCCTTCCCCTGTTGGCTTTGGGGCAGATGCCTCATGGCCACGAAGCCTGGAAACTGGTAAGTGATAACGCGGAGTGGGCTCCAAGGGCCGGTTTGCAGGTTGTACGCTTACAGAATAACCTGTATGTATTAGGCGGGCGCACCCCTTTACAATCCAATATTCCGGGTGATAGTAAGATATGGGGCGATGTATGGAAAAGTAACCTAAGCGGCAAGCACTGGACACGGATACTGGCCACCGATGATAGCCAGCACTGGCCCGCACGGGCTTATTTCTGTGCTATTACCAAAGGCAATTACATGTACGTAATAGGCGGGCAGAATTTTAATCCATTTGGTCCATCGGCTTTCTTTAATGATGTATGGCGCAGCAAAGATGGTATCAATTGGGAGGAAATGACCAGCGATGCGCCCTGGACAGGACGAGCCGGTATTAGTGCCTTTGTATTTCGCGATGAGATATATGTACTGGGAGGCTCCAGAAATGATGACGATGCGGTAATTGGAGGGCCACCTGTTCGTATTTACTATAATGATGTCTGGAAATCGAAGAATGGCAGCAACTGGCAGCTGGTGACTGCTAATGCGCCCTGGACCGCCCGGGCAGGTATGCGCGTAGTGGTGAAGAATGGCTATATGTACCTGATGGGAGGCGAGAGCGGTTTCACCCCCAGTATGCCCGGCACACCGCCGCCCTACTATAATGATGTGTGGCGCAGCAGAGATGGTGCTAACTGGGAGCAGCTGGTTGAGCATGCTCCATGGTCGGCGCGCCCGGGTCATGAAGTGCTGCTGTACCGCGACCACCTGGTGTTATTTGGTGGCTTTAACCTCGATCCTGCGTTTAACCCCATACCAGGGCCCTTCTTCTCGGCCGAACCCAATAACCCGATGGATATTTGGGCAAGTCGCGATGGGGTGAAATGGTTTCAGTTACCAGGCACACCCTGGAATGCTGCAGAGCCAATGGATGTGAAATATGATTTTCATGCCATTGTGGTGCCTGCCTCAAAAAACAATAAAGCACCAGCCATAATGACCGTTGGGGGCGACCGCGAAACATTTGATTTTACCGATCCGCTCAACTACCTGAATGTGGATAATGATGTTTGGCGTTTTTATCCCGACCTCAGCGTACGTCAGCATATGCACCAGGAGCTGGCTAAGATGTTGAAGCTCTTTATACGAGCGTATCCCAACCCCTTTGTGCACAATTGCACCTTGCAATATAACCTGCCCGAAGAGGGACACGTGGGCATTCAGGTTTATGATGTTGCCGGTAACATGATACTGCAGCTGGTAGATAAGCACCATGCCAGGGGCTTGCATGAGTATGTGTGGAATGGCGTGGACAACACTGGCAAGACGGTCAGGAAAGGCATGTACTTTGTGAAACTGACTTACCAGAATAAAACAGAGGCAAGTATTATTATGAAAAAATAGAGGTTGTAGAACCTCGTAATCAAACACAGTAACAGGCCCGATGAAGCAGCTAATTGCAGGGCAGGCTTTTTTTATAGAATAGTAGTGTTGGGTATCAAACTAGGTGAAAGCACAAGGTTTGGTACCCTTTTTCAGGCCATGGCTGCTGCAGTTAGTGGTCTGTTTGAGGGCATGCCCATGCGAGTATTACTCTATGGCAGCACCAGCAGATGTGTGGCTGTCCTTGCCTACGTTCGTCAGCTTTTCTTTCACCACCTTTCGATAGCTTCGGCCGATATTTAGCCGCACATCATCCACCAATACTTCATCCAGGGAGTGCTCCTTCAAGCGGTCGGTGTTGATGATAAATGAGCGGTGGATGCGTAAAAACGTATCGGGCAGTCGTTCGGCCAGCCGGCTTATCTTCTCCTTACTTACCACTTCGTTGCTGGTGGTTATCACCCTGATGTAGTCCGACAGACTTTCGATGTACACAATTTCGTCGTAGGGTATCTTGGCCAGTTTACGGTTCGACATGATTTCGAGAAACGACTTCTTCATCTTCTCCTGTTCAGCTAACAGCCCCTCAATCAGTTGACGGTTCTCGCTGATTTGGTTCATCATCAGGAAAAACGTGCCAATAAACACCAGCAGGTAGAGGACCACCACCAATAGCTTAAGCTGGGTGGCATCGGGGTTAATGGCTGCATAGTTAAGGTTAACCAGATAAACATAGGAAAACAGCAGCACCATCATTTCGAGGTACACCGACACCACTGCCATGCAGAAGGTATAAAAGGCAAAGCGGCCATACCTTTTGGTGAGGTAAAATTTGGGCACCAGCACATAGTTGAAAAAATAGGAGGTGCCGATGACGATGGGCAGCAGCATGCATACAAAGAAAAAAGCGGCGGTGGTATTGCCCCAACTGAAGCCAAAGGTTTTGCTTAATACCAGAAGTACAAAAATCCAGTAGGCGATATGGAAGTAAGGGTTTTTCGATTTTTTATACATAAGGTCTCATTTTTTCGGGCTAATTTGGACAAATATATCATAATTACAACAGAGCGTCGGTAAACAACCGGTTTAGAGCCGGATTCGACCTTGATGGATTTCGTGATCTCTTATACTTTGGCAGAAGTATTAATCACTAAATTTTAATGACTTATGAGAGATTTATTTATGACGGGAGGACCACTTTTTATGGGTATACTAACCATCCTTTTGGTAATGGCCACTGCCTGGATTATTTACCATTTTATAGTGGGCTATACCTCCAAACAAATAAATAAAACAGAGATTTTGCGAAAGCTGAGCTATGCTAAATCCATCGGCCTGTTTGCCCTTATAACCGGTTTGCTGGGGCAGTTGGTTGGACTCAGCTCCATGTTTTCGGCCATTGCTGAAATAACATCCGGCGGCGGAGCTGTTTCTCCGGCCATGGCATTCGGTGGCATTCGGGTTACCATGATTGTTACCATGTATGGCATCCTTATTTACCTGTTCACGCTGCTGCTGTGGCTGGCGGCCTCGGTGCTGATTGAACGAAAAGAGCAGACAGGGGGGCAAATGGGGTAAAACGTTTCATTTGTTGGCTTATACGGCAAGGCAATGTCATTAAGTTAGGAGTCTCCCTCATACTCACCCTTTGCTTCCCTAAAGGGAACAGCGCGCAGGGTAAGCCCCTTTAGGGGTTTGGGGTAG
>NZ_JAGTAR010000068.1 GCF_018156225.1 Carboxylicivirga sediminis
CGCACGAATCCTTTCGTGTGGTATAGCAAGGTAATTATCAGTTTAATAATTCGAAAAGAGTTTGCTTTTAGGTTTTGTGCTAGCTAAGTGGCTTAAAAACTTGTAATTGATTAGAGTATATGAGAGGTTCTCCGATAGGCTATTGGCCTATCGGTAGCCTACTCGATTGGTGGCAGTAATCATTCATTAAGTATCTTGTTTATTTTTTGTATTTCTTTTGATTGTTTAATAATTAACCCCTTGGACTCAGCCTGTTTAAGCGCCTTACGGGCTTCATTGTGCATGTCTTTGTAATAATATACTAAAGCTAAATTTGCATAACTAGTTGGTCCAACTGAATCGATTTCAATAGCTTTTAGATAATCTGAAATTGCTTTGTCATAATCGTTGAGTTTATAATAATACAAGCCTCTGTTGTTATAAAATCCAGCATATGTTGAATCAATCATTATTGCAGTGTCTAAGAGTGCAACTCCAGTTTCAAGCTCGTTAATTCTCACATAGGTTTCTGCTAAATCAAATAATATGGTAGGATTGTAAGGTTCTAAATTTCGAGCTTTCTGATAAAATATTATCGCTTGAAAATAGTCTTTATGTTCTCTGGCATTTGAAGCGTTATTATACAATTCTTTTGCTGTTTGGAGTTGAAATTGATATGGTAGTGTGACATTAATATTATCTACATCTCCTAATCTATTATACCAAGATTGGGGAAATAATTGTCTAGGTGATTTATGAAAATCAAGTCCGAACAGAGGAATTGTTAATACTAGATATAATAAAGAGATACTTACTAACTTAGGGTCTTTATGTTTCTGAGTTGCTAAATACAATAATGTCGCAACAATAAAAAGAGGCACAATTATAAGAGATGGATAGTCACCAAAGATGTAATAAAGATATCTGGTAAACAGAGAAACAGACATTAAAACAATCAATACGTACATTACAATTTCAATACTAGTGCGATTTCTCTTTCTTGCTGTGATTAATTCAATAATAAACACGATTAAGAATCCTAGAAAACCAAGAACTAGCGATAAAGCTCCGAAATTCAATCCAGACACTCTAAGCAGTATACCAGTTGGAATTAATATGGATGAGATTAAAAAGACTAAGTTTCTTTTGGATTTCATTTGAATGGTTTACGTTTTATTGCCACCAACCCTTTCAAAAGCGCATGGCGTCTATTTCTTCTTTACGCATGCTAAAGGTGCACAATACATACCATATAGGCAAGTATTGTGCACTTTTATATGTTAACCATGTAGTGTGTTATCCAGTGGGTTCCTCGAACACAACACGTAGATTGTATCTACCATAGCCGGAAAAATACAAAGCCTTGCAATATGGCTACTGCAAGGCTTTTCGTATTCATAAAAAACCTGTCAGGATTTCGAATCCTGACAGGTTTAGCTAATATTGAAAGTCGCCTATAGCCAGCGCATATTTGCAATCTGTGCTATAGCAGGTAGAGGCACGGATTGCAAATCCGCGCCAGCGATTGAGCCAGCCACCTAGCGGTTACACAGCGTTTTATAAGGACAAAAACGGCATTTTGTAATATCTTCCACTTGTTGAAAGGGAATATCCGGGTTGTATAGCTCGGCCAGCAAGCTGTCAAGCCCGGCTTTAAACTCACTTTGCACACTTTGCAGCAGGATGGGATTTTTACTTCGGCCATCCTTCAGGAATAGCTGGGTGTCGTAGCTTTTCTTAAACACATCGCGCACCCAGATGACGCCTGGCTGAATGGGTGTTGGCTCATCAGCTGTTTCGTCCAGGATGAGCGAATAGAGCAAGGTCTGAAAGGTCGCTTTAATCTTTTTATGCTTATCGGTATTAAACAGGTCCTCAATGGAGCCGGCCGTGGCATCGCCTGTTCCGGTTTTATAGTCCATCACCCTCAGCAGGCCATCTTTACTTTCCAGGCGGTCGATGTAGCCACCAATGTTCAGTTGCAGACCGTTGCAGGCGTAGTTGTGCTCCACCTTGCGCTCCAGCTCCACAATGGTAAAGGGCGCCCGGGCTTTTTCAAGCTTCAGAAACTGCAGCAGGTAACGGCGAATCACCTCAAACACCATCACGTTTTTGCCATGTATCTCGGTAAAGGCGTTTTTGCCTTTCTCGTAGTCGCTCAGGTGCTTGTTAAAGCCATCGCGTATCAGCTCATCAATGCGTTTCTTGTTCTTTATCCAGCCTTCTATGGTGGCGGCTTCTATTTCCTGGCCTTCAAATGGTTTGTACAGGTGTTCCACCACATCGTGAAAGATGAGACCAAAAATACGGGCATCGGCCTCTTCGGTGATTTCCTCCGGTTCGCTGATGTTGGCTATCTTCTGGTAGTAGAAGCGCATGGGGCACTCGATGTAAACCGACAAGGCACTGGGCGACAGGAAGCGCTGATGACCAGTTTTGTATTTGTCCAGTTCACCCAATATGGCCGCTGTTTTGCGAGCAATTGGTTGGGGTGCATCCAGTAGCGACACATTCTCGGAAGTGGTGTGGGTGTTAATGTGGGCGTTAAACTCGTATTTCAACTGGTAGAGGTAACGGCTCATCTCGTTCGATTTCATGCCCTGTGCACCGGTGGAGTAGAGCAGTTCTACTTTTTTGGCCCGGTGAATGAGGCGGAAGAAATAGTAGGAGAAGATGGCATCCTGAAACTCGATGGTGGGCAGTTCGAAACCGGCACGCAGCGTGGCCGGGATAAAGGTATTGGGCGCTGAAGTACGCGGAAACACCCCTTCATTCAGGTCGAGGATAATCAGCTTATCAAAATCCAGTGCGCGTGTTTCCAATATACCCATCACCTGCAGACCGGCCAGTGGTTCACCCTTGAACGGAACGGTTTGAAAGTCGGCCAACTTCTTAAATAGTTTAATCCAGGTTTCTGGAAGCAAGTCGTGCTGCTGATTCTGCTCCAATAAGTCTTGTAAGCGCACAATGCTTTTGTGCAGGGCATACACAAATTCCTGCTCCAGCAGCTTGTCTTCCTTCGGCTGTAGTAATTCGTATATTTTAGTGAGTATGTTTATCAGGTAATCAGCCAGTTCAGAACCATTATTCACTCTACTGAACAGGAGCTTAAACAGCGCATTGCTATGCAGTTCAGTCGCCCTGACAAAGATGATGTTTTCTTTCACCAGCTTTTTGTGCATCGAACGGCAATCATCTTCGGCCAGCAAAGAGATGTACTGGTGCTGCAGGATGGGTAAAACATGGCGGTGGTACAGCCAGGTGCCTTCTTTGCTGGTGCGGGCATTGCGTTGCAGGTCAAACAGCAGGTTCACCAGTCCGAATACCGGCGTGTTGTTCAAGGGATAACCCATGGTTACGTTCACCCGATCCACATTATTGGGGATGCCATGCAGGGTGGGCATCAACATGGTTTCGTCGGCCAGCACAACCGCCGTTTTCAGGTCGCTTTCATATTCTTTGGTCAGAAACGCATGGACCGATTTCAGCTGTTCGGTGGGATTGGCTACTGCTGTGATGGTTACTTCCGGGCCCTGCTCGTTAAGTGGTAACACAAAGTCTTTGGGGGCGGGATAGCGTAATCGGTTTTCATTGAGGAATAAACCGGGTCCACGCGACTGAAACACATCATCGGCAGCTGTTTCCATCCAGGGCGAATAATCCCAGAAGAAATCGGCCAGTTGCCGTTTGCGCAGGTTATCCATCAGTTTGCGTTCGGCAGGCGTGAGGGCATTAAGACCAACAAACACCACCTTCTTCCATTTAATATCTATGAGCTTATCCTTGATGATTTTATCGGCCACCTCGCGGTATATCATACCTTCATACGCCAGTGAGTCGGTTTGCAGCTGCCGAACAAAGGCCTTATATATATGGGGAATGTGCTCCCAGTTTTCAAGGAAATGACTTTGATGCGATGATAATTGCTCGGCTTTAAAAGTGCCCCAAAAGGTTTTGATGGCTTCCAGTTGTTTCTCGTTCAGGTGGCTGTAATCATCATCCAGCTCTTTAAAAGCAATCAGGTTGGAGAATAGCTGGTCCACTTCCACCAGGTATTTGTCGATGTCATCAAAATCGCCCAGAAAAAGCTCGCCCCAGGCTAAAAACTCATCAAAACTGATGGCTTTTTTCGTTACTTCATTATAAACCTGATGGAGGGTGAATAGCAGGGTAATATTATCGGCAGGAATAGCCTTTGACAGGGATGCAAAAAAATCATTGACGGTCAGTATTTCGGGCGCCCATGCAGGGCCATCCACCAATTGCCTCAGGTGATTGGTAAAAAAGATACCGGCCCGCTGGCTGGGGAACACAAAGCAGTAATCGGCCAGTTCATCTTTAGCATTTTTATAATAGTAGGCAGCTATGGCATTAAGAAATCCGGAAGTCATAAGGTCAAATTTTGAATAGCAAATGTACTATGTTTTTATTATACCGATTACGAATCAAGACGATTGATAAAAAATCATTAATAAGCGATTAAATTATACATTCAACCTCGCTGAGGTTGATTGGTCATTTACATTTCACATATCTACAAATATTTATCTCCGCTGGAGATAATAAAACAACTTCGGAGAAGTTG
>NZ_JAGTAR010000069.1 GCF_018156225.1 Carboxylicivirga sediminis
ATTTACTCTTTAACCTTCCATTGCTTTTAAGCTTTCTCATACTTAACGGCCTTGAGTGTTTCTTTTACTTTAACACTTGGCTGGAAACTCACTTTCTTGAACCAGAATTTGCGGTAACGTGATAACGGTAACCATAAATGTTAGCAATAGACAAATCCTGTATGTTTTATGGAAGCAGAGTTTCCGGTATTAAAAACTAATTTCAACAGACACGGGATGATGATCGCTGGTTTTTTCCGAATTTCTGACATTTGCATTTACCTTTTCATGTATTGTATGCTCAACCATGCCCGCATGTTTTAAAATTTTGGGACCAGAGTTACTTTTTACAAAAGCCTGGGTAAAAAGGATGTGGTCTATCAATTGTTTTCTGGTTGTATCAAAGGCGGTTGCTATGTTGTGATAGTTGCCAAATTCATTCCGGGCCCATCGCTCAATCTTATCGTTATATTTTGTGGACCACCGTAGGTCTTGCCGGTAATCAAACAAAGCATGATTCAGGAAACTGTCTGCAAAAAATATATTTCCCTGTATATTGGACATCAAGTCAAAGAATAGGTATTGTCGTTCAAAGAATTCCTTTGCTGGACCATCATTGAAATCACCGCAAACAATTATATATGGATTACTTTCCTGCTGGAATCGCTGTTCAATGTATTTTCTTATATCATTGGCTTCAGTTGCTAATTTGACTCGTGCTCTCAAAGCTTCATCCACGTATTCTGTTGTCAATTGGTTATTTTGATCAAACGCCTTTTTTAGATTGATTTTACTTTTAAGATGAACACCAATAATTTCTATTATAAGACCTTCAATATTCAGAATGAGAGTTTGGGGATGGCGCCAATGACTTGCCTTTTGAGACTGATAGCTTCCCCAATAGTTAACTGTCCATTTCTTTAAACCTGTCATGCCACGCCACACTTTCGGGTCTTGAATATGCGCTGCAGAATTATTAAAAAGTTCATTCTTAACTAAAAACCATATCCACTGATTCCCGTTTCTATCTGAACCTTCCATTGCGTAAAGGTCGCTTAATGCATCTCTTACATTGCTTGGATTAGAGCTAAGTATCTGCTCTGTTCCTTTAATCGTAGCGATTTGGTAAGCGGCGTCCAGACCGCCATCAGCTGATGGTAGTGCGATCCAATCACGCAAGGCCAAAAGATCGCCAGGTGCTTCAATGATGCAAAGTATATCCGGGTCAATTTGTTTGATTTCCTTGGATATGTTCAGGAGTCGTTTGCGATTAGTATCCAAACTTAGATCTGCCAATGGCTTTTTTAGGTGTTCAATGTTCCAGGTTGTCAGTTTCATAATATTCAGTAATTAGAAATGGTTTAACTTTAAGATATAGGTTTTGTAGTGGATTAATAGGGTAAGCGTATTACTGTGGAGTTCTGTATTTGTCAATGAGCCAATTTGGTTCTTCAATAAAGTGTTTCCAGTCACTCATGAATTCATCAGAAATTGTTTTCAGCATCGAATGCTCAATATCTGCATTATCTTTAGTAAGGTCGATGCAATATTTCAGCAAATTATAACAAGCAGTAAACTGACCACATGCGATTAGCTTTTGAAGCATTTGATTTTGCTTATCTTCTTTTGTAAACCATAAAGTGGTTCCGAACTTACTTGCCACACCTGCTATTTCATAGATCTTATCACCAGGAGCCGGTATTTCTTCATGTTTTGTTTCCTCTTCTTTTTCGTCCGATTCACCTTTTTCATATTGTTCTTTTGTAAGTTCATAAATCATTAATGAACTGCGACGGTGCCTTAGTGATTCATCAGTATAGAAAAGATTATAGTTTAATCGTCTGATCTGCTTCAGGAATATTTCATTGATTATCTTGAACCCCGATGTTAAGCGTTCTTCAAACATCCGCCTTAGCAGTCGGAGCCTTACCATTTCGAACTCATCCAATATATTCATAATTGGCCCGGGAATAAGTTTTGATCGTTTCAGCTTTTTCCATAATCTATAAAGTTTTGAAACAGCAAAACTGGTAGAGAACTTAATAATAAGTGAGATAAGACTGATGATTGCAAGAGCACCTGCAGAGACTTGTAGTAAGGGGCGGTTGTTGGTTGAAAATATAACCGTTAAGCTTAGTAAGCATAATGGCACAACGACCCACCACCAACTTTTAATTTTTGACTCTATTATCTTTCTGTAATATCGTAAGTTTAATTTTGATTTCGTTCCGGATAAAAGTATGTCTGACTGTTCCCACGGATCCATCATATAGGAGGAAACATCACAAACCATAATAAGATCAAATTTATCATTGTGGGCACGGCTTTTGTCGGCTAACCTGATGCTTCCTATGCCTTGGTTATCGACAATTCCACCATCCATTAAGCCAATCCCTCTCAAGAATAGTTTATTATTTTTTAATGCTGTGTAATGATTGCTTTGATGGTCATCGAAGAAGTCATCGGGCATAATTATTGGTTCAAAGCCAAATGGAAAACAGGAAGATGCAGCGATTATATCAGCCAGTTTAATATCTTTTGAAAGATATGTCAGGTCGTCATTTTCCAAACGATAGTTGCCAAATAATGGTTTGTTTTTAAACCTGAAAGCCAGGCCGTATGAACAATCTGTTGCGTTAAAGGCGATGTCTTCCAGACTATGGTTTGTTGTTGAGAATGATCCAAATTTTTCGTCTTTTACTAATGATCTATAGCTCAAGGCGAATGCATTGATGAGGGTCCGCTTCTTCCTGGTGTTTGTCCAAACGTCATCTTTGTTTAGCTTATCCAATGCTTCTTTTAATAAATCTGTATCATTCAGAAAATTATACATTTCATCAAAAAAATCATTAAATCCTACTCCATTTGCAATGGCGTTTGCAAATTCAACCCCTGTAATGGTGCCACCACTGACGGTACTTAAACCTTTAACATTTTCAAGGAGAGGAGTTTCGTTAAATTTTACATGATTGAGATATGATAAAACACCGAGGCTAAAGCCTGCTGCGCGATAACCACCACCGCTAAAACATAAGGCGATGTTTCGAAATAACTGTAACGGGAATTGGTTGCTTGACATAGTTTGGTCAAATTATTAACCAGTTTAAAGCAGAGTTGTAAGTTGTTCTATACCTGAAAGTAGTTGTCTTTGTATAATTAACCACTAACTCTATTTTTTCCTGGATAGGTTAAATATCTATTAATGAGTGACAAATTGATATACTATCGAAAGTAGTGCCACGACGACCTTCAATGAGTACTTACCATCAGCAGCTCATACAACAATGGTTTATTCCCGTAAAGAATTTGTAGGAAGTTTGAAAAACTTGAATGCAAGTTAAGAGTACTTTATTTGATTTTCAAGCCTTTAAATTAAGTTATGACACCCATTATTAGAAATATTTCGATGCAAGTACCTTTCATGCAATTCTACCAACTATTCCTCAATTACCATTTTCTTTACTTATTTCAACTCTTCAATGGGCTTTCCAGGTCAGAACTGGTTAGAAGTTCATCAGTTTCTTTAGTCATTGGTTCAAACCGTTTTATTAGCTGTGTTGCTTGTTTAAGCCAAAGGGTTTCTGTCTCTATAAGGCGCTTTTTTCTTTCGAATGGCCAGGAATTATGCCTAATAGGCGTCTTATAAAAGATAAGCAGTGGAATGACCAGCAATAGGCTCAGGCCAGGAATATATAGATGACTGAAAACTATAGGCTAAAATCGATCCGACGCTTGGCCAGTTGCATAAAATACATGTATAGGAAAGGGCCAAACAGCAGTTCATTAGGTACCCATATAGCAAATAAGTAGGGGTAGGACTCGAACCGTCCTATATTTTTAAAACGTTTCAATGAGTTAAATATAGTGAGGTTAACCATTAAAATGGCAAATATCAGATTGGGCAGATTCCGGTGTTCCTTCTTGGCCAGAATCAGAATTAACCCAAT
>NZ_JAGTAR010000006.1 GCF_018156225.1 Carboxylicivirga sediminis
GTTCACCATAGCTCGCTATGCTTTCACAAATATTCCTTGAAACTAAACATTTATAAGCGATTTGAGCCAGTAATTTTATGTCGAACTCAGGTTATTAATAACAATGATAAAACTTAGAAACATGAAAGCAAGATTATTTCTACTCGGATTATTAAGCATCGCTTTAAACAGCTCACTAATGGCACAAAAACATGAAGCAGACATTGAAGCCAGTACTGTAAAATGGACAGGAACGAAAGTTGTTGGTTCGTCACACTATGGCTTTATTCAGCTAAAAGAGGGCAGCCTGGAATTGAAAAAGGGTGATATTAAAAACGGCCATTTTGTGATTGACATGGCCAGCATGATCAATACTGATCTCGATAATGAAGACTATAATAAAAAGCTCATTGGTCACCTCCATTCCGATGATTTCTTTGGTGTGGCCACCTACCCCACTGCCGAACTAAAAATTACAGAAGCATCAAAATTTAATAACAACAAAGCCACTGTTAAGGGACAACTAACCATTAAAGGCGAAACTAAGCCTGTAGAGTTTAATGTGACCAAAGAGGATGCTGCCTATACCGCATCAATAGTGGTTGACCGCACACAGTATGGTATCCGCTATGGCTCTGGCTCCTTCTTCGATAACCTGGGAGATAAAGCCATCAGCAATGACTTTACACTTGATGTAAAATTAGTTGTGGAATAATACAGAAACGTTCATCATTCAGGTAGGAGCATTTTGTTTCTACCTGAATTGCCAAGCTTGGTTTCAATATGATGATTAGAAAAAAAGGTTAGTAAGTGGCCTCCTCATTCGGATCATAATTGTCAATGGCTATAATGGCTAAGCCGGTTAGTGCAGCCACTCCAACAACGGTGCCAACACCGGTTGACTTAGTAAGATAAAACTGATCGGCCCGGGCAGGTAGGCGACTATCAACAATCTGGTATACCGATGTCACCCAAAACTCATTATCAATGTACTTTTTATCGCCGGATTGAGCATCGCTATAGCTAATAAAACACCTGAAAAATAGCGGAGTGCTTGCCTTATTAAAATCAAAGGCCTTCACTTCATAGCTCAAACCATTAGCCGCAACAATGTTTCGTTTCTCAGTCTTCGTCGCGTTTTTGGTGTTTAAAAATTTAGTGCAAACATTTAAATCGTTCAGCCTCAAACTGGCTTTGGGAGGTACAAAACCTGAGCGATCGTTGTTGGTGATTGTACCCGAACTGCTTCCATTGGTATAAGTGCTATAGTACAATTCGGTGCTTGTCTCGGAATAATCGGTACTGAAAGTAGCTACAGATGGATTAATCGGATATGTGGCGCCATTAACAATTAACGACGATTGATTCCAATAAATAATAATGGGTACATCCAGCTTATTATAAACATTGATGTTGAGCGGACAATTGAGACCTTCGAAGGAATAGTGAAGCTGTAAAGTGTCATTTTCAAAAATAAAACCATCGGCAAATGGTTGTTCCAATGAACTGTTGACGGTTGCAAACTGATAGCTCGAACAAGAGGTAGCTATAAGAACAGTCAATACAACAATAGGTAATAGGTTAAGCTTTTTCATAGCAGACAAAATAAAAAGGGTGGTGTAACTGATGATATTGATAAACAAAAATCATACCTCTTTGATATGACAATGCACCAATCATCTGCACGTAGTCCAATCTTAGTCTGTATTTCCTTTCATTGGTCGATTGGCCTTTAATGAGCCTATAAGCATGAATAATAAAAATGCCAGACTCACATAACCTACAGACCCATATGTCGCTGTCAATGTATTGGCTACACTAAACAGGTAAGGTCCAATAGCACTTGCCATTACAATCATTGACATAGCTTTGCCTGAGATGGCACCAAGATGCTGGCGCCCGTAATAGCGCGGCCATGTAATTGCATTAATAACGGCAAATAAACCGCCTGTTACACCCAGCCCGATAATCAGTAAATAAACACCCAGCTCATTCTTTATTAGAAGTAGGCCAAAACTGGCTATTAGGGCCCCTGCAATCATCACATACAAAAACACCTTCAGGCGCATCCAGTCACTCATAAAATTAGCAATTAATGAGGTGAGAACCGATACCACTGTCATTGGCAAGAAGATACTGATAGCCTCAGTACGCGTCAGACCAGCTTCAGCAAACAAAGACACCACGTGAAATGTGAGACCGGTAACAAAGAAGGCATGAAAGGCCAGTATCAAGGCATACATCCAAAAGCTCCTTGTTTTCTTAGCTTCCTCAAGTGTGAAAGCATCTCTGCCAGCTGATTGTGAAGCAGTACTTATTTCTGAATCGCTCCCATCGGGATGCAGACCATAGCTTTCCGGATTATCCTTATAGAATAACAAAATCATACCCAAAACAAAGACCAATCCCAACGCCATCACCTGCCAGGCGCCTTGCCAGCTAAAATGCTGAATCAGCAAATCAATCAATAAGGGTGAAGCCGAGAATCCGAGCGATACACTAACACTGCTAAAGGCATTAATTCGACCACGCATCTGGTCAAACCATTTCATTATCATGTTTCGCGAGGTCATTGTTAAAACCCCTTGTCCGCTAAAGCGCAGCATAAAAAACAACCCCACCATTACTACAAAAGGGATGGCCCAATGCCGTATGCCAATCAGTGATTCCAACAAACCCGAGATACCTGGCGAATATGAGCACAAAAGCAATGTAATGGCCAAAACAAGGACGGCAAGTGCGGCTGTTGGTCGTACACCATATCGGTCGTAAAGCTTTCCGGCTCGCGTCAGCACAATAGAGCTCAGTAAAGTACCGATCATATATGCCAGGCTAAACTGATCACGCGTTAAAGAAAGGGCATCTTTCACCGGGTCTGTAAATGTAGAAACACCAGCTGTTTGTCCGGGAATACTAGCCCAGATACCAATAGTTCCGACCAAGGCTATCAAATAACCATAGAAAAATGGGAATCGTTGTGGTTTAATCATCGTGGTTCTTTGCTCGTCCGCGCAAAGTTATCAATCCCTGACAAAAATTTAGCACAACATCGCAATCCTTGAAGAAACCCGATTAGTCATCACATAAGAATGTCCGGCATTGTTTATTGGGTAAACAAATAACACCGGACATTCACCATCTCACATTACCATCCAACATCTTATTATCGCAAACTATTGTATCAATAGCCGATTGGATTTATGCTTCGGCAATCACTTTCCTCGACAGTTTCAAAACCGTTGGATGCACTAAACGCTGATAATCTTTGTAAGTCATCTGTATCAACTCAGCATGATTACAGGCATTGAATGCTATAGTGGTATCTTCAGTAAGCTTTTCGGCAACAAACACATCCATGTTGTACAGGTTACCAAAAGGTGGCTGAGCACCAACTTCACAATCAATAAACGCATCTTTAAACTCTGACTCAGTAGCCAGCCGAACACTTTTAGCACCAGTGGCGCGCTGCAATTCATTTAAATCAACCTGGAATGAGGCTGGCAACACAACCATGCATAATCGCCCATCAACTTTCACCATCACTGTCTTTGCTATTTCATCGCCCGAAATATGCGAATAAGCAGCGGTCTTTTGCGCTGTGTAGGCTCTGGAGTGCACAATTCGCTTATAATTGACATGCTCCAGATTCAAAAACTTTTCTAAGCGTGTAAGTGGCATAATTTCCCCTCCATTTAAGTGTTTATAATCTTTGCGGTACAAGCTGACATAAGTTACTATCAAATTGAGCTGCTGTAAATAGTAAATAGCGGTATTTTACATTGCAATAGGCTTATGTGCTGATTTTCAGTTGGCATTTTTGTTTTCAACATATTTATGCCAATTTTGTGCCCTAATAGTTAGATTTAAGAATGGGAAAAGAACAGGTTTTAACTGCTGAAGAGCTACACTTTTTGGGCATCAAGGTAGTTTACAAGGATATGATTGACAAAGGGTATAAGGTGCTTAATGTTCGTAAAGAGCTGGATGTTAACCCTCAAATTCTGGCTACCAAGGATGACAAGCGCTATTTTGTAGTTGTGCGCACCGCCACCTATCCTGACATGGGTTTATTGCTGCCTCACATTGCGGCTGAGGTAATGAAACACGGCAACAAGCACAAGGCCATATGCTACTTTGCCAGCGTTGGTATTGCCAATGCCAATGGACAAACCGATGAAGAGATGGCTCAACCAATTAAGGATGGTGAGTACTATATCAACTACAAAGGTCTCCAACTGTTCCCCACCTATTAAGTAATTATATCATGCTTAATCAGCTTAAAGAATTTTACAAAAAGAACAGGCTGTTTATTATTATTGGACTGGCCTTCATTTTGTTAATGCAGATATGCAGCCGTGGAGGCCGTGTTAGCAAACCGGCGGTAGCCGAAACAGCCGTGCATCAGCCTGACTCTTCTGTTTCAGATGACAGCCAGCTTAAGCCGCTTCGTGAAATATATTACGAAGAGCAGCAGAACAAGAAAACACAAAACCCAGAGATAACCAACCTTTTTATACTTATGGGCCTGGTATTGCTGGTGTACGTGGCCACCAGGCGTGGATGGTTACAAAAGCTGGCCCCCTCAATTGTTTGGATCAATATCCGAATCAGGCGACATAAAACCAGCAAAGAACGGATTGCCACTATTACTATCAGCAACCATACTAAAGAAAGCCTGACTTTTTCTTCACCGGTACTGAGCTTTGGCTCTCCGCTTAAAAAGAGCCGAAAATTTAAGCTGAAAGGAGGAGGCGAACAGTCGGTCTTTCCTCTGACTTTAATGCCAGGCACAGCCCACAGCCTCACCATCAACCTGGATGCATTTCGACAAAAAGCAGGTATAGCAAAGGGATATAAATGGGTAAAAACCGAAGTGGACACAGGCACAAAAAATTATCGCTCCATCTGGAAATACCTGTTCTAAAACCAATCGTCGCATAGCTTGTTATACCTCAAAAACAAATAAACATGAAGAAAGGATTCTGGGCCGAACAATGGTATAAGTATCGTCGTAAAAAAACAATAATGGGCATTGTTTTCGACTTTCTGTTTACAGCCCTTCTCATTGCAATGATATTTCCGGCTTCACGTAAAGTGGTTCAGTCAACCATCATCAGGTATAGCATGTTTCAGCCCCGCGAAAGCAAAGATATTACTTATCTGAGTGATGCTGACTACAATTGGCACATCGAAGATTTGGAAGGTAATGTCATTCAGCTGTCGGAACTGAAAGGCGAAGTCCTTTTCATCAATTTCTGGGCCACCTGGTGTCCGCCCTGCATTGCTGAAATGCCCTCCATCCAGCGCTTATATGACGAGTACAAAAACAAAATGGCCTTTATACTGGTGAGTAAAGAATCCAAAGATATTCTGCAGGAGTTTATTCAAGCGAAAGGCTATACTTTCCCGGTGTATGTCCTGAGAAGTCGCGAACCGGATGTGTTTACTTCTCGCAGCATCCCGGCCTCCTTCCTCGTATCACCAGAAGGCCAGCTAATGATGAAAAAACAGGGTGCTGCCCGCTGGGATGGTGACAAAGTAAAAGCACTCATCGATGACATGCTGCAATAGCAGCATTATCAACCATCGTAACACGTTAACACCAAAAATTAAGCTTGCAAATACCATTTGCAAGGCTTCTCCATGGTATTTTCTAAGTAAGTTTTCATGTAAACTATGTGATGTTTTTCGGTTTTTACCCTGGTCAAATGATATTTTAACCAGGGTTATATTATTTTTTAACCAGGGTAATACTATCAAAACATAAGGACATTCCGTCAGGATACTAGTGATAAATATCCAAAAACCTCACAAGGTTTTACTAGTAATCTAACTTTCCTCGCTATCATTAAGCAATGCAAATCATTTCTTATCTTTGATTGCTTAAACAAAAAAATAACCGGTAACAATGAAATACAAAAGAGTACTTCTAAAACTAAGTGGTGAATCGCTGATGGGTGAACAAGGCTACGGCATTGACCCGGAAAGGCTAAATGACTATGCTGAACAAATTAAAGAGGCCGTTGAACTGGGTGTTCAGGTTGGTATTGTTATAGGGGGTGGTAACATATTCAGGGGGCTCAGCGGCGCTTCCAAAGGATTTGACCGCTATAAAGGCGACCAGATGGGTATGTTAGCCACAGTGATTAATGGTTTGGCGCTTCAGTCGGCCCTGCAAGCTATGGCTGTGCGAACGCGAGTGCTCACTGCTATCAGAATGGAGCCTGTAGGCGAATATTACGACAAACCTAAAGCGGTTGATGCCCTGGAGAAGGGAGAAGTAGTTATTTTGTCAGCTGGCACTGGTAATCCTTATTTTACAACTGACACTGGTTCTTCACTGCGGGGCATTGAAATTGAAGCCGATGTGATGCTTAAAGGCACACGGGTGGATGGTGTTTACACAGCCGACCCGGAAAAAGATCCAACAGCCACCAAGTTTGATGAGATTACTTTTGACGAGGTGTACAACCGCGGACTTAAAATCATGGACTTAACTGCCACAACCATGTGTAAGGAAAATAACCTGGATATTGTGGTTTTTGATATGGATACTAAAGGTAACCTTATAAAGGTGCTAAAAGGTGAAAATATAGGCACTGTTGTAAAGAATTAGCAGATATATACAAACGAAAAAAGGGAGCTATCGAGCTCCCTTTTTTTATATAATAAGACTAGTAAACTTTATCCTTCAATTAAAATTCCCACATATCGTGTTCCTTTTCAAAAATTTCTTGCTTGATGCGTTCTGACTCCATCATAGCCTCCATTCCTGCAGTAAATTCTTCAATACGGCGGTTATTATAAACGTTGGCTTCTTTATAGATATAGCTGCCAAAATAACGCTTGATAAATATATCATCGAAAGTACGGCGTTGAGCATCGTTACGTGGGTTAAATACCTCATGACGGGCAAATAAGCCGCGTGCTTCAGGGAAGTAAATCCAGAATGTCTGTGATTTCCTTACTTGTCCTTGATCGCCTTCGCCACCGACGTACTCTCTGATAGGACACAAACCTATAATCCGCACATCCATACGTGAGTATTTTCTGTCGAAGAACCAGATTTCCTTTAGCATGATTTGCTTAATCTCGGTTGAGCGCACTTCTCCACCTACGACCTTTTCTTCATACATCCCAGTCTCGGCATTACGAATCATAGTTGTATCTGCAACTGCACCCATTTCACGCATTACCTGCTCTACTGTTAATGGCACCTGAAATTCATCTTCAGTTTTTGTTGAATAAGCCGTTAATCCTTCGTATTGAATGCCGTAAATTAAAAGATCAATCAAACTATAACGATCATCCATCTTAGTAGTTGGATAATACATAGGCAGATTAATTTTCTCACGTAAATCAATCACGCGCCAAATTTTCTTAGCCCATAGTACATCAGCCTCACGAACGTGCGCATATGGAATCGGACGACGATTAGGCACATGATCTTTAGTGTACAACTCAGTGTTTACTTCCTGTGCATGCACCATGTCAGCAGCACCAAATCCAAGCAAAACGATAAGGATAAAGAATAATCTTTTCATTGTCTTTTAATTTATTTCCTAGTCAACAGTAATCACTATAGGTGCCAGTTTTCTGTTACGTCCATCTGGTCCAATAGCTTTAATTTCTTCAATAGTTATTTTAGCACCCCTACTGGTTCCCTTAATCAACTCAATCTGAGCCTGAGTAAGTTTATTGCTTTTAGACAATTCACTCTGGAAGAAACCTCCTTTTATTGTAGCAATACTAAATTGCGTTACTTTATATTCTAATTCAAAATCAAAATCCTCTCCCATCTCAGCAAATACCCCACTCTGACTTGCTAGCAGGTTTTTACGCACCTTACCATCACGCTTACCAGCAAAAGTAGCATATGGCAATGGTAATGGCTTAATACGGAACTCCTGGCTACCCAAACGTCGCACTTGTCCGTTAATTTCAGCTGATACGCTTACAACCGATTTACCACCTGCGAAACCTGCCTTTGGTTTCACATAAAACACATCGCCACGCTTCCTGAATGTACAGTTACCAAATGAAACTCTCAGCTGACTACCTGAGATACCAGGCACAGAAACTTCAACTGGGTTTTCTAGAGCTTCATAAAATACATTCATCTTAGTCGGTGAAATCACCACGTTTGGCTGAATAACCTCATATTCACGATTAACAGCATAACGTCTTGGCTGTCCATCTGGTCCAGTCATTGAGATGATACCTTTCCAACTTTTGGTTCCCAAAGAATTGGCAGGTATGGTTAACACACCACGACCATTAGGCTGAGCGTCCACACTGTGACCTTCAATATTAAACTCTGGCAACTGCAGTGTATCTGTTGCAGCCAGCAACAACTCGGCACGGTATTCGCCACCTTTGATAACAATCTCTGAACGAGGTATTACGATCGGCTCTACCTTATTAAATTTGAAAGAACCTTCGTCAATACTATTCAACAAGTAGTTTGTTATATCTGCCTGCGTATTTCTGATATTACTCTGAATACTACTGAGCAATGCAAAAGAAGCAGATAAAGGTAAATGCTCAAACTTCTGACTTTCCCACGACTGTTGAACCTGACCTTGCTTTGGTTCTTTAGGCTCTGTAGATAAACTCTTGGTAATGGTATGTACCAAAGCTGTATCTTCGGAATTTACGTACTCTAGCAACAGATCTTTATACGCATTTAATTTTTCTTTTAACTCAATACTGCGTGCTCTGTTTTGCTCCGTTATCATGATTTGTGCAGCCACATCCTGATTATCGGCTCCCTTATAACTCTCCAAAGTAGCTTCCGGACTGCCATCTGCAGTGCGCATCATTAATAGTTTCAGCTCGTGGATGTGATTGTAAAGACTATCAGCTTCACCATAAATCCTGTTAACCTTCTCGCGTACAGGCCTTACCTTGTTTGGATTAGCAAATTCTGCTACCTCAAATTGTGATTCCAGCTGCTTGTTTTTTACATCCGTTGCTTTAATACTTTCCTGAATACTTTCATCAACCAGTTGAAAAGCCTGAAGTAACTCTCCCGACACGTTCAATGCAAGCATTGCCGTGAGGAAAAGGTACATCATTCCGATCATCTTCTGCCTGGGGGTTTCGGGACAATTTCCGCCACTCATAATTTTGTTCTTTTAGCAGTTAATAATGATCTTCTGATTATTTATTACCCATATTCATGGCACTTAGCATGTTACCGTAAATGGCGTTCAGCTCCGATACTGACTGGCTCAACTGAGCAACCTGCTCACGATAAACCTTGGCATCATTAGCTGATTGCTGGAATTGATTGGTAATTTCAGATAATCCTTGTGTAAGGGCCTGCGAAGCCTGAACCTGGCTGTTTACTCCTTGTAGCTGCAGTTCGTAGGCAGAATTTATAGCTGCTAAATTTTTTGTTACATCATTTAATTTTTCACCATAAGCCTGGTTGTTGGCCGACAGTGTTTCAAAATGTGCTTTAATGGCACTGCCTGATGTGGCATAGGTATTGGCTAATACTTCGCTGCTTTGGGCCATTGATGCCTGCTGATTAGCAAATTGTCCAACTGCTTCACCAGCCGACTTCATATTCTGAATATAACTATCAGTGGCTACCGTGGCATTACTCAAATCAGAAAGTTGAGAGGATGTATCCGAAAGCTTTTTAATTCCTTCTGTTAATTTTTCAAGGTCTTTAGCATCCAAATTACCACTCTGCACAAGGGCAGCCAGTTCGCTACCACCTCCTTCTCCTCCTCTTTCTCTGGGTTCTAATCCATGTAATTCAGGATATACTAAACCCCAATCCGGCATTTCATGCGGTTTTTCAAACGCCGAAAGTGCGAAAATAATAGCTTCGGTACCTAATCCGGCAATCAACATAACAGAAGCGTAAGGTAAGTGAAGAATTTTCCACAGTGCTCCTAAAATTACCACAGCCGCACCAAGACCGTATACTTTGCCCATAACCTTTTTATAAGCAGGGCTCTCAACAAATTCCGAAATACTCATAATGACCTGATTTTTTTCAATTAACCGTCCTACAATTGATTTGTCTTAGTCACCAATGTAATCTCTTACACATCGGAAACCAATAAATGATTTGGATGAATCCTGATATTCATAAGTACGTGTTCCATTTTGCAGGAAGTAACCTACATCTTTCCATGAACCACCACGTAATACTTTTCTTTTCATTACATGTGGGTCATCTGGTAAAGCATTGTACTTATAGGTTGGGTTAAAATCGTGTGTAAAAGTATATGCCGACTCGTCATATGCGCTTGAAGTCCATTCAGCCACATTACCAGACATGTCAAATAATCCATAATCATTAGGCGCGTATGAACCTACGGACATAGTTGTCATACCACCATCATCGCCATAGCGACCACGTAAAGGCTTGAAGTTTGCCAGGAAGCATCCCTTGTCGTTACGGGTGTACATACCTCCCCATGGATACATGGCGTGCTCTAAACCACCTCTTGCTGCATATTCCCATTCAGCTTCTGTTGGCAGACGATAGTTATTCACGACCGGCTCGCCTTTGCTGCTCAAATAACTATTTAACAATTGAGTACGCCAGATACAGAAGGCTGTCGCCTGTTTCCAGTTAACACCTACAACTGGATATTCATCGAATCCAGGGTGCCAGAAATATTTCTCTGTCCATGGCTCATTGAATGAATAGGTGAAGTCAGCAATCCAGCACAGTGTATCAGGATAAACGTTTACAGCATCTTTCATAATAAAGGCCGAGCGATCCTTAATCTCTCTTTCTTCACCTCTTTGGTCGTAAACAACTCCTTCGTACTGTTTTGTTTCGAAGTTATAACGGTTGCTTCGCTTAGCAGCTTGTAAAAGATCAACCCACTCGTATTCGTAAGTTAACTTACGGGTATCAATTTCTTTTCTTCGAAAGAAACGTTCGTTTTCTGCCAAGTACATTTCATCAAGTATCTCAGCATATTCTTCGTTATCCCACTCAATCTCTTCATCCCAGTTTAGGAATGGAGGGTCAATTTCATTACCAAGATAATCTTCGCTAATTAAAAATTCTTCGAACTGCTCACCCAACAAACGACGGGCAATTGAATCTCTCACCCAGAAAACAAACTGACGATATTCGCTGTTTGTAATCTCTGTTTCATCCATCCAGAATGAACGAACCGAAACTGTTTTTGTTTGTGAGGTCATTGTGTTAGCAATGTCCATATCATTTGGCCCCATATTAAAGCTTCCTTGTGGAATAAAAAGCATTCCGTAAGGATCTGGTTCATAGAATGAGGCGCGGCGCTGAACGCCAACCAATTCTCCACCACTGGACTGTCCGCATCCAGTTAAGATGGTGATTAAAATGACACTGATGGCAAGTACTTTCTTCATAATAGCCTTAATATCTGAATTACTTATCTTTTACTTATTCTGTTCTAACTATAAATATCTTACGCTTTTATACTGCTTCTTTCTTTTTTCTATACTGAGGTCAAACCGATAACCCAACATTATTTCATGCGATCCGTTTTTGGCCTCACTCAGTTCTGAAATACTGATGTCGTAGCTGTAACCTATTCGTAAACCATTGTTCAATTCTACGCCTCCCAACAGCACAATGGCGTCTTGCATTCGATAGGTTAATCCGCCCCAATATTTATCTTTCAAAATGCCATTAATATTCCAGTCAATCTGGTAACTCGACATGTTTGTTTTCAGAAATATGGATGGTACCAGAATGATTGGTCGTTTTTTCATTTGGATGCGATAGCCTCCGGTAATAAAAACAGTGCGGTCGAGGTAGGTGGTGTATGTATCTTTAAATTTAGGTTTTGGTTGATTAAGGTGAGCCACTGAAATACCCAAATAATAGGTTTTGTGTTCCAGAAAAGCTCCAAATCCTGCATCAAATGCCGTTCCCTGATCGTCCGGAAACTGTTCATCCACATGCGAATTATCACCGGTGATGTCCTGTCCGTAACCAAACTCGGGCATTGTTTTCAAAATACTCCCGTTAATTCCCTGATTAAGCAGTCCTAACGAAAGCCCCACTCCTAACTTACCGTAATCCGTTTCCCATCGTTTTGCATAAACAGCCGACATATACAAGGTTGTAAAGGCGCCTATTTCATCATTCATGATGGTTAAACCAACTCCGCTGTTCCATCCCAATAAATTTACTTCTGTATCTACTCCAAAAACCGTTGTACTTGGAGCCAATGAAGAGCCGTCTGCTCCTTTAAATCCGCCCATCCATTGTTGTCTGTTACCAAGCGTCAGATTCATCATTTCGCTTGTGCCTGCATATCCTGGGTTGACAGTCAAATGGTTAAACATGTTCTGACTGAACTGAGGATATTGCTGCCCCCATGCGAGAGAAGCAATGCAAAATAACAGAAAAAATACTATTCTCCTAGCCATGCCATAAAAAAGCTGGTATTAACACTAAGAACCTGAGTTCATTTTATTGTTTCCATGATTGATGTCACTTTCAATCATTTTTTCTACCAGCTGACAAAATGCTGGGGATATATACTCTAATTTCATATTAAAGGTTTCATTTTTCAAACTTATAAATCATAAAAACACCGCTTTATTTTGATTTACAAGCTCTTTTTTTGAATGTAACGAAACCACTTCTCCGGTATCTCGTTCGCCGAAGCTGTTTCAAAATCCGTTCGACCACAGGCAATCACATCAACTCCACCTCCTTCACCTGGTATCTCTACCCACCAGCGGTCGTTATCCGGATTATTATAAAACTTAATTTCTAACTCATAATCGTCGAGATAAACGATAAACTGACGATACAAGTCCAGATCTTTAGCCGGATAATCATTATAACGTAAAGCAATCCCTTCTAGTATGTGCCAAATGGCCTGAGCGGTTAAAACTATGCCCTGATGCCCTTTATCGTCGTGTACATCCTGCTCAAAAACACCAATAACATTCAGCCGGTCGCTTTGACCGGCATACCACATCAGCTGGCACAATTCTTCACCTGATAAACCATTGGGCATAGGCGTAATATGGGCAGGCTGATCACATTGCCTCACTACAGTCATATCAACACTTAGCAAATCGGCATCACGCAACACCGGTTCTGCCAGGCGATGCCCTAACTGCCTGATTTGTCCAAGACGAAGGATTTCGTATGAATGCTTGTGAAGTTCAGCTTCCTGCTTCGGGCTGTAGAGGTATTTTTGCACACCAACAAAAGATACATCTTTAGGTGCAACACCTTCTTGCTCACAAATTTTACCTAAATAATTGTTTGCCGAGTAATCTTGCGCATGAAGCAACCAGTCAATGCGACTATCTAAAATGGCCAGATTATACTTTGCCTGATATTGACGAACGGCCTTGGCCATTGGCAGGGTGTAATCCTGGCTTCCCCCAAGCACAATAGTTATAACTTTTAATGTCTGAAGATGCAACAAGATATCTTCGAGCGCTTTATATCTATCATCAATAGTATTTCCTCGTATATTACCCAGATCAACGATGGTAAGCGGCTTCGAAAGACTCCTCAAACCTGCCAGATAGGAACGTACTAAATCCGGCGCCTCTGCGCTTCCTTTATGAACAGAATTCCGGGCATCATTCACCCCTATTAAAGCAATATCGACTGCATCCCAATCAACCGTTTTCAGCTGATGAAAGCTATCTATTCCATTCTTGAGTCTGTCTTCATCCAGACCTTCAAAGGCATTTATTACTTTATAATTGGGTTGGTTAAAATAATGTATCCAGTCTTCTGTCACAGGGTTAGCTATTTGGTTTTCTTAGCAGTCGCTTTCTTTTTTGTGGTTGTGGCCTTTTTAGTTGCTGTCGTTTTTTTAGTCGTTGCCGCTTTCTTGGCAGCTGTCTTCTTTTTGGGCGAAGCTTTGGTATCTGCCTCAATCAGCGCCTTACAGTCTTCCAAAGATAATTCTTCTGCATTTTTATCCTTGGGTATCTTGTAATTCTTTTTTTGGTATTTGATGAACGGCCCCCATCGACCGTTTAAAATTTGCAAATCCGGCTCCTCAGTAAATTCTTTGATAATTTTTTTCAGATCTTCTTCGCGTTTGGTTTTAATACGCTCAATGGCTGTTTCCAGATCAATCTCAAAAGGATCGTCAACCCCTTTCTTCAGAGAAACGAATTTACTATCGTGACGAATATACGGGCCAAAACGACCAATACCTATCACCACCACTTTATTTTCAAATTCACCAAGTGTTCGGGGTAACTTAAATAAGTCCAATGCCTCTTCCAGCGTAATGGTTTCCAGATGCTGTCCTTTTCTAAGCGATGCAAATCTTGGCTTTTCAGCGCCTTCTTCATCAGATGATACACCAATTTGCGCCAATGGCCCAAAGCGGCCAATGCGCACAGAAACCTGCTGCCCACTCGCAGGGTCTACACCCAGGATGCGCTCGCCTGTGCTTTTTTCTGATTGCTCCAGGGTTTCTTCAACCGTATCATGGAATGGTTTATAAAATTCATCTATTGACTTGCTCCACTCCACATTTCCTAATGCCACATCATCAAATTCCTTTTCAACTTTTGCCGTAAAGTCAAAAGAAACGATACTCTCAAAATATTTAACCAGGAAGTCATTAACGACCATGCCAATATCTGTTGGAAACAGCTTACTCCTTTCTGCTCCTGTAATCTCTTTCTTCTCGCTTTCGATTAGCGGTTCTCCTTTTTCAAGCCACAAATGCTTATAGTGCCTTTCGGTTCCATCGCGATCCTCCTTCTCTACGTAGCCTCTGTTTTGGATGGTGGAGATAGTTGGAGCATATGTTGACGGACGGCCGATACCCAATTCTTCGAGCTTACGTACCAGGCTGGCTTCTGTATAGCGGGCTGGCTTCTGACTCCAGCGCTGACGTGCCTCTACATTCAGCATCTCCAATACTTCGCCTTTGTGAATTGGCGGTAACAACACACTCTCATTCTCTTCCTGTTCCCCTTCATTATCTGTTGATTCGATATATACCTTCAGGAAACCATCGAACTTAATAATTTCGCCTGTTGCCAAAAACTTTTCACCAGTATTCCCTGCTTCAATATGAATCACCGTCTTCTCCAACTGGGCATCACTCATCTGAGAAGCAATGGTTCTTTTCCAGATCAGCTCATACAGGCGTTTCTCCTGTGACGAACCAGCAACCGTATCCTTATCTAGGTAGGTTGGGCGAATTGCTTCGTGAGCCTCCTGTGCCCCTTTTGCCTTGGTTTTATACTTTCGAATATTGACATATTCAGGCCCCATCATTTCACTAATCTGCGCCGATGCCATATTTAAAGCTAAATCAGACAAGTTGACCGAGTCGGTACGCATATAGGTAATCTTACCAGCCTCATAAAGTTTTTGTGCAATGGA
Organism: Carboxylicivirga sediminis; assembly: GCF_018156225.1. Lineage (GTDB taxonomy): Bacteria > Bacteroidota > Bacteroidia > Bacteroidales > Marinilabiliaceae > Carboxylicivirga > Carboxylicivirga sediminis. Next base: position 15,335 of record NZ_JAGTAR010000006.1, read on the forward strand.
CATAGTCTGCGCAACTGAGAAGCCCAGTTTTCGTGACGCTTCCTGCTGTAGGGTTGATGTTGTAAATGGCGCTGCAGGCGATTTCTTAACGGGCTTTTTCTCCACTTGTGAAACCAAAAACTCGGCATCACTGCATTTCTCAACAAATGCTTTGGTTTGCTCGTAAGTATCAAAACGCTTGTTCAGCTCTGCTTTAAGCTCCTTAACACGTCCTTTATCGTCGGTTACTTCAAAAATAGCGGTTACACGGTATGATGAAGTGGGTTTGAAAGCAAACACCTCACGCTCACGATCAACAATCAAACGCACGGCTACTGACTGAACACGCCCTGCCGATAAAGAAGGCTTCACTTTGCGCCATAATACAGGTGATAGCTCAAAACCCACCAAACGGTCAAGTACACGCCTGGCCTGCTGTGCATTTACCAGGTTAATATCAATTTTTCGCGGATTTTTAATGGCTTTCTGAATCGCATCCTTTGTAATCTCATGAAATACAATGCGTCGCGTATTTTCTTCTTTGAGCTCAAGTGTTTCAAACAAGTGCCAAGCAATAGCCTCTCCTTCACGGTCTTCATCGGAAGCGAGCCATACCATCTTGGCATTCTTGGCCAACTGCTTTAATTCCTTAACAACTTCCTTTTTGTCGGAAGATATGATGTAATCGGGCTGATAATTATTATTGATATCAACGCCAAAATCACTCTTTGATAAATCGCGAATATGCCCATAGCTCGATTTCACCAGAAAGTCTTTACCCAAGAATTTCTCGATGGTTTTTGCCTTCGCAGGTGACTCGACTATCACCAAGTTTTCTTCCGTAACCGTTGTTTTTTTACCCATCTCTCAAATTGTCTTACAAGCACCACTTATTAATTAAAGCACGCAAAATTATATAAAATTGCCACAATGTTAAAAAATGAAAATGCTTTACGCAAACGTTCACCTCAGTCGATCTGTCAAATTTTACTATTTTTACACCAAAATATCAATAATTATTACGAAACTGCTTACAGAGAATATTTGTGAGCCACAGCTGATAATTTTAATGGCTGCCTGAGCAAACTCTTGATGGGTGGGCTTCTAAGAGCAAAAACAGCCAGATAATTAAACACCTGAAGAAAGATGGAGCAATCTAAATCAAAATACCGCAAATTAATTCGCACATTCTGGATACTTGTTATTGGTGGTATGCTATCGGTATTTCTACTATTTACCATGATCTCTTATGGTCTGCTTGGTTTTATGCCAACCTTTGAAGAGCTTGAAAACCCAAAAAGCAATCTGGCAACCAATGTTATCTCCAGCGATCACCAGATTTTAGGGAATTATTTCCGCGAAAACAGAAGCTTTAGCCAGTATGAAGAACTCTCGCCCAACATTGTTAATGCACTTGTAGCCACAGAAGACGTCCGTTTTTATGACCACTCAGGTATTGATGCCAGAGGATTGGCCAGGGTGATATTTCGAACCATTATTATGCAAGACCAAAGCTCCGGAGGAGGTAGTACCATTACCCAGCAGTTAGCCAAACTGCTGTTTCATGGCCATGCATCCAGTAATATCGAAAGAGCCTTTCAGAAACTTAAAGAATGGGTAATAGCTGTGAAACTTGAAAGAAGCTATACCAAGGACGAAATTCTAACCATGTATTTAAACAAGGCAGAGTTTATATATGATGCGTATGGGATTAAAAGTGCAGCCAAAACATTTTTCAATACCTCAACCGACTCCATAAAAGTTGAAGAAGCAGCTGTAATTATTGGCATGCTGAAAAATCCCGCTCTTTTCAACCCGGTTCGCAGACCTGAATTAACGCAAGACCGTCGTAACGTTGTACTCAACCAGATGCTTAAGGCCCAATTCTTAACGCAGACCGAATATGATTCCATATCCGTTTTACCGCTTGAGCTTAAATTCAACCGAGCTGATCATAAAGAAGGTCCTGCTCCCTATTTCAGAGAGTATCTGCGCTTGGCTCTAACGGCCGATGAACCTACAAGAGCCAACTACCCATCATGGATGGAAACTAAATTTTTGGAAGACAGCGCGCGCTGGGTGGATGATCCTCTGTATGGCTGGATTCATAAAAATTATCGCCCGGATGGCACCCAATATGATATTTATAAAGATGGCTTAAGGATATACACTACCATTGATTCGCGCCTGCAACAATATGCCGAAGATGCTGTTAAAGAACACCTCAGTCAGGACTTACAACCAAAATTCTTTACAGAAAAGAAAGGCCGAAGCGGTGCTCCTTACACCAGAGATTTATCGAAAGAGGATTATGAAAAAATCATTGATAAGGCCATTAAAAACACCGATCGTTATCGTGCATTAAAAAGAAGTGGTGCTGATATGGACAGTGTTAAGCGGGTGTTTAATACACCTTACGACATGACGGTATTCACATGGGCTGGTGAACGCGACACAGTGATGACACCCCTTGATTCAATACATCATTATAAGTTTTACCTGAGGGCCGGTATGATCTCGATGGATCCGCTTTCGGGGCATGTAAAAGCATACGTTGGAGGGCCCAACTTTAAGCACTTTATGTACGATATGGCCGGTAAAGGAAAACGACAAGTCGGCTCAACCATTAAACCATTTGTATACACCTTGGCTATGCAGGAAGGCTTTACGCCTTGCGATTTAGTGCCAAATATAGCTCAGACATTTTACCTGGGCGGCGGTAAAACCTGGACACCGCGTAATAGCGGCAGTGCACGTGCCGGTGAGATGGTGACACTTAAATGGGGACTGGCCAATTCCAATAACAACATAACTGCCTGGGTGATGAAACAGTTTAACCCTGAAGCGGTTGCCAATACCATCCATGAGCTTGGCATCAAAAGCCCAATGGATGCAGTACCGGCTCTTTGTCTGGGAACGCCTGATTTTGGCCTTCTGGAAATGACTAGTGGCTACTGTACCTTTGCCAACAAAGGCGTACATATTGAACCAATGATCGTAACACGCATTGAAGATCGCTATGGCAATGTTATCAGTGATTTCCATCCGCAGAAGCGCGAAGCCATCAGCGAACAAACAGCTTACCTGATGCTTAACCTATTGGAAGGCGTTATTAACCAAGGCACCGGTATACGATTGCGACTAACCTACGAGTTACATGCCCAGATGGGAGGCAAAACCGGCACCACACAGAACCATTCTGACGGTTGGTTTATGGGTGTAACGCCACAATTGGTTACTGGCATATGGGTTGGTGGCGAAGAACGCGACATTCATTTCGATGGTATCAGACTTGGACAGGGAGCCAACATGGCTCTGCCCATATTTGCCTTATACATGAAAGATGTGTATGCCAATGAAGAATTGGGCATAACTGAGGAAGACATCTTTGAAGAACCTCTTAACTTCAATATTAATATTGATTGTGGCGATAATGCTGCCAGACGCGCTGAGGCAAATAACCAGGAAGAAGTTATTGAGAACGTTGAAGAGTTCTTTTAGAAATTACAACTTTATATAAATAGAAAAGCGAGCTATCCAATTATCGAATAGCTCGCTTTTTTTATAGTTTCAATAAAGTATTTACGGCATTTTATACATAAATGCATTGATATTCATACCTGCTCCTACGGATGTCATCATCACATTATCACCGCTTTCCAGCGTGTGACCATTCAATTGCTTTTTACAAATTAAATCGAACAGTGTTGGAACTGTTGCCACACTACTGTTGCCCAGCTCTCGAATCGTCATTGGCATTACGTCCATATCTACCTTACGCTCGCCATACAATCTAAAAATGCGTTTGAGAATCGCCTCATCCATTTTGGCATTAGCCTGGTGAATTAAAATCTTCTTCACATCCTTTAGCTCCATCTCATTTTTATCCAGACATTCTTTGGCCAGTTGCGGCACATTGGTAAGCGCATAGTTATATAAACGTCTGCCGTACATCTTCAAAAACAGGTTTTCACCCTTTAATGCTTCATTGTACGGATTATCCATACGCAGAAGATCAATGTGTTCTTCAGTGTCGGTTTGTACCGCATGCTTTAATATACCCACAGGGGTTTCGCTTTCGCGAGCCTCAAGCACCACGGCTCCGGCGCCATCGGCGAATATCATCGAATCCCTGTCGTGTGGCTCCATGGCACGGCTCAGCGTGTCGGCACCTATCACCAGGGCACTTTTAGCATCACCTGACTTAATGTAATAATTGGCCTGTATCATGGCTTGTGTCCAGCCCGGACAACCAAAGGTTATGTCGTAAGCAATGGTTTTCGGATTCTTAATGCCAAGTTTATGCTTGACACGAGATGCCAAAGTTGGCAGAATATCCGGATAAATAGTACCATGACGCATATCACCGAGGTTATGAGCCACAATGATATAATCCAGCTTCTCCTTATTGAAACCAGCATCTTCAAGTGCTGCCTTACCGGCAAACATAGCCAAATCTGAAGTGACGTGATTCTTTTCGGCACATCGCCTTTCGGCGATATCGGTTATCTGCTCAAACTTATCAACAATTTCCTGGCCTTCTGTTTCGATAACTGTTCCATCATCGTTGAAAAAGGTGTTGTTGATAAAATCGGCATTGGCTTTAACCACAGGAGGGATATAGCTTCCTGTTCCGGTAGCTACAGCATAAATCTCAGCCTTTGAATTCATTTTTACTTTTTTTCTATATCAAACTATACGTGCGAATCGAAGTACTGTAATTCAATGGTATTTCCATCGAAAACACCATATGAAAAATGCTGTATCCAGTCGCCTAAAAAGATAAGCTGGCAACCTGGCCCCACACTGACCGTTCGTGCCACATGGCGGTGACCAAATACAAAGTAATCGACCTTTTCTTCTTTTAAAAACTCTTTGGCATACAATACCGAGAACTCCTTATCATCGCCCAGGTATTTATCGCCATACTCCTTATTGTTTTTCTCCCGGCTTTTTCCCGACCAGTAATTGGCCAATCCAATGCCACTGTTTGGATGAATACGAGCAAACAGCCATTGAGCAAACTTATTGGTGAAAACCGATTTCAGGAAATTATAGTGCTTGTCGTAATCGCCAAGTCCATCGCCATGTGCCAGAAACACTTTCTTCCCATTGAAATCTCTGATTACAGGCTCACGATATACCTTAACGCCACACTCATTTTCGAGATAATCAAACAGCCAGATATCATGATTACCGGTAAAGAAATGAACCGGAATCCCACTATCGGTAATTTCAGAAAGTTTACCTAAGAAGCGTGTAAAGCCTCTTGGCACCACATGCTTATATTCAAACCAAAAATCGAAGATATCACCCATTAGGTAAATCTCAGATGCATCTTTTTTGACTGTATCCAGCCAGTTTACAAACCGCTTCTCATGCAATCGATGATTATTTATACCTGGAGCTCCCAGGTGTACATCCGATGCGAAGTATATCTTTTTATTCGTTTCCAAGTATGCTACCTGCTATATTTTAACCGACAAATATATTAGAAAAATAAAGCATCTCCTAACCTAATTATTCTTGTAAGTAATTGTTGAACAAACAAGTAAAAAAGTCGAAGATTAAATTTCGCCTAATTTGCTGGTTAATTTTATGTAAATGAGACATTAAAAAAACCGCAATCGTAAGAATGCGGTTTTCAAGTTTAGCTTTTATAAGCTTATAATAGTTCTTTTAACTTATCGGTTAAACGATTTCCAAATAAATCCTTCCCTATAATCTCCCCTTTGGGACTAATAATATAGTTGGATGGTATTTGTTTGATATTATATAAGCGGGCCGGAAATGAATTGGTGTAATTTAGATCACTTACATCTACCCACTCATAGCCTTCTTTTTTTATAGTGCTTTCCCAAAGTACTTTACTCCTATCAAGAGAAACTGAATAAACAGCCAATCCTTTATTCTTGTATTGGGCATACATTTTTTTCAGATGACGGTTAGCAGCTACAGATTTTTCGTCCCATGATGCCCAAAAATTAACAATTATGGTCTTTCCCTCCAGCGAAGATAGCTTAATGGTATCACCTTGCAGGTCTGGAGCCTCAATATCAACATATCCTCTCTCATCGGCTTTTGAAGCCATTAACTCATCAGCAAATTTCTGACGTTGCTGCTGAGCCTTTGCACCTAAAACATAGTTGTAAAGGTGATTTGCTCTTTCTGACTCAGGAAAATATAGGTTTAGACTGGTGGCTAAAGTTGAAAAATAAACTTGATCCTTTTTATCAAACACGTTCATAACAGAGCTATTATCATCCAGGTTCTGAAAAAGGGCATAATAACCGGCAAAAGAACGAGGATTCTCCATTATGAACTCTCCGACAAAAGCCTTATGCTCGTTCAGTTTCTGATCATAGCGTTGCTCTAGCTCTGCACGTGTTTGAGCATCCTTTACATCGGTGGCCTTATATTTAGCCACAATGGTATTGAGCTCCTTATTGAGTTTACGAATGCGCTTATTAAACATCTGGATATAAACTGAACCAATCGAATTCTTAAGCTGATAGCTTGTTTCGAGATTTTTGGCATCTGCATCTACTGCTATTGTTTCAATAGAATCTGCCAGTAAAGTAATGAAGTTATTGTCATTTAGCTTTAAAATTAAGAATGTAGGTTCCTCGAGTCTATCGTTTTTAAACTCAAAATTGCCATTCTTAATCTTTACTGAATCAATGGTTACCGTTTGGCTTAGATCCATACGTTGAAGGTATAGCATTTGATCCTTAGCTCCTTCGATATGTCCGGTTACCCTGAATTTATCTTTATTATTACACGCAGTTGTCAATACTATTATTAAAAGTAAAAACAGTCCTTGTCTCATATTTAATAGTTTATTTTCATTGCTTATAAGTTGTAACTCACCTGCCTTTATCAACATCCATTTAAAAGTCATGATAAACAGGCATAAATACGAACTTATTATCAATTGGTTATAAGTTAGTATAATACTAAGATTCTCAATTATAGAACGCTCAAATATAGGATTAATTTTTCATTAATTGCCGCAAAGCCGTGCTTAGGTCGTCTAATTCGCGAGTGCGCTTAACAATGATTCGATTACTGTCTGTGAGCAATAAATACGGGATAGCTGATAGCCCTAACTGCTGAAGAACAGGCGAAGTATCACCATTCAAATCAGACAGGTGCAACACGGCCAGGCGATCCTCTTTTATGGCGCTTAGCCACTTATCTCTATCGTTATCCATCGAAATCAAGCAAACCTGGAGACCCTGATTACGATATGGTCGGGTCCATCGCATTAGCTGACCAGTGATATGACGCGATGCTGCATCATCTGATTTCCAGATTACAAACAAAGTAGGTTGGCTAATCAAACTATCAAGCCGAACTTCTTGCTTCCATGCATCTGGCACCGAGATCGCCGGAAATGTTCGCCCCTCTTTGGTAATGGCATTAAACAAGCTTCTGTTCATTAACGAATCAACATGCGTTGCAAACTGCTTCACCGGCCAGTAATCAGGATATCGATTCTGAAGCTGGTTGCTGGTTTCATAATACAAATCGGCATATTGCTCGGGATGAAACAGATAGTGATTACCTGCTTTGAATTGCATAGCCAGTAGTGGGAGCAAGGTATTCCGATGATTATTGGCAATGCGGTTGATGTCTCTTGCTTTCTTATTAATAATAGCATTAATGGCTGTATAGAATGAATCTTTCACAAATACAAATTCCTCAGCGACAATTGAATCTGGCCGGCTGGCAACTAACTGCTGTATCTCATATGCAGCTTCCTGTGCCAATTGCTCACATTTCCACAAGGCTTTTGTTTCGGAATTGCCAGAAACAGACAGACGTTGATCATTAGCTTGAAAATGCCCTGTTATGGTCGCCGGGAAAGTGGAATTAATTATCAATGAGGCTAGTTCTTCACCATTAATGTGCAAACTATATATGCCCTCGGGCACACTATCTTTCACAAATTCCCAATGACCTTCTTCAGCCTGTATGGCTCTATCGAATAAGTGAGCGGTTTCGTCAAAACGATACAGTTCAACCTTTCCGTTTAAGTCCTGCTCAGGCTTAAGTGTTAAGTAAGGTGTCTTTTGTGGCTTGGTACAATACAAAAACATTAAGGCCATTGCAGCCAATACAAAATATCTCATAGTGTGCAGCATTTACACAAAAATACAAAAAACTGTTTATTGGGAATCACTTTTAAAGATGCCTGATTCCCGATCCATTTTGTGGCATAACAATTGTTTATACTGGCAAATTAATTTAAGTGACCTTATATTTACATGATACTGACACCCTTACCTAATTAATTAGGTAATTACAGAATTTTAAATAATTTTGGTCGGTTATTTAAGCCTTTAACGGTCAACAAAAAACAAGCAACATGGATAATAATGGATACTTGAGCTATGTTGAACATGCTCTTAAAAATTACCGTCAGTTAAATGCATTCAGTGATTTCCAGGGAGAATCTATTACTTACAATCAGGTAGGTGAACGCATCCTTGGATTACATCAATTATATAAGGAGCTGGGCATCGAAAAAGGAGATAAAATTGCACTGATCGGCCGTAACATGACCAGCTGGGCAGTGGTTTATTTAGGCACCATTACTTACGGAGCTGTTATTGTGCCCATCCTGCCCGATTTTAATTCAAGTGACATTCACCACATTGTCAACCATTCAGAGTCCAAACTGCTGTTTTCAACCGACTTGCTTTTTGACAAGCTCGATGAAACCAAAATGAACGGATTACTGGGTATTGTGTCAATTAACCAATGCATATCACTTGTTGACAATAGCAATGGAAAACTGGCAGAAAAGGTGATTAATTTACAGCCTCTTTTTAAAGGCGATGGTAAAAACTTCAATCCTGAAAAGTTAGATTTCCCGGAAATTGATGCCGAAGCCGTGATGGTACTTTCATACACATCCGGCACTTCAGGTTTCTCAAAAGGGGTATTATTGCCCCACCGCAGTATCTGGTCGAACATAAAATACGCGCAAGAGCATTTAATCCTCAAGCCAGAGGAAAGGGTGGTTTCATTTCTTCCCCTTGCACATGCCTATGGCTGCTTATTCGAGTTTTTGTGGCCATTTACCATGGGATGCCACATTACCTTCCTCACCCGCACACCATCTCCGCAAATCATCACAGAAGCATTCAGAAAGGTAAAACCACATCTGATTTTATCGGTACCGCTTATTCTTGAAAAAATATTTAAGAAACGCGTTCAACCACAACTGGAAGAACCAAAAGTAAAGGCATTATTAAAAATCCCCGGGCTAAATAAAATTGTATTCAACAAAGTGAGGAACAAGCTGACTGAGGTATTTGGCGGGGAATTTCGTGAGATTATAATTGGCGGAGCGGCTCTGAATAAAGATGTGGAGCAATTTCTGCGTAAAATTGGCTTCCCTTTTACCATTGGCTATGGCATGACCGAGTGTGGACCTCTCATCAGCTATGCTCCATGGACCGAGTCGAGAACTTACTCAGCAGGTGCTTTGGTAGACCGCATGAGTATAAAGATTGATTCAAAAGACCCCTATAATGAGGTTGGTGAAATACTGGTAAAGGGCGATAACACCCTACTTGGTTACTATAAGAATGAGGAAGCCACTGAGGAAATATTTGATAAAGATGGTTGGCTTCACACGGGTGATTTAGGTGTAATTGACGAGCAAAACTTCATCTACATAAAAGGGCGAAGTAAAAATATGCTGCTGGGACCTTCAGGTCAGAATATTTACCCTGAGGAAATTGAGACCACCATCAACTCGATGAATTACGTACAAGAGTGCCTTGTCAGAGATAACGATGGGAAACTAGAGGCGCTGATTTATCCTGATTATGAAGCTACAGATGCCGAAAAGCTTACCAAAAAACAAATAGAAGAAAAATTACAAGCCATAAAAGTAGCTGCCAATAAGCTACTACCTGCTTACATGAACATATCTAAAGTAACCCTGTTCCCTGAAGAATTTGAAAAAACACCAAAGAAGAGTATTAAACGCTATAAATACACCAAATAGCACTAATTTTATAGAGAAAATATGCAGCCGCCTGAACAACAGGCGGCTTTTTATTGTCATATTGTAACCTAACTATCATCATTTCGTAACAGGGGAAATTGTTTTTTTATCACTTCGCAATTATTTTTGCTTAATACAATCTTTACCAACAGCTCGCAAATTGCCATTACCTAAGGGATAATGCATTAATAACGAATTGAGTGGGAGGAACATTATGGGAATGGAATCATTTATAGTGAGGTTCTTTGTTATTTTGGTAACAACAAGCTCTATCGGGTACTTTTTATTACGTTTGCTCTACAAGGGAAGTATTTTCTTCAGGATTGGAGCATTGTGGATGATCAACGTGTTTTTAACGGTGATGAACAGCCGGATTCATTACAAAAACCCGGAAGCTTATCCTTTCTGGGCTGCTTTATTGGGAGGTATTATTGTGACTGTTATTCTTCAATACCTGGTTTATCTGCAAATCAAAAAACCACTGGCAAGTATTACCAATAAACTAAAGAATATTGCAGCTGGAAATATTTCTAGTAAGCAAGAAGCCTACACTGCACCGGTTAAAGGTGAATTGTTCCAGATACATCAGGCCATTAATCATTTACAATCACAAATGAGTAATGTAGTAGCTGAGGTGGGGCACTCTGCCGATGAAGTTAATCGGGTTGGAACGAGCCTAAATGAAACGGCCACAGAAATATCAAGCCTCGCCAATAATCAGGCATCAGGCCTTGAGGAAATATCCTCATCAATGGAAGAAATGGCTGCTAACATAGAGGCCAACAGCCAGAATGCATTGGCTACTAAAGATAATTCGCATAAAGCAAGACAATCAGTTGATGAAAGCTATGCTAGTACACAGGAAGCTTTAAGTGCTATGCAACAGATCAATGAAAAAATTAAAATAATTGATGAGATAGCCATTCAGACTAACCTGCTGGCACTTAATGCCGCTGTAGAAGCCTCAAGAGCAGGCGCCGAAGGAAGAGGTTTTGCCGTTGTAGCAGGTGAGGTTAGAAAACTGGCTGAACGCAGCAAACTAGCGGCCAAAGAAATTGAAAGCTATTCGAAAAAAGGTAATGAGATGGCAGAAATAGCCCTGGACAAACTGCAGCATACGCTTCCATTAATAAAGAAAAATGCAGACCTGGTGGATGAGATTGCATCTTCGAGTGAAGAACAAAACCTGGGAGCCGCACAAATTAATAATGCACTGCAGGAAATCAATCGTTCTACACAAAGTAATGCTGCCATTTCTGAAGAGATGTCGTCCAGTTCGGGACTAATGGTTGAACAAGCAGCATCCCTCATCGAAAAACTTCGATTCTTTAAATTGCAATCATAACAGAAATAGCCGCACTATCACCTCTGTTTATTACTTTTACTGCCGAAAGGTAATAGTGTGAAAAACGAAGAACTGGTAAACATACCCGAAATAGGCGAAGTAAGCATTAGAATAAGTGCAAAAGCCAGGCGCATTAGTATACGGATGAAGCCCTTTGCACCTCCAACGCTCATCATACCTAAAGGAGCCAGCATACAGGAAGCCGTGCGCTTTTTACACGAGAAGCGTCAATGGGTGTTACAGCAACGCAGCAGACTTGAAGAAAAAGAACAGAACCTGACCATTTTTGATGAACAGACTCAGTTCAAGACCCGTTCGTTTGCTTTAAAAATAGAGCAGCATCAACAGCCCAAAGTACGCCTGCAATTACAAAATGGGTTACTACACATCTCTTATCCATCTCACCTGCCGGTTACATCACCCGAAATTCAGAAAACCATCCGATTTGGTATTGAGGAAGCCTTGAGGTTGGAGGCTAAGCGTTTTCTGCCGGGCCGATTAGCATGGCTGGCTCAGCAGCATCATATCAGCTTTCGCAATGTTACCATTAAGAACTTAAAAACGCGCTGGGGCTCATGCTCTACTACCAACAACATTAATCTCAATCTTCATTTAATGCGTTTGCCCGACCAACTGATAGATTATGTACTTTTGCATGAATTATGCCATGTACACGAGAAAAACCATGGCCCGCATTTCTGGGCACGGCTCGATATCATGTGCAAGGGCAAAGCACGTGAGCTGGATAAAGCCATGAAGGATTATCAAACAAAAATATATTAGCATGAACTGGGAGCAACTACTATCAACAATACGCACCGGACAAGAAAACCAAACGCAAATAAAACACGATCGCACCCAGTTTCAGCGCGATTATGATCGTCTTATTTTTTCGTCTCCTTTCAGACGACTGCAGGACAAAACACAGGTATTTCCATTACCCGGAAGTATTTTTGTACACAACCGCCTTACTCATAGCCTTGAAGTTGCCAGTGTGGGCCGTTCGCTGGGTAACAACATCGCTGCCCGATTAACGAAAGCTGGACATGGCAATCCTGAATTAGTGGCAGAGATTGGCTCTGTTGTGGCAGCCGCCTGCCTGGCGCACGACCTGGGCAACCCTCCATTTGGTCATTCGGGCGAAGCCGCTATTGGTCATTACTTTACCAATGGAGAAGGAAAGAAATTTAAGGCTGAACTAAGCCCTTCGCAATGGACAGATATAACCCGCTTTGAAGGTAATGCCAATGCGCTGCGTATGCTGACACATGCCTTTAAAGGACGACGCAAAGGTGGCTTTGCCATGACCTATACTACCATTGCGTCCATCATCAAATATCCTTATTCCTCAGGCGTTGGCCTTAAAAAATATGGCTATTTCCAGTCTGAATACGATACCTTTGAGCACATCGCCTCCACTTTGGGGCTTCAGCTATTAGACAGTGTAAAGGGGATTTATGCCCGTCACCCCCTGGTTTATCTGGTTGAAGCAGCCGATGATATTTGCTACCAGGTAATGGATATAGAAGATGCCCATAAGCTTAAAATCCTCTCATACGAAGAGACATATGATTTGCTAACCGGCTTTTTTGACAAGGACCAGGAGGCCGAGGAGTTTAAAAAGATAGCCAGTGTTTTTGAGGAGGTTACTGATCTAAATGAGCGCATGGCCTTTCTGCGGGCTAAAGTAATTGGCAAATTGGTAGGCCAATGCACCGAAATATTTTGGAATAACCATGCAAACATCCTCAATGGTACTTTTGAAAAAGGCTTGATCGACCACCTGAGCGGCCATGAACGTGAAGCTATGGAAACCTGCCAGACAACAGCCTACACGCGTATCTACAAACACCCTTCAGTCGTTGAAATTGAAATAGCCGGTTACCGCATACTTGGCACACTGCTCGAAGAATTTATCAAGGCGGTCACCAATCCCAACGACTTCTATTCAAAAATGCTTTTACCCTTTATTCCTGAACAATTCAGATGCGAAACCGATACTCCATTGTATGATAAAATCCAGTCAGTCCTTGACTTTATCTCAGGAATGACCGACGTGTATGCATTGGATTTATACAAAAAAATCAGCGGCATAGGTTTAAAATAGAGAGCGTTGTAATAAGTCCAGCTTTTTCCCTACAAAAGTGGCGTTTGAACTTTTTGGAGCATTCATTGAGCGAAACGGGATTTTAGAACTTGCAGATTCACAGCATCTTTGTCATGTAATAATTAACAAAGTATAATCAATTAAATGTTTGAGTCATGAAAGCATTAAAATCAATTTTCGCTGTAAGTCTTTTTATTGTAGGTTTAAGTTTAACGTCATGCAGTAGCGATGACAAGTACGTTGATCCAGATGGACCATCTGTTGAGAATCCTATCTGGACGGAGAAACCAGAACATTTACCAGAAGGGGAAGCTGTTCAGCCACTTCCATAAGTAAAATGAATACCCTGAGTCGATATTCGTGACTCCGTATATACTCGAAGGTTGCCGGCCGTAATGGTTTGCAACCTTTTTGTTTATCATTAACACGCCTTTAAAAAAGTGGACTCTTTACTTTATTGCTAAGGGATAAGTGACTATAAATTCTATTTTACATTTGTTATTCAACTAACTTTTTAGTTATATTTGAATGATAAAATGATAAAATCATGATCCTTAAACCCAAATTCTTTATTGCAGCTCTCTTTTTGTGCGCCTTACAAGTTAGTATTAATGCACAAGTTTCCCCCCACCTCCTGCTGGCCGAAGGACAATACGACGCTCTAATTAAACAGCTCGAACCAAAATCCCAAAGTCTGGATTTTCCGGACTCCTATTACCTGGCGCTAGCCTATCAACAGCTAGGCTTCCCTAATAAGGCTATTCAATGCTTAACAAATACAACTGCTACACTCAATTCACAGCAGCTTGACCTACTCTGCCGTTGCTACCTCAGCACAGGCGACTACACTAAAGCACTGCCCATCATTAAAAAAACCTATCAGCAAACCCCTGCAAATACTGTTAATTTACTGCGATATGCTGAAGTTAACCACTTCTATAAAGAATATGAAGCGAACGTTGAGCTATTACAAGAATATACTCAGCAAGATTCCAGTAACTACAACATCAACCTGTTTCTGGCTGAGTCGTATGAAAAAACCAAGCAAACCAGTCATGCCATTACCACTTATCAAATGATATTGCAGGCTCACCCCAATAATCAGAAGGTGGCATTAAAACTGGCCAACCTTTACTATAGCGATAAGCAATATGTAGAATGCCACGACTTGTGTATGCCTTATATTGAACGTTTGGAGAACAACAAAAACTTCCTGCTGCTTGCAGGCATGGCCAATTTTAAAAATGGCTCAAACCATAATGTGATGGTCATGTTCAAGCGCCTGGAAGCACAGGGCGACAGTTCATTTCTGACTAAAAAACATTTGGGCATAGCATCGTACCGGCTCGAAAATTTTGATAATGCAACCAGTTACCTGAAGTCAGCCATTAAATTAAAAGATGATGATCCTGAAGTTGCCTTCTTTTTAGGTGCTTCATTGGGGCAATCCAATCAGCCACTTGATGGTAAACTTTTTCTGTTGATAGCCCAGGAGTTAATTAAACCTTCACCTGTGTTAATGGAAAAAACCAACCTGAAACTGGCCATGATGCATTTTGATACCGGACACTATCAAATGGCCATCAATTACTACAATAAAGCTTATATCTATGCACCTTCCAATCACCAATACCTGTATCGTCAGGCATCGATATATGACTACCAGCTGAAGGATCCTGATAAGGCCAAAGAGCTATATCAGCATTTTATTGATGCTCTGCCTGAAGACCTCAATCCGAAAAAAGGCAATGAATTATATGCCATCAAACTCAAAAAAGTAGCCAGCAACCGACTCAACAATCTTATTGAAGAAGACTTCTTTAAAAATGGCATCAACTAAATAAGGCTGCTCTTTCGGGCAGCCTTATTCAACTCGAGAGTAAAACTAAACAACTAATTATAATGCTTTTAAAGCAGCCTCATAGTCAGGTTCGTTAACGATATCATCTACCTGCTCACTATGGGTTACTTTTCCGTTTTCGTCTACTACTACAACTGCACGTGACAATAAACCAGCCAAAGGTCCGTCTACCATCTTAACGCCATAATTCTGGCTGAATACTTCATCTTTATATTCAGATAATGAGACTACATCATCCAGTCCTTCAGCTCCACAGAAACGTGCATGTGCAAAAGGCAAGTCGCGCGAGACGCATAAAACAACCGTGTTGTCCTGCTTTGAGGCTTCGGCATTGAAACGACGCACTGACGCCGCACAAACACCTGTATCAACACTTGGGAATATATTCAATACAACTTTTTTGCCTTTGTAATCAGATAAAGACACTTCACCCAAATCAGTTTTTACCAGCGAGAAATCTGGTGCCTCTGCTCCTACTCTTGGAAGATCGCCTGCTGTACTAACTGGCGAACCTTTAAATGTTATTTTTGCCATTTTGTTCTATAATTTTGTTATGATTCCTAAACAACGTGTTCGAATAGATTGTTTGCTGAAAATTCAAAAAAAATGACTGATAACCAAAATGTCATCAGTCATTTCAATGATAATGTTATACTTAGTCAGTCTTCCTAATCACTATTTTTTTCGGCCTTGATAGCCTTTTGCACCTTCGCTTCGTTGTAGTAGGCAAAGAAGGATACTACCCCCACTACGACAATGGTATAGTAAACAAATGCAGGTATTGGCACCGGATCTCCTTTGGCATACGAATGCATACCTGCCAGGTAGTAGTTAACGCCAAGATAAGTCATAACCACCGAGCTAAAACCTATTACAGACCAGAAGTTGAAAGTGGTTAATCCACGCATACCAGGGATAAAGCGCATGTGCACAATAAACGCATATACTAATATGGTAACTGCCGACCAGGTTTCTTTTGGATCCCAGCCCCAATAGCGTCCCCACGACTCGTTAGCCCACACGCCGCCTAAAAAGGCACCGATAGTTAGCAGGTACAGTCCCACCGTCATACTCATCTCACTGATGGCTGATAGCTCTTCAATTGTGAGCGAAAAGGCTTTATTGTTCTTTGGTGATTTAACACCGAATAATATCAAATTCAGGAATCCCAATAATGCACCCAAAGCCAGGAAGCCATAACTGGCAACAATAATGGCCACGTGGATGGTTAACCAGTATGACTTCAGAACCGGCACCAGGTTGGTAATTTCTGGGTTCATCCAACTAAGGTGAGCCACCATCAGGATAATACCTGCAAAAAATGAGGTGACCGATAGAGCTATTGGACTTTGTTTGCTGAATAATAAACCTGCCAGCAAGGTACTCCACCCAATATACAACATCGACTCATAGCCATTACTCCAGGGTGCATGCCCTGATATATACCAGCGAATGGCTAATCCTGCTGTGTAGAATACAAAGGCCAGTATAATAAGAATTAATCCTCCCCGTAATATCCATTTAAACTGCCACTTAGGATTCACCAGTTTCACTAACTGGAAGAACAACAAAATCAGTCCCAATACTAAAAAGTATGGCATTAAACTCATAAATAACGAGCTGTTGTTGTAGAAAATCTCAATGCTCTTCTTGGCTTCAGAGGGCAGAATATCCTCACCATATTTAATCTGGTAATTGGCAATAGCTGTGATGTAACTTTGTTCATCTGCCTTATTGCCAGAACTAATGGCTTCCAGGTACATGCCGAATAAATTGCGAACCAGCAAACTATCTTCGTGCGTGAACCCTTCTGATTTGGATCCGGGAATCAGCCATGGCTCATGAGAGTCAGTAGGCTGTGGGAATAACTTCAGGAAACTACCCATTCGCGACATATAGAACACATTAATCTGCTCATCCACCTTTACGGCCTCTTGTTCCAGTTTATTCCGATAGGCCGGGCGCTTTCGATAAGAATCTTCGACTAGTTTACGTATTTTATACTCGCCTTTTGGCGTAAAAAAGTCCTGAAACGTTGCCTTCTTACCACTTATCTGCAACTGACTTTTCAGCTCATCGTGCTTAACGGTAATCATCGGCACAGTTTGCCAATACGCAGGATCAATCATCATACTTAGCACCACCCTGTCTGCCGACCAGCCTTTAAAGGTATGGTGCTTGGCCAGCTTGCGCACAACTTCACTGTTAAGGGTATTAAGTGGCTTTATTCTTCCTCCATTATCTTGCACCCACAATTGTCCAAAGGCATCAGCCGTTTCCTGACTGATATTATGCGGAGGATTTAATTCATTGGCATAAACCGCTGAACCAATGAAAAGAGCCAGGAATACAGCCAGGGTTTGTTTTTTCTTATAGATTTCAGAGGTACGCTTAATTAGCTGACGGAAACGCGTGTTAGGCGCTATTAATGCGGCAAACATGCCCAGGGTTAACAATAAGTAACCTGCATAAGTCAATAGCGTGCCCCACCAATCGCGGTTAACGGATAGCACTGTGCCTTTTTCATCCATATCATACGACGATTGGAAGAATCGATAGCCATGATAGTTTAAAATATTATTCATAAAAATGCGTCTATCCTCTTTAAGGCCGGTGCGCTCATCCATCAGGGTTACTTCAGAAGCAAATGAACTAGGGCTTTCACTGCCAGGGTACCTGTCGAGCTCAAACTTATTCAGATGCAAGGAGAACGGTATATGTATATTCTTAGCACCATAGGTCACAGTAAATTTAACACCATCAATTTCTTCGGTATATGGTTTGCCCAACACATCTTTCTGTCCAAAAACAAAGAAGTCTTTTCGCTTATCGCCCAATTCTGCCACGAACTTGATGGCATCGGGTAAGCCTCGCCCCTGATTGCCTTCAACAGAAACTGGTTCAATTACCGCACTCTCAACAAAACTGGATAGCACCATACGTAAATCGGCCACACTATACAATACCCCATTAAACAACTGATGAACTGAATCGGCAGCAAAAGTCTGACTAGTACCTGTTTGCATCTGCATCATACTAGCATCAACCGATGGTTTGTAATAAGGTATGCCATCTGCCACACTCAAAACAATAGTTTGTCCGTCTTCCTTTACAGGATTAAATGCAATTCGATGATTCCCCACCTGAACTTCATCACCTTCAAATAATGAAAACTCCTGACGCCCTGATGCTGCCGAAAGTACTAGGTTGATGGATGGTTTGCCACCTGGCTTTTCAACCGACCGTGACATAGCCTGCGGAATATACAAATCACTTCTCAGCTTCAATTTTCCTTTAGGTGTTGAGAAAGACGCTGTATATTCATGTGGGCTGACAATAGAATAAAGTACATGTTCTTCATCCTCCTTCTCATAAGCATCAGCCGTTACCTTGACATTAACAAACTGGTCACTGGATAAAATGGTGCTCGATTCTTCACCTTCACGAATGTGCATCATTCCCTCATATCCGGCATAACGCGTTATGGCGGCCCCAACTATTATCAATAAAAAAGACAAGTGAAAAACCAAAGCCGGCAGTTTTTTTAAACTAAAGCTTTTGAACTTTAGCAGGTTGCCAACCATGTTAATAGCCAATAGCACAAACACCAATTCGAACCACCAGGCATTATAAACCAAAGCTTTAGATGCGTTGGTTCCAAAATCATTTTCAATAAATGTAGCGACGCCTAATACAGCACCCAGAAATAGCAATAAACTACCCATCAGCCAATAGGCAGTCAGGAACTCAATTAGTTTTTTCATATTTTATTAATTGGATTTTCAATCATTAACTTTTCTAACTCGCAAAACGACTTCAAAATAGTAAATAAGACCAATAAATCTGAAATTTATTTAATTATTTTTTACATCACGTCGTTATTTCTATAACCGCTTATTTAGGAGTTTTCTAAACTGAAATGTTTTGTCAAAAATCATAACCTTTTATGTGCAGGTGCCGTAAAGTTGCACTGGGAATATAACAAGGATAAAATGAAACTAACAACCAAAATCATCGTCTTCTCGGTGACAATGCTATTGGTATTGGCCATGTCAATAGCCATACCTTCTATTTACATTAATTACAAGTCGCAACAGCAAGAGCTAGTCAGGCTGGAAGCAATGATGCGCAATGACTTTGATGGACTGATTAAGCATGAGGTAGAAACCGTCATCAGCCTGTTGAATAGCATCAAAAATGAAGTTGAAAACGATAGCCTGTCAGAAGAAGAGGCCACATTATTGGCAGCTAACATTATACGGCAATTACGGTACGGTGACGATGGCTATTTCTGGGTGGATACTAAAGAAGGTATCAATGTAGTACTTTTAGGTAAATCAGAGGTAGAAGGTAAAAGCCGATGGAGTCTTCAGGATGCCAAAGGGAATAATATGATACAGGACATCATCAATTCTGCTATCAATGGAGATGGCTATACCGAATACTGGTTTCCGCGCCCCGGCGAAACTGAAGCGGCGCCTAAACGTAGCTACTCGGCCTATTTTGAGCCCTTTGACTGGGTTGTTGGTACGGGTAACTATATTGATGACATTGATAAAGCCATTGAAACGGAAAGAATCGATCGCCTGAATCAGCTTAAAAAAGCAATTCTCACTGATATCCTGATTGTAGTTGGTGTATTAGTGCTTTTTTCAGTAATTATCATTGTTATTGGACGAAGATTTGCTGCCAAGTTAGTAACACTATCTAAAGCCACTGAGGAGATTGCAGGAGGTAATCTGATGATTAACGTATCCAAAACAGACAATGACGAGATTGGTGTGTTACAAGCCTCTATCCAGCAAACGATTAATAAGCTTAAAGAAATTATGGGCGAGATAATCGAGGGCTCGGGCAATGTACTGGCAGCGAGCGAACAAATGGCTCAATCGGCCGAACACATCTCCAACGGGGCTACATCACAAGCGGCCTCCACCGAAGAAATATCATCGTCCGTGGAAGAGATGGTATCAAATATTCAATCTAATGCCAACAATGCAAGTCGTACCGAAATAACAGCTGGTAAAGCAGAAAAAGGAATCAATCAGCTGCAGGAGACTGTAAAAAAGAACCTGGAAGCCATGCAAAGTATCACTTCAAAAGTGGCTGTCATCAAAGAAATAGCCGTGCAAACCAACCTGCTGGCACTGAATGCTTCGGTTGAAGCAGCTCGTGCTGGAGAAGCTGGCCGTGGTTTTTCGGTAGTAGCAGGTGAAGTGCGCAAGCTATCGGAAGTAACACAAACTGCTGCAGGCGAAATTGATGATTTATCAGTCAACAGCCTCGAGATTGCTGAAAAATCATGGCAGGCCATGGAAGAGTTATTGCCCGAGATAGCCAATATCATCCAGATGATTCGAGAGATCCTGGCTTCGAGCAAGGAACAGGAAGCTGGTGCCAATCATATCAACAGCGCCATTCAGTCGTTAGTCAGCATTACTTCTGAGTATTCGGCATCATCTGAGGAAATGGCCTCCAGCTCCGAAGAGCTGTCACGCCAGTCTGAGGTATTAAACGAAAGTATCTCATTTTTTAAAATTAAGTAATATAAGTCATAGATATATGGCCATAAGAGGTTTGCACAGCTACAAGCTTTTTTGTTGCTTTGCAACGTTTTTCACAAAGAACTAAGGAAGATAAGAAATACGTAATGAAAAAAATTCTCTCTATACTAACTGCTGTAATTATTAGCTCGTTAGTAATCGCTCAGGAAGAAACCAAACCGTTTAAAGTTGAGATACATGGCTTTGTTGGTGTTAACGCTTTTATGGACACTCGACAAAGTGTGATTGCCCGAAACGGAAACATCTACCTGTTTCCCAAACCTGCTGATCTGGATGAAGGGGGTAATGATATAAATAAAAATGCAGCCTATGATATAGATGCGGCCTATAGCCGTTTTAACATTGGTGTATCAGGTCCCGACATGTTTGGCGCCAAAAGTTTCGCATTTATGGAAGGTGACTTTTTGGGTGACCGCTCAGGTTCGCAGGATGTATACTTCCGTTTACGCCATGCTTTTATTCGCCTAAACTGGGATAACACAAGCTTATTATTTGGACAGTACTGGCATCCGCTGTTTATCACCGAGAATTTTGCCAGCACAGTTAATCTGAGTTGTGGCACACCATACCACCCACTTAACCGCCAACCTATGATACGTGTTGGACATCAGCTAACTGATAAACTGGAAGTTATTGGATTTTTAATGTCGCAGAATGACTTCCTGGATAAAGGCATGGTTAAAGCAGCTGAAAACTCGCTTCGCCCCGAAGCTACACTGCAGTTTAAGTACAAAACAAACGGATTCTTTGCCGCCTTTACCGGGGGCTTGAAAGCCTTACGCCCGGCGCTAAAAGATCCAAACACCAACATCGAAACAAAGGAGTTGGCCAAAGGCCATTATGTTGCCGGTTCAGTTAAGAAAGATTTCGGTGCTGTTACCTTCAAAACAGAAGCTTTGTATACAGCAGGCATGTCAAATATTGTGATGCTGGGTGGTTTTGCCGAGAAAGCTAATGCTACTCCTGAACGCGAGTATACGGCTATTAAGAACT
Source organism: Carboxylicivirga sediminis (assembly GCF_018156225.1). Lineage (GTDB taxonomy): Bacteria > Bacteroidota > Bacteroidia > Bacteroidales > Marinilabiliaceae > Carboxylicivirga > Carboxylicivirga sediminis. The sequence continues at coordinate 37,208 of NZ_JAGTAR010000006.1, forward strand.
TTTCATTCTGGGCCGATTTGGAATCAAATGCTAAGAAAGTAAAGCCAGGCATCCTGGTTGGTTATACCGAAAACCTGGGTGCACTTGATAAGGCAACGCCTTTGGCCGGATACAATCTGGGCGGAGATATCGCCAACATGTATTCGATTATTCCTCGTGTGAAATTTATGGCCAGTCCTAAAATTTGGTTTGGCCTTGAATGGATGTATGTGGTGGCTGCCTATGGCAATGACTACGATGAGTATGCCAAGCCTGTTGACACCACCGACTATACAAATAACCGCCTGACAGCCAGCATGCGTTACACCTTCTAATCCTATAAGATGAAACAAAAACTAGCAGTTATAGCCATACTGATGATTATTGCCGGCTTTGGCATGATTCATAGCACAAAAGGCACTATGGAGATAGTAAGTCTGTTATTGATTGGCACAGGTGCTGCATATCTGTTATTTTTGTTGCTTGTTAATAAAAAGAATAACAACCTATCTGACGAGGATTAAACATTAACAGGCATGTTTTCAAAAGAGGAAGCTAAACAAATCAGGCAATTATTCTGGCACAAGTTGGAAAATCGCACCCGACGTATACCCGGCCAAAAAGGAAAAAAAATCAAATGGCTATTTGATGATACAGGTATCAAAGGGGTGGATTTACGCTTTGATATCAATCGCGAGCGGGCAATTGTGGCCTTGGAAATAAACCATCGCTCAGAAGAACGCCGATTAAAGCTTTACGAGAAACTTGAGGCTTGTAAAAGCATATTTGAGTCAACATATGGTGGCACATTAGAGTGGGACTATTTATATACAAAGGATGAAGGAAGAGACGTATGCCGTGTATATGAAGAACTTGCTCCGGCCGATCTGTACCAACAGGAACAATGGCCCGATGTTATGAAATTTATGATTGACCGGATGATACGATTGGAAAAAGCATTTCTGGAAGTAAAAGATTTCCTTTTACACGATGAGCTTGGGCAATAATATCTTAATAACAAAATACTAAAGGTCTATCCATTGCGATAGACCTTTTTTGTAGCCCAAACAGATATGTTCTGTTGATGCGAAACTTGTACCGATGTTATTGTTGCAGAAAGGAAACTCAAGTGTAAGATTTGACGCCGAATTATTCTTAATAATATGGTAAACGATAGCCTTTACGCCAATATTATCAACCTCTGATGAAGTACAATGCAGTAAAATGAGGCTAGTCTTTGACTTCAGAAGAAAAGCCCCTGCCATCATCTGGTTATGGGCATCATAGGCTGCATATAAACCCGCACTTTTATACCTCAACGCATAAGGTATGAGTTTCGTAAGTAAACGATGTATAAATGAACTCAGTTGCTTATTGGCCTTAGCAAACATGAGGTAGCTACTTACATCTAATGCTCTCACCACCGTCAATTGTTTACTGTCGTATAGCTCCATAACTTGAACCATTTCCTTACTAAAACTGCTTTTTATACGCTCAACATCACTTATCAGATCCAATACGACATACCGAAATTCATATTTCTTTTTTGCCATACCACTGGGCAGCTTATTGTGCGCATTCATCACCAGATGAATATTCGCATAAGGAATCGCTTTCATCATTTGACGATAAACACCAAAATCGATAGGCACCTTATTGACAATACCAATATAGGGTACTATCTCAGGCCGATAAACATGTTTAATACCCAAAGTTCGTTTTACAGGAATTGGCAAAACGGCGTCGTAATCATCTGCCACAATTGCTTCCCATTCTGGGCATATCAAATCAAGCAACCAAACGTGCGCAAACACATTGCCATTGGAAGCAGTCTGAACACATTCCTTCCAGCGTACTTCATCAATCTTCTCACGTTTTAACAGACGAATATTCATACAATTTTTTATATCATGCCTTCATCGGCATAACTAAAATAACTCCCATCGGTAACAATGATATGGTCCAATACCGGAATATCCATAATACGGCCTGCTTCGCTCATCTTTTTCGTCACCTTGGTATCTGCATCGCTGGGCTGCACATTACCACTTGGATGATTATGACATAAAACGATGGATGATGCCAGGTGATCAATGGCCGATTTAAGAATGAGGCGAACATCGATCACAGTACCTGATAGACCTCCCTGGCTCACTTTGTTTTTTGCTATCACCTGGTTTGAACGATTCAGCATAAGCACCCAAAACTCCTCGTGGTGTATGTCGCCTAATATAGGTTGGAAAATATTACTCACATCTTTACTACAACTTATCTTTGGCCTCGTCTCAGTTTCCTGCAGTTTGCGGCGTCGCCCCAGCTCAAGAGAGGCCACAATACTTATGGCCTTCGCTTCGCCAATGCCGTGATAACCGGTCTTTAAATCATTAACTGACTTTTTGCCGAGCGTATGCAGATTATTCTTGCAGTCGCGTAAAATTTTTTTCGATAATTCAACGGCACTTTCCCTGGCACTACCCGAGCCAATTAAAATAGCTAACAATTCGGCATCTGATAACGAAGCAAGTCCTTTACTGATAAGTTTCTCCCGGGGACGATCCTCCAGGGCCCATTCTTTAATGCTGAGGTGTTGATAGGTCTCCATCTTTTTTCTTTTATGAGAAAAAGATAAAGAGGCTATATGAGAAAGTAAATATGCAGATACTAAAAAAGCCCTCCATATTGGAGAGCCCTTGTGCAGTCCCTAGGAGAATCGAACTCCTGTTTCAAGGATGAAAACCTTGCGTCCTAACCACTAGACGAAGGGACCCTATGGCCTTTTTTAGGCTATAAAGTTATATGCAGTCCCTAGGAGAATCGAACTCCTGTTTCAAGGATGAAAACCTTGCGTCCTAACCACTAGACGAAGGGACCTTAAGCAGCTATTAAAGTGTGTTAACGTGCTTAGTTAACTTTGACTTTAAGTTTGCAGCCTTATTCTTATGAATAATATTTTTCTTTGCAAGCTTATCAAGCATTGAAGCTACTTTTGGAAGCAATTCCTGAGCTGCTTCTTTTTCAGATGTACCTCTCAATGTTTTCACAGCATTACGAGCAGTTTTTGCATAGTATTTGTTGTGAAGTCTTCTCTTCTGTATCTGACGAATTCGCTTTTTCGCTGATTGATGATTTGCCATCGTACTACAATTAAAAATTGTTAATCTTTTTATTTTCGCAGTCCCTAGGAGAATCGAACTCCTGTTTCAAGGATGAAAACCTTGCGTCCTAACCACTAGACGAAGGGACCTTATTGCCTCTGGACCTTGTTGTTTGTCTCAAATGCGGATGCAAAGATATATCAAATTAAAATCCCTCCAAATTTTTTTTACAAAAAACATCGAAAAATTTACACCTCACCATCCGACACACCTTCTTCAATATTCACTAACTGTTAGTTACATGATTTTATGATTCTAATCAGGACATTTAACTCTTATTTTATTTGCAAACGATTTTATAAATGTGTTATTTTGCAGCAGTGAAAAGTGGAAGGATTTGGCTGATTGCAACCACTTAAAAAAAGTGCTAAAACGCAAAACTCGTTTGTACTTCCCCCTTTTCACATATCAATTAGTTTTAATGTACATCTGTATACTATACAGACTTTATTTTTAAATGATATGGGATATTTATTTACATCAGAATCCGTTTCTGAAGGACATCCAGACAAAGTAGCAGATCAAATCTCAGATGCGTTACTTGACAATTTTTTGGCATTTGACCCCAACTCGAAAGTAGCTTGCGAAACCTTGGTGACAACTGGCCAGGTAGTATTGGCAGGTGAAGTACACTCTAAACACTATGTTGATGTGCAGGAAGTGGCTCGTAGCGTAATTAATCGCATTGGATACACCAAAAGCGAATACCGTTTTGATGGCGACTCTTGTGGTGTATTATCAGCTATCCACGAACAATCAGCTGATATCAACCAGGGCGTAGACCGGGCAGAAAAAATGGAGCAAGGTGCCGGCGACCAGGGAATGATGTTTGGTTATGCATCAAAAGAAACAGACGACTATATGCCAATCTCACTGGAGCTGTCGCATCGCTTGCTAATTGATATGGCCGACATTCGCCGAGGCGGTAAAGAAATGACCTATTTGCGCCCTGATTCGAAAAGCCAGGTAACCATTGAATATGGTGACGACAACCAACCAAAGCGCGTACACACCATTGTAGTATCCACGCAGCACGATGAATTTGACGAAGATGAACCAATGTTGGCTAAGATTAAGGATGATGTGCGTAATATTTTAATACCACTCACCATTTCTAAGTTGCCTGCACGTGTACAAGCTCTCTTCGATGATGATTATATTTTACATGTTAATCCAACGGGTAAGTTTGTGATTGGTGGACCTCATGGTGACACCGGCCTGACTGGCCGTAAGATAATTGTAGACACATACGGTGGTAAAGGAGCACACGGCGGTGGTGCTTTCTCAGGAAAAGATCCGAGTAAAGTAGACCGTTCAGCAGCTTATGCATCGCGTCATATGGCTAAGAACATGGTAGCTGCAGGTTTGGCCGATGAAGTACTGGTACAGCTTTCATATGCTATCGGTGTTGCTCAGCCTGTGGGTGTTTTTGTTGATACTTATGGAACATCTAAGGTAACAATGAGCGATGGCGAAATTGCCATTAAAATAGCCGAAGTATTTGACCTGCGCCCTGCGGCAATCGAAGAACGTTTAAAACTACGTCACCCGATGTATGAAGAAACAGCCGCTTACGGACACATGGGACGTACTCCACGAACCGTTAAGAAGGTGTTTGAATCACCCTATTTTGGTAGTAAAGAAATGGAGGTGGAATTATTTACCTGGGAAAAGCTGGATTATGTAGATGTTATTAAAGATGCCTTTAAACTTTAAAATATTCTGCTTTTAGATACTAATAAAGGCCTTAAGTTATTTCTTAAGGCCTTTATTAATTATATCCAATCTTTCAATTCTTATTTCTTAAAATATGCCATCGTATCCTTTAGCTTCTCAGCCAATTGAGTCAGATGCTCAGAGTTATTTGTAAAGATAGATGCCGACCCCGAGTTTTGCTGCGTCACCTCATTGAGCTCCTGTATGGCTTTATTAACCTGTTCAGCACCGCTTTGCTGCTCATAGCTCGATGCCGTAATCTCCTGCACCAGCTGTGTGGTTTTTTCAATCTCAGGAATGATATCTTCTAATTGCTTGCCAGATTTCTCAGCTGCATCAACTCCGTGCTGCGTTAAATCAATTATCTCCACTGCTGCCTTTTGCGAGCGTTCAGCCAACTTCTTCACCTCGGCCGCCACCACTGCAAACCCCCTGCCCTGCTCACCGGCACGAGCAGCTTCTACAGCAGCATTTAATGCCAGGATATTCGTTTGTTTGGCAATCTCCTCAATAATGGTGATTTTTTGAGCAATTTCCTGCATCGATACTGTTGTTTCTTTTGAGCTCTCAAAGCTCTGCTTGATGCCCTTAGCCGACTCAAGGGCGATGCCCTCAGTTTGTTTGGAGTTTTCGCTGTTTTGCTGTATCGTGGCTACCATCTCCTCCATTGAAGACGATATTTCTTCAGAAGAGGCCGCCTGATTAGATGCTCCTTCGGATAGCTGATTAGAAGAGGAAGCCAGTTCCAGACTGGCAGTATTAATGGCATCGGAGCTTTCGATAATCTCATTCACAATTTGCTTCAGGTTATCAATCATATCGCGTAATGCCCGACCTAAATCTCCGGCTTCATCCTGCTGCTCATCATCCACATCAATCTCAGCCGTTAGATTCCCATCAGCAATTTCACGAGCGATAGCCGCACTTTTAATAATTGGCCGAACAATATTGCCTGCAGTGAAATAGACTATCACATAAAGAATAATTAATCCTATCAATCCAATGATGACACTCTGATAGAAAATGGCATTGGCCTTTTTCAATATTACTGCTTTTGGCACTTCAATACCCAGCGTCCAGGTTGTTTCAATGCCTTTAAAAGTTACCGGCGTATAAGATACATAGTACTCTACCCCGTTTTTCTGGTTGACATACTCAAAAGGATAATCCTCAGACTGTAATGTTTTAGCCAGTCCTAATGCAAATTCCTGACTGTCAGAATCAATAACCGATAATAACTTTTGGGATACATAATCGGGTGAAGTATGAGCCACAATACTGGTGTCACGTGATACCAGATAAGAAACAGCGCCTTCATAAAGATCCATGCTTGAGATGATCTTCGACATATCATTCAGGCTAATATCAACACCCACCAGACCAAGAAAACGACCACCGGCATCTTGCAGGGGTGCAGTGATTGAAGTCATCAAGATACCTTCCAACTCCTCTGTTACCACATCATAATATGGATTCCAGATATCTGCATGATTATATTCGCGCGCCTGGTAATACAAACTGGTCAGCACTTCATCATTCATATCCACTCTTTCAGTGGTTTGCTTCAATTGACCATTTAACCGGAAAACTACATTACGCTCACGCCCATTCCGCATGGTATAGTTACTGTCCAGGGCTTTAAGCTCCCATATTTGCCAGGTTGACAACAAATCCGGATTGTTCTGACACCAACCATATAACATATTGCCAAACACCTCATCCCGATAGGCCTCATCCATTGGCAAATAATTATTGTAATTATCACGAATGGTATTAGTTGATGTAATAACCTGATTAATATCATTTTGTATCAGGTTACGAGAAGCCTTTAAGTTGGCATCAATGATTGATTTAGAATCCTCTAATGCATTCTTTCTCAATTGAAAACTAATGTAAGCAAGCGTTGCGCCATAAATGAGTGTAAAAGATGCAAGCGTATAAACCAACAGCTTACTCTTTAAGCGTAGATTAATAATTTTATTCACAAGCAGTTATTTTAGGTTATTTTCCCGGACCTAGTTATGCCTTATATATACGTGTAATGCTAACAAAAGTTTTCCTTTCCACAAATGAGTTTTAACATTTTTATACAAAAAATGCCTGACTAATCGCCAGGCAGAGCTATTATTATAGTATTATATTAGGAGATTTATTCCATGGCGAATACTTTAAAGGCTAATTCAAAGTCATCGTATATCATCTTGTCTCCCAGATTATCGAAGAACTTTCCTGAGCCATATTTCACATCATATTGAGTGCGATCAACAATAATTTTACCTTCAAAAGCATTACCACTTTTAGTAACATTAAACGCTACCGGATGCGTTTTACCTTTAATAGTTAAATCAGCTATTACTTTATAAGCACTGTCTTCTTTTACTACTTTTGAGATGATAAGTCGACTCTCAGTATACTTTTCAACACCGAAGAAATCGTCTGACTTTAAATGACCTACCAGCTTGGCATTATAATCCTTATTATCCAAATCAGTACAGGTGATGGTGGTCATATCAACAACAAATTTACCACCAACCAGCTCCTTGTCTTTCATCTGCAATGTGCCTGATTTGAATTGAATATTACCCATATGCTCACCGGTTACTTTTTTTCCTGTCCAGGTAATCTTACTCAGCTTAACATCAACTTGTCTTTCTTGCGCAACAGCCCAGGTAAAAAACAGGCACAGGCCAGCAATTAATAATGATGATCTTTTCATGGTGTTTATTTTTTAATAGTTATTGTCGACTTTTAATAGAAACATCATCTGCTATTATTGGTTCAGATTCATGCTGTTAAAAGTTTGTTAACAGGCTATCAAAAGTGTGTTACAAATGTTCAGATAATGAATTACAATTTCAATAGAGTTAGCCACATATGCAATTGATATACTGAACACTACCAACACACGGAGCTAATTTTGCCAGCTATATATCAATAAGGTACATGTGGTTTAAATAAAGATGGATGCTTATTTTTACTTTTCCTGATGGTTGTATTTCAAAGCTTTATTCGATATGTTGCCAGTAAAATTTGCGCTTATACTATGCTTTCATTTTTTAGTTAACTGCCTGCTTGCCCAGGAAATTATCTATAAAAAAGACTGGATCGATTTCAATAAAAACGGCATTAAGGATATCTATGAAGATCCGAAGGCACCCATAGATAAGCGCATCAATGATTTGCTGTCGCAGATGACCTTAGAAGAAAAAACCTGCCAGATGGTGACGCTTTATGGCTATGGTCGCGTGGCCAAAGATGAGCTACCTACCAAAGACTGGCAGCAAGAGCTTTGGAAAGATGGCTTAGGCAATATCGACGAAGCATCAAATGGTGTTTTTAAAGATGCCCAATTCAAATACCCATATGATAAACATGTATGGGCACTTAACCAGATTCAAAAGTTCTTTGTGGAAGAAACACGACTGGGTATACCCGTTGAATTCACCAATGAAGGCATACGTGGCTTGAATCATTATAAAGCCACTGCATTTCCGGCCCAAATTGGCATGGGCTGCACCTGGAATAAAGAATTACTACATCAGGTAGGTTTGTGCATTGGATCCGAAGGGCGGGCTCTTGGCTATAATAACATCTATTCGCCAGTGTTAGATGTGGCACGCGATCAGCGTTGGGGCCGCATCGTTGAGTGCTTCGGGGAAGACCCCTTTCTTGTGGCCGAGCTGGGCATTCAGGTAAGTAAAGGTATTCAGTGGTATGGCATGGCCAATACCCTGAAGCATTTTGCCGTATACTCGGCACCCAAAGGTGGCCGTGACGGACATGTGAGGCTTGATCCACACATTGCGCCTCGTGAAATGCATCTGCTATACCTCTATCCCTTTAAAAGAACCATAATGGAAGCGGACGCACTTGGCATCATGAGTTCGTACAATGATTACGACGGGATCCCGGTGAGTGCCAATCGTTATTTTTTATACGATTTATTAAGACACACCTACGGCTTCAAAGGCTATGTAGTGTCTGACAGTGATGCCGTGGCCTGGGTTTACTCCAAGCACCGCGTGGCTGAAGACTACAAAGAGGCTGTGCGACAAACGGTGGAAGCCGGTTTAAATGTGCGCACCACCTTTAACCATCCCGCGAATTTTGTATATCCGTTGCGCGAACTGATCAATGAGGGCACCCTTTCAACGGCAGTTATCGATGAGCGGGTGAAAGATATTTTATACGTCAAGTTTAAAGAAGGACTTTTTGATCAGCCATACAGAGATGAGCAAACTGCTAATTCTGCCGTTCGAACACCAGCTCACCTGGAGCTATCCAAACAAGCTTCGCGCGAATCATTGGTTCTGCTTAAGAATAACGGAGCTTTACCTCTAAAAACTTCCCAATTACAAAACATACTGATTGTAGGGCCTAATGCCAAAGCAAAGAAGAGTTCTATCAGTCGATATGGTGCTTTGGGAGTTGATGTAGTTTCTCCTATGGAAGGCATTCTCAGTTATCTGCCTGAGGATGTTAAGGCGGATTATGCCTTGGGTTGCGAGCTAAAAGACAGCAACTGGCCACACTCCGAAATCATACCATACGACATTAATCCAGATGAACAAAAACACATCAAGGAAGCGGTTGACAAAGCCAAACTTTCGGATGTAATTATTGCATTTTTGGGCGAAGACGAGAGTATGGTTGGTGAAAACCTGAGTCGCACCTCACTGGATTTACCCGGCAGACAAAAAGACTTACTAAAAGCTTTGAGGTCCACAGGTAAACCTATAATTGTAGTGCTTATTCATGGGCGCCCTTTATCGGTTAACTATGCGCATCAGGTTGCTGATGCCATTATTGCTGCCTGGTTCCCAGGTGAATTTGGAGGACAAGCCATTGCCGAGGCTTTATTTGGAGAATTCTCGCCCGGCGGGAAGTTATCCACCACCTGGCCGGCCACCGTCGGACAAATACCGCTTAACTTCCCGTTTAAACCATACTCCCAGGCAGGACAAGCCAAGGAAGGTCCTCACGGCACCGGTGAAAGCCGCCTTGTTGAGCCGCTCTATCCATTTGGCTATGGACTTTCTTATACCAATTTTGAGTATGATAATCTAAACATCAACAACCAGCTGACAACAAGTACGGGAGATCTGACCATTACATTTGACATCACCAACACCGGCGACTATGCAGGTGACGAGGTGCCACAGCTATACATCAAAGACGAGTACAGCTCTATCATAACCTACGAATGGCAACTGAGAGGATTTGAGCGCGTGCACCTGACACCTGGCGAAAAGAAGCAAGTTAGCTTCACCATTAAACCGGATCACTTGAGCCTCCTCAATCAACATATGGAGTGCGTTATCGAAGTCGGACGTTTTCAATTGGCCATCGGCTCCTCATCGACTGACATAAGACTTAAAAACAGTTTTGAAATCAAATAAAACAAACATATGAACAACAGATTTTTAGGAATAATCACATTGGTAATGGCACTGGCTCTTTCCGCCTGCCAACCTCAAGAAAAGGTGGCTGACAATATATTGGAGTACGTTGATCCATTTATTGGCACAGGCTTTCATGGACACACCTTTCCGGGGGCCACACTGCCTTTTGGTATGGTGCAGTTAAGCCCCGATACCCATTTGGATGGCTGGGAAGCCAGTAGCGGGTACCATTACGATGACACAAAGATCTACGCCTTTAGCCATACCCACCTAAGCGGCACCGGTATTGGCGACCTGGGTGATGTTGGCCTGCTTCCATATTCCAACACCACTGAATCAATTCCGGCAGCAACATTTAGTAAGGAAAAAGAAAACGCTGCACCAGGACACTATTCTGTTCACCTCGATAACTTTAATATCGACGTTGAATTAACCACCACCTTACGCGTAGGTATGCATAAGTACACCTATGGAAACACTCATGATCGTAATGTGATGCTGAACCTGGCGCACGTGCTTCAGGCTAACTGGGGCAACGCCATAACGGGCAACGAATGCAACATTTTGGATGAACAAACCATTGAAGGGATTCAGCTGTCAACCGGTTGGGCACATGACCACCTGGTGGCCTACCGCATTGAATTCTCGGAGCCTTTTATACAAAAACGCATTATGGTAGATGGTGAAGAAAAAGACCTGACAAAAGTAAATGCCAATGATGCGCAGATCTACCTGACGTTTAACGAGAGTGATAAACCTTTGCTGGTCAAGGTGGCCATTTCAGCAGTGGACCCGTCTGGCGCCCACAAAAATATGCAGGCCGAGCTGCCTGGCTGGAACTTTGAACAAACATTGGCTAAGGCACAGTCTGAATGGCAAAAGCAATTGGAGCAGATACACATTGAGACCAACGATGCAGCAGTAAAAACTAATTTCTACACAGCCATGTACCATAGCATGATGGCTCCTTTTATATGGCAGGATGTAGACGGCCGCTACCGCGGTATGGACAAACAGATTCATCAGGCGGCTGAAGGACATGTCAATTACACGGTATTCTCACTATGGGATACCTTCCGAGCCTTTCACCCCTTGATGACCATTATTCAACCAGATAAAGCCAGCATCTGGGCCGAAGCATTGGTTCAGAAATACAAGGAAGGCGGCATACTGCCCAAATGGCCTTTAGTAAGCAATTACACAGGTACCATGGTGGGTTATCCGGCGGTGTCGGTATTGGCCGATGCTGCAGCCAAAGGCTTAGGTCCTGATGACTTAAGTGAGTGGCTCGAAGCCTCTGTGCAATCTGCTACCTGGCGACCTGACATTGTGGAGCGTTTCAAAGGCACCCGGGAAGCAGCCGTGATGCCGAAACACATCTATTTTAAGGAGACATTGGGCTGGGTACCGAGCGATTCAGTTGCTGAGGCCGTATCATACGGATTGGAAATGGCCTATTACGACTGGTGTGTTGGCCAAATTGCCAAAGCTGCCGATGAAACTAAAACAGCTAGTGAATTCATGGCTAAAAGCGAATATTTCCGTCATTATTTCGACCCAACAACAGGATTGATGCGTGGTCGTAACTACGATGGTTCATGGGTAACGCCCTTCCGTCCCCGCTATTCGAGTCACGAAAAAAGTGACTACGTCGAAGGTAATGCCTGGCAGTGGAGCTTTTTTACGCCACACGCCAATGAGCAGCTGATTGAGCTGTACGGCTCAGTCGACCGTTTTGAGGCCATGATGGACACCTTATTCACCACTGATTCGGGTATTGAAGGCGAGCACGCTTCCGCTGATATTACCGGATTAATCGGTCAGTATGCCCATGGTAACGAGCCAAGCCATCACATGGCCTACCTTTACAATTGGACCAATGCGCCTTATAAAGCCAATGAACGCCTCGACCAGATTATGCGCGAATTCTATCTGCCTGAACCAGCTGGTATCATCGGCAACGAAGATTGTGGTCAAATGTCGGCCTGGTATGTTATGAGTGCTTTGGGCTTTTACCAGATATGCCCGGGCGATGCTACCTACACAACCGGTCGCCCCATGGTAGACAAAGCAATCATCAACCTGCCCCAAGGTACACTTGAAATTATCGCCCATAATAACTCACCAGAAAATATGTATGTGGAAAAGGTTGTTTTGAATGGAAAAGTACTGGATAAACCATTCTTCACCCACGATCAGCTATTGACAGGCGGCCAGCTTGAGTTTTTTATGACCAGTGAAAAATAGACTATCAGACAATAGACGCGAGAAAAAAACAAACACAGGCATATGAAACGTAGAACCTTTATAAAGCAATCGGGCATGGTCATTGGTGGTACTTTATTAGCATCACCATTGCTCCGTGCTCAAAACCAATCAACTGTTGATTTAAAGTCAATGCGCCCTGCTGAGGGCAAGCGCTGCTTCAGCAGTAAAGAAGTTGAGAAACTGATTAATAAAGTAAAGAGCTCCATGGCCGACAATGAACTGGCCTGGCTGTTCGAGAACTGCTTCCCCAACACACTGGACACAACGGTTGACTTTGAATACATTGATGGGCAACCGGATACCTTTGTGATTACCGGCGATATTGATGCCATGTGGCTGCGCGACAGTACCGCTCAGGTGTGGCCCTATATGCCACTTATTAAAAAAGATAAGGATCTCAGAGAAGTGATTAAAGGTCTGGTTAAGCGACAAACCAAATGCATCATACTCGACCCATATGCCAATGCTTTTTATAAAGATGTGACCAAAGTATCGAAATGGCAGAGTGACCGCACCCAAATGCTCCCTGGCATACATGAACGCAAATGGGAGATTGACTCGTTATGCTATGCGGTGAGGTTGGCCAATGAATATTACAGCATTACTGGTGACAGCAGCGTTTTTGACGACGATTGGCAAGAGGCTTCACGCCTTATTGTGCAAACATTTAAAGCCGAGCAGCGTAAAGATGGCACCACCCCTTATACCTTTAATCGTGAGACAGGGCAAATGTTTGACAGTCCGGTTCACTGGGGATTAGGTCGACCGGTGAAGCCCGTCGGACTTATTTGCTCTATGTTCCGTCCATCAGACGATGCCACGCTTTACCCCTACCTGATTCCATCCAACGTGTTTGCGGTAGTTAGTTTACGACAAATGGCCAATATTCATGAAAGCATTACCGGTGAAACACAACTCGCCAAAGAATGTACTGCTCTGGCCGATGAAGTAGATGCAGCTATCAGGCAATATGCCATTGTGGAGCATCTGGATTTTGGTGAAATTTATGCCTATGAGGTCGATGGTTTTGGCAACCGTGTATTTATGGATGATGCGAACGTGCCATCACTCATGTCACTGGCCTACCTGGGTGCACATCAGCCCGATGACGCCTTGTATAAGCGTACCAGGGCCTTTTTACTAAGTGATAATAATCCCTACTATTTAACGGGCAAAGCGGCAGAAGGACAAGCCAGCCCGCACACCGGACAAGTTAATATCTGGCCTATGGGAATTATCCTCAGGGCCATGACCAGCACTGATGACAAAGAGATACTCCATTGTTTAAAGATGCTTAAAGCTACCCATGCCGGCACCGGTTTTATGCACGAGAGTTTTCATAAAGATGATGCATCAAAGTATACCCGCGACTGGTTCGCCTGGGCCAATACTCTGTTTGGCGAGCTAATCGTTAAGCTCTATCATGAACGACCTCATCTGCTAAAGACAGAACTGTAGATAATACAATAGTAACGCCGCTTTATTATTCAACTAATAAGGCGGCGTTTATGTATCAGGATAGTTATTGTTGGCTCTACAGAGCAATGTGCCCGCATGAGAGTTGGTTTCAATATCTCATGCTCCCATAGATGACTCATCAGCCTTGTTAGGTAAGCTATCTCCCGCCCATGCCTTTAAATTTGGAACTGGTAATCAAAAACTAATTTGTTTTGTTATACCTTTACACTATTACCGTTTTACAATCGTAAAACTGATTTACTAATCTGCTTAACCACTAAAAATGAAACAGATCAAAAAAAGGTATTATGTGCTCTCCTCATTGGCACTCATTATCTTCCTGCTGCTTTTCTTTCTTTCCACCTTTGTTAAAAACTATATTAACAAGAACAGTGAGGAACTGATTGGACGTAAAGTGCATCTTACTGATTTAAGCATCAACTATTTCAAGGTCGCCGTGCGTGCATCGGAACTAGCCGTTTATGAAGCCAACCAAACAGACACCTTTGCAGGCTTCAGAGAGTTGTATGTGAATTTTGATCCCACCCGCTTATTCGGTAACGAGTATTCTTTTTCGACTATTACACTAGATAGTTTATACATCCATGTCACACGTACCGATAAAGGCTTTAATTTTGATGACTTAATCCCGCCCGCCGATTCGGCAAGTCAGGAGGTAGCGACCGATACAGTGCCTTCGAAGCCTTTGCGTTTTGCCATCCATAATATTCAACTGGCTCACGGTCATTTCAACTTCCTTGACCAAACAGTTGATAACGAGCTAAAGCTGGAAGACATCACTCTTGAACTGCCACTTATTGCCTGGGACAGCGAATCGTCGGATGTGGGTATTGAATTTGAATTTGGTGAGCGCGGCAAGGTGTTTGTTGATGCCCATGTGGACCAACTAAAAAATGAATACAGGGTTGATTTTGAAGTGAGTAAGCTAGGCCTTGATAATATCTCAAGCTATGTGGAGGATGTAATTGATGCAGGCGGCATTGAGGGTTATGTGAATACCAAACTGCATATTACAGGTCACATGGTTGAAACCAGCCAAATAGTGGTAAAAGGTGAAGCCAGTGTAGATTCATTCCGCATTTGGGATTTGGAAAACAAAGACGTGTTCAGGCTTGACCAATTCAGCGTTGGATTAGAAAACATCGATGTTGGTAATGAAAACTATCACTTTTCTCACCTGTCTGTTGTAAGACCAACCCTCACAGCCAGCCTTTACAAAGATATGACCAACATTGAGCGCATGTTATTGCCGGTGATGCCAGCAGACAGTATTAGTCAGGAGGCCGATGCGACTGCTGATACCACTGAAACTGCATCCTCTCTAAGCTATCGGGTAGATAACGTGAATATCGACAATGGCACGGTTGTTTTTACCGATCATACGCTGTATCGTCCATTCTTATACGACCTGAAAAATATTAATGTGGAGCTCAACGGCATCACCAATAATGCCGAGCAGGTGCCGGTTAATTTCAGCGTTAACCTGAACGATCAGGGCAAGATGGAAGGGCATTCGACTATTAACATACTGCATCCTGAGGTGTTTGATTTGGAGGCCAAAATGGAGAAACTACAACTACTGAGCTTCTCTCCCTATTCAGAGTACCACATTGCCCGACCAATTACACAGGGTGACTTCAACTACGACCTGAGCATCAGCATGACGCCAACCCACATGATGAATAACAATGACATTGTGATTAATGAGTTGGAGATTGGTGATAAAACTCAAAACGAACCACAAGTGAAAGCCCCGGTGAAGTTAGGCCTTTACCTGATGAAAGATCCACAAGATGTCATCAGCATTCACATGCCGGTTGAAGGAAATCCTTCAGATCCTAATTTCAGCGTTGGCAAGCTTATCTGGAAGGCTATCTCCAACCTTATCATTAAAGCCGCAGCTTCGCCATTTAATGCACTGGGCAATCTGGTTGGTACACGCCCCGAAGAGCTGGAAAATATTCCCATGCCATATGCACAGGATTCATTGTCAATGGAGCAGAAACAAACGCTTGATAAGATTGCTAGCATTCTGACGAAAAAACCACAGCTTAACTTCAGCTTTATGCAACAGACCGATCCGGAAACGGAGAAAAGTGCATTGGCTGTCGCCATGGCCAAAAAACGCATGCTGACCGAAATAATGCCAACCAACAATGAAAAGCAGATTGCGGCATACAATGAAAGACTGGCTGCATTAGCCAATGACGACCCTGATTTCCTTGACTACATCAGCAAAACAGTAGAAGGTTCGGTAGGCCAGCCTCTATCAGCCAGCTGCCGACAGCTGATTGGTGAGGATGAGTTACAAGACGCCTTTACAAAGCTACTGATTAACCGCAACGAGCAGCTGAGCTACTATCTGCTGCAGGAAAAAGGGGTGGACTCGACCAGTATTAGTGTAGCTACAGCGGATTTGCGCAACTTGCCCGAACAGCTGAAGAGTTGTAATTACAAAGTGGAGGTATCGATTAAATAATAATCAGAGTAAAATAAAAAGCCGTCGGGACCATGTTTATTTATGATCCTGACGGCTTTCCTTTATTTGACTGTTTACAGAATCTTCTTATACAGAAAAATCTCTGCAGCTTTTTGCCCAATAACTAATTTGCCATCATCACTTACTTCTTTAAACCCGGGAAAACCACGTAGCTACTTAATACCACCTCGGTAATATACCTTGTTTGCTTGTTTTTATCTTCGTATTGACGATAGGTTAAGCGCCCTTCAATGGCCACCTCATTTCCTTTTTGCAAATACTTTTGAGCTATTTCAGCTTGTTTGCCCCAAGCCACAACATTGTGCCATTGTGTTTCTGTCTTCTCCTGCCCGTTCACGCCATTAAAACTTTCATTGGTGGCCAATGTAAATTTTGCCAGCTTGCGTCCATTATCAAATGCTTTGATCTCCGGATTCATACCCAGGTTGCCAACTAACTGTACTCTGTTCCTTATATTTGCCATGACTCATAATTTTAAATGAATAATAAATTGATGAAACAAAGGTGCAACGCCGCGCAAGCTTTATTTGGTTATTAAGTATTTAGAGTTGTTTAGCTTTCGTTTAAAACCGTTTGCAATCATTTAAAAACGTTTATATATTTACTTACCTGATACTTACAAAACCAAATCACATGTCTGAAAAACGTTTATGCCCGGTTTGCAACGACCCGATAATTGGCAGAGTTGACAAGAAATTCTGCTCCGACCAATGCCGAAACAGTTTCAATAATCGAAGATACAGTACTGAAAATGCCTTAGTTCAAAAAGTTAATCGCACCCTTAAGAAGAATTACAGCATTCTTCAGGCTTTCAACCAATTGGGTAAAACAAAGATTAAACGCACCAAGTTGCTACAGGAAGGTTTTGACTTCAACTACTTTACTGGCACCTACACCACCCAAAAAGGCGCCACCTACCATCTGTGCTACGATCAGGGGTATTTACCTTTAAGTGATGAGCTGTATTTATTGATTCATTGGGAAGGTTAAACCCATAGATATCAATGGTCTTGCTGCTTCATATTCAAACATCTTTATAACAATACTCCAATGATACATCTGGATTAAAACAACAAAAGCAGACCTGTATCAGTCTGCCTTTATTAGTATGTGAGCATTGGGCTATTTCTTATTGAAGAAGTAAACTTTTCGTTCCTGGCTATTAGGAATACCAATGATATTGTTAAGATAATCATTCTTTAAAGTCAATCCGCTTTTCTGAACATAGCCTTCCCCCATAGGCATGGCCGTCGCCCAGGAACCACTCATCTGGGTATATTCCAAATCGGTAATGCGTGCGATGGTATGCACCCCAACTGTGATAACGCAAAAATGATAGTCTTTGGCTGTTTCAAGGATTTCTTTAACCGATTCTTTGGTTAAATCTTTTGTCAGTGCGGTTTGTTCGGCAGCCAGCATTTTGATATCGGCAATTGGTGTGCCCTCATTAATAGTGGCATTTTCAAAACTGATGATACCATCAAGAAACTCAGTCAGTGTTTCGGTTTTTGATTGTGCAGAAAGGTTACCTGCCAACCCAAAACAAAAGATAAGGACCAGTGTGCTAATACATTTCATACTTGTAGATATTACAATTAATAGTTAACAAGCATTGAAGATAATAATATACCCAATAAATTTTTAATTTAAGAAGAAATTATATCAACACACCTTGAACAGTGCCATTGTTTGACCACAATCCCCCTTCTTCAATGCACAGAAAGCATATTACTGTTGCAACTTGTGATTGAAATACTAGCTCAATTTGTTAGCGCACTAATCATTAACATATTTACCAGATTCATGCTTATTCGTAACGCAAGGCCTCAACCGGGTTGCGATTGCCAATACGCAGATAATTGACCACCGCCACGGCGGCAACTGTCAAAAGTATAATGAAACTGCACATTAAAAACAGCATCCAGTTCAAGGGTATCTTATAGGCAAAATTCTGCATCCATTTACTGGCAGTGTACCAGGCACCAACTAAACCAAACATTACTGCCGGAATAGCCATGTATTGAAGCTCCATAACAAAATACTGCACCAGATTTGACATTTTAGCGCCATTGATGCGTCGAATAGCCAGCTCTTTCTGTCGGCGGGTTGCTTCATTTGTAGTATACCCAATCAGGCCGATGATCGTTATCAGAAGAATCACAAAATTTCCGGCCAGCATGGCATTGCGGAAGCCTTTCTCATCAGCATAGCTAATTAGTTGTTCTTCCGCCAGGCTCTTTACTTCAGCATCTTTCTGCGGTAATACTTTATTAAATACGGCAGCTATTTTATCCTTCATACCAGCCTGCGTGGTGCTGTGTACTTTCACAAGTATAGTCATTGACATAAACGGATGTTCATTCTTCTCCTGGATAAACAAATGCTGAGGCTTGTAAAAGAAAACAGAAGGTCGATCATCGGGTCTCGAAAGCGGACCGATAACAAAATCAGGATAGATACCCTGGATGGTAGTTGCGCCATGTTCAGTAATGGTGAGCGGCTTACCTGTAACACCATCCGTCCAGTTATTATACACTTCCAGCAAATCAGCCGCTTTCTGACTAATCATCACATTATTGGTCGATGCCATTTCATTGGCAAAAGAATGTCCCTGGATGATGGGTATGCCCAACATTGAAAAATAGTGCTCATCAACCTCGTAAAAATCGGCCACATTAAACAGCTCACGATGCCCGCCGGGCGAAAGCACATTGTTACCCGAAGCATAGCGTATGGGCACAGAATAGCCCAATGACACCTGCTCAACCTCAGCCATGGCATTTAATTCATTAATAATCATCTGTACCTGACTCCCGTTCATAGCAGTGGTAGCACCATAATAAATACCTTCAGTATCATAACCGTGATCGGCCTTGCGCATTTGCTCGTACTGCAAGGTGACTATCACCATGAGCGTTAAAATAAATGAGGCACCCACCAATTGCAGGGCCAGTAGCCCCAGTTTCCAGTTATTTTTCTTTTGCCGGTAACTACGAAAAGCTGTGGCAACCGGGATGCGTGAAAAGTAACGGGCTGGTAAGTAACTCATCAAGACTAACCATATGGCCAAAACGCCCATTAAAGGCCATAATACGCCTGGATTAACAGATGCAGTCAGGCTATGTCCAAGCTGCGCTTCGGCGAAGGGTTTAAATACCCAAAGCAGCAGAGACGCCAAGGTCAAGGCCAGAACAAAAAGGGTGAGCGACTCCACAAAAATTAATTGTCGGATATTATTCACCTGCGCTCCGCAGGTTTTATAAATGGCTGATGACTTAGCCCGGTTAACCAATATACTAAGGGTCAGCAGAAAATAGTTCATCAAAGACACAAACAGCACAGCCAATGCAATGGTACTGAGTATCACCAGCATGTCTTTATGGTTGTTTTTATAGATACACTTAATTGGTTTTAGAACGTATTTGAGTACCAAACCACCCTGCTCTTCCTCCAGCCGCTCTATATCCTGGTGTTTTTGCTGCATTTTTCGCAAGGCCGGAGCTAAATCATTGGGGTTAATGCCAGGCTGCAGCTTGACGTAGGCCATGTAACGATCGTTACCTAACCAATTGGTTGAACCGTCCCATGAGAAAAACTCGGTGATGGAAACCATCGAAACCAGAATATCATAGTTATAGTTCGTGTTTTCGGGCAAGGCTTCGAATACGCCCTGAATAGTCAGTTGTTTGCCCGGGTAGCGTTTTAGCTCAATCACCTGGCCTATTACGTCGCCCCCCATAGCTTCAGCCAATTCGCTGGATACCATGCAGGCCATCGGACTTGCTAATATTTTAGCTGGATGACCACTTATCATTGGTCGGGGTACAACATCGCCCCAATGTTCGTCGGCCAGTACCACCTCGGCCTTGTAGCCTCTTTTAAGCTGATCATATACTAGATGTGTACCTATTGAATTAAGCCGTGTAGCCGCCTCCACGCCCGGCACTTCGGCTTTGATACCGGGAGCTATGGCCCCGCTTACTTTCGAATAGTTCTCAAATTCACCCGCTTCCTTATCGCGCTTAAAACTGGACTGCACCGTGTAAATACGATCTGCATCGGGGTAAAACCCATCGTAGCTATAGTAATAAAAAACTTCGGATAGTATTAGCATCCCAAAAGCCAGTCCGACAGCCAGTGAGATGGTGCGTGTAAATGTATATTGTCCTTTTACAAATAGCTTGCGAAGAGCAAGTTTAATTGCGTGTTGCATAGTTATTTTGTTTTCAAACGTTCATTCTTCTTATTCATAGCGTAGGGCCTCAACCGGATTAAGGCTACTCGCTTTGATGACCTGGTACCCACTTGATATCAGAGTGATAAGAATGGATAACAACAGTATTATACCGGCATCGAGTATTGTAAACTGATATTTAAACTGGCCGGGCATCGTATCCTTAAGGAACATCGCCACTGGATAGACCACTATGTTAGCCGTCACGGCCATCAACAGGTATTTTTTGGTTATGAGCGGAAAAATCTGATAGGCCCTGGCTCCTTGTACTTTTCTAACACCAATCTCTTTAACCCGCCTTTGTGCCGCATAGTATATCAAACCAAACAGTCCCATTGCCGCAATAACCACCGCCATAACTGTAAAAAACAGGACGGTATTTTTTGCGTTATTCCAAATTTTCAGCTCTTCACGCGGCAGATTGGTATCGTAGGAGTTGACTTCGAACAAAACGTCAGTAAAGTGCTTATTCATTACCTGGTTAATATGTTGCAGGCTGCTTGCTGTTGTCTGCGGATGCACCTTAAAGGTTAAATCCAGGGCCTGCGATAAATCTCTGTCAATGAATAATAGCACGTATGGATTAACCGGATTATGAACATCTTCAATGTTAAAATCCTTAATGACACCCACCACTTTATAAGTACCTTCCTTTTCGAGTTGTTTCCCAATAGGCTGTTGCCAGCCAAATGCACGTGCAGCCGTTTCATTTATCAGGCATGCCTGTTCATCACTGGCCAGATCATCTGAAAAGTTACGCCCTTCGACAAGTTGCATGCCCATGGTATTAATAAAATTGGAGCAGGCAGCATTCCACCTTGAAAACACAGAGTTTTCACTTGACCAGCCTTCGGGAATGATCTGGCAGCCCCAGTTGGCATGCAATGGTGAATTAATGGACATGCTCATATTCTCAATACCAGGATGCGCCAGTATTTCATCACGCAGGGCATCGTGGGAAATACGGCTCTCTTGTGCCGGCAGCGTGCAATGAAGCAGGTGCTCCTTTTGAAATCCTAAATCTTTATTGATCAGAAAATTCACCTGACGATAGGTCCACAAGCTAACCGTTATGAGTACCACCGAAAGAATAAACTGAAAATATACCATGGCTTGCAACGCACTGAAACGATTCTGTTTTACCAGGTTACTGCGTTTGAGCACCACCACCGGTCGATAGTTAGACACTACAAATGCCGGGTAAGCCCCTGACAGCAATCCTGTGAGGAGCACCACTCCAAGTAGAAAAAGAGTAAAACGATAGTCAGCAAACAAGTTCAGTTCGATGTGGCGGTTAACCACGTTATTGAATACAGGTAAAAGCATATGAGCCAGGAACACAGCCAACACAAAAGCCACTATGGCTATAAACAAGGTTTCGCTTAAAAACTGAATGGCGATACTTTTGCGGCTGCTGCCAATGCTTTTTCGAACCCCGATTTCTACCTGTCGCAGTGAAGAAAATGCCGTGGTCAGATTCATAAAACTAACACAGGCCAGCAGTAAGATCATCAGGCCCATCACCGAGAAGATGTAAACCACCGCTCCCCGATCATCGCGTGGATTCTCCTTGAGGTGCAAAGTACTTAAGGGATTGAGGTATAATACGCGCCGGGCATCTGGATCATGCTTGTGAATCACCTCATCAATCTTCCGATTGATATCATCCACCGAAGTATTGGGCTTTAATTGCACATATACCGAAAAGGAATTATTGTACCAGTTATCGGCATAATTTTTTAATAAGGTAGCACTGGACCTGAAGTAGTCCACAGCGAGGTGTGATTGCTCAGGTACATCCTTCATAATGCCGCTGACAACTAACTCTTCCTTTTGTCCATCATAAATAATTTTACCCATTGCATTCTCACCAGGAAAATAACGCTCAGCCATCGACTCACTAATCACAATGGCATTGGGGGCATCCAGCACCGTATGACGGTTGCCCTGGCGAAGCTCAAAGGAAAACATTTCAAATATGGCTGACGGTGCCTTATAACCTTTAAACTCCTTGTATACAGTTCCTTTATCGGGCGATAAAAACTCAAACCAAATCTGACGAATAACAAAAGCATCATCTACTTCCGGCACATGCTCTTTCAGGTATTGGGCCACAGGCACTGGTATCTGATACCAGTCATCTGTTTTATCTCCTACTTTGTATGTTTGTGCCCGATAGATATGCTCATAATTGGCATTAAACTTATCGAAGTCTTGTTCATACTGCACATACCGTGCTACTAAGAAGAAAGCAGCCAGCCCAATAGATAAGCATACCACCTGAATAAAAGAAAGCGTCTTTTTACGTTTCAGGTTACGCCAGGCGATTAATAAATAATGGTAGAGCATATTATATTGGTTTAATTCGTTCTGTATCTATTCATATCGCAGTGCCTCCAGCGGATTACGACTGGCTGCTTTCCACGACTGCACAGACACTGTAGCTAAGGCAATGACCAGGGCCAACACTTTTAGGATGGTTTGTGTTGTTGCTTATTCAAAAAATTACTTTTCAGTAAAAGCACTGGTAATGTATTGAAGCATTATAAGCTGCATTCATTTACAACTCAACTGCCTCAAAACTCTTGTTCTGATGTATCTGCTCCGTTACTACGTGCCCATCGAACAGGTTGATAGTGCGGTGCGCATATTCAGCATGCTCGGCCGAGTGCGTCACCATCACAATGGTGGTACCTTCTTCATTAAGCTGACGCAACAGGTTCATTACTTCGGCGCCATTACGTGAGTCGAGATTACCGGTAGGCTCATCGGCCAGAATTAACTTTGGACTGGCAACTACGGCACGGGCTATGGCTACACGCTGCTGCTGTCCACCTGATAGTTGCTGCGGAAAATGTTTGGCACGATGAGCTATCTGCATGCGCTCCATCACTTTTTGTACGCGCTCGCGTCGCTCTCGGGCCGATAGCTTCAGATAAACCAATGGCATTTCAATATTTTCATATACATTGAGCTCATCAATCAGGTTAAAGCTCTGAAATACAAATCCAATATTGCCTTTTCGCAGGTTGGTGCGCTGACGCTCTTTAAAGGCAGCAATTTCCTGACCATCAAAATACAATTCACCATCGGTAGGATTATCCAGTAAGCCAATGATATTAAGCAATGTTGACTTGCCACAACCCGAAGGTCCCATAATGGCCACAAACTCGCCCTTTTGCACATGGATATTTACATTATTCAAAGCGGTGGTTTCCACTTCCTCAGTCCTGAAAACCTTTTGGAGATTGTTCGTTCTTAGCATATGTTTAGTTTTTAAGTGCTTTGTTTTTAGCGCACGGTGATAAGTTAATTTGATTGTATTGTAAATAGCTATCAGCTATTGGCTGCTTTACTCATACCTTAGTGCTTCTATGGGGTTTTGGCTGGCTGCTTTCCATGTTTGACGCAAGGTTACCAGGGAAGCCAATAGCCACACTCCCATTCCGCCCAGCAAAAAGTAATACCATTGAATAGCTGTATGCACAATAAAGTTATTCATCCACAGCTCCATCAAATACCATACAAGGGGCACCGAAATCACAAAAGCGATGATAATGGTATAGGTAATCTTCCTGTTGAGTAGTTTAATAATATCATATATACGTGCCCCATTAGCCTTACGAATCCCTATCTCTTTTATATGACGCTGGGTAATAATGGTGACCAGCCCTGTAATACCGATAGCTGTAATTAAGAGGGCTATGAAGCTGAAAAAGCTGATGAGCTTAAACAGGTTCATCTCACTCTTATAGTAAGCCTGGTAGGTGTCATCCACAAAACCATAGTCGAACATCTGATTAGGTGATACATCCTTGAAACAATTCTCAACATGATCTAAAACAAGTGGCAGGTTTCCTGAGAACTTAACAAACGCCATGTTGCACCGACCTCGATTGAGCCAGAAACACATCGGATCAACTGTATGATGCAAAGAAGCATAATTAAAGTTCTCACAGATACCTATCATATCAGCTTCTCCGCTAAAAGTAGGAAACTTCTTATTCAACTTCTGTTCCCAGTTGAATTTATCAATGGCCGTCTGGTTGAAGATAAATGTATTGTCATCCATTGTTTTATTCGAGTAATCACGGCCTTTAAGCACCTTCACATCAAAAAAGCTCAGGAAATTCTCGGCCACCGGCCACACATAAAACGATACCGACTCTCCATCAATGGTTCTTCCCCATCCCATCATGGTATTGGATGGTCCATGGGCAGCATAAGTGACATCAGTAATATGTGCTGATTTCTTTAACTCCGAAGTAAAACTATCCAGGTTTTTCTTAATCTTACCACTCAAAGGAAACGAGAGTATGTTATTAGTGGCAATGCCCGTATCGTAATGGAGAAGAAACTGCTTTTGCTGATAAATAACAATCGAACTGATTATCAACACCAGTGAAGCAATAAACTGGAATGTCATCAGTATACCGCGCATGCTTATGAACGATTTGGTGGAGGACTGACGGTACTTACCTACCAGTGTATCGGTAAATTTAAAGCCGGTTGGCAGCAATACCGATATAACAGCAGCAGAAATACTAATGGCAGACAACATCAGCAATCTTTGTCCCAGCCCAAATTCTTTAAGGTCATAAGGTACCAGATCCGATAATTGTGAACTGTTAAACAACTCTACCAGCAGGTAGGCCAAAGCAGCTGCCATCGCGCACACAATAAGTCCCTCAATCAACAGTGTTAGCCTGATATGCTTCAATTTAGCCCCGTTCACCTCCTGTACAAAG
This sequence comes from Carboxylicivirga sediminis, assembly GCF_018156225.1. GTDB lineage: Bacteria > Bacteroidota > Bacteroidia > Bacteroidales > Marinilabiliaceae > Carboxylicivirga > Carboxylicivirga sediminis. Next base: position 62,689 of record NZ_JAGTAR010000006.1, read on the forward strand.
AAGTTCTTTTCACGGGTAGGCATAATGCCACACTTGAAATTATAATAGTTAATCACACTAATAATCAGAATAAGAAAAGCAATGGACAAGAATAGATCCACCGTCGAACGCTTGGTTACTTTGGCATATTCGTAGTTTATTTTTTCTGCGAAATGCACATCTTTCAGAGCTCGTAGATGAATGGTTACCTCATCATCAAATTCAGTATTGAGAATTTCTGCCATACGCTGCTTCAGACGCTCTGTCACCAGGTGCGAATCAAGCTCCACGAATGTTAAAAAGCTGCTCTCTGTCCTATCAAAACGCGATTGATTTTGCTTGATGCTCATAAAACCCGCCGGACTGAAGGAACTGTTGGAGGGAAACGATTTATACACAGCACATATCTCCATCTCTCGTCCGTAGTTAACCAATACCTTCTCGCCAATAACACTGGTAGAACCAAATAACTGCAGGGCTGCATCAGAAGCGATGGCCATCTTACTTTTATCAATAAATGCAGCATCTAAATCGCCAATGAGCACATCAAAGGTGAGCATTTTACTCAGCGCCGAATCAGATTGAAACACACGCCCTGCATATATATTATCAGGCTGTGTTGGATGCACCATAACCTGACCCGCATAGGATGATAGTGTAGTGGCATTTTTAATCTCAGGCATCTTATCTTTTAGCAGCTGCGCAGTGGTTCCTTTATAAATCACCTGATCGCCAAACTCAATACGGTAAACTGTTGCAGCCTTCTCATGGTGGCTATCAAAACTGTATTCGAAAATAACATAGAAGAAAATGATAAGCGATGTGGCAAAAGCCATTGCAAAACCAACAATATTGAGCAAGCTGAAATACTTGCGATGGATGATATGGCGAAAAGCCGTTTTTAATAAATAGTTTGTCATTTTGTTCTAGTTTAAAACCACCACTTCATTGTCTCCAAATATCTCATAGCCCGATGTAATTACTTCTTCTCCGGCCTCCAATCCGTCCAGTACCTCAAAGTAACGCGGGTTCTGCCGGCCAATACTCACCTGACGCTTATAAGCTGTAGTACGATCCTTATTAAGTACAAACACCCACTGCCCGCCTGTGCTTTGAAAGAAGCTGCCACGTGGCAACAGAAGCGCTTTAGATGAGTTACCCAGTTCAAGTTTTACATGACTGGTCTGGCCAATACGCAGGTTCTGCCGATTGCTGTTATCAAACTCCAGGTCAACGGTAAACTTACCCTCTTTTACTTCGGCGTATATTTTACTCACCTCAGCATCAATAGTCCCACTGGGAAACTGACAGCTGGCTTTTAGACCTTTTCGCGTTCGTGAGATGTAATGCTCATCTACTTCGGCCTTTAGCTTAAACTCATCCAGTATATTGACTTTACCAATGCGTGTGCCGTAACTGATGACCTGTCCTTCTTCAAGGTTGAGTGCCGCCAGCTGCCCGGTAACCGGTGCCTTAATGGTAAGGTTATCCAGCCGCTGACGGATAATGCCCTGATTCTGCTCCATGCGTTCGGCTGAACGCTCCAGTGTCTGAATCTGAATACCCCGATATATGGAATCGCGCTTAAAGCTTTCCTTGAGCAGAGTCATTTGCCGCAATGAAGCCTCGTAACTGGTTTTATCGCGCAGGTATTCATCTTCTGCAATGAGGCCTTCCTTGTAAAAGGCCTTTGAGTTATCGTATTTACGCTTTTGAATAAATAAGTCGCCTTCCAGCTGTACAATCTGATTCTGCAGCTCCATGGCATTCATCTCCATTTGCAAACGGGCAGTGCGCAGCTCATTAATGGCTCGTGCCACATTTGCTTCGTTGTTCGAAATCTCCAGTATCAGGTTGGTATTACTCAGCTGCGCTATGGCATCACCGGCTTTCACCATACTGCCTTCCTCCAGCAGAATACCTTCGACTCGTCCGCCCTCAATAGCATCCAGAAAAATGGTTTTGATAGGTTCAACAGTGGCCGTTACACTAATATAATCCTGAAAATCATCAAGCTCAACGGTTGAAATAGTAACACGATTAGCATCCACCTTTACCTGGCTTCGGTGATCGGCAAATGCAATAAAATAAATGCTCCAGCAAATAAATATGCCGCCACCAATAAGCCATTTCAAATGCTTTTTCCACCAGGGTTTCTTTTGTAGTTGTTTATCCATTATAATATTCTTTGACTGCTGTTATTGCCTTATGCCAAAGTCATGCCTCATACACTAATCCCTATTTTTCAATACTTTACATTTTCAGATAATAAGACCTGTGTTGGATTTTCCAACACATATGTATGATATTCCAACAATAAAGAAGTATTTTGTGGGTAGAAATAATAAGCCCGATAAAAAGTAATTTCCCCCTTGGAGAAGGGGGCCAATATGAAACAGATAATTAATATGAAATAAGCAGGGGGATTGACCTAATTCATACTCAATCCCCCAAAACCAACAACCAAAAATTCATTATTAGCACTACCCCCTTCGCCAAGGGGGAAAAATATTAACTTACAAAAATGTCTGAATCACATTATAATAAGAAATTAATTCAATGTGCCCGATAAAAAGCGATCCACCCTTTGTGAAGGGGGGATTGATAGCGATCCTAAACCTAAACAAACAACTATGCTCAAAGAAGGAAATATACTCATCGTTGACGACAACAAAGAACTGCTTGTTGCCCTTAAGCTCTACCTGAGTCCACATTTTAAAACGGTAGTCACCGAGCATAATCCTAACCGGATTAAAGAGCATCTCACAAAATCTGTTTTCGACATCATCATGCTTGATATGAATTTCAAGGCAGGTATTAATAATGGCAACGAGGGCTTATATTGGATGCAGGAAGTGCATAAACATGATCCGGAACTGGCTGTAGTACTGATAACAGCCTATAGCGATGTAGAGCTGGCCGTTAAAGCCATTAAAAAGGGTGCAGCCGATTTTATCGAGAAATCATGGGACGAACGCAAGATACTATCTACCCTTCGCTCAGTGTTTGAGTTGCAAAAATCAAAACGTGACATCAGCCGCCTGAAAAAGAAACACAAGCATCTGAAAGAGTGCATCGAAACACAATCTGATATGTTCATTGGGCAATCGGACACCATGCAACAAATAATGCACATGGTTAAAAAAGTGGCTCCAACCGATGTTAACCTGCTTATTCTGGGCGAGAATGGGACTGGTAAAGAGGTGATGGCACGCACCATCCATCAGCTTTCTGCCCGAAAAGATGAGATGTTTGTATCCGTGGACTTGGGTGCTATCCACGAAAACCTGTTTGAAAGTGAGCTATTCGGCCATTTGAAAGGTGCTTTTACAGATGCTAAAACAGACCGTACCGGCCGTTTCGAACTGGCATCAGGTGGCACACTGTTTCTCGACGAAATTGGCAACCTGTCGATGGCAGCGCAGGCCAAACTATTAGCCGCCTTGCAAAACAGAGAAATAACACCTGTTGGTGGCACACGCCCCATTAAGGTAGATATTCGCCTGATATGTGCTACCAATATGCCTTTGCAGCAAATGGTGGCCGAGGGTAGCTTCAGGGAAGACCTGCTATACCGGATCAACACCATTGCCATTGAGCTGCCGGCCCTGCGCAACCGGAAGGAAGATATTGGCCCACTGGCCAACTATTTCATTCAAAAACAGGCTGATAAATACAATAAGGGCTCATTAAGCCTGACGGCCAATGCCATTGAAGCGCTTAAGGAACAGTCGTGGCCAGGCAATATACGTGAGTTGCAACATACCATCGAAAAGGCTGTTATCCTTTGCGATTCAGCAAGCATCTGCAGTGAAGACCTTTTCTTAAACAACCACCAACCCAAAGTATTGGACGATGGTTGCTTTAATCTGAATGAGCACGAGCGCTTACTTATAGAAAAAGCCATTGCCAACTGTAAGGGCAACATGAGCAAAGCCGCCATGAAGCTGGGCATCAACCGCTCTACTTTATACGACAAAATAAAGAAATATGACCTTTAAGCACTCATCCCTCAGCCTTATTGTTCAATCAGTTTTACTGGCCATCACGCCTTTAATGGGTTTGGTGATCTGGCTATATGAACAACCTCTCATGCTTTTATATCTTCTTGGGTGTCTGTATATTTTTCAGGTTGGCCGACTGATATATACGGTGCGGAAAACCAATCGCGAACTGGCCAAATTCATTCAGTCATTTGGATTTGGCGATACCACCATTCATTTCAGCACCCGCGATAAGGATGCCTCCTTTCAGGACTTGTTCAGAGCTTTTAACCAGGTGGTAGAAGCTTTCAGACAACTCAAACTCGATAAAGAGAAAGAATACCTCTTTTTTGAAAATGCGCTGAAAAAGCTGGGTGTAGCCATTATTGTGGTCAACGAACACGGTAATGTGATGATGACAAACGATGCCCTTTTGCAATTGCTGGATTTCAAGTACATCCATCGTTTGGATAAACTCAATACACTAAAGCCCGGTTTGGCCGATGAACTGATGCAGCTGCAACCACACCAGCAACATCTGGTCGAACTGATGGTGAATAACCGCTTGCTACAGGTAGCTTTAACATCGGTACTAATGAAGCAGGAGACCAAAGTGTTGCGTTTAATAGCCTTCCAGGATATACGCAGCGAGATAGAACAGAAAGAACTGGAGTCGTGGCAAAAACTCATTCGGGTACTCACACATGAGGTTATCAACTCCTTAAGTCCGGTGAACCTTATCTCTGCCGGTCTGAAGCAACGCTTTGAAAACAACACGCAGCCACTGGTGATGGAAGCCGATGAACAGCAGGAAATTATTGAAGCCCTGGATGCCATGCACAACCGCAGCAAGGGACTCACGCAATTTGTAGAAAGTTACCGCAGCATGACCGGCTTAAAGAGTGTACAAACCAGCCATTGCAATATACACCAGCTGCTCTCACGTATACAAACGCTTTTTGCTGCATCGGCAAGTGAAGTTAACTGCTTAATAAGTATTGAGTGCCAGGCAGACCTTGCTTATAATATGGATGAGAAATTGATTGAACAGGTGCTGATTAACCTGGTTAAAAATGGTCTGGAAGCACTTGATAAAACAGACTCTAACATTGCGATGGTGGCTAAAATGAATGGCCGTAACCTGCAGCTGAGTGTTAAGGATAATGGGAAAGGCATTCCGCATGATGAAATAAACAAAGTGTGTGTACCTTTTTATACCACACGCCAAGGGGGCAATGGTATAGGCCTGGCCTTATCGCGCCAGGTGATGCGCTTGCACGGCGGGCAGCTGAAAGTTGACTCCAAAGAAGGACAAGGTACAGTTGTCAGCCTCTTGTTTAGCGTCTGACATCTGGTATTTTAATGACGCTGAGGGATCATAAAGCTCAGCCGCCTGCAAAAATCACTCAATGCTTCGCAAAAAAGTCAGAAACTTGTGGTTTTTGCTTAAACCGTTCTCCAAAATTCACAGAAAATCCTCAGATTTTTGCAGAAGATTCGATAAAACCGCCAGATAATTCAGGAAAAAAGCCAGAATGTTTTCCAGAATCCCTAGAAGCTTCTAAATAATGTGAAGAAAGATGAACTTGAGAGCCACATGATCGACTGTTTTTGCCAGATTAACGAGCTCCAGAGACAGATGCATGGTGGTTTTTACATCTTCCTCTTTGTAAAAATGCAGATGAGCGATAACTCCGGAAAAATTAAATACACTAAGAACCAGATGATAGGCTAAGCTCCGCATTTTTTTCTTAGTAAAAACATTTGCTTTAATGATTATTCTTCTATTTTTGCATCCGCATTAGCAAAGGCAATGCCACTAAAATATACGGGTGTAGCTCAGTTGGTAGAGCACTGGTCTCCAAAACCAGGTGTCGGGCGTTCGAGTCGCTCCTCCCGTGCAGAAAGCTCAACCTTATTGGTTGGGCTTTTTTATTTATAATTCATACATTACTGCATAAAATTAAACATCGTCGACTCATACCCAGAAAAGTCAGTTGGCTTTGTAGGTTCTACCTAACATGCCATCATGTTTTATGTATATGTAATTAAAAGTCAAGTTCAAGACTGGATTTACGTTGGTTTATCTGACAATGTGGAGCGACGCATACATGAACACAACTCTGGTTGGGGAAGAAGTACGAAGCTATACCGACAATTTAAATTACTGTTTGTGGAGAATTATCCTGATCGCCCATCTGCAAGAATAAGAGAGAAATACCTAAAATCAGCATCTGGAAAAAGATTTATCAGAAAAAAATTTAACCAATAAGCGCATTCATTTGACGGGCGCCTGTCTAACTGGCGTTAGCCAGGTAGATTCGAGTCGCTCCTCCCGCCCATAATCCTGACTTCGGTCGGGATTTTTTTATTCTAGCCAACTGAACTTTCAGAATTAAAATAAGTTCATATATTTGGGGCTGCAATTGGAGAGGTGACAGAGTGGCCGATTGTGCATGCCTGGAAAGCATGTGTACCCGCAAGGGTACCGGGGGTTCGAATCCCCCTCTCTCCGCTCTTCATTAATTCTTTTTTATTCGGCATAACTATACATCTTCCATACATTATGCTAATCCTGCCAATAATGGCTATTTATCCGTATTCAACAACCGGCAACACTCCGATACTTCACCACAAGATGTTATTGAAGTGCAAGAGGACTTAGATAATCATAATTCGCTATTGTTAAGACTAAAGGCAGGCTGATTGACCATCAATCACTGCTTGTTAACGTTCAAACACACATTATCAAGGCTCCGTATTACCTGCTTGGTATTCAACAATCAATTGTTGAAACTATAATAGGTCTTTTTACAGATGCACCAGTCACAGTTAACCTTCCACCAGGTTACTTTAAAGATGCACCAGTCATTGTTAACACTCCACCAGCTCTTTTTAAGGCTGCACCAGTCATTGTTAACACTCCACCAGCTCTTTTTAAGGCTGCACCAGTCATTGTTAACACTCCACCATGCCTGATTAATGTTAAACTCTCCATTGTTGGTGTTCAACAATTTGGTTGAGCATTAACAACGATGGGGTTAATCTGTGTTTGAAAAATAATCCCTACATTTGCACCTACCAGAACAGAACACTTAATTTCGAATTTGATGATTAAATTCAATATCAACCCCAATAGTGAAATACCCAAATTCCAGCAGCTGGTAGATACCGTGACCAATGCACTGGCTGAAAACAAACTGCACGAAGGCGACCAGCTTCCTTCAGTTAATGTTATCTGCCAAACCTACAAGCTTTCGCGCGACACGGTGTTTAAGGCCTATGGCATCTTAAAAGAACAGGGCGTTATTGAGTCGGTGCCCAACAAAGGCTATTTCATTGCCCGCGAAGGTCGCAAAGTATTTCTTTTTCTGGATACACTTAAAGCCTATAAAGAAGTACTGTACGGCGAGTTTGTTAAAAACCTGGATAAGAACACCATTGCCGATGTGCATTTCCACCATTACAACATCGATATCTTTAAGAAACTGATAACCGACAGCCGTGGCCGCTACAGCAAATACATCATCATGCCTTTCGACCACCAGGAAGTGCCTGACATCGTCAACACCTTGCCCCCCGACAAAAGCCTGATTATCGACTGGAACACCAACATCCAAAACTTCAACAATAAGCTTTATCAGGATTTCAGCACCCCTGTCTGCGAAGCACTAGAAGCAGCCGACCACCTGTTGAAAAAATACGAACGTAAGATAATGGTTTACCCCTCGTACACCTATCACCCCATTGAAACGGCCGATTGCTTTGCCCAATACTGCCTCGACAAGGGCTACCAACATCAACGACTCACCAATGAAGACGACCTGAATGTGCGAGCAGGCGACATGTATTTCAGCGTAAGCGACCGTATGTTGGGCCATATACTGGAACAATGTAAGGAACGCAAACTGGAACCGGGCAGCGATGTTGGCATATTATCGTATAACGAAACACCCATGAAGAAATTCATTTACAAAGGCATTTCGGTTATTTCAACTGATTTTAAATTAATGGGACAAAAGGCGGCAGCCTTTGCCTCCAGCGATATGGCAATGGATTTTTGTGTGCCAACAAAGCTTTTTTTTAGAGAATCATTATAACCATGATTCTTTTTTTTATAGATTTACACCATACCAGTACAGAACAGTATACTAAATCTCAAATCATGTATTCATTAGGATTCGACATAGGAAGCTCATCGGTAAAAGTGGCATTGCTTGATGTAACAACAGGGAAAGCCCTCAGCACAGCGTTTTATCCAAAAGAAGAAATGGCTATCTCAAGCCCGCAGCCCGAATGGGCCGAACAAAATCCTGCGGATTGGTGGAACAACCTGAAACTGGCACTGAAAGATGTGCTGACCACATCCAACATTGACCCATCAGCAATTCATTCAATCGGCATCTCGTACCAAATGCATGGGCTGGTAACGGTTGATAAAAACGGAGACATACTAAGGCCTGCCATCATCTGGTGCGATAGTCGCGCTGTACAGTACGGCAACATAGCCTTTGATGAAATTGGTAAGGAGCACTGCCTCTCACACATGCTCAACTCACCGGGTAACTTCACGGCATCCAAGCTCAAGTGGGTGAAGGAAAATGAACCCGACACCTACGCGCGTATCAACAAAATAATGCTGCCAGGCGATTACATTGCCTATCGATTAACCAATGAGCTAACCACCACCAAAAGCGGCTTATCAGAAGGCATCTTCTGGGATTTTAAGACACAAAGTGTATCAAAAGAACTACTGGCTAACTATGGTTTTAAGACCGACATCATCCCCAGCATTAAAGACACCTTTGAAATACAGGGCTACCTGAGCGAACAAGCAGCTGAGGAGTTGGATTTACCCACAGGTATAGCAGTGTCGTACCGCGCAGGCGACCAGCCCAACAATGCCTTAAGTCTAAATGTATTAAACCCGGGCGAGGTGGCTGCCACTGCCGGCACATCGGGAGTGGTGTATGGTGTTAGCGACCAGCTGAAGTATGATCCGGCATCACGCGTTAATACCTTTGCCCATGTCAACCACACCAATATAGATAATCGTCTGGGAGTATTGCTTTGCATCAACGGCACAGGCATCCTGAACTCATGGCTGCGTAAAAACGTGGCGGCCGATTTAGACTATGTGCAAATGAACTGCGAAGCCTCAGTTATTGAACCGGGGAGCAATGGCCTGCTGGTATTTCCTTTTGGCAATGGCGCTGAGCGTGTATTACAAAACCAGAACCCCGGCGCAACGGTTAAGCACCTGAATTTTAATATTCACACCCGCGCCCACCTGTTAAGAGCTGCCCAGGAAGGCATTGCCTTTAGTTTTATGTATGGCATGGAAGTGATGGAACAAACCGGCATTGCCACTAAAGTTATCAGAGCCGGCAAGGCCAATATGTTCCTGAGTCCGATATTTCGCCAGACACTGGCCGATATTTCGGGTGCCACTATTGAACTGTACGAAACCAATGGCGCATTGGGTGCGGCGCGTGGAGCAGCCTATGGAGCCGGCCTATACAGCACACTCGAAGAGGCCTTTGCCTCTTTGGAGAAGGTGGAAATCATTAAGCCAATTGAGCGAAACACAAAATCTTTGAAAGCGGCTTACAAGAACTGGAAGCAGCAACTTAGCGAAGACTAAAGCGGTTAAGCTGCCAAATGTTAATCCTTCATCATATAATCCATCTAACGAATCACCTACACAAAATCCAAAATGAAAAAACTCTTTATCGCCTGCTTATTTATAGTTTCGTTGTTAGTTGCTTGCAGCACCTCCAATCAGCAAACATCAAATCCAGTCCCTGCCCTGCCTGATTCATTGGCCGGCACATTCCTCGACCACCGTATTGACATGGAAGAACGCCTGGATATGGTTATCAGTCAGCTATCGCTTGAGGAAAAATGTGCACAGCTGATGCACGACGCGCCAGGCATCGAACGCCTGGGTATCAAACCCTACAACTGGTGGAACGAAGCGTTGCACGGTGTTGCCCGCATGGGACGCGCCACTGTTTTCCCGCAACCCATTGGCATGGCTTCCACCTTCGATCCCTTGCTCATTGAAGATGTGGCTACTGCTATTTCTGATGAGGGACGGGCTAAATTCAACATCGCACAAAAAAACGGAAATTACCTGCAGTATGCCGGTTTAACCTATTGGTCGCCCAATGTAAATATCTTTCGTGATCCCCGCTGGGGACGTGGTATGGAAACATGGGGCGAGGACCCCTTCCTGAGTGGGACACTGGGCGGTGCCTTTGTAAAAGGCATACAGGGCTATGACCCCACCTACCTGAAAGCTGCCGCCTGTGCAAAACACTACGCCGTGCACAATGGCCCTGAAGGATTAAGGCACAGCTTTAATGCCTATTCATCACCCAAAGATTTGTATGAAACATATCTGCCCGCCTTTAAGATGCTGGTTACGCAATACGATGTTGAAGCGGTGATGTGTGCCTATAACCGCACGCTGGATGTACCTTGCTGTGGAAGCACTTTACTGCTGACAGAGATATTGCGCAACAACTGGGGTTTTACGGGGCATGTCATGTCCGACTGTGGTGCCTTAGCCAACTTCCATGGTTTACACCAGTATACAAGTGATGCAAAAGCATCGTCGGCCGAAGCCATTAAGCACGATGTGAGCCTTAACTGCGGCAGCACTTACCAAAACCTTGTGGAGACTGTACAAGCCGGACTGATTAGTGAAGCGGATATCGACCGAAACCTTCGCTTGCTATGGCGAACTCGCTTTAAACTGGGCTTATTCGATCCTTATGGCGATAACCCATATAATCATCTGGGACCTGAGGTGGTTAACAGCAAACAAAACGTTGACCTGGCTCGCAAGGCGGCTCAAAAATCAGTTGTCCTGCTAAAAAACAACGGTGTTCTACCACTAAAAAAAGATATCAAACACCTGTTTGCCATTGGCCCCCTGGCGGCCGATGTAGACGTGATGCTGGGCAACTATAATGGCATGTCAAACAATGTTGTCTCAGTCATTGAAGGCATTGCCGGAGCAGTGAGTCTGGGTACCCGTTTCGAATACCGCCATGGTTTCTTGTTAACTGAAGAAAACAAGAACCCCATCGGCTGGGCCATAGGTGAAGCAAGAGGCGCCGAAGCCTGCATTGCAGTGGTTGGCATCAACACACTGCTCGAAGGCGAAGAAGGGGAAGCCATTGGCTCGGCCCATAAAAGCGATCGCCCCGACCTCCAATTACCGGGCAAACAGGTGGACTATCTAAAGCAAATCCGCAAAGATCAGGACAAACCTTTAATTGTAGTGGTGATGGGTGGCAGCCCCATAGCCCTGGAAGAAGTGCATAAGATAGCCGATGCTGTTATCATGGCCTGGTACCCGGGCGAACAAGGTGGAAATGCCATTGCCGACATTATTTTTGGTGACGCAATACCTACTGGTAAACTACCGGTTACCTTCCCTAAATCCGTTAAGCAACTGCCGCCCTACGAAGATTACACCATGTATGGTCGCACCTACAAATACATGAAAGACGATCCCATGTATCCCTTTGGTTTTGGCCTCAACTATGCCGAAATCAGCTATTCAAACATAAGCAGCCAAAAAACAACATACCAGTTTGGCGAAGCCATTACGCTAACTGCCGATATCAGCAATGGCAGTGATTTTGATGCTGAAGAAACGGTGCAGCTATATATGTCTGCTTTGGATGCCGACTTTCCGGTGCCCATGTACGATCTGAAAGGATTCAAACGCGAAACGATTAACGCCGGTGGCAGCACCCAGGTACGGTTCACCATCGATACATCAGAGCTGACCAATATTGATGAGAAAGGTGAAGAGCAACACGTTAAGGGGCGCTATCGCTTTTATATCGGCAGCACCCTGCCATCGCAAAGAGCCATGGATTTGGGAGCACCTGAGGCCGTTATGTTAGAACTTGAAATAGAAGAGTAAAGACAGAGGATAAAAGTACACAAAATACTAATCAAGAAAATTGGAGATCGGAGTCAATCAAGGCATTATCAGATTTATTAAACACAGGCAAAGTTTTGGTCTCCAATAGTAAAACAACAAAACATGACAACAGGTAACGAGTTTTTTCCCAGCATTGGAAAAATTGCCTACGAAGGCAGAGATTCAAAAAATCCATTAGCATTCAGATGGTATAATCCGGAGCAGGTAATTGCCGGTAAAACAATGAAAGAACACTTGCGCTTTGCTATTGCCTACTGGCACACATTCTGTGGCGACGGTGGCGATCCATTTGGTCCGGGCACGCAGGTTTTCCCTTGGGACAAAGGAAGTAACGCTATAGATAGATCTAAATACCGATTGGATGCGGCCTTTGAATTCTTCACAAAGATTGGAGCGCCTTTCTATTGCTTCCACGATACAGATGTAGTGGGTGATGGCACAGTGTTTGAAATCGAAGATCGCCTGGCTAAAATCATCCCAATCGCTCAGCAGTACCAAAAAGAAACAGGTGTGAACCTGCTATGGGGAACGGCCAATGTATTCTCTAATCCTCGCTACATGAATGGGGCATCAACCAATCCGGACTTTACAGCGTTGGCACATGCAGGCACTCAGGTGAAAAACGCATTGGATGCAACCATCGCTCTGGGCGGTCAGAACTATGTATTCTGGGGTGGTCGAGAAGGCTATATGTCATTACTTAACACCAATATGAAAGCCGAAAAAGAGCATATGGCCCAGTTCTTGACCATGGCGCGCGATTACGCCCGAAAAAATGGCTTCACAGGCAACTTCTTTATTGAACCTAAACCAATGGAGCCTTCAAAGCACCAGTACGATGTGGATGCTGAAACGGTGATTGGCTTCCTGCGCCACTACGGACTGGACAAAGACTTTAAACTCAATATTGAAGTCAACCACGCTACTTTGGCCCAACACTCCTTTGAGCACGAACTGCAATGCGCCGCCGATGCCGGTATGTTAGGATCCATTGATGCCAACAAAGGCGACTACCAAAACGGTTGGGACACCGATGAATTCCCAACCAGTATCCCCGAAACTGTGCAGGCCATGATGGTGATTCTGCAAGCTGGCGGCTTCCAGGGTGGCGGTATTAACTTCGATGCCAAAACGCGCCGTAACTCTACCGATCTGGAAGATATCTTTATCGCTCATGTATCGGGTATGGATACCTTTGCCCGTGCATTGGTAATTGCCGATGACATCCTGAATAACAGCGACTACCTAAAGCAAAAAGCTGATCGCTATGCCTCATTCGACAGCGGCAAGGGTGCCGAATTTGCTGCCGGCAAGCTAACAATGGAAGACTTGCGTTCCTACGCCAAAGAAGCGGGTGAACCAGCCATGATTAGCGGTAAGCAAGAGCGCTACGAGCAGTTAATTAACATGTATATTTAGTCAATAGTTATAGACAGTAGTGAGGCAGAAAACGTATAGTAAGATGTTAGTAGTGAGATAAGCTTTGTAAAAGAACATCAGTCTTGACACTTGCATCTTACTACTCGACACTTCCGTAAAACACTACTGACTACTGACTAAACACCACTAACTAAGCATTTAAATCCGGTTTTATGGAAAAACAACAAAACATCGGCTATATCATGCTGTTGACACTGGTTGCCACTTTAGGTGGCTTACTTTTTGGCTATGATACAGCTGTTATATCCGGGGCCGAAAAATCCATCCAGGCCTTTTTAATTCATGGACTTAATTTAAGCTCGTTTGCGCATGGCGCCACAGTTTCCAGCGCACTCATCGGCTGCATCATTGGCGGGGCAATATCGGGACTGTTAGCCTCTCGCCTGGGCCGTAAAAAATCACTGATGGTAGCTGCAGTGCTATTCTTCATCTCCGCCTTAGGTTCGGGTCAGCCTGAATTCGTGTTCTTCGAAAAGGGAAAAGCTACCATGGGCTTACTATACATGTTTAACTTTTACCGGGTGATTGGCGGAATAGGTGTAGGATTGGCATCGGCTATTAGTCCAATGTACATCAGCGAAATTGCACCAGCGCAAATTCGCGGCCGTCTGATTTCGTTTAATCAGTTTGCCATCATCTTTGGGATGCTCGTAGTGTACTTTGTCAACTGGTCAATCGCCAAAGGGCAAACCATCGAATGGATCAACGGCATCGGCTGGCGTTACATGTTTATGTCGGAAGCCATTCCGGCCGGCCTGTTTGGCATTCTGCTGCTATTTGTGCCCGAAACGCCGCGCTACCTCGCCATGCAAGGCCATCAGGATAAGGCCTTGACAATTCTGAAGCGCATTAACGGCCTGGATGCCGCCAAACGGATTCTAAAAGACATACAGAGTACGGTTGAAAAAGCCGCAGGCTCATCCAAGGTAATGGCCTATGGCAGGAAGGTGATTATCATTGGCATCTTATTATCCGTTTTTCAGCAATTTGTGGGTATTAACGTGGCCTTGTATTACGCACCACGCATCTTTGAAAGCATGGGAGCGGCCAAAGATGCCTCTATGCTGCAAACCATTGTAATGGGTTTAGTGAATGTTATTTTTACGGTTGTAGCCATTCTTACGGTTGATAAATGGGGCCGCAAGCCACTGTTGATAACTGGTTCGGTGGGTATGGCCATTGGTATGATGGCCATTGGCACTTTATCTTTCCTGGAGGTGATTGGTATTAGCACACTGGTTTTTATCATCATCTATACCGCCTCATTTATGATGAGTTGGGGCCCCATTTGCTGGGTGCTGATTGGTGAGATTTTCCCTAACAAAATCCGTGGCAAAGCCATAGCCATAGCTGTAGCAGCACAGTGGGCAGCCAACTATTTTATTTCATCTACCTATCCGGCCATGATGGAGTTCAGCGGCGGCATGACTTACATGTTCTATGGTATAATGAGTATACTATCAGCCATTTTTGTTTGGAAGATGGTGCCCGAGACAAAAGGCAAATCATTGGAGGAAATGGAAGAAGTGATTGAGAAACTATAGGAGCACGCCTAAGCTCTAGTACATAAATAAGCAGCTGTTGTTCTCACCCTTACGGCAGCTGCTTTTATATACATACAACACCCCTGATTGGTGCAACAAGTTTTTTTAATGCTTATCAAATTAGCGCATTCCTTTTTTATCTTTAAGGCATGTTGATTACTTTTACTCCATACTCAGAAAAAAATTAACATGAACTGCCCACGTTGCCAGCAAATACTATCTACCAGAACCATTAATGACTACAATGCCTCTGTTGAAGTAGATAACTGCCCCGATTGTGGTGGCCTCTGGTTTGATAAGGATGAATTAGCGCAGATAGATATGATCATTGAACCCCGATTGGTTGAGATCAGGCACCTGCCCAGTGAGGCAGAACAGCTGAAAAGCCTGCATTGCCCCTCGTGCAATAACTCACCCCGGCTCGAAAAAGGCGTTCACCCGCGCGACCGTAAAGTCATATTCGACTACTGCCCCTACTGCAAAGGTATTTGGCTCGACAAAGGTGAGCTTGAAGCCATTCAGCAGGAAAACTGGCTGCTGACCATCAGTAAATTTATCAGACGACTTACTTGATGCCACTAAAACTATGCATTAGAGGCTTGTTAATTGTCCCATTACTCACGCAGATAGCTAATTGTTGATACCTTGCCACAGCAACAAAAAATATTGGAGTTAAAAGCTAGTGCCAAAGCATCGACATAGCCTATTTCTTTTAATCGTTATCTAATATCGTATGATAAAAGTTGAAAAAACGTGGAGCCTGGTAACATTATAGAGCCACCTTCACGCCACGTTTATTATCAACCTGATTACGATTTAACACCTGCAACTATAAAGAACTGATTTACAACGCACATCTCCAGGGAAACAGTGAACTATTGCGATAAAGTTGCAAGCAGTAAATCAGTTATTTATTCAGGCCACACCTTAAATTCAGGTTATCAATTAGTAAAAATATTAAACTCTCAGAATTTACTCTTCTATGACAATCCTAAACCCTACATTATATACTTTTTGCCAGCTCTTGAAAGCCTTTCGGTGCGAAGAAGATGCCTTCTCGGGCCTGTCTCTCCAGGAACCTCCGCGAGCTACTTTATCAGCAGGCAACGTTCCAGCGTTTCGGCCGTCATTCTCCTTATAGGGATATGGCGCATAATCGGTACGCGTCCATTCAGCTACGTTTCCAATCATATCATATAATCCCCATGGATTAGCTTCGTATTGACCTACTTCTGCTCCAAGCATGTTGCCATCGTCCACCGTTTTAGAACGAGGTATAAAATCAAAGTAAGGTCTCAGGTGGTGCTTTTCAGACATAGGTTTTGGGTCCACGCCTATCACTGCCATATTCGCCAACTGCTTATCGGCTAAATTGGCATAAGAAGAGAAGTTAGTATTAGATTCCCCAAACCAGAAATCTTCTTCACTACCAGACCGGGCCGCCCATTCCCATTGTGCTTCAGTTGGCAAACTAACCTGCATACCTAACTGCTCGCTTAGTTTATCACAGAAAGCCATGGCCTCTTCCCAGCTAATACGAATAACTGGTTGATTGGGCATATTAGCCGGATATCCCGGATTAACATGATCTTTCCAGAATTGAGCAATATAACGACTATCGTGCTCTGGCACCACTGCCGTATATTGTTCATTGGTCACTTCAAATGCACCCATCCAAAATGCCTTTTTCACCTTAACCTTTGAGCGGGGATATTCATCGATGTCTCCATTTTCTGAACCCATTACAAATGAACCGGATGGTATACGTACCATTTTCATAGTAACACCTGGTGCTAGTTCTATTACTTTTAAGGCATCGCCACCGTCGTTTTGACGTCTGCTTGCTGTTTTAGATGAGAATGGCCAATTACGCAACTTTGTTTGTTGATGCATGACAGGTTCTTCGGCTGGTGGCATGACTGGTTCTACCTCACCTTTAGCTGCTAATTTTTCAATGTAAGCATGTAATTCACCTTTCCAGTCTACTTTTACATTGTTGTACTTCTCCATCAATTCCTGACGACGGTCCACCTGATTATAGCCACAGTATTCATTGGCATTAAACACACCATTATATGGGGCATTACAGTCAATCCATCTATATAAGGTCTGCCATTCCTCATCACTCAGTTCAACATTGTGATGCCCCTTCTTAAGCATTTGCACTAAATCACTTGTATTAGCGTGGTACTCCATTGGCTTCATCACATAAATATCTGCTTCAGGCCCTTGTCTATTGATAAAAGGATGAAATGCCAGGTAGCTTTTACCAAACTTTGTCACTTTTTCAGGTGAGTTATCTTTGAAATCAGGCAAATGATTCTTTCCATCATGACAAGCCACGCATCGCTTGTTAAGGATTGGTTGAATCTCATGTTCAAAAGTAATAGCTCTCACCCCATCAAACGGAGGCGTCAGCTCACGGGGTTGCATTTTTGAGGCAATAGTAAATTTTGGTTTTGCAATGGTATTTTGGTTCTCGTGGCAACCTACACAAGACACCACCTCTCCCGGCATACCCGTGAGCCAGCTACGCATCAATTGAACAGCTGCTCCTTCGCCATCTAATGGCTGAATAGTAATTGGCATATTGGCAGGCACTTTAAAGATGACCGAACCATCATCCTCAACAGGCACAGTACCTAATACACGCTTTATATCCCATCCACTTTGTATGCCATGCTCCATATGGCCTGATGGCGATTTGATATAGGCAAACTCATAGGCGATAATACGCAATTCTTTAATGGTTCCACGCGGCACACCTTTGGTCCCTGCTCCTTCATAAATATCCTGTATATAAATGGTTGATTCAGTATCTTTAAGGTTCACCTTTTCAGGTATAACCGGTGGTGTTGTTTTTTTATGTACCGGAGTAGCCTCTGTAATACCTTCTCCTTCAAACTGAACAATCGGTGTAACATTATCGAAAATATCCACCAGGTATAAACCCCACAATGACTCAGGAGACATTTTGGCGGTTACTAAAAAGTATTCCTTGCTTAACGCACGTGGTTTGAGAAACTGAGGCCAAACACCATCTACCAGGCGATCTTTTATTTCAGGTACAACATATTTGTTGCGATAGGGTATTTCCTGCACAACTCCTTTCTCTTCCTGGCGACCTTTTTTCGGATCGAATAATACCAGTCGGCCTGAACGCGCGATGCCATGGTGACCCGACACTATGGCTATGAACTGAGTATTGTCTTTACCGGGCAGCGGCTGCGCATCAAACATACTGTTTGGCCAGTAAGAACCACTTCCATATAGTTCCTTTTTATTGGTACCATCCGGATTCATGTGCATCATTATACGCGAAAAGTAGTGGGTATTATCGGTATACTCCCATCGCAAATACATCACACGTCCGTTGTTCATTACAATGGGGTCCCAATCGTTATCCTGTCCAAAGTTTAAGCGGCGTAAATCATGTGTTTTTGGATCATACAGGCAAATATTACCTACAATATCATTTCCGCTCACACAAGGTACTCCGTGATATCCAATATTGGATACGGCTAATATTTTACCATTCGGCAAATATGTTCCGTCGAAGAAGTTCAAATCTTTCTCTTCACTCTGTGTTACTTGGTGTAATCCTGTGCCATCCGTTTTAACTTCAAACAGCTGCCAGGTATCATTATCTCCGACTGTTGTAAATAGTAAACGATCGGCGTCCCAGTGCAATTGCAAATCGCTTACTGGTGCACCATTATCTGGTTTATAAATTGTTTTGCTTTGTATTTGTCCTCGCAGATTGCTCAACTCTGTAATTTCACAGTCGAACCCATTCTTTCGCTGAGAGTTATGCCCCGACCAGTTATTACTTTGTGTTCCGATACCCGGTCCCATCTCTATTCGGGCATTATTCTTTAGCTTATGACGAACAACAAGGATTCTATCCATATCCAAAAGTGGGTTGGCCAGTAAAATCTCTCTCCTGGCTGACAGAATCTTCTCAGCATCAACAAAAGCTTGCTGTTCTTCCGTGTATATTCCTTTTTGAACCAGGGGCAGCAAATGACTAATTTCTTTTAGCATAGACGTATAACGGGTCGTATCGAAATTGGCATCTTGCTTCATATTTTCAACCGCCAATTGAATCGACTCCGGCTTGACCCATTCAAGCTCTTCCTGCAAAGAATACACATTCAATACACGCTTAAAAAGCTGCAGGCAGGCTTCTATTTTTTTGTCTTTCGCCAAAGCACTCACCCTCCTCATCTCCTTCTGAAAATGAGCTGGTTCTTCAAGTTTGGCAATGAGGTTTTTCAAAGCCGCCTCTTCTTCCTGACCATCATATGAGGTAAGCCAGATATCAGCTTCGGTGTTGGCATGACTTAAAAAGTAACGCATTTCCTCAGGAAAATCCTGAGACAGACGATTAGCTATAGCAGAAGTGGTAATATTCTGTACTTTAAAAATGACTGATGACGATTTATTTCCAAGGTTTTCAATCCCTACCTCTGCCTCAAATCGATCGTATTGACCATCCAATTCAACAATCAACTCCCCATTACCATGGGTGTAAATACCTCGATCATATTGTTTCCCCGCAATAATAATTGGCTTATGCTGTTTGTTCTGATTTCGGGTAGGATGACCAAATTGGGCGTATTCTTTCTTAAATTTCATTTCATCAAGCCAAACAGTTTCACCCGACTTGGTGATCAGTTTGGCATTTACCCAGGCACTATGATCATTTCGTGTTCCATCCTTGGTTCCCCAAGTAATTAAAACCAGCTGTTTTAACTGCGAAACATTTAATGATATTTTTCTTGGCTGCTCACCCTTTCTGACAACATCAGTGGAAAATGGCAAATTATGCTCACTAAAAGTCTGCTGCACCCTTGCCTTTGTTTGCAGAACAGCACTGGCCCAGTCCTCTGCGCGCATATATACCTTATCAGCTGTTTGAGACCACCCGCTTTGAAATGCAATTATGAGCCCTAGAATAGCTACAATTTGTTTTAATGTAAATTTCTTTTTCATTATTCAATTTTTTCTTGTGCAACAAACACTCTATTAGCTTTAGGTCTGCAGGCAGATTCAACGCAGATATGTTAAATGCCAGTGCGGATCAATGGTTGAAATAAGTCCTAAATTATCTTTATCCTCCAGTTTCCAGATAACATTTGCATCCGAATCAATCTCAACAACCGAAGCTGTTGGCTGACTATTACGGGCATGACCTCCCCAGTTACAAATAATGGTATGCCCATTCTCAAGTCTGATTGCCTCGGCCACATATTGCAAGGCAACGCTATCGATATCATATTCATTTACCTCCCAAATCACTTCACTGGTTTGTGGGTTAATTTCGACTAAACGATGTGCATCGCCCAAAGAAACCAGCCAATTATTACTTGGCAGTACAACTAATGAAAATGGAACGCCGCCAACTTTAACGACCTGTTGCAAATGGCCATCCTCATTATATTCATGCACCTCACCATTACTTAATATTGGAACTAAGTATGTTCCCTTTTCTGTTTTACGAATTCTTCTAAATTGTGAATGAGGCTTCTTAATCCCTGTATTAAACACCAGCTCCTTCAGTTTATCACCTTGTGGCGTAAACTCCATTATTTTAGCCGGACAACCACATTGCCCCAGGAGGTAGTTGCCTTCCTTAGTTACAGATGCTGATTGCAGCTCGGTTCCTTCTGGTGCCATATATTCCCACACTACTTCATGCCTGGCGGTAATCACCTTGGCTCCAGTTCGGTGTGCATACAGGATATTTCCATTTGCTAATTCTGTTACTTCATTGCACTCCTGATCCTTTTCAAGCTTATGCCGCCAAAGAATATGACCATTTTTATCAGTCTTTACGATTTCATCCCAGCCTGAACCGGCCATAAGCATCGTTGGTGTATCGTTATGACACCCCATGACTAAGGTTGCCAAAATCAACAATGTTATCCTCCACGATATAGGTATTCCATTCATATTATTAGCAAATAGCATTTAGCAAAACTCCTGCGATTCCTGTTCAGTCGCTTTTTTCCTCCACCAATAGCAATAGGGAGAGGCTGGTACATCAGCTTCCCGGCCTGTTCCATTTTCACCCCTGAGGGCTATACATTACCAAGTATGTCAGTAAATGATACGTTGGGATTTGTAAATCTTAAGCCATTTCCGTCATGATAATTAGCATACTCTGACACAATAGCTCCTTCTGCCCCAGCCATCATAAAGTGAGGCGCTTCAGCTCTGTTCAAGGTATTAATACCATTACATTTTAATTCAACAACGTTATTTACTGTGATAAATTCCTTCTGGCTCACTGGTGTAGGTGGGTTGTTAGGCGTTTCATCACCCTCACCAAATGTAAAGATTGTTCCCTGGCGTACATGCCAGGATTCCATCTTAGCCGGATGCTCGGTTTCTACATGTTGATGCTCTACAATCATTTGACCGGGCAATAAAAAGATTTCATGTGCAAAGTAGCCATGTTTTGCATCGTTGTACCAAAATACACCCGCCATACCGACATTTTCAAAATCCCCGAGGCCAAAATCTGTAATGAACATGTTTGTCAATAAGAACTCATCTAACGGATAATTGTAATGCGCAAACATTTCCTTGTAAGCCTGAAGTGCTTTATCTGCACTTAATTGTCCATTGACATAGTAATCATCATTTGTATATCTCTTCACCATCTTTGTGCATGTTTTTTCACATTCTTTCTCTTTTACAGCAGTGCTTGCACATGAGTTGCTGACACTTGCTGCAACCACTCCTACAGAGCCTAAGGCCGTCATTTTAAGGACATCTCTCCTTTTCATATCATTAATTTTATTGTTATTCTCTTTTTTCTATTCTTAACCGTTACACTACCGATAGCGAGAAAACTGATTCTATTTCAACCAATAGCTCATCCCTACATATATCGGACAATAAGTAGCTAACATTGGCGGCAGCATTGTATTGGGAACACACCGCTCTAATCTCTTCAAAATCCTCTTCATGTTTGATATACACCCTTAACATTTCCAGGTCCCTTACACCTGAAACTGGAGTTACTGTATTATCCGTCGACACCAAATGACTGATATTTTCGAGTGTTAGTTGCGTTTGCCTGGCAGCATTACCTGCTCCAAGACTACTCTCTCCTCTTATGGCTGCCGTGCCAGAGACATAGACTAATGCCTTATTGAGATTCCCAATATATTTAGCCCGTTCAAACTTGGGCGTGGTTTTGATTCCTCTATTCTGGTCTTCTGCTCCAATTAAAACTCCCTGCGTGTAAGCATGGGCATCAATCTGAAGAGGGTTGGTTAATGGAAGATCCTGATCAACTCCTGAAACAGCCAGACAATCGACCACTATACCACCTGCCTTCATACCAATACCAGTTGCTGCCGGAAATCCATTGGGCCAATCTGTCATTTCATAAAACGAAGTGCGTTCATCGTTAAATAACTGGTAGCGTTGCGACTCACCATCCAAATCAGTAATGCACTCAATATAGTTCCATTGTCTAACAATAGAATTTATAGGCATTCCCTCACATTCAAGAATGCTTTTGATTGTGTGAAAAATCTGGTTGGCTTGTTGCCTTACACTCAAATGTAGAGGTGCCGACACACCAGATAAGTGCAATTCACAATACTCCTCCTTAATGACTTTTGCATATGATATACCATGATTTTTTTTAAAGATAAGTTGGGTATTTAAGCAACAAGGTACCTGTACCACTTCAAGTACCATTTTTGAATCCAGTGGTTTTTGCGCAATAAAACTAATAGATGGTTGATTGTTGCCGAATCGTTCGGCAGCAGTAGCTAATAGTCGCCTTTTATCATCTACATATCCTTCGTTCCCGTCAGGATTCCAGAAAACAGCTATGCGTAGAATACCCTCATCTGCAATTAATTGCCTAATACAGTCATTAAACATATCAACAACATTGGTACTAATGGTTGACTTTACAATATGATAGTCAGCTTTAAACATCTAATATTTAAGTTTTAGGCTAAAGTGATTTAACATACTCAATTAAATCCTCCATCTCTTTCTTCTTTAGTTTTTGCCTTTCCAAACCGTGTTTAAAATCCTTTAATAAGATTTCTATACTCTCGGCACGACCATCGAAAAGATAAGGAGCTGTTCGCCACACTTCTTTGAGTGTAGGCGTATCCCAACCCTTCTCAAATTCAAAAGAGCCAATTTTGTGCATCTGCATATCAGTATATAGCGGTCCGCTGTGACAATAATTACAGCTAGCTTTCTGAAATACTTTTTTACCTCGTTTTGCCTTTTCACTTAAATTCCCTTGTTCGAGATAAGGACTCGGCAATGGCCTAAGTGAATTCAGGTAAGCATCAACAGCCTTTGCATCCTCTTCACCTATTTCGGCAAATTGAATATGCTTAAATCCAGCTCTAACAGCCG
The DNA here is from genome assembly GCF_018156225.1 of Carboxylicivirga sediminis. Taxonomy (GTDB): domain Bacteria; phylum Bacteroidota; class Bacteroidia; order Bacteroidales; family Marinilabiliaceae; genus Carboxylicivirga; species Carboxylicivirga sediminis. Next base: position 86,004 of record NZ_JAGTAR010000006.1, read on the forward strand.
TTTCGGCATCAGGTCTGATACCCGAAATCATAGCAGGTGCAGTTTGATGAGCATAAAGTAGACTTTTACAGTTCTTTGGATTCCCAATTCCATCATTCAGAAGATCCCAATTCATTCCATCAGAACGGGCATCCCCCGGGTGACACCCATTGCATGATTGCCAGCCTTGAAAACAGTGTGATGCATCGTTAAAGATTCGCTCTCCTCTCCTTTCAATGGTTTCTTTCAAATTAGGATTAAGGGCATGCGTATAAATCTGCCGACTAACCAGGTCTATAACATTAAGCGTATCAGAAAAATAGGTTGGCACAACAGCCTGCTCACCATCTAATAATAATGAACGTGGCCCATTACCAACAACTTTTAACCGATACCGTATATCCGTGAAAAACCGCAAATCGTATGAGAGTTCTTCCTTTTTATCTGTTTGTTCAAACTTGTTAATAAATGCCGCGTAATCTATTACACTGATATCATGTGTTCCAGAATGACTGATAAGCATTTTATCAGCATCGCAGGATACATCCCAGATTCCGGCAGCACCATACTCGGGTTCATCTAACAGCACTGTGCCCAAATAGGATTGTGACGCCGTGTGTATGATACTTAATCCACTGGTGTTCATCCATCCTTGTTGCAATTGTGAGGTTGGCACCTGAAAACGCCCTAAATTATGCGTGATAAAAATATACCTGCCATCTGAGGAAATACAAATACCTCTCAACGCATTACTCCCATTTGCCAAAGCAATGTCTTTAACGCGTTTCATTGTTTTAGTATCTACAACAGACACCTTGGCAGTCACCACCTCAACATCGGCTCGTTGAGCAGGTAAAAAATTAGTAACGTATAAGTATTTCCCATCATTGCTCAAAACAGCCCCTACAGGTTCTCTTAACAAAGAGACATTCCGCTTTACCTTATTGGAAATCAAATCAATCTCAGCCAGTGAGTTATCGTATTGGCAACAAACATACAGCTTTGCTCCATCATGGCTTAATACCGGACTAGTTGCACCCATTGGAACATTTATCTCAATGATCTTTTCCTTAGATAAAATATCAATAACAGTTACTAAACCTGTTGCATAGGAACTGGTAACATAGGCACGTCCATCTTTAACCACCACTCCTGTTGGCTCATCATTAAAAAACCATCGGTGATTCATTTGGTAATCTTCTCTTGATAATAGGTCAAGTCTTTTAGCCGTTTTCTGCAGTAAGAAAAGATATTCTCCCGTTTCATCGCTTGCAACATCTGTGGTTGACAAAGGACCATTCACTACATGTTGTCCTAACACGTTGTCACAGTTTCCAACGATGCATAAAACAGAAATAATAAGAGTCGCTATTTGAGCATTTTTCATAGTACACTTACATTAACCAGAATTAATTATCGAATCCCCATAAACGAGAGATTGCCAAGCCTGCTTCTTTCAATATTCTTCCAGTCTTATCAAAATCTTCATGCGGTAATCTTGCAGAAGGGGCTGTTACCCAAAGTGCCGCGATAGGGTAGCCATACTGATTAAAGATTGGTGCACCTACACAATGCACACCATCTAATTCTTCAGCATGATCAAAGCTATAACCACAACTTTTCACCTGAATTAACTCCTTCAAATAGTGACTCTTTGTAGTGATAGTATTGTTGTTAAATTTTTCAAAACCCATCCGTGCTATAATAACTTCTTGCTCACTTGGCGGCATAAAAGCAATAATCGCTTTGCCTGGTGCAGAAGCATGCAGATTGAAGCGCTTGCCAATCTTCAGCATAAAGGTAAAAGGATGAAGCCCGAGTACCTGTTCCAGTAGAACGCCCTGCTGATCTGCCAAAGAACCTAATAATACCGTTTCCTTTAACTCGTCTCTTATCTGGCGCATTACCGGCAAACTATTTTCAACTAAACTTGATTCTGAAAGAGTTGATAAACCGATATGAAGAAATTTTTTGGATAGAATAAAACGCGAAGGCTGCTCACATTTTATCAAATATTTTCGGTCAACTAACGTTTGTGTTATGCGGAAAAGTGAACTTTTAGGAAAACCTAATTTATCTTGCAATTCAGCCAAAGTAAGTCCATGCGAGTACTCCATTAACAATTCAATAATGGTCAATGCTCGCTCTAAGTTAGGAACAGAATAGTTCTTTTCATCATCCTTTGTATTTTGAAGTTTCATATATGAATCTTTGTTTTATTTATGAAATACAGCGTCAAAAATAAAAAAGAAAATCAAATAAAAAATCAAAGAACATTTCTTTTTACTGGCACAAACGATAATTACGCATTCCATTAGCCATTATTGCATTACTCATACAAACCCAACACTATATGGCTAAAAGCACTTCTATAGCATCTTGTCAATCAACATTAGTAAATTCATCAGGCGACTGACCTAATCTGTATCCTTTTATTAAAACACTGAAGCTTGATATAAACAGGTTTTTATAAGAAATTTGTTGTCCCAATACTTATCATCATGACAGTGACCAAACAACAAATTGACGATTTTTTAAAAGCACAAAGCATTGCCATTGCAGGTGTTAGCACCGATGAACGAAAATTCGGCCGTAAGGTATTCGATGAACTGGTTAAAAGTGGCTACCAGGTACTCCCCATCAATCCGAATACAAATAACATTAACGGACACGTTTGCTACCAGTCTGTTAACGAGCTACCAGAACATACCGAAAGCTTACTCATTATCACACCCAAAAACGAAACAGATAAGGTATTAAAAGAAGCCATTAATAAAGGCATTAAAAACATATGGGTACAGCAGTTTTCAAATACCGAAAATACCATTGCCATTGCCGAAGAATACCAGCAGGAAATCATCCACTCTAAATGCATTTTTATGTTTGCCGAACCGGTTAAAGGCTTTCATAAGTTCCATAAGCAGCTATTAAAGGTATTTGGCCGCTTACCAAATTAATGTTCATTCACTTTTTTTTTGAGTAACGGACTATTCACTCTGACAAAATCCTCCTGACACCTGATAACATTATATATTTCAATGACAAAGGAGCCACGTCGGATTTGATTTGGTTGGGCGATTTGTTTACATTCGACCCCATCAAACCTTACATGATATGTATCGAGCTCTTTTAGTCTTATTTACCTTAAGCCTGCTCACGGCAGATTTGCAGGCTCAGGAAGTCCCTTATCATATTAGCAACAAAGCTGTTTATGACTTTGTGGATGAACTGGCCAACAAGGGTATCATAGATATTAATTCGGCAATTAAGCCCTATTCGCGCATGACCATTGCCAAAGCCCTTCAACAAGCCAATGGTCACTCCTCACTCACTAAACGCCAGCAACAGGAACTAGCGTTTTACTTAAAGGACTTTAATAAGGAACTGACAACAGGCAAAGACTTTGATAAACGTTTTGATGTGCTTTACCACAGTGATTCTCTCTTCAAAGTAACAGTTAATCCTATTATTGGCGGACTGTTCTTCAATAACGGAGATAAAACAGTTTACCACCGCTGGGGCGGTGCAGAGTTTTATGGCTCCATTGGTAAGCACCTGGCGGTGTATGGCAGCCTGCGCGATAATCATGAATCCCAGTACCTGGGCGGACCACGCTACATTTCGCAGCGCGACGGAGTCGTTTACAAAGGTAAACACGATGCCCGCGATTATTCCGAAACACGGGGAGGCATTGTTTACAGCTGGAACTGGGGCAGCATTGGCCTGCACAAAGATCATATTCAATGGGGCCATGGCTACAACCAACATTCCCAACTAATTAATTCAGCTCTTGCTCCTTCTTTTGGGTATATATCCTTTAGCCTGAAACCAGCCAAATGGATTGATTTTCATTATTACCATGGCTGGCTGGTTAGCGAGGTTCTTGACTCAACACGTACCTACGGTGTTTATAATGGCGAACGCCAGGTATTTGCCAATAAATTTATCGCCTCCAATATGTTTACCATTCGCCCATGGCAGAAACTAAACATCTCCTTTGGTAACTCGGTGATTTATGGAGATGTTGATTTCAACCCAACTTTTCTGGTACCATTTCTATTCTACAAATCAGCTGACCACACCTATAACTCATGGGACAATTGGGTAGGCCACAATGCGCAGATGTATTTTGATATTAGTAGCCGGCAAATCAAAAACCTGCACCTCTATACCACCCTGTTTATAGATGAAATATGGCTGGCCAACATGTTTAATAAGGACCAGATGACCAATGACTTCGGCATTAAGGTGGGATTCAGAGCCACCGACCTGCTGCCCAACACATCGGTAACAGCAGAGTACACCAGAATACGTCCTTTGGTCTATGAACATTTTGTGCCAACTACTACCTATAAAAGTAACAAGTACGTAATGGGCCATTACCTGCGTGATAATGCTGAGGAAGTGTTTTTCGAATTGGGCTATAAACCCATCCGTGGCCTCGATATCAGAGCCAGCTATACCTGGTTTAGAAAAGGTAAGGACTACCAAAAAATATTTGATGATGGCGAAGCTGAAGAACATCCTGAAATCAATACCGACGAGCGGGAAATTCGCCTGGGATTGCCTTTCATAAACGAGGTGCGCTACAAAAACCAAAGCGTCACACTTAAAGCCTCTTACCAGGTCATCAACGATGGCTTTATTTTCGTTGAAGCAACTAAAAACAGCTTTGGCGGGCCCGACATGGAGCTATACACCAACCCCTATTACCGGAATGGTGATAACATCTTGTCCTTTGGGATGAACTTCGGATTCTGATATTTTTCTTAATTTAACAGCTCAAATTATAATCAATTAACAATATTAACAGTCAGGAACAGACGCATTAAACCCTTATAACCAACCTACTGGATTTTAAAATAAGTAACTATGTTAAAAGAACTTCTCGCCAAGGATAAAAAGCTATCAGTAATAGGCCTGGGCTATGTTGGCCTGCCAATCGCTTTAGAATTTGCCCGCAAAATGTCGGTCATTGGTTTCGATATTAAAGAAGAACGCGTTGAACTGATGCGCCAGGGCATAGACCCAAGTAATGAACTGGAAGCTGAAGCTTTTAATGGGTGCGATATCACGTATACAAGTAATGCAGCCGATTTAAAAGAGGCCAATTTCCACGTGGTGGCTGTTCCAACACCTATCAACAACCACAACCTACCTGATCTAACACCGTTGCTAAGTGCCACACGTGCAGTTGGCAAAGCACTTAAGAAAGGTGACTATGTAGTGTTTGAGTCGACTGTATATCCGGGCTGTACCGAAGATGATTGCGTACCTATCCTGGAAGAAGAGTCGGGCTTAAAACTGAATATTGATTTTAAAGTAGGCTTTAGCCCCGAGCGTATTAATCCTGGTGATAAAGAACACACACTGACTAAAATTCTAAAAATCGTTTCAGGTAGCGATGATGAGTCGGCCCGTGTGATAGAAGAGGTTTATGCTTCTATCATAACTGCAGGTATCCACAAAGCCAGCTCAATAAAAGTGGCCGAAGCAGCGAAAATTATTGAAAATACACAGCGTGATGTGAACATTGCCCTGATGAACGAACTGTCGCTCATCTTTGATCGCATGGATATTAATACCTTCGAAGTGCTTGAAGCAGCAGGCACCAAATGGAATTTCCTGCGTTTCTTCCCTGGTTTGGTAGGCGGTCACTGCATTGGCGTCGATCCTTACTACCTCACCTATAAAGCCAACGAATTAGGTTACCACTCGAAAATTATTACCGGCGGCCGTTTTATCAACGACTCAATGGGCGGCTATGTTGCCAAAACAGTCGTTAAGAAAATGATATCGAATGGTAACAAAATCAACGGCGCCAAGGTTTTGATTATGGGTGCTACCTTCAAAGAAAACGTGAGTGATATACGTAACTCGAAAGTGGCTGATGTGGTTAATGAGCTGAAATCATTCAGCATACAGGTTGATGTAGTTGACCCACACGCCTCATCGGATGAGTTAAAGCACGAGTATGGCTATGGCTTAATTGATAAGGTTACAGAAAAGTACAATGCGGTTATTGTTGCAGTAAACCATGATGAATATATCAAGCTGGATGAAGACTACTTTAAATCCATTATGGTTGATGAAGGTGTTTTTGTTGATGTGAAGGGCATTTATCGTAACAAGATAAACGATCTTACTTACTGGAGCTTGTAGGAAGCTGTCAAACAGATAAAAAATAAAAACGGTGTATCTACAAAATTGTTGATACACCGTTTATTCGTTCTGTAAACCTTACCTGGTCTACCTGGTCACTTTCATCATTACTTATTAAATTCATAGCTGTACTCCTTATTTCCTGAAGTTAATGAAACCATATAAGCACCTGAAGGAAGATTAGTCAAATCAAACATTCCTGAATAGGTACTCTCTGTTGGCAGGCTTGAGTTATAAATCTCAGTACCAAATCTATCACCAATAGTAATGTTTAATGCTGCCTCATCAAAGTTCATATGACTAACATATAGCTTGTCATTGGCAACTCTGAAAAATGCTTTCAGCATATCACTATCGTCACTTGCACCATTTACTTTCACCAATGAATGATTTTCAATGGTAAATTTCTCAGATGATTTTTCCTTTTTACTGGTTAACTCAATCGTATACTCTCCATCTGCTAAAGATTTTAAATCAAAAAGCTTCTGGAACGACTCTGCACCATTAATTCTGGAACTGGCATAAAGCTCTTCACCTGATTTATTGAAAATTTTCACCCGATAATTATCTGCCACATCAAAACGAGCTGTGATAACAGCATAATCTGTTTTCAGGTATGAGCTGATAAAGATCTTTCCTTTTCCGAATGCACCTGTGGATAATAACGCCAATACGGCTATTGGCAAAATCCTCCTTAATACGTTTACTTTTTTCATAGTAAAAACAATTTAAATAGTTAATAATTTATTTTGACCCCTTTTAATAATAGGGTACGATGCAAAAATAGATGGTTTTTTTGAAACCGCATGTAAAAATTAAGGGGTATTTTTGTTAAAAAAGTATAAAGTGCAATTTTTGATGTTGTTTTTAGGGGGTCAAAATCCATTTTTACTACTTTTTAGCTTTATCAAGCTATTTTTTAGGGGGTGTGTTTGAAAATTTACATTTTAAAGCGTACTTCTTTAGAAAATTCCAGATATAAAATACCCATGGGTCGTTTTTTGCATGTTTACCTTCTTTCCAAAAACTCCTTAAATAATCTATAAAAAGCCTTTGTTCATTAATAAACTGTTAAAAACATATAACAATACTGTATTTTAATTACAGTTTTAATGCATATGCACGCCATTAAGTGATGATTTATTACTCCTCCATCCTAATTATTATAAAAGTTAACCCGGATTATATTCGTTTCGCGAAAAAACATTTGGTACTTTTATTCTGGCACATACCTGCAAATGATTGTGCAGTTTAGAAGCAGTTGCACAGACTTATTTAAATATCTGGATATATAGGCATCTTATTAAACACATAGATATGTACCATAAAGATTATATAATGCGCATGATGGAGATGCTTTCTGAATTGATTGCCTTATTGCTTGGACTTATTAAGAAAGGTGATTTTCAGGTGGCAGCCAAACAGCTCGAAAAAGCATATCTTGACTTTCTGAAGAAGGATGCAGCCTTTTTTCATGCTATTCCCTTAGAGAAGTTAACCGACAAACTTCTATCGGAACATCACTACACCAATGACCACCTGAAAGTACTTTCAGAACTGTTGTATGCCGAAGGTGAATTACAGGTAGCTAACAACAAACCGCAAGCAGCACTCATACACTTTGAAAAAGCCATGCGCTTATTTGAATTTACAGAACAAGAGAATGCCACCTTCTCATTAGCTAACGAAAGACGCCATCAGGCACTTGCAGAACGTATTGAATCAATAAAAAAATTGCCAACCCGATAATCAGGCTGGCAATGTCCATCTTAAATATTTCTTACCTGGTTTAGAAGGTAAATGCTATCTCCAATTCAAATTGGTTCATTTCCAATTCGATGGTTTGATTCGGCACCATATTGCCTTGCATAGCTTGCTCAGGATCAAAGTCGAAAGGATTGTAGCCTTTAACCGATGCCGGTAAAGCATATACCATAGCCAAATGAATTGCACGGCCAGACTCTCCAAAAGCTTTTGAACATCCTAGCGATATATGGTTTTCGATTACACCAGGAGCTAACATATTAAAAATAACTTCAGATTCTGGAATTGGTTGATCGTTATGTGAGAATCCTCCTCTGAATACCCAGCTATTACCTTTATCATACTCAAGCCCCAGTTTGTATACATTAATATCCTGCCAGCCAAAACCGGAGCCATTATCGGCACCAAGTGGCACATGGTTTGGATTTGGGGTGAAACTACCATCCGGATTCATGAATGCTGGTGGCAAGGCCATCGGATCAATTGGATTTGCTATAGATGCCACTCCTGAGTAGTTGATCCGTTTATAGTCGAACATGGCAGTTAGCTTATCATTTACCTGATAGGCAAGACCAATAGTAAAGTTCTCTGGGATATCAAAATCGCCCTGCTCAGCGAATAAACCAGCATATTCATCAAAGGTACTCATGTTGATTTTCGGCTGATAACTTGCTCCAACAGACAACGCATCGGTAAGTTGACCCAAATACCCAATCTTTAATCCTACGCCAAATGAGTTGTCATGGCCATTTCCTGTCAGTTTCTCCGGGTTACTTGACATGCCAAATTCACCAAACATACCTAACCCTTTTGCTTCAAAATACTGATAGGTACCCAAAACAGTCAGACCCAAGCTATGCTTTTCAGACAGCTTGCGAGAATAGGTAACACCCAGAAACATTTGTGCCAGGTCAACGCCAGTTGTTGAAGATGATTGATCGCCAAAAGTCATCGCTGGATAGTTCGTGTTCATACCTCCATTACCAAACAGCACAGCAGACAAACTACTTTTCTCGTTTAACATCCAATTAGCACCAATATTGGGCACTACAAATAATTTAGAGTCACTCTCTACTGTACCTGGCATCAAACCCATTGTACCAGGCATCATCGATGGATTACCGGCCACGGTATATTGCCTGTTAGGGTTAAAAAACCCAACACCTAACTGGTATTGTTTACCTAAGAGCACATGCGCCGCAGGGTTTCCGTTTATCAGGGAGTTTTTATACCAGGCAATACCTGCCCCGGCCAGCCCTTTATTTTGAGCCCCATAGCCAACGCCAAAATAACCATCGGTGGCATAAGTTAGTGAAGGCATCAACAGCCCAACCAACATCGTTAAAACATAGATTCTTTTCATAAATGTGGATTTTAGTACTTTAAATACATTAATGTAGATATTTTAATGTATAAATATAGAAATAATTCTATATTTAGATTCTTAGAATTATTCTAAACTACCACTCCTCATTCTGAAACATTTATAGAGTTGAGCTGTAGGCAATCAAACGGGGTTTAGGCATGCATGATCTTTTTTTATACGTCTATCACCTAAGCTAAATCAAAAGGAATGAATAATAATTGATGCGTTCCCCGGCTTTTCAACTTATGGTTGGATAAGCTAAACTTTGGCACTCCTCTTTTTTTGCTATTTTTGATTGTGAATATGTTTATCGAGCCAATGCTAAATAACAAACAAATTACAGAGATAGAAGAATGGGCCCAATTAAAACTATCAGAGTGTGATGCCGGTCATGACTGGTGGCACATTAAACGTGTTCAGAATAATGCCCGCCTGATTCATCAGCAAGAAGGTGGTGATTGGAACATTATTCTGCTGGCAGTTATCCTGCACGACTTGGCCGACACCAAATTCTTTGATGAGATTGAGGCTTTAATGCTAATTGAAGATAAACTGAACGATTATCAAATAACGGAATCAAGCATTCAGCACATATTGGCAATTATCCAGAATATCTCCTTCTCCAAGCAATGGAATAACAATCCTTTTCATTCACTTGAGTTAGAAATTGTACAAGACGCCGACCGGCTTGATGCTATTGGAGCCATTGGGGTGGCCCGCGCCTTTAGCTATGGGGGCCACAAAAAACGTGATTTTTATAATCCAGCGATTGCACCTCAGCAATTCGACGATACCGAGGAGTACCGCAAAAGCAACAGCCCAACCATTAATCATTTTTACGAAAAACTACTGTTGCTTAAGGATAAGATGAATACCTCAACAGGTAAAACCCTGGCCGACGACCGGCATCAGTTTATGGAGCTATACCTGAAACAGTTTTTTAAAGAATGGGGTGAAGACCTCTAGTAAACACAAGTTTTTAAGCAAACTATTAACTCGTCGTTATTCACTAATTTTACCGCCGCTTAATAAAACACACAAGCTACATGGCAGCTAAAAAAACAACATATAAAAAGAAGTCGCCCACAAAGAGAACTGCAAAGGCCAATAATAAGACTCTTAAAAATAGAAGTTTTAAGAAACGTCTGCTAATATTTAGCCTTAAAGCAGCAAGCATAGGAATTGCAGCCTTCTTTATCTTCTGCCTGTTTGTGTATTTGGGTTTATTTGGAGCCTTACCTTCCGAGAAAGAGCTATCAAAAATACAGAACCATTCCGCATCTGAGGTCTACTCCATTGATGAAAAACTGATGGGCCGCTATTACATTGAGCACCGCCTTACAATAGATAACGATGAAGTATCACCCTATATAAAAGAAGCTCTTGTTGCTACCGAGGACAGCCGTTTTTTCGAGCATAACGGTCTTGATTTTATCAGCCTGGGCCGTGTAGTTGTGCGCTCAATTATATTTGGCGACCGTGCCCAGGGTGGAGGAAGTACCATCAGCCAGCAGTTGGCAAAAAACCTGTACCCGCGTATGCACCTTGGGTTTCTCACGCTACCGGTTGGAAAGACAAAAGAGATATTTACAGCAGCCCGTCTTGAGAAAATATATTCGAAAGATGAGATATTGATGCTATATCTGAATACTGTACCTTTTGGTGAAGACATTTACGGCATAGAGGTGGCCTCTCAACGCTTCTTTGGCAAGAAGTCACTTCATCTGAACCCCGCCGAAGCTGCTACATTGGTAGGGATGCTGGCTGCTAACACAGCTTATAACCCGCGCCTTAACCCAGAGCGCAGTTTTGATCGACGCAACATTGTACTGAAACGCATGAAAGAGCATGGTTCCATTTCGGAGAACGAATACCTGAAGTGGAGCCAGAGTAAGATTGAGCTGAACTACAAAAGAATTGATCACAACACAGGTATTGCTCCTTATTTCAGAGAGAAAATACGTGTACAAGCGCAGGATATTCTGGAAGACCAATATGGTGATGAGTACGACATATACTCTGATGGGCTAAAGATATATACCACTATTGATGCACAACTCCAGCTCTATGCAGAACAAGCTGTGGCCCAGCAAATGACTCGTCTGCAGGATGAATTTAACCGGCATTGGAAAGGACAAACAGCCTGGGCCAGACATCCACAGGTTTATACCAATGCGCTGCGTCAGTCGCGCCGTTATCAGAAGATGAAAGATGCCGGGCACAGTGATGAGGCCATTTTTAAAGCCATGGAAAAATCAGTGCCCATGACCATTTATACCCATGCCGGAGAAAAAAAGGTGAACATGAGTCCTGTTGATTCCGTCAAACATTACCTGATGCTATTAAACACAGGTTTTGTCGCCATGAATCCCCGCAATGGACATGTATTAACCTGGGTAGGTGGTATCGACCACAAAACGTTCCAATACGACCATGTCACCTCTCGCCGACCTGTAGGCTCTACCTTCAAACCGATAGTATATGCAGCTGCTTTGCAAGATGGTGTGTCTCCTTGTGACTTTATCTCTAACGAACAGGTTGTGTATGAAGATTACGACGATTGGTCGCCCGCCAATAGCAATGGACAACACGATGGCTTCTTCTCTGTAAAAGGAGGACTGGCCAACTCTGTTAACACCGTTAGTGCCAAGTTAATTACACAAATTGGTATTAATAAGGTGATTAATATGGCGGAAGATATGGGTATTAAAGAAGACATCCCCAATTATCCGTCAATAGCACTTGGCACAGCCGAACTTTCACTGCTTGATATGGTATCGGCCTACACCACTTTTCCGAACTATGGCCGGCCGGTTGAACCTGTTATGCTATTGCGCATAGAAGACAGAGACGGAAACGTGCTGTATGAAAATGAAGGTAATATTCCGGGTGACGAAGTTTACGATGATGACGTAGCGTATTACATGGTTGAGATGATGCGCGGCGTTGTTGAGCGAGGCACAGCCGGTTCGTTGAGAAATATTTTCCACCTGAAAAGCGAACTCGCGGGTAAGACAGGAACCACACAAGACAATTCCGATGGCTGGTTTATTGGCTATACGCCAAACATCGTTGCCGGTGTCTGGGTGGGCAACGATCAACCATCAATACGCTTTCGTTCCACTGCATTGGGAAGCGGCGGACATATGGCCTTACCAATTTTTGCCCGCTTTATGCAGCGTCTAGAGAAAGACCGAAGTCGCTATCAATATCACAAAGGCTCGTTTTATGTGGTGCCCGCACGCCTGCAAAAACAACTCATGTGCGACGATTTCTCAGAGCAAGATCCGGATACCAACTTCTTCGATAGCCTGTTCGACAGTTTTAGCCGACCAGACTCTGTTAAGCTAAAAAAACAGGAGGAACGCAAGGCACAAAGAGAAGAGCGCAAGAAGACCGACCACAAAAGCGTGTTACAAAAGATGAAAGACTTATTTAAAAAGAAATAAAAAGAGGTGTCTGTACCCCTGACACCTCCATCAAATTAAGGTTTTAACGAAACAGTCAGCTCTTTGAGTTTATTCACCCTTCAGAATCGAGTTCGGTTTTCAGGTCGGTGGTAAACTGACGAATCTGTTGCTCATTCTCTTTTGGGCAAATTAAAAGTGAGCTATCTGACTGTACAATGATGTAACCTTCCAAACCTTGAATAACCCCAACCTTTCCTTTGGGTAAATGCACAATACTATCTTTTGTATCGTAAAGCAGCACCTTTCCGCTCAGTACAGCATTATTGGCTGAATTTTGAGCCGAATTCTCATGTAATGAAGTCCAGGTTCCCAAATCGGACCAACCAAAATCAACTATTTGCACATAAACATTGCTGGCTTTTTCCATCACACCGTAGTCAATCGAAATATTCCGGCAATCAACATAGGTATCAAACAAGGCTTTTTCCTCCTGTTCGGTCCCAATATATGGGTAAAAAGTATCGAATAACACAGCCACTTCGCGCAAATGCTTATGAAAAGCATTCTCGATACTACCAAGTGACCAGATAAATATCCCTGAATTCCAGAAGAACTCACCACTTTCCACCAATATCCTGGCCATCTCCAGATTGGGTTTCTCAGTAAAAGTTTTCACCCTGTTAAAGCCATCGGGCAAACCTTTGGCTGAGCCAACCTGAACATAACCATAGGCTGTTTCTGGACGGTTTGGTTTCAAACCCAAGGTTAACAACACATTCTTCTCTTCAACAAACTGTAAGCCGTTAGTGATATTTGTCCTGAACAACTCTTCATTCATTATCAAATGGTCCGATGGGGTCACTACCACCTTTGCATCGGGATTCTTCTTTTTAATCACGGCATTGGCCAATGCAACACATGGTGCCGTATTCCGCCGCATCGGTTCTGCCAACACCTGTTCAGCCTTTAATTCGGGTAATTGTTCAAGTACCATCTGTTTATAATCCAGGTTGGTGACCACCAAAATATTTTCGATGGGACAAAGCGGCTTAAAACGCTCAAAGGTCTGCTGAAGAAGCGATTTTCCTGTTCCAAGAATGTCTAAAAACTGTTTGGGAGTTTGGGTAGTGCTGAGCGGCCAGAATCTTCGACCAACACCTCCTGCCATTATCACGCAGTATGTATCGTTACTCATGGATGTGTTTATTTACAAATACTCTAGTCGTATTCTTTCTTGAGTTGATGGAATATTATTACTTTTATCTCTCTAAATTACGGACTATTTTCCATACCACCATGAGAATGTTTTACCACCTTGGCCGTTACGCTATCTTTTTAAAAAAAGTCTTTGGAAAACCAGAAAAGCACTCTGTTTTTGTCAAACAGATTGTACGCGAGATAGATAAGCTGGGCATCGACTCTCTGGGCATTGTGATGATTATATCAGCATTTATGGGTGCTGTTATCACCTTACAAACTGCTTATAATATTGATTTACCAATCATCCCCAAATACACTGTGGGCTTAGCAGCACGTGACTCTATCCTACTGGAATTTTCATCTACCATTGTTGGATTAATATTGGCAGGCAAAGTTGGTTCAAACATTGCTTCTGAGATTGGTACCATGCGGGTTACCGAACAAATTGATGCCCTGGAAATAATGGGCATTAACCCGGCCGGCTACCTGATATTACCAAAGGTGGTGGCCTTTGTATTTATTATTCCTGCCTTAACGGTTATCAGCATGGGCGTTGGGATTACAGGTGGATATCTGGCCGGTTCACTTACTGGTGAAGTACCCGGCCCCGACTATATATATGGTATTCAATTTGCTTTCCAACCATTTTACATTGTTTATGCTCTCATTAAATCAGTTGTATTTGCATTTATAATCGCCACCATATCGGCCTACTGGGGCTACCATGTGCAAGGTGGTGCACTTGAAGTAGGTAAAGCCAGTACAAAGGCAGTAGTTGCCAGCAGTGTTCAGATTCTGCTGTTTAACCTCATCTTAACACAACTTTTATTGGCATGATTGAAGCAATTGACATACACAAATCATTTGACGACAAAGAGGTACTTAAAGGTATATCGACCAAATTTGAAAAAGGGAAAACTAACCTGATAATTGGTCAGAGTGGTTCAGGAAAAACCGTATTACTCAAATCCCTGGTTGGATTGCATGATATTACTTCAGGCGATATCCGGTACGATGATAATAGTTTTCTATCCATGGACAACGCCAGTAAGAAAAGGCTGCGTCAGGACATCGGGATGCTGTTTCAGGGGTCAGCCCTGTTTGATTCACTTACGGTAGAAGAGAATGTACGCTTCCCGCTTGATATGTTTACCGATTGGAATCTTGAGAAGAAGCGCGAACGAGCCAACTTCTGTATCAATCGCGTAAAGCTCGAGAATGCCAATCATAAGTTCCCTTCAGAGATAAGTGGTGGTATGCAGAAACGTGTAGCTATTGCCCGTGCCATAGCATTGAATCCTAAATACCTGTTTTGCGATGAACCTAACTCCGGCCTTGACCCCCGTACGTCCATTGTTATTGATGAGCTGATTCACGAAATCACAAAGGAGTTTGATATGACAACCATTGTGAATACCCATGATATGAATTCGGTGATGGGAATTGGTGAAAACATCATTTTTATATACGAAGGGCGCAAGCTATGGGAAGGGACGAAAGATGATATTTTCCATGTGCAGAACAAGGAGCTGGAGGATTTTATTTTCGCTTCGAAACTCTTTAAGAAGATAAAAGAAAACAATGGTTAAGGTTTCTGCGCTGAAACCTTAACCATAATGCTACTATTTCTTCAGCTCATATTGCATGTCGTATTTAAGAGGATGAGCCAGACTCGCCTCGGCATTAAGCGGCCTAACATCTATCTCTCTGGCTGCTTTTAAAACAGCTCCCTGTGGCGCAACACCTGTGATATCTGTTAATGCCGCTGCCAGGAAATCTTCATTGATATCCCCCAAAGGATAAATTTCCTGCCCCTGAAAGGCTACCTTAAAGTCTTTCTTTGGTACATCAGGTAGTAATCCCTGTGTATAATCAATTGAGTTATCAATATTCTCAGCTCGCATGACAATTGGTTGTATGGCCCAATTATGCTTCTCATCAGGATCGGAGATGGTAATGGAACCATAGTATTTACCATGTGTTTGCTCTCCAATCTGAATAACCTCGTCAAGATGTGGTTCTAATCCATAAATCACCATTTCACTAGCCGAAGCTGTTTTGTAGGTAGTAAGCACATACATCTTAGATAAATTAAGATTGCTAACGTTCTGCTGCAATCGGTCAATATTAAAATCATCACCATATTCCCCCTGCAAATAGCTGGTCAATGCGGGATTATAGCTTGTTCGTAACAATACCTCTCCGGCCTTACCCGAAGGGGCTATCATACTACTCATTAAGATAGCCGATGACACTGCTCCACCACTATTATAGCGCAAATCGAGTACTAAGTTATCCACACCCTGCGCTTTAAATTCTGCAAAAACAGTCTGAAGTTCATCATTGTAATCATCAATAAAAGATGTATATACGAGGTAACCGATTTTATGCCCCTCATACTCTATCACATCTGAATACAATATAGGATTACTCTGCCATACCACCGCTTCAATATTTATTGAAGGTGACCTTTCAGTAATCGTTAAGTCATTATTTAATGTACCCAGAGTTAGTTTAAAATTATCACGGTATATCAAATCCTGATAGTTTTGATCGGTGATCACTTTATCATCTATCTTATAGAAAATATCACCGCGCTTTAAGCCCGCTTCAGCACCCGGCGAGCCTGGCTCAACATATTCTATAAAACCAATCACTTCATTTGAGGTGTTTTCATCCCTGTAATATAGCCGGTACCCATAGCCGGTGGATTTACTTACCCCACCTAACATGTCAATTAGTCCTTGATAGTCATCAGTAAGAAAAGACCATCTATCTTCGGCTCGATACGTACATTTCTCAAACAAGTCGTACGTATCTGGCTCACGTTTATAATCAATATTAGGTATTTTATCCTCCCAATAGTAGTAGGCTTTCATATACTCATAAACAAACCCATTAATATTCTGCACCTCAACAGGCACAGGATTCGGATCAGGCTTGGGTGAGTCATCATCACTACAAGACAAAAAGTTGAGTGACAGTACTGCAAACAATGCAACAATGGTAAATTTCAGGTTTTTCATCTGATTAGATTTATTTCTTTTTAAAAGGTTGAAGACCAAAATAAAGTTCATTCATCATTATAACTGCTAAAATGAATAACTAAATTTGGATAGAAGTTTAAGGCTTCTCATCTTAAAACTAAAAAATATACTTTATTATTACCTACACAACTAAATAAATATTTGGAACAGAACCACAAATACTACCTCATCTGGCCGATTGATCAGCCCACATTACCTTGCAAAAAAGCAGCTATGGAACAAATTGCTTTAGTCAACCTTATACGAAACAATGCACCTCATCTGCTGATTCCTGAAAAGCGTAACAAAGCCAACTCAAGTCTGCCAATGCTTACTCAGCTATTTAGTAACAATGACTATCCTTTTAAAAACGGACAACAACTTCATACCAAAGGAAGTATTGTATGGACAGATTATGCCATTTACTTTTGGCAGCTTACACTTTATCTTCTAAAAACACATTCCAATATCAGTTTCGTTGATTTGCTTAAGACCTGTTTTTCTAATGATAGCTATCAACCAGACTGGCAGGCCATCGCACCATTAATTGCAACAAATGGCACCCAATCACCTATTGTTGAAACAGATGAGCTGGATCGTTGGTATGATGAAATTAGTCTGACACACCTGTCACCCCACAGCTACCACCAGCTGTACCAATGGTTTGGGATCGATTTAAAGGAGATTGGCTACCAGGCATTCGATTATTTCATGATTCACAGAGATGGTAGTAATGCCTGGCAAAAGGCTATTCAGCATTACCTAAGGAATATCAATAATTTGCCAAACAAAACAGCATCAGCCATATTTGATGACTACCTTAAAGCACTTCTGACTAAGCATTGATTAATCTTCATTAATTTCGTTTGAACATTAAGCGATGCCACTTTACCTTTGAACAAAACAAATAAATCATGGATATTACCTATCAGCACATACAAGAAACAGCAGAGTTTATAAAAGCAAAAGGCATTGAAGCCCCACAAGTGGGTATAATACTCGGCACTGGCTTGGGTGGATTAGTTAAACACCTGAACATTATCCAGGAAATAGACTACGCCAGCATACCAAATTTCCCGATATCAACAGTAGAGTCACATAAGGGCAAGCTAATATATGGCGAACTGGAAGGCAAAAAAGTACTGGCTATGCAGGGGCGTTTCCACTATTACGAAGGTTACAACATGCAGCAAATTACACTTCCTGTGAGGGTGATGAAGCTTTTGGGCATTCAGCAATTGCTTATCTCCAATGCTGCGGGCGCCGTCAACCTCAACTACAAAAAAGGCACATTAATGTTGTTGGATGACCACATTAACCTGCTTCCTGAGAATCCCCTGACCGGTAAAAACATCAACGAATTAGGCCCCAGATTTCCAGACATGAGTCAACCCTATAACAAGCGTATCAATGAACTGATGATAACAGCCGCAAAAAAAGAAGATGTAGAGCTCCATAAGGGCGTTTATGCATCGGTACCGGGTCCTAACCTCGAGACACGAGCAGAATACCGTTATATCAAAATTATTGGTGGCGATGCGGTTGGCATGTCAACGGTGCCAGAAGTAATAGTTGCCAATCATATGAATTTGCCTTGTGCTGCGGTATCGGTACTGACCGATGAATGCGATCCGGATAATCTGCATCCGGTGAGTTTGCAGGAAATACTGGATGTGGCAGCTGAAGCAGAAAAAGGATTGGTTAAGCTGTTTAAATCAGTTATTAAACAACTATAATACAATAGACTAAAAAGGATCACATCTTTATTAACATAGTGTCGATAAAGATGCGTTCCTACTATTTTAAAGTCAGAAAGACTACTTATTCTGAATAGCCATTATACGGCTAATATATTTTCCAAGTATATCAAACTCAATATTGATGGTTGAGCCAACTTCTAGCTGGTGGAAGTTGGTAAATTCGTGCGTATACGGAATAATTGCTACCGAAAACTGGTCATCCTTGCTATTAACAACTGTTAAGCTAACTCCATTAACGGTAACTGAGCCTTTTTCAACAGTCATATACCCCTGTGCCGCTTTCTCTTTATCAATCACATATTGGAAGGTATAATACCAGCTGCCATCGGCTTCTTTCACCTCAATACATTTAGCAGTCTGATCAACATGCCCCTGAACAATGTGTCCATCCAAACGACCGTTCATAATCATGCTACGTTCCAGGTTTACCTTATCACCAATTTTTAGCAGTCCAAGGTTCGATTTCTCCAAGGTCTCTTTAATGGCAGTTACAGTGTAGGTTTTACCTTCTTTTTTAACCACGGTTAAGCACACCCCATTATGTGCAATACTCTGGTCAATTTTAAGCTCATCGGTAAATGAGCACTCCAATGTTAAATGAAGATTTCCTTTATCTTGCTCTAAGCCCACTACAACAGCGGCTTCTTCAACAATACCTGAAAACATTTTTAAGCTGTTTTTGTTAGAAACTATCTGATTATCTGAACCGCTAAAATACAGATATTATTCGTATTTTTCGGGGCATAATAAGTAAATCGGCAGTGACAATCATCAACCTTTAATACTGAAGCAATCATGACCACTATAAAAACAAAATACCTGGGCGGATTACGTACCGAAAATACACACCTTCAATCGGGAGCAAAAATCATTACCGATGCGCCATGCGACAATCGCGGCAAAGGGCAGTCATTCTCCCCGACGGATATGCTTGCAACAGCCCTGGGAAATTGTATTTTAACCATTATGGGCATTAAGGCCATGGACAATGACATTGATATTGAAGGAACTGAATTGGATATCACTAAGGTAATGGCAGAAAATCCTCGTCGTGTCGCTGAAGTTGTAATGGAATTCCGATTCCCGCAGAAAGATTACAGCGAGCAGCAAAAAGCACTTATTGAGAGTGTCGCTGGCACTAGCCCCGTTCCACTTAGCGTGCACCCTGACCTAAAACAAACCATCCAATTTATTTGGTAAACACACACTATGATACTTGTTACCGGTGGCACAGGCCTTGTTGGCGCGCATTTACTTCATACACTCACTCAGGAAGGCAATAAGGTTCGGGCTATATACCGTTCTGAGCAATCTCTGGATTATGTGAGAGATCTATTCAGGTTTTACAACAACAAGCATTTGCATCTTATACAATGGGCTGAGGCCGATTTACTGGATTACTTCTCATTACTGGATGCTTTAAAAGGTGTTGATAAAGTATTTCATTGTGCAGCCATGGTGTCGTTTAAACCAAGTGACAGGATGACTATGTTTACGGCCAATGTTGACGGAACGGCTAACCTGGTAAATGCCTCCATTGAAAGTGGCATCAACCGTTTTTGTCATGTCAGTTCAATAGCCACACTAGGCAAAACACAAAACGGTCAACAGATAGATGAAACTACTTTCTGGCAAAATGACGATAACCACTCTGTATACTCACAAAGCAAATTCAGGGCCGAGATGGAAGTATGGCGTGGTACAAAGGAAGGTCTGAAGGCACTTGTTGTCAACCCATCAGTTATACTTGGCCCGTGCCCAATCGATAAAAGTTCTGGTCAGCTCATTCATACCTTAAGTAAAAACATGCTATTCTACACCGGTGGAGGTTCAGGATTTGTTGATGTAAGGGATGTAACCAAGGCTATGGTTACTCTTGCTGAATCAGAAGTGGTCAATGAACGTTTCATCATCAATGGTGAGAACCTGAGCTACAAAAAATTGATGACAACAGCAGCCGAAGTGTTTGGAGTAAAAGCCCCAACTATTAAAGCTAATCGATGGCTAACAGGGATTGTCTGGCGCTGGGAACGACTGCAATACATGCTTTTTCGCAGAGCTCCTAAAATGACCAAAGAAACGGCGCGCACATCACAAAACCAATCAAAGTACTCCATCAGTAAGCTGCAAGAGGTTTACCCAATGGCTTTTATATCCATCAAAGAGGCGTTGGAGAATGTGAAAGCTTATCAGAGTTAATTAAATATATACTAATTATAGTCAAAAACTACTTATAAACCTATCTTTTCATGGTACGTCTTTTTACATTAGAAGATGCACGGGACCTATTCCTAAAAGGTAAACAAAGAGGTTATCGTTTTCTTCTATCAAAACTTTCATTCTCCGAAACATCACGAACCATATCAGCTTTTGATAAATCGGCTCAATTCAGTTCAAACTGGTGGGATATACCATATATTCAAAAGCACTGGAATAAAAGAATTTCAGGAAACGAAACTCAGGGGTATGAAGCCTACTTTGTAAACTCAGTACTGGGTAAACGATCAAATCTTAAGTTACTTTCTATTGGCAGCGGTAGTTGTGAACATGAGATAAGATTTGCAGGCTACAGAAATTTTAAGATGATAACATGTGTTGACTTATCTCCTTTTAATATTGAACTTGCACAAAAAAAAGCATCGAAGAAAAACCTTACAAATATTGAGTTTATTTGTGCCAATCTAGCTCATCTTGATTTGTCTAAAAAGCAATTCGATATTGTAATGTTCAATGCTTCGCTCCATCATTTTAAAAAGGTCAATTCTTTATTGAGCAATACAATACTTCCACTTTTGCCGCAAGACGGCATTCTTTTGATAAATGAATTCGTTGGTGCCAATAGACTACAATTCCCCAGGGAGCAAATAAATACGATAAACCAAGCAATAAAATTAATCCCTAAGAGATTAAGACGAAGACTTAATACTTCACTTTACAAAAATAGCTTTTCAGGCTCTGGCCTTGTAAGAATGTTTATGGCCGATCCATCCGAATGCGTAGATTCATACAATATAATGCCTGCAATCCATAAGCATTTTAAAATAATAGATGAACGACCATATGGTGGCAATATACTTATGAGCGTACTCAAAGATATTGCTCATAATTTTATTGAAGAAAGTGATGAAACTAAATCAGTTTTAGACAAACTGATCGCAGTGGAGGATGATTATCTAAAAAATCATCCATCTGATTTTGTTTTTGGTGTATATCAAAAAAAGTAAATAAAGACTAACCTCTATCATAAGAAAAAGGTTAGTCAATCCTATATATCATTACACCCTGCTTACCAGCTCCTTAATAACTTTTGTCATTTTTGGTTCTGCTGCTGCAGCTACCTCCTGCACTTCTTCGTGCGACACCTCAACAATCTGTCCAGGCACGCCCGAATCGGTAATAATAGAGATACCAAAACATTTCATTTCCATATGACGAGCCACGATCACTTCAGGTACAGTAGACATACCAACCGCATCGGCACCTAAAACCCGGAACATCTTATATTCTGCCGGCGTTTCAAAAGTTGGACCTGTAGTACCTACATAAACTCCTTCTTTCAGATCGATCCCATTCTCCTTACCTATTTTAAGTGCTTCTTTAACATACGCCTTACTGTACGGCTCACTCATGTCAGGAAAGCGAGGCCCCAACTTATTATTGTTTTTACCAATAAGCGGATTGTCGCCAAACATATTAATGTGGTCGTTAATCACCATGATATCACCTACCACATAATCAGGATTTAGTCCACCACTTGCATTTGAAACAAACAATGTGTTAATACCCATTTGCTTCATAACACGAACGGGGAATGTCACCTCCTGCATGTTGTAGCCTTCGTAATAGTGAAAACGACCTTGCATAGCTAATATGGGCACATTATTAATGGTACCAAAAATAAGGCGTCCGCTGTGTCCCTCTACAGTTGATACCGGAAAGTTAGGAATATCTTCATAAGGAATTGATTTCTCAATATTAATCTCCTGCACCAAACCACCTAAACCGGTTCCCAGTATGATGCCAATCACAGGCTTGATATTACTCTGCGAAGCTAAGTAATCAGCTGTTATTTGAATGGTTTCTAACATAGTTGCGTATTCTATTTTCAAATTGTTTTTCTTCATTAAAAAGTATCTCCAATTCAATGGGTACAAACCAGCATTTCGCTGGTAAATTATCTACCAGGCCTTTCAAGCGCACTGCGTCTTTTTCGGTAGTTATTAAGCTCCTTCCAGCTTGTTTAAGCTTTGTAGCTATCTGCTCAATATCTACTGATGAAAAATGATGATGATCGGGGTAGATCATTTTTTCAACCACCCTAAATGATTTATCGACATGATTAAAAAAACCAAATGGCTGGGCGATACCGGCAAGAGCTACCATCTCACCGACCGGCAATACGGGAGACTTCTCCAATTCGCCTATCATTTGTGGTTGTCCATATCGAATAGTCGTAAAAAACACCTGCTGATCATTTGTGGCCTTTAACTTACTTAACCAATATGCTTTATCGTCTGCAGACAAATCATCAGGACATTTGTTTACTACAATGATATCGGCACGCGACTGCCCTTTAGATGTTTCTCTTAAATTGCCTGCCGGAAAAGGACAATCTTTCCATAATGGCCGATTATAATCAATGACCAGAATGGAAAAGCCAGGCTTGACATAGCGATGCTGATAGGCATCATCCATCAGTACCAAATCTGTTTTGGTACCACTCAAAATAAGTTCCATGCCTTCAATACGCTTCTCTGCCACCACCACATTAATGCCCGGAAATTTCTTCAATATCTGAAACGGCTCATCACCAATTGTTTCTGCAGTGCAATCTGGCTGAGCCAATATGGCACCTTTGGTTTGGCGCTTATAACCGCGACTTAATAGACAGAGCATATACTCATCATTGAGCAATCGGATGAGATACTCAGTAAGCGGTGTCTTGCCTGTTCCACCAACCGTAATATTCCCAACGGAAATAATTGGTAGCTCATAACTCTGTGAGCTAAGTACCCCGGCATCAAAAAGCCTGTTTCGGAGCGTAGTAATTCCGCCGTAAACAATGCTAAAGGGATAAAGTAATTTCCGGAGCCTCATGGATACTATTTTCGTTTTGACAAAAAAACAGGTCACCCATTGGGCAACCTGCCTAATTCAATATTTTAAACTTATTTTATTTCCAGATTATAAGGTATACGCGCCTGAATCTGATAACCATTCTTTAAATTTTCGAGCGTTTGGATATATTTATATTCATCACCCATTAACGACTTACCAACAAACATGCGAGCTTCGCCAGTCAAATCCTTCATTAGCTGCTGTATAGGATCTTCCACCTCTGGTAATTCAACCACCCTGTATTCTTCCAAGTCAGCAGCATCTTTAGCTAACTCAATGGCCTTACTAATACCACCGATTTCATCCACAAGGTCAATATCCAGCGCATTAACACCACTCCACACACGTCCCTGACCAATCTCATCAATGGCTTCTTTTGTGGTATTACGACCATCGGCACATCGGCCAATAAATGTATCGTAACCTTTAACAATATATGCCTGCAACAACTCCTTCTCATCTTTACGGAAAGGTCTTGTTATACTTGGCATATCAGCAAACTTATTGGTTTTTACTCCATCAAAGCTAACACCCAGCTTATTGGTTAACTCTTCAGCATTTGGTATCATACCGAAAATACCTATTGAACCAGTAAGAGTAGTTGGGTTAGCCACAATCTTGTCAGCCGCACACGAGATATAGTATCCACCTGATGCTGCATAGTTACCCATTGAAACGATGACTGGCTTGGTTTCCTGAGCTAATTTGACCTCGCGCCAGATAATTTCGGAACCAAGTGCTGATCCACCGGGAGAATTAACCCTGAACACGATAGCTTTAATGGAGCTGTCGCGACGTGCTTTACGGATGGTCTTTGACAGTTTATCTGATTTTATACCATCTGATGAAGTGCCATCGATATCGCCTTCGGCATAAATAACGGCAATCTTTTGTCTGATAAAGCCCTTACCTTCTGAAACAAACACTTTGGCATACTTATTATTCTTAATAGCCTCCAGGTCATTTGTTTCATCAATGCCCATAACTTCTTTGAGCTCATCAATTACCTCATCCTTATATTTTGAGCCATCTATCAAACCCGACTCAATAAGCATCTCATCAGACCTGAACATGGGCATTTCATCCGCCAATGCTGATACTTTCTCTGGTGTTAACCCCCGTGCTTCGGCAATACCAGCTTTCACATGATCCCACATGGAATTAATGTAAACCTCTGTTTGCAAACGTGCAGGTTCACTCATCTTTTCCAACAAAAATGGCTCAACGGCTGATTTAAATTTGCCATGCTTAAACACCTGAATCTCGACACCCACCTTCTCCAATGCTTTCTTGAAAAAAGTACGTTCGGCATACATACCTTTTAACTCTAACATGCCAGATGGATTAAGGTAAACTTTATCGGCTACAGATGCCAGGTAATAAGCCTTTTGAGTATAAATTGGTGAAAAGCTGTATATGAACTTGCCCGATGTTTTAAAATCAATCAGTGCATTTCGTATCTCCTCAATAGTGGCATAACCAGCTTGTACCATGCCCGATTCAAGCACAATACCAGAGATATTGTCATCGCGTTTGGCTTTATCGATATTACTAAGCAAACGGTTCAAACCTTCCGGCGTTGGCTCGCCTGTTAATGAAGCAAAAGCATCGGCAAAAGGATCATCCGATACCCGATCAACAATAGGTCCATTCAGATCCAACAGAAGAATCGTATTTTCCTTTATCTTTGTTTCTTTTTCGCCCATAGCTGCTAAGCCTGAAAGCATAGCAATAAAGAAAATGAACAGCACAAATGCTGCGACAATACCACCCGCGAAGGTGGCAAACATGTATTTGAAAAATTTTACCATAATGATAGAATTGAGTTTAGTTGTAATTGATTCGTTCAACTGTATTTTAACAAAAGTATTAAAAATAACTTACAAATAAACCTCAAAATTTCGACGACAAATATACTAAACCATTTGGTCGGTTTTTGTTTCTAAAGCGTTAAATTTTAGCATGAATAGACAAATTTTATTGTTAGGTGGCAATCAAGGCAATGTAATAGCCGCCTGCAAAAAGGCCGTGACTCTGCTTTCTGATAGTTTAGGCGATCCCATTCTTCAATCGGCATATTACGAAAG
This sequence comes from Carboxylicivirga sediminis, assembly GCF_018156225.1. Classification (GTDB taxonomy): domain Bacteria; phylum Bacteroidota; class Bacteroidia; order Bacteroidales; family Marinilabiliaceae; genus Carboxylicivirga; species Carboxylicivirga sediminis. The sequence continues at coordinate 111,876 of NZ_JAGTAR010000006.1, forward strand.
TGAACCATGGGGCTTCGAGGCTTCCCAAAACTTCATCAATCAGGTGGTTGAATTCCATTCTACCATAGAAGCTACTGAACTACTAACCGTTACCCAATCTATTGAGCAACAACTGGGGCGACAAACAAAAACCGGAACCCATTATGAGTCCCGGCTTATTGATATTGATATTTTATTTATTGACGATCTGCAAATTGACTTAGCCCAACTAAAAGTACCACATCCCAGGCTTCACGAACGAAAATTCACGCTTCTGCCCTTAATGGACTATTGGTCAAACTTTATGCATCCAACTTTTAAAAAGACCATTACGCAACTAACGCATGAGTGCCTGGATAAGGGAATTGTACAGCGTCTTTAATTAGATTTTACTGCCGTATGCTAAATCACCAGCATCACCAATGCCTGGTACAATGTACGACTTTGAGTTCAGTTCTTCATCTACTGCCCCCAGCCACAAAGTTACCGGTTCATCTTTAAACATGTTCTGTACATACTGAACACCTGCTTCGCTGGCAATTAAAGAAACAATATGAACATGCTTTGGCTTTCCTTTATGCAGCAAGGCTTTATAAGCTAATTCAATGGATGTACCTGTAGCCAGCATTGGGTCGCTCAGAAGCACTATTTTATCATTTAAAGAAGGCGATGAGATGTATTCAATGTGAATATCAAAATCACCCTTTTCATTGTATTTACGATAAGCCGAAACAAATGCATTCTCGGCACGATCAAAATAGTTTAACAGCCCCTGGTGTAATGGCAAGCCAGCTCGTAAAATGGACGCAATTACCGGCTCCTCTGTCATAACCGTTTCAGAAGCTACACCCAAAGGCGTAGTGACATCCTTTGCTGCATGAGGGAATTCTTTGCTTATTTCATAGGCCATAATTTCTCCCATACGCTCTATGTTTCGACGAAAACGCATTGGATCGGTCTGAATAGAAGTGTCACGAATCTCTGCAATAAAGCGATTAAAAATGCTTTGTTGTTGATTGAATATTATTGTTTGCATTTGGAAATTTTGCTGCAAAGTAAATAAAAATGAACGAATTCTTTAAATTATTATATGTGTTCACCTTGAATACCTCTATCTATGTCCAATCAAGTTAGTCTTTATTTCGTAATTGAAAAAAAACATTGAAAATGATATTATTTTCGTATTTAATACGTTGATCTATCCAGATTAATATCATTGAGGTTATTTGATGCATGATTAAATTACTAAATAAGAACCCGTTTTTATCAATCTCCATAAAGAATTCTTCTCAAATAATTATTCGAGTTCTGATTGGCTTACTAAGTATAAAAATTGTAGCTGTCATTCTAGGTCCGGTTGGCTTGGCAATTGTTAATCAAATGCAGAACTTTTTGCAACTCACAGCTAATTTAGCCAATGGTGGAATCTATAATGGAATAATTAAACTGCTATCTGATAAAGCTACTCTTAATTCAAAAAAAGAAATATTAAACACGGGATATGTCATAATCATTGTGGCATCTTTAACCATCAGTTTAAGTGGCATCTTCTTCAATCAGGCTATTTCTATTTTCTTATTTGGTAATGATTCATACCGATTTGTTATTCTTTGCCTATTTATTTATGTAATTCCTACTGCCTTATTTAACTTTGTATTATCAATAACTAATGGACTGCAAAACCTCAGATTATATCTTTTTATTACTATTTCATATCTAATAAGCGGCCTTATAATCTTTGTAACATCACTTTATATATGGGGATTATTCGGTGCATTATGGGCACTGTTATTGCAGGGACTAATTGCTTACATCCTCTTTCGAAAAGGCATTAAGAAACTTCAAATACAACTTCAGTTTGTTTTAAATAAAGATATATTCAAAATATTAAGTAATTATTCCCTAATGGCCATTGTATCCAATGCAATAACACCACTTGTTGTTATATTAATAAGGAGGATTATTATTAGTAACCTTTCACTTCATGATGCAGGCATATGGGATGGCGTATATAAGATCAGCTCAAGTTATGTCAACCTTTCGATGTTGTCGTTTAGCTACTACTTTTTACCAGCGTTCTCTAAAACAATCTCAACAAAAGAAATTAGAAAAGAAATTAGAGATTCACTTAAGGTACTTATCCCCCTTCTATCAATAGCCTCATTATCAATTTACTTATTTAGAGATGTGATAATTAGATTAATCCTCAGCAATAGCTTTGAAGCATCATCACAAATTATTAAATGGCAACTTATTGGTGATATTTTTGCTGTTACATCTTGGCTATTTAGAATTCTACTGATTGCTAAAGAGAAAACCAAGGCATACATTTTTTCCGAAATTCTGGCCGGAACACTTCTTCTTGCAGTTTCTTATTATGCTATAAAAGGTTTTGGAATTGAAGGCTGTACGATTGCCTATTGCATTGTGAATTTGATAAACTTATTCGTTCTTTTTATTGTGCACAAGTATTATTGGAAGGAACATTAATATTACAATAACATCTTTTTTAAATAGAAATGAAACTTAAGGCATTAAAACATACTACGCTAGGGCTAATTGGTTTATTAATACCGTATATCTCTATTTTAGCTGCATGTGCCGACAGTATTGTTGGACTAAAAATTATAATTGTCTATACAGGTATCATAGTGGCTTGCATCGGCTTATTAAGTTTTATATATAACAAAACAATCTATGTTGGGCTATTAATTATTTTTCAAACCATTTATAATGTCTCCGCATTTATTGATTTATCGTACTACCTGATTTTCAATACCAGATTGACAACGTCTGCTCTATACATAATGGGGGAATCAAACATTAATGAGTCATGGGAATTTCTCACAATGTACTTAAAACCACAACTCATAGCTGTCCTTTTATTGTTTTTTATTGGGCTTATTTTAGGCACAATTATTACTATCAAGTATTTTAAAAGAATAAGATTATTGCTTAATAGTTTTTACACTTTCAAATATATAACGATAATAACTTCTTTTTTTGCTATCTGTGGCAGTGTATTATTAAGAAACAATTTTGCATTTTATGTTACCACAAATGGGATGTACATATTTATCCAAGAAAAGAGAATGTTAGAACGATTAGAAATTACCTCAACAGGAAACTACAAAGATGTTGTTCACAAAAGCTCTAAGTATCAAGAAACCTATGTTGTTGTTATTGGAGAATCAACTACTCCTACACACATGGGGCTTTATGGATACTATAGGCAGACAAATCCCTTACTTAAAAACAAAATAAGCGAACTCAAAATTTATACAAACGTTAGATCTCCTCACGCTTATACTATTGGAAGCTTATCAAAAGCCTTAACATTAGGGGACTATGACGATCCGGCTAAAATGTATAATAGCTCCCTCATTCAACTTTTTAATAGTGCCGGCTTTTATACATACTTTATATCCAACCAGGCCCCAATAGGCAAATATGAAACCACTGTAACACTAACTTCAAAAATTAGCAACAATAGCTTTTATACCAATATGGAAAGAGCGATAAATAAAGCTAGGCCTGATAGTGTAATTTTTGAACCTTTAAAAATGGCATTAAAAGCACCCAATGATAAAAAATTCATTATGGTTCATCTAATGGGAACACATACAGCCTACTCAAAACGATATCCTGAAGAATTTAACAGGTTTACTACAACCCCCAAAACTCAATTCAACCATAAACTGGCACACAACACAATTAACGAATATGACAATGCTGTATTATACAACGACTATATAATTAATCACATTATCGATCTAGTTAACGAAAGCAATTCTAAATCATTTGTTTTATATTTCTCGGATCATGGAGAAGATGTATATGAAACAATAAATGAAGCCCGTCACGCAGAAAGTTCTGCAACTGACCCCATGTTTAAGGTTCCATTTATCATATGGCAATCGGAGAAATATAAAAGAACGATGACAGATTTATGTATTAATGAAGAAAGAAAATACAACCTTGAAGATGTAATTTTCACCATTGCAGATTTATCAAATATACAATTTAATCGTTTTGATCCTCAAAAAAGCATTGTAAATAGTGCATTTAAAGAAATCGGCCAATAAAAAATATGATGACTGATTTTATTCTTGAATCAATATAAAAGTTTCTAAAAACTATATATGACAATCCCAATAGTAATTAGTTTTAACGACAATTTCACTACTCCCACTGGAGTTTGCCTTACTTCTCTTTGCTTAAATGCGAAACCGGAAACTAAATATGAAGTTCATGTCTTATACTCCAACCGCCGACTGAGTAAAGAAAATAAGAGTATTATCAAGAAACTAGAAGAGTCCTTTAGTAATATTTCAATTTCATTTATCAATGTCAAAACTGCCTTTGAAAACTCATATGAGATAAGAAATATAACCATTGAAGCATACTATCGACTTTTAATTCCCAACTATTTTAAAAGCCTGTCCAAAATCATCTATATCGATGTTGATACCATCATTAATAATGATCTTTCATCTCTTTTCAATAATGAACTTAATGACAAATCCTTAGCCGGTGTTCCTGAATTCACATACAAGAATGAACCTTTTCAAAGCAAGCACATTAAGTCATTATCACTTGACCCCAAAAACTATATTAATTCTGGGATATTAATATTCAACCTAAATAAAATACGTTCTGAAATCGATAAGTACAACAACAATGTAAAAGAATTATCAAAATTGAACTTCTTATATCAAGATCAGGATATTCTTAATATACTATTCAAAGATGATATTCTTTATATTGAACACACCTATAACTATACCTATTCGAAACTTAAGGAGGGATTAGTTATTCCTGAACCTGTCATTATTCACTACACAATGCAAAAACCATGGCACACCACCAGACCTTTTGGTGACGTTTGGTGGAATCATTACAAACGTTCATTATTTTTTGAACCAATTAGTTACACAAACTATCAACTTAAAGCTTTTGATAGCATTGAAACACACATAAAGGTTGGTAAAACATTAAAGAGACTAGGTATATACCGCTTTCTTTTCTTACTAAGACTTTTTACAGGTTCAATCAAATCGATTTTCAATAAGCTGTGAACCAAAAGATTAATTAGAACTTAAGAAACACCTTATACGGATAAATTGTCACTTTATATTACTTCAATGCCAGGCAGCTTTCAACATCATCCTCCATTAATTAAACTCATACTACTCTTTACAGCAGTATTATTCTTTGGCACTATCAACACCTATTTGATGAGTCTACTGGCTAATCCCTGCTTCGGTGTTGACATTACTTCTATTGAGTCTATGCAGAACAACATCAGCTTTATGCAGCTTTTCCAGATTAGCCAAAGCATCAGCTTGTTTGTACTGCCATCGCTCCTAGCCTTCTATTTCTTTTATAAACCATTCAAAACGGGCATTACGGGTTACCATAAAATATCATGGTCCATCATCATATTTACAATTGCAATAATTGGTATTTCTCAGCCATTTATTTCTTTTAGCGGGTGGTTGAATCATCAGCTGGAGCTTCCTGACAACATGCAGCAGGTCCAAAACTGGATGACCCAAAAGGAATACGAGGTTAAAGAGTTGACGATATCATTAATTCGATACGATAACTGGCTGCAAGTGTCGATAACTATCTTAATGATGAGTATTCTCCCGGCCATTGGCGAAGAGTGGTTATTTAGGGGCTTGCTTCAACGCGAGCTGACAGCACTATTTAAGAATAAACATGTGGCTATTATTGTCACAGCTATACTTTTTAGTGCTATTCACATGCAATTTTTTACGTTCCTGCCACGTTTCTTTTTAGGCATTATCCTGGGCTATCTTTTTGTTTTGTCGGGCCATTTGTGGCTGCCGGTAATAGGACATTTTGTCAATAACTTTATGGCAATAGCTGCTACATATTATTTATTGCAGAACGGCAATAAAGAGCCTTTAGATATACCCTTTGATAATCCGTTTGGGGCGGGAGTGGTTGTTAGCTTTTCAGCTATTATTTTTCTGCTTTACCTGATAAGGATAAGAAGCAAAGCCATTAATGGTTAATGCCTATTCCAATGGCTCCTTTTCATGCTTGCGTAGCAGATAAACAATACCATAATTGGCACATTTCATACGCTTCTCATCTCCTTCCAGCGTATCAAAATAGTCTTCTATCTCGTTCCATATATGAAGGACGATACGGTCGGCGGCATTGCGCAGCTCAATGACTTTATCATGCATCTTTTGGGTGGTTACCAACAGGTTTTTATGATTATTATAATATTCAACAAACTTCTCATATTTAATCTTCACCATGGCAATGGAAGGGTTGTAAATACGAGAACCACCAGTCATGCCGCGCTTCTCCTCTCCTTCAATAACACTTTTACCCACTTGCAACAGTTGCTGTTCTGTTCCCAACTCAGGCACCGCCTTCTCCTCAATGTCAAACCCATATAATTTACGAACCTCTGGCTTAATCTCCCCCCTGATAATGCAAAAATTAAGCACCTGGATAAAATGAGAAACATACAAGCGGGTAATCTTAAACTGATCGCCTAACAGTTTTCCATATTTGGCCTGTCTGTCTTTACTAAAATTGTATTGCGAGATAGCCTGCTCGTATTGAGGCAAGAATGATTGCAGCTCAAGAAACAACTTTTGGCTATAAGCTAAATCAAAGGGACTCAATTGTATACCCTTCTGCAAGGCAGCTTTTAAGGCCCGCAAACGAGCCTGATCTGTATTGGGAAGGCGACGATATGGCATGTTGTTTTCAGTTAAAAGAGACCTGTTCGCATCTAAAAGTAGAAAAAATAACTTCTATTAACAAATATCTACCAGTCAATGACTTTTATTATTCATCTTTTTTGCTTCATTCATTTCATCATCTAAACTCATCTGTTTATCAGGATGAAATAACCATTCATAAAAACGATAAGTTTCGTTAAAGGTTACAATTTTTTAAAATTTAGCACTATAAACGAAAAAGAGCCGTCCTTTTCAGAACAGCTCTATTAATATCTCTAACGACTATGTATTAGTCTTGCAATTTTGCTTTAAGGAACTCACGGTTCAAGCGGGCGATGTTAGAAATGGAAACACCTTTAGGACATTCCACTTCACAAGCACCAGTGTTGGTACAGTTACCGAATCCCAACTCATCCATTTTAGCTACCATGTTTTTAGCGCGACGTGCAGCCTCAACTTTACCTTGCGGCAACAAAGCCAGGTGACTTACTTTTGCCGAAACGAATAGCATAGCTGAACCGTTTTTACAAGTTGCCACACAAGCACCACATCCAATACAAGAAGCAGCATCCATGGCCTCATCAGCATCAACCTTAGGAATTGGAATAGCGTTAGCGTCTGGTACACCACCTGTACTTACTGATGTATACCCACCCGCTGCAATAATCGTATCAAAAGCATTGCGGTTCACAATCAAATCTTTGATGACTGGGAAACCAGCTGAACGCCATGGCTCAATGGTAATTGTTTCACCGTCTTTGAACTTACGCATGTGTAACTGACAAGTAGTTACATCATCGTCTGGTCCGTGCGGACGTCCATTGATGTACAACGAACACATACCGCAGATACCTTCGCGACAGTCATGATCAAATGCAACAGGCTCATTACCATCGTTGATCAACTGCTCATTCAAGATGTCCATCATCTCAAGGAATGAGCTATCAGTAGATACTTTCTCTAATTTGTAGGTTTCAAAACGACCTTTCTCTTTAGGCCCGTTCTGACGCCAAACCTTTAGAGTCAAACTTATATTATTTTCCATTTTTCTCTGTTTAACTTATGAACAATAATGACCTAGAGATTATTTGTAGTTACGCTGAGCAACTTTTACAACTTCAAAAGTCAATTCTTCTTTATGCATTACAGGTGCTTTATCTTCACCCTGGTACTCCCAACATCCTGCGTAGGTAAACTTATCGTCCTGACGTTGTGCTTCACCTTCTTCAGTCTGGTACTCTTCGCGGAAGTGACCACCACAAGATTCTTCACGGTGTAATGCATCACGAGCCATCAAATCACCAATCTCGATGAAATCAGCTAAACGAGAAGCTTTCTCTAACTCTACATTCATACCTTCTCCTGAACCAGGAATACGCACATTGCTGTAGAATTCTTTCTTGATAGCAGCAATCTTTTCGATAGCCTGCTCCAAACCTTCTTTATTACGAGCCATACCAACGAAATCCCACATCACTAAACCAAGTTCTTTGTGGATGCTGTCAACCGAACGGTTTCCTTTGATAGCTAATAACTTCTCGAATTTAGCTTTTGCTTCATTTTCAGCGTCAACGAATTCTTTCTCATCACCAGTCATACGTGGTGTGGAAATATCATCAGCCAAATAGTTCTGAATAGTATATGGTAACACGAAGTATCCATCAGCAAGTCCCTGCATCAGAGCAGAAGCTCCTAAACGGTTTGCACCGTGATCAGAGAAGTTTGCTTCACCAGCAGCAAATAAACCAGGAACAGTTGTTTGTAATTCGTAATCAACCCAAATACCACCCATTGTATAGTGAATAGCTGGGTAAATCATCATTGGTGTCTCGTATGGATTGTCATCAACAATCTTTTCGTACATCTGGAATAAGTTTCCGTAACGTGCACGAATCGCATCTTCACCTAAACGCTCAATAGCTGATTTAAAGTCAAGGTAAACAGCCAAACCAGTAGCTCCTACACCAAAACCAGCATCACAACGCTCCTTAGCAGCACGTGAAGCCACGTCACGAGGTACCAGGTTACCAAATGCAGGGTAACGACGTTCTAAATAGTAATCGCGATCTTCCTCAGCAATTTGTGTTGGTTTTAATTTACCCGTACGAATCGCTTCAGCATCTTCTTTCTTTTTAGGTACCCAGATACGGCCATCGTTACGTAACGACTCCGACATAAGCGTTAATTTTGACTGAAACTCACCGTGTACAGGAATACAAGTTGGGTGAATCTGAGCAAAACATGGGTTAGCAAAAGCAGCACCTTTCTGGTAAGCTTTGATAGCTGCAGAACCGTTTGAACCCATCGCGTTAGTTGACAAGAAGAAGGTATTTCCGTAACCACCAGTGGCCAACACCACAGCATGTCCGAAATGACGCTGGAATTCACCGGTTACCAGGTCACGGGCAATTACCCCGCGCGCTTTTCCATCAACCATTACGATGTCAACAATCTCGGTACGAGTATATAAATCAACTGTACCAGCATTTACCTGACGCATCAACGCCTGGTAAGCACCAATTAACAATTGCTGACCAGTCTGACCTTTAGCGTAGAAAGTACGGCTTACCTGAGCACCACCGAATGAACGGTTGTCCAACAAACCACCATACTCACGCGCAAAAGGTACACCTTGAGCCACACACTGGTCGATGATGTCGTTACTTACTTCAGCCAAACGGTGTACGTTAGCCTCACGAGCACGGTAGTCACCACCTTTTACTGTATCGTAAAACAAACGGTGTACAGAGTCACCATCGTTAGGATAGTTTTTAGCCGCATTGATACCTCCCTGTGCAGCGATTGAGTGAGCACGACGAGGTGAATCCTGAATGGTGAAGTTTTTTACATTGAAACCCATCTCACCAAATGAAGCAGCGGCCGAAGCACCTGCCAATCCGGTTCCAACAACAATAATATCTAATTTACGCTTGTTAGCGGGGTTAACCAGCTTCTGGTTAGCTTTATAATTAGACCACTTTTTGGCCATTTCGCCTTGTGGTATCTTAGAATCTAATTTCATATCTATGATGTATTTAGATTTGACTATTGATAAAATGCAAATTGAAGGATGGCAATAGCTGCAAAGCCAAGACCAACAATCCATGCGAATGCAATACCGGCAACAGTCCAACGGCTACGCCAGATGTTATTGCTCAATCCAAGAGTTTGGAAAGCCGACCAGAAACCATGAGTCAGGTGAATGGTAAGACCAAGAGCTCCGATAACATACAAAATCACTCTCCATGACTCAGCAAAAGCAGCGTTTACCAATGCATAAGTATTGTGCATTTCAACACCGTCGATTGTAATAGATTCCGCAGCATGAGTAATTTGTAATGGCACCCAATAGTCAATTAAATGCACCACTAAAAATGCTGAAACAGTTAAGCCTAAAACAAACATGTTTTTTGAAGCCCACATAACATCTTTGGTATTGTTACCTGATGCGTATTTAGCCGAACCACGTGCCTTATTGTTTTGCGCAGTTAAAATGGCAGCATAAATAATATGCACAATGAAACCTGCAAACAAGACTGGCTGTAGACCATATTTAATTAATGGCAAAGCCATAAAATTGGCAGCCACATTAAACATCTGCCCGCCATCAGGCACCAGCAGCAATAAGTTTATGGAAAGGTGAATGATTAAGAACACCACCAAAAAAAGCCCTGACAAACTCATCAGTAACTTTCTTCCAATTGAGGAACCAAAAATAGTACTCATAGGAATCCCTTTTAAATTTATTTAATTGTTAAAACTAATTTGATATTAAAGGCTGCAAATGTATGTCTGAAACCCCCTCTGGACAAATAAAATTAAAGAATTAATTCTATATTTATATCAATTCTAATTAACCATCCATTATTACATTGAATTTTATAATCTTTTTAACATTTGTTATTACAAATTAATCAAAAACTTCTCAGACTATATCATCTTTATTTCTTTTATGTTTTTATGACTTTCCAGCTTGCTTATTGCTATGGGGCCACCAATTTACTTTAAATTTAGGCTTATATCAAAAAAAACACCTGTAATTGAATTAAAGAATTTGTTCGTTAAAGCTTGACAACCAGCGCTTTTTTGATTTCATGTAAAGTTTTCTATTTTTGTGTAAAAGAACAGGTTAAACGCAATCATTTATTCTGACCATGCAAGACGAAATAGATTTAATATTAGACGATGCCAAAGAAAGGATGGCCAAAGCAATTGAACACCTTGATAACGAATTAGGTAAAATACGCGCAGGTAAAGCAAATCCAAAAATGCTTGAAGGTGTAATGGTAGACTACTACGGCAGCATGACACCACTTAGCCAGGTGGCTAATCTGAGCACACCTGATCCGAGAACAATTGCCATACAGCCTTGGGAGAAACAGCTAATAGGTGAGATTGAGAAAGCAATTATGGCTGCCAACCTTGGACTTAATCCAGATAACAACGGTGATATTATTCGTATTAATATTCCGCCATTAACTGAGGAAAGACGTAAAGATTTGGTTAAGCAGGCTAAATCGGAATGTGAAGATACAAAGGTAAGCTTTCGCTCTACCCGCAGAGATTGCAATGAAGAATTGAAGAAGATGAAGAAAAACGGTCTATCGGAAGACCTTGAGAAAGATGCTGAAGCGGAAGTACAAAAAATCACTGATGAATTCACGAAAAAAGTGGATGCCATGTTTGAGGTCAAAGAAAAAGACATCATGACCGTGTAATGCCTATGAATGCTTTAAGCAAAAAAGAAATACCGTTTCGCGAAAAGAGACGGTAGATAAATAAAACAAGAGGCTGTCCATTTTACTTTTGGACAGCCTCTTTTTCTATGTATTTTCCCTGCTCTTCAGTTGCTATAAAACATCTGTCATCCTTTGAAAAAAGTCAACTGATAGTCTGAAACTTCCATCCTGGCAAGCTCAATAATGAGCTGTGTTATTCAGCAAGAATGCTAAATTCAGCGCCTCCCCCAAAATCCTGTCCGTTCTGTGAACTTAAACCGGTAAAGCGAATGAAACGCGCCTTTATAGGTTGCTTGAATAATACCTGCTTTTCTTTTTTATCGGGGGAGAAACGACCTGTATGTGCAGGCTCACCCCATTCTTTACCATCTATACTTACATGAATGGTATAGTCCTTAATATCTCCGTTATTTCCCCCATCCTGGCGTGACATATACGAGAAACCTTTGATGGACTTAGCTTCACCACAGTCGAAATCAACCCAGTGTGGGTACTGTGCAACAGTGACTGAATACATGGTGTGCCACATGGTTGACGGATCGCCATCCACCAGGTTATTGGCAGCGTTACCGGTACCGGGCTCCTCACTGCTGGCGAATACTACCGTTGTCTCAATCTTTTCAATTTTATTGAACGTCATTGTTATTTCAGAATCTTTGTTGCCTTTGTACCAAGCTTTAATGGTTCCATCTTCACGCATAGGAAATGATTCGCTGTAATCCTGTGTTTTACCACTGTTTATAGAGTAACATAATTGTGCATCGGTTTTACGTGAAGAAATCTTTACATTGCCATTACCTGAACGTGTGATAGCAATGGGCACCTCACCTGAGGGAGCCACATTGGCAATTTCATCCAAATTCAATCCTGCAGGACGAATAATAAAACCAAAATCGTTTTGACCGGCATAAACACGGTCGTGCTTTAGAGGCCCCCCCTGTCCGCAACTTGCTCCACCAAGACCTGTCACTTTCAAATCAAGATGAAGTGTAATGTCGCCAGCTTCCGGCAATTCATAGATGTGGGCAGCAGTCGCCATGGTTTGTGCTGTGTATGGCAATGCACTAACAACCATCTCACCATCAGCTACAAATACAGCACCTGCTTTGCTATTAGAGGTTAAGGCGCACCAGCGGGTTTCCTCGTGGTTGGCCATATCCTGAGGCTTGGGGAAGTTGACAAATTCCTCATTCACAGTCGTTGTGTATTTCTGGATATTCTGAGCAGTTTTACGGTCGTTGTAGTTACCTATAGGTCCACGTCCGTAATACGTAAAGTTCTCGTATTCTTTTGGAATAGTCATAGAGTAACCCAGTCGTGGCAACACAAATTGTGATTCATTGCTGGTGATGTTTGACTGAAGTTCCACTGAACCATCCTGGTAAACCGTCCATATCTGATTCGTTACAAAACGGAAGTCATCCTCACCGAATTGATTATCGGGAAGCTCTTCAACAGTTAGAACATTACCACTTGTACCACCATGCTGACGAGCAGCGTTGGGTGCTTGTGAGATTACCGTAAAAGACAATGTCATACTACCGTCTTCATTCGGCCACACCTTGGAATCAACTGCCACGTGTTTCAAATTATGAAGACCTTTTTCATACCATTTACTATATCCCCATGTATCATTATTAACAAAAGCTCTGAATGCGTCAAGCTTTGGTCCGTTGCCATCTTCTATGATTGTATTATCATCATAGATTAAACCATATAGTGAACCATCATTTAAATTAAATTTAGCTGAAAAGTTTTTCCCACTGATAACCCATATATGTTTGGATTTATCAATCATCAATCGCTTATCAGCCCCTTTAGATGCAACCGCATCGGCAACAGAAGGCACTCTGCTTTTCTCTTTAAGCAAAAACTGTTCTTGAGCCTGAACATACCCCCCATTAGCCCATGGCTGATCTTCTTTCAATGTGAACTGAAGTTTTATGAAGTATTCAGAATCAGGTTCGAAATCGGAAAAATCGTATGGTATGGTTACTGCAGCTTTTGATCTTGCATTGACTGGAGGTAGTGTAAGCTGACCATTTTTAACCTCAGTACCATTCTCCCAGATAGACCATTTCAAATCATAATCAGCAAGAGACTTGAAATAGTACTTATTGAAGATTTCAAACGAACCTTTCTTAACATCAAGTGCCTTAACAGCAATGTTCTGATATACTTTCTTAACTTCATAATACTGAGGTTTCAGGTCACGTTCGGCAAAAAGAATACCGTTCATCACAAACTGACCACTATTGGGTTTGTCGCCAAAATCGCCACCATACGCCAGGTAACGCGTGCCATCTTCCTTATAGTTGTATAGAGCCTGGTCAACCCAGTCCCAAATGGCACCACCACAGAAGAAGTTGGTCGATTCAATCGCCTCCCAGTAATCAATCAGGTTACCACAGGCGTTACCCATTGAGTGAGCATATTCGGAGATGTGGAACGGGTATTTAATATTCATTTCACCGGTAACCGCCTTATTCATCCAACCAATTGACGGATACTGGTTAGAGCCCATATCTACAATGCTGTTGTTACGTTCGTACTGAACGGGACGTGATTCATCAATCTTTTTAAGAGCATTGTATGCATGTACAAAGTTTTCGCCAGGTCCGGCTTCGTTACCGAGTGACCAAATGACGATAGAGGGATAATTTTTGTTCTGGTGAGTCATCTCAACAACACGACCAACGTGGGCATTTTTCCACTCAGGGGGATGAGAAAGCGAGGCTTCGCCATAGTAATACTGATGTGATTCGATATTGGCTTCGTCTTCCTGGTAAATACCGTATTTGTCGCAAAGGTAGTACCAGTAGGGTGCCGGTGGGTAGTGTGAATTACGAACGTGGTTTATATTGGCTTGTTTCATTAACATCACTTCCTCTTTCATCTGCTCACGAGTCAGTGTATGCCCCGATTCAGGGTGTGTTTCATGGCGGTTGACACCTTTCAGTTTTACCGTCTTGCCATTGATGTAATAATAGCGCCCGGCCAAACCAAATTCATCTTCTTCAGCTAAGGCATCTTTAATCACCACTTCACGGAAACCGGTGTAGGTGGAGATGGTCTCAACCATTTTGCCTTTCGCATCCTTCAGTTCAGCAACCAATGTATAACGATAAGGATATTCAGCCGACCACTGGTTTGGAGAAGCTACCTGCATCACTGCAGTAGCACTTGCCTGCTCACCACAATTTACAACAGGAACAGAGGCTGTCGCCACCACACCTTCTACCAATTCATTATCATCAGAATAGAGTTTATTGGCGTAGAGTGAATAATCCACTGTATAACCTTTAGCAGCCTTTTTACTGAAATTACGTATATCGACTGAAATATTGAGTGAGCCGTGTTCGTAGTTATCATCCAACTCAGGAAGGGCGAAAAGGTCACGAATCTGAACCTTGGGAGTAGAATACAGTTGCACAGAACGGAAAATACCTGGAAGGCGGAACATATCCTGTGCCTCAAGAAAAGAGCCGTCGGAGTTACGGTAAACCTCAGCGGCAATAATGTTAGTCCCTTTTTTAACGTATTTGCTGATATCAAAAATAGCTGCATTACGTGAATTCTTGGAGAATCCAATGTATTGACCATTGATCCACAGGTAGAAGAAAGAGTCCACACCATCGAATTGAACAAAGATTTCACGTCCATCCCAGTCTTCCGGAATTTCGAAATTACGACGATAAGAGCCCACTTCATTACGTGCCTCATAGGTCACCCAATCTTTAGCTGGCTCACGCATGACCCCACCTTTCCAGTCATCCACGGCAACTGTGTGTTTGAAAATTACCGGCTGGTTACAATAAATCGGTGTGCCGTATTTCTGGCCACCATCTTTAGCCAAACCAACAATATTCCAGTTAGACGGAACAGGAATCTCATCCCATTGGCTGACATCATATCCAGGTTTGTAAAAGTCTATCGGACGCAGTTCAGGGCGTTTGACCCAGTTGAACTTCCAATTCCCGTCCAGTGACTGCCAGTACTCAGAATTTTCAGGTAGTACTTTACGGGCACTTTCAACATCTTTGAAAGAATAAAAGGTAGCACGTGGCTGTTCTTTGTTATGGGCAAGGTGAGAAGGTGATTCCCACTCTTTGCCTGTCGTCGCTTCTTTATCACCATAAGTGAAACCTTCAAGTTGTGCCAAGGCAATGTTACAGCATGCAAATAAGCATACAATCAATCCCAATATAATTCTTTTCATATTCTGTTACTACGTGTTAGTTTTTATCTCTACAAATTTCACAATCCCTCGATAGTATAAAGTGTAAATTTTAAGCGATCAGGAGGACAATATAAATTTTATACATTAATCATTTATTCAAAAAGGAAAAATTGAGGGCGCCCATATATATTGATGTCTTTTACAGCGCCGGGTTTATTCATATCTCTCTGACGTAATCGAATCCCTTTTACACTTAAGATTTCACCCAAATCGATGATAACCTTGTGAGGATACTTATCATTTCCCTTACTCCACTTTGAATGCCAATAGGTACTAATATTATTATCAATCAACAGTTCAGCATGCCCTTCTCCCACTTCCTCTGAGTTGGTATAAAGTATCTCCCAGGTATCTTTGGTTAGAACGTCTCCATCCTCGCCTATTATCTCCAGTTCAGTTAAACAGGCAAAACTATCTGTATACCCGCTTATGGCTTCAATTGCAAGGTGCCGAAGCGTCTTGACACTGCTAAAATTGAAATCTTGCCAGCCGTTTTCTCGTTTCATCTGTACCTCTAGTAACCTATCTCCCAATTCTAATACTGGAGTCTTAGACCCATAATGCTTCGTCCGCTTTTTAGCGTTTATGTCATCCCCAATCTGATCAAGAATAGGAACAGCCAGACCTTCAACTGTTCTGGCCCCTGTATCTTCTAATGTAAAAATAACCAATTCATTATCGCCTTCATTTAGCCATGGTCCTGGCACATACAATGTCTGTTGTGGTCCAATGTTCCAAAACTTTCCTAAGGAACGACCGTTAATCCAGGCTGCTCCTTTACCCCATTTGCTTAAATCCAAGAACGTATCTCCCGGTTGCCTGAGTTTAAAGGTAGCTTTGTGAAATGCAGGCACCCCTTCAGTCTTACCAGAAGAATAATTGAAATCACCAACCTTTGCTTTATACAGCGGCATGGGTGTATTCATCCATCCGGCTATATCCTTGCCATTGATACTTACCTTTTCGGTTATTCCTTTCCGGTTATTTAAAATGTCGGCTCCATAATTTATTCTACCCACATTCTCAACAACAATTTCCAGTTTGGCAGGGACCTCCTTAATATCAATATTAATAGAGCTTTGAAGATGACGCCTGTCCAAACTACCAACCTGCTTGCCATTAATCAGAATGACAGCATAATCTCTAACATCTTTAATTGTTAATTTCCCACTTATTGGCTCATTTATAATGGTTTCGTAATGGATATAGCCAAAATCCTGATCAACATCTTCCATTGACATCGGCATTTCAGATGCGATACGCTGATTAAAGGCCTCTGACAAGGGTGCAGTCTCAACTAGCTCTATCGATGGAATTGTGATTACTGGATTTGGTTCTGGCACTGGAGGTAACTTCTCACTTTTGTATAACTTATCCTGAAGGACATCTCTGAATGCAAAGTATTTCTCGTATTCATTACCATACTCACCTAAAGGCGCATCATAATCATAACTTGTAGGTTGAG
Source organism: Carboxylicivirga sediminis (assembly GCF_018156225.1). GTDB lineage: Bacteria > Bacteroidota > Bacteroidia > Bacteroidales > Marinilabiliaceae > Carboxylicivirga > Carboxylicivirga sediminis. The sequence goes on from NZ_JAGTAR010000006.1 coordinate 129,030, forward strand.
GCGCGTATCCATATGCATTATTCGCGCCGTTGGTATAGAAAAAATTAGTTCCCCCATGAAACATGTAAATACTCACTGACACCCCATTTTCAGCCATCCAGGCCAGCTGTTCGGTTGGTTTTTTATAGTCGCGATACGAATGCTTTTGCCCCCATACATCAAACCATGCCGGATAGAATTCAGCAACAAAATAGGGACCTCCATCGTGAAAACGATCAACGGATTTAAAAATATCTTCGCCAACGGCACCATTAACGGTAGTAATCGTACCTTCCACAAATCCAGCTTCCATCTGGCCGGAACCATCACAAGTCATAAGGGGCGTATTAAACCCGGCTGACTTAATCATATCCCTCAACTTTCCAAGGTAAACCTTGTCATTTCCATATGAACCATATTCATTTTCAACCTGTACCATCAAAATTGGCCCGCCATTTTCAATTGTTAAATCGGCCAGCTCCTCGCCCAAACGTTGTATGTAACGATCACAAGCCAGCAAAAAACGCTCATCATTACTGCGGTACACCATATCCTTTTCCTTGAGCAACCACGATGGGTAACCTCCAAAATCCCACTCTGCACACACATATGGTCCAGGGCGTAAAATGACATACAGCCCTTCTTGCTGTGCCAGTTCAATAAAATGGCGAATATCAGCCTGGCCTTCAAAATCAAACACTCCCGGCTGACGTTCATGAAAGTTCCAGAATACATAAGCTGATACGGTATTTAAACCCATGGCTTTTGCCCTTTTTAATCTGTCCTGCCAATATTCTTTTGGAATACGGGGATAATGCATCTCCCCACACATTAACTGAATTGGCTGATCATCAAGCTGAAAAGCACCATCTTTTACGATAAATCGTGCCGATTCTTTGAAGGCACAGGATGAAAGAATTACCACGAGTACAATACTTACTACTATTCTCATCCTGTTACTAGATGGATTGCTACTAAATAACTTTATCAAAACCTGTTTATATTTTTTATAATGAATACTTTACTATCAACCTTGAATACTTTATTCTTGCTTCTGAAAATGATTACTTTAAGCCGCATCAATAAATTATCTGTATAAATGACAGAAGAAATAAAGGCCTTTAAAGTCTGAAGAATATTCTAAACCTATCTTGAGAAACCTTCTTTAAACCACAAAGAGAATTAAATAAAGGCATGTTCGCACAAGAAGAGATTATCAAACTCTGCGAACATTCACCTAATATTAACTTTGTGCACTTCACCTTACCTTTCGCCGAACACTAAAACGCGAGTACCATCATAGCCTACAGCTTCAATACGTGTTGAACCCGATGGGTAAGGCACCTTGGAACTGGTGTTACTATTACTTCCGGTACCAACCATTGTGATGTTGGTCAGCTCGTTACCAGCATAGGTTTCAAAAACAACTACATTCTGCCAGTTGGAATGGGAAATCGTTTTGGTGGTTGACCCGCTTACTCCAGTATTAAAAGTCCCCGACACCTGTCTTCTATTTTTGAAAGCGTCAATACAGTTGCCACTGATATAATAGATGTAGTCGGTTTCAGGTTTTGGATATTTCGTAGCATAGCTGATTACCTCATCAACCATTGACTGAGTAATGGTTTTACGTGCTACTCCATAGTCATTCATTGACTTATCTATGACCTTAAGCATGCCTATTTTAATAAAGAAATCGCTAAGATCAAACTGTACTGCATCACAGGCATTCTTCATAAAGTTAATCTGCAATTGCCCATCGCTTAATCCTTTTTCGTCTGTCTGTCTGACCTTTTCAAATATTTCGGCCCAGAAATATGGCCTGTGCCAGGCATTACCCTCTCCTGCCACATGGAAGTACAACTGCAACTGCCACATGGGTACAAGTTTAACAAAGTGATCTCCACCCCAATCGCCGTTCTCATCAGCTCCATATTGCCTGTCGGGGCCTGCCTGTATACCCCATTCCTGGCCCTTAACCAAACCGTTATTCAGGAAAGCGTTAAAACGACCGCCAATGTCTCCGCCAATATTTTCATGTTCTAAACGGAGACTATTTGGTGTGTAGCAATATTGTATCCATGCCGAATAGATGTTGTTGGTACATTCGGTTGTACCTACCCATTTCATACCAGGACGTACCTGATTCACATGTCCAAATTCGTGTGCCACTCCCCAACTGGTTCTTCTTAAGTTATCCGGATTAGCCACATCTCCCATTGTATTATCATGAAAGGCAGCCCCCCATCCGTCTGCATGCATGTAACCGTCCCAAATCACCCTACCAAACATCTTGTTTTTTGGCAGACGGTTGTATTTTTCCAATCCCATAATAGTATGCTGAGAGCTGACTATACTATCATAGATAACCATTAATTCAGCCAGGCGACCATAGCACTGGTTTCGCAATGAGTTAACGCTATAAGCAAGATGCACGCGTTGGCCTTTTACATCTAAAATAGGACTCACAGCATTATCAAGAAGTTTCATCCCATATTCTTCGGAGTGCTTAGCTGCATCGAAATAACCGTTAACCTTTCCCGACGCAATATGAACTTTAACAGGACTAGCCGATTTGTAATTTTTAGTGTAATAGCTAAGATATCCATTGCCTTTTCCTTTCATGGTCAACACATTAAGTCCTTCTGCCAGAGGATAACTAAAATCATCGCCCGATTGTCCGAAATCAGTCACTCTAAGACTCACTTTTTCACCATTTAAAGGACCTGTAAAAAGCACCACTTCATCACCGCTTTCGAAATACATACCAGTCATGTTTTCAAATTGACTGTAAGTACTGGTTTTAAGTTCAGCTGTCAGATCTGCCAACTCTCTTACCGGCTCATAGTTCTGCACTCTGAACTCGGCTGGATATTCACCTGCCAGCAGGTATGCGGCAATATTTTGGAGAAAGGGATTCTGTATACTTGCAATATCATTTATTGTGGAGCCTGGGTTTAGCTCAGAACAAGTCATATCGGTAAAGAATTGCAAGTCTTGCTCAATGCTGTTCATTGCTTTACTTTCGTAACACTCAAATTCGGCCAGTGATACATAGTATTTTCCTTCATCACCAGAATAAGCATCGGTGATAACCAGCTTAATATCCTTAGGACGTATAACAGGAGTAGCAAAACGAACCACCACAGGTTGATTGGAAAAAGGTGCTTCGATTGTTCCCATCTGTTTAAAGGTTTGATCATCGTATGTATTGACCCAGATTGTAGCCGTTTTGATGATGCCGTTCGGGCCACTGTTTCGCGGATGCAGCACCACATAGTTGACAATATTATCTGTCACATCTTCCAGATTAAATACCATGGTTATATCCGTATCGGGTGTCATACCACCCCAGGGAGAATGGTAGATGGTTGACGTTTGCCCATCAATAGTATTATTAACGCCTTCCCCACTCTGGTATTTATCTGCGGGTATTAAAGTTACACCCTGTATGTTGAGTTTAAGATCTTTTTCAAATGCGGTGGCGTCCTCCGGTTTGTATTTATCGCCGGTTAACGACTGGGTAATCATAACGCTATCCGTCAATCCAGCATCCTCATCTGAAAAATATACTTTAGCCTGCCTTTGGGGTAGGTCGTTTTCCAACTGCTCCACTTCAATCAGGAATGCAAAATCTACCAGGTCAGTCTTCACTCCCTTAAGTCCCTCATTATCTACCTGCTTAATCCAGGGTTCGGAAAATGAAATAAGCGGGGAAGCATTACTGGCTATTTTTAATTCAAGTTGCTGGCTGTTCAGATTGAGGTTGATATCTCGCGAGTCGATTAAAATAACCGGCTTGGTACCCAATTGGGTGACTTTAATTGTCTCGGTAAGCCCAGCAGCCGTTATTTTAATATTGGCCGTTCGAACGTCAAAGGTAGTGTTAGACAACACTGTGACACCCAACCACGCATTATCGGCATTATTAATCTCGACGGAGCACCAAGACTGGTCTGAGCTGGCAGTCCAGTTGACCACATTGGTTTTAAAAGAAATAGTTTTGGACGTCTCCTCAGGGGGCAAATTAATTGTTTTATCGGCATTTTCAATTTCCAATATAGGAGGAGGTGCCGCATTATCCTTCTGACAGGCTGAATAAAAAAAACTCAAAAACAGTATAGATATAAGCAATAATATTTTGATTTTAGACATAATAAAGCAATTAAATAATGATTAGTATTGCCTGATAGCAGACGAATGTGAAACACCAATTCTTTATTAAGTATATCCTTCACAAAGCATAACATCCCAAATTGCGAAGGTTATTTGTATATAATCCATTTAGCAATTAACCTAACCTTATACAATCTCTTAACTCGCAGACAATGATTAAGAGGTTGTTAGGCTAGTAATTGTGGAGCTATTAACTTATTTACAAAGTGTTCTTTTTCAGAACTCACTAAATCAATACACTTCTGAAAGTACATTTTGTATTAAATCGCTACTTTGGTTAAAATCATAGTCAATATGACATCACCACAATAAAAAGTAGCATGAATCATTTTGATTGGCACCTATTTCGCACTTTCGCTGGATGACTTCCAGTAGCTATTAGCTTAATGATATCGCTCTGTGCGAACATTATTCAATATTCAGGTTTGAATTTAAAGCGGACAGCCTAAGGCCATCCGCTATTCATTATAATGATAAGTTATTATTGTATCACACCACCGTATATGTATATCTCTGACAAGAAGGCAAAGAAGTTAGGACCTTCCACAGCTACATACTTGAAATAACGCATTTGTGGCGAACCGGCTATTGCAAATTGTTGCCCATCGTCAATGGTTGCATCAAAATCAAACTCACCATAATCGGTCCAGGTAATACCATCGACACTTCCTAAGAGCTGTATCTTGGTTTGCCCGCGACTATCGCCCTGGCGTCTGTAGCACTCGAATTTAGATACAGCAACTTGCTGTCCCATGTCAATAATAAACCAGTGAGGATAATCAGGACTGCCTCCATTCCATTGGGTATGCCAGAAGGTTCCCAATTCGCCATCAAAGGATGCAGTAACCAAACCGTTTGGTGCACCTTCGGCGGGCTCTTCTGATGAAAAATCAACAACAGCCCAGCCTGTTCTGTCAATTTGTTCTTCTACCAATGGAGTAGCAGTAAATATTACCGGTTCAGACTTGTGTTCATAAACATCTGTTGCAATCACTGAGAAAGTATATTCCTGAACAGTCAAACCACCGATTGAACCAACACCGGTTTCGAGTGCATTAAATGATACAGATTGCTCTTGTTGGTCTTCATCCGTGTAACTGACAACCACTTTTACCTTTTTTCCTGTTTCGTTAACCCATGATACCTTAACGCCACCAAAATCAGGTTTCAAATCAACCGTTCCAATAACCAGTTCATAAGGAGGAGTATTGGCATTTGCCGTAACCGACTGCTTTTCAGATGCGTTTCCATTTTCATCATAAGCCGTCAAGGTAAATTCGTTGGAATCTGTATTACCAAAACCTTCAATGACCTTCTCCTGGCTATATTTGCTGGCTTTAACACTTCTGGCCTTACCCTTTTCATCTGTATAGTTAATATCCACATAAAACAGATCTTCATCCGTTGGGTTAGTCCAGGATAATTTTACAGAACCATAGTCTGAAATCGCTTCAATATTCGATACTGGTCCGGGAGGAGTTGTTTCTCCTTCTTCTTTCTCGCAGGCAAACAGCATGCAGCCTACTATCATCAAAATTAAGTATTTATATATCGGTTTCATTTTTGCAAATTTTGAATAACAATTACCATCCTGGATTTTGCACCAGATTTGTATTAATCTCCAGTTCCTTTATTTTGATTGGGAAAAGATAATAGCCTGGAGAAAGAAATACACGTTCCTCAGTATCAACCACCTGATAAAACTCAGTTGCCGAGGAGCCATTAATCTTCCAGCCTTTAACTGGCGTATTAAACACTTCTTCTCCCATTTTCCAGCGCCTGATATCCCAGCAACGGTGACCTTCATAACATAATTCAATGGTCCGTTCGGTTCTAATTATCTGACGCATCTCTTCTTTGGTAAAACTACTTTTGCCAACCTTTTGCCAGGCCTGCAAAACACCTGGGACTCCAGATCTATTTCGAATTCGATCCAGGTAGGTGATAACATCAGTATGGCTGGCACTGCCATTGTACTCATTTAATGCCTCAGCATAATTAAGATACAATTCGGCCAAGCGAATAATCGGCCATGGATAGAGTATCATGTTATCCTTTGAGGCTGTCATGGTGGTATTCGGATGAACACCTTTTTTCACCAAATAACCTGTTGGTGAATAATCGTTTCTGTTGTCAGCATAACCGTGCGCTTCATTAGAACGCATTCGAAGGGAAGTTACTTCACCGTTAATCTCATAATCTCCCCTGTCATAACCTATTGTGGCATAAAAGCGAGGTTCTCTTTCCTGATGCAGCTTAACAGTAACCCCATCAACGGTGTAACGTCCAGCGTAATCAAAATCCGGATCCACATCAATTGGAAGACCATCTTTAGTGAGAAAAGCTTCCACCATTCGCATTGTAGGTGCTTGTCCATTATAGGTTGTACCGTTGCCATTGGCAGGTGCACTGTGCCTCTGCCAGCCATAGTAACCCTCTGATTTAGAATAGCCCCATACCAACTCCTTGTTCCATGCATCCACCATTGAGTAGCGGTAGTTAGCTACTGATTGTTCAAATTCATCAGCCATCGATTCAGGATATTCATACAACTGCCGTCCATTTCCTTCAGCCATATCAATGGCCTCCTTAGTGGCATCAACCGCCCTCTTCCATTTCTCGGCATCGTATGTAGTATTCATCAATGATTCACCGTCCTTATTTTTAAAGTCGCTATAGAATTCACTGTTCCCATTAAATAGGGGTGATGCTGCATAAAGTAACAGGCGTGCCTTAACAGATTTAGCAACCATTGCTGAAGGTTTACCATACTCTGTCTGATCAACAATCTGTGATGGCAGGTCAATGGCGGCCTCATCTAATAGTTTAGCAATAAAATCAACACACTCGTCATAGGGTCTGCGGACCGGGAAAAACTCCTCCTCCGGTGCATCCAGCGGAACGGATTTCTCCATAATAACAATAGGCCCGTACTGACGCAACAAAATAAAATGGTAGTACGCTATCAGAAATTTTGCTTCAGCTTTCCATTGTACATTAAGTTTTGGTTCTAAATCAGCTACATTGTCAATATTTTCCAAAAACACATATGCCTGACGAATACCGTCATAAAGGTCAATACTTCCTGCTGTTGTCCAATAATCAAAAAATGGTTCATTAGCATTTAACTCCCCCTTCATCATCCGCTTAGCATAATAGTGACCTCTGTCCCAAGGCGTTGCTAATTCGTCAGTTCCCCATAGCCCGATACTTGCAAACATATCATTCTCCTTTGGCATGAATGAGTAAAGGGAAAACAGGAAATTCTGGGCCTCACCAGGTCTTGCGAATGCATCTTCCAGTGTGGGCGTATTATCAGGTACAATCTCCAGGTAGTCACATGAAAATGTGAACAAGGAAAGAAAAAGTACTATATATTTTAATCGTTTCATAATTCGTTTCTTTAATTGAATTAGAGTTTAAGTTGAACACCAATATTCACAACTCGCTGAGGTGGATATCCCAAACCGTTGGTTCCGGTGTAATTAGGATTACCATTACCGACGTTCATTTCTGGATCCCAAAACTTAAACTTAGAGATGGTGAACAGGTTGGTAGCATTAGCAAAGAAACGTGCCTTTTTATATGTATAGCCCAGTTCCAGATTTTTTAGTCTAATGAAATCACCATCGCGCAGCCACCATGAAGAATTTTGCTGATTATTAGTATTCTCGGTATCCGATAAACGTGGATAAAATGCATTAATATCCTGAGTTTCCTCATTCCAATAATCATCGGCAATGGCTTGTAACACATTTCTTTCGTTTTGTGCAAAAGGTTGAATATCTCTTAAAAAGAAAGATACGCGGGCAACACCTTGAAAGAAGAATGAGAAATCAACATTTTTATACTTAAAGAATGAGCCAAAGCCATATACTATTTCTGGAACTGTAGGGTGTCCCATTGGAACCATATCATTCACATCTATGCGATCCTGCCCATCAATGGCATTTGACACATCTTTATATTTTATATCACCAGGTAAAACCGGTCCAAAAGTATGGTTAGCACTATTATCTATCTCGGCCTGATCGATAAACAGGTGTTCGGCTTCTAAGCCCCATAACTGATTAATTGGACGACCAACCTTTGATAAATAAGGATAGGTTTGGTTAGGTTCGTCAATTTCAAGCACTTCATTGGTAGCGTATGTAAAGTTACCTCTTGCAGACACAACCAGGTCACCAAACACTTTATTGTATTCCAGAGACGCATCAAATCCCCTGTTCTCAACTTTACCAATATTTGCGTATGGTTTAGCATTACCAATACCAACTGTACTAGGCACTGTTTCGCGTTGCATAAAAATGCCATCACGTATTTCATGGAACACATCGGCCTGTAACATAAAATCATCGAAGAGTCCAACCTCTATACCAATGTTGGTTTTACGCCCTACCTCCCAGGTAGTTAATTCATTTCCATACTGATCAATTGAAACACCATTGCGCGAGTTATTAAAGTTTTCACCAAATGTATATCCATAATCACCATTAGATAAATTGACCTGTGTCAGGTAAGGGAAGCGATCACCTCCAATCTGGTCATTACCTACCAATCCATATGAAACGCGTAGCTTTAACAGACTGATTGTCTCTTTTAATCTTTGAAAGTAGGCCTCATTAGATATGATATACCCTACAGCGTATGAAGGGAAGTAACCAAAACGTTTACCACTAATAAAGTTCTCACTCCCATTATACCCAAAGTTAAACTCGCCAAAATATCGGTTATCGAATGAGTAAGTAAAACGGCCTGCTACCCCCTGGTTACGATATGGTAATAGTAAATAATAATCTGTAGCACTCCCATTAACGTACTCATCTTGGTTATACAACAACATTCCTGAAACATCATGTTTGCCATAAGTGCGCATGTAGTTAAATGCAAATTGCATATAGGTCTTACGATCACCTGAACTACCAGACGAATGATCAAGGGAGTTTCTCCCTCCACTTCCTACTTGCTTCAATGTATAATCGTAATCACCTGCATCAGGATCGAATGCGTAAGTATCAACCTCGTAATAGAATGGCTCAATTTTACGGTCAATGCTTGTTGAGCTCCAGTTTTTAAAAGAAATAAGACCATTGACTGAAAGACCTTTTGTAATAAAATCCAGTTCCTGATCAAAATTAAAACTTGAAATAACTGTAGATGAAAAACGTTCACTATACCCTTTCACCATTTCTGCATAAGGATTAATGTATCTGCCGCTAAAGAATCCTCCAGACTTATTACCAAAATATATATGCTCTTCTCCTTCTCCTGGGAAAGTTATTGGAAAAGCGACTGGATTGGAGTTCATTATATTGCCGTATAAAGAAGACGCAGCAACTACAGGCCCGTTATAATCCTCCAGGTTAGCTGAAATTTTCAGATCCACCTTCGTCGTTGGTGTCAGATTGATAGTCAGATTGTTGCGCAAGTTATATCGCTTCACATCAATATTGCTGTTATATGGCATTGAGTCGTCAGATTTCAGGATACCACTATCATGAAAGATAGAGGCCGATAAAAAGTACTGAGCCTTTTTGCCACCACCAGTCACATTCAGGTTACCACGCTGGCTTTGTGCCATACTCTTAAATAGGGTATTGTACCAATCCACATTAGGAAAAACATATTTATTCAGACCTTGAGCTGTACCATCAATTTTCTCCTGACTGAATTTCATTGGATCGAGTGGTCTTCTCATTCTAATGGCTTCATTGTACATCTTCATGTAGGTTACACCATCGGCGAATTCAGGAATCTGAGTTGGCTGAGAGAAAGATGTTTCAGCTCTGATACTAATACTGGCTCTTTCTACATCTTTACCTGTTTTGGTGGTAATAAGTATAACTCCATTGGCACCACGCACACCATAAATAGCAGTCGCAGTCGCATCTTTTAGTATGGAGAAACTGGCAATATTTTCAGGTTCAATATCATTAAAATCACCACTACTTACTTCCACACCATCTACAAGAATGAGTGGACTTTTATTGGCGCCAAAGGTTGAAATACCACGAATCCAGAAATCAGCACCATCGGCACCAGGTTCACCAGAGCGCTGCACTGAAATTACACCTGCCAAGCGACCAGCAAGTGTTGTTGATAATGAACTTGTTGGCATTTTCAGTTCCTCTGGCTTAACCGTATTTATCGAACCTATAACACTTGCCTTTTTTTGCTTACCAAAACCAACCACCATTACTTCCTCAAGACCTTGATTATCATCCATCATGGTCATATTGATGGTGCTCTGACCATTGTATGCAACTTCTTGCTGTTTCATCCCAATAAAGGTGAAAACAATAGCATCTGCATCTTCAGGTACACTTAAGATATAGTCTCCGTTGATATCAGTAATAGAACCTATGGCTGTACCCTTAATAATTACATTTACACCGGGTATTGCAGCACCTCCTACATCAGTCACACGCCCCTTAAGCTCTTTCTGGTTTTGTTGAACTGCGTTATCTTCAACATAGCGTTTCTGCGAAATAATAATCTTGTCATCAAGAATAATATAACCGACTTTCTGATCCTTCAGGATATGGTTCAGAACCTCTTCAAGGTTTGCATCTTTAAAATCAGCTGAAATTCTTACAGCTTCATTTAACTCATCTGTACTATACATGATAGACAATTCTGAAGTGTTTTTAAGCTGATCCAATACCTCAACAATGGAGTTATTATTAGCCGAAATAGACACTGTACTTTTTTGCGAAAACAAATCTGCTGCACTTATTGTCAGCAAATTAACGCAAAGCAAGAAAGTCGTAATCTTCATAACTTTTAACAGTTTTCCCCTACACCGCATGATATACCATGTGCGGTCAAATAGAATTTTTTTCATACTTTTGATATGGTTATATTAAAATTTATAGATGCTCCACTGCAATGAAGCGTTATTGAATTTTAACGGAGAGTCCTGCAAGACACTCCGTTTTTTGTTATTTCATAGGCTATTTTTCAATAATTACTACGCTATTTTTTATAGTAAATGAAAAGGATGACCACTCTTGCAAGGTTTCAAGCACCTGAGGTAGTGACTCATCCTTAAATTCTCCTGTCAATCGTTTTTTTGATAATTGATGATTATTGAACACGACTTCCACATTATAGTGACGTTCAATCTTGGTTGCGATATCCCCAAAGGTTTCATTTCTAAAAGAAAGACGATTTTCTCTCCAAGCTAATTCATGCCTCAAATCAACCGTGTGAACATCATGCATTAAAGTTTGATGGTTATATATGCACTTTTGAGAGGGATTTAACAGCTGATTTTCTAATATTTCAGATTCATCATTCTTAAACTCCAGATTCACGAGTCCATCCACCAAAATAGTGGTAGTATAATAATCGTCGGGATATGCTTTAACATTAAAGGTTGTACCAAGCACCTTGATATCTGAATATTTAGTATAAACCACAAAAGGCCAATCTTTGTCATGTTCAACATCAAAGTAACCTTGCCCTTCGAGCCTTACTTCTCTTTTATCTGAATCAAATTTAAGGGGGTAATACAATTTTGTATCTGGTGCCAGCCACACTTTAGTGCCATCCTCCAAAATAATCTGCTGCTGATTTCCCTTTTCCACAGTAACCATCTCCCACTTTTCACCTTCAGTATTAAAAAGTAAGAAGGTTAGAGTACCAATGAACATCAAACCTATAAACGCTGCTGCAATTCTATGAAACAATCGCCTTGTTTGCTTCTTCTGAATCTTTCGACGGATATCTAAATAGTCTTTTGTTTTCCACTCTGTATCATTCTTACTTAGGAGAAAAGCTTTGGAACGCATATACTTCTCAAGTATTTCATACCTCCTGGCATCAGCATTCAACCAATCCTTTATTTTCTCTTCTTCAGCCTCATTGGTTTTTCCGAAAATAAATTTTATAAGTAGTTCCTGATTGAAATTATTGTCTTCCATTTTTACGTCTTATAAACCAATAACGTGTAAAAGACCTGACACCCTAGTGTAAAAATGTAAATATTTTTAACTTTTTTTAATTATTACTCCAAAAGCCAATAATAGAAGCAATTACTGGAAGGTATTCTTGCAGCTCGTGTCTAAAAGTTTTCAATGCCTTTGACATATGAAACTCCACTCCTTTAACAGATATATCAAGTTCAAGGGCGATTTCTTTATTAGTCTTATCTTCAAATCGACTCATTCGAAACACTCTGGCAGTTTGTTCTGGCAGGTTATTTAATACTTTATCAATGCGATTGGAAAGCTCCAGTATTTCGATTTCTGAAATATGAATTTCTTCTTGCTCAAGAAGTCTTTCTAATATTAAAGCTCTTGAATTATGACGAACTTTCTGCTTTCGAAGAAAATCAAAGCATGCGTTTTTAATACTTCTGAAGATAAACTTTTCAAGTTCTTCCTCTGAAAAGTTATCTACTCTAACTTCCCATAATTTAATAAAGAGTTCCTGCACAAGATCACGGCAAACATCGAAATCAAGAATGAAGGTATGAGCATAATGACACAATCGTACATAGTAGCTTTCAAATATCTGGCTAAAAAACTCATCCCGCGAAGCAATAGTATTTCCCGATAATTTATCCTGCGCCATTTTCATATCTTCAATTGGTAACTGGGTTATTACCTTACGACCATTGCAAACGTAATGAAAGAAATCGAAAATTCATTAAGATTTTTTAACAAAACAAGCTACCACATATTTTCACTATTATCTAATACGTATCATCTTTCTTATAGCTGTTAACAGGTTTTGGTTCATCAAATGCAAGTTTTATCTTACCAATACTCAATCACATTAAAATATGAATATAACTCTCCTCCAAAACTCCTTATTCTTCCCATTCATCTTCTCACACGAAAACGAACTATCTATCTAATATAAAGCAATGGCTTATTTGTTACAAGTCGCTTTTTCAAAGTTACTGCTTGCATTGAAACAACCCAGGATTCTAACCAAATCCATCTATGTAAACGGGATTAGTTTTTTACTAAAGGATTAGATCCAATTCTGCAGTTTTTTTTGGTAATTGTATAGGTAAAAACAGGAAATCAAAAAAGCCTGACACTTAACGTATCAGGCTTTATTTCTGTACCCAGAGCCGGGATCGAACCGGCACGATATTGCTATCACTGGTGTTTGAGACCAGCGCGTCTACCAATTCCGCCATCTGGGCAACACTCTATTGAGCTTTTTTGCGGTTGCAAAGATAAGTCAAATCCTTTGTTCTGCAAGAAAATTCAATAAAATGTTCGTAATATTTTTACTCTTCTGTGCTAAGCTCCTCTTTTTTAGCATCTATCTTTTTGGTCACATATCCATACACAATTAACGATATGGCTGAAACCAATGCAACCCCAACAAAGAAGAACCAGATATAGTGCGCATGGTTGTATGCTGTCAATTTCTCTGTCTCAGTCAGTAGCTCTGGATCCGGACAATATTTCTCCAATAAGAAACCTGATGAGATGAATCCTAATAATGATGAAATAAACGAATGCAGGTGACTAAATCCAAGATATAGGCCCTCTTCACCTTTTGGCGCCTGTAACGAGAAATACTCCAGGAAACGAGGAGAAATAAAAGACTCAGCCAATCCCTGGAAGGCAATGCCAATAATCATCATAAAGGCCACCGGGTGCATCGTCATAAAGCCAAGGTTAATACTTTCTACACTAATCATATTACCGGCAGCCATCGCAAATGCCGATACAGGCATGATAAACATACCAATGGTCATGGAGAACAGGGCCGAACGCTTCCTGAGCAAGGCTGTAATCAGTCCAACCGTTGTAAATACCACCAATGGATTAACGTTGGCATACCACGACGGCGATGCACCTTCACCGGCCATACGCAACACATATTTAGGCATAGTGGCATACAGCTGGTGCTGCACCATCCAGAAACCGGTGATAATAATGATGAGAATAATTAAGCGGGCATTACAAAGCACTTTAACAAAGGCGTGCCATATTTCCTTTATTGACTTTCCTTCTCCACTCCTCACTGTTGGGCGAAAGAAAAAGACAATGGCTATCAAAGCTAAGAGCGTCATCCCGGCTGAGAAGTAACTGATGTTAATTAAACCAACATTACCCATGGCTTCGCGCAATGGTTTTACAATGGTCTTGCCTGAGAATGACCCAATATTTACAATCGTATAGAATATTGAGAATCCGGTAGCACGATTGGCCGTCGATGTCTCTTTAGCAACTGTACCAGTTATTACCGATTTAATAAAACTACCACCAATAATAATAAGGGCCATAATTGGCAGAATAACGTATTTGCCATTCGACTCTTTCAAACCGGTAAACTCGGTGGTTACACCGTACTTAGCTAAACCGGCACTCTCTAACACGGTAGGTAGCACACCCAATCCGGCGTACCCCACACTCAATAGTCCAAAAGCTACTATTAATGAGGTTTTAAATCCTATTTTATCGGCGTAGGCACCAGTGAATGTTGGCAGAAAATACAGCAAAGCACTAAAGGTACCGGCAATAGCAGCTGCTTGCACATCGGTAAATCCAAGAATGCGCGATAGATAAAGCGTTATAACAATAAAAACTCCATAATATGCAGCCCGCTCCAAAAGCTCAGCAAAGTTAGCCACCCAGAACGCCTGACTGAATCGCTTAAAGAAATTGACATTCTCTGTCATAAATAACATTTTAAAATTTATATCCTCTTATATTTCTTCTCGATAATAGTAATACTACAATTCACAAAAATAGTTACTTTAATTATATGTCTGGCATACTTTTATCATGCACTGAACATATGGTGAATAAACTAATCATATATATCAGACAAAATAAGCACCCGCAACCCTATATTGTATTACGACCTGAGTTCGATTTAAATTTTACTCCCAACTCAGGTTTTTCTAACCTTCAAATACTACTTTTGCACAAAACCGCAACGATGATACACACTACCAAGGGTATAGTACTCAATCATGTAAAATACAGGGAGACCAGTATCATCGTATCTGTTTATACTGAAAAGTTTGGGCGACAAAGCTATATGGTTAATAAAGTGCGTACCAGGCGCAATAAGGGCAATACCGTTTTACTTCAACCGATGACTCTACTGGATATGCAAGTGTACCATCGGCCTAAAGCAGATATACAACGCATCAAAGATTTTAAGGTTGCCCACCCCCTAAGCTCCATCCCTTTTGAACAAGAGAAGCGAGCCATGGCCTTCTTCCTGACTGAACTCATGAGCAAAGTACTTCGTGAGGAAGAAGAAAATACCGACCTGTTCAGTTTTATCTACCACGGCATTGCATTGTTTGACAGTGGCCTCGACGGCGCGGCCAACTTTCACCTGTTTTTCTTGTTTCAGCTAACGCGCTTCCTCGGATTTGGCCCAGAGAAAGCCACTGAAAACCAAGACTTCTTTGATTTGATGAACGGCCACTTCACCAATGCAGAACCTTCTCACGGTTTCTTTATTACTCAGCAAGTCAACACTAACTGGAAGAAACTATTCGATTTACAGGTGGATAACCTCAGGCACCTGCACTTGAAAAGCACAGAACGCTATAAGCTGCTTGAAGCCATACTCGAATACTACCAACTGCACATTGATACGCTTGGCGAATTAAAGTCATTACCTATTGTTCACCAACTGTTTCACGACGAATAACACAGGCTGCACAATAGCTCTTTTTATTCATGCTGAAGTCGTTAGTCAAATAATTACGCATGTTGATTGAACAAAAACTGCCATTCCGCAAAACAACCCGCATTTTAGAAACTTAATGACTAAATTGATTTGGCTTACTGCAATTGCCTATAACCTTTTAGTTGCATCATGAAAATAAATTCAAAGTTTCACAATCTGGAATCAAGCTTCCTGACAACAATACGTCCTCTAATAAAAGAGTACAATGCCATTAATCTGGCATCGGGCTATACCGGTTTTCATTGTTCTCCCAAACTGATTGAATTGGTTGAAAAACATTTGCGCGAAGGACTCAACAGGTATGCCATGCCGGCTGGCGAATTAAGCCTTCGGCAGCAGGTATCTGATAAAATTGCCAGCCTGTACGACACCTGCTACCATCCCGAAACCGAAATAACCATAACCGCAGGTGCTTCGCAGGGCATTTACACAGCCATTGCCGCGTTGGTAAAAGAAGGTGATGAAGTTATCATATTTGAACCAGCCAATGAGCATTATGTACCGGCTATTGAAATGAACGGAGGTCAGGTGCGTACCATTCCCATGAGTGGCGAGCAATACCACATTGAATGGGAGCTGGTGCAGCAAATGATTTCCAGCAAAACGCGGATGATCATCATTAATTCACCACATGCACCTACGGGCTGGGCTTTAAGCGAAATAGACCTGTTGCGCCTCCAAAAAATCATTAGTGGCTCCGAAATCATTGTTCTGAGCGAAGAAACCTTCGAGCACATTCTGTTTGATGGCAACCTGCACCAAAGTGTGGCTTGCTTCCCTAAGCTGGCCGAACGAAGTGTTATCGTAGCCTCACTGGGCGAAACTTATCATGTAACAGGCTGGCAAATTGGCTACTGCGCCGCTCCAAAAGAGATAATGAAGGAATTCAGGCAGGTACATGAAGCAATGATGCATAGTGTTAACTCCCCATTTCAGATTGCCATGGCTGATTTTCTGTCCTTTAAAGAGGAATACACCAGATTATCGGCTTTTTACCAGGATAAACGCGACAAGTTGCTGCATCTAATGGAAGACTCGGCGTTTAAGCCACTTAAGTGCGCAGGCTCCTATTTTCATCTATTTGACTACAGTCAGATATCTGAAGAGAAAGACCGTGAATTTGTTATTCGCCTGATTAAAGAAAAAGGAGTAGCCACCATGCCCATTAGCGCCTTTATGACTGAGCGGCAAAACCGCCACCACATCAGAATCAACTTTGCCAAACCCGATGATGTGCTAGAAGAAGCGGCAGTTAGGTTAAAGTCCTTGTGATATTTTTCTTTTCGATGAAAACTATTACATTTGCCCCGCATTTGGCCCCATAGTTCAAGGGATAGAACAAGAGTTTCCTAAACTCTAGATACAGGTTCGAGTCCTGTTGGGGCTACAAAAGCCTGCAAGCAAACTGCCTGCAGGCTTTGCTTTTTCCTCAGTAAACCATTCCACATTAATCTCAAACACATCCTGATTATCAAGACCCATTGCCATGTATGTATTATCAATCGTTAAATCAGCACTTGGCTCAACAGGTGGTATCTGCCGCTCTGTAATTCTTTTAGGCTTTACTGCAGGTTAAATGTTCCTTAATGCATATAGAATGTACACTCATACAAGTATCAAATATTTAATTGTAAAACTCATTTACTTCAATGTAAATACCTATTTATTGAATGTTGATATTAATTATTTCAGTGCAAATATTCATTGATGGAGCGTAAACATCAATTGTGCAACTGTAATAGGCAATTGTTTGCATGTAGCTGCCAATTGAATAACTACCGATAAGGATTGATATGCACCATCTGCCTTCTAACTTATAGAAATTAGTTATTTGCCGAATAACCGAGCCAATGATCGCATGATCAGCCGGATTTACATAGCATCTGTTTAATTGTCCTCAGACACTTCTTAGATATTCACAATTCTTTTCTATTTTTGGCCTGATGGCGGGATTATTACGGGAGATTCAGCCGCTAATCTAATTATCATGAACTATTTCGACATAATTACGGGCATCTTGCTAATACTGGCCATTATAAAAGGATTCAAAAATGGCTTAATCATTGAACTGGCATCATTGGCGGCGTTGGTACTTGGCCTTTTCGGAGCTATTAAATTCAGCAGTATTACCGAAACCTATCTAATGGAACACATTGATTCCTCACACATCGGCCTTATTGCTTTTATTGTCACGTTTATCGCCATTGTCATAGGTGTACATTTGGTAGCCAAGGTAGTTGATAAGCTAGTGTCGGCCATTGCTCTGGGCATGGTCAACCGGGTGCTTGGAGCAATTTTCAGCCTGCTCAAATACGCCTTTATCATTAGTGTGATTATTGCCATTCTGGGGAGTTTCGAAAAAACATACAGCCTGATTCCGGAGGAGCAAAAAAGCAGTTCGCACCTGTACGAGCCTTTGAAGTCAATTGCCCCCTCGATATTCCCATATCTGCAATTTAATGAGGTACGCGAGCAGATAGATAATGCCAGAAAAGGTGTTGATGTTTAGCTTAAACCCTGGTGCCATTTAGCGAGTGATTAAAGGCCTTTAATAGCTCTTCATTGTCCACCGGCTTGCCTAGCACATGATTAAAGCCAATTGCTCTGTAGGCTTCCTGCAATTCGGATGTTACGGGCTGATTGGTTTGTCCAACGAATGGCACATAGATGCCCATCTGTCTGATGCCTGAAATAAAGCCATCGAGCTCAAGCCCCGGCATATCCAGATCCATCAACACAATATGAATATCGTTACGTTTCAACAGCAGCTCCCTGGCCGATTTCTGCGTACGGGCTGATATCAGTGTTATTTTAGTCCTGTCAAGCACCTTACGCAGCTGTAACTGCGCCGTACTGGTAGCATCTATCAGCAACATCATTTTATTGGCCCAGGTGAAATTAGGTGTGACATTAATCGTTGGCTTCTCTTCAATCACCTCTTGCTTTATACCATTTACTTTATTCCCATTCACGGCATTCTTCAGCGGCAGTGTAAAATAGAATTCCGAACCTGTTGAAGGCTCTGATATTAATCCGATTTCACCGCCGTGTGCCGCCACTAAACGCTTGCAAATGGATAAGCCCAAGCCGGTACCTCCATAATTCTTTGAAGTGCTTTCGTCGGCCTGCCTGAATGGCTCAAAAATAAATGACTGCTTATCGGCTGCAATACCTATACCGGTATCACGTACATAAAAACGCAATTGTTGGTTGTCGGCAGTAAACCCAAATTCAATAAACCCTTTTTGGGTGAACTTGAAGGCATTCCCCAGTAAGTTGATAAATATCTGACGTAAGCGTCGCTGATCGCACTTCACCCTGAAGTCTGATGGGCCTTCAGGCAGATTCAGATAGAATTTCAAATGCGTCTTCTGATCAATAGCCATCCGTTTCTCAAACAAACGGTGCAACTCCTGCATCAACTGAACCACATTACATTCCTCTTTATGCAGCCTCAGCTCACCACTTTCTATTTTTGCCAAATCAACAATATCGTTAATCAGGTCCATCAGATTTTCCGAGCTCTTATTTACAATATCAATGTATTCAACTTTCTCGGCATCAGAAATATTTTCCTCTTTGAGCAAATTCGTAAATCCTACAATGGCATTAAGTGGCGTTCTGATTTCGTGGCTCATATTAGCCAGGAAGGCTGACTTCAGCTTATCAGCGCCAACGGCCTTTTCTTTGGCAATCACCAGTTCCTGTTCAGCTTTTTTCTTCTGCGTATAATCACGTCCTACAATCAGCAGCGACGAAATGTGCTTATTATCCGCCTCGGGCGTAATGGTCCAGTCAAAGGCCTTTATGGCATCTAAAAACCGGTATTCTATTTCAATATTACTGGCAGTTGCCGAAGCCAGCACATCATTAATACTGGTAAGCAAGCCATCCACCAGTTCCTTTGGCAGCTCCTTTATTTGGCTAAGCTTCTTCCCGACACAAGCCTGCAGTTTCAGATTGAAATCAGTCAGAAAAGCTGAGTTACAGTATGACAACTCACCCACACTATCGATGCGTAAAATATGATCACGGGAATTTTCGGTTAAAGCTCTGAATTTCTCTTCACTCTGTTTCAGGGAAGCCTCATTGTGCTTACGTTTGGTAATATTATGGATGGATACGTAATAATGAAAATCCCCATCGAGGTTTATAGATGTGGCGTATATCTCCGCATGAACGGTGCGCTTTGTTTTATCAACTAACTGAATATCTCCCTTGTAATCCACACCGTTTTTCACACTACTCAATGCCAGCAAAAAGTCTTCCACTAACTCTTCCGAATGGAATAAATCGTCAATTTTCTGCTCAAATAATTCCTCCTGCTGATAGTGCAGCATATTACAAGCTGAGGAATTTGCATATACCAACTGCATATGCTCATTAATCATCAGTATACCATCAATGGTGGCTTCTATCAGCTTACGATTTCGCTCTTCACTCTCCCGCAGATGATGCTCGGTATTTTTAACATGTGTAATGTCTTCGCCAATGAGGAGGTAGGCGTTTTCGCCTATGCTTTCGGGCGCAGGCGTACCCAATACTCTTATAATGATTTCATTATTGTATTTGCCGCGCATATGCGCTTCCATACTGGCAAACCCGTTGGCTTCAATTGCTTTGTAAAAATCATTAACCAGCTCTTCATCCTGTTCGCCTTTGTAGTACAAATCAGCTAATGAATGCCCAACCAGTTCATCTCTGGTGTAGCCTGACTGTGCAAGGGTGGCCTCATTAATATATTCAATCACCCGGTTACGAACCAACAAAATTCCAATTGGTGCCGAACTCAGAATGCTTTGCAGGAAACGTTCTTTATCAGCCAGCTCCTTGTTAATTTTCAATATTTCGGCATGACTTTTACGAATCTCACTGGATACGGCTTCTTGCTCATAAGTATTAGCAATCAAGCGCGCTGCCATCTGCAACAAGTCTGTTTCGTGAGGCAACCATTCCCTATTGAAGCTGCATTCGTCAAAACCAATAAATCCAAAATAGTGATCCTTTACCATTATCGGATAGACCAAGACCGACTTTATGCTTTGCTGAGCTAGAATGTCTCTTATACCATCGGGCAATTGATTGATGTCTGACGCCTGTATACTACCTTCCTCGATCAACATCCTCCGCCACTCAACAAACTCGTCGTAGGATATATTCTGAAGATTATCTTTCTCAGGATTTACACCATCGTTGCACCATTCAAAGGTATTGGAACAAAGGCTATCACCTTCATGGTTTTCGAAGATATAGATGCGACTAACATCGGCAAACTGCCCCAGCACACTTAATGACTTAGCTATTCGCTCCTCAAACGAATCTTCAGAGGAAAGAATGGTGGAAAGGTAAAGTGGTAAGTAACCGGCCGGAACAGCCTCATCAGTATTTTCGGGATAAAAAGGAATACCCCAGGCACCTCGGTACACCCGCTTCATCATCCGCTTTAACCTGGCATTTTCTGCTAATAAAACCTTAATATCTGTACTGTCCACCACTTCAGGAATATGTGTGTTAATACAATTATCTAACTAATTGTCCATTACAAAAATAGATAATTCAAACCCATAAAAACATTCATTGCTAAACGAAATCGAGCGATTCGTGTAAAAAATTAAACTTTTCGTCCAATGCCATCCGTTACCATCTTCTGAATACAATAAATTCAGGACAACAGAAGTTTAACAAATGAAAAGTTCCTTTACTGATGGGGTATTTTTAAAATCATTCAACTATTTTTGAGAAAATGTTTTTTGGATGGAGCAAAAGAATGGATTAGTAATTAAGTCAACAGGTAGCCGTTACACTGTTTTGTCAGATGACGGAACCATAATGATATGCCGTATCAGGGGCAAAATAAGGCTTCAGGGCATAAAGAGTACTAATCCTGTTTCTGTTGGCGACCGCGTTGTATTTGATGCCGATGAGTCTGGTGAAGGCGTTATTTCCGAAATCAAAGAGCGTAAAAACTACATCATCCGAAAAGCCACTAACCTGTCCAAAGAATCTCACATTATAGCGGCCAATGTGGATCAGGCTGTACTGATTGTCACCATTAACTACCCTATGACTTCCAGGGTATTTGTTGATCGCTTCATTGCTGCTTCCGAAGCATATGGCATACCCGTAACACTGGTATTTAATAAAACCGACCGCTACGATGCCAAACACATGCAGATACTGAATGAATGGCGTGAGTTATACGAAGGTATCGGCTATAAAACCATGGCTGTTTCGGCCAAAAAACAGGAAGATTTAAGTGAGTTCCAGAACCTCTTAAAAGATAAGATAACTGTATTGAGCGGCCATTCAGGCGTAGGGAAATCTACGCTGATTAACCGGGTTGAACCCAGCTTAAACCTGAAAACAGCAGAGATATCCTCCATTCACCATTCGGGTAAGCACACCACTACTTTTGCCGAAATGCATGCCCTCAGCTTTGGTGGGTACATTATTGATACACCAGGTATTCGTGGCTTTGGCCTCATCCATATTGAGCGTGAAGAACTTTACCATTATTTCAAAGAGCTTTTTGAATTTGCCAAAGATTGCCGTTTTAACAACTGCAGCCACTATAGCGAACCAGGCTGTTCGGTGAAAAAGGCCGTGGAAGAAGGTCACATTGCGCTCTCGAGGTACGAAAGCTATTTGAGCATACTATTAGATAAAAACGAAAAATACAGATAAAGGCTAATGCAATACTACATCCTATGAAAAGAGCCTTTATTATAGCCTTCATCAGCATTGCTTTTCTGGTGGTTTCCAACGTGTACTACTACCTTGATACCTACCAGTGGCAAATAAACTCTCAAAAGGATGTACTGCTCAAGCAATCACTTATGGTGCGTGATAAGCTGAGTCAGTTTGCCAACAAAACCAACACAGGCATATCCATACTAATTTCGCAGAAAGAACTTGACAGCCTCTTTATATCCAGGCAGCATTCCTTTGAAGTGCAGAAACGACTTGAATTGTTATACAATGGCTTTAGCGAGCACCTGAACGATCTGACTGTTTATGATACCAGAGGCCATGCTTTTGAGTTAAAACGGACCAGCAACGGCACCTTCATTTCTGCCTTTGGCCACAGTGATAACATTGGTATTAATACAGCCAAAATACTTATTAACCCACAAGGTACCCGAATCATCTATATTCAACCCTTGCTTACTAATGATGAGATCATTGGATACGTGAAATTCAACATGGATCTTAACCTGTTCTTTTCATCCGTCTTTCATAACTTTAACGTGGAAGATGTCAACTTCCAGTGGGTAATGAAACCGAACGGCGAAGTGGTATTCAACACCTTGCACCAGAATAAGTTTATACCCAACCTGAAGAATATCGACAGCCAGATTACCCGACATGATTGGTTTTCGGACATACACTACCTCAACATCGATGGCAAAAAAACCAAAGTACTTACGGTTTTCAGCAAATTATATTTTGATGGCATTGGTTATTACCTGGCTTTTTCGATGCCCCAGAAAATAATAACCGCGTCAATCGCCAGGTACTCGTTCTTAGTTGGTGGCATATCACTGTTTATCATCTGCCTGATCATCCTCACCTTTAGCATTTACCAGCGAAGGCAGGCCGAAGATGAGCAGACATTGAAACAATCGGAAGAGGCGCTCAGGAAAATGGTGTATTACATGCCGGTTGGCGTTGTGCTGATAGATAGCCGAAACCGCATCAGGCAGGTTAACAAGGCAGCCCTCAAACTGTTTGCATTCGATGATGAAGATCAGCTGGTTGGACGCATTGCCAGTGACAATATTTTATTTGAGAATAAAACACGTCTTGATAAAACCACCTACTCTTCGCAGTCAAATAAGTATATCCTGAAAAGCAAAACAAATGAGGAATCGGTTATACTGAATGAACAGATCCCTTTTTATTTGCTTCGGGAGAGGTATTCATTACAGGTTTTTATGGAGGTTACTTCGCTTGAAAATGAAAGAAAAAGCGAAGAAATGGCCAACAAAGCCAAATCAACCTTTATTGCCAACATCAGCCATGAGCTGCGCACACCCTTAAACGGCATCATTGGCATGACCGACATTCTGCTTTCGTCAGAAAAAGATGAACAGGACAGAAGCCTGCTGGGCATTGTCAAGCGCTCTGCTGATACTCTGCTGGTTTTGATCAATGATATTCTTGACTTCTCAAAAATGGAAGCGGGACGTTTTGAGATCGAATCCATCCCCTTTGATTTGCACGATGAAGTTGAGAATACCATTCAGTCGTTTATGCCTAAAGCGCATGATAAAGGTTTAGAATTAACGTGGACTTCCATGCTCAAACTGCCCAAGCACTATTTGGGCGATCAGATACGAATACGCCAGGTGCTGAATAACCTATTGAGCAATGCCATTAAATTTACCAACCAGGGCCGCATTCACTTAAGTGTTAAACAAGCAAGGGGTATCAACGGCTCGCCGGCCATACTCTTCTCACTTAAAGATTCTGGTATTGGCATCAAAAAAGAGAAGCTGGAGACCATCTTTAATTCATTCGCTCAGGAAGATGAAAGTACCACACGCAAATACGGTGGCAGCGGACTTGGCATCACCATATCAAAGCAATTGGTAAATATGATGGGTGGCGAAATATGGGTGAATAGTCCTTCTGGCATATCAAGTGATCCTGCCAATCCGGGTGCTGAGTTTGCATTCACCATCCCATACAAATCGAAAACCCATCAGAAGCACTTTAACTACAGTCACATTCATAACTTAAAAAAAGTGAGAGCCTTTATCATCTCTGACGAACCTTTACAGGTGCGTGTGCTGATGAAAAATCTGGCTTCGCTGCACATTGACTATAAAGTTATTCCGCCGTCCATTGAATCCATTGACATTATAGGAACAGACAATAAGCATCACCTGCTTATCGTTGATCATCGGCCTGATTTTAATGGTCTGGAATTTTTACAAACCCTTTACAACAACAGGTTGCATAAACGCATGCCCATCATCATGCAAAGTTCTGACTTTGAACCATCCAACACTGCTCTTGCCAAAAAGCTGGGTGTAGATGTGTATTTGCGTAAACCCGTTGAACTCACTAATCTGGAGGAATGTATTATCCGCTTCTTTCCGGGTATACCGAAGCGTCGCGCTGCAATTGGAGAGCCAAGCACAGAGCAATCTCTTAAAATACTTCTGGCCGAAGACAATGTGCTGAACCAACGCATTGCCAAAAGCTTGTTTAATAAAATTGGTCACAAAATAGATGTGGTAAGCAACGGTGTTGATGCTGTTGAAAAAATGCAGCGTAACAAGTACGACATTGTATTTATGGATATCCTGATGCCACAAATGGATGGCATAGAAGCTCTGCAAAAGATGCGCAAAACAGGCGACACCTGTCCGGTAATTGCTATGACGGCCAGCATTGAGGAAACAGAGCGTGAGCGAGTGCTGAAAGCAGGCATGGATGATTTCATTACCAAACCTACCAAGGTAGAAGATTTATCGCGAATGCTCACAAAATGGTGTCAGTTTTAATAGTCTGCCTGTAATAAATAGCTTCCTTATCCGTTAATGCTGATAACAACAAACTATTAACCAATGAGTTTTTATACACACCGGCGCATCTGGAAGCTATTCCTGCTAATCACTGCCATAGCCATCGGCATATTCACACTTGTGTACACCGATGACCTCACCAATCAGCTAAAAGATGAAGAGCGCAAAAGTGTAGAGATATGGATTCAGGCCATTAAGCAAATAACTCAAAGCGGCGCAGGCGAGGATGAATTGGCGCTTACCCTGGAAGTCATCAGCCAAAACACCACCATACCTATTATTATAACCGAAGCCGATTCAACCATAAATTCTCATCGCAATATACAACTGCCCAAAGAAAATGCCGACGAAGCTCTGCAAAAAGAGCTTGAACGTCTCATGAGTAAAACCAAACCACTTGTGATTGATTTAGGTGAAAATGAGCTGCAATACCTTTACTATGACGATTCTGTGCTTATCAAAAAACTGGAATGGTTCCCCATTATCCAGCTATCGGTAGTGGCACTTTTTATATTTGTAGCCTACCTGGCATTCAACGGCGCCCGCAAGGCCGAACAAGACCAGGTGTGGGTGGGCATGTCCAAAGAAACAGCACATCAGTTGGGTACACCTACCTCCTCCCTGCTTGGCTGGGTTGACCTACTGAAGCTAAAAGAGGAAAATACCGACATTGCTCTTGAGCTGGAGAAAGATGTGGAAAGGCTACAGGTAATCACCGACCGTTTCTCAAAAATAGGCTCCAAACCAGAACTTAGTGAGCAACCCTTGCTGATTGCCATTGAGGAAATCATCAATTACCTGAAACGACGGACTTCCTCAAATATTAGCATGACTATACAGTCGGAGCTACAGCCATACCAAATGGTTAAAATCAATAAGGTGTTATTTCAGTGGGTGGTTGAAAACCTCTGCAAAAACGCCATTGATGCTATGAATGGAAACGGACAAATAGATATTAACATCCAGACCAATAACGGGCACCTTCTAATAGATATTAAAGACAACGGAAAAGGTTTGCACCGCAATCAATTCAAAACAATTTTCAAACCGGGGTACACCACCAAGTTACGGGGCTGGGGCTTAGGACTTTCTTTGGCCAGGCGCATTGTGGAAGGCTATCATGGCGGAAAATTGTTTGTTAAAGAGTCAGAAATAGGTAAGGGAACCACCTTTAGAATTGTACTTCCCAAGGCCTGATTTATTAGTTACTGATAAAAATATGTAATTAAAAAATTACTTTTCTTTTCTTACATTGGTTTATTTTATACTTTTGCACAGTTTTTAGCTAGGGAAAAGTGGACAGATTGAGGAACTACAGTATCCCATTCAAGGGTTTAAAAGAAGGCAAGCACCTGTTTAACTATGAAATAGGGGCCGAATTCTTTGAGTTATTTGAACAGCCTTTGATTGAAAAGGGGAATGTTAAAGCAGAGGTTGAACTTGGTAAAAGTTCAGCATTGCTAACCTTAACCTTTAAAATTAAAGGCGAGATTGATACTGTTTGTGACAACTGTCTGGAGGCATTAACTCTTCCGATTGAAAATGAATCGCTGATGTACATCAAGTTTGGCGAGGAATATGACGAACCAACAGAAGAGATTATTGTGTTGCCCCACGATGAACACGAAATTAATGTAGCACAATTGCTATACGAGTTTATTTGTGTGGCCTTGCCAATCAGACATGTGCACCCCGAAGATGAAGATGGCAACGTTACTTGCGATACAGACATGTTGGATCAACTGGATAATTATTTAGTTGAAGAGGATACGGATGAGGAGCAGGACGATGATATGGATCCGCGATGGGCGGCTCTGAAAAATTTATTAGATAAATCAAGTAAATAGGTTGAAAAATGGCACATCCTAAGCGAAAAATCTCGAAAACGAGAAGAGACAAGAGAAGAACACACTACAAAGCAGTTGCACCTGCATTGGGAGTATGTTCAAACTGTGGTGCTACTGTAAAGTTACACACAGTGTGTGGTGAGTGCGGTTATTACCGTGGAAAATTAGCTGTAGAAAAAGAAGTGACAGCATAGTTTATTGAATCCGCATTCAATAAAATTTGCCCTCAAAGAAATTTGAGGGCAAATTTTGTTTTAGGGCATTTAAATTAAATCGTTTGTATACTATAACTGTTTTCTTACTTTTGTAGTCGCCCTAATTGAGTGTTAGTTAAAAGGCTTCAATATAAAGAACAAGCTATAACAATTGTGGTATTGTGTAAATGGTAGGTGTGGTACCATTTGCTCTTGTTGAAAAAAATACGGAAACAAAGAAAAATTAATTCTGGAGCGGACAAT
This sequence comes from Carboxylicivirga sediminis, assembly GCF_018156225.1. Classification (GTDB taxonomy): domain Bacteria; phylum Bacteroidota; class Bacteroidia; order Bacteroidales; family Marinilabiliaceae; genus Carboxylicivirga; species Carboxylicivirga sediminis. Next base: position 156,705 of record NZ_JAGTAR010000006.1, read on the forward strand.
TAAATTTCTTGGTAGTTTCCAACTTGCTGTTGCGCCGTGCGCATGAAGCAAAAAATGAAAGTCAAATGAAAAAAACCAATGCAGTAATTACAGCCGTTGGAGCATACGTTCCTGATTATATCCTTGATAATCAAGAGTTGAGCACAATGGTAGATACCACCGACGAGTGGATCATGACCCGCGTGGGTATTAAAGAGCGTCACATCCAGAAAGGCGAAGGACTTGGAGCTTCGGACATGGGTGCTGAAGCCATAAAAGAATTATTTGAGAAAACTGGTGTTAAACCCGAGGAAATTGACCTGGTGATTTGTACTACCGTAACACCAGACCATCCATTCCCGGCCACAGCCAACATCATTGCCGATAAGTGTGGCATTAAAAACGGACATGGTTTTGACTTGAACGGTGCCTGTTCGGGATTCTTATACGGCCTGGATACAGCCACCCGTTTTATTGAATCTGGTGCCAAGAAAAAGATAATATTAGTAAGTGCAGAAAAGATGTCATCCATTGTGGATTACACCGACCGTACCACATGTGTATTATTTGGCGATGCAGCTACTGCTGTTTTGATTGAGCCTACCGAAGAAGAAATTGGCGTATGCGACAGCATCCTGCGCAGCGATGGTTTCGGACGTGTACATTTACATATGAAAGGTGGCGGCTCTGTTTATCCTGCCTCGCACGAAACAGTGGATAATAAGATGCACTATATCTACCAGGAAGGTCAGCCTGTATTTAAAAATGCCGTTTCAAAAATGGCCGATGTATCGGTTGAAATTATGGAACGCAACAACATGAATCACGAGGACATTGCATGGCTAGTGCCTCATCAGGCCAATCTGAGGATTATTGGCGCTACAGCTGAGCGTATGAACCTGGCAAAAGAAAAGGTGATGATCAATATTGAACGTTACGGAAACACTACTTCAGCCACTATTCCATTGTGCTTATGGGAGTGGGAGAAGCAGCTGAAGAAAGGTGACAACATAGTTATTGCTTCATTTGGTGCTGGTTTTACCTGGGGTTCTATCTATATGAAATGGGGCTACGACGGAGATAAATATGCCAAAAAATAAAGCTACTGGCCTTTAGCTGATAGCTTATAGCTAAAAAAGGATCGTATCTTATTGCATCTTGCAATGTTAGATACGATCCTTTTTATTTCAACTGACTAAGAAAATTACTTATAGCTATCCATTTTTTCGGCCAGCTTGTCTACCTCATCAATTTTAAAGTTGCCAAAGAAAGAAAGCAAAACACCATTGGTTTCTCCTTGAAACAACACATGGCATTCCGATACTTTCTTTCCTTTACGTAATACACGTATATCCACATCTTCGTCTGGATCGTCATCTTCTACCTTGTCGTACCTGCTCAGGGGCAAATACCCTAGGGTCGTTTCTCTGAAAGCCATTGGTTCCTCGTTCTCAGGCGCTGTGTAAATAATCAGTTTAACCTCATGCAAATCACCTGTCACATTACTTTCTTCATCTCCTTCATCATCGTCAAAATTTAAATTAACTGCATCCAGCATTTCTTTTGAGAAAGACATCATGGTAACACCGGGTTTCAGTGCCATCTTTTCAAAGAGTTTATCCGAAGGACGACTTTGTGCGTTAACTGCCAAACCAAACGACATCAGCAAGGCAAATACAAATATCTGTTTCATAATATTGGGGGTTAAAAATTTATCTTTTGTAAATCATTTAAGGCTTGCATCAAAAAGGTTTAAGCTTTTCACCCAAAACCCTTAACCTTTTTAAGCAAAGGGTTTAACCTTTCAGACCAAAAGGTTTAACCCTACTGATAAAAGCCTTAAACCTTTTTAATACTCATTAATAAATCTATCAAGGTAAGGACTTACCTCCAATTGTTTACCATATGGAATTTGAATAGTAACAAACACCTTTTGATTACGCACAAGAGCTTCTTCAGCGATAATAAATCGCTTGTCCAGGTAAACGATAGAATCATTCTGCGACCAGTTATAGACTGTATTCTGAGCATTAAACTCAGCCTCTTCCTCATTAAGCCCCCGGGCTTTTTTATCAATGGTCATCTGAAACCTATCGCCATGCGTAATATTAATGACTGGTGCGCCTTCAATGATTAGTTCGCCATCGGCCGAAAACAGCTCCAGGTGATCCATATCCATCAGGTAGTCGCGGTTATTGCCATTTGCCTCGGTAGCTGCAGGCTTCAGGTAAATGGTTTCTGCCGAACTGGCCATTAAGCTGTGTTGCTCCGAAACATTGCCGGTTTGCTCAAAACTTTTGGCAATGCGCACTCCTGTAAAGAATACTAACACAATGCCTGCCAGCCACAGAATCAGTGCTGTCATACCTATCACTTTGCCGTGACCTTTAAAGTGGAATATCAGCTTCAGCCCCAGATATAATATCACTAGAAACGGAATGCCAATTACTAAAAATGTGGCCGCAGATAGTAGGGTCTGATCCATATGTGACAAGAAACGGTCAGGTACCGATGCCAGAAAGTGATTGCCATCTGACACCGCCAATCCCATAATGGTGTCTTTAAAAGCGAAGAAGCCAACTAATCCCATAATGGATAAAACACTCCATATAACGATGCCAATACCTAAGATAATTCCAAAGATATTCAGCAGCTGATAAAGACCGCTGGCCATGGCATCTCCTGTTTTATTTGCTCGTTGTTGCATACGTTTATAATTAGGTTTGTTTTTATATTCTTTCAACTTGGAGGAAACAGCCTCATACTCTTCCTTAATGTTATCACCCATTTTTTTGAAGGTAATGCCTCCACGCATCTCAATACGCTGCCCCAGTGTTTTAGCCTTAGGCATGGCTATCCATAAAATGATGTAAATAATTGGCACAACACCAACCGACATGAGGGTGGTAACAACAGCTATGATGCGGAACACCAGCGGATCAACATCGAAATAGGCACCCAGTCCGGCACAAACACCACCTAATATACGATCATCCGGATCGCGAAACAGTGATCGTTTGCCTACATAGGTGGATGATGAGCTGCTTGTACTTTTACCGGCATTTTCCTGCGTTTCGGCTTCTTCCTCGTCCACAATCTCGCTCGGCTCACCAATGGTATGTATAATCTCTTCGACATCGGATAAAGCAATGGTACATCCCTGGCATTTAAAATGAAACAACTCAGCAATGCGGGATTCAATATCAGCAATCACCTCCTTGGCCTCTTCATCATTGCCCAGGCGTTTCTTAATGGTTTCAATGTATTCGTTAAGGCGCTCGTAGGCTTCTTCTTCTATTTTAAAGGCAAAGCCATCAAGGTTTATATTTATTGTCTTATTCATAATTCTTGTCAGTTATTATCAAATAATCTCCCTGTTAAGTATTAGCACATGAGCATAAATCCGCCAAACAGCCAGAATAATACCTTCAATGCGAGTGAGCCCAGCAACAAAAATGCAATTAGGTACAACACAATCTTCAGAAAGGTTTTGAATATTAAACCAATGACCAACAGCACAAGCACAAAGGTTAACGCCCCTGGAAAAAAGATATGATTAAAGGTGGGCACCACATGGTGACTAAAACCTGTAAATACTGCTGCAGGACCATAAAACACCCCATGCCAGTCGGGCATATTAAATAGCAAAGCAGCACCAACTACAGCCAGAATAATAAAGATGGTCGTTTTTTCACTCTTTGAGAAGCGACTAAAAAAACTCTCTCCCTTTTTATAGGTTTTCGATTCTTTAAAATGACCAAACTTCTTCTTTACCTCATCATACTCATCGCGAATGCTACGTTCAATGTTTTCGATGGTAATCCGTTCACCCCGCATTTGCAGTTTTTGAGCCGTGGTACGTGCAGGTGGTAGTGCTATCCAAAGTATAATATAAATAAGCGGAATACCTCCCCAGGTAAGTACGGTAAGGATGACAAAGAGTACGCGTACCAGTACCACATCAATACCAAAGTAAGCTGCTATACCAGCACATACACCACCAAGCACTCTGTTATCAATGTCGCGGTAGAAGCGACGACTGGCTTTGCGGAATACCATTGTGGTTGGAGGCGTATAGCTTTTCTGCTCTTCTCCTTCTCCGTCCTCAAACTGCTCTGGTTCGCCCATTGTAGCAATGACTTCATCAACCATCTCCAATGTTACAACACCTGTTTCGCGGTTAATGCGTTCATTAAATATCTCGGCAACACGGCTTTCAATATCAGAGATAATCTCATCACCACTCTCCTGCGAACGAAAAGTTGTCTCAATTTTATCGAGGTAGCTTCGAAGGCGTGTGTAGGCATCCTCATCTATATAGAACATGTGCCCACTAATATTGATTGTTACAGTCTTGTTCATTGTTCGGTTACGTTTTTGGTTTGATGTATTAATTCAACGGCGTTGACCAGCGCCTGCCATGAGGCATCCATTTCGCCTAAAAAGGTTCTGCCTTCATCGGTAAGTGCATAGTATTTACGGGGTGGTCCCTGGGTCGACTCTTCCCAGCGATAGCTAAGAAGTTTAGCGTTCTTGAGTCGCGTCAAAAGCGGATATAGTGTTCCCTCCACAACAATCATCTTTGCTTCCTTCAACTGATTGATGATGTCTGAAGCATAGGCATCGTTGTTAGACAGGATGAGCAATATACAATACTCTAAAACTCCCTTCCGCATTTGCGCTTTTGCATTTTCTACATTCATTCTCCCGGTTTTATAGAGTTACTTGTTATAGTTTACTTATGATATGATTCTTAAATAAAAAGGCATGTTCCAGATTGGCCTTACTGGTAGCTTTAACTTTTGTATCAGCACTGTTCTTTCGCTTCACCTCAGCTTTCGCCTTCTTCACATCCTGCTTTTTCTCAACTACAGGCTTCTCCTGTTCCACAATTTTACAAGTATCAGGCTTCTCGGTTTGCGCCAGCATTCCAGCCGAAATACAAAATAGCGCGGCAGCTATCAGTGATAATCGTTGGGTGGATAATGATCTTAAAAGTAACATGACTAATAATACTATCTTAAACAATGAATTTGGTATAACAAATATACAGTCATTAAATGGTACTTTGCAATACATAGTACCATATTTTTTTGAATTATTTTTGTTAAAATCTCTGAAAGTCTTTTAAATAAAGGATTTTGCAGCAACAATATTTTTATGGCGATACACTAATTTTCTTACTTTTGTGCCTCAAAAACTATAAAATGCTGTTTGAATCGGGATATTTTGCGTTGTTTTTAGCCTCATTTTTGGCTGCTACAGTGGTACCATTTAGCTCCGAAGCTCTTTTGTCGGGCATGCTGGCCACCAACTACAACCTGTATTGGTGCCTGGGACTGGCCACACTGGGCAACTGGCTGGGCGGTATGAGTTCTTATGGACTAGGCTGGCTGGGCAAAACAAAATGGATTGAGAAATACCTGAAGATTAAACACCAGCAGATAGAGAAAACCCGAAAAATGGTAAGTGGCAAAGAGCTTTGGATCGCCCTTTTTTGCTGGCTGCCAGGTGTGGGCGATGTTATTGCCGTAATATTAGGCTTGTTGAAAGTTAATGTTTGGCTGGTGAGTATTGGCATGTTTATCGGGAAACTCATCCGATATGTTGTATGGGCACTTATCACACTAAAGGTCATTACCTGGATAAGCTAATTCAGTATACAGATGATTTTGCCTACACCTGCAAAGCTAAGAGAATAAATAATTTTCAAATCATCACAATTTTCCCCATTTTTGCAGCTCTTTATTAAGAGATTAGACTGTTAGACGATAGCCAAAAGAAAATAAACTGATTGACAATATCCAAATCAGAACAGATTTCATAAAGCTATCTCATAGCTGAATTATAAAAACATTGATAAAATAAGTTCCAGATGGCAGAAGAAAATATAAGTGAAGCAATCAACGCTTCATTCGAAAGAGCTGTTCAGAAGAGTAATGAGTTAGAAGCTGATTTGCAGCTAAATCCGGAAAAGCACCGGGTATTAACAGGCGACCGTCCAACTGGCAACCTGCACATAGGACACTATTTTGGTTCGTTGCAAAACAGGGTGCGTTTACAAAACCTGGGTGTTGAAACATTTATTGTCATTGCCGACTACCAGGTATTGACCGATCGCGATGTGTTTAAGGACATCTCAAAATTTGTTCTGGAACTGACCATCGATTATTTAGCCTGTGGTTTAGACCCACATAAATTTAAGACGCATATTTTCCCGCACAGTCATATTCCTGAATTGAACCAGTTGCTGGTACCTTTCCTGTCATTGGTTTCTAATTCTGAATTGAGTAAGAACCCAACCATTAAAGAAGAGATTCAGGCTTCGGGACAAAATGTGATTAATGCTGGCATGTATACTTATCCGGTACACCAGGCAGCCGATATCTTATTCTGCAAGAGCGATGTGGTACCCGTTGGAAAAGACCAGCTGCCACACATTGAATTAACCAGAAACATTGCCAAACGTTTCAACAAGAAATTTAAAGCTCGTGTTTTCAGAGAGCCAACCGGCTTATTGAGTGAAACACCAATGATTCTTGGACTGGATGGTGGCCAAAAGATGAGTAAGAGCCGCAACAACACCATCATGATTAAAGCAACTGAAGACGAAACCATGAAAGCGGTGAAGTCGGCTAAAACTGATTCGGAAAGATTGATCACCTACGATCCTGATAATCGCCCCGAAGTGGCCAATCTGCTGCGCATTGCTGCGCTGGCTTCGGGCGGAACACCTCAAAACCTGGCGGCTGAGATTGGGGACCAGGGTGCCGGCAAACTGAAGCAAATTGTTACTGAATCGATTAACGAACACTTCAGGGAAATTCGTCAGCGACGCGCCCACCTGGAGAACAATTTAGACTTTGTAAAAAGCATCCTTCGCGAGGGCATTGCCGAATCGCGTAATGTAGCGCAGAAAACACTGGAAGAAGTACGCGCAGCCATGAATATGGACATCTAGAAATCAACAGCATCAAAATAAAGATGAAAGGGAGGCACATGCTTCCCTTTTTTAGTGCCCGAATGTTAAAAAATTATTAAATCTCCTTCTGACGTGTTTTTACGTCAATAGCATGACGTATTTTTGCGTCAGAATTTTCAGTTAGTAGTATGTCACAAGCAAAAAACAACTTATTTGACGATCACCTGCAGGATTTGGCACTTATATTCAAAGCCTTAGGCCATCCGGCACGTTTGCAAATCCTAAAATTCTTAGGCACCCGCAACACTTGCTACTCAGGCGATATATCCGAAATAATACCTCTTGGCCGAACAACGGTCAATCAGCATCTGACCGAATTAAAAAAGGCCGGATTGATTAAAGGGACAACACGTGGCGCAAAAACCAACTACTGTCTTAACCCTGAAGGCATTCAGAAACTCACTAACTGTGGTGTATCATTTTGCAACGAGCTACAGCTTGATGCGTGTGAAACCAAAGTGTGTTAATCATCAATAAAAAAAACAGATAATGAAAGTATTGATTTTATGTACTGGTAACAGCTGTCGCAGTCAGATGGCACATGGATTTTTACAGTCTTTTGACCAAAACATTGAGGTGTTTTCAGCAGGTACCGAAGCTTCAGGTAAACTAAATGCTAAAGCAGTGCAGGTAATGCAAGAGATAGGCATTGATATCAGTGGCCACACCAGCGACTCAGTGCAGAAATACCTGAACGATGAGTGGGACTACGTAATTACTGTTTGTGGAGGAGCCAACGAATCGTGCCCTGCATTCAGTGGTAAAGTAAAGCATCGTTTACATATTGGCTTTGATGATCCATCACATGCCCAGGGAAGCGATGAATTTATCATGAGTGAATTTCATCGTGTGCGTGACGAGATTAAAGACGGTTTCTACAAATTCTATCTGGAAAATATCAAACAAGCCTAACGCATGTCTGACAATAAAAAACAAATCGGCTTCTTTGAGAAGTACCTGACCCTGTGGGTGGCACTTTGCATTGGTGGCGGTATTTTAATCGGCCATTTCTTTGGCGATACAGTTTCGGTTTTAAGCAGCCTGGAAGTATCGGGTGTAAATATCTTGGTGGCTATACTGGTATGGCTCATGATTTACCCCATGATGCTGCAGGTAGATTTCACCAGTATCAAAAATGTGGGAAAACGCCCCAAAGGCCTGATCCTGACACTGGTTGTTAACTGGCTGATCAAACCATTTACAATGGCATTCTTTGCCTGGATATTCTTCAGCAAATTATATGGTGCATTCATAGAGCCAGAGCTGGCCGGTGAATACATTGCGGGCGCCATCCTGTTAGGCGCAGCTCCATGCACGGCCATGGTGTTTGTATGGTCGTACCTTACTGATGGCGACCCTAACTACACACTGGTACAGGTGTCGGTGAATGACCTTATTATATTGGTGGCCTTTGTGCCAATAGTTGGTTTTTTGCTGGGCATCACCAATGTTACCATCCCTTATGATACGCTGGTGACCAGTGTGGTCATCTTTGTGGTGGTTCCTTTACTGGCTGGCACCTTTACCAACCGTTACCTCATTAAGCGCCATGGACAAGAATGGTTCACACAAGCATTCTTACCAAAGTTTAAGCCGGTAAGTATTTTTGCTTTGCTGGCCACATTGGTCTTGCTGTTTGCGTTTCAGGGGCACAATATCACACAAAACCCCTTGATCATTCTTTTGGTAGCTATCCCCCTAATTATTCAGACCTATTTCATCTTTTTCATTGCCTGGTTTGGGGGTCGCAAGCTGAAGCTTCCACACGCTGTGTGCTCACCTGCATCCATGATTGGCGCCAGCAACTTTTTTGAATTAGCCGTGGCGGTAGCCATTGCACTGTTTGGCTTACAGTCACCGGCAGCATTGGTAACCGTAGTGGGTGTATTGGTTGAAGTACCGGTTATGCTATCCTTAGTAGCATTAGCAAATAAATGGAAATATTAAAAAAAACAGATAGATAACAGTCAGTGGTTAGTAGTAAAGAATGTTAAACTACTAACCACTGACTAATAACTACTGACTTATTATTATTTTTGCAGCATGATTTATTTATTGGCTGGCATAGTAGTGGCGTTAGTAGTGGCTTTCATCTTTTCACGAAAGTCAGGTACTGATGCAGAAGAACAAACCATTGTGGCTGATGACTGTTGTGGGGCACATGAAGTATGTGAAGCCGACAGCCTGCTCAGCAGCAGCGATAAAGCCGAATATTACGAAGATGAGGAGCTGGACAGCTATCAAGCCAAACAAGCCAACAGCTATTCTGATGAAGAAATTGAGCAGTTCAGAGAAGTACTGTTTACCCTTAAGGAGCGCGAAGTGGCAGGCTGGCTTAAAAGCCTTCAAATAAGAGGCATCAATCCACCAGATATCATCCGGGAAGAAGCACTAATGATTGTAGCCGACAGAAGAGGCCTGTAATAATACGTGTCACCTCAATCACAAGCATCTCGATCACCAACAACAGATGCCTGACCTCTTAACTTACCAACTTATCTTATATCTTAGTGCTGTAAAATTCAGAACCAATGAATCCAGCATTAACAGCCACTATCATAGCCAGCTATTTTGGCCTTTTAATCCTTATTTCCTTTTTAACCAGCAAAAAGGCCGATAACGATACCTTCTTCAGAGGCAATAAGCAATCGCCCTGGTACATAGTATCCATCGGAATGATTGGGGCATCATTGTCTGGTGTTACCTTTATATCAGTACCCGGATGGGTGGGTTCAACCGGTTTGACCTATATGCAGATGGTATTTGGCTATTTCCTGGGATACCTGGTGATTGCTCATATTCTACTGCCACTATACTATCGTCTTAACCTCACGTCTATTTATACCTACCTTGATAAACGTTTTGGATTCTGGTCGTATAAGTCGGGTGCGGCCTTGTTCCTGTTGTCGCGTACCATCGGTGCGTCAGCTCGTCTCTACCTCATGGCCAATGTGCTGCAAATAGCAGTTTTTGATGCCTTCAATATTTCCTTTGAAATAACCGTGCTGGTGACCATATTGCTAATTTGGCTCTACACCTTTCGCGGAGGTATCAAAACTATTATCTGGACTGATACTTTACAAACGCTTTTTATGCTGCTAAGCGTAGGTATCACAGTTGTGGTTATTGCCAAAACCATGAACCTGTCTTTTAGTGGCATGATATCGGCCATTGCCAATAGCGAATACTCACAGCTATTTGAGTTCAGCGATCTTTCGTCGAAACAGCACTTTATCAAGCAGTTTTTCTCAGGTGCTTTTATCACCATTGTCATGACCGGGCTGGACCAGGATATGATGCAAAAGAACCTAACCTGCCGTAACCTGAAAGATGCACAAAAGAATATGCATTGGTATGGTTTCTCATTCGTTCCTGTAAACCTGCTGTTCTTGAGTCTGGGCGTGCTTTTGTTTATGTTTGCTGCCAACCAAGGCATCGCCATACCTGAGCGCTCAGATGACTTGTTCCCAATAATAGCAACTGGCGGCTATCTGCCTAAAATTGTGGGCGTGTTCTTTATGTTGGGATTGGTGGCGGCTGCCTATTCAAGTGCCGACTCGGCTTTAACATCGCTCACCACCTCCTTTTCGGTAGATATATTAAATATTGAAAAGAAGGATGAAGCGCAAGCCAAACGCACTCGTTTTAAGGTACATATCGGATTCAGCCTTTTGCTGGCTTTTGTAATATTGTTATTCAGAGCTTTTAACAACGACAGCGTGATCAGTACTGTATTTAACCTGGCCGGTTATACCTATGGGCCACTACTGGGTTTGTATGCATTCGGTTTATTCACCAAATTCAAAGTACACGACAGCTTAGTGCCCATCATAGCCATACTGTCTCCAGTCATCATTGGCATACTGGACTACAACTATACCATCGGTTTTGAAAAGCTGATCTACAACGGTGCCATTGCTTTTATTGGGCTGCTGCTTATCATCAAATATAAGGACTAGAGTCGTTCGGGTACCTCTACCTGGTAATTAGTTAATCCGATGCCCTTGCCTCGAAGAGGTGATTCAAATGGCATGTAGAAATCACCATCATCATCAATGAGTAAACGATGGTTTAGTTCAGGGAAATCTATTTTGGTAAGATCTCGCATCTTGTACACCACCGCATTTCCAGGATCACGTAAAGTACCTTTCCCCTTAATCTGATAGAAGGCATGGATTTTACCCTTAACGAAAGAGCCATCGCTGTTGGTCCACACCTGTACCACTGGCGATAAGGCATTAGGACCGGAAAGGTTAAACCTGCTGTAGGTACAGAAGTTACCCAAACTGTAGGCAATAAATCGATTTTTATAAATCTCAATGGAACGAGGCACATGTGGGCCATGTCCAAAAACAATATCTGCACCGGCATCAATCACGGCATGGGCAAAAGCATACACGTTACCTCTGTTTTCGCCGTAGAAAGTCTCTGTTTCTCTTGTAACATGCATATGCGCTCTACCTTCGGCGCCTCCATGAAAAGATACTATCACATAATCACACTGTGCATCCAACTCCTCAACAATACGCACAGCACCTGCAATGTCGCCAATTTGAGCCGTTCCGGTGTTGGGAGCAAATGCACACATACCTATCAGTTGTCCGTTTATTTCCTTTATTACAGAAGGCTTATCCATTAAACCGGCAAAAGCAATATCCAGGCTATCCAACAGCTTGCGGGTTGTTTTGAGTCCGGCTGGTCCAAAATCCCTAATATGGTTATTGGCAACACTCACAAAGTCAAACCCTACCTTTTGCAATACCGGCGCATAGCGTGTGGGTGTTTTAAAGGCATAGCACTTCGTGATGTCCTTACAGCGCTTAAATACATCCCCTTCATCCAGGAAAGCACCTTCCAGGTTACCGAACACCACATCGGCCTCGGCAAATACCGGTGCCACCTCATGTAGCAGCGGCCAGGGATCATCATTCGGTGGTAAATAATCGGCAGATGGGAAGTGCGTGCCCAACATCATATCCCCTACTCCAATAAACGACAATCCGCTATTCTGTTGCGCAAAGCCTGAAATAATGATACCAAACACACCAATCAAAAGCAGGGATAATTTTTGCATAATCTAAATATTAGGATGCTAAAGATACAATTTTGGAACCAAGGCGAATGGCCACCATTTGGCTTTTCGCGAAAATACCGCTAATATTGTGTTAGCGCATTTCAAAACTACGTAGTAAAAATTATATCATGCCTTACAAAGAGCAAAAAGTTGAGAGATTGTTCTATTCCATTGGTGAGGTGGCCGAGATGTTTAATGTGAACACTTCGCTCATCCGCTTCTGGGAAAAAGAGTTTGACATCATCAAGCCTCATAAAAACAAAAAAGGCAACCGCCTGTTTACTCCAAAGGATGTAGAAAACTTCCACCTTATATTTCACCTGGTGAAGGAAAAAGGAATGACTCTTAAAGGCGCTCAAAAAAAGCTGAAAGAAAACCATGACGATACGGTTAATAACTTCGAAGTGGTATCAAAGCTGAAAGACATTAGGGAGTTACTGGTGGAAATCCGTGATAATATAGATTAAGACAGTCAATTGTGCAGATTCAGAATATTTTAAACGAACTGGAGCAGTTCGCCCCTTCAGCCTTAAAGGAAGATTTTGATAACGTTGGCCTGCTGGTGGGCAATGCCGCCGCAGAGGCAACCGGTGTACTTATCACTTTGGATATTACAGAAAAGGTAATGGATGAAGCCATTGACCTGGGCTGTAACCTGGTGGTAGCCCATCATCCGATTATGCTTTCGGGACTAAAAAAAATAAATGGCCACAACGCTACCGAGCGCATCGTTATCAAAGCCATACAACACAACATTGCCATTTATGCGTCACACACCAATGCCGACTCGGTGATTAACGGGGTGAGTGGCCGCATGTGTGAAAAACTGGGACTCCAGAACTGTAAAATACTTGCTCCCAAGAAAGAGAGCTTGCTTAAGTTGGTAACATTTGTACCTGCCGACCATGCTGAAAAAGTGCGCGAAGCTGTTTTTGCTGCCGGTGCCGGTCAAATTGGTAATTATGACGCCTGCAGCTACAATGTAAATGGACAAGGTACCTTCAGAGCCGGTGACAACACCAAGCCGTATGTGGGTGAAAAAGGACAAATTCATACGGAAGCTGAAGTGCGGGTAGAAACCATTTTGCCTGCTTACCTGAAGGGGAAAGTGGTAAGTGCCCTGTGGAAAGCTCATCCTTACGAAGAAGTAGCCTACGACCTTTACCCATTGGCCAATGAATGGCCCTCTGCCGGAATAGGTATGGTGGGCGATTTACCCGATGAAGTTGATGAAGCCACGTTTCTTAACAGGATTAAAAACACCTTTAAAGCCAAATGCATACGCTATACCAATTTGCTAAACAAACCCGTCAGACGTGTGGCTGTATGTGGTGGTTCGGGCAGCTTCCTGTTAGGTAAAGCCATAGCCGAAAAAGCAGATGTGTTTATTACCGGTGATTTTAAATACCATCAGTTTGCCGATGCCGAAGACCGGATTTTAATTGCTGATATCGGACATTTTGAGAGCGAACAGTACACTAAAGAAGTTTTTTTTGAGTTACTTACAAAAAAATTCTCTAATTTTGCAATCCATTTATCAAACGTGAATACCAATCCCGTAAATTATTTATAACAGCATGGCAACAAATTCAAAAGCAAATGCACCAGAAATGACGGTAGAGGAAAGATTAAAAGCTCTTTATGACCTTCAGAGTGTGGAGTCGTCGATCGACAAGATTCGTACGTTAAGAGGAGAACTTCCTTTGGAAGTGCAGGATTTGGAGGACGAAATTGAGGGGCTTGATACCCGTATGGCCAACCTTGATGGGGAGGTTAAGAAATTAAATGACGCCATCCTGAGTAAGAAAAACGAGATTAAAGAAGCTGACTTATTAATTAAGAAATATGAGGCTCAGCAAGGCAACGTGCGTAACAACCGCGAGTTCGATTCTTTATCTAAAGAGATTGAGTTCCAGAAGCTGGAGATTGAGCTTTGCGAAAAACGCATTAAAGAGTTCACTGTTGAACTGAAGAATAAGAAAGAAATTGGCGAGTCATCTAAAACTCTTTTAGATGAGCGTAAAGCTGACCTGGATGCCAAGAAGAAAGAACTGGAAGAAATTGTTGGTGAAACTCAGGTTGAAGAGGAACGACTGATTCAGAAATCATCTGACATTATGAACGTTATTCCGGAACGTCTTCAGGTAGCCTTTAAGCGTATCCGCAAGAATGCTCGCAACGGCTTGGCTGTTGTAACTGTTGAACGTGATGCATGTGGTGGTTGCTTTAACAAAATTCCACCTCAGCGCCAGATGGATATCGCTTCTCGCAAGAAGATTATTGTATGTGAGTACTGTGGCCGTATTTTGGTTGACGGTGCCATGGGTGATACTGCAGAATAAGCCTATTCGTAAGAGATATTTAGCAGCCGGACTTGTTCCGGCTGTTTTTGTTTATAGCTTTTGCTATTTTTAATGCAAAACAAACGCATGAAACACATCCTGACCGGTATCTTTATTACAGCATTTGCACTGCAACTTAGCGGGCAATCTGCCTATCTGCTGTCAACCCAAGGTCAGGAAACCCTGAATCGAATCTACCAGACGCCACAGGGTAACTTACATCTCTTCGAAAGCAGGAATAACCCATCCATTGAAGATGAATACCTGCGTCTCTACGGTCATTTTATGGCCCATCAGACCAATGAGCAACTGGTTCATGCGAATTTCTTTCATCAAGGACTAAAACACTTCGAAACTCATTTTAATGATGATGAGCGCTTTCATTTAATGCAGGTCACACTCCTTATCCAACAAAGTTTGTTGTATTGGAGTAACGAAGCCTACACCGATGGCGTGCGTGCTTTTTACAAAGCCCATCGACTGTTTGCGAGAGCCGATAGGGCCAATTTTAAATATGACTACGATAAGATAAAAGGCCTGTTTAATGTATTCCTGAGTCAGATACCCGAGCAGTACCGTTTCTGGGCTTCACTATTCGGATTACAAGGGGATGCTGACAAAGGGTTACAACTGCTTAAAATTAACTTACAAAATAGTCATCTTAACGAAGGTGCCAGACAGGAAGCATTGGTGGCCTACTCCTACTGCCTGCTTAAATTTGGCGAACCAGACAAAACAGAAATCATTCAGTTAATGGCTTCTTCTCAAGAACTTCACTCGCCAGTTTTATCATTCGTTATAGCATCTTTAGCTATTAAAAAGCAAATGGGTTATGAAGGCTTAAGCTATGTTGAAAATCTTCCTGATAAGTATTTTCAGGTCTTTCCGTTGATGAACCATGTAAAAGGCCGCTTATTATTAAATCAATTGGATAGTGCAGCCACCAACTCTCTGCAGACTTTTACCAGACTTCACAAAGGACAATCCTTTCGGACCGATGCCCTGATGCGTCAGGCCTGGTGGTGGCATATCCAGCAGAATGCAAACAAGCGGGATAGCCTGATAATGCTGGCGAAGCAACAAACCATCTTCCCAACATCCAACGACAAGCAAGCCCAAAAAGAGTTAGCCGCATTGCCAGATGAGCCTGTAGCCTTGCTTAAAGCACGCTTGCTATTTGATGGCGGCTATTATGAGAAAGCACAAGCAGCATTGATGTCTTCAAACACTTCACAGTTGAGCACATACTATTTACCGGAGTACCATTATCGGCTGGGGCGCATCCATCAGGCACTAAATAAGCACCTGGATGCACAGAAACACTACGATATAGTCATTAGTTTATGCCAGGATGATAAGCGCTATATAGGCCCATATGCTGCAATAGAGTCGGCTAAAATATATTTGAGCCAAAATGATAGTACCAAAGCGCAGCAATACCTCCAGCAGGCGCATCAACTAAACACCGGAGAGTACAAGCAAGACATTTCCCGCACCATTGCCTCTTTGATTAAGCAATAAGTACTGCTGCGCATAACATAAACTTAACACTCCGCATTAATTCTTTCGAGACTGCCAGTCAATACTATAAATTGCCTGATCAACCGCGAGCTCGCAGCTGGCGATACAACTAGACCTACTAGTCTATATATTCTTAATAATTACTTAATATTTAAGTTCTTAAATCACCTCCATTCATACTATTTTTGTTTATATTCGTATTGACATTTTTTTCTTTTAACCTAAAACACATTTATATGAAAAAGTTTTTACTCTTTTTTGCCTCCTTTTTAATGCTCTCCTTGGCTGGAGTAGACGGTCAAAATCTATTAGTTAATGGTGATTTTGAGAATTGGGATGACGCTTCAACACCTACAGGATGGACAAAAGCCGAAAATGTTGCTCAGGAAACTACAATAATTCAAAGCGGTTCATCTGCTGTCAAGCAAATAGCAGATGGCACAAAGGATATAGCCCAGACTATTGCAGTAACCGAGGGACAAACCTACAGAATATCTCTATGGTATTATATTGAGTCTGGTGACGGCACTGATGCTAGAATCTGGTCTTACTGGAAAGATGCCAGTGGCACGGTTACAAATAATGCAAACGAATTAAGAGGGCCAAACGATGCCTATTTTCCGGATGAGAAAGGTGAGTGGAAGAATTATGAAATAGTATTAACTGCTCCAACAGGGGTTATTGAGTTATCATTTGAAGTTAGAGCTTATGGAACAGCTGTTGTTTATTGGGATAACTTTGTTGTGGAAGAATATACTCCAACAGGTACATTAGAATTAACAACTCCAAATGGAGGTGAATCATACGATACAGGTCAACAAGTTCAATTTGCCTGGAACTCAACAAATGTATCGTCTGTATATTTTGAGATTCTTGGTGATGGAGGTTCGTGGGAACCAATTACTGATAATATTCCTTCAGTAGATGGAGCCAACACTTACGATTTTACTATTCCAGCTAATGCTTGGGGGTGGGATCAATATAAATTAAGAGTAGTTGATGCCTCAGCTCCTTCAATTAATGATGAATCTGATGCTGTCTTTACTGTTGTTGGTCATGACGTAGAGTTATTATGGGAAGACTTTGGTGGGGGAACATTAGGTAGTTTTGACGAAGTTTCAGTTTCTGGAACCAATACTTGGATTGCCGATGAATATTCCGGTACAACTTTCGCCAAGATGTCGGGAAATAATAATGGCATTAATGAGGATTGGCTAATTTCATCAGCTATCAATCTTGATAATTCGACAGATGAAATTCTTGAATTCCAAACTGCATGTAATTATTCTGGCGATGACATTGTTGTAAAATATTCAATAGATTATGACGGCCAGGGCGATCCTTCAACGGCTACCTGGACTGAGTTCCCAGCATATACGCTTTCAGCTGGAAGTTGGGCGTGGACACACTCTGGATATATTGATTTAGGTTCCATCACAGGAAGTATACATGTTGCTTTTATCTTCACTTGCTCTGAAACAGCATCAAAAACATGGGAAGTAACTGATATATATGTTTCTGGTATCAATGATAGTTCAACCAGCGTGGATAGCCAAAAGGCATCTGAAGTTGTTATCAGTCCAAACCCATTTAGTAATGAGTTATACATAAAGGGAACAAAAGAACTACAAAACATCATCCTATTTAATACAGCCGGACAAGTCGTTATGAACAACCAGTCAGGCAGTAAACGTGTAAGCACAGCAAACCTACCAAAGGGTATGTATATTGTACAAGTGAAATTTATGGATGGTACATCAACTACTCAAAAAGTAATTAAGAAATAAGAATTTCCCCTCTAATAATTCAAAAGCTGTCACGCGCTTGTCGCGTGGCAGCTTTTTTTTATTCAAAAAAAGGGCCTGCCCACCGGCAAGCCCCCAACTAAACTATATTAAAGCTAAATGAATCCTAGAATAAGCTGTCGATGAACTTATCGTCAGTGAGATTAGGTATGGTCACCTTTAATTGAGGATTAGCTTCCATCGCACGTTTAATGGCAAAAATAGCGCCATCGTTGCGTGCCCAGCTACGACGTGAGATGCCGTTATTTACATCCCAGAACAGCATGTTGGTCAATCGACGGTGGGCATCATCAGAGCCATCCAGCACCATTCCAAAACCACCGTTCATTACTTCACCCCAGCCTACGCCGCCACCATTGTGGATAGACACCCAGGTAGCGCCACGGAACGAGTCACCAATCACGTTCTGCACGGCCATGTCAGCTGTAAATTGTGAGCCATCGTAAATGTTCGATGTTTCACGGTATGGGCTATCGGTACCCGACACATCGTGGTGGTCGCGACCCAATACCACAGGTGCAGAGATGCGTCCTTCAGCAATAGCTTTATTGAATGCTGCTGCAATGCGCATACGTCCTTCGGCATCGGCATACAGGATGCGTGCCTGCGAACCCACCACCATTTTGTTTTTACCGGCTTCTTTAATCCATAGGATATTATCAGCCATCTGCTGTTGTATCTCAGCGGGCGATTCCTTCATCAACTCTTCCAGTACGTCAGTGGCTATCTGGTCAGTTATTTCCAAATCTTTTGGATCGTTGCTGGCACATACCCAACGGAACGGACCAAAACCGTAATCGAAGCACATAGGCCCCATGATATCCTGCACATACGATGGGTATTTAAAGTCACCCTTCTCATTCAGAATGTCTGCTCCTGCACGGCTCGACTCCAACAAGAAGGCATTGCCATAGTCGAAGAAATACATGCCGTTGCTGGTACACTTGTTCACGGCCGCCACATGACGACGTAAGCTCTCCTGAACTTTCTCTTTAAACTGTTCAGGCTCCTCAGCCATCATTTTGTTTGACTCTTCAAACGATAAGCCAACAGGGTAGTAACCACCTGCCCATGGATTGTGCAATGATGTTTGGTCAGAACCTAAATCAACATGAATACCTTCTTCGGCAAATTTCTCCCAAACATCCACCACGTTACCCTGGTAGGCAATAGACACCACTTCTTTGGCAGCCTTCGCTTTTTCGACACGTGCTACCAGTTCATCCAAATCTTCAATTACCTCATCAACCCAGCCCTGCGAGTGGCGTGTATAAGTTGCTTTTGGATTCACCTCGGCGGTGATACTGATAACACCGGCAATGTTACCGGCTTTAGGCTGAGCGCCTGACATACCGCCCAAACCAGCCGTGATAAACAGCTTACCGGCCAAATCCGTTTTTCCACCTGAAATCTTACGTCCGGCATTTAAAACAGTAATGGTTGTACCATGTACAATACCCTGTGGGCCAATGTACATAAACGAACCAGCGGTCATCTGACCATATTGGGTTACACCCAGAGCATTGAAACGCTCCCAGTCATCAGGCTTGGAATAGTTCGGAATCATCATACCATTGGTTACCACCACGCGTGGTGCATCTTTGTGTGATGGATACAAGCCCATTGGATGCCCCGAATACATCACCAACGTTTGCTCATCGGTCATAGTAGCCAGATACTGCATACATAAGCGGTACTGTGCCCAGTTCTGGAAAACTGCCCCGTTACCTCCGTAAGTAATCAGCTCGTGTGGGTGCTGTGCCACAGCATAATCCAGGTTGTTCTGGATCATCAGCATGATGGCAGCTGCCTGACGTGATTGATGAGGAAATTGATCCAGATGGCGTGCTTTCATCTCATAATCGGGACGCAGGCGATACATATAAATACGTCCGTAAGTATTAAGCTCTTCCAGAAATTCAGGTGCCAGCTCGGCATGATCCTTCTCCGGGAAATACCGTAAGGCATTCTTAAGCGCCAGTTTCTTCTCTTCTTCGGTTAATATCTCCTTGCGCTTTGGCGCATGGTTAATATTTGGCTCATATGCTTTTGGAGCCGGCAACACTTCAGGAATCCCCTCTAAAATTGCTGCCTGAAACGCTTGTGTATCCATATATGGTAAGTTTTAATTTTTCGATTTTGAGCGAAATTACAACCATATTCAGCTTATATACATGACAAAAGGCAAATTGAGTAAAATCAGGTTTTGAAAAGGGCTGATAGCTATTAGCTTCTAGCTGCCAGCACAAAACAATAAGCCTTTCACAGTCTTTCGACTGCTTCTCCATGAAGAGCATTGATTATCGGCATGTAGCTATATTTCTTTTATATCTTCCCCTTGGGGAAGTGCCTGAAAGGCGATGGGGGGAGGTTATAATCAAAAATCACTCGCTAGCGCGGATTTGCAATCCGTGC
>NZ_JAGTAR010000070.1 GCF_018156225.1 Carboxylicivirga sediminis
TGCCACCTGTCTTCGGTCTTAAACCTTACACCCTTAACCCTATACCATCCACCATTTCTTCTGCCTCATCAGTCTTCAACCCTCAACCCCTCAACTTTAAACCCTTCAACCTTAAACCTTTCTCACCAACGCCCTGTACACCTTACTATAGCCGTTCGCAATTGTTTGTCCTTTAAAGCGTTCCACATTTTTCAGGCCTTTCTCCACCAATATGGTTCTTAAAGCCTCGTCATCAGTCAATTGCTGGATAGCCCTGGCAATATCTTCTCTTTTTTGAGGGTTCACTTTTAGCGCCGCTTGTCCGGCTACCTCTTTCATCGCTCCAAAATTAGAAGTAATAACGGGTCGCCCAATGGCCTGTGCTTCAATTATTGGCAAACCAAATCCTTCGTAGAAGCTCGGGAAACAAAGCATGTCGCAGCGCTGGTAGGCCGCCTGTATTTGCTCATAGGGCACCTGCACCAGGTTGTCGATATCCAATTGATACTGGTCAGCTAATGCCTCCTGTTGTGGTGTCATCTCACCCACAATAATCAGCTGATAGTGCCCAATGAATGGAACACGGTGCACCTCCCCGGATTTCGCATTCCGGTCCTCAAACGTTTCACCCTTAACCTTTAACCCTGTACCTTTCACCATCTTTTCAGCCTTCAACCCTACACCTTTAATCTCTTCTCCGGTATTCGGACTTCTGTCTTCAGACTTCGGGCTCCTCGCTCTCCCCTCACTGCTCTTCTCTGCCATGTTTTCGGACTTTTCACTCTCCTCTATTAATTCATCGGTCTTCTCATTTACCCTTAACCCTTTACCTTTAACCTCTAACTTTACACCTTGTACCTCCGCTTCCAATAAGCGGACTGCCTCAAATATCCCCTCCACATTTTTATTGTCCTTAGTGCCCATCACCAGGATGGACGGATGCTCCTTTTCACACGCTTTAGGGTGATAGCTTAATTCTTCAGGTAGCGGGTTGGGTATCACCATTATTTTATAGGGGCTGCAATTGGTCCACTTAATCAGTTGTTCCTTAGTATGCTGGGAGATGGCCGTTACCACCTGTGCCCGTCTGACAGGCATGGTCACCCATAGAAACTTAAGTAGTTGAAAGCGCCACCCACTGTATTGCGTCAGTGATTCCAAATCGTGGTAAGTCACCACAAGTCCTTTGCGCGGCAATGCCATGGCAATAAACGTAATATCACCGGTAATATGATTGATGGCGCCCTTGTTCTGGCGGGCTTCGATAAGGGCTTTGATACGTCCCCACCAGCCATTGGTTCCCGTTTTAAGCTTATACACCCGCGGAATGATACTTGGGGGCAAATGCTTCAACACCTGCTCAAACACCTTCTCAATGGAGAAGTACTGAGGCTGTGGCTTACGAAAGAAGTAAGTTATATGAAATTTATTTTGGGACATATATTTAGTTGAATGGTTGATTAGTTTAAAGTTGATAGTTAAATATTGATAGTTTAGGGGTTATATGGTTTAAACATACCATTAATCATACGACTTATCTCTTCACAATCCGTTCTTAACTCTTCTAATTGTTGGCTGGTTATATAATTCAGATCGGAAGAAATTATCAACTGATTAAGGACTTCCATTAAACTTGAAAAGGAATATTGATAAAACTTTTGTTGATCTTTACCGGATAATCGAGCACTTCCTTCTGCCAGGTTAGAAGAAATAGATACAGCTGCCCTTCTCAATTGTTTTATAAGTCCAAATTTTTCTTCGTCAGGGAAGTTGGCAGTTATCTTATATATTTTAACAACAAACTGCCGGCTTAATTGCCAAACTTTTAACTTTTCAAATGAAAACTGATACATCTTTATCTGATTTATTATTCCGCTAAGTCAAAACTCTTAAACTCCTCAACTTTTCAACTCCTCAACTTTTCAACTCTTAAAATAACTCTAAATACTGCTCCTTCAACGCCGGATTATTCACAAAGCCCTCTGCCCTTCTTCTGGCTCCCTCACACCAGGCATCAAACTTTTCCTGCTCCATCTCCAGTAGCGTTCTAAGTACCTGGCACCATTCACCACTCCCGGTCTTCGGACTTCGGGCTTCGAACGTTTCACCCTTAACCTTTAACCCTGTACCTTTCTCCACCTTTTCAGTCTTCAACCCTACACCTTTAACCTCTTCTCTGGTCTTCGTACTCAACTCAACTTTTCTACTTTTCAACTCAAGAGAAACATCCCAGCCTGCTTTAACTTCCTGCAATTCTCTCCACGGCGTCTGGTCACTAATCAAAACCGGGCGGCCAGCACTTAAACTCTCCAATATCACATGGCCAAAATTTTCGCCGCGTGTGGGCATAAACAGACTATGGTATTTTTGGATGGTGGCCCCAACCAATTCGGCATCCACTGTTCCCTTGTGCTCTACCCTTATGTTCTCAGGTAGCCGACAGATGATATCCTCACATTGATGCCAGTAATCCTCATTATAAATCTGACCGTATAGATCGAAAGAAATATGTCCTTGAAACGACCCCAATTCTGATAATTTCTTCAAGGCGAATAAGGTGTTCTTCTCCGGAGCGATACGTGCCAAGCTCACCAGCTTTAATTCTCCTTGATGCTTTTCAATAGAATTAAATTCGGGTAAAACCTTTTTAGGCAGGTTATCCGCCACCTGCACCTGTAACCTTTGACCTAATACCCTATTTATATCCTGTTTTTCCTTTTCATTGGTAGCATGAAAAATGGTACGTTTATACAGGCCAGCCATCCTCGCCAGCTTGAGAAACAGCTTCTTCTTCCCGCCTTTCACATCAATAGCACTGGCAGCCAACATGCCTCTGGTGGCTACAATCACCTTTGCAGATGACGCCTTTTTAGCAACGAGCAGTGGAAGAATAGAAAATTTCCAGGAATAAACACCATTGATATACACTATATCAGGAACTACTTCATTCAAAATACCTTTGTAGGTCAGTTTATTCTGATGAGCCTCATCCGCATAGTAAACGTTCACGTTTTCTGAAAAACTCTCCCAGCAATTACTATTGACAGTTTTGTAAGGTATTGTCTCAGTATAATCGGTGTTTCGCGTCACAATATAAAATAGATAATCCTCCTTTAAATACGCCACCATATTTGCCATGGAGCGCACAGGTCCGCCGGCCTTATAGCCGGGTAAAAACCAATCAATAAAAATGAGGATTTTTTTTCGATGTGTTTGTTGACTCATATTGCGAAGATAATAATTAGTGAGTAGTCAGTGGTCAGTAGTGAATAGAAAAAGTGGTGAATTAGCAGGTTAGAACGGCCTTGGCAGCCATCCAGAGCGGTCTTGAAACAGGCGATTATAATAAAACCAATGCAGCTAAACATCTTCCCCTTGGGGAAGTGGCTGTAAGCCGATGGGGGGATATAAGCATATATATCAAGTACACTGAGCACTAATGTCGGACTGAGGAGGAATTAAATACAACTGGCTATTCCGGTGCTAATTACATCCTTCATTTATTAATGCCCGGTTGCACCGGTTTTTGATTGGGTTGACGTGTTCCAGGGTGTCGCTGCGCTTACCCCGGGTTATTATTGTGGCAGGCCTACAGCCTGCAAGTTGCAGTTTTCTGAACCTACTGAAGACATCACTCCACCGC
>NZ_JAGTAR010000071.1 GCF_018156225.1 Carboxylicivirga sediminis
AGTGAAACTCTAAGCTTTTCCTTAAATAATCGATTTACTGCTTTAAATTTCATCACCGTAGCTCGCTACGCTTCTGAAATTCGCATTGTAAATCAATTATTTAAGAAACTTTGAGCTTTGTAATTTTAATCGAACTCAGGTTAGTAGTATGATGTAACAAATGGCGGATGGTTGCGCTACAGGGTTATTTTTTTTGTTGAAGATTCAATAATAGACAGCTAAATTATTGACAGATAAATAGGTCATGACCACCACATCTTTAAAAAAATAATTTATGCTCCCGCTTAGGCGGAACACAAACTGTAAAGGCTTAACTAAACATCAGATATAACTAACGCTTGTGTCAATATTAACCAGAGTACGTCGTAAGATTTTGAACTCAGACCACTTAGAAATCATTAGAAACATGCATATACCCTGTTCTTGCTATTCCGCGAAAAATTGGATCAGCTCTCAATAGATTTTATTATGTCCTCGCATAAATTATCTCAGTCTTCGGGCAATATTCACACCTTCTCCGGTCACCTTTTTAGATTCCTCGTGTTCTTATTCTGACTTCCCGTGCAACACATAGCCGCTCTCAGGTACTATTTCAATGTTGTGTAGAAAACTAATAAAAGAATATTAATCACGCTTTCCAATATGATTGTCATAATTAATATAAAAAGCAACAAAATATCTTTCTAATTAAGTATATTCAAAGCTGTAATTAAGAGGAAGAGCTCATTCATATGTAACTGAGGAGGCGAAGCTGTTGATATACGCTACATAATTGTATCGGCTATTCCTTCATGTAATCCTGTTTTTGAATAATAAGTATTTTACCAGACTCAAGGGCAGGTGTGTATCCATAATCGTAGCAAAAGTAATACAGGTTACCTCCTTTACTTTTCCAGGAGTGAGTTAAATGTTTAAAATCCATTCCCAGTTTTATCAGAAACTCTTTCCGAACAGTTGCCTTACCTTGCGGGCAGGCTGTTCTTAGAGCACTTCTATTAGCTCTAAGTTGCTTATTGATGCCGCGGATATATGCTTCAGTTGATGCTGAGGTATGATTATGATAGGCGCTTTTACATTGAGAATCACAGAATTTTTTATCAATTCGCCCTCTTAGCTCTTCATTACAATATAAACAAGTTCTTTTCATGATGATTGGTATTGGTTTATTAAACGTTTATAAACGTATTTATACGTTTAATAAACCCTTAATGTACGCATTGTCATTAAATTGACAAAAAAGTACATATGCGACCTATCATCTATTTGAATCATCGTGTAAGCCAACATGGCGACTTATGTGTTTTGTTGTTTAAGAAAAATGATGCCGTCTTAAGACGAATCCAACAAAATGGCTGGATTAGATGGCAACCCGAATTAAGGGCTTATGCGGCTCCGTCAGGCGAAAACGCAATCGGCCATATAATTGATGTTTTTGAAGACATTGCAGAGGTCAATAGCTCGTATTTTCATGCCAGATTAAAAGAGAGCGCCGAGCAAGTGACGATTGGTGACACCCATTATTTTAAAGGAATACTGGAAAAGATTGAAAAAGTTGGTTCCATCACTTTAGTTCCGGTTAAGAATGATCAGGAACGGCTTATTGCTATCACCTTTAAAAATAACAAAAGCACGTTCAGGTTATTAAAAGCGTCAGAATACACGCACTGGCATAATGAATTAAGAAGTTTTGTAATAGCTCCCAAACGATGGACACTAATTAGGTTTCTGGAGGAAATATCAACAAGGCTGCGGGTGAAGATGCATAATGAGCTATCGATTGTAGATTATCGAATCATACAATTGCTTTTTGAGCAAGCCTACCAGAAAGACCTCTATTTCAAAAGTTGCCCCATTGAATTCATAAAATTTTATGCACCTGAAAGCATATAGTATGAATACCGTTAATACCTATTATTACTATGTACTCAGGCTACTCAACTGTTATCGGCAAAATAGTCTCGAACAAATCAATGCGTTCGACTCGGATGTCATCAACGATTATCACCAGAAAATGATTGGCGAAAAGTCATACTCTGAACAAACCATTAACCAAAGCATTAACGCTATCAAGTTGTATTACAACGGTTTTTTAAATAGAGAAATACAACTGGAACAGGTTGTTCGGCCGAAAGTTGGTAAAACATTGCCTAAGGTATGGAGTAAGGAGGAAATACAAAGTATACTCAATAGCATTAACAACATTAAACAGAAAACAATAATAGCATTGATTTATGGCAGTGGACTTCGAATTGGAGAGGCTTTAAGGTTGCGTATTGAAGATGTTGATTCGAAGCGGATGCGACTCAGAATATTAGGAGCTAAAGGCAAAAAGGACCGCTATACAATATTTGGCCAATATTCGTTGCAACTACTTAGGGAGTATTATAAGCAATATAAACCGAAGAAACTTCTTTTTGAAGGGCAGTTTGGTGGACAATATTCAACTACCAGTGTTAGCCGTATATTATTTAAGGCCATTAGCAGAAGCGGCGTCCCTAAGCGAGGAGGTTTGCATTCATTGAGGCACAGTTTTGCGACTCATCTGTTAGAATCAGGCACAGACCTTCGATATATCCAGGAATTATTAGGACATAATTCAAGTACAACTACTGAAATTTATACTTATGTCAGTAATAAGCATATTGAACGCATCAAAAGCCCAATTGACGAGTTTCTGGATTAAAAAAACTATTTTAAGCCAAATTATATAACGAGTGACAAACGAAATATATAGGTAACATAGGTGCAGATACAGAAAAGTTGGCAAGCATTCGCCCTTTAAACCCATGGTATTGATTTTAAAACAAGGTAATCAATACATTTTAAGTTTATTGATTTCTGAAGCTAACGTAGCAGATTGTCAATAACCACTGTTGTGTAATAGTAGGGGTTTGTAAGTTATTGAAATATAGGGCCTAGTTTTTACGTTAGTTAGAATACACTCAATATCAATTCAATAAATTTGAAAGTAGCATTAATAATAGTTTAACGCATTGAATACATGCACCAGAAAATACAAAATATAATTTTCAAAAAGTCAAAAGATAACTTATTGGGTCATCTTAAAACTGTTCTGTTTATAAGAGAAGGTTACTTTATAGGTTTTATTAATGAAAATAATTTCAAAATATGGAGGTATTCATATTGTTGGTCTGGTGCTTTTTACCCTGTACTAAATGGTAAAATTATTAACAGTAATGGAAAGCAGAAAATTCAACTAAGAACGAAGTTGAATAGTTTGGGAATGCTTATTCAAATATTAGTTTTGGCGGGAATAACATATTCATTGATACATATAGGTGTCTTTTCTTTAAAAGTAGTGCAAACAGATTGGATATTTCCTTTACTTGGAGTTGTTCTTATTCTTATATTTTTTGCTCCAATGAGGTTAGCGTATCTAAGTTCAAGGAAAAATGTCGTAAACGAATTTAAATCTATAATTAATAAAACGCTTGCCAATAACTAAGCGTTCTGGCTGGTTGAAAACCAGAGTCTGAACGCGGTGTTGCCGACAACCGGTTAGAAATCACTATCTATGGGGATTGAT
>NZ_JAGTAR010000072.1 GCF_018156225.1 Carboxylicivirga sediminis
TAGCTAGTTGAAAAACTCATATGCATTCAAAAGCCGGACTGTTTTATTAGTATTAATTCTTCCATAGCACAGATTACAAATCTGCGCTAGCGGAGTCATTGAAAGGGAGAGGACAGCATTGAGGTGACATCTGAACGCCTGATTTAATAAAAAAGGTGGCCGCAGCCACCTTTAATATCTATTCTTTTTTGTCTTCTTAAGTCAAGGTTCCTAAATTTCTATTTTTCAGTGATAATCTACTGCCTTCTGCCTAGAAACTAAGAAACTATTATTTAATCCCCAACTGCTTTTTAATGGCCTTTGGCAATGCGTCTTTGTGCACCATAATGGCTACTGTGTGCAGGCGCATATAGCTTTCTGACATGTACAGGTAACCTTCATAAGCACCGCGATCAGTACCCCAGCTGTTTTTGGTTTTATAGTAGGGTGTACCATCTTGATCTTTTGACAGGCCGGTTATGTGCATCAGGTGATCGTCGGTTGATTGCCACGATAGGAATGCTTCCTGACGTACCTCAGGTGTAATCTCTTTTTCTTCCTGTGGAGCAAAACCTTTCTCTTCATCAGCAGGCACAATGGCGGCGCCCAGTTTATGTGAGAAGAATTTTTCGCTGACATCGCCATCCCATACAAAAGAGTAGCCATTGGCTAACGCATTATCCATTACTTCCATCAGCTCGTTCAATGGCAGGTTGTAATAATGGTCGTTGCTCCAGTTGTCGGGCACTTCCAGGTTAAACGCTTTGTAATAGGGGTGATGTGTGTAGGATGTAAGTTCCACGTAATCATCCGGATTAATTTTCATGTCCTGAGCAAATTGCTGAGGTGTTTTACCTTCTACTGTTTCAGGTACTTCACCCAGATAAATATCCAGTACAGCACCCTGTACTTCATACCAAACAGGAGAAGGAGCTGCTTTGCGTCCCTTGATGAAATTATCGAGCAGCGCTTTCTGTGAAGAGGCTAACTCAGAATGGTTATGAGGTTTGGTAACATCACGTCGGCCAGGGAAGGCAGCTTCTGTGGCGATACCGTGCTGGCGTATCACATTCATTACATCGTGTGCCTGGCCACCTTCGCTGAAATTACCTTTGCCATGAGCCATCACATATAAACGCGCTTTCTCAGGGTAGGCATAGCGAACGAAATACATCTCAGATAAGTCCAGTTCGGGACCTCCCAGGCGAATAATCTCTGTCTCAACAAAAGAAGTGGTGCTGTAAGACCAGCAGGTACCTGTGCGGTCCTGGCTTTTAACAGGCGTTGTTTTAATGTCGTGCACCGGTGTAAACTCGATGGTGCTTTTGGGCTCTTCCTGTGCTACAGCTCCAATTGCTATTGCCGTAGCTAAAAATAGTAGTTGTAATTTCTTCATGATTTACTTTTAATAACTAGTCATTAGTTGATGGTCAGTGGTCAGCAGATAAATGGGCTACTGACCACTGACTAATATCTATAACCTATTTCTTTCCTTCACTTACAGTGGCTTCAACTTCATCAACCGTAATAGGAATGCGCTCACCTAAAATACGGCAGCCATCCTCAGTTACCAGGATATCGTCTTCCAGACGAACACCTCCGAAGTCTTTGTATGACTCAACCTTATCAAAATTGATAAAATCAGCATTGGTGCCATCTGCCTTCCATTGGTCAATCAATGCAGGGATGAAATAGATGCCTGGCTCGTTGGTGATACAGAATCCTGGCTGAAGCGTACGACCCAAGCGTAAAGCAGCTAATCCGAATTGTGAACTGCGTTCCATCTCGTCCATGTAGCCCACTAAAGTATCGTTGTAGTCTTCCATGTCGTGCACATCCAGACCAATCATATGGCCCAGTCCGTGAGGGAAGAACATGGCATGTGCACCAGCTGCTACAGCCTCGTCCACATCGCCTTTCATCAAACCAAGATCTTTTAGTCCCGATGCAATAACTCTTGCGGCTACCAGGTGTGCTTCTTTATAGGTTACGCCTGGTTTAGTGGCTTCACGGCTGATGTTGTTGGCATCCACCACAATCTGGTAAATTTCTTTCTGACGTTGCGTGAATTTACCACCTACAGGCGATGTACGTGTATGGTCAGTTGCGTAGTGCAATGGCGATTCGCTACCACCATCCACCAATAGGAGGTCGCCTGTTCTTAAGATATTGCTATGGTCGTGATTATGTAATGTTTCACCTCGCTTGCTACAAATGATGGGGAAGGATACCATACCACCTCCACTCATGGAGATACCTTCCATTGCACCGGTAATGGCCTGCTCAGTCACGCCATCCTGCGCCATGCGCATAGCAGTGGTGTGCATCTGATAGGCCACGGCCATGTGACGCTCCATCTCCTCAATCTCGCAAGGTTCTTTAATAGAGCGAATCTCGATACAGGCCTTAGTCAGCTCCAGCGATGTCTTGCTTTGTACTTCGTTGTGGCGGCAGCCCAATAAGTCGGCCAGCCACATAATGTTCTCACCGCGGTAAGGTGGGTTGAAATGTACTGGGCGACCAGCTTTGAGGGCATCACCTACCATAGTGGCCAGGTCTGCCATCGGGCGAGTATTTTCAACACCAATCGAAGCCGCTTTCTCAGTCATGGTTGGCTGAGGACCCATCCAGATGATGTGGCCCAATGAGATATCATCGCCAAACAGGTATTCTTTGTTATTGTCAATATCTATGATGGCTGCATGGTCTTGCAGGTCAATGCCAAAGAAATATAAGAAAGTACTATCCTGACGGAAATGGTACACATTATCCTTGTAGTTCATAGGAACATCTGTATTTCCCAGCATCAGAATTAATCCCGACTGCACTTTTTGCTGCAATCTTTTGCGTCTATTGATGTACGTCTCTTTTGAAAACATATGATTTGATTTTTTTGAAATTGGATTTCAATATACAGTTTTTAATAACAAACAGAAACGATAATTGTCACATTGGCTGAGTGATGGTAGCTGGCAGGGTTTAGTGTATAGCAGCACGGATTACAAATCCGCGCTGGCGAAGTTTTTCCAAGATGAGCAATGATTTACCGAATAGCTTTTCAAATAAATTACATAGCAGCTATAACAAACGATTCAGGAGCAATCACTTTTTGCTCATCCTTGCCCCTGAATGAAAAGCAGGTGCCTCTTAATGAAAAACGAGTGCTCCTGAACGAAAAACAGGTGCCCCTGAATGAAATACAGATGCCTCTGAATGAAAAATAAGTGGCCCTGAATCATTTGAAGCAGCTGAAGAATGAAAAGTATGTGCCTCTGAATGAAAATATGATGCGGATTAATGAATAAGTTGTGCTCCTGAATGATTTGCAGATGCCCTTAGCCAGTTAGTTGCTGCTGATTCCTTAAAGCTGGCGCGGATTTGTAATCCGTGCCAAATACTTAACAACGCGCACATCTAATAGGCCTTTTTCTCCACCATAATCCCGGGCACTACTTAAACATTCTAAAGCCGAGGTAACTCTTGTGTTGTTTTAACAGCACGGATTGCAAATCCGCGCTAGCGAGTGATTTTTGATTATAACCTCCCCCCATCGCCTTTCAGGCA
>NZ_JAGTAR010000073.1 GCF_018156225.1 Carboxylicivirga sediminis
ACAGTCTCCTTACGAATATCGATTAAGTGATAGTTATGCCATCAATGATATTTTGGCGAGTGCCTGGTTATCCGGCGATAGAAGCAAAGAAGCAGCAACAAAGCAAGTGCAGAATTTATCACATCCTGATAAAATTGTTCGTTATTGGACGGCAGTAGGTTTGCGGTCTCAATCAAAAGAACAATTGCAGCCTTTTGAAAAAGAGATAAAACAAGCGATGTCTGATGAATATGCACCGGTGGCCATTACAGCTGCAGCCATGGCTTATAATCAGTTTAATAGTAGTGAAGCACAATCAGTATTAAAGAGCTATTTGCTTCACGAAAATGATATGCTGGCCTTATTGACGATTCATTACTTAATGTATGTGGATAATAAGCAGCCTTTTGTAGAAACAGTAAGAGCATCGCGCGAGATGAAAGGCAGAACCTATAATCCTAAGGCAGCCGCTGTTGATTTTTTAGGTAGTTTAGGTTTAGTTCCTAATAATCCATCGTACCGTCAATAAATTAAATTGGTATTTATGAAGCTGGTTCTATTATTAGTAATCATCACATTTGCAACCTCAATTGGCTGTCAGTCATATGCGAAAACGAAGGAAAGGGAAATCGACAAACCCAATATTCTCTATATTATTCTCGACGATTTAGGATATGGCGATGTGGGCTTTAATGGTCAGGATAAGATACTAACGCCGCGCATCGACCAGCTAGCAAAGGAAGGCATCGTCTTTACCAATCATTATGCCGGTGCTCCTGTTTGTGGGCCTTCACGTGCTGTACTGATGACCGGTAAACACTTGGGCCATTGTACTGTCCGTGGCAATCCACGTTGGTCCTTATCTGGAAATCCCGTTGATATCGATTCTACAGATGTAACCATTGCCGAGGAATTAAAGAGAGCTGGTTACGCAACAGCAATTATCGGCAAATGGGGGCTGGCCGAGAACTTAAGTCATGGCAGACCAAACCAGCAAGGATTTGATTATTTCTATGGGTTTAATCGTCATCTGCCTGCACATCATTATTATCCCGAGCAAGTCTATCGTAACGAGGAGTTAATAAGCATTGAGGGCAATGTTACGGTCGAAAAGAAAGGGCAGTACATTACCGATTTGTTTACTCAGGAAGCCAAAGAGTATATTCGTCAGGTCGCTAAACAGGAACAACCATTTTATCTGCATCTGGCCTATACAACCCCTCACTATGAGTTGACGATTCCAGCAGAACGCAAAGCGTTGTATCAGGATAAAGACTGGCCTCTGCGCGAAATGAAAGCAGGTCATTACCTGAATGATAAAAATGGTCATGTTACCTACGCTTCCATGGTGAGTGATGTCGATCGTCAGATAGGTGAAGTATTGGATGTATTGGATGAATTAAAGATTGCTGAGAATACATTGGTGGTTTTTACCAGCGATAACGGACACGAATACGACCTTTTAACGGATGAGTTTTTTAACTCAAATGGGGATGGCAGAGGACGAAAGCGCGATTTATACGAAGGAGGCATTAAAGTGCCGTTTGCAGCCCGTTGGCCAAAGCAAATTGCGCCAAACACAACATCGAGCCATGTGAGTGCCTTTTGGGATTTTTTGCCAACGGTATGCGAGATTACCGGCCTGGAACCTAGTGATAATGGTATTGATGGTCTATCGTTTTTGCCTGCTTTAACAGGTAACGCTAAAGAGCAAGAGCAACACAATTATTTGTATTGGGAGTTTAACGAAAGCAAAGGACCGTTACAGGCGCTTAGAAAAGGCGATTGGAAACTGCTTCGATTTGTAGCCCAAAACAAGGTGGAATTGTATAAAATCACGACAGATATGTCTGAAAAGCAAAATGTAGCTGAACAATTCCCGGATAAGTGCAAGGAGTTACTGGTTATATTGAATGAGGCGCGTACAACCCATCCTCAATTTCCATTAACAAAACGTTCCAATCCATACAAAAAGAAGAAATAGATTAAGAAATCAGTGAAACAAAAAGCTAATATAAATTATAAGTGATGATAAGAACAAAACTAGCAAGCTTGTTCATGGTGCTAACCATACTTTTTACAGCTTGTCAACCAGAAAAAAAAGCAACAAAAAGTGAATTCCCAAAACCAAATATTGTGGTTATTTACCTCGATGACCTGGGTTATGGCGATTTAAGTTCATATGGTGCGACAGAATTGCAAACGCCTAACATTGATGCTTTGGCAAACGGAGGAGTGAAGTTCACCAATGGTTATGCATCGTCAGCCACATGTACGCCAAGTCGCTACGCTTTGTTAACGGGTGTTTACCCATGGAAAAATAAAAATGCAAAGATACTACCCGGTACAGCTCCTTTAATTATTGATACGGCACAGGTTACTTTGCCTAAAATGCTAAAGACACAAGGTTACCAAACTGCACTGGTTGGAAAGTGGCACTTAGGTTTGGGCACAGGTCATGTTAACTGGAACGAAGCCGTATCACCGGGTCCAAATGAAGTTGGTTTCGATTATGCCTATTACATGGCGGCTACACAGGATCGTGTGCCAACGGTCTATCTTGAAAATGGCATGGTTGAAGGCTTAGATCTTAATGATCCGATTGAAGTGGATTACAATAACAACTTTGAAGGTCAGCCAACAGGAAAGGATAATCCGGAGCTATGCGACATGATGTGGCATCACGGTCACAATGCAACCATTGTGAATGGCGTACCGCGCATTGGCTATATGAAAGGGGGCGAAGCAGCCAAATGGAGCGATATTGATATGGCCGACCATTTTCTGGGTAAAGCGCAGGACTATGTGAAGACGCATAAGGACCAACCGTTCTTCTTGTACTATGCCATGCAGCAGCCGCACGTACCCCGTACACCACATCCACGATTTGAAGGGAAGTCGGGCATGGGACCTCGTGGCGATGTTATTTTGGAAGCTGACTGGTGCATTGGTGAATTCATCAAAACCTTGGAAGAAGAAGGCATTCTTGAAAATACATTAATCGTGTTCTCAAGTGATAACGGTCCAGTTTTAAACGATGGTTATTACGACGATGCGGTTGAGAAACTAGGTAAGCACACTCCGGCCGGTCCGTTACGTGGCGGCAAATACAGCCTGTTTGAAGCTGGCACCCGTGTACCATTTATTACCTACTGGAAAGGTACCATTCAGCCAGGTGTATCAGACGCCTTAGTTTGCCAGATGGATTTATTGGCCTCATTGGCTAAGTTAACCGGAACAGAGGAAACAAGTACCGATAGTGAAGAGCTAATGGATGTGTTGATGGGCAAAAGTGCTGATGGCCGTGAAGAATTAGTGATTGAAGCCACCACCCGCACCGCATTGCGAAAAGGTGACTGGTTGATGATTCCGCCATACAAAGGAGCTAAAAAGAATATGCAGGTTAATATTGAATTGGGTAACGATGAAGTATTTCAGTTATATAATCTGAATGAGGATATCAGTCAACAACATAATGTGGCAGAATCACATCCGGATAAACTAGCAGAGATGGTAAATGCTTTTAAAGCTATACGTGG
>NZ_JAGTAR010000074.1 GCF_018156225.1 Carboxylicivirga sediminis
AGATTACATATGTATTGACCCGAGAACGAAAAATATTAATAGCTCCGCTGAAAAAGTGGCTTGAAAACTTGTATTTAATTAGAGTATATGAAAAGTACACCCTGAGCTCCGTGCTGAAGCGCGTTGTTCATTTTTTCAGAGGAACCTGCGTATGCGGCCCAATCGTTCCAGTCTTCAGCTCCTTTAGGTTTTGGGTGGCCCGATTCAAGCATGACAATCTTATTCTTTACATCAATGCCTTTGTAATCATCGTAGTGGTGCTCAGGTGCTGTGATGCCATAACCCACGTAAACCAGTTCACTGCTAACCTCTCCATTTCCCGAGTTGGAACCCGGATAATAATGCTCAGGGAATGAATAGCTTTTATCGATGGAATTGCCTTTCGAATCGATTAATTGTGCGGTGAAGCTCCCAACAGATTTGACGGTAGTATAGTCCAGTGGATAATGCTTAAAGTAGCTCCCGTTAAAGCCTGGTTGTATATCCCATTCTTTCAGATAATCTGCCACATATTCCGCAGCATGGGTATAGCCTGGGCTACCGGCTAGTCGGCCATCAAATTGGGGTTCGGCCAGTGTTTTAGCATAGCCAAATACTTCTTCTGAGGTAATGCTGTGGAAATACTTCAGAATTACTTCTTCATCTTGTGCCTGAAGATTTGAAGTTAAAAGTATAAAGGATAAGAATAGTATGTTTCTCATAGTGCATTATAAATATGTTCAGATGTTAAAAATAGCATAAATACTGTTACTATTGAGGTTATTGACACTGGCTATGACATGAAACGATGACTATTTTATACTGTATAAATGCAGATTAACATCTTTAATAAACCATATAGATATGTAGATATGAAGAAATATATCTATATTTGCAGTGCATTTGAAAACCAGATAAGTTAATATGAAAATTATAGAAGTATGAAGTATTTAATTGTTGGAGGAGTTGCAGGTGGAGCCACAACGGCTGCACGTTTGCGGAGAATCGATGAACAGGCTGAAATTATAATGTTTGAGCGTGGAGAATACATTTCATACGCCAATTGCGGGTTACCATATTATATTGGAGGCACAATAAGTGAGCGTGAGAACCTGTTTGTGCAAACACCTGAGAGTTTTGGTAAGCGCTTTAATATGGAGGTGCGCACGCAGCACGAAGTAGTTGCAATTGACAGGGCAGCGAAAGTTGTAAAAGTTAAAAAAGTTGCAACCGGCGAAGAATATACCGAAACATACGATAAGCTAGTGTTGTCGCCTGGTGCCGAACCTGTAAAGCCGCCGCTGCCAGGTATCAATTCCGAAGGGATATATACTTTAAGAAATGTACCGGATACGGATATTATCAAAGCATATATAGAGGAACACGACGTACAGCATGCAACTGTTGTGGGAGCTGGGTTTATTGGTCTTGAAATGGCAGAAAACCTGCATGATTTAGGTGTTCGCGTAACCATTGTGGAGATGGCTGAACAGGTGATGACGCCTTTGGATTATTCGATGGCCACCTTGGTACACCAGCATTTAAAAACGCAGAATGTTGAATTCTATCTGAATACTGCCGTAAGTTCTTTTTCTAAAAAGAATGGTGAACGCCTGAATGTGCACTTAAATACAACACGTTCCATTGAAACGGATTTGGTTATCCTGTCGATTGGTGTTAGGCCGGAAAGTAAGCTGGCAAAAGAGGCCGGGCTTGAAATTGGCGATACGCATGGTATTGTCGTGAATGAACACCTGCAGACTTCAGACCCTGATATTTATGCTTTGGGTGATGCCATCGAATTCGAAAATCCAATCATCGGTAAAAAGATGATTACCTATCTGGCTGGGCCAGCCAACAAGCAAGGTAGGATTGTAGCCAATAACCTGGTGCGCGGTAATGAGCATGTTTACAATGGAGCCATAAACACGGCTATTGCTAAAGTTTTTAAACTTACAGTTGCTTCAACTGGAGTATCGGGCAAGTTGCTGGGTGAGCACAACATACCACACATCGATTCAATCACTCACTCATCATCGCATGCAGGTTATTATCCTGGTGCTGAACCAATGAGTATTAAAATATCATTTGATCCGAATGATGGACGATTGTTGGGTGCTCAGATTGTTGGTTATAAAGGCGTGGATAAGCGCATTGACTTATTTGCTGAAGCGGTGCGTAATAGATATACAGTATATGACTTGACGGAGATAGAACATGCGTATGCGCCGCCATATTCTTCGGCAAAAGACCCTGTTAATATTGCTGGTTTTGTGGCTGAAAATATACTGAATGGTACTACCCGAACAATCTGGTGGCGCGATTTAGTAGCTGGAAAAGCGGATGATTATTTTGTTGTTGATGTACGAACAAAAGATGAAGCTGAATTGGGCGGTATCGAAGGTTCACTAAATATTCCATTGGATGACATACGTGAGCGTATGGGTGAAATTCCAGGAGATAAAAAAGTAGTCCTGTATTGCGGTGTTGGTCTCAGAGCACATGTTGGATGCCGCATCTTGATGCAACACGGTTATGAACAGGTATATAATCTTTCGGGAGGTTTAAAAACCTACGAGCACGCTATTCAGAAGCAAAGCAATGAGGATATTTTTGCGAATAATTACATCGGTAACGACGATCATATTTATCGTAAAACCAGGCAGACCGAAGAACAGCAGGCTGATGTGCAGGTAACAGTTGAAGCCGATGCCTGTGGTTTGCAATGTCCCGGACCAATCCTGAAGCTGAAAAAAACGATGGATACGGTGCAGGATGGCGAAAGTATCAGGATTAAAGCCTCAGATCCTGGTTTTTTCAATGATGTTAAAAGCTGGGCGAAAATGACCGGCAACCAGGTGGTGGATGTGGCGCAAGATGGTTCAACTATTACCGCCGTTGTTAAAAAGGGTACAAAGACATTGGCACCAAGTCGAACTGTACAGGCCAATAAGAAATCTTTAATTTGCTTTAGTGATGACCTGGACAGAGCATTAGCCACTTTTGTGATTGCCAATGGCGCCTTGGCTGCTGGTCACGATGTAAGCATTTTCTTTACATTCTGGGGATTGAATGTGATTAAGAAAACGGATGCGCCAAAGGTTAAGAAAGATGTCATCAGTAAAATGTTTGGCAAGATGATGCCATCATCAGCTCGCGAACTGACCCTGAGTAAGATGCATATGGGCGGGGCCGGTACCAAGATGATGAAGAAGATTATGAAGAAGAAGAATATTGATTCTCTGGAGAATTTAATACAATCGGCTATTGATGGTGGAGCTAAATTTATTGCCTGTCAGATGAGTATGGACGTGATGGGCGTGCAGAAAGAGGAGTTGCTTGATTCAGTTGAAATTGGAGGAGTTGCAACTTACCTTGAGCAGTCTGAAGAATCGAATGTGAATCTACTTATCTAATTGATAACAATGGATGATAAAAGGAAAGAGGGTGTCCAAAAAACGGATGCCCTCTTTTGTATTCATAATCAATAGATTATTGCCTTGATTATTTGGTTAGATGCTTGATGTTTAGTATC
>NZ_JAGTAR010000075.1 GCF_018156225.1 Carboxylicivirga sediminis
TCATATCAATCCCCATAGATAGTGATTTCTAACCGGTTGTCGGCAACACCGCGTTCAGACTCTGGTTTTCAACCAGCCAGAACGCTTAGTTATTGTGCCTTGTTATTTATATTTTTTTATAGTTCTAAATCTATAATTTGCCATTCTGTCTCGTTCTTGGTCAAAACAACTTTTGTCACTATCGTGTCTTTTGAACCGAAAATTCGTATATAAAATTTAGCTTTACTAGTGCTTAATTCTCCACCAATCTTATTCTCATAGCCCTGAAAGTCACCTATTCTTTCTCTTGTCAAGCTGTCTTGTGTTAAATATTCAATAGTTTTCTCAAAAGCTACTGATTCTGTCATAATATTTGCAGTCCTGGTCGAGAATAAGTAAATGCTAAAAGCAAATATGATTAAAATAAATATGGCATTCTTTATTTTTGAACTGACACTTAAGTTTCTTAGCATATTCCTTGATTCTTAATTGCTACTTTCTATTCTGCGAATTTCTTATTTGTCGTACTGTATTAATACGTTTTTGCATTTTTTAATAAGGCACAACGGCCAGGCTATGAAGCGTAAGTGTATATTAACCAGTTTTCACTACCAAACTTCAGGAAGCCAAAACGTTGTATTTGTTTTTATCTTATTCATTTCAAAAGCCAAATCAACGATTTGGCGCTGGTTGCCGAAGCTGCGAACCAACCAAAATGAGTCGGCTCACTTATGCTTTATTAGCCATTGTTGGCATTTCGTTATTTTTTCTAGAGAGCGTCTTTTATATTTTGAAGCTTTTCTTGCCATTGGTAATGAATACTCAAAAAAGCTAACAGATTATTAATTCCATGAGCAATTATTAATGGCCATAGCTTCTTAAAATTGATGTAATATATTCCAAATACTAAAGCTATTGCAGGTATACTAATTAATGAATACCAACCTTGATATGTATGGAAAGAGAGCCTAACAAGCATACTAAAAATAATCACTAATACAGGGTTTAGCCTTTCTAAACGTTTAAATAGATACCCAATAAGTAATAATTCTTCATAGATTGAATTTATTACAATAATCATTGTCAAACTCAGCCAATCGGCATTTATTGTAAGGTTTGGCTTATTCCCTGAATTTATTACATCTGAGCCTAGAATTGTTGAAATTCCAAAAGTAATATTGATTAAGAAGTTAGTGATGTAGAAAAGCAATACTGCAATGAAAATCATTCGAAATTTAAAGTTTAGATTAAAGTCGGATAATTTCCAGCCACGGTATTTTAAGAAAACTCCAATGATGGTCAATATTATGATTTGATACAGAGTATTATAATACGTTCCGTAATCTGTAACTTGAATTTCTTTGGAAGTATACCCGTATAAAAAGCTAAGTGTCGAATTATACGCTAAAAATCCAAATCCTAGCATTAAAACAATTATTAATTCTAACTTCGAATTATAAATAGACTTCTCTTTTTTCTCTTTCTTTATTTCGCTTGTCTTTAATGAATTTCGACGATTTACTTCTTCTATAATTAATTGTTTCTCTTCCCCAAAGTAATAGTTAAGTTCCTTGGATAACTGTTCGATTTCTTTATCTGACTTGCTTTGAAGTTTAATTTTTAATTCGCTAATCATATTGGTTATTGAAAATCAAATTCGTTAGGGTATGTGGTTTAATGAATGCCAACGTTCAGGCTATGAAGCGTAAGTGAGGATTAACCAAACTGCACTTTCAAACTGCACTGAGCCAAACGTTGTATTTGTTTTTTATCTTTTTCATTTTAAAAGCCAAATCAACGATTTGGCGCTGCTCGCCGAAGCTACGAACCAACCAAAGCCAGTCGACTCACTTATGCTTTATTAGCCATTGTTATGGGCTTTTATTTCAATGATAATTCTTTAACTTTTACAACTTCCCCTTTATATTCCGGTACAGAAAAACCTCCTCCTTGCATTTCAAATTCTTGCCCAATCTCATCAACCATTAAAAAATAGCCTTTACCAGTACATTCCATAGCGGCCTTTTTACTTTGTCCAAGTACGATGTAGTTAGCGTCACAGATTTTTTTGTCTGAACTGCTAATTGCCTTTTGATAGTCAGATTTAATTATTTCACCAGTCTTGTCATTTGTTATAATTACGTTTGAATCTAATAATTTAATAGTAAAATCTAGTTCCGTAATTATTTGATGAACAAGAAAACCAAAAGAAATTTTTTCTTTGAAGTTGTCGTAATACCTTAGCTTATATGCTTGACCTAAAATTTCAAGAAAAGTAGCATCCAAAGAATTTAAGATATTGTTGTTTATCTTTTTAAACTCCTTTTTCAGGTCTTTAAGTTTGTCTAGATGAACTGGTTTTTTCACCCCATTACTTATTAAAATTGACTTGAGGTATTTCTCCACAGAAGAGCTTGCTAATGTTATGCCCTGAATAAAGAAGTCATTCATTAATAAAAATCTACTGGCTTTATAGTCTTTAAAACCTGTCGTTTTAAAATTTAAAGCGATATTCCCATTGCTCTTCATTTCTTTTTTTCGGATTAAGTTTTATCATAATTGCCCATAACGTTTGCTGCATGAAGCGTAAGGAGCTTAACCTGCACTTACCTGCCTTTTGCAGCTGAATTATTCGTGTACGTGGTTTCTAATTTAGCTATTTGTTTTAATGTACGAGGTACAGGCCGAATTAATCATTGCTACCTCTCCTCTATCCGCTTAGCCCTTATGCTTTATTTGCAGCGTGTTATGCACTGCCCGTTTTTACCATTTTTAAAGTGCTCAAGTACCAGCTGAACTGACTTGTTAGCTCCGAAGCAACTGTAAAACGTCCAAATATTGGCTACACTACCTACACCGCTCTTTTGGGGGGCGAACACCTACTGCAGTGCTTTAACCCTCCGAACCTTTCAAATAGCACCATTTGCAGGTCGGACGGAGCGGGCTGGCTTTTTATTACTTATACCAAATTGCTTTTAATGAAAGGCTTTAATTACTTATGCCACATTTCTTAGACTGCATTGGTGTGCTTCGGGCGTGCGCGAGGAGCAAATGAGCAACCTACCTGCACTGACCCCCAAAAATAATCCATAATTGCACCAAAGGTGCCTGGGTTGTGCATAACGGTTCGGCCATATGAAGTGGCCCTGGTGCGTGTGGTTTATTCGCTTTCTTGTTTAAGCTGCAGCTGGCGCGGGAGATAAACTTCCAAACTCCACAAAAGCCAAGGCTACTTTATGATGGCTTGTTGCACTAAACCTAAAGGTAGCTAAAGTCCGTTGTCTCAGCTACCTTTATTTGTCTTATAATACTTAGTTATGAA
>NZ_JAGTAR010000076.1 GCF_018156225.1 Carboxylicivirga sediminis
CGAAAGCTATACGGTGCAGGGCTTACCAATGGAAGATGTGATGTTTGCCGGCGTGCCCTACGGTGAGTACTCATATTCAATTAGCAAGGAATGTATAACGCCGGTAACGGGTACAACAACAGTTGATTGTGCCAACGATATGGGCGTATCTGTTTTTGCAGAAGCGCCAGCAGCCATCATTATTGATAATACCGTTTCAGTAGAGGGAAATGTATTAACAGCTAATCAAGACGGAATGGCCTATCAATGGATTGATGTTGATGGTAACAATACGCCAATTGACGGTGCAACAAGCCAAAGCTACACAGTAACTAAAACAGGTAATTATTCGGTAATTATTACGAATGGAACCTGCGGTTCAGTGACATCAGAACCGGTTAATGTAACAGTAACAGCAATTGGTAGATTAAATAACAGGTCTGTTAGCATCTATCCAAATCCGGCCTCCAACTTTGTTAATGTTGAATTGGGAGCTGTTGAAGGCAGAGTGGTTATTTCTCTGATAAATAGTAATGGTTCAGTTGTTGATAACTATGAAACTACCGAATCTGTTGCGAAGATGGATATTTCCAGCTTATCACCAGGTGTTTATATTTTAAATATCCAGGCAACAGGTTTCAATCACACAATAAAGTTCATTAAAAACTAACCAGTATTACAGGTTTTGTGAAATAATCATTTACAATAATTACTTGATTTCAAAAGGAGCTTTCAGTTGAGGGCTCCTTTTATTATGGAATAATGCTTGGCACTATTCATAATTCAATTGAATGTTGTTATTCGATATCTCTGATGCTTCCGGCGGCTATTAATACACTGCAGCCCTACGAATATCGTAAGGTGTGTAAATGAAAACACCCGCATGGCTGATTAATGATCGGAACCCCAAAGATCAAAAATGTGCTGGTTATTGTATAATTACGTATTGCTATGTTGCAGCTGATTTAATTCTTTATAATTCAATATAGGTACTAATATAACGACAAAAATGAAACTGGGAAGCTTTGGAATTATGACCCTTAAAGTATTAATGACGCGTCAAACATGTACTTATGATGAAATAGTGGGTATATCATTCTTACCTGATTTATTGGGTGATTCAATTAATCAAAAGCAACATGATTATATGTATTGGGAATATAATGAAGGTAAAGGTCCTGTGCAGTTAATCAGAAAAGGAGATTGGAAATAGCTTAGGGTTGTGTTAAATAAAAAGATTGAATTGTACCATGTGTTTTATGATTTGCCGGAGTTGGCTGAGGTATCTGATAATCATCCTGAAAAATGCTTGGAGCTGCTGAATTTAATGAATAATGTGAGAACCGGGCACCCTCAGTTTCATTGGACCAAAAGAAATCCATATAAAAGAAGAAATAAATATTCTCTACACAAAAATTGTTATCTTATTAAAGGCTAAATGTTGATGTGCTGGAGAAATTAGTTGCAAGTTTTGCCAAAGGTAATTCAAACTGCGCTCACAACAAGCAAAGCAAACCAAAAGAAATGATTTGAATTAGTAGAGTTCAAGACTTTATTACATGCATAAAAGTTATGTGGCGAACTAAACGTTTAGCAAATACATTTTGAAGGTTGCGTGTGATAATGCGCCGTTCAAATTAAATCTAAAAAATGCATTTTTTACTGCGTTGTTTTACAATGTAATAACGATACTAAAGAAAATGATGGTGCTGAAACGCTTGTTTTATTGCATAAAATGCATTGTTTTGTGACCTTAAATCATTAAAAAAAGCATCATGAAATATATACGATTAATCGCGGCCGTCCTTCTAACTATTTTATCGGTTTTTCTTTTTGTTAGTGGCATTGTTGGTTGGGGAGTACTAACTGTTATTATCTCATTGTTTTTTGTATTGTTCCACTTTAAGAATGAAATGAACTTATTGGCGTTTTATTTTATTCGAAAAAGTAAGTTTCAGACAGTAGAACGCATTCTTTCAAAAGTGAAGCGTCCTGAAAATATGATGAAGACGCAGGAAGCTTATTA
Organism: Carboxylicivirga sediminis; assembly: GCF_018156225.1. GTDB lineage: Bacteria > Bacteroidota > Bacteroidia > Bacteroidales > Marinilabiliaceae > Carboxylicivirga > Carboxylicivirga sediminis. The sequence goes on from NZ_JAGTAR010000076.1 coordinate 2,006, forward strand.
TTATTACCTTTTAGGCCTAACGCAAGCACAAACTAATCAGCCTTCAAAGGCAGAGAAAAGCTTTAAAAAAGCCCTTTCGACAGGATTGCGACTTAAGAGTGATCAAGCAATGGCAAAGTTAAACTTGGCAGGTTTCTATTTATCGAAGAGAAATAAAAAAGTAGCCAAAATCTATTTAATGGATGCCAAAAAGTTAGATAAGCAAAATATGTTAAGTGCTCAAATAAAAGAGGTTGAATACATGATGAAGCGAATTTAAGATTAGAAATATGATAGTGACAAGAGGCTTGGTATCAAGTCTCTTTTTTTGTTACATAAAGTCGTAGAACATAATTAGATTTTAGATCTGAACCCAGAAAAGCTATTTACTATAGAGTAGTGTATTAAAATAAAGCCTTTAAATCATTGTCTGTAGTGCTTCTTCTCAAGGTTTCTGACTTATTATCATTCTTAAAATAGAATCTGGAAGTTGGTAATCCTTAAGCTTGTTTTATAATTGAGTGGCGAAGTACATTTAACAGGATTATGAGAATGACCATATAATTGAGTAAATTCTCTGTTGAGAGAATGAGTTGAGTAGCATTGCAACAGGGATGTTATAAAATGCAGATACACAGTTAGAATAATAACCGATATGGTTCTCTATGCACTCCTGTGTGATAATTGTGGGACGTTATCAAAGAATAATAATGTACTATTTTCTGATTAAAATTGGCTCGTACTTTTAAAAGAGATGTTGCAACTTGCGGTAGTGAACTCAAAATCTATCACGATAAAGCAACATAATGAAAAAAATCCACCGATTGTACTGGTTTGGCATAGTTATTCTGGCACTCGCTACATCTTGTCAGCTTAACTCAGCGGAGCCACCAAACATCCTTTGGATAACCATTGAAGATACTTCGCCACATTTTATCGGCTGTTATGGTAATGATGATGCCCGAACACCAGTTATTGATCATC
>NZ_JAGTAR010000077.1 GCF_018156225.1 Carboxylicivirga sediminis
TTTTGTCTTGTTATTTACCTATATTAGCATGATAAGTAGACAAAACACCTGAGCACAATAAAATGTATATGGACAAGTTTATATACTCTGGTGTTTGCAAGCATTATTTACAAACCTCAAAAATGAAGAGTTAATAATGCAAAAATATTTATGAAGTTTATATTGCTTTAGAGCTTATGATAATATTGAAATATAAGATGGGAAAAGTATTTAGATTGATTGTACTAAGTACATTAATAACATTCGGTTGTAGCATAGCTGAAAATGAAGAGGATGTCAATATGGAGAGATATATTTCTTCAGTTAATTCAACCTATTATACAAACTATCATGGTGATAAAATCACATTAATATCCAAGTTTGATTTATCCAAATTTGATTCTATCAGTATTATCTCACCAACAAATTCTGTTTCGAATAGCAATTTTGGAACTGATTATATCCAATTTGAACCTAATAACAGACTTAAAAAAGGAATTCATCATTATGAAATAAAATTCTGGAAAGGTGCTTTTCATTATTGTTATACTGATAGTTTCTATATTAAGGTGCAGGATTTTACAATATCTAATATGAATACAAACTTCATGATTGTTGGAGAAAATAAGATTTACTACGATACTGGTATATTTCCTATTGAAAAATCAAGATTAACATCAAACAATCAAGATTTGACTTTACAAAAAGTTCAAGATGGCTACTACATCGTTACAGCTAAAAAAGTCGGCATAGTTGACTTAAAAATTGAGGTTGAAATAGAAAATAGCTTAGTGCCATATGGAAGTATGTTATTTCGAGTTGTGGACAAAGACACTAAAATAAAAGAAATAATATAAACGCTTGCCAACACGCCGCTATAGCGCATAGCAGTGTCTGTATGGTTTTGGTTGGGCAGATTCCCGCCTCGATAGTCTCGTCCTCTCGGACGGACAATCTCAACGCAAATCTGCTACAGCGCCATGCGGCCAACCGTTGGCAGCAAGCAGAACATACAAATCCAGAAATGAAACTATGAGTACAAAAATAACAGGTATACTTCTTTTATTATTGATAGTAGCATCATGTAATAGTCAAACCTCTGGAGAATTCTGGTTTTTGGAAAAGGACAAAAACTACGATAGAGTAAAAACAGCATTTCAAGACTACGTTAGTTTTTTTCCAAAGCGCGGAGATGCGTATTCAATTAGTGACACATGGAGTCTTGACTCTAATACAGAATTCAATATTAAAAGTGTTTTCGAATTTAAGAGTGAACAATTTAAAGAAGCTTTATCTACAATTAGAAAGAGTTCAATTGCAGAATACCCTTCTGATGCTGAATGTCTACTTGTTTTGAATCGTTTTGCCACGCATTCGAATTATGGTTACCCTAAAAAACATGAAATAGACCATAATATTATTAATTTAGACTGTTATAAGGATCTTTATCCAATACCTAACTTCTCTAATTTTTCGTCATACCAAACTGATGAAACAGAACCTAAATTGCAGAAGGAATTTAATATATACGTTTTAGAAGCGAAAACAGGTCGTTTTTTAGCTGAAGAAGATATAACTAAAGGACTATATATGCCCGAGGAATGGAAACATGGATATTCTAAAGGAGTGGCAGTAAATGAATCAAAGAAATTGATGATATTCTGGGTGATAATCTGGTAATAAACGCCAGCTGCCAACAAACCGCTATAGAGCATTAAGGGTGCAGTGTATTTTGGTCGGTTCGTTGCTTCGGCAAACAGCGCCAAATCACTGATTTGGCTTTGAAAATGAAAAGTTAAAAACAAATACAGCGCTTTGGCTCCGCTCGATTTGGAAAGTATGTAAGTGTCAATTCCTTTACGCTCCATGCGGCAGGCCGTTAGCAATTATTTAAAACACAATACACTAATAAATAGATTTAATTAAATGAAAGCATTATTTGCATTATTATTTTTGACATTACTAGCTTGTCAACTATTTGGCCAAAGCGAAGTTTATTATAATTCTGATTATTCTCCAGGAATATATAAGACAAAATCTGAGTTCATAAACAACACCCCTTCAATAACAGCTGCCGAGAATTTAAGAATTGAAAAAATTGAACTAATTGGACAGTCAGATTCCTTAATTAGAAGATGTAAATTCTATCACAAAGACACTGATAAAAAAATAAAAAAAGTATTTGCAATATCATTTCAAAACAAACTGTATTTCAGTACTGGAGCAATCCTTAAGAATAAGAATAAAAAAGATAAGAGTCTCTCTGCCAATTCGAATAATGAATTTGTTCTAGTTTTGTTAGGTGGTAGTAACTTTTTATATTCTGAAGCAGGACTAATAAATCATTGGAAAGTTGGATTAAGTTCTGGAGTATCATCAGGCGTTGGAGGAATCACAGGCCATGCACTAGGTGAGGCTATTGAAGATGCATATCCGACAACTACAGTTTACGGTAAAGGTGTCGTTTGGGATTATAAAAATAATGAATTCAATGTATTCACAGACTGCAAAGATTTTAATGAGTTTATTTATCCATTTAAACTTGAAACACTTAATTGTAATGTTCCCGAAATAAACCTGAACGAAATACGAGAACGAATAAGCAAAATCAAATAGAAAAACAATTGCTAATAACTAAGCGTTCTGGCTGGTTGAAAACCAGAGTCTGAACGCGGTGTTGCCGACAACCGGTTAGAAATCACTATCTATGGGGATTGATATGAT
>NZ_JAGTAR010000078.1 GCF_018156225.1 Carboxylicivirga sediminis
GAATTAAGAACTAAAGAACAATCAGTAAGGTTAGAAACTAATTTAGTGTAAAGTCTAATCTATAACTTTTGTAAACGATGTATCTTAACGAACATACTATGTGCCTTAACGAACATACAGTTATCGGTTATGAAAAGAATATATAAGGTATTATTGAATAGCTTAGGTTTAGTATTAATTGGATTGTCAATTTATATTCAATTGGGCTCTAAATATTACAAAAGGATTAATAGAGAAAAAGAAATAGAGTTACAACAGGTCTATATTGTTATTGATCAGTTAGTCCGACTTGATAGTATTACAAATCTCTATATTCAGGATTCAACAAAATTAAACTGGTTTGTCCTCTACGAGAAATCTCAGGAGTTTTTAAAAGGACCTATTTCCAGATCTACTCCAAAACCACACCCAAACAAAAAAAGACTGATTGATGAATTATCTAATAAAATCGATCAGCAAAACAATTCTTATAAAGAAAATGATTATTTAAATAGAATTTTTTTGATAGACTTTAATAAACAGATAAATCAGATTTTACTGATTGAAAGTCAATTTCAAAAGGATTTAAAAGTTGCAGTATTAAATAATTTCAATGTGATAAGGAAAGTACAGATTTTAGTAGTTGTATTGTTCGGATTAGGAGTTTTGACTATTGTTATTGCTATTACTAAAAGAAAAAAGAATATATAGCTTTCAAAAAAGCTACAGTTTGATTACTTGACTATATTTTAAGGGCTTTAAGAAAGATACAGAAAAGTTAAAGAAGGTAATAATTAAAAAATACAAGATATAAATTGAGGAAGTACTTGGCACAACAATGTGTCAAAAAACATTTGCGCGGAAAGTGTTATATTCAAACTCAAAATAAATAATCAACGTTGGTTGTAACCTGAAACGTAATTGACTTGAACTGCGCAACGTTTTTTACACTTCAACGTTGGCCACAAGCAAAAAAAACGCAGCAAATGAATAAACTAATAATAATCCTTGGAATTCTTTCAATGCTAAATTGTAATGCTCAGCAATATAAGGTTCCAGAATCATTTAAGCATTTAAAGAAAGTTCATCTTGAATCATACGGACAGGTTTTTGCATTTCTTCCACATGACTATGAAACCAAGATTTCAATTGAGGAAAAGTTCAATGAAGAAAATCCTGTAGAGACTATTATTGGAATTGCAAATGTAAATAAGACAGAGAATCTGAATTACATGATTACCTTCACTAATGCACCAAGTGATGATTATAGTTTTTCATTTTACAGCATTGACAAAGAAAAGTATGAGTATAAATTTACAATTGGCGGAAAGCAATTATTTATACCTGGAAATGGTTTTGCTTATGTGTCGGGACATACAAATAACATGTTCGACAAAAAGAGAAAAATAAAATTTGAAAAGGACACCATCTCTGAGGTAAAACAACCATTGTACTTTGTTGGACTTAAAACCAAGACATTAAAGCCAATAAAGCTATATGAAAGCAAAGAAAAAAAGAAAATTGTTGCCTCATTGCCTGCAAATTCAAACATTGAAGTTGTTGTATCTGAATTCAGTGATGACGCCCATTATTTTCTTATTAAAACATCATTTGGACTACTTGGCTGGTGGGAACTTGATTTTTATTATTCTCGTGAAATTGAGAACTTATTCTTTGCAGGAGATTAAAAATGCCAGTGGCCAACAATGGCTAATAAAGCATAAGTGAGCCGACTCATTTTGGTTGGTTCGCAGCTTCGGCAAACAGCGCCAAATCGTCGATTTGGCTTTTGAAATGAAAAGATAAAAACAAATACAACGCTTTGGCTTCGTGAAGTTTGAAAGTGAGTACGGTTAAAATCTCACTTACGCTTCATAGCCGCGTCCGTTGGTGGCAAGGCAAAAACACCATAGAAATAGGTATACTAAAATTCGATAACAAATGAAAATTGTCTTTATAATAATTGGATTAGTTATACTAGCAATAGTGACTTTTCTTATTTATAGACTCATAGTTGTTAAAATTCAGAACAGAAAAATAAACGCATTAAGATTTGAGAGGGTCAAAGATTTATTTGATAAACTAGAGAATGAAGAAGCATTGACAAACGAAGATGTTTTTCCATTAGCAAAAAGTGTTTTGACAAGAGAAGCAACATATCAGTTACTAAATGACTACAACAAAACAGACCTTTTTCCTAAAGAATTATATACCATCATAAATGCCGCAGAAAGTAATTTAGTTAATTGGTTAGAATTTCCGACAGAACTAGACGCATGTCCTGATGAGATTGAATATATAAAAAGAGTAACTTTTGACCTAAATGGACAAAGAGATTGTGTTCATTATGAAGTTTTTAAATACAGAGTTAACGAACCTCATTGGGCGGCAAAGGATGGTTGGTGTGTCGGTGTTGTAGGACCATATTTTGATGACAGCAAACCATATGATTACCCTAATGCGACTTTTAGTAGAATAGATAGCACATTGGATAATGTGACTCCAGAGGAAGAAGCAAAATGGGTTCATGAAAATATTACAATAAAAAGATTAAAAGCCCAGCCACCAATAACTAAGCGTTCTGGCTGGTTGAAAACCAGAGTCTGAACGCGGTGTTGCCGACAACCGGTTAGAAATCACTATCTATGGGGATTGATATG
>NZ_JAGTAR010000079.1 GCF_018156225.1 Carboxylicivirga sediminis
ACATATCAGCTGCAAATCAAAATCATATCACCTAACTTAAATGTGTGTCAAGTATTCCTTAAAGAAAAACTCTCTTGAAAGCTTCGGGTAATTAGTACTGCTCGGCTATGATGTCACCACCTTTACACCTGCAGCCTATCAACGTCATCGTCTCTAACGTCCCTTAATGGAAATCTCATCTTGAAGCAGGCTTCGTGCTTAGATGCTTTCAGCACTTATCCCTTCCAAACTTAGCTACCCAGCAATGCTCCTGGCGGAACAACTGGTACACCAGCGGTTTGTCCAACGCGGTCCTCTCGTACTAACGTCAGGCCTTCGCAAATTTCCTACGCCCACAACAGATAGGGACCGAACTGTCTCACGACGTTCTGAACCCAGCTCGCGTGCCACTTTAATGGGCGAACAGCCCAACCCTTGGGACCTTCTCCAGCCCCAGGATGTGACGAGCCGACATCGAGGTGCCAAACCGCTCCGTCGATATGAGCTCTTGGGAGCGATCAGCCTGTTATCCCCGGAGTACCTTTTATCCTTTGAGCGATGGCCCTTCCATGCGGAACCACCGGATCACTATGCTCTACTTTCGTACCTGCTCGGCTTGTCGGCCTCACAGTCAAGCGCGCTTATACCATTATACTCTACAGACGGTTACCAATCGTCTTGAGCGCACCTTTAGAAGCCTCCGTTACTCTTTTGGAGGCGACCACCCCAGTCAAACTACCCACCAAACGGTGTCCCCATAAATGGGTTAGGCTCCAGATAAGCAAAGGGTCGTATTTCAAGGATGACTCCACAACGCCTGGCGACGCCGCTTCATAGTCTCCGACCTATCCTACACATTACTTACCCAAAACCAACGTTAAGCTGCAGTAAAGGTTCACGGGGTCTTTCCGTCCCGTTGCGGGTATCCGGCATCTTCACCGGAACTACAATTTCACCGAGCTCATGGCTGAGACAGTGCCCAGATCGTTGCACCATTCGTGCAGGTCGGAACTTACCCGACAAGGAATTTCGCTACCTTAGGACCGTTATAGTTACGGCCGCCGTTTACCGGGGCTTCATTTCAATGCTTCGCCGAAGCTAACATCTCCACTTAACCTTCCGGCACCGGGCAGGTGTCAGGCCTTATACATCATCTTTCGATTTAGCAAAGCCATGTGTTTTTGATAAACAGTCGCCTGGGCCATTTCTCTGCGGCTCACATCGCTGTGAGCGCCCCTTCTCCCGAAGTTACGGGGCTAATTTGCCTAGTTCCTTAGCCATGAATCACTCGAGCGCCTTAGTATACTCAACCCAACTACGTGTGTCCGTTTACGGTACGAGCCGCTATACTCGCTTTTCTTGGAACCGGTTACTTACTTTCGCTTCGTCCGTAGACTAGGCTCAGCGTACTATTCCGTCAGTACGCAAGCACCTGGCCGATCCGTCACTTTTATTGTATAGCAGGTACAGGAATATTAACCTGTTTTCCATCCACTACCCCTTTCGGGTTCGCGTTAGGTCCCGACTAACCCTGATCCGATTAGCGTTGATCAGGAAACCTTGGTCTTTCGGCGTGGAGGTTTCTCACCCCCATTATCGTTACTTATGCCTACATTTGCTTTTCTAAACAGTCCACTGTGACTCACGTCTTCAGCTTCAACCCAGTTTAGAATGCTCCCCTACCACTGAACTAATGTTCAATCCATAGCTTCGGTAGTATGTTTATGCCCGATTATTATCCATGCATCGTCGCTCGACTAGTGAGCTGTTACGCACTCTTTAAATGAATGGCTGCTTCCAAGCCAACATCCTAGCTGTCTAAGCAACAACACCGCGTTTGGTCAACTTAACATACATTTGGGGACCTTAGCTGATGGTCCGGGTTCTTTCCCTTTCGGACATGGACCTTAGCACCCATGCCCTCACTCCATGACATCATCTTGTAGCATTCGGAGTTTATCAGGAGTTGATAGGCGATGAAACCCTCGCGTCCTATCAGTAGCTCTACCTCTACAAGATTAATCATAGGCTGCACCTAAATGCATTTCGGGGAGTACGAGCTATTTCCGAGTTTGATTGGCCTTTCACCCCTACCCTCAGTTCATCCAAAGACTTTTCAACGTCAACTGGTTCGGTCCTCCACTGTGTGTTACCACAGCTTCAACCTGACCAAGGGTAGATCACACGGTTTCGCGTCTACTCCCACTGACTATAGCGCCCTATTCAGACTCGCTTTCGCTTCGGCTCCGACCCTTAAAGTCTTAACCTTGCCAGTGAGAAGTAACTCGTAGGCTCATTATGCAAAAGGCACGCTGTCACCGATTAAATCGGCTCCAACCGCTTGTAGGCGCACGGTTTCAGGTACTTTTTCACTCTTCTGTTCGAAGTGCTTTTCACCTTTCCCTCACGGTACTGGTTCTCTATCGGTCTCTCAGGAGTATTTAGCCTTGGCAGATGGTCCTGCCGGATTCACACAGGATTTCACGTGTCCCGCGCTACTCAGGATACTCGCCTCGCCTAAAAAATTACGT
>NZ_JAGTAR010000007.1 GCF_018156225.1 Carboxylicivirga sediminis
TAGCGAGCTATGGTGAACAGATATGACGATGAAAATGAATATTTATAAGTGAAACTCTAAGCTTTTCCTTAAATAATCGATTTACTGCTTTAAATCTCATCACCGTAGCTCGCTACGCTTCTGAAATTCGCATTGTAAATCAGTTATTTAAGAAACTTTGAGCTCTGTAATTCTAATCGAACTCAGGTTTATACGAATCAACTTAAGCATAGATTATAGTCCATGCCCAATACACATTTGCTAAACAGACCATTTAACCTGTTAATGTCCGTCAGGTCCAGATTATTTTTTGTAGCATTTATTATTATCTACCTGGTGCTGTTTCTCAATATTTATAAACCCTATAACCTTGAAACGTGGTATGTCTTTTCGAATAACAAGCAGGTATTTGAATTCGGATTATTAGGGCTTATTGGGGGATTATATTTCTGTTTTTCGCAGCTTTTATTACCCAAATTAATAAAGTTCAGAGTTAGCAAAGTGTGGCATTTTGCACTATGGACTTTAACTGAGCTTGCTCTGCTGACTCTTTTACTCACAGTACTATATGATGATATAAGAAGTTTCTGGCAGTTTGTTGCTGAATACACCTCCAATTTAAAGTACATAGGGTTGACATTGCTTCCGCCATATTGCTTTTTGTTAATACTATTGTCGTGGTATCAAAAACAACAAGCAATTAATGAGTTCCGGTAAAAATCTAAACATCATAAAGTTGCCAATACGCTGGTTCAGTTTCCTGATGAAAATGGGAATGTAAAGTTGTCCATACAGTTAAGTGATATCCTTTATCTGGTTTCAATGGATAATTATGTGGAGATATATTATCAGATCGAAGGAGAGCAAGTTCGCAAAGAACTTTTGCGCAATTCACTTAAAAATCTGGAAGAACCCTTGCAGCAATTACCCATCAGGCGATGTCATCGTTCTTATATGATTAATACCAGTAAGGTCACCATCATTAAAAGACTTGAAAAAAAGCAGGTGGCCATGCTTAAGGGAATTCAGGAACCTATTCCGATATCTAAAACCTACCACAGCCACTTTGAGTCATTTTTGTAAGTGAAGATAATACGGATTGCCACTTAAGCTGTTGGGTGTGGCCATCATCGTATTCCTGGTGGTGACACAGCAAGAGTTTTTAACGGGTATTCAATCCATTCTTATTTCCATAGGGGCCATACTCACCTTTGCATTGCGTTTCTTTAATTTTTCTTTAAAGAGCGGAAGCTGATAGGTGTGTGTTAATAATACCTAGTGGATCTCTTAATGCAGATTCCCTCTTTTATGTGTTTTATGATCTACTTTCCGATACAGAAAGTAAACAGTATTGATAATTAATGCATTACGAGGGATGAGGGACAAATTGGGGACGGGAAAGTTGAAAGAAAGTTGTAAAAGATACTACCAGAAACTTCATCCGTGTCAATTTCGCCGGTTATTTCGCCTTTAACAAATTTAAAAAATATACCCATACATATTTCCTTTGTTTGCAACTAGGTGATAAAGTAAAATAAGGTTGCTGGCTCCATCAATGTAAATTTGTCCATTCAGGAAATTAATATTGCTCGTACAAGCAATTTAATATTGCACGGTATTGTTGGTTAATATCTGTGTTCAATTTTTTCATTCAAATAATCCTTTAAAGCTTGTGGGTATATTACTTCGATTTCATCTGGTAATCCCAATACAAAACGACCAACGCCAATGAAGTTACCTACATCAGTTGTAAGAATGTATTTGTGGTCATCAGATTCTTTGATATACTTTTCGCTTAAAGGAAATTCTTCAATTAGTAGGTTATAAGCCAACATAGATAGTTTTAATTGTATAGCAATTGGCTCAAAGCTTTGCATCCGAAAAATATCGGTTATGCCTTTATGATGCTTTGGTTTATACTCCCAACAAGTATCAGTTAGAACCACTTCTTTTATCCGTGCTGTTTTAAAAATCTTATTACTTTGGTCTTCTGTATCATAACACCAAACGCCCATATAATTCACAGTAAAATCAATAGGCTCAACCAATCTGTCACGGATATTATTGCTATGACCTGATTTGTATTCTTTAAGAACAACTTGCTTTTGTTGCTTTATTGCCTGAATTATATTGAAAATATTATCGGTTTCTTCTTTTCTTGATATGGCATGAATAACCCGGTCAAAATCATACAGGCTATAAAGCTTCTTTGCAAGCTTATCCTTTAATTCCGAACCATCTTCGATAGAATGAATAGCCTTACCCAAAATAAATGCTTCTTCTTCGGTAAAGTGAAGTAACTGACTTATATCTTTTGCAGAGGATTCTTCTTTATTGATTTTGAAAAAGCCATTTCTATTCTCAATCACAAAACCAACTTGTTTAAATGTATCAAAATAACGATATACCGTTCTTGGAGAAACATCAAAGCGTTCAGATATTTCCTGAATGGTTCTGCCATACTTACAATCAAGCATTAACAGAATCTCCAACATTTTTTGAAACTTCGCTTGTTCTGCCATATATAGTTCTTTTAATTACCTTGATGATTTATTACCTTGTTGATTTTAAGATATTCTCTGATATATTTAAATGGAAAAGGTAGAACCGTTAAACCCTCATGCTTTACAAAGTCAACGTTCATAGTTTCAATTAGCTCATTGAAAAGTACCGGAGAACCCTCAATAGGCAAAGCTTTTCTGATATTACAATAATTATTGAAGGATGCTTTTATTCCTTTGCTTTTATCTCCAACAAAGTATTCAACACCTTCGCTATTTGTTCTATGGACAATATCAATATTGGAACTAAAAAGCTCGTATTTCTTTTCTTTACCTCGCAGAAAATTTCTTAGAATAATCCCTTTTTCCTCAAGTAAAACCTCATTTAGAAGTTCTTTTGCAAGATTAGGTTTGCTAAATTTCAATCCTAGAGCTACTTCACGATTAATGATTGGTTCAGCTAATAAATTTAATTGATTTATAATATCATCAAGTACTTTACTCGATTCAGGTTCGTTTTTCTTCCACTCGTTAAGTATTTGAATTAGCTCATTTTTATCAAGCTCAAAATCTTCTGTCTCTTTAGCTAAAGCATTACCTACCTTTTTGAATGCCGGAATAGCTCTAGTGTTAGTTAAACCAATAAGGTTGATGAATCCATCTTTTGTTTTTATTATTCCTTCCGGAGAGAAGTTTCCTTTTGTGTAAGGAGGTTCAAAATACTTTTTATACTGCTCGTATTGAGACGCAACGAAAAGGTCGCTTAAATCCAAAACATCGAATTGAAGATTCCCATCAGGTGAAATTTTCAGAAAACCTATCTGCTCAACATCTTTTGTGTCATCTTTCCATCCGAAAATCCAATCATTCTTATAGCCAGCAGACTTCCAATCTGTAATTGAAATTCTGTTGTTTAAAATATCATCCTTAATTACAATTTCTTTGAGAATATTCTTTATTGTTGCAAGAGCCGTGTTATTCTTTTTTTGCAGCCTTTTTTGGGTTTTCTCATCATGCTCATTTATTTCCTTTTGTAAATAAAATTCAAATTGATTGGAAAAGTCTTGGAGTGTAATATGATGTGTTGCAATTTTTTTAGAAAAAAATTTGCCTACCGCTAAATATTGGTCAACATCCCCATCCTGGTTATCTTTATTATTAATCAGCCTAATACATAATTCACCGTCTTTAGGATTACCTTTTGTTTTTATAGTAATTTGTAACTGTTCTTTAAGAAAAACACTAAACCTTTTGCTAAAATTGCTGGAATCATTATTTAAAACTTCATCAACTAAAACAATTCTTTTTTCCTTAAATAATTGGCTTATCCTTTCTTCCTTAAAGGCTGAATTAGTCTGTTTAAACTCAAGCCATTGAGCATTCGTCCATGAATCGAATTTAATATCAATATAATCTTTTAAATCAGTTGAGATTTTTGATAATAAGTAATGCCATGCACCGGCTTTTGAACTAAGAAATTTATCCCAAGATTTAAAATCAATTAATGGAATAGTATTTTTTTTAGCTCCTTTAACTTGTCGCATTATAAATACATCTTCATCCTTTTGATTTTCATCAGGGAGTTTCCGTTTTAAAGAGTAGTTTGTACTATTGAAATAATAGCGAGGCAATTCGTGATATACTTTCTCTTTAATATTCATCCATTTCCTATTGGTAATAGATGTGAAAGTCGCAACAGAATCTTTTAGTATAAAGTCCTTTGTTACCTTGAACTGAAGTGTAGGTATTTGCCAAATGGTTTTCCCTTTTTTCTTAAACCAGCTCGGATGAGAATAATAAAACTTTCCTGAGAGGTTGTTGAAGCTGAATAACTTTGACTTGTTACTTGTAAGACTATTGATTAGAAGTTGAACCAAGTAATGTGGCTCAATTCTTTCAGGAGAGATAATCTCAGCACTTAATGAATCATGCTCTCTAATAATCTGCTCCACAATATTTACAGCTTCATCCTCAGTTACATTCATCATCGTATAAAACGAAGGTTCGTTTTCGTGAACTATTGATTTAACGACTGGCTGTTTGACCAAGGCATCTAAATAAAGAGCGTTCCAATATCTTTTTTCACTGGATTTTATTTTGATGAAACTAAATGAACAATTTATTGCATCAAAATAAAATTTGACTGTTATTTTATTCGTATCAACTTTATGCATTTATTACCTTGTTAATGAAGTTAAACGCCTCTAAAATCGGCTCACTAGATTCCAAATCAAATATTGCAGGAATCTCAATAATCCTATCGTCAATAGACTGCCTGAATACTGGTTTCTTACTCGATGCAATATTTATAATAAGAACTTTCTCAGCCGCTATTTTTTGCATCTTGTTATTGATATGCTCTAATATCTCATTTCGGTTCTCCCTTTCAAAAGCATCGTTCCATAGCTTAAAATCTATGTATATGCCATTCTTTGTTTTAGCATCAAATTGTTCTAATTCCTCTCCATCGAGTTCTTGTAACAAAGCTTTTGGACAGTAGCATTTAATTAAATGCCATCCGATGACTTCTCCCAAGGCTCCTTTGTAAATATTGTTGTATAACACTGGTGTAAGAATATATTGGCCTTCTTTGAAATTAGTTGCAAAACCTTGTCGTTTAAACAGCTCAAATAGAGCTTTATTTTCTAAAAAAGACGGGAGGTGGCAATTGAAAGGAGATATATTTGCATTTTCGTCATTTGTAAATACAATATCTACATGTTTGTAGTCCTGTTCCTGAGTGTAGTTGATATACTTATAATCACTTGGCAACTCCACATAATAGTCTTTCAACTTTACCGGAACAGCATCCGTTTCGTTAAATGTCGGGTGGGTTAATACAAAACGTCTAAGCTGCGCCCAACGCTCTTTGCGTTGCTCATTAAAAAGATATTTTAATTGTTGGTGGATATGATTATAAGCTCTTTGATTATTGTATTCACCTATTCCTTTTAATTCAGAGGTGTAATCTGTTTCATTTAACCCATTGCTGGCTTTCTTTACAAGTCCCTCAAACTCTTTTGTTAGAAGCTTATTGTGCAAATAGCTTTTTTGCAGATATTGAATATTCTCATCACTACTGTATATGTGAATGAGAGGGTTCTTTTGATTACATCTAGCCATTCTACCAATAGCCTGATTCAAAATTCGGGTTGCATTGTTTGATACATCAGGAAGACTGTATAGGTTATTCTCCGCTTTATCGAAAAAACCATGAGCCTTATATTCTGCTCCTGATAGCTTAGTAAATCCCTTTTTTATTTCATGCTTCAATTGCAGGTTACTTACCTGACCTTTTTGAGCAAGTGATTCCAATTGGAAAATACGTTCAACTACCTCTGTTTCTTTAACTTTTTGATTATTCACATTGACAATAAGGTAAGTTGGCTTGTCTACATAAATGGCATCAAAATCCTTTTCGTTTTCTTTATTAGCAAAATCATTAATCTTTACAAGGTTAATACCTTTAGGTGCCGGATATTGAAGATTCTGACCAGCCCCAACAGTTCTATATGTAGAAATAACGAAAAGCTTAAAACCATTGGTTAGGGTAGATTGTATGTGAGTCTTTTTGCTATCAAAATCTGTACTATCTACAACGAAAATAGCATTTGAGGCATCACCTTCTTTGTAATCTTCTTTATTGCCAAATAGTTCAATAATATGTTTTGCATACTCTTCAAACAAATCTATTCTAAAGTCCTTTTTCTTATTATCAGGCAGAGCCATACCTAGTGCTAAGAAGGATTTTATGTGTTCATTAACAACAAACTCTTTAAAGGCTTTGAAGTACCTAATATACCTGTCTATAACATGTTTTTTGGAGCTGCCTTTCTTTATTTCATTTAAGTAGTAGTTTGCTAATTCTGTTTCCTGGTCGAAAATATCAAGAAGCTCTTTTTCGTGATTCTTCACACCAATAAAATCGACATTAATTTGAACCTGGCTGTATCCTTTAGTATTTGAATTGAATTGATTTTCAATGTCTTTAAGTTCTTCACTTTCCAATTGACGATACTTAACTCCTAATCGTTTTCTCAGGAAGTTTAAGTCATAATTCCCAACAACAGTTTGACTATCGGCAGTAGCTGAAATAGCTATTACATTGGCTTTATTTGCAATGTTTAGCAGAAATTTTTCAGGAGTGTTTTCGTATTGGTACTGATAAATTTTAGACTTTAAATCATGGTCGTCACTATCAAAGAAATCGTAATACCTAAAGCCATTCATGTAAAAGTTTAAGTCCGCAATTTCTTCCTGGCTTTCAGTTTTAGAGAAATTACCGTCATTACTTAATATGGAATCAATAAGGTAATTTCGCCATTCAACAGGCAGATTAAACAAGTCTAACGTGGTGTGTAACGCACTTTCAATTGGAAATTCGTCATTATTCGGGCTTTGTTGTTTTTTTAACTGCTGATAGTTGGATGCAATAAAAAATATTCCTTTTCGGAAATAGTAAAGGAATCCTTTTAATTGATTTATTAAACCTAAGACATTTCCATTTTCCTCAATTGGTTCTTTCTGAAAATGAATCTCATTAAGCATCCGTTCATCAGAGAATGATAGCCGTGCATAATTCTTCCCTTCACTTAAAATTGTATGAAACTCATCATCTTGAAACAGAAAGCTTCTAACTCTGTCTGGATTAACCGTTTTAAATGGTACAGTAATATTAAAGCGGTCATTTATTTTATTTACCTTTTCAGTAAAGGAACTGAATATATCAGATATTTTGGGGACATTTTTTTTTGCTTCCCTTAGCTTAATCCTGTCGTTTGATTCTTGGACAATATCCGTTGGAACTTGTAATGTTGATAAGCTTGAATACAGATGGGTAAACAGACCAATTAAATCAACCTTTTTGGAATAGCCATTTTCAATGATTTGATTTAGAATATGTGATTTTGTGGCATCAAATTCATCTATAAATACAATTGCATCTTCCGTAATCTTATCATCCCAAAAATAATATGAAGGTCTTACGATAGTAGTGTTCTTTAAAAAGAACTTATCTACACTCAAGAAAAAAATGCGCTTTTTTGAAGATAAAATCGGAGGGTAAAGCTCAATTAGCCAGGGGTGGTTTTTCTGTATGTAAGTAATTTTCTTCGATTCCGTTAAGTCGGTTTTGATGGCTTTTTTAAACTCATCATTTAACCAATCAGTTATAGCCCTGCGAAACTTAGGTTCATGAGTTTTACGAATGTCATCCTTGGCTTTCTCAATTAATTGCTTGGTAAACGCATCTTTGTTTTTTTGCTCGTCAAATCCTTGAACTAAAGTAATGCTATTGTGCAAAGCTTTATATTCAGGCATATCAGTAATAAAGTGCGGGCAATATGTGTTTAGCAATGTTCCAATTATTGTATCAGCATTGGAATCTAAAGCAATAACATGCTTTTCAAAGTCGTTTCCTTTGCCAGCAGCTTCAAACTTAGTTTTCAATTCCGGAAGAGGAAGGTTCTTTTTTAAGTTAGTTATGAAGAAAATCTTACGGTTTTCTTTATAGTTCTTTAAAATGTACTCTAATACGTGGTACGTTTTTCCAATTCCTGTAGGCAATGGAAAAACGAAAAGACCATTCTGATGCTGGCAATATTTTTTTAGTATTTTCTGCATTAGATATTTCTACAAAAGTTATTGTAATTCCTTTATAATTCTGTCTATATCATTACTAAGACTTCCGCTCTCATAGGTTGTCAGTAATTTGTTTGGGAAATGCTTTTTATACCAAAGCTCTTTTTCTTCCCAATGAGCTTTATAATTAGGTAAATCCAATCTACCTACATGCTCCAAATAATATTCTTCCCCAGCAAGCATTACTGTAAAATCAGGTAAATAAAAAGTACCATCTGTGGCAAAAAGAGGTTTTTCGTACCAGAACGGAATATTCCTTTCAGTAAGCATATTCGCAATTATTACCTCTGACTTTGAGCGAACCATGTATTCCGAAAGTGTTTCATGAATTTTCCCTACTTCGTACCAATCATTCATTATTAGCCATTCCTTCGGTAATGGATTAAACTCGAAAAGGGAAGAATTAATCTTTGATAATTTATTTGCTTCTGGTCTTGTAAGTTGTAGGAATGCTCCAATATCTTGCTCTGCAAAAACAGTAAGCTTTGTTTTTGCACGAGTAATTGCTGTATAAATTAACTCTTTTGATAGAAGGGCTTTTTTGTTTTTAGGTAATATCAAATATACCTCGTCAAACTCACTGCCTTGTGATTTATGCACTGAAATAGCATATGCAAGTTCTAAATTGTTTTCTGGTTTTTCTTCCTTAAGCTCATTCCAATACCCCTTTGTATTTTTATACTTGCCTAGTTTTTTACCAAACGGGATATGAGCATCACGACCTTCAAGATTAACAATAAAATGCTCTAACCTAAAGAAAGGAGCTTTATACCTTGGATTATACCAGGTATTTGTAGCTTCATCTTTTATTGCCTTTTTATCGTTATTATGCCAACGAGTAAATCCTAATTCCCCATTGTAAATTTGAATTGGGATAGTAGCCTTTTCTTTTGTTACATATGCAAGTATGGGGTCAGACTTTGTTCTGTTTCTAAATTGGATAATCTTATCGAATACACTTATACCGTCAACAAACCATTGCCTTTCAACACAATTCCTATTTAACTTTCTTTGTAAAAATACATTAAGAGCATCTGTGCCAAATAATTCTGAGCGATATGGAGATATTACCTGGAATTTATCTGCCTTTTTACCATTAGGGCTATCTGAGTTTTCAAATACTTTATTTAAAAGTTCCCAATATTTTTCTTCATTGTATTCAATACCTGTCTCAAGCTCCAGGTTTTTTATTAATGTTGAAAATATTAGTTCATTGAGTTCTTCTTCATTATCCCAAAAGTGAACATCAATATCTTTTAGGTCATTATCAAACTCCAACTCCTGAATTTTCTTTAGCAAATCAGTCCTTTTTGCCTTAACTTCTGCTGTATCTTTTAAATCTTCATCAACACAAACGCTTTGTTTAAAAGTCGAGGCTAAATCTAATATTCCAGTTCCCCTACCTTCAAGTTTATTTTCACGTTGACGTAAGTTTTCTTTTAACTCACCTTTATTTTCTTCGGGTAGCCAATCAATAAGGTCAGAAAATACTTTAGCATAACCAATAGGAGGTAGTTGGTTTGGGTCACCAACAAAAATGATTCTTTGAACAGTATTCCAATTTATAGCCCTAAACATTGTTGCCATTAGGGATTGATCAATCATAGAAGATTCGTCAATAATAAATATCCTGACATTTTCTTCTTGTTTACCGCCATTTCGCTTATAAGTGAAATTATCGTTCATCCAGCCTCTTTCAGCTAAGAAAGAGTGAATTGTTTGAGCTGATTTACCAGAACGTTCTCTTAGCCTATCTGCTGCTTTCCCTGTAGGAGCTAAAAGCAAAAATGATGTTCCAACTCCATGAGCCTTTTCAATACCTGATATAATTGACTTTACTACTGTTGTTTTCCCTGTACCTGCACCACCACTTATTACACTCAACCCTTTACCAAATATTTTCTGACACACCTTGGCTTGCGCTGTAACAGCCTCTTTGTAATCATCAGGGTTAAGTTTTGATAGGTTAGAGGATGATACATAAAGGTAATCAAACCAATTCCGCTCGGTAACCGGACTTTTAAATTGAGTAATTTCACGATTCGCTAGTAGACGACAGTTTTCTTCTATCAACCGTTCATCTTCAAAGATATTTTTTTGATAAAGGTGTAGATTATCAGACTTGTCTTTACGTTGAAATATGGCATTGTCAAGAACTTCTTTATAAGAGGTAAAGTTCTTCATTTTAAACTCAAACTGTCGCCATTCACTTAGATGAGAAATGTATTTATTTGTCTTTTGTAAAATTATCTCGGCAGCAGTAAATGTGTGAGGAGCAATTCGCTTTAATTGGTCAATACAAAAGGCTCGAAAACGATAGGCTGAACCCTTTGATGTCATTGGCTTCAATCCCAAATCAGGTGAAGGAAGCATGCCGTGGTCTATTTTGCTTAATGAAATATGGTCATCAACATCATTACCTATATAATTTTCACAAATTAAATATGGGTTATCAACTAATTCTTTAAATGTAAATTCTAAACCATTATTAGCTCTGTTTACTGAACAGAGTTGACTAATTTGCTTTAAACGTTTCGTTTGTTCAAAGGCAAAACGAGGAAGAATCTGTAATAAGTATTCAATTTCTTCATCCTCCATTGTTGCAAAGTTATCCTGTACATCTGTTAACCTTTCCGAATCAACAACAACCGAAGGTATTGTTTCTTGTTTTAGTAGTAAATCAAGTATTTGCTTGTAGTTTTCTTCCTCTGTATTATTTAAAACCCCCTCTTTGTAATGTGAAACCAATTCTGGTAAATCAAGATAATTTAAAACAGCAGGTAGCCCAGGGTAACATCCTCTGTTTTTCCAAAGTTCTGCTAAAAGACTTTGAAGCCATTTTCTTCTCAAACTCCAATCTTCAGTTGTATCTTTAATTTCATACTCTAAAACATCGACAATTTCTAACGCTCTTTCAACCAGTTCCAAGGCATCATCATCAGAGACATGACGCATTGCGTACTTGAAGTTTCTTGCATTTTCTGGATAGAAGGCTATTTTTTCAAGTATTTCAGGATTGTCTTTGTACTTGTGATACGGTATTCTAAATCCCTCTTCTGGATAGTTTGATTGTATTGGAACTTGCCAAACATAAGCACCTGCATATCTTTGTTTTTCTTCAACAGTGGTTTTATCGTACATAATTAAATCATGTACCTTTTTAACTCGACCAAAGCCTACAATAGTATAGCGTTTTTCATCCTCTACAGATAAGGGATTGCTATAATTAGCATAGTAAAATATTAATGACGAATTCTCTTGAATCTCTTTTATAAATGCCTTTGCATTAGACATTCGTTTTTCATAATTAAACGTACCATCATCATTTTTATCATCATCATGATACATTTCTTCGTATGACCAAAGGCTAACGGTTGCAGGAGGTAAAGCCCATTGTTTAGTTTCTTGGTTAGTGTACCAATTAGGCGATTTTGTCTCCGCCTTTACTGTTTCATCTCCAAATGCATTAATACTCCATGAGCAAGGTGGAATGTACTCTTTCTGAATGCTATTGCAACTACATCCTGCAAATTTTTCAGCCTCTTTAACCTGTTCTGATTTCTTTTCATATAAACCACCAGGAAAAGAATATTGACCTGTACAATACGTGTTAGACAAAGGGTTACGACAAATTTTGCCATTCCAACCATCTGCATGCCAGGCAAGCCTTGCTGATATATGTTTTACCTTGCTCATAAAATATATTGTCTGTTCTTTTTATAATTCTCTGCTTGATGGAAAATATCCTGATAAACCTCGTCTCTCTCAACCGGAGGATAACCATGTTCATCTAAAAGCATGATTAAACCAACCTTTAACCCAAGTTTAATATCTTCTCTCTTGTTCCAATCAGGATAGTTTGCTTGCTCATCAACCAAAACCTTTACTGCTTTGGCAAGTTCTATCATCTTATCATCAGGATATGTAAAATCATATTTTACACATAGCTGAAAAAGAATATCGAAAAAGGCTTTTTCTTCAAAGTCAATTCCCATTTCTTCTCCGGCAGAAAACTCCTTTTGAACTTCCCAAATCAGGTTGGTTATTTGTTCTGCCATTTCTTCGTACACTTCGCTTTTGAAAACATCGTTTTCGCTTCGTTCGTTGTAGCGTTCTACCAAAGCTTGCATCTTTCGTGTAAAGTCAATACCTCTTACTTGATTCACTTTCTTTATTTCTCCAATGGCTTTTGCAAGGAGTTTTTGAAGTAGCTTTATCTTGGTGTTGGGGAGTTTTATTTTATTAATCCTATCAATATAATCTTCATCGAAAATATCCTGAGTATTATCTTTTTCTTCGCCCATTTTGAATATTTCTTCAACACCATCACTAGCCAAAGCATCTTTAATCATCTCACGAACACGAGCATTCATTTGAGCTGTGTCCGGAGCATCACCTTTGGTTAGTTTAAATACAATAGAACGAATAGCTAAATAAAAATGCGTGTAATCTCTTTCTTCCTGTGTAAGCTTTTCACTTCCTGCACAAATATCGTAAGCAGCTTTAAGTCGCTTCACTAAACCCATAAAGCGTTTTTCCTTATCCTTGGTGTGCATAACAAATTCAGTACCTTCATTAAGGGTGTTAAGTTGTTGTAGTGGACTGCCATTAAAGTATTTGGAACTATCGAATTTATGAAACAGCTTGGCTAATAAATCAAGATGATTGCGAACAACAATCAATGATTCTCCAATATCTTCAAAATTATCTTCATCGCCTTTGTTATATTTTGCAAGAGCTAGATTCATTTGTTTTTTGATACCGATATAATCGACAACCAGACCCTTGTTTTTGCCTTCAAATTTCCGGTTTACACGAGAAATGGTTTGAATAAGGTTGTGTTGTTGAATAGGCTTATCAATGTAAATGGTATCAAGGAAAGGCACATCAAATCCTGTAAGCCACATATCTACAACAATGGCAATTTTAAAATTGGATTTAGAGTTTTTAAACTGACGGTCAAGTTCTTTGCGGTATTCTTTCGTGCCAAGCAGGTTATAAAGGGTTTCGTTATCATCTTTGCCACGAGTCATAATCATTTTAATACGCTCCATTGGCTTAATTTCTTTCTGCTCTTTTTCAGAAAGAACAGCACCTTCTTCGGCTACTCTTACTTCATTCCATTCAGGGCGTAGAGCAATTACATTTTTATAAAACTCATAGGCAATTTCACGAGTGCTGCATACAAACATTGCTTTGCCTTTAATTGAAGCACCTTCTGAAATCCGGTTTTCGTAATGAGTAACGAAATCCTCCGCTAATGCCTTTAAGCGGTCCGGGTCGCCAATAATCACATTCATATTGGCAACAGCTTTTTTACTTTCCTCTATCTGATAATCATTAGCACCTAATTCGGCAGCTTCTTCGTAGTATTGCTCAATCTTCTCTAGCTCGCTGTTATGTAATGCAATTTTTGCAGCTCTACCTTCATAAACAATACGAACTGTAATTTCGTCTTTAACAGATTCTGTCATGGTATAGGCATCTACCACTTTACCAAAAACATCCAGAGTTGCATCTATTGGTGTGCCTGTAAAACCAACATAGGTAGCATTTGGTAAGGAATCATGCAGGTATTTTGCAAAGCCATAGGTTTTAGTCACCCCTTTTTCTGTAACACGAACTTTTTGGTCAAGGTTAACCTGACTTCGGTGTGCTTCATCGGAGATACAAATAACATTAGTACGCTCAGTTAGAAGTTGCGTATCTTCGGTAAACTTGTGAATGGTGGTAAGAAATACGCCACCGCTTTGTCTGCCTTGTAGCAATTCCCTTAAATGAGAACGACTTTCTACACTTATAATATTGTTATCGCCAATGAACTTTTTTGCTTCACCAAATGTGTCTGAAAGTTGGTCATCTAAATCAGTACGGTCTGTAATCAATACAATGGTAGGACTTTCAAAGTGCTTGCTTTTCATTAATAGGCGAGTGAGGAAAAGCATAGTGTAACTCTTACCGCACCCGGTAGCACCAAAGTAAGTTCCACCTTTACCATCACCTTTAGGTTGTTGTGCAACTTTAATATTTTCGTAAAGTCGATTGGCTGCATAATACTGCGGGTATCGGCAAACTATCTTGGCATCTTTTTTAGATGTGTCAGGAAGAAATATGAAATTGCGAATAATGTCACGTAAACGATTTTTATTCAGCATACCTTGTACCATTGTGTACATGCTGTCTATTCCATCAACATCTTTTGCGAGTCCTGCAATTCTTCGCCATGCATAGAAAAACTCATAAGGAGCGAAAAGGGAACCAGCCTTATTGTTTACACCGTCTGAAATAACGCAAAAACCATTGTATTTAAAAAGTTCCGGAATATCTCTGCGATAACGAACTGTTAATTGATTGAAAGCATCATGTATCGTTGCTTCTTCCCGAATAGCCGATTTAAACTCAAATACAACAATCGGTAAACCATTGATATATAAAATTCCATCAGGAATACGCATTTGATTATCTGTACCAGTAATTTCAAGCTGATTGACGAATTTATACTTGTTAAAATCGGGGGAATATTGCTCTTTAGGTTCAGCAACAATACTATCCAAGTCCTGGCTGTACAACTGAGCTTCCAAACCATTATAATCAATCAATTCAATATGAATATCCTTTTTACTGCGGTCTTCTCGTTTAAGAATAAAGCCATCAGCCAACCATCGCATAATGGTTTTATTGCTTTCATAAAGGTCGCTTGCCGGAAGAGTTTTTAATTGAAGAAGAATAGACTGTGCTTCTGTTTTTGTGAGCTGCTGATTCTCATACCGTGATAAAAGGTATTGAATTAAATCATATTCAATTATTACATCATCATCGGAACGAGTAAGGGTATTACCCAAGCGGTGTGGATAACCTTCTTGTTCAAGTAGCTCTATATAAGCGTGTTCTAATTTTTCTTCTGTAAATTTCATTTTGTCATAGATTCATTATTATTAAATCTTTAAGTGCTAAAGTAATTTAGCTTATATCTTCATGTATATCCTTAAAAAACTTTGCCAGAGGGGAATTTATGTACTCTTTTTCTTCATAAGGTTTTCCGAAAATATATTCATAAGCTTCTATTTCATCTTTAAACAGATTTGGAAATGCATCCATTAATTCTTTTATGTACCCATCAGAATGTTTACTTTTTTTCTCAAGGATAAAGTTAAGTTCTGTGTGATGCATTGAATATTGTTGATTCAACCGGAATAAGTCTATATTCTTTTGGATTTTTTTACCGATTTGCGATTGGGGAGAATCGGGTTTAATGATTATATCACTATCAAATCCATCTTTTAAAGAATTATAACTTTTAGGCAAATATGAAAACTTAGCATGATTATCAAATCCCTCTTTATAAGGGTAAATATATTCCTCCAAATTTGTTGGTTTTTGACCTTTTGCCCTTTGATTACATATTAAACATGAAGGAATTAGATTGTAAAAATTAAATCTTAGATATGGATATCTAGATTTTGGTAAAAAATGGTCAAAATCAGCACGAGCAAATTTATTTTTATCATTTCCTAATGTTGTAATATAAGTGCGATTACAATATGGGCAGCAATGAATATCTAATTTTTTAATGATTTTATAGGCACTCCATTTGTCATAACTTTCATAAAAGAACACGTATTGAAATGCAACCTTAAATGGGGAAGGAGTCTTAGGCTTTGTATTAACAAAGTGATTCTTTAGAATTGGTCTAAGGTTGTTTTCATGTGATTTTACACACTTCTCAACATCTCCAATAAGAAACTCCTTAAGGTGTTTCTCTAGATATTTTGTTAAATCATATCCATTGGTCGTTTTTTGTATATTTAAATTTGCTTCCTCACAAGCAAGTCTATCCAACACTTCATTTTTAACTAAATCATAAAAATCCTGTGCCGTATTTTTATGGTTGATATTTGATAAACTAATCATCTAATTCTCTAAGTTTATTTGCGTAGTACTTTCTTAAAGCTTCTTTATGATTCTTTGCCGTAATATGATAAAGCATTTTCAATAACTTCCCCCTAACCATTTCATCACCTATCAGTTCTATTGTATTTTCAATGGCGTTTTTTGCTTCTTTAGCCGATTTCTTTTTTTCTTCATTACCTGACATTGCCTCATATAACAGGTTAACAATTTTGTCAATTTTTTCTCTTGCAAATTCTCCAATATGTCCACTAGACATAAAAAAGGCATGGCGAAGCATATCATGGATATTTGCTCCAAATGTTTTTAAGTCACCTAAATATTTATAACTTTTTGAATCAGCTTTACCATCATTACCAATTTCAAGAAATAAGCATTGAGTTACTAATATATCAGATAGCACAAAGGGAGAATGTGTTGAAAACAAGATATTGAGATTGCTAATTCTGGGTATGTCTAACTGTTTTAAACCAGAGATTAATTCACTAACGAAATTTTGTTGAAACTCTGGGTGAAAATAAAGTTCAACTTCATCAAAGACGATATTTACATTTTTATATGTTACAGTCTTATCCTGTATGGAGGTTCTGTCTGCAATGTCCTTTTCTGTTACAGAGTTCAGATTAATTAAATGATAATAAACTGTTTGTAGTGCATTAATTAGTTGCTGTTCGCCAGAACTTAGAAATTTAAAATCAGAATCTTCAAAAATAATATTAGGATTATAAAATGCTACAGGCATCATTCTTTCCCTATCCTCATTCGAATTAAGCCGTTTGGTCAACTCATTTAAAGTTAATTTAAGATTATTATTCTCCCATTTAATACCTTTAGTTTTATCTTCTCTTAAGATATCATATCTAACTATGTTAATCGCCTGTCGAAGCTTTGTTGTTATATGGCTACTATCATCTTTTAATTTCCATAGCAATTTTATAAATCTTCGACTTTCTTGGGTACTATAAGCCTCTTTGGGGGAAATCTCATAATCTCTATAATCATCATAGGTACGAGTTATTTTCAGAACCTTTTTGAAAATATATAGTTTTAATAAATCAATATGTATGATTTTTTCATTTGAGAACTTTTCGCCTGTAATGCTTTTGTAAATCTTATTAAAAACTTTTTCTTTTAAATCAGCATTATATAAACTAACTAACTTATTATCATAAGAACGGTCAACATCTTTAACCTTATTCTCATCACATGTAAAAATAATTGCTTTAACCTCTTTTGCTTTTAAAAGTCTTTTTACTTTCATTGACTGGTCAAGTAAATTCAATAGAATTCTAGTTTGGCAAAGGTGTGTCTCTATGTTAATATCAAATCCACCTGATGTTCTCATTGGATTTATGACCATTGGTGTTTGATAGCCATCATTCTTGTGAAACAATTCTTCTATCCAAACTCCTATTGTTTCAGAGTTTAAACCATAAGCAGAATAGTTTAATGCGATATTATAAAAGAAGTCATTTAATTTAAGTACATCCTCTTTTCCTTCAATATTTGCGAATAGATGAAGTATTTTATAATACCTATCTTGAGAAATATCTTTTGAAACGATTGGTATATTATCCAATCGATTATTGTCAATTACTAAACAAAATATTGAATCATCAATAGAATAAAAAAGTTCAATCTTAAAGTTTTTCTCAAAATCTTCAATATCCGCAATTAGTCGTGTAAATCTTTCTATTTCATTTAATTGCTTTTGCTCTTTCTTTACATCAAGCTCTAATCCTTTTTCAGTTATTTCTTGTTTCCAATCATCATACTGTAATTTAAGAGCTTGCCTTTTTGATATACAATCATCTAAATTGTCTAGTTTATTGGTTTTTACTCCAATAAGATACGTAGCAATAAAGAGTAACTCAATTAATGAACTCTTCCCAACTCCATTTTTGCCAACAAGAGCGGATATATTTATTGATGTTCCATCAATATTATATAAGTCTTCTCCTTCTATATTATTTGGAACAACATTAATAACTGATGAATGTATATCATTTTCATTATCACGAATAAAAGTATAGTCGTAAAACTTATATATATGTCCAAGTCGTAAAACTTTAGAAAATTTTTCCGCACACCCAACTAAAGGTCTTATCGCTATTAATTTAAAACCGTTGCTCATAATTTTATTAATTCGTTTTGTCTTATACATTTCTCAGAGTCAAATAAAACACTTTCTAAATTACGAAAACGACCTTCTTGTTTCAGCAACTCTATATAAGCGTATTCTAATTTTTCTTCTGTGAACTTCATTTTACTAATTATCTTTAAATGAAATATCTATGTCTGTATTTATACTTTGCATCTGTTTCTTAAACTCCTTACTTCCATATTGTAAGAATTCATTTACTTCTATTTTATCAATATTTGTTTCGAGAAGTTTTGCAATGCAAAGGCGGTGATTACCCTCAGCGATAAAATAGCTGTCGCCACATTTAATCAAAAGAATATTGTCTTGCTTATTGATATATTCGTTTGCAGAATTTGAATAAAATTGAGGTAAGCGATAAAATCTTTTTAAGTTTTCAAACATTTTTATCCAACTCCCTCCATAGTAATCGCAATGGGTAGAGCCTATTATTTTATCGGGATTAAAATCATACTCAAAATGAAAGTTTTGAGCATTAACAAACCCTTTCCCTTGAATAAAATCATCTAATTCTAAAACTATATCGTTATGCCAGGAGCAATCTCTAAAATCAGGTTTAAAATGTTTTAAAACCTTTATTCTTTCCTCTAAACTATAATCCCTCTTCATGATTTAATCGGTTTTTTAACTCAGTTCCTGCATCAGTCAAACAATATTGCTTCTTTTTTCCTCGTTTTCGAGTCTCTTTGACAAGCCCATTCCCAATAGCAGGAGTCAAGTATTCATTCTGAAATATCTTATGATTACGAACACCTACAACATTTTTAAGCTCAAGAATAACACGATTACCATTAAACACTTTAACCAACTCTTTTTCGTGATTTGTAATTGTATTTACTACGGCACTATCACCATTAGTTGATTGCTGTGCAAAATCATCTGCCTCTTCTGTTTTTCCAATGCTTCTCAATAAAGCTTCATATTGTTTTCTATCTGATTTAAGGCTATTAATTATTTTTTCAGCAGCTTTCTTCATCTCAGGAACTTCGACTACAGTACCTCCACGCTCAAAAACACCACTCAGGTGTGAGTATTCATTGTTTATCCTGTCGGTTAGAACAGCTGGAATATTCTCATCACCAAAGAACGTTTTCATTTTATCAGATTGTCCAGATGAATCAGGGTATTTGTAATACAAGAAGATTTCTAAAAATTTTCGAGCATTATTTCCGAAGTTGTAAAAAACGGTATAATTGCTATCGGTTACGTTATCTATTTGTGAGCATTTATATATTTGGCTAAACAAGTAATTAAATTCTGTAACATATTCACGTAAGAATTCAGGCATTAATTTAAGCGTTGACTCATTGTCAATACGTTCTACAAGCAAATAGCGATATTTAGTTTTTGTTTCTTTTTTAGTTTCAGCTCCCGGTAGTCTTTTTAAGAACTTAAGAAACTCCAAATTATGAGTTGATATAAATAATTGCTCAAAATCTTCTTCACCAAATATTTGTGTGTTAATTAGTGTGTATATGAAAAATATATGATTGCTATCAAGACTAGAAATAGGGTCGTCAATCCAAATTATAGGTTTCTTAGTTTTTGTATCAACATCTTGAAGCTTTGCCATAAAATAGCAGAAAGCAATAAGGCTACACTCTCCTTCACTAAGATGATGAGCTTTTTTATCCTCCCTGTGAATTTCAAAACGATACTTTTTATCGCCTGATTCACTATCGTTATATTCAACTGCTTTGAGTGTTAGGAAGTCATGTCCGAAAAAGTCATTCAAATATTCATTCACCTTATCAGCACCTTTGCTTTCATCTTTAAGTTCCTTTTGTTTTTCAGTGATTTGTGCTAAAATATCGTCTATTTCAGATTGCTTTGACTTTTTCTTGTTTTCCTCAGTTTCTTCTTTTGTTTTGAGCGTTGCTATATTAGATATTTGGTCGTTGTAATTTATATTTAACACAAAGTCATATACTTCTTTTAGTCGAAGATTTTTCTTCGCATCTTCCTGTTTAGTTGCTAATTGGTCTGAATAGTCATCTGATTTTTTCCTCAGTTCGTCAAAGCTTGTTCTTAGTTTTTCTAAATCCTCTATATGATTCTTAACTTCATCGAATATTTTTTCATTCAGTAAATCACTCTTCCTGTTATTTAACTGTTCTTCAAGCAAATCAATAGAACTTATGTAATCTTCCTTTGTCGTTTTATATTCTTCTGACAGCTGTTCCAAATCCTTATGAAACTCAATATAAAAGTCATCTTTCTTTAATCCAGATGCACTACTAATTTGCTGTTTTTCGCTTGTTAGTTTAGACAATAGGTTATTAATATCCTTTTCCAAAATATTTGATTCTTCATCGAAGTGTCTATCTAATTCACTCCATCTTTCGGCTGTAATCTCATTATTACAAAAGGCACATATTTTACGTTCTGCTTGATGTAGTTTTTTACCCTCACTTACCCAACGATTTAAAACCGCATTTTTAACCAGTTCCTCAATTTTATCAGACTTGCCAATTTTTCGAGTTACTATTTCTTTAGTTAAATCAGAATAAGCCTTAAAGTTTAACTGAAGTTGGGGCAATCCTTTAATGGGGTCTTTCTTTTTCTCCGTAAGTATTTCTTCAGTTTCTTTCTTTTCTGTATCTGTTAAAGGTTTAAAATCATCTTTAAGAACTAGTTGTATTTCCTTTTCAAGCTTTCTAACCGAATAGTTTTGGTCTCCAAACTTTTCAGATTTGTATTTTATTCCCGATTGCCTATCTAATGCCTTTGTTTTTATTTGATTATTAAGAGTGTCGGTGGCAGTTTTATGATTTGTTTTTGCTCCTTGGCAAAGGTCATTTAAACTTTTTAGTTCTTGATATAGCTTAGTCTCACCACCTTCCTCGTTCGAACCAAGCTTATCTTTTAAATCGTTTATTTCTTGTTCTATTATATTATTATCACCGCCAAGTATTGCAAATGGTTGGATACTCTCATCAGGATTAACAATAAATTTCAGATTATCCTTTATAAAGTCTTCATTAAATACACGAATAGTTTTATCATGGCTACTAAAGTCACTATGAGTAACATCAGCATTATCTTTTACTTTAATATTTAGTTCAGGATTTTCATATTTGTCAGAAATACCACCTGTTTCCAATGCTCGTACAACCCTTGACAGAGTTGTTTTTCCAGAGTAATTACGTCCATAAATGATATTTACCTTTTTGAAGTCAAAAACATTACTTTCTGCATCGACAACTGCGGTGTTCCAATCAAAATTTTTAAATACAGCTAGGTTCTTTATGGAAGTAATTCTTTCAATCATATCGAATAGGCTTTAGTTTTCTATGGTTGCTATTTTGGAAAGAAGCAAATTTTTCAGTTGTGATAGATTTTGATTTTCTTGGTTCTTATATTCAATTAGTTTTGAAATTCCCATTGTAGTCTTATTAAATATTGATTCCCATCCTCTTGGCGGAATTAGAATGCATATTTTTTTTAGTTCAGACAGCTTTATTCCTGAAACAGTTGTTCCTGATGAGCGTCCTTCCAAATCTCTTTTGGCTAGAGGTGTATTAAGCCACAAATACAAAAACCAACCTGAGATTTTTTCTTTTTTTGTTCTCAATGCAAAGAGCCTTTGACTTAATGCATATTCCGAATTAATTGCTAAATAATATGTTTCCCCTAATGGTGCTTCAGATGTCAATAATACATCATCAACTTCAAGTTTTGGGTTCATCCATTCATCAAAATCTATATTGTTTACGTATGGAATTGTATCATACTTTACTATCTTTCCATTACTAATGTTCATTGCTGAAATAACTGGATACTTATATTCCTTACTAAATTGCTGCAAATCCATAAGTGATTTACTTTTTCCTCGTTTTGAAATGAAACATTCAATAACTTCATCTAAAGCACTAATTCCACACCCCTCCGGAATCTCCTTCTCCAACTCCTCATTCCAAACCATTTTACCGCCTGAACTCTTATAAGGCTTTCCTTTCTCATTTGGAAACTCAAAATCAACAAACCATTGCTTGTAAATAGCTTGTGCAGTTTCTTCTAATTTTTGAATAAGCTGATTGTTTAATGCAATTCGGTTCTTTATTGTGTTGTATTCTTTTACAATTTCGTTTTGCTTGTCAGGAGAGGGTAATGGGAATTTCATATTGCAGAAATCTTCCCATTCTAAACTACCGCGAACTCCACCTACAGCATGAAAACAAGCTTCACGGTCAAACTCTGCACGAGAAAACCACATCATCAAATAGTCTGGTAAAAGCTCTTTTTCATTTTTAACCTCAAATAGCGGATAGGCTTGTGAAATAATAGCTTCTTCATAATCTTGCAATAAAGCTACTGGCATTTTCTTGTCTCGCCTTACTTGCATTGTGCTACATGCAAACTGATTTTTGCGTATTATTTTATAGTTACGCATATCTGTTCCAACCGTGTTGGCAACCGATGGGATAAACTGTTTATTGATGGTTAGCCCTAAAAGGGTATCAATTGCTAAATCTTTGTTACGCTCATCGACAAGTCGTATGTAATCTCCAATAGGTTTATAGTTCGATTGCATACCCTAACTCTTTAAAAACATTTAATAAATCCTTTTTTGATTGTTCTTCAGCTTTCAATAAGTCAGTAAACTCAGACTGCAAAGCTTTCATTTTATCATTAAAGTCGATGTTCTCATCTCTGTTTACAAACTCTATATATTTACTTGGAACAAGAGAGAAGTCTTTCTTTTGAATTTCTTCAAATGAGGCAGAATAGCAATATTCAGGAGTATTTTCATATCCTTTATCAGTCTGTTGCCACTTGTGGTATGTGTTTGCTATTTCTGCAATATGGTCAGCATTGAATTGAGTGAACTTCTTTTCAAAGGGTTCACCCATTTGTCGTAAATCTAAAAACAAGACTTCCTTTTCTCGATTACGGTAGTGCCTTGTTTCATCACCTACTTGCTTGGTTTGTTCTTTTTTGTTCTTATTAAGAATCCAAACAGTTACACTAATGTTAGTTGTATAGAACATATCCTGGGGAAGTATTAAAATTGCTTCCACTAAATTGTTCTCAATTAGTTTTCGCCTAATTTTATGCTCATCACCGCCACCGCTTAATGCTCCATTTGCCAAAACAAATCCGGCAGTTCCATCTTCTGAAAGTTTAGAAGCCATATTTAAAATCCAACCATAATTGGCATTGCTTTTAGGCGGAACATCGTAACCACGCCAACGAGGGTCATCGTTTAATTCATTTTCCGCTCTCCAATCTTTTTGGTTGAAAGGAGGATTAGCCATGATATAATCGGCTTTCAGGTCGGGGTGTTGGTCGTTGTGGAAAGTATCGGCAGCACGTTCTCCCAAATTACCGGAAATACCACGAATAGCCAGGTTCATTTTGGCTAGTTTGTAGGTGGTGTTGGTGTATTCCTGCCCATAAATGGAAATCTCCTTTTTGTTTCCATGATGGCTCTCAATAAACTTAATGGATTGAACAAACATACCACCTGAACCACAAGCAGGGTCGTAGATTATTCCTCTGTATGGCTCAATCATTTCTGCAATCAGGTTTACAATACTCTTTGGAGTGTAGAATTCTCCTTTTCCTTTTCCTTCTGCCAAAGCAAATTTTGAAAGGAAGTATTCATACACACGTCCTACAATATCCTGCTGTTTGTCCTTTAAGGTGTCAATATCGTTAATGGTATCAAGCAGGGAACTAAGCTTTGTAATATCCAAGCCTAATCGAGAGAAGTAATTGTCAGGCAAAGCACCTTTTAGGGCTTTGTTGTTCTTCTCGATATTGTGTAGAGCTGTATCAATCTTTAAAGCAATATCGTTTTGCTTTGAGTTTTTAATGATATATGACCATCGGGAAACCTCGTCCAGATAAAACACGTTAGACATGCCATAAAAATCGGGCATGTCTATATATTTTTCTTTTCCTTCGTCTATCAGCTTTTTACGGTGTTCCTCAAACTTATCGCTTGCAAATTTTAGGAATATCAATCCTAATACTACATGTTTGTACTCGGCTGGCTCAACACTACCTCTGAGCTTGTTTGCCGAATCCCATAACGACTCTTCGATGCTTTTCTCTTTGCCGTTTCCGTTCTTTTTAGCCATATAAATATTTAAAGTCTTTAATCTTCTGTTTCTAATTCAATTGCTTCACCCAATACTGCGGTTGCTTCTGCTGATGGCAGTTCTTCAACCGTTTTTAATTTTGATAACATTACATTAGTTCGGGTAGTCACTAATTTTTCAATTTCACCGTCTGCCTGTCTGATTTTTTCCTGTGCTTTTTTCAATACAGTTCCAAACTCACCAAATTGCTTTTTAACCGCACCAAGAATTTGCCATACTTCGCTACTTCTTTTCTGAATAGCCAGGGTTTTGAATCCCATTTGAAGGCTGTTCAACATTGCTGCCAATGTGGTAGGACCAGTTATAATGATTTTAAATTCACGTTGTAATAATGCCACTAAATCAGGCTGGCGAACTATCTCTGCATATAAACCTTCAATTGGTAAAAACATGATGCCAAAATCAGTTGTATGAGGTGGGTCAAGGTATTTGTCGCTTATATCTTTGGCAAACTTCTTAATAGATTGGATTAAAGCTTTGTTGGCTTTGTCAATGCCATCAATGTCACCTTCATCATAAGCAGTCTGTAAACGAATGTAATCCTCTTGTGGGAATTTGGCATCAATAGGTAGGAATACTTCTTTACCAAAATCATCTTTACCCGGAAGTTTGATTGCAAATTCCACATGGTCATTTGAGCCCTGCTTTGTTTTTACATTTGCCTCATATTGCTCTGGAGCCATAATTTGCTCCAAGATATTTCCAAGTTGTATTTCACCTAAAACACCACGAGTTTTAACATTGCTTAAAACCTTTTTCAAATCACCAACACCGTTAGCCAGGTTCTGCATCTCGCCAAGTCCTTTCTGTACGGCTTCTAAACGCTCACTTACAATTTTAAAGGACTGACCAAGGCGTTCTTCAAGAGTTTTGTGTAGTTTCTCATCAACAGTCTCGCGCACTTTCTCCAACTTCAATTCAGTTGTCTTAACCAATTCATCTTGCTTGGTTGCCATTGCATCGAATTTCTGCTTTTGGAGGTCGTTGAAATCCTTCACATTTTTGGAGAATGTATCACTAAAGTCTTTTAACGAACGTGTAAGTTCTTCACGATTTTCTTTACCGTTCTTATTTAGACCATCGCTTATTACAGTAAGTTTTTCTTCAAGCTTTTGTGTAAGCTTATCCAAACCATTCGATAATTCCTCTCTGTTTTCTTTTAAAGAAACCGATAATTCCGAACGGTTATCTTTTAATTCTCTTTGCAATAATTGTTGTACCGCCTCAATAACAGGATTAACGTTGTTTTCCTTCTTTCTAAACACTAATATGGCCAATAAAACCAGGCATAGAGCTGAAATAATGATTGCAATAATTTCCATATAATTTGTCATTTTTTGACAAAGGTAGAATGTCGCATTGTCAAGTAATGTCAAATTTAGAAAAATATCTCATTAAACAGTAACTAAAAGGTAAATCATATGCTTAAACTAAGTTTAACATGATAATTGTAACCCTAATGTGCATATCTTGTATTTATGGGATTCGTTGCATTGGAGTATATTTGAAAAGTCATTAGACTTAAACTTTTGATGCAAAAAATCCCAGTATTACTACCGGGATTTGTCAAGACTCTATGAAACTAAAACCCGTTCCAAGCGCAGGATTCGGGTTTGATAAAATGCAATTTGCTGTTGTATTTCCTTTAATTTGTCATTATTGCGCTTAATCGATAGTTCCATATTTTCTATCGCTTGCTTTATAGTATTCACTTGACCGTCATAAACAATAATCTGATTGTTTAATTTGCTCCGGTATTCTGCAATCAGAGCACGAATATTTGCATTAGAAGGAAAGGAGAGGACATCCTCAGAGAGCAATTTGGTTTTGGCAAATTTGTCGTTCTGTTTTTTAGCGGATAAATATTCACCGTTTAAAAACTGATTGTATAGGTTAGTGTCGGTTTGCTGTAACATAAACCTTAGCTTACCCATCCTTTTTACATCAATATCGAGAATTTGCGCTTTTAGTTCGTTTATTTCCTCAATTTTGTGCTGGTTTTGCGCATTTATAGTGCTTGTTGCAGAGTGTAGTTGTTCAAGTTGATGTTCGCATTTCTTGATAATTTCAAGAATATCATCGACAGAAATGGTTCCTTCTATGAGAATTTGCGCATTTTCAACACTCTTATCTGTGAGATTATTCGTTGAATTATCCAGTCCAGTATCTGGTGAAACGGTGAAATTATCCTTCCTTTTTCTCATTTGATAATTAGCTTTTGCCCGACATTTTTCAGAGCAATATTGTGCATCCGAACGTTTCGCTTCGAACTCAGATGCGCATAAAATGCATGTTCTTGTCATCTTTAAAATACTGAGTTGATGGCAAAGCCAGGCAAACGCCTGGCTTTGCTTTTAATTCGTAATACATTGATTATCTCGCTTTCTAATGAAGCGAGATATTTTTTCATTCTTATAAATAATGTCACCTCTTTCTTTCATATAGAGTCTTGCCCATTCACCAATCGTCATAATATCCATTTGACCATAGAATTGGCCATATTTACCAGAGCTAAATTTTCTAATCATATCAGCAAGTTCGGAAATTGTTATTCCATTACATCGCATTAGAATATTTAAAGCGCAAGTACTTAGTTGTATATTATTTAATTTTGCATCTTCTTTAATGTTTAGTAAATCGCAAAAGTTAATTAGATAGGCAATTACAAAGTTTTTTGCGACACCTTTCCCATATATTTTGTCAATTTCGCATAATCTAATGGCGGAAGAATATATTAACTCTTCTTGTGGTAAGTGACCTTTATGCTCAATTATGTGACTATAGTTGGCAGCCATAAAAAATTCTGTAATCGTTGGGAATTTCTGCTTATAAAAGTCTATCATCCATTGCCGCCACGCTGGCAAGGAGGTTTCGTTTTGCTTGCTCTGTGCGGGTAAGCTTTGGTTCTTGAGTTGTATTAACTGATTTTTGACCTCTAATTTTATTTGTTTCATAGTTTGTTGCTTTAATTTGGTTGAAAGAAGAAGAACGTATCATCCAGTTTTTTGCTGCAGATTTCCAATTCTGCATTTTGCTATTTCCTATCATCCAGCCATTCCCTGTATAATGGTTCATGAATTTTTCAGCTTCTTCTTGTAAACTTTCATTTTCTATGAAGAAAGAAATAATGGTTTCAAGTGTGGGAGGGGTAAACTCTCCATTTTCATTATTAACCTTATTTTCTTTTTTCTTCTTATTGTTAGGTGACGTTTGGCGGTCGTTCGACAAACGGTTGCCGGTTGCCTGTTGGTTCACGTTTTGATAAAGTGAATAATTAACGACTGTAATAATGGAAGTTAGATGGTTCTTTTGTTGAACTATCTGTTTATCTTTTTCGAGTTCGTTAAAAAAACGTCTAACCTTACCTGTAGACCAGTTCCACCGCCTGGCTAGTTCTGTTTTTGACCAACCAAGTTGACCTCTTTTAATATCAACTCGATTTCCTCTTACACGTAAGTAACCGTCAGCATGGTTGGTAAGCAATAACATATCAACCCATGCTTGTCCTCTGGTAAATGTTTCAGCTAACCATAGTGGGGAATTGGCAAGTGAGCGATAAATGCTCACCCATCCATTTGCGATATTCAATTTAGTTTGACTTGCCATACCTTACCTATTTAATGAAGCGTTCATATTATAGGTAGCGGCTGCCCGGCTGATATCAGCTTTTGAAAAGCCGCGGTTTGCCAGAAGCCAGTCTTCAAGCTCTAAACGGTCAAAGAAAAGCTTGCCAGCTTGTTTGTAGTGCGGTATCTCCCCAAGAGAGGTTTTTTTGTAGATAGTTCGCTCTGTTAAATCTGTGAAGACAGATGCTTCCTTTATTGTTAATGCTTTTTTAGTAAAAGGGAGTATTTCTTCTTTTATAATGTCCCTAAGTTCTTTTCTCTCTAAATCAGTCATTTTTTTACTGTTTAAGAATTAATGAAAATGACTGTGCGCACAGTTGTTGACTTTCAACAGTGCAAACATAGAGTAAGTGGAAGGGTAAAATATTGTAATGGAAGGTGTAAAAAAAGGAGTTGTTTTTTCAAACCAACTCCTTCCTATGTAAACACTACTTTTGAGATATTTTACTATTCTTTTATGAATTCTTGGAAATACTCAGAATTAGCATGAAATTTCATAATTTCTTTAAAAGATTTCTTTTCCGCTGCGTAATAATATTTAATTCTTTCATAAATAATAGTACGTCCATCCTTAAACCGCTCTATTTTTTCACCTTCACTTGTTTTCTTACGATGAATCCTGTCTGCTTCCCTGTTTGCTTCTTCAAGAGTCATAAAAGGATGTTTATCATGGATACAAAGCGTATTCAATACTTCACTAATAATAACTGCTTTGTCTTTTTCTTCATCAGTTCTAATACAATACCTCATTACGCATATTATATGTGCTATAGAGTTTGAAAGGTCAAGTAATTTAAGCGATTCATAAAGGCTTTGCATTTCGGGTCTAATGCTTTCACTATTTTGGACATAAGGATTATTTAGCGCTTCTGTTATTGTTCTTATATGTTTCTTTAAATTTTGAGGTTTTATGTGTTTAACAAGTCCAGTCAGGAATACAGAAATATAAAAGAATTCACCGCTTGTTGTACCTAAGTGCTCGAATGTATTGTACAGGTATGGATATAACTTAGAGTACAAGTTGTCTTTTAGGACTTCTGTAAATGATGATGCAGTAAGATTTCCAATTCCCTTCTCTCGAATTGTCCGTAGAATTGCTGACTGATCAGTCAAGGCTATTTGGTCTTTTTGTGTATTATTAATCTTTATGATTTTAAGTAATATGACCTTTATAAATTCTGAGTAGTTAATTGTGTCGCTCATATTGTTTAAATGCTAATGTCAGGCAATAAGTTTACAGCTTCTCTTTTCTTTTGGTCAACAATTTTGGCATACACCATAGTCGTTTTAATTTCACTATGACCAAGTAGTTCTGAAACAGTAAATATATCCACGCCAGCATTCAACAGGAGAATAGCATGTGTATGTCTGGCACAGTGGAAGGTTATTTTTTTAGGTATGCCTGCGCTGACTACCCAGCTTAATAACGCTGCATTGTGCCAACCAGAATATTTAAGACCAACAAAGACTTTTTCTCTGCCTGCTCCACGTTTACCCAGATAGCCTAATGCACTTGCTTTAACAGGAAGGTATTCCTGTCGCTTTACTTTCTTTTGCTTGAAAATGATTTTATAACCGTGCTCATCCTGGTGTATTTCACCCCAGGTAAGTTTTTCAAGGTCGCTCCATCGTATGCCAGTCAAGCAAGAAAATAGAAAAGCTTGTTTTAAAACAGGGATAGTACATTCAGTATCCTTTAGGATTTTTAGTTCTTCAATTGTCAAGTGTTGCTTTTCAACTTCATCCGGTTTGATGGCTTTTACGTATTCTGCGTAATTTTCATGGATGAGTTTCAATCGGTGTGCTTCTTTTATTGAAGCTTTGAACTTATTCAGGTATGAGCTTTGGCTATTTTGGGAGAGAGGCTTGTCTGATTTTGTCCGGGCTTGCTTGATCAGGTAATGTTTAAAGCCTTCGCAGAAATTAGTGTCAATATCTTTAAATGAAATATTGTCTCCTTTGTACTTAATCAGGTGTTTGTACACACTATCCCAATTACCAGCATTACCATTGGTATCAGCCTTTATTCTTTGCTCGACGAGTTTTTTGAAAAAATCAAGATACGATGCATCTAAATCAATTGTTTTTGGAAGGTCGAACTTGTTTTCCCGGATGCCCAATAAACGTTTTGCTTTAATATCTTCAGCCAATGCCAATGTTGCTTTGTTTTGGGCTTTGCTTTTTGGTTCCAGGTAAAGTTTAAGGTATTCTTTTGAACGCTTGCCATCTGTTACGATATCCAGATATAAACTTTTTCTGCCATCAGCCAGTTTCTTTTCGCGGATTGAGATTTTTGCCATAGTAATGGTTTGGTTTCTATTTACACTTTATTTGTCTCTTTTTCCATCAATTTTGTCCCCCGTGTCCCCCGTGACGATTTGGGGGACATTCTAGGGACAAATATAAGTGAAAAATTGGTATAATAGAGTGTTAAGGGAAATTTGTAAAAACCTCTTAAGTTCCTTATAGTAAAGGATTGTGTAAATAAAATGTTAATAAAAAATTGGCTATCTACTTTCCGATACAGAAATTCTTAAAGATATTACCTAACACTTCATCTGTGTTGATTTGCCCGGTTATCTCGCCCAGAAAGTGAAGCACTTCGCGAATGTCCTGAGCAAGAAAATCACCTGTAATACCTGATTGCAGGCCATCAACCACCCGTTGGATGGCTTCGTGTGATTTTTGCAGCGCCTCGTAATGGCGTACGTTAGTAACAATCACCTCGTCATTGTCTATAGCTGAGAGATTAACGGTTTTGAGCAGAGCGGCTGTTAAAGCATCGATATTCAATTGTTGCTTAGCTGAGATGGGCACTATGGCATCGGTGCCGGATAACTCTTTGAAGCTGCTCTTCTGGAAGCGCTCCTGAACACCTTCATTGGCCAAATCGGTCTTATTAATCACCACAATCAGCTGCTGATGCTCGTCCATGCGTTTTTTTACATCAGTAATGGCATCATGTATCTTATTATCCGGATCGTTAACATCAAGCATGAGTAAGATAATGGTTGCCTTACTGATTTTAGCATAAGTGCGTTCAATACCAAGATTTTCGATCTCATCTTGAGTAGCACGTATGCCTGCGGTATCAATAAAACGGAAGCTGATGCCTTCAATGTTTATGGTATCCTCAATTACATCGCGAGTGGTGCCGTGGATGTCCGATACAATGGCACGCTCTTCCTGCAATAAGGTATTCAGAAGTGTTGATTTGCCGGCGTTGGTATGTCCGACAATAGCAACTGGTATTCCATTTTTAATGGCATTTCCCAAAGAGAATGAGTTAACCAGCTTTTTCAGTACCGATTCAATTTCAGCAACCAGTTTAGTAAGTTCATTGCGATTGGCAAACTCCACATCCTCTTCGCTAAAATCCAGTTCCAGTTCAATAAGCGAAATGAAGTTGAGTAGTTGCATGCGAAGATTAATCAATTCACTTGAAAAACCGCCACGCATTTGTTGCAGTGCAACACGTCGGGCTGCTTCGCTTCGTGAGGCGATTAAATCTGCCACAGCTTCAGCTTGCGACAGGTCCATTTTGCCATTGATAAACGCACGTTGGGTAAACTCACCAGCTGTAGCCAGTCGGGCACCATTTCTCGTGATAAGTTGTAATATCTGCTGCTGAATATAGGGCGCACCATGGCAAGCTATTTCAATAATATCCTCGCCTGTAAACGAATGTGGTGTTTTAAAGATGCTTACCAATACTTCGTCTATGTCTTTGTCGCCATCAGTAATACTGCCAAAATGAATGGTGTTAGCCTTTTGTTCAGCTAATTTCTTACCGGTTTTAGCTGGTCTGAATATTCTTTCGCAAATAGCAATTGATTGGTCACCAGATAGTCGGATAACAGCAATGGCACCCATCCCCTGGGCAGTTGATATGGCGCAAATGGTATCTTTTTCGCTTAGCATCTTTTTGGTCTTTCAAACCAGTGCAGAGGCGCTGGTTATGCGTTAGAATCTTTAATAATGGTGCAAATATACGCAATTGAGCTCTTATAGCATTCATTAAAGAAAAATGTCCTCATCGGTTTGGCGATAGCAAAATTGTATTACATTTGCGACCATAAATGGTGAGTCAAAGTCAACCTATTCGGACTTTGGCGGAAAGAGGGAATCCGGTGTGAATCCGGAGCTGTACCCGCAGCTGTAAGCTCTGTTAACTCCATTGCATAAGGTCACTGTCCGCTTTTAGCGGGTGGGAAGGCGCAATCAGGAGGGAGTAAGTCAGAAAACCTGCCATGTAATAAATAATTATTAATCAAAGCTTTCGGGTTTAAAAGTTTGATACATGAATAAAAAGCATTTCAATAGTTACGGCGCTTAACAGGTGCAGATAGTAATGGCGACAGGCCGTTTCAGATGGGTTATTAACCAATTTGACTGAAACGGATGGTTGCAGGATGTTGTGTGCTTTTTATGCATTTCACTTTCATTCCGGGGCGTTAAAGTGCGCTATGAATAAACATTTTAAGGGCTTGATGAATCAAGAGGACAGAACAGGTGTTTTAAATACCAAACAGGCTTAATATGCAGTTCTATCCGATTCATATCAATATAAAAGATAAAGCTTGTTTAGTTGTTGGTGGCGGTAAAGTTGCACAACGAAAAGTGAATAAATTGCTGTCTGCCGGTGCTGCCGTAACTGTCATTTCCAAAGAATTAACACCGGCTTTGCAGGAGTTGCTTGGTGATAACAGGATGAAGCATATCAACCGTTGTTATAACAACAACGACGTAGTTGGCTTTTTCCTGGTATTTGCCGCTACCAATAACAAAACAATCAATCAGCAAATCATCTCAGAGGCACAAAAGAATGGTGTACTGGCAAATAGTGTGGATGGGGCCGATAAGGGCAATTTTATAATCCCTGCCAGTTGTCAGGTTGGGCATCTGAATGTGGGAATTACAACCGAAGGAACTTCTCCTGCATTATCTGCTCGTTTGCGTAAGTACTTAATGGCCAAATTGACAGCAGTTTCGCCTGAAGCGATAGAGCAGATTGGTGCAAAACGGAAGCAATATCTTGAAACCGGTAACCTGGCCTGTCAGGATGAAATGAATGCTTTGATTGATGAGTTAATCAGTCAGATAGAAAATTACAATGTAAACCTTAACTCAATATAAATGAATCCCAACTACGGTAAAGTATGGTTGGTTGGTGCCGGTCCCGGCGATGCCGATTTAATCAGCGTAAAAGCTGTGAAGTTGCTCAAACAGGCAGATATCGTTTTATACGACTACCTGGTTAATAAAGAATTACTTGACTATTGCCCTGATTCTTGCGAAATGGTTTACGTGGGGAAGAAGAAGGATAAGCACACTTTTCCACAGGAAGAACTAAATGAGTTAATCGCCCATTATGCTTCGAAAGGTCAGAATATTGTGCGTTTAAAAGGTGGTGATCCTTTTGTATTTGGACGAGGAGTGGAGGAAATAATGACCCTTATCGAATATGGAATTGATTATGAGGTGGTTCCCGGTATTACTTCGGGTGTAGCCGTACCTGCATACATGGGAATTCCTGTAACAGCGCGTCATGTGGCATCGTCAGTAACATTCGTAACCGGGCACCCAGCAAAAGGAAACAATTCTGTTGATTGGCAAGCCTTGGCAAAAGCATCAGATACATTGGTAGTGTATATGGGCGTGAGTAATGCGCAACGCATCGCCAATGAATTGATTATTGGCGGTAAAAAGCAGGAGACTCCGGTGGCCCTGATTCGCTGGGGAACTTACCCGCAACAAGAAATGCTGACAGCTACGCTTAAAACCATTGGCGACGTTATGGAGGACAACGGATTTCAGCCTCCTGCTTTAATGGTGATTGGCGAAGTAGTCAACTTTTCCGAACAACTCAAACCGGTTATTCAATCTGTTAAACCTCAAGAATTAATACATGTCTAAAAAAGGAGTTTTAATCTGTGGTCATGGTACCCGTGTGAAAAGAGGCGAAGAGGCCTTTTTAAAATACACAAAACAAATAGAGGCTTTATTACCCGATTATGAAGTAGAAGCTGGTTTTCTCGAGTTATCGGAACCTGGTTTTGAGGAGGGAGTAAAACGTTTGGTTCAGCGCGGTGTAACAGAGATTGTTGCTGTTCCTGTGTTTTTGTTTACCGGGGTGCATATTCAAAAGGATATTCCTTGCATGCTCTATCAGTTGCAGGCTAAGTACAACTTATCTATTAAGATGGCGCACTACATTGGCGATTGCGATGAGATGCTGCACCTGTCAAATGATTTGATTAGTAAAGCGCTGAACGGAGCTGAAGTGGAGGCGAATGATACATTACTGTTTGGCTTGGGCGTTGGTGCTTCAAAAATTGCAGCTAATGGCGATTTGGCACGATTAACACGTATGGTTCAGGAGACGAATAAGTACGCTTTTAGCATAAATGGTTACTGTAGCCGGATGACTTATCCATCAGTGGCTGAGGCATTGTCTATTTGCGAAAAGTTACCATATAAAAATATAATAGTCGTTCCTTATGTGTTTTTTCCTGGCGTTTACATGGATAAAGCACAGGATTTACTGGACGAATTTTCAAAACAG
Source organism: Carboxylicivirga sediminis (assembly GCF_018156225.1). Taxonomy (GTDB): domain Bacteria; phylum Bacteroidota; class Bacteroidia; order Bacteroidales; family Marinilabiliaceae; genus Carboxylicivirga; species Carboxylicivirga sediminis. The sequence goes on from NZ_JAGTAR010000007.1 coordinate 34,488, forward strand.
CATCCTGATCGTAAGGTATTTATGGCACCATTGTTAAGTGAATCGGATCATCTTGCGCAAATATTAATTAAGCGTTTGGAGAGTGCTGAACGTGGTGAAATGGATATGATTTCGTCCGTAGATAAGGAAACGTTGGAGAATTATGAGCCACATCACCATCATGGGCATGCTCACGGTCATCACCATCATCACGGACACGATTGTTGTGGGCATCATCACTAATTAATAGACATGAAACAAACAATATACGGTGTGGCACTTGGTCCCGGCGATCCCGAGTTAATCACCATTAAGGCACTTAAATCATTACAGCAGGCGGATGTCATTTATTATCCTGAAACAACCAATGAAAAAGGGATGAAGAGTTCGATGGCAATGCGTGTACTTGGCTCGTTGGAGATTGATGAGACAAAGTTTCGTCCGGTTTCAGTGGCGATGAAATACGATCGTTCAGAGGTGAATGAAACGTATAGTCAGTTGGCCGCTAAGTGCATTCAACATGCCGAGGCAGGAGAGATGGTGGCCGTTGTCAGTGAAGGAGATATTGCTTTTTACAGCACATTTGCCTACTTGATTGATGATTTTAAAAAGGCCGGTGTGAATTACGAAATGATTCCGGGTGTGCCGGCATTTATTTTAGGAGGATCATTAGGGCTAGAGCCAATTTGTAAGCAAACAGATAAAGTACTGGTTGTTCCCGAAGTGAAGAGTGAAATTCAACTTGGTGAGTATGTCAGTGCTAATGAAACGGTGGTGATTATGAAGGTGTCAAAGTTAAAAGACTGGATTGCTGGATTTTTGCAGAAGCATCAGCTTGACTTCTTCTATGGCGAATACATGGGCACAGATAAGCAGTTTACAACCAGAGATGTATCTGTCTTAACCGAGCGAAGGATACCCTATTTTTCAATCATCATTATCCGTAACGAGGAGCTAATTAAGCTAACTAATAGCTGAGCAAAAATAAGTAATTACTCATGAGCAATATAAAAGTAATAGGTTTAGGGCCAGGGAATCCAGAGTTGTTTTTAAAACCGGCCATTGATGCCATTAAAGAGGCAGATGTGGTGATAGGCTACAAATATTATTTCCAGTTTATTCAATGTTACCTGGCCGAAGGGACTGATTGCATTGATACTGGTATGCGTCAGGAGGTGGAACGTGCAAAAATCGCCTTTGAAAAAGCTGAAGCGGGTCAGAGAGTCGCTGTTATCAGTTCGGGTGATGCCGGTATTTATGGCATGGCTTCGCTTATTTTGGAGATGGCCGATAAGCGCCAAACGACAATTCCTGTAGAAGTAGTGCCTGGTATTTCTGCGTTTCAGGCCGCTGCAGCCAAACTGGGAGCTCCCTTGAGTCACGATTTTGTGATTTTATCGCTTTCGGACTTATTAACGCCGTGGAAACTGATTGAAAAACGGATGAAAGCCGCTGCAATGGGCGATTTTGTCACAGTTTTGTATAATCCACGCAGTAAGAAACGCTATTGGCAGCTGTATCGCTTACAAGAGCTGTTTCTCGAAGAGCGTTCACCCTCTACTCCGGTAGCTGTGTTGCGACAGGTTGAACGTGAAGAGGAGCATATTACATTAACTACTTTGTGTGAGTTTGATCCAGAGATTGTGGATATGTTTTCCATCGTTGTGATTGGAAATTCACAAAGCTATGTGTCCAATAACAAGTTTATCACGCCGCGCGGTTATTACTCCAAATATGAGCAGGAAGGCGCTCCGGGTCCGTTAATTATGCAGGAGAGCTTTCGAACCATTGCCGGGCAATTGGCCGATTTGGATATTTCTCACGAGGAGAAATGGGTGATGATGCACTGCATTCACACAACGGCTGATTTTGAGATTAAACAGCTCTTACGCGTTAAAAATGATGCGGTGGCACGTATGAATGAGTACCTGCTAAAGGGCGGAACCATTATTACCGATGTTACCATGGTGCAGAGTGGCATCCGCAAAAAAGCGTGTGAGCGTTATGGCATTACTGTTAAATGCTATCTGCACGATGAGCGTACGACAGCTTTGGCGCAGGAAAAAAACATTACGCGCACCCAGGCAGGTATTCGCCTGGCGGTTGAGGAACATCCCGATGCTTTATATGTGTTTGGCAATGCGCCAACGGCATTGATTGAATTGACAGAGCTAATGCGCAGAAAAGACTTTCAGCCGGCTGGTATCATTGGTGCGCCTGTAGGTTTTGTTAATGTGGAGGAATCCAAGCATCGCTTGATGACATTTAATAATCTGCCATACATTAGTATTGAAGGGCGCAAAGGCGGCTCTAATCTGGCAGCTACAATCGTTAATGCGGTACTGAGTCGCGATGAAGCTGTTACACTTAAACCTGGTCGTGATGTGTAGTTTTCGTGTAGTTGGCATCAGCGACGAAGCAAGGCCTGTCTTTAGTGATGAAGTGAATGGCATCATTGCATCTGCTCATTACTTCTCCGGTGCTGCACGTCATTATGATCTTGTGAAGCACTTATTGCCGGCTAATCATCAATGGATGGAAGTAGTGGTGCCATTGCAGCTTACGTTTGAGCAATATCGTGCGCTGAATGAAGAGATAGTGGTATTTGCTTCGGGCGATCCGCTCTTTTTCGGAATTGCCAACACACTGAAACGCGATTTCCCGGATGCATCACTGAAGGTGTATCCTACATTTAACAGCCTGCAGATGCTGGCGCATCATTGTCATCTGCCCTATGGCTTGATGAAGGTGGCAACATTAACCGGTCGACCATGGCCTAACCTCGATAAAGAATTGGTGCAAGGCTCTGATTTTATCGGTGTATTGACGGATAAAAATAAAACACCTGCTGCAATTGGTCAGAGAATGAAAGAGGCTGGTTTGCTCAATTACAAGGTGTATCTTGGTGAGCGTATGGGAGGTGAGCTGCAAGTGGTTCGTGAGTTGTCGGTTGATGAACTGGCATCTGTTGAAAGCATCATGCCCAATTGTTTAATTCTTGAAAAAACAGTTCATTTTGAGCGTACTTTTGGCATTCCCGAAGAGGGTTTTCACCATCTTGAGGGAAGACCTAAGATGATAACCAAGCGCAGCATTCGTCTGATGACTTTATCCATGCTTAAATTGGATACGGCCAAAGTATTGTGGGATATCGGTTTTTGTACAGGTTCGGTTTCCATCGAAGCCAAACAGATGGCGCCGCAAATGGAGGTTTTTTCCATCGAGAAGCGTAAGGAATCGAGAGCCTTAATACAGAAGAATCAACAGAAATTCCGTATTCCGGGCATTAAATATTGCATCGATGATTTTTACACTTTCGATCTATCGAAATGGAAAGTACCCGACAGGATTTTTATTGGCGGACATGGCGGACGTTTGAAAGAAATGGTTGCCCGTCTGGAAACTTACTTACAACCGGGAGGCATCATGGTTTTTAATGCAGTGAGTGATGAAACTGCTACTGCGTTTAAGGAAGCCATCGAAGCTGTATCGATGACCATAAGCGATAAGATGCCTATACAGCAGGATGACCATAATCCTGTTACCCTTTATCAGGCAATAAAAAATAATAGCTAGCACAAGTTTTTTAATATGAACAAAACAGCAATCATTATAAATAATCGCCATGCCTTGCCTTTGGCCAATACGCTTCAACAAGAGCTTGATGCAGTCATTTATTCAACAAGTGGCTATGATGGTACGCAGGCGATTGAGTCCTTATCTGGTTTCATAGTAGCACATTTTAATCAGTTGGATAGCCTGATTTTCATAGGAGCATTAGGAATTACGGTTCGATCAATTGCACCAGTTTTGGGAAGCAAACAAACTGATCCTGCTGTACTTAATATTGATATACACGGACGGTTCATTCAGCCTGTGGTATCTGGTCATAAAGGCGGTGCCAATGAGCTGGCTAAACGAGTGGCACGTATTACAGGCGGTCAGGCTATTGTGACTACAGCGAGTGATTCCCTTGACTTATGGCCTTTGGATATTATCGGTAATAACTTTGGCTGGGTTAATGAGTATCAGGGAATAAGCGAAAATGAGTTTATTGCTCGCTTTGTGAATGGGGCTCCAACGGCATTGGTACTTGAAACAAAAGATGCGGGAACGCTGCATCTCGAAAATACTTTGCCCGAACATGTAACCTTGTTTTATCATTTTAGTGAAGTAAGGCAAGCGCAGTTTGATTTGATTATTGCTGTATCGCCATTTATAAGCGAAACGGAAATCCCCAGTTTGTTCTTCCGGCCAAAATGTTTGGTGCTGGGAGCTGGTTCGCAAAAGGGTTTGTGCTCTGAATATTTCAATAAGGCCGTGTGTGTTCTGCTAGAGGAAGAAGGATTAAGTTGTGCATCGGTAAAGAAGCTGCATACCATAGATATTAAAAAGGAAGAGCAGGCGTTTATTGATGTAGCACAGCTGAGAAATATTAGTCTGGTAACTCATTCGGCAAGCGATTTAAACCGTGTGGCTGATAAACTGGAGATATCAGAAGCGGCACTTAACGCAACCGGTGCAAGTAATGTGTCAGAAGCTGCTGCTTTATTGGGTTCTGGTAATCTTAATCTGTTGCTCGAAAAAACTAAAGGTTGCGATGAAGCAGGGAAGCATTTTACATTGGCGATTGCTATGGATTTGGCACAGGAACGACGCGGACAAGTGGTGATTGTGGGTGCTGGTCCTGGTGACCCTGAATTAGTTTCGGTGAAGGGAAAACGCTTGTTACAGGCTGCTGATCTGATTCTTTATGCGGGCAGTTTGGTGCCTGAGCAATTGACGCATTATGCCAAGGAAGGTTGTGTGGTGTGCAATTCGGCACAAATGGATTTAGAAGAGCAGTTCGACACCATGAAAGAGACCTACGATAAAGGAGGTTTGGTGGTACGTTTGCATACAGGTGATCCATGTATTTATGGGGCGATTCAGGAGCAAATGAATTTCTTCGATCAACACAATATGCCATACGAGATTGTACCGGGTATTTCATCGTTTCAGGCTGCCGCTGCCCGACTTCAATCGCAGTTTACGATTCCGGAGCGTATTCAAACAATAATACTCACTCGTGGAGAAGGCCGTACGCCAATGCCGCCGCGCGAAAAGCTTTCGGAGCTGGCCAAGTTCCAAAGTACGATCTGTCTGTTCTTGAGTGTTAGTCTGATTGACGAGATGCAGCGCCAGTTGCTGGAAGGTTATCCACCCGAGACACCTGTTGCGGTTTGTTATAAACTAACCTGGAAAGAAGAAAAGATATGGCGCGGTCAGTTGAAGGATTTGGCTAAGATTGTTAAGGAGAATAACCTAACGCTAACCGTTATGATTGTAGTTGGCGAAGCCATCGATAATCGCGATAACCGTTCCAAGTTGTACGATCGTAAATTCACCCATTTATTTCGTCAGGGCAAGGATGAATAATACGCCTTTCATATTATTATTTGGTGGCACTACCGAAGGTAAGGCGGCGGCTAACTGGTTAAATGATATGGGTTTTACCTATTATTATTCGACTAAAACAGCAACCTCTTTCGAAGTGTATGATGGTTGCATTAAGCTGGAGCAGGCCTTGCTGGTGGATAAGATGACTGATTTCTGTAAAGAAAAGGAGATCACTCTGATCGTTGATGCAGCGCATCCGTATGCCAGGGACTTGCATTGGAATATACATGCTTGCTGTGCGAAGCTGGATTTGGCACACATCCGTATTGAGCGCTCATTTACCGACAAAAAGCAAGCTGATAATGTGCATTATCATGAGTCGTTGGATGCAATGATTCAGGCTTGTAAAGCGACGGGCTACAATAGGATTTTGTCACTGATGGGTGTTAAAAGTGTAGCGAAGCTGCACGGTAGTCTGGATGATGCTCAGGTGTGGTATCGCATATTGGATCGTCCCTTGTCGTGGGATAAGGCTTTGGCTTGTGGAGTGAGCCAGGATAAAATCATGGGTTCATTGGCATTTGATAACTTCACAGATGCTGAAGACCTGATTGAGCAGCAAAAGATACAAGTGTTACTTACAAAAGATAGTGGACATAATGGTTTGTTTGAACAGAAAGTGGCTTTAGCGCAAAAGTATCAGTTGCCACTGCTTGTGCTCGAACAACCTACATTGCCTGAATTCACCAAAGTGTTTAAATGCCGGGCCGAGTTACGTCAGTACATGGAGGCGAACTATAGCCTGACAAAGCCAGACTTAGCACATGGATATACAAGCGGTACTTGTGCGACCATTTGTGCCAAAGCTGCTGCAACATTGCTGCTCACAGGTGAGTGTAACAATAAAATTGCTATTCGTTTGCCCGATGGTGAGCAGGTAAGTATGCCACTACATACCAAGGCCAAGGAATCATATTCTGCTTATGCCACAGTTATAAAAAACAGCGGCGATGACCCGGATTTAATGGATGGTTTGGTCATCGGCTGTCGTGTTTATCTGAATCAATCGGCGGGTATTCGATTCGTTAAGGGCGAAGGTGTTGGTATTGTTAAGCTGCCCGGTTTGGGCCTGCCGCTTAATGAGCCAGCTGTAAATAAGGTGCCACGCGCGATGATAAAGTCTGAGCTGGAACGCTTGCTTGATGAACATGGTTTGCCAAATGCTGGATTTGACGTAGAGGTGTTTATTCCGCAGGGCCAACAATTGGCTCTTAAAACCTTTAATCCACGGCTGGGTATCGAAGGCGGTTTATCCATTATTGGCAGTACGGGGCGTATCAAGCCATTCTCGTCTGAAGTCTATGTGGCAACCATTCACCGGCAGCTTGATGTGGTTGAGCAAAACAATGCAGATCAGGTCGTATTTAACTCTGGTGGCCGAAGCGAGCGTTACCTGAAAGAGCATTTTAAGCATCTACCTCCTTATTGTTTTGTGCAATATGGCAATTACATTGGAGAGGCTTTGAACGCGGCATCACAGCGGAATATTAAAGTGGCGCATTTGGGTATCATGATTGGCAAAGCCGTTAAATTGGCAGCCGGGCATTTAGATACGCATAGTCGGAATGTGGTGATGGATAAAGATTTTTTGGCTGATTTAGCCACAGAAGCCGGGTACTCTGAAGAGCAAATAGAGCAGGTGAGGGGCATCACCCTTGCCCGTGAACTGGAGCAAATATTCCCGTTCAAATTGGAGGAACCCTTTTTTAGCTTATTGAGCCAACGCTGTGAATCAGCTGCCAGTAATGTTGTTGAGGGCTATCAATTGCGCCTGATTCTGATTAATAATGAAGGAGAGATGTTACTTAATGATGAACAAGAGAAATAGACAATTAATGATAACTAAAGCTAATTGGTTAGTATTGCTGATGGTTTTGATGCCATTGCAAGCCTTTGGCATGCATATTATGGAAGGTTATTTACCTGCTCAGTGGTCACTTGCCTGGAGTGTGGTGTTTATACCTTTTTTGTTATTGGGCATCAAAAGCGTCAGGCAACAACTGGCGCAGTCACCGGAGCGAAGAATGATACTGGCGATGGTGGTGGCTTTCGCATTTGTGTTGTCTTCGCTTAAACTGCCATCAGTAACCGGAAGTAGCTCACACGCTACGGGAATGGGTTTTGGTGCCGCTCTGGTTGGACCTATGGCTATGTCGGTAGTCGGATGCATCGTATTGCTCTTCCAGGTGTTTTTACTGGCACATGGTGGCATTACTACACTTGGCGCTAATGCTTTTGCCATGGCTTGTGTGGGACCAATCATTACCGTCCTGGTTTTTAAAATTCTAAAAAAGAGCAGGTGCTCGTTGAGAGTGGCTTTGTTTTTCGCCACGGTCATCGGAAACCTGGCCACCTACATGGTAACATCCGTACAGTTGGCTTTGGCTCATCCCGATGCATCCAGCGGTGTATGGGGAGCGTTTCTGAAGTTTATTGGCATCTTTGGCTTAACGCAGGTGCCTGTGGCTATTGTGGAAGGGCTTTTAACAGTCATGGTAATCAATATATTGGTGCAGAACGACTTTATTAAAGCATCATCCATTTTTTCGATGAATAGTGTTAAATCATTTAAAAAGAAGGGACTGGCTCATGAAAAACGCTAACAGCCTGAAAAGACAAAATTACTTGCTGCTGATAGGCATATTGCTTATTCCAACACTGGCTTTATGGATGGGAGGTAATTCTGAGTTTGGTGGTGCTGACACCATGGCGTCTGAACTTATTGATAAATCTGAAGGTTATACGCCCTGGTTTGAATCTGTCTGGGCGCCACCAGGAGGTGAAACGGAGAGCTTGCTTTTTGCACTACAGGCAGCATTGGGAGCTGGCATATTGTGTTATTTCATTGGGTATATAAGAGGTAAGAAAGCAACGGCCAATGACAAATAGAAGCGCCATTGCTTATGCCTGGTTAAAAGGAACTACCGAAAAAGTGTTGCTAGTGGTATCCTGGCTGGCGCTAGCTGTTGGCATACATCACTGGCTCACACAGATACTTCTGTTATTGGCAGGTTTGCTGTTAATTCATTTGCGGAGAAGGAACCGGAGCAAAAAATGGCGATTTCTTTTATTTGGTGCTGCCTTCATCCTGGGCGGAACAATAGGTTTGATATCTGAAACGGGAGAAAGGGCACCTAAGGCATTTGTGCAGTTTGAGTTATTGGAGGTTTGGTGGAATATCACTTCTCAGAGCTTAATGCATGCCACTATGACTGCTTTGAAAGCTCTGAATGGTCTGTTTGCTATACAAATAGCCATCTGTTCCCTGTCGTTTGCTGAAGGTATAACCCTGGCCCGTCGTATCGGCATACCTGAGGTGTTTATAGAGCTGTTAATCTTGTCGTATCGCTATCTGTTTGGTGTAAAGAAATGCGCCACTGAAGTGTTGTTGGCACAGCGTCAGCGTTTAGGGTATTCCGGAATCAGAAATGGCCTCCAGTCCTTTGCCGGCATGCTGTCGGCGGTGTTTATTAAAAGCTTGCGTTTGTCACTTCAGAACTACCAGGCCATGCAGGTGCGGGCTTATCACGGGCGAACCTATTGTCCGGAGCAATGGGAAAAGAGTTCGCACGCTGGAATTTGTCTGATTGTGGGAGTAGTAATGTGTTTTGTAGGGTTATCTTTTATTCAGTTTTGATATGTCTGTCATTCAACTTTGTAATATTGCATATACGTATCCATCAGGAATCACAGCTTTAAAGGCAATTTCGTTGTCCATCAAGCAAGGTGAGAAGGTGGTTTTAATGGGTAGTAACGGTTCCGGTAAATCAAGCTTATGCCTGTTGCTGGCTGGTGTTATCAAGCCGGATGAGGGCGATTATTTAATTAAGGGTCAACGCTTCCGCTATTGCCGAAAGCATCGTCAGCAGCTGTGTCGCAGCATTGGCTATGTGTTTCAGGATCCGGATGTGCAGGTGGTGGCAACACATGTTGATGAGGATGTGGCTTTTGGCTTACGAAATATAGGATTGAAAGAAGAGGAAGTGCAGCAGCGCATCACCGAGTATTTGGAGTTAACCGGCATAAGTGAGCTGAGAAAGAAGGCTGTTCATACCTTAAGTTATGGACAAAAGAAACAGGTGGCGCTGGCTGGTGTGTTGGCCATGGAGCCGGAGATTGTGATGCTTGACGAGCCCTTTGCCTGGTTGGATTATCGTCAATCGCAACGTTTACTGGCTGTTTTAAGCCAGTTAAGCGAAAGTGGAAAAACAGTTATTGTAAGTACGCACGATTCACAGTTTGCTCATGAATGGGCCGACAGAGCTTTGATAATGCAAAATGGACAATTGAAAGCCGATGGTTCAGTCAGAGAAGTGTTTGCCAGGGAGCAGCTTTTGGAGGAATTGGATATTGCGCCGGTAAAGCAAAACATGTCGTGCCTTCACCACTCATAGAGTTATGGCTGGTTAGTACAGGTCTGTCGACCTGTCTTGATACGCTATTGCCTTTCAGGCAATTTGATAATATTAAGATGTTGCCCTGAAAGGGCTTAAGGTATCAATATTACCTTAGGCCGTCTTGAATCTCTTTTGTTAGCTGTTTGCCTTTTGGCAAGATATTACCGTTAATTAATCAGCTCTGTAAGAGCGGAATGTATCAGAATAGGCCAAAGGCCTGTTTGACTTTGCATAATGTGAATTGGAGGGCTGAAGGCCCGATGTGTCATTTGAGAAATATTTATGTAAATTGGATCCAACCAAACCAATTTATTATGTCACAATCATTATCCAAGGTGTATGTTCACATCGTTTTTTCAACAAAACAGCGTCAAGAATTGATAAATGAAGGAGTAAGAAAAGAACTTCAGGCCTATATGGTTGCTACATTTTCTCAATTAAGCTCTTATGTTGAGGCGATATATGCCAATCCTGAACATGTCCATGTTTTAGCTACACTACCTCGAATACTCAGCATTGCCTCTTTGGTGTCAAAGGTTAAATCATCATCCTCTAAATGGATGAAGGGCAAGGGCATTCAGGATTTCTTTTGGCAGGATGGCTATGCTATTTTCTCAGTAAGTGCTTCTAAGGTTGAAACGGTAAAACAGTATATCCTCAAGCAGAAGCAACATCATCAGAGGACCTATTTTAAAGATGAGTTGCGCGAGTTTCTCAAAAGATATAATGTTGAGTTTGATGAGCGATATGTGTGGGATTAAATATATCGTGACTTCAGCACTCATAGAGTTATGGCTGTTTAGAACAGGTCTGTCGACCAGTCTTGATACACTATTGCCTTTCAGGCAAAATGTTACAGTTAATATAATAGCTCTGAAAGAGCGGAATGTATCAGAACAGGCCAAAGGCCTGTTTTATGATGTATAATGAGAATATGAGGGCTGAAGGCCCGGTATGTCTTTACAAAAACTCCAGTAATTCTTTCAAATCACTAATCTCATAGGTGATGTCTTCTTTACAGGCAACCTGTTTGGTGTTAAAAAATACCTGGTCAATACCTGCTTTTTTGGCACCCATAATATCAGCTTCCAGACTGTCACCAATAACTAAACACTCTTTGCGTTTGGCGTGGCAGCTTTTAACTGTGTAATCAAAGAAATAACGGTTGGGCTTTTGAACACCAATCAGCTCAGATATGTAGATATTGGTAAAGAACTGGCGTAACCCGCTGTTATTCAGTTTTTGTGTCTGCACCTCCTTAAAGCCATTGGTGATGATGTGCAGTTGATAGTCCTTTTGTAGCTGTTCCAGTACTTCCAGGGTGTTGGGAAACAAAAGTGTTTTAGTGGCGCTGATGGAAAGATAATCGCTGGCAAATTGCCTGGCTACGGTTAAATCATCAAAGCCCACTTCGGCAAAGGGGAGGTAGAAACGTTGTGTATTCAACGTTTTCTTATCCACCTTGTTTCTGCGGTACTGCGCCCAAAGATAGAGGTTATGTACCTCGTAGCGCTGATGAAAATCTTCGTAATCTTTAAAAAAGCGCGATAGCTTATAGGATACAAACATCTCCTTTAAAGTGGCTTCAGAATTAGCTTCGAAATCCCAAAGTGTATGGTCCAGATCAAAAAAGAGATGTTTGTATTGTTTCATATCTGATTAGTCGAATTAACAGGCTCTAGTTGAGTGGAGAAGCCCGTTTGTTATCAAATTACTTACTTACCTGGATTACTAAATGACGACTCATGCTCCAAAAACTCTCCTTGTCTGATATCTTAAGCACCATTGCGCCTTCTTCACTCGCTTCAAGTGTATATGACGATTCAGGATGGTTCGAAAGAATTTTAGCCTTTGCCATATACACATTCAATGAGTCCAGCTCACGATAGTCGATGGTTGTGAAATAGTCTTGCGAGTAACCTTCTGCCAGAAGTTTTGCCTTGCTCAAGAAGCCATCATTCGATAATATTTCCTGCTCTTTCAATTCTTTTTTTGTACCAAACACATAATAGGCGCGGTACAGCTTTTCTGTTGTTTCGTCAAGCGCTTGTTGCGTGGCGTATTTTACCCCTTCCAGAGAGTCAAGAACAATTTGTAAGCCTTCGATGGTGAAATTTAAATCATCAATCTGTAAACTCTGACTTTCGAGTTTTTGTTGCAGCCTGATGATTTCAACCGTCTTATCTTTAAGTTGTGAATTAAGTCGCTTCACCAGCTTATTCAGATTGGTATTGTTAGCACCTGATTGCTGCAGCTGTTTTTCCAGCTTGCTTATCTGTTCTTTATTTTGAAGCATCAGGTCATATATTACCTGTATATCGCGGTTGATTCGCTCTTCAAGCGCTTCACCGCCTGTTTCGTTACTGGCTACATTCAGTGTTATCAGGTTTTCTTTTTCTTTTATAGCCTGCAGGTTATCATCTATTTCAATTAAGGCAGCTACTAAGTTGTTCATCTGGCGATCTTTTTCCATTGAAAGCATTCTTAGTGAATCCATTTCTTTATCAGAATCAGATGAGCCATTTTTTTGCTGACAGCCAAACAGTGCCAGTAGCAGCGAAAGGGTAAGTAAATATCTCATTTGCAAAGTGTTTAAGTGTTTTTATGATGACTTAATGTGAATTGGTTTTTACTTGTTTATGTTCCTTCTTCTTTTTCTCTTCACTTTTCCCCTCAACAATCACAACTATCTCTCCTTTAACGGTCTTTGATGAAAAATATTGCATAAGTTCATCGAGCGTTCCTTGCTTGTTTTCTTCGTGAAGCTTACTTAGCTCCCTGGATACCGAGGCTTTTCGATCTGCGCCGAAATGTTCAATAAATTGGCCAAGGGTTTTTACCAACCTGAATGGCGATTCATAAAACACCAAAGTGCGTGTTTCTTCTGCCAATAGTTCCAGTCTTGTTTTTCTGCCCTTTTTTTGTGGTAGAAATCCTTCAAAACAAAAGCGGTCATTTGGTAAGCCTGAATTGACCAATGCCGGTACAAAGGCTGTTGGACCAGGCAAACATTCTACCTCAATGCCTTCTTCAACACATTTTTTGACCATCAGGTATCCCGGATCTGATATGGCCGGTGTACCGGCATCAGAAACCAAAGCGCCTGTTTCACCAGCTTTTAGTCGTTCTGCCACCTTATCAACAGACGAGTGCTCGTTAAATTTATGATGCGAAAACATGCGTGTAGAAATATCCAGGTGCTTTAACAGAAAGCCTGTGGTGCGTGTGTCCTCAGCCAATATAAAATCCGCTTCTTTCAATATGCGAATGGCTCTTAAGGTTATGTCTTCCAGATTGCCAATAGGTGTTGGAACTATATATAGTTTGCTCATTTATCAGATTGTTGAGTTGCTCATTTGTTCATCTGTACAATTGCCCCGAAATCTCAATTCAAATTAGCAGGTAAAGGCATTAACAGATTACCATTAAATAAAACGTCTTTTTATACTTTTGTAAAAGGATTCACTGGCTTCATTATCTGCTGGCCAGTTATAGTTCGAACGTAAAAAACTGATAGCCGAATCGTATGAGTCCAGATGGTTTATTTGTTCCAGTGTTTGGTTAAACAAGTCGGCATTGTTGCTGAATAGCTCGCGCTGATAGTAGAAGCGATCATTTAAACCAAAAGCTTTTCTGACATCATCAACGGGTTTGCCAATTTGCTTGATATCTTCTACTGATTCTTTGCGGCTGGCAATGGCCTCATTGACTGATGCGCCTTCTTTTCGAATCACTTCACCCAATACCGATGCTTTGGAGGCTGGTTTAGCCCCTTTCATAGCATTGCTTGAGGTTGTTGGAGTATTTACATTCATCTCTGTAGGCTTGTCAGTGGTATTTGATTCACTTTCAGGATGATTTGTTTGACTGTCATTCTCCAATGTTACGTGTTCATCTGACATTGTTGTATTAACAGCTGCCATTGTTTCAGTGTCAGATGCCTTTGCTTCACTTGCGGGAGCGATTGTTTGCTTGTCAGCCTTCAATGCTTGAGGTTCACTTGCCTTTGTTTGTGTGTCAGCAGCGCTTGTTTGACCTGCAGCAGCTATTGTTTCTTCGTCAGTTTTAGTTGCTGTGCCGGCATCATCATTATCAATGTCAACAGCCTCGATTGCACTATATGATTCGCCCTCGGCAAAACGGCTTGATGATTCGGCATAAGCCACACTATCATTGCCATTTGAAGTCATAAGGGCTTCAGATGTTAGCGATGATTCAGTATTGAGTAGTTGTTTTTTTTCAGTATTAAGTTGCTCCAACAGGCTTAACTCCTCACTAATGTTTGCTATTTTAGTGCGGGTTAAGTTGATAAAAGCTGCATTGATCTCATTTTTACCTTTAAAGGTGTTAACCAATGCGTGAACTTCTTTAATGTCATTCAGGATTATATCAATGAGTGCTTCTTTTTCCATAGCAGTACAGCAGTTTTTACATACCTGACAAAGTTAACGATTGCAATTAAAAAATTAGGATACGCTAAATGTTTCTTGAAAATAAGGCCAATAGGGATTCACAGAAAGGATGGATCGAAGTCATTGTAGGGTCGATGTTTTCGGGTAAAACCGAAGAGTTATTACGTCGGCTGAAACGCGCAAAAATAGCACGTCAGAAGGTGGAAATATTTAAACCATTGGTGGATGTGCGTTATAGTGAAGAAGAGGTGGTGTCGCACGATGCCAATGCAATTCGTTCCACACCGGTTGAGTCCTCAGGCAATATTATGCTGCTGAGCAGTAATGTGAATGTGGTAGGGATTGACGAAGCACAGTTTTTCGATAGCGGACTCACCAATGTTTGTCATCAGCTGGCCAATCAGGGCATTCGCGTCATTGTGGCGGGATTGGATATGGATTTCAAAGGCAAACCTTTTGGGCCAATTCCCTCGTTGTTAGCAACGGCTGAATATGTTACTAAAGTGCATGCCATCTGTATGCGATGTGGCGATTTGGCGCAATTTTCGCATCGTTTGTCTAAGGAGGAAAAACTGGTGGTACTTGGTGAGAAAAACGAGTACGAGCCCTTGTGTCGTTGTTGTTTCATGAAAGCAAATACCTGATATGTTTCATTCACTCAGTCAACTGGCTAAATGGTCTTCGGCAAAAGTTATTGGCAATACTGATTTAATGATTCAGAAAATTGCCTATGACAGTCGTAAGACATTCGTTGCTGACCAAACATTGTTTGTGGCTATTAAAAGTGTCAATAATGATGGCCATGTTTACAT
Source organism: Carboxylicivirga sediminis (assembly GCF_018156225.1). Classification (GTDB taxonomy): domain Bacteria; phylum Bacteroidota; class Bacteroidia; order Bacteroidales; family Marinilabiliaceae; genus Carboxylicivirga; species Carboxylicivirga sediminis. The sequence goes on from NZ_JAGTAR010000007.1 coordinate 49,527, forward strand.
CCCGGAATTATACGAAAAAGGGATGAGAGCTTTTCTGGTTGAAGAACAGGCGCAGGTAAACTATTCCGTATACCCCGATGCCGGCTTTATTATCTGTAATAATACGGTTGCTGGCCTGCAGGCCATTGCAGCGGCTGTCAGGCAATCATTGACTATACCTTTTATTGGTATTACTGGTAGCAACGGCAAAACCATTGTGAAAGAGTGGCTGGCACGTTTACTCGAAAGTCATTACAGAGTAGGGCGTTCTCCTCGTAGTTTTAATAGCCAGCTAGGTGTGCCTCTATCCATCTGGATGATGGAGCAGGATATAGAAATGGCTATTATTGAAGCGGGTATCTCTCAACCAGGAGAGATGAAAGCTTTGGCCGATTGCATTGCCCCCGATTTTGGCATTTTCACCAATATTGGTCGCGCTCATCAGGAGAATTTTGCTTCTATTGATGAGAAGCTGGAAGAGAAATTAAAGCTTTTTGAATCGGCTCACACCATTTTTTTTCACGGTGATGATGCGCTGATTGGTGAAGCATTATTAAGTCGTTATCCTGAAAAGAAATTGCTTAGCTGTGGTAAAGGTGATGGTAATGCATTGCAACTACTGTTGCAGGATTCAGGTTCCGAAGGTGCGGTACTTCAGCTTAGCTGGAATGGACAGCCTTTTACTCTGCATTTTCCTTACCAGGATGTGATAGCCATTGATAACCTGCTGTTGGTTGTACTGGTGGCATTAGAGTTGGAGCTTCCGCTGCAGAATGTTATTAACGAAGTGCCCAAACTGCAGGCCATTGCCATGCGACTGGAGCAGAAGGAAGGCATTAACAATTGCCTGCTGATTGATGATGGATATAATGCCGACCTGACTGCTTTGGAGTTGGGGCTCGATTTTCTGAACCAGATGGGTGCCAAGCGTGGTTTATCCAAAACACTGATCCTATCAGATATTTATCAGAGTGGCATGCACCATCAGGAACTTTATGCACAGATTCAAAAGTTGGCTAACGAAAAAGGTGTTGAGAAGCTGATTGGCATTGGCGAGCATCTCTATACCGCCATGGATGGTGTTAATGCCTACCGCACAACAGCCGATTTTTTGGCGAAAGTGGATGTGAATAGTTATAAAAATGAGGCCATATTACTGAAAGGATCGCGTCAGTTTGCTTTTGAACAGATCTCGGCTTTATTGGAGCAGCGTCGGCACAAAACAGTATTGGAGATTAATCTCAATGCATTGGCTTATAATGTTCAGTATTTCAGGTCGAAACTGAAGAAAGAAACCCGGTTGTTGGCCATGGTCAAAGCTTTCTCATACGGAACAGGCGCCTTTGAAATAGCCAACCTGTTGCAGCATCAAAAAGTTGATTACCTGGGAGTGGCCTTCGCCGACGAAGGCATTGAACTGCGCAAAGCAGGCATAACATTGCCCATCATTGTGATGAATCCGGAACTGAGCAGTTTCCCTATGATGCTCGAATATGAGCTGGAACCGGAGATTTATAGTTTTCAGGTATTGGATGCCTATTTAACTGCCGTGCAGCGGCAAGGATTAACCAATGTGCCTGTCCATATTAAGATAGATACCGGTATGAACCGCCTGGGTTTTGTGCCTTCTGAAATACCTCAGCTGATAGAACAACTAAGAAGCACCCATCAGCTGATGGTGAGCAGTGTATTTTCGCATCTGGCAGGCAGTGATGAAGCCCTTCATGATGGGTTTACTCAAAAGCAGATAGACCGTTTTAAGCAGGCATGCGAAACCATGCAAAATGGCTTAGGACGTGGATTTATACGTCACCTGCTTAATTCAGCCGGTATTGAACGGTTCGCCGATGCGCAGTTTGATATGGTGCGTCTGGGTATTGGTATGTATGGAGTGTCAGCTATCCATGATGAAGCACTGAAGCAGGTGAATACCTTAAAATCGTATGTGTCGCAGATAAAAGAGGTAACGGCCGGTGAAACAGTTGGCTACAGCCGCAAAGGACAGGCAGAATCAGCTAGGCGCATTGCAGTCATTCCCATTGGTTATGCTGATGGATATAATCGCCGTTTGAGTAACGGTGTGGGACAGGTATTGATTAATGGGCATAGAGCACCCGTTATCGGCAATATCTGTATGGATATGTGTATGGCTGATGTAACACAAATACATGTTCAGGAAGGTGACGAAGTAGAAATTTTTGGAGCAGGCATCAGCATCAGCGAAGTGGCTGAAAAACTAGACACGATTCCCTACGAAATTTTAACCAGTATTAGCCGGAGAGTGAAGCGTGTTTATGTAATGGAATAGTGTTACTTATGCGCAAACGTAAGAATAATGCGGCTTTGGGGTACGCGTATTAGCTCCGTTAATTGTCTTATTGATGGACTTAAATATTATTTTTGCCACCATGAATAAGACATCAGGTGATATTTCCGAATTAATAAAGGCGCATATTCAGGCTTTGGATCCCTATGCTGAGGTCATTATATTGTTTCCTCAGGGAACAGGTTTGCATGAAGAAATACAAGTATATGTATTCACCAATGAGAAGGTGGATTTTAGTCTGGAACAGCAATACATGGATGCACGCTATAAGGTGGAAATACAATCCGGCCAATCACTTTCTTTATATACTTATTCGAAAGAAGAGTGGCATCAGCAATTTAGTGAAACCCCTATTTACCAGCGTGTTCATTGCGAAGGCGTATGTTTGTAGTGGTTAGCATATCACCCCTGAATTTCGGATCGTGTTAAGATGTTTTCTTAAAAATCGTTAAATTGCGCACTCTCTAAAAGGTAAATGGCGAGTGGGCATACACGAAGAAGATACTATCAGGCGATTAAAAAAAGGTGATGATCAGGCATTTGAATTACTCTATCACAGATATTTCAGGAAGTTGTGTGCATTCACCAATAAATACCTCAATGACTATGAAGCAACACAAGAGGTGGTTCAGGAAGTTTTTTATAGCATCTGGAAAAACAGGGCCGAACTTAATGCTCATAAATCAATAACTGCTTACCTTTTTCAGCTGGCCAAGAACAAGAGTTTAAATATTATTAAACACTCTCAGGTTGAGGATAAGTACTTAAATGTGATTAAATCAGCCTATCTGCAGGGTGATTTTGTGGACTCTCATGATTCTTTACTGGCCAAAGAAATAGACATTAAAACACAGGAGGTCATTGATTCTCTGCCCGCACAATGTCGTAAAATCTTTCTGATGAGTCGGCATGAAGGGAAAAAACACAAAGAAATTGCTGAGGAACTTAATATCTCGGTGAAAACAGTTGAAACGCAGATAGGGCGTGCCTTAAAAGTATTCCGTAAAGAGTTGAAGGAATACCTTACTACAGTATTGTTGACCTTTATTTAATCTTTATTTACATTTTTTTAATTTTCATGTAGGGGTAAAACTCTTCTTCATTGTACTACCTGTAAGAAAGGCAAAAAATGAAGGAAGATATAGACTACAGAAACCTTATGGTTCGGTTTTTTGACAAAACTGCCACGGATGATGAATTACAAAAATTATCGGAGTGGTTGAAAGAGTCGGATGAAAATAAGCAGCTCTTTAATGAGTTTAACGAAAGCTATCAGTTTGCCGACATTAGTGTTAAAGGTTGGATATATGATACAGATGCTAACTGGAAGCAATTAAAGAACCGCATTCAGTCTAAACAAAAGTCAGGTAAAATAAGGATGCTAACAAGCCGCCAGTACAACTGGCTGAGTGTAGCAGCTATTATCACCTTGTTATTAATGGTGGGATCAATGGCTCGTTTACTGATGAATCAGTCACAAACTGAGTTCAATAATCAAAAGCTTAGTGTAATTGCACCCCCGGGACAGAAAAGCCAGGTGGTATTGCAGGATGGCACCAGGGTTTGGCTAAACTCAGGCACTGAACTAACTTATAAATATGATGTAGACGACAATAAAAGAATTGTGACGCTGGATGGTGAAGCTTTTTTTGATGTGGCCAAGGATAAAGAGCGACCTTTTATTGTACAGACATATGGTATTGATTTAGTCGTTTATGGAACCCGTTTTAATGTGTATTCCTATAAGGATGAAAGGATCATTGAAACAACGCTTGAGGAGGGAAGTGTTGGTGTAAAAGTGCATGCCAGTGGCAAAGAATGGTTAATGAAGCCAGGACAACAATGTATTTATAATAAAGAATTGCAGGCAGTGAAAATGGAAGAGACAAACGTTAGTTTCTATACTGCCTGGACCAACAATAAGCTCATATTTGATGACAATACCTTTATTGAGGTAGTAAGAAAGCTGGAGAGGTGGTATGGTGTTCACATAGAACTGGATGAAGAATTATTTACTTCTGAGCGATTTACCCTAACCATAACGCACGAAAGTCTTACCGAAGTAATGGAACTAATTAAAGTGGTTGCACCAATACAATATACTATCAATGAACGAAATGTACGAATAACCAAACAGTAATGAAGTAAAGAAAAGGGAAGTGCTACAACACTTCCCAATGTTTAACACTCGTGCTACAACACGAGGTATTATTAACAATAACAATTCAAATCTATGAAAAAAAAACTGATGTTTAACGTCAGCAGGGAGAATTATACCTTGTTGAGATGGTTTCGGATTATGAAATTAATAACCTGTATACTTTTAATTGGCCTCATGCCAATATCCGCAAGTGTTTATTCACAAGAGAACGAAATCAATATTAAAACCATGAGGTCTTCTATTAAGGATGTGCTACGTCAAATAGAAGAAGTAAGTGACTATTCCTTTGTATACAATGATGCCACCATTGATGTAAACCAAGTTGTTGCGTTACAAGGTAAGAATCAGAGTATTGTGGAGTTACTCGATGGACTGCTGGAAGGAACGAATATTGTGTACAAAATTGTAGATAACAAAATTATCTTGCATGCCGCTTTACCTCAAATTCAGAGTAACCAGCAGCAAAAGATGTTAACAATTGTAGGTATTGTTACTGATAACACAGGCGAACCACTACCAGGTGTAAATGTGTTTGAAGAGGGAAATCCTACCAATGGGGTTATTACCGGTATTGATGGAAAGTACGCAATAACAGTTAGTTCAGAAGAAGCTCAGATTACTTTTTCTTATATCGGCTTTGAGAAGCAAACTGTGCAGGTGGCAGCCCGCAGCACAATTGATATTGTGTTACTTGAAAATATAAGAGGATTAGACGAGGTTGTTGTAGTAGGATTTGGTTCTGCCAAAAAGGAGAATATTACTGGTGCAACTTCTTTTGTGAAAATGGATCAGATTGTCAAAGATCGTCCAATAACAAATTCAGCCCAGGCATTACAGGGTGTATCAGCAGGTTTACAAGTTGTATCAAGCTCTGGACAGCCAGGTAGTACATCAACCAGTCTTAATATCAGGGGAATGACGTCTATCAATGGTGGCTCGCCATTAGTATTGGTTAATAACGTGCCAATTGATGACTTGAATGATATTAATCCGCGTGATATTGAGTCAGTGTCAGTACTCAAAGACGCTGCAGCATCATCCATCTATGGTGCTAGAGCTGCATTCGGTGTTATATTGATTACCACAAAAAGTGCGGAAAAGAATCAACCAATGAAGTTTCAATACGCTACTACAACCAGCTTAAGCTCGCCAATGGAACTTCCTGAGAAGGCTACAACACGACAGTTTGTGGATGCGCTTCAGGATTTTGGGGTATATGAGTATTTTGCCGGACAGGATGTAGATACCTGGTCATCATATTTGGATACATATGAAAATAATCCTGAACAACTCACCTATGTAAAAGACCCGGTTAGCGGAAAGGATTATGCCATTGTTGTTGACGAATCTGGTCAGTATTACCCATTGGCAGACACTGATGTGATTGGTGATTTTTTGAATGATTTTGGTTATTCCACTATCCATAACTTCACTATGAGTGGTGGTGCTGAAAAAATTAGTTATCGTGTTAATGCCGGATATAGCTATGAGGACGGAGTTATGGTAACAGATAAAGATTCGTACGAGAACTTTAATGTTAATGCCTTGCTGAATGCTGATTTAACAGCGCGTTTGAGATCATCAACAAATATTATCTTTAGGAGTAGTCTGCGATCGCAGCCACAAGCTCAGTATAGCAATGCGATCCAATTAAGAATGTTTGATCCAATTGGTCACATAGATTTACTTGATCCTACTGGAGTTTTGGGGCTTTCAACAAGTAATGTGCTGCCTTTTGATACGCCGGGAAATGTGGTTCGTTATTCAGAACCAGGTATTACTAATAATGATAATATTCGAATTTTTCAGAAACTGGAGTTGGATGTGATAAAGAACCTAACATTAACAGGCGAATATACCTTTGAAAAAGGGTATTATAAATATAGCAGGGTAGAGGAACAAGCTGGATTTGCCAGTTCGTTTAAGTTTGTTGAAAACAGTACCCCTCAGCAGCGCTACGATAATACTAAGCTCTTTCGCAGTACTTCCGACAATGTGTACCATGGATTAAATATTTACGCAAAGTATAAAGTGAACTTCAATAGTCACTCCCTAAACTTTTTAGCAGGTTATAACCGTGAGAAGAAGACTTATAATGCCTTTAATGTAAATAGAAATACATTAATAACAGTTGATCAGCCTTCGCTTAACCTTGGGCTCGGGGAGTTTGATGGAGGCGATAACTATTACGATTGGGCTGTTTTAGGATATTTCGGACGAATTAATTACAACTACAACGATAAGTACTTCATCGAAGTTAACGGTCGTTACGATGGTTCATCGAGTTTTGCCGAAGATGATCGTTTTGTCTTACTACCTTCTGTATCTGGAGGATGGAATATAGCCAAAGAAGGTTTTATGTCCTCATTCAATGCCCTGTCAATGTTTAAGCTGCGTGCCTCCTGGGGGGAGATTGGTAACCAATTGGTTCGGACCAATGGCGCACGCGATTATTACCCATACATTGCCGGCTATGAGCAGTATAATCCATATTGGATTGACCGTAGCTTAAACATGCGTTATACCTCCTTTAATCCTGCTCAATTGGTGAGCGGCGGTTTTACCTGGGAAAAAGTACAGACGACCAATGTTGGTTTAGATGTAAGCTTCTTCGATAATCGTCTGGGAGCCAATGTGGATTTATATTCACGTAAAACTTTAGGAATGCTCAATGCCGGTGTACAATTGCCAGCTGTGTTGGGTACCGATGCTCCTAAACAAAACATCGCGGATTTAGAGGTGCGAGGATGGGAAGTAGAATTGAAATGGAATGATCGCATTGGCCAACTGCGGTATGGTATCAATGTCAACCTTTCTAATTCTGATGGTAAAATTACGAAGTTTCTAAATGAAGGAGGCTTGATTAACCAGTATTATGTGGGACAGAAAATAGGTGAAATTTGGGGCTATGTGACAGATGGCTATTATACAGCAGACGATTTTATTGAAGGTACATTGGATGCACATCTTTATGGTGATAACCGTGAGTTGAAAGAGGGTGTAGTATATATTGAGAATGCCCCAACACCATTGCCAGGTGATGTAAAATACAAAGATTTAAATGGTGATGGTGTTATTAATACTGGAAATGGAACCATCTATCCTGAATTCGATGAGGAAGGCAATTTAATACCTCATACCGGACCTGGCGATCGTAAAGTAATTGGCAACAACACTCGTAAATACCAGTTTGGTGTCAATGGATTTGCCGAATATAAAGGTTTTGATTTCTCATTTGTATTAAGCGGCGTTGGTAAACGTGATTTGAACTTGAATTCAGATCTGATTTGGCCTTATCCAAGCCAGTTTGATCATATTTATGCACATCAGCTCGATTATTGGACACCTGATAATCAGGATGCTTTTTATCCAAGAATATATGGAAATCCAGAAGGTAATACCAATAGTAATTATGGCCGTAATCGTTATACACAAACGAAATATTTATCTGATGGTAGCTACTTAAGAATTCAAAATATTACGCTTGGTTATACTATTCCTAAAGGTATAGTGAATAAAATCGGGATTAATAACCTAAGGGTTTTTGTGGCAGGCGATAATATTTACACATTTGATCATCTGCCTAAGGGAATGGATCCGGATCAAAGTGCCAATGGAGCATACCCATTTATGCGCAATTTCTCTATGGGCTTAAATCTGACATTCTAAATCTTAAAAACTGAAAGAAATGAGACAAATAAAATATATATCAGTACTCTTTTTACTGTTGCTGTTTAATGTTGGGTGTAACGACGATTTTCTGAACCTGGCACCAAAAGATGAATTGTCTGAAGCGACAATGTTTTCAACCTACGACAATTGTAAAGTATTTGCCTGGGGGTTTTATGAGAATCTTAACCCTTATCCAATGGGTGGACAAAATGGCAGTTACTATACTCCTCTTTCATGGGATGCAAGTGGTGACTTAATTGAAAATGGCTATGCCACTAATGGAGATGCCTATTTATGGGAGCGTACAAATATTCCGGCAACAGATATGGATTGGACGAATAGGTACGAGAGCATACGCAGGGCAAATTTATTAATTGACAATGTACCAAATGCCAACATGTCAAATGCAGAAAAGGCTCACTGGCGAGGGGTAGGTTTGTTTTTTAGATCCTATGAGTACATGAAACTGTTAGCTAAGTTTGGTGGTGTACCATGGGTTGAAAACGCATTAACCGATGCCGATGCAGATATACTGTTTGGACCTAGAGCCTCACGCGATGTGGTGGCAGATAATATTTTAAGAGATTTGAAAGAAGCTGTTGAAAGCGTAAAAGAAGAAGGTGACGGTGAAAATACAATTAATTCAAATGTCGTAAGAGCATTGCTTTCTCGTTTTGGCTTATTCGAAGGAACCTGGCGTAAATATCATGGTTTGGATGACTATACAAAATTCTTGGAAGCCAGTATTGCCGCATCAGAGAAGCTGATCGTTGATTATCCAGATTTAATACCTGTTTATGATCAGATTTTTAACAGTGAAGATTTACAAGGTAAACCAGGTATAATTTTGTATCGTCATTACATTGAAGATGATGCTGGTTACCATATTATGTCAACCAATACGCGTTCAACCAACCATAAATATGATGTGACGCGCAAGGGAGTTGACAAGTTTTTGTGTAAAGATGGACAAACTATTTGGAATAGCCCTTTATATCAGGGTGATAAAGATGCCTATGCTGAATTTAGAGATCGTGATACACGATTGTTAATTATGACCCCTCCGCCATATAAAGTTAATTCATCAGGCACTGGCGTTTGGACACCCACTGGGAATCCAGCTGATGAAGAATGGATAGATGAAATGGCACGTGTTAGTGGTGCAGATGGAAATAGCATGGAAACTCAGTATAAATTTTTACCAGATCGTAACTGGTCTGACAGAATAACAACAGAAGTACCAAATTTCGAAGGGTTATTACCTACGCAGACAGCATCTGGGTACCGTTTCTGGAAATACTTCAGTAATGTGAGTTACCGAACATCGTCGAGAGACTTTAATGATGGACCTATCTTCCGAATGGGTGAAATTTTGATAAACCATGCAGAAGCGAAATTTGAGCTCGGGGAGTTTAACCAGGCAGTGGCGGATGAAACCATCAATAAGTTAAGAGAACGTGGTGAGGTAGCTGCGATGAATGTTTCCGCTATTGCATCAGATTTTGATCCAACGCGCGACCCTTCAGTTAATGAAATATTGTGGGAGATACGTAGAGAACGTGCCATCGAGTTAATGGGCGAAGGTTTTCGACGCGATGATCTTAGAAGATGGAAGAAAATGAGCTATGCCTCAGCACCAAAGTTAGGACGTTGGATCAAGCAAAGTGATTATAAGAAAGTAATTCCGATACAAGGTGGTGCAGCCGAAGGGTATATACAACTGGTGCCAGGTACTCCTCCTTTATTCCCTGAGCATTACTATTTATTTCCGCTTCCAAGTGAAGAGTTGGTGCTAAATGATGCTTTAGAACAAAATCCGGGTTGGGAGTAGCAATGTTACTGGCAGTTACATTGGTAGCTGCCAGGTTATCGAAAAATATGAGTAATTGATGGTAAATAATGAGGATTCTAAAGAATCAATTTACCATGAGCTTAAAATAAAACCTTGAGATCATGATAAAAATTAAATTATATAAATATATACTAGTATTAAGCATTATAAGCTTATTGTTTATTCAATGTTCAGAAGATGATAAGCCATATATTGGCGCAAAACCTGTTGCTGATTTTATGTCAGATGATGATGATATGACGGTTGAAGTAGGAACGATAGTTACTTTTACAGATGCCTCTACCAATGAACCATCTTTATTTACATGGAGAATTCCGGGTGGTAATCCAACATACAGTAATAAAAGTAGTGTTGAAGTAGAATTTCTTGCGGAAGGAGATCAACCAGTTACTTTAACCGTTCGTAACGATGCTGGTGCCGACGAAATAACAAAAACCGTAAAAGTTAACCCATTAGTTATTCCTGACTTAGAAGGTGTGAAGCCGACAGTAAAAATGACCTTTGATAATAATCTTGAAAACCAAGGTTCAGTAGGAGGTCTAGGTACTGGCGGATCTTCTAGTTACGAGCCAAGATCAAAATACGGTGGTATGGCATTAAAGTTAAATGCCACAGCAGGCCAGGATGTGAAGTTGGAAAATTATTCGGGAGTAAATGGAAGTAATGCTCGCACGGTTGCATGCTGGGTTAAAACAGATGCAGCAGCAACAAGTGGTCTTGTGCATTGGGGAGCATCAGGAACATATAGCCGGGCATCATTTAAGATGCAGTCCACGGGTGTCATTCGCTTTGAGTGGCAAGGAGGCGGTCTGAATGCAGCAACAATTGTCAATGATAATAACTGGCACCATGTTGCATATACCTATGATGGGAGTACTGTTAAATTATACGTTGATGGTGTATTAGATGCTTCAGTGGCAACCACAGCTATTAATACAGGTGTGGCTGGCGAAACAGGCATTTATATTGGGTCACAGTTAGGTGGTTCTTTATACGAAGGATTAATTGACGATGTTCGTATCTATGAAACGGCACTTGATGCTGATCAGCTTAGCTTTTTAGCAGGTATACAATAATGTAAAGGAATAAAAGAGATCTGGCAAAAGTGAGTATGGAATTGCATACCCATTATTCATGTAATTCCATGCTTCTGTCTTTTTGGCCTAAATAATCAACCCCATGAAAAATGATTATTCCTTAAAATATAATAATAAATTATACATGTTTGGAATGCTTGGTAAAATCGCTTTATTGTTAATGTTTTGCCAATGTAATAATGCAGATATTTCTGAAGAAAGTATAAGAGGAAATGTGCCCATTGTATCTGACACACTAACGTTCACTACTAATGAAAGCTTTTTTTCGCCTGTCGGGACATTAAGCGCGCACCTGGTTGATAAATCCTCTGGAGAAGAATACAATAAGTTTGAGTTTTACGATTATATCTATAAGTGGAAGCAGCCTAATGACACCATCTTATTCGGGGTGACCATTCAAAAGGAAGGAAATCTTTTTATTCATCCCGAAATGAGTTTACCCGATAGCCAGGACGGATCTGAACTATATGTCTACCTTAACGATGAACGAAAATCGCATATTATCACTTCAACAGGAGGTGATGATAAATATGAAATTCAGAATGGGGTTGAATTTGTTGATGTGAAACCAGGTTTTTATATGGTGAAGCTCCAGATAAAAATGGCTAAAAGTGAAGGGACTGAGATCGGCCAACTAAAAAATGTACACCTGATTGGTTCAGCTGTGAAAGATGCCAAAATTGAGATGCGTCGATATCGACCATTTGCTGTTCATGGCAAATGGCAAACCGAAAGTACAAACCCTGTTGAAATCTGTGTACATGAGCTCACGGTCATGAATAGATCCGTTAACTGTTATCAGCCAATAACAACTCCTTTTGGTTATACGGGCTCTCCGTGGTCTCTTGATACAAGAACCTTTGGGGGCTATAACTTTTCATTGTGGTCATATGGCCAGAATGATCAGGTGCCACCATTTTACCAGGAGAGCCATTTGATAGCTGTTGGTCCCGGCCTGACATTCGGAGCTTACGGGCATGAGGGGACAGGTGTTAAACCTCGTGGAAACCACCCTTATATGGATGTTGAAACTAATACTCAGGTTGTTGCAGTAAGAATGCAACCGGGAGAAATATATAATACGTATTGGAGTTATTACTTAGATCCTGTTGATAGTCATTGGAAACTTTATGGATGTGGAAAAAAATACAATAAGACAGGAGCCACTAAGTACCTTGAAACAGGTGCATTTGTTGAAGTTGCAGGACCTGCATCTACAGAACGTAGTGGCCATGAATTGAGAGAAACCCAATACCGAGGCTGGCAGATGGATACAGATAAAAACTGGTATCCGATAAATAAACTGATTGGTAGTTCTTCAGTTAATGAACTTAGTTATCGCAATTGGCGTACGGTCGGTAATAAATTTTCGATGCAGATGGGAGGATGGGGTGAAGTTGGAACACCTGCTAAAACAGTTACATTGAGTAATCCGGATCCGGTGCCTTATTACCTGAAGGGAGACTATCTGGCTGAATTATACAGGATGCCTGCTACATTTGAAGATGGTACTGTCCAAAATATTACAGCTAATTCAGCTGAATTATCACTGACCATTTTAGATTTAGGAACTAACGCTCAGGGATACCTGTTCTGGGGCAGGGAAGAAGGCTTAACAAAAGAAGATAAGTGGGAAAATAATAAATCAATTGAAATGACCTATGGAAAGCAATCCTTTTGTCTTGAAGAACTGCAAGCCGATACAGAGTATTATTATCGAATTAAAATTAAGAATGATCAAGGTATTACTTGGTCTTTCGATACACAAAAGTTCAGGACTTTAAAAGAATAGGAGTATTAGCTGCCTATTGATTGTAAGAATTTAAAATTAATATCAGAACCAGCAGAATGAGAACAATTACACTATTAGCGTTAGTTGCATTGTTTACCATTTCATTAAATGGATGCCTTACGACTAACACGAAGCAGACAAAGGAAGCCAATAAGCCAAATATCATCTATATTCTTGCAGATGATCTGGGTTATGGAGAATTAGGCTGTTATGGGCAAAAACAGATTGAAACACCACATATCGATGCCCTCGCAGCAAGTGGAATGCTTTTTAAACAGCATTATTCTGGTGCTCCGGTATGTGCGCCATCGCGTTGCGTTTTAATGACAGGAAAGCATATGGGACACTCATATGTGCGCGGAAATGATGAATGGAAAGAGCGAGGCGATGTGTGGAACTACAAAGCCCAGATTGCTGATTCAACACTTGAAGGACAAAGGCCATTACCCAAAGAAACACAAACAATTGGCAGGTTATTACAGTCGAATGGTTATAAAACGGCAGTTGTTGGTAAATGGGGGTTAGGAGCGCCACATACAGATGGTATTCCTACAAAGCAGGGATTTGATTATTTCTTTGGGTATAATTGTCAGCGTCAGGCACATACCTACTATCCCGTGCATCTTTATGAAAATGAAAACCGATTTTATCTTAATAATGACACTGTTGCTCCAGGCACAAAGTTAGCCGATGGTGCCGACCCATATGATATAGATAATTATAAACCTTACAATTTAAATGAATATTCACCTGATTTAATGTTTGGCCGTATAACCAATTTCATTGAGCATTCGAAGGATGAGCCTTTCTTTCTCTATTGGGCAACACCTATACCGCACGCTCCTATCCAGGCCCCTCAGCATTGGGTAGATTATTATACACAAAAGTTTGGCGATGAAGAGCCTTATGATGGTAATCGAGGTTATTTTCCACACCGATATCCACATGCAGGTTATGCTGCTATGGTATCATACCTCGATGAACGTGTTGGTCAGCTTATTGCACAGTTAAAAGAACTGGGACAATACGAAAATACCATTATCATCTTCAGTTCTGATAATGGCCCTACATATAATGGAGGTACAGATTCTCCATGGTTTAATAGCGGAGGCCCGTTCAATAGTAAGTATGGCAGTGGTAAAGGTTTTTTGCATGAAGGAGGGATTCGTGTACCAATGATTGCTTCCTGGCCAGGTCATATAAAAGCAGGTTCGGAAAGTGAACATATATCAGCGTTCTGGGATGTCTTGCCAACGTTGTGTGATATAGGAGGTGTAGAAAAGCCAGAAGATACAGATGGAATAAGTTTTTTACCTGAGTTAATGGGTGAACAACAGGAAGTCCATCAGTACCTGTATTGGGAATACCCCGAATACGGAGGGCAGCTCGCTGTTCGACTTGGTAATTTTAAGGCAATTTGTAAGAACGTTAGAAAGGAAAACAATACTCAATTTGAGTTATATAACCTTGAGCTGGATCCGCAAGAACAAAATAACATAGCAGCCAGTCACCCTGAAATTTTGGTTCAAGTTGGCCAGATTTTAAATGATGAACATATTGAATCTTGGAATAACAGATGGAAATTTATGCAATTAGGCGATAGCATAACGAATGAATAATTTTAATTACTAAATGAATTTCGATGAAAGAAAATCTGCATAGAGCTATATTCCTGATAGGAATTATTGCCATAAGTATTTTATACGCTTGTAGTAAGGATGAATCAATTGAGGTTGAGATTCCAAAATTTGAATACATAGTTGGAGATCTTGATGAGATTATAAATGGTGATCCGCAAAAAGTAAAAATTAGTGGTTTGGAATTGCAGGTCAATCATACTGAACGAGCTTCACAGCCACTGAGTATGGCATTTGATGGAGATTTATCAACCAAGTATCATAGTCCGTGGTCAACTGATAATCCACCTACCGAATTTCCTGTGATTATTACGGTTACATTTCCAGATGATTCACCATCCTTTGAGTATCTGTATTACTGGCCGCGTCAGGTTGGTAGTAATGGTAGAATTTTAACAGGTGCTGTTAAAGTATCACCAAAAAATGATCCAGAAAACTATACAACCATATTGGATTTACAATACGTAGATGATCCTGCGCCTAAGAAAATTAAAATACCGGCTGAATTTCAAGGTAACATCAAGAAGTTGATTTTTGATATATCATCAGGTATTGGTGACGTTGTTTCAATTCAGGAAATAGAGTTTTATAACGAAGGAGTTGGAATGAATATTCCAGATGTATTCACTGATAAAAGTTGCTCAGCTATTAAGGAGGGCGTATCAAGGGAATCTATTGAGAGCATGACAAATTCTGTTTTTCGAAATCTGGCTTTATCCTTGTTTGATGAAACCTATGATAAGCGTCGTGTAGGAACCTATAAAAGTTATCCACATCCAAGTATTCAAAGTAATTTAAACAAAACTTCAACATATGGTTTGCTTGATAATGTCACAGGTGTTTTTGTGTCACAAGGGGATGATTTACTTGTTTTTGCCCAAGAGCACAATCATGAATTGATATTAAGAATTATCGATCATGAAGACGACCAAGGATCTGGCTTTACAGGACAAAATACTGTTTTAAATTCGGGTGTAAATAAAATTAAGGCACAAATTAGTGGTTTAGTTTACTTGTTATATCATAATGATTCTGATGAACAAATTAAAGTCAATTTTGCAAATGGTAAAGTAAACGGACAATTTGATATTGAGCACAATACCAATGACGAATGGCAAGATATCTTAAATTCATCGATATATAACCGCATCGATTTAAAAGGGAAATATTCTCACATTATTTTTAACACAGCGGATCTGAAGAAATATACACCAGATCCGACGCGTTTAATAGAAGTATATGATTCGATCGTGTGGCTTGAAGAACAGTTTTTGGGATTTTACAAATACAACCGCACGAATAAATCAAGAATGCTCTTTAGGTCATCTCCTGCAGCTACTTATATGCATGCGACAAGTTATCGGACAGAATATAATCCATCTACAATGCCTAAGTTGTGTGACGTTGATGGTTTAAGGACAACTGATATTTGGGGGCCTGCTCACGAAGTAGGGCATGTTAATCAGACCAGGCAAGGCTTTAGGTGGAAAAATATGGCCAATGAGAGCGTCCTGGGTGAGGTCTCAAATAATGTTTATTCGTTATATGTGCAGGCTGCTTTTGGCAACACATCACGCTTGGAAACACAAGGTAAATATATGCCAGCCTATAATTCGTTTATGGTTGAAGACATGAAGCATATGGAAGCGACAGGAGCAGTTGATAAGAAATACTTTTTTGAACAACTCGTCCACTTCTGGCAATTGGAGTTGTATTTCTCACAGGTATTGGGAATGGAAGATTTTTATAAAGACTTGCATGAAGAGATAAGGATTACCCCAGACCCTGCAAGGGGAGTTGAACACCATGAGTTTGCCTACCTAGTTAGTAAAATATCTGGCTTTGATATGACTAGTTTCTTTAACCTTTGGGGGTATCAATTATCTGACGAAATAAAAGCACGTATCGCTGAACTTGGATTTAATGAGCCGACACAGCCAATTCAGTATATTCGTGAATCACAGGTTGAACTTTATAAAGAGCAGAAAGCCATCGTAAAAGGAAATGCCACACAGTATAGCAATGGGAATTCATATACTTTTAATATGTCGACTTACGAAAATGTAGTTGCTTATGAGGTATATGTAAATGATGCGATTGTTCATATTGATATAAACAATCAATTTACAACAACTTTACCTGAGGGTAATTATTCAGTATTTGCAATAGGTGCTGATGGGAATAAAACGGAAGTGACATTTTAGTTGGTGAATTCTTCATGCTCTTCCTAATGCGATGAGAGTGTAGAATCAAAGTTACGCTGATATTCCTCTTTTGATTCAGAATGAGGAGTTATCAGTGCTGGACTTTCTATATCCAAAATTTGAAAGAAAAAATCGTTGTTAACTTCAGTTGTTCATCCTCTAATTGACAGCATATAAATGATATATGTAATGTGGGGTGGTGATTGTAAATCATTGAAAATAATGGCTGGCATCACTCTGATATTGGATGAATATTCAAGAGAATAGCCTATAAAATTATCTTGATCAGGTTGGTGTCGGCTGCATCAAGTCCTTATTTATTAATTTATGAAAAAAAACTACAAAATGAGAAAAGTGAATGTATTTAGAAAAGTAATATCAATTGTTGCATTGGTATTGGTAGGTGTTGTAACAAGTTATGGACAAATTTTGCATTTACCTTTAACGGAGAATGTGAACGATGCATCGACTAACAACACAACGGTTAATGATGAGAACACCAGTGTAACTTTTACAAGTGATACTGAAAAAGGTAATGTGGCTGTACTGAATGGTGCAGATTGTCAAATAGTTGCAACTACAGACGGAGTTTTAGGTGCTGGTGCTCGAACTATTGCTGCCTGGATAAAAACATCAGTGACAGCTACGTCTCAATGTATTGCAAGTTATGGGGTGTCAACTACAAGAAACAAATTTACATTTTATGTAGCAACAGGTAATGTTATAAGGGCTGAAATTGTGGGTAATTTTGTTTTAGGTACTACGACTGTTACAGATGGAGCATGGCATCATGTTGCAGTAACGTTCGATGGGGCTACCGTGAAGTTGTATGTTGATGGTGTTGAAGATGCTTCAAAAGCCTGGGCTGACGTCAATACTTTGGCACGAGATCCTCAGGAATTTTACATTGCACATGATGCTGTTTATCAAGACACTCCTCGTTTTTGGTTTAATGGCAATATGAGTGATTTTAGATTGTATGATATAGCTCTTTCAGCTCAAGAAATAGCAGCATTTAATGTTCCTACAGCTTTATCAGATGTGAAGGATTCAGATTTGTATTCAGTAACACCCATTAATAATAGTAGTATTGAAATTAAAGCTAAAGAAAATGCGGTTTGTAGTATTTATTCTATAAGTGGCCAAAAAGTACTTCAACAAAAAATAGAAATTGGTACAAACTCAATTAACACCAATGGCTTGAGTGGTATTTGTCTGATTAAGATTGAAGCTGGTAACGGTAAAGCTTTTGTTAAAAAAGTTTTTCTTAAATAGTACCACTGATACAATTTTATAAAGTTGTTATTGTCGGAAAGCACTTTGTTACTTTCCGGCATTTTTCAAAATAAGAACATGAGGAATAAAGGTAGATTACTGGCAGGGTGTATAATATCAACAATAATTACTTCTGTTATTATTGTTAGGTTGAATCATAGTCCGAATATTGATGGTTCAGAGTATAGTGAATACCCCGTTTGGATTGAAATGATGGATCAGCCTGATGTAAATATGCTGGAGGCCCGTAATGCTTTCGATACCTATTGGTCAGGCCATGAGCATTATCAGGGAGACCGCCATAAGCAGTTTGAGCGTTGGTATGCCATCAACTCAAAGCGTATTGATGAAAATGGACATCTGATACCGGCTAAAGCAGTAAGCAGCGCTTACAGAAATATGATGAGTGCGGCAAATGCAGAAATGGAAGGGCATTGGTATTGCTATGGTCCGGTGAATGTAGGGCCTCGTAATGGAACCAAAAGAGATGGTGGCCGTGTTAAAGATATTCAGTTTCATCCTGTTGATCCTCAAACCTTGTATGTGTCCTGTTTCAAAAGTGGATTGTTCAAGACGATGGATGGGGGAGCCTCATGGGAACCCTTATGCGACAATATTCCTGAGCAGGTGTATGTGAGTGCCATCAAACCCTCAGATCCAAATACGATTTTAATTGGGACAGATATGGGGGTGTATATCACCAATGATGGGGGTGACACCTGGAATACGACCTCAATAACTACAGAAGTGAAGGCTTTATTGATTCAGCCGGGCAATGAAAATGTTATTATTGCGGGAGCTGGTAATGGGATTTACCGTTCTTCCAATGGCGGTGAATCCTGGAGCTTTGTGTTATCTTCCAATAACGTTGAAGATCTAAAGTCTCATCCGACAAATCCGGATATTTTATTTGCGGCCACCAATGGTCCAACCAGTCAGTTCTATCGTTCAAGCGACGGAGGTGCAAGCTGGACGGAAAACACGTCATTCGGAAAAGGCTGTTTTATGAAAATAGCGGTTACTTCTGCAGCACCTGATCACGTATTTGTATTAAATGCCAGAGACCATCTTGGTGATGACTCCTTTGAAGGCTTCTATAAATCAACCAATGCAGGAGTAAGTTTTACAAAGCTGTCAGGTACCACTCCTTGTATAACAGGGTATAAAGATGATGGTGCTATTTCGAGGGGACAGCCCAACTATAATCTGTTTGTAGTGGTTGATCCTGCTGATGCATCCAAGGTATGGGCCGGTGGCGTTAAGAGTTGGAAATCAGAGGATGGTGGAAGCTCCTGGACGCAATTTTTCAATGGCGTGACAACTGATGGGGATAATCTGCACCTGGATCAGTTGAACTGGGCTTATTCACCACATAATAATGCCCTGTACGCTGCCAATGACGGAGGCATCTATTACCTGAATGACGCCAATCAGTTTCAGATGATAACCGATGGTTTGCCTATTGCCGAGGTGTATGAATGCACCCAAAGCCAGACAAGGAAAACCAATGTGGCTGGTGGTACTATGCATTGTGGGGTTAAACTGAATAACAACGGAGTATGGTATACTCCCTGGGGCGGTGATGAAGCGACTTGTATTATAGATCCAACAGATGTTCAATATGTTTATCACCTCAAGTATGAAAAGGTGAGCCGTTCGACCAACGGAGGGTTTAATTTTTCGAGGATTAATGCTGCAAATACTGACCGCGGTGAGTATACCGGGACAGGTGTATTACATAAAAGTGATGTAAATACACTTTTTGCCGGATTTACGCAGCTGCAACGAAGCAATAATGTGCGCGCTGCTTCGGTTAACTGGAATACCATTTCTTCGTTTGCAGGTACGTCTAAAATTCAAAAGGTTGAACAGTCTGGAGCTAATGAGGATGTGTTTTATGTGGCCAGGGGAACAGAACTCTATCGCAGTGATAATATAAATGCTGCTACCCCATCGTACACCAATTTAACGGGCAATCTGCCATTGTCAGGGGTGTCAGTCAATGATATTGCTGCTCTTTCAACTGATGAGAATGTGGTTTTCATCCTGCAGGGTAGTAAGGTTTACCGCTCATCCAATAAGGGTGCTTCATGGACTGATTTAACCAGCAATCTGCCGGCAGTAGCTTTACTGGAGATGACGATTGATCAGACAGCCAATGAGGGCATCTATGTAGAAACCGATATAGGCGTGTTTTATAAAGAATCCGGCATGTCTGACTGGATTAACTTTTCCAATGGTTTACCGGCGGTTCGGGTGTCGGGTATGGATATTTACTATGGTGATACTCGTGACGAAAGCCTGATTACCGTGTCCACCGATGGTCGTGGATTCTGGCGTTCGCCACTGCATGGAGTCGCTGTTGAAGCGCCTGTCGCTAATTTTGAAGCCAATTATGTGAATGCGGTGGTGGGCAGTACCATCCAGTTTAGCGATTTAAGTACACAGCATCTACAGAGTTATCTGTGGCAGTTTGAAGGAGGTTCACCGGCTACCAGCCTGGACATTAATCCATTGGTACGCTATGATGCTCCGGGAACTTATGAGGTAAGTCTAACGGTTACCAATAGTGCCGGGACTGATACAAAAACGTTTACTAATTATATAACTGTGGCGTCTGAAGGGGGCGATCTGCAGGTGCACTATCAGTTTGATGGAGATGCACAGGATGCCTCATTATACCATCGGGATGGATTGAATGCTGGCGTTGACTTTATTGCTGATTCGAAGCATGGAGAAGTTGCTGACTTTGATGGCAGTGCACAAATTGCAGTATCTGGATACAGTGGTGAAGAAGGAACCAATGCCCGTTCCATTAGTGCCTGGATTAAGACATCGACTAACAGCAAGGCCATAGCTGCGTGGGGTAAAGCAGCCACATCTACTAAATGGGCATTCCGCCTTGAGACAACTGGCGTTTTACGCCTGGAGCCCGGTGGCGGTAATATCATCGGTAGTACCAATGTGGCTGATGGTCAATGGCATCATGTGGCGTGCGTGTTTGACGATGATTGCAGTCCAACAGTTGATGATGTAAAGCTGTTTGTTGATGGCATTGAGGAAGTTACCTATCCATCGAGTGTGGCAATCAATACTGTGGCACAAGGCGATGTAACCATTGGAAACGATCAAATGGGACGCAGGTTTGTTGGGCAGATGGCTGATGTCAGAATATATAGTTCTGCATTGAGTAGTGGTGATATAACCCAATTGGCAGCCACTTCAACAGCTATTAAACAATCCGCTGCAGAGCAATGGGTAAAATTGCATGTGCTCGGAGGTGGCCATATTCAGCTTGAGCTTTTGGGTAGCAAGTCAGCACAGGTAAGTGTTTATAGTTTAGCTGGTAAGATGTTGAAAAAGGAAATTATTCAGGAAGGCGTATCCACTATTTCACTATCATCCCGACAAAAGGAGTTGGTGGTTGTACAGGTGCTTGATAGTACAAAAGGAGAGTTTGTAAAAAAGATATTCCTGGAATAACAGAATTGTTTGAGTTGATATATTAGTATGTGAGAATGGATCTGTCTCCCTCGGGTTGCAACAGCACGAGGGAGACAATTTAGCTGAAAACAGAAATAAATAGAACATGCAATTAAAAACGTTTGTAGTCCTTGCATCACTGTTGGTTTTAACAACATTCAAAAGTTATAGTGCTATTAAGCCCAAATCAGCAAGTAAGCCTAATATTCTCTTAATCCTTGTGGATGATTTAGGTTGGCAGGATGTGAGTTATCGTGGTTCCAACTATTTTGAAACAAAGCATATTGACCGCCTGGCTGAGACAGGAGTCATGTTCAATAACGCCTATGCACCCGCTGCCAATTGTGCGCCAAGCAGGGCCTGTATTATCTCTGGTCAAAACACACCAAGGCATAGTATATATACCGTTGGCTCCTCGGAAAGGGGCAAGTCCATTAACCGGAAGCTCATACCAGTTGTGAATAATACTGTATTAGCTGACAGTGTAGTAACGATAGCCGAAAAACTGAAGTCAGCGGGTTATACCACTGCTTCAATGGGCAAGTGGCATTTGGGGGAAGATCCTTGTTCGCAGGGATTTGATGTGAACATTGGTGGTTCGCATGCTGGTCACCCTAAGTCTTACTTCAGTCCATATAAGAATGCTGCTTTGAAAGATGGTCCTGATGGCGAGTATCTGACTGACCGGCTCACAAGTGAAGCCATTGATTTTATCAAAAGCAGCGCTGCAGAAAGTGAACAACCATTTTTCCTTTATTTGCCATACTATACGGTTCATACGCCTCTGCAGGCAAAAGACAAGCTCATTAAAAAGTACGAGCAAAAGCCAGGATGCAAAGGGCGTAATCATGCGGTATATGGCGCAATGGTGGAATCCATGGATGATAATGTAGGGCGACTGCTTGCTTGTCTTGATGATTGTGGTATTTCAGAAAACACCCTGGTTGTATTTTTCTCAGATAATGGAGGTATCGCTAATATCTCGTCACAATACCCTGCCAGGGCAGGGAAAGGCTCATACTACGAAGGAGGTATCAGGGAACCACTTATTATGCGATGGCCATCCGGATTTCCCTCTGGTAAAGTGATAGACCAGCAAGTGTCTGGCCTCGATTTTTACCCGACATTTATGGCTATTGCGGGTGTCAAACCGGATACTAAGCAGATATTGGATGGCGTATCACTGGTGAAATTGATCACAAAAAATAAGCGCTTGAAACGAAAAGCGCTATTTTTCCATTTTCCCATTTATTTGCAGGCCATTAATCCTGAAACGGATCAGGCACGAGATCCTCATTTCCGGACAACGCCCGGTTCAGTCGTTATAAAAGGAGACTGGAAGTTACATGTGTACTACGAAGACAATGAGATGGAGTTGTACAATCTGAAAGATGATCCGGGTGAAAGTACCAACCTGGTGAATACATATCCTGAGGTGGCAAAAGCCTTGAATAAACAACTGGTTGATTGGCTTAATGAGACTGATGCTCATGTGCCAACCATCCATAATCCCGAATATCAAAAAAAGTAAACAGACGATGAACAGAATAAAATATGTAATACTGGCAAGTGTCATGATAAGCCTGACAAGCCTGTCGGCGTATGGCAAAGAGCCTGTCAAACAGCCTAATATCATCCATATTTTAGCGGATGATGTGGGTTACGATGACTTAAGTTGTTTTGGCTCCAAGGACATTTCAACACCCAGCCTGGATGAGCTGGCGGCTAAAGGCATGAAATTCACCAGTTTTTATGCCCCACACGGCACCTGTACGCCTTCGCGAGCTGCTTTGATAACCGGCCGATACGCGCCAAGGATTAATGAGGGACAAGGCTTGTACGTGTTGTTCCCTCATTCAAAGCATGGCCTGGAGGATGAAATGGAGACGACCATTGCAGAGCTGTTGAAGGCACAAGGCTACACTACCGGTTTATACGGTAAGTGGCATTTGGGGCATCTGCCACAATATTTGCCTTGCGTGCATGGTTTTGATGAATTTCTGGGTATTCCTTACCCGAATGATCATGGACCTGAACGGATTGGTAATAGTGGCTGGCGGCCTAATGGGGTAAGCGATCCGGCTATTCCGCTTATTGAGCAGGCACAGGTGATTAAACGTTGTGATAACAACGATTTGGCCGAATTGCCGGCCCTATTTACCCGTGAAGCGTGTAAATTTATTTACCGTTCGGTTAAGGAAGATAAAAAACCATTTTATTTGCAGTACGCCAATATTGAAACGCACACGCCCTGGTTTGTACCGAAAGGTTTTGAAGGTCAGAGTAAGGCTGCGGCCTTTGGCGATGCGGTGGAATACCTTGACCGTTCGGTGGGCATCATTATGAATACTTTAAAGCGCCTGGGCATCGAGAACAATACAATCATCGTGTTTTCGTCTGATAATGGTCCGCTGGTGCACCGCGATGAGGAACTGGAGAATTGCTATGGCAAGTTTGGTTTTACCAATCCTGAGCGTAAGCATGTACTGCGCGAAGGAAAATACCAGGAGCGATACGATGGAGGCATTCGCGTATCCTGCATCATGACATGGCCGGGGAATATTCCTGCCGGAGCGACCTGTGATGAGCCAATTGCCGCTATGGATTTATTTACCACAATGGCACGCATAGCAGGGGCAGATGTGCCTGATGACCGCGTGATCGATGGCAAAAATATCCTGCCATTGATGAAGGGAGAAAAGGGTGCAAAATCGCCTCATAAGGCTATATACGGCTTCAGGGCAACCGGCGGTTTGTTGAGTGTGCGATATAAAAACTGGAAATTAATACTGCCTGGTAAACACTGGACAGGAGAACTAACAACACCTCATTTATATGATTTATCATCAGATATTGGGGAAACGATAAACGTTGCAGAGCAACATCCTGATGTTGTAAAAACTATCATGCGATTGGCCGAAGATGCCAATAAAGCCATTGAGAGTAATCAGCCAATAGAGCAGTAAATGAAATTGCTTTTCATAGGATTAGTATGCTCCCCTGGTATTTTGAATAGAATGTCAGGGGAGTTTTTTATACAGGCAACGAAAAATAGAATACCGAGCCTTTACCTGGTTCACTTTCCAGCCATATTCGGCCATTAAGTAGTTCCACCACTTTTTTTGAGATGGCCAAACCAAGACCTGCACCTTCGTTTATGGAGCTCGAATTGCTGGCTTGCCAGAACGGCTTAAAAATCGACTCCTGGTCTTTTTTATCGATGCCAATACCTGTGTCAGACACAAACAGTACTATTTCTTTGGCTGTTTTTGTAAACCCGACTTCAATGGTCCCTTTTTGAGTGTACTTAATAGCATTGGAAATAAGGTTGTTTAATATCCGTCGTACCAATAATTCATCAGAAACAATAAAGGTTTCAGGTGGAGAAGAGTCAGCCCGGTTGATGAGTTGGATATTGCTTTTTAAACCATAAGAAAAGAGCTTGACGCCATCTTCAATGATATGATTAACTGAGAAATTGCTGGGCGACGGTTTTGTAACGCCTGAATCCATCTTAGCTACCTCAATGATATTGTTGAGGATAGCCAGCAGGTGATGACCATTCTCAACAATTAGGTTGGCAAAGGGCCTGAGCTCATTATTGTCCAACAGTTCGGCATGCAGCAATTGAGCAAAGCCCATGATGCTGTTCATTGGGGTGCGCACTTCATGACTGATATTGGCCATAAATGCTTTGGTCAGCTTTTCACTCTCCGATGCCTTTTCAATGGCAGTATTCAATTCAATATTGATGCTTTTTAGCTGACTTTTTTCCTTTTCCAAATCAGCATTGGCGGTGTTCAGGTGTTTTATTACCAGCGATAGCTGTTTCTGCATGCTGGCAAACTCTTTGGCTAACTGACCAATTTCATCGTTGCGATTAACCAGCTTTTCTTTTACTGTAACATCCAGTTTTGAGTGCGCCAACTGGCTGGACAGCTGTGTGAGGTGAACAATGGGTCTTGAAATATTTTGTGCCAGCCACGATGCTACAATGAGGGTTAATATCAGCATAATGATGGTGAGCCATACGGTATTATACCCAATGACATCTAATATTTCCAGCAGGTCGCTTTGAGGTATAATCATTACCACCTTATAATCGGCAGCACCAACGGGCATGGTAGCCAGCTCATATTTTTCATTACTGAAATGCACCTCGCGTATAATCTGTTCTCCCAGGCTGTTTAATATGCTATCCACCACATAGGCTTCAAACAGACCCGTCAGGCTGGTGTTAATCTCCTCGGTATTCTCAGAAAGCAGTATTTTACCCTTGTTGTCAACTAACCAGAGGAGGGTGTTGGACGATGGTTTGTTTTGTTCAAACTGTTTGATAAGAATACTCGGATCAATACCTACACCAGCTACGCCTATCGGTTGATGGGTATCACCCATAATCACATTCACAAACAGCATGGATTGCTTTAGCACATTATTATAGTCAAAGTTGAGTGTGCTTTTGCGCGTATGGCGCAGTGTTTCAAAAAACCAGCTGTCATCAGGGTCGTCCTCAGAAACCACATCGAGCAATCTAAAATCTTCGCACCAATACTCATTGGAGGTATTACTTACTGCAAAAACAGACGGATAACCCAGATTTTTATGCAGGAAGTCTAACTTCTGCAATGCAATTTGCTTTATTTCGGGACTATCATTCATTCCGCTAAACCACTGAATGAAGGCGGGATCATCGGCAATGGTAGCTGATGTTTCAATGGCTTTTTCCAGTATAATCAGCAGGTTGCTTTGATGGGCTTTCAGGTCGGTGATGAGTTCGTTTTTATAAACATCGTCCATGATAGAAGCACGCACCGCATAATAATGCACCCAGCCCAGTGCCATTACCGTGAGCATCACAAATAAGCCCATGGTAAGGGCCAGATTATTCTTTATGGATTTAGGATGGTACTTCAAAATAATGGTGATTTGGCGTAACTAATTCCTTAGCGAATATGCAGAATATTATTTGTTTACGCAACGGAAGTTAATGAAATGATGGTGCGGACCAAAGGCAGGGATTGTGCTTTAAAATATAGATTGATTAAATTCCCTCTTTTATCCACTAATTTCATGACTACAATAAATTTTAAATCCTAAAAGTGAAACAATTTGCGTTATTGATGCAGTTAGTCGATTAAAAAACTTAATGTTGCGTTAAGCGCTAAAAATTTTTTATAACCACAGATTACACGGATTATCACAAAGAGGATGTCCGAAAATCAAGAGAGACATTTTTTTATACTAATAATCTATAAATTCATCACCTCATCCCAGCCTTTCCGCTCTGGCGGAATAAATCCTCCTCAAGGAGAAGGTGACATTATATAAAAAGACAACTATCTCCTATGCATGAGGATATCTTTGTTTAGTAGTGGCTTTCTCTCCTTGAAGTAGAGGATTGAGGAGAGGAGTTTTATTATGAATTATAAGTTTATTATTATGATTTTTTGATTTTCGGAAACTCCCAAAATCTGTTTAATCTGAGATAGCTGTGGTTAAAATAGCGTGTAATATCTAATACTAGTTTTACAGGTAATACCCTGGGCTTATTTATAGATTTTAACTGTACACCAATGATTTTTGTTATTTTCAACAATCATTCAAACACATCAGAACTATGACAACAATTCCTACGAGAGAACGAGCGCTTGAATTATTTCGCACCTATAATCAAACCGATAGTCTGTACCGCCATGGCCTGGCTGTTGAAGCGGTGATGCGCCATTTTGCAAGGCTATATGGCGAAGATGAAGAGAAATGGGGGATAATTGGGCTGGCACATGATCTCGACTATGAAATGTATCCGGATGAGCATTGCCTTAAAACAGAAGAGATATTGAAGCAAGCCAACTGGCCCGATGATTATATCCGTGCCATCTTAAGTCACGCCTGGGGTATATGTACCGATGTTGAACCAATGCATACCATGGAAAAGGTGCTTTATGCCTGCGATGAACTGACCGGATTGGTAACCACAGCTGTATTGGTGCGACCTGATAAGAGTATTCACACCTTAAGCGTTAAATCAGTTAAGAAGCGTTGGAAAGATAAGCGTTTTGCAGCTAAGGTTGACCGTGGGATTATTACCAAGGGGGCCGAGCTATTGAATATGCCAATTGAGGAGCTGATTGAAGAAACAATCAAAGGCATGCAGCAGGTAGCTGCTGAATTGGGTTTGAATGGCATGGAGCAGTAAAATGGGAACGATGATACATAGTTTTGCAAATAAAATTGTATTAGTAACCGGCGCAGGATCTGGTATAGGGCGAGAGATAGCCAGGAGTTATGCCCGTTGCCAGGCCACTGTTTTGGTGGTGGATAAAACTGGGGAGATGGCCGCAAATACCGCAGATATGATCCATCAGGATGGGGGAGTAGCAGCGGTATATCAGGCGGATATTAGCCGGGCAAATGAAATTGTGAACTTATTTGATAGCATAAAGAATCAATATGGTTGTCTTGATATATTAATCAATAATGCCGGTGTTACCAGCTTTAAATCACCTTATGAAATAACAGTGGATGAATGGGACAGTGTGATTGACACAAATTTGCGAGGTACCTTTTTATGTGCACGCGAAGCAGCTAAGCTGATGCGGCCAAATAAAGGAGGTGCCATTGTAAACATTGCTTCCACAAGGGCTTTGATGTCGGAGCCCAACAGTGAAGCCTATGCAGCCTCTAAAGGTGGTATTATTGCCCTGACTCATGCTTTGGCCGCTTCAATGGCAACAGATAACATACAGGTTAACTGCATTAGTCCGGGGTGGATAGAAACAGGTGATTACGCTCAACTGCGCGCTAAAGACCATGCACAACACTTTTCAGGACGGGTAGGCCGGCCGGCTGATATTGCCAGGGCCTGTATGTATCTCACACAACCAGAAAACACTTTTATAAATGGCACTAACCTGGTGATAGACGGTGGTATGACCCGCAAAATGATGTATGAGGAGTAATGGTAAAGTACGCCGCTCCCGGAGTAATCCTTTTGCGTGGTTTAGTATAGTACAAATAAGATAACAACAAAAGCTGCTCTATTTTTTAGGATAGCTTTTGTTATATTTGACGGTATGAGCATTTACATTACGTTAAGGGATTGGCTGCGCTGAAGGTTGTTTTGCACGGGAGTTGAGAACCACACGAGAGGATTTGTGCGGCAGCATGTGGTATGATTTTGTAGCTGTTCCAAATATGAATCAGATTCAAGATAATATCATTAATAATAGTTATCCATTAGAAGGAGTATATAACCCAGCTACAGGGATGTATGATATAGCTTTTGGATGGTAAAAAATATTAAAGAATGAAAAATTTATATTATCAGATTTGGGTTGATGCAATTGAAAACTCAAAAGGATTTAAGAATAAAGAACCTAATTGGAAATCAAATGTATTTTTTCTATTGACTGTTGCTGGAGCGCTGAATTTCTTTGTGGTATTATTATGGCTTGAATATTTCAATATTGATACGCATAAATATTTGCTAACATTTAAGTCTAATAATATTTTATCAAGTGCAATCGGAGGTTTTTTAAATTTTGGATTACCTTTTGCTATAGTTAATTACTATGCTATTTTACACAAGAATAGGTATTTAAAATTAATAGAAGAATATTCCTCTTCGCACAAAGGAAAGTTGGCATTATTGTATATTCTTGGGAGTATATTTCTTGTGTTAGTAACAGTTCTAATTACACCATGAATATAAAAAGTAAAAATCCCCTGCTCGCCATAGTTTATAACTATGTCGTATATAAATGTTAGTTTGCAACTGACATTACTAAGCAGACATGTAATTGATAATTGAAAGTCGCGTTAGCAATAGCGTGGCTTTTTAATGCAAATATGTTCTGTAGTCAGAGACTACTTGTTTGGTGTGACGAAGTTGCAAACTTCGCCGAGCGAAGGGAACCACACGAGAGGATTTGTGCGGCAGCGGAGTGACTGATAACAAAAAAGGCCACTCCAGAGTGGAGCAGCCTTCAATAATATAGCATGTAAATGCCTATTTTTTCTTGTTCAAAATAGCTTCAATCTCGTCCATGATGCTGTTCATGGCCTCAATGGCCTTATCAAACGGTTCTGATGAAGTCATGTCTACACCGGCTTTTTTAAGCAATTCGATTGGGTAATCCGAGCCACCTGATGACAGGAACTCGATGTAACGCTTAGTGGCTTCCTTATCGCCTTCCAGCACTTTAGCTGCTAAAGCCTGTGAGGCCACAAAAGATGTACTGTACTGGTACACATAAAAGTTCATGTAGAAGTGAGGAATGGCAGCCCATTCAACCGCAATATTATCTTCAACGGTACACACACCTTTATCGTGTCCGTAGTATTTGCGGGTAATGTCGCCATACATCTGTGTTAACACTTTACCTGTTAAAGGTGTGCCTTTTTCGGCTGCTTCATGTATAGCCAGTTCAAACTCGGCAAATTGTGTCTGGCGGAACAAGGTGCCTTTAAAGCCATCGAGCATGCTCATTAATAAAGACAGACGTAAATCATCGTCTTTCAGTTTTTTCTGCATCATGTCGTTCAGCAATACCTCGTTGAAGGTAGAGGCTACCTCCGCTACGAAAGTAGCATAGTCGGCTGTTGCAAATGGCTGTGTTTTGTTTGAGAAATAGCTGTGCATGGTATGTCCCAGCTCGTGAGTCAGGGTACTCACCTCGTTATACTGGTCGGTGTAGTTCATTAAAATGTAAGGGTGCACGTCGTAGGCGCCACCGTTTGAATAGGCACCACTGCGTTTACCAGGGTTTGGATACACATCAATCCAGCGGCTGTTAAATGCTTTATCAACGACTTCTACATACTCTTTACCCAGTGGTTTCAATGATGTCAGGATAAGCTCCTGTGCTTCTTCGTACGAGTATTTCAGTTCAACACCTTTTACGGTTGGCGCATACATATCCGAGTACACCAGCTCATCAACACCAAGCATACGCTTCTTAAGCGCCAGGTAACGGTGGAACGTCTCCAGATTATTATTCACATTTTCAACCAGCGACTTGTATACTTCAACCGGAATATTGTTTGGCTTAACGGCTGCTTCTAATGCCGAATTATAGTTGCGGGCTTTGGCACGGAAAACGTTCACTTTAACCTGACCGTTCAGCATTTCACCAAAGGTACCTTCGTATTTCAGGTAGTTGTCCCAGTATACTTTGGTGGCTTCCTGACGCATCTCACGGTCGGCCGATGAGCGGGCAACACTAAAGCTGGCAGGTGTCAGTTCGGTTTCTTTACCATCCATCATAATGGTAGCACGTGGCATTTCGGCGTTGCTGAATACACTGAATGCCGCATTAGCAGTACCGGTGATCATACCTGTTTTAGCCATCACAGCTTCTTCCAGTTCTGACAGGGTGTGCATCTTCATGCGGTACACATCCATCAGCCCCATCTCATAAATTTTTAGTTTTGGTTCCTCTGCAATAAACTGCTTCATGGTAGCTTCAGGGATAGCAGCCAGCTCAGGTGTTACAAACGAGGCTTTTTGACCATATTCAATAAAAACCTGGCGGATTTCCTTCACGCGACCCATGTTATCTGCATCGCGCAGGTCAACATCCGATTTAAGTGAAGCATAAATGTAAAGGCGGTAGCCTTCCTTCATCAGTTGTTCTGAATATTGCATGTAATTCAACAGGCTGGCGGCAGATGTGCCCAACTGGCCTTTGTAGCTGCTCACCTTTTCCATTTCTTGAGCCAACTTATCTTTAGCAGCCGACCAGGCCTGGTCACTTTCATACAAATCAGTGAAATTCCATTTGTATTTGTCTTCAATCTCAGAGCGCTCTTTTTGAGCAAAAGAAGTCATTACAGTCAATAGCATTAAGGCCAGTGACAGCAGTTTGGTAGATACTTTCTTCATGGTTTAATCGTTGTGTGTTAATTATTAGTGCCGCAAAATAAGGAAAGTAAATGAGAAGCACATATGTTTAGGGGGTATAATGGCGATGCGAAAAGATGATTATCATCAATTGTGAAGGTCTGCCAGAGGCTAGTTGTTAGCTTTTTCAGGGATGCTAATTAAAAGGCTAATTGCTTATGGCAGATAGCTAGCGAATCTTATGACGTACAAATTAAAGTGTTATTTTTCTTCGTCCTCGTCCTCTGTCTTCTGACTTATTTTTTAAAAAAAATCCATTTTCGATAAGGGTAAAAAAACACATGAGCTGTCCTTATGATGACAATGCGATAAATAAACAATTAAACCTAAATATCATGAAAGCAAATAGTCAATCAATTGGATTAAGCACACGTTTCTTTTGGATTTTGATGGCAGGAATGCTCTCCATCTCTTTTATGGCCCAGGGAGTGGTAAAAAAAGAGAAGCGGGTTTTTGAAGAAGGCACCTATAAAGAAATCAAAGGAAAAGTTGTGGATGCAAACAGTGGCGACGACCTGGTATTTGCCAACGTAACCATTGAAGGAACGAACATAGCAACAGTTACTAATTCCGAAGGTAGTTTTGCACTAAAAGTGCCCAACGAAATGCTGAACAAGAATATGACCTTCTCATACATCGGCTATGAAAAGAAGTCAGTACCTATTGCTTCTCTTAAAGACGACAAAAACAAGATTAAGCTGGAACTACTAACGGTGTCATTGGATGCCATTACAGTGTTTCCCAAGGATCCTAACCTACTCATTGAGGCAGTTTTGAATCATCGAAAAGACAATTACTCGCAGGATGAGAATAAAATGACTGCTTTTTACCGCGAGACAATTCGTAAGCGCCGCAACTATGCATCTTTATCAGAAGCTGTAGTGGAAGTGTATAAGCAAGGCTATTCAAACCATAAAGATGATGCAGTGAAGCTGCTGAAGGGACGTAAGAGCGTTGATTACAGTAAGCTGGATACCGTATTGTTCAAATTGCAGGGCGGCCCATATTCAACATTGATGCTGGATATTATGAAGAGTCCGTATATGATTTTACGATACGACTTACTTGACCAGTATGATTTTGAGATTGCCAATATCACCCGTCAGGACGATCGCATATTGTATATCTTAAATTTCAAGCAGAAAGACTGGGTACCTGAACCATTGTTCTACGGCAGTTTATACATCGACTCTGAAACTATGGCTATTGTAAGTGCATCGTACAATGTAAATACTGAGGATAAAAGAGCAGTAGGTGAGATGTTTATCAAGCGTAAGCCTGCCGGTGCCGATGTTTATCCCACTAAAGCGTCTTACCTGGTGACCTACCGAGAGAAAGGTGGTAAGTGGATCTATGGTTACTCGCGTGGTGAGATAACATTTAAGGTGGATTGGAAGAAAAAGTGGTTTAACACTGTTTACCATACCGGTATTGAAATGGCTATTACCGATTGGGAAAGAACAAGTGAGAAAGCTTTTAAAGGTACAGAGCGTATGAAGAAGAGCGTGGTGATGAGTGATACCGAAATGGGCTTTGCTGATGCTGATTTCTGGGGAGCCTATAATGTGATTGAACCAGAAAAATCAATCGAGTCGGCTATTAAAAAGATTCAGAAGAATATCGAAAAGCTGGATAACTAGCATTAAAACCAATACATCATATATCAAGCTGGTAGTCCCTGGTGACTATCAGCTTTCTTTTTGCCCAAATGCAATGGCCCTGTTAAGGCGCTTAAGCTCGTAAATTAGAAATACTGATGTAATCAGAGCCGATACGGTATCGGCAATCGGTCCGGCCAGCCATACGCCATTAAGGCCGATGTGCTTGGGCAATATCAGCAAAATAGGTACCAGCACAATCACCTGACGAAGTAAGGAGATTAGCGCAGCCAAACCGGCTTTTCCGGTCGACTGAAAATAGTTACCCGTTATAATCTGAAATCCAACCAGTGGCAGAGCCAGCAAAAAGAGTCTTAATCCGCGTGTGCCAATATCAAGCAGCTCCTGACTGTTGTTGTTAAAGGCTTTAATAATGGTACGCGGAAATAATTCGCTCAAGGCAAATCCCAGTATGGAAATGATGGTGGCAAATATCAGTCCTATAACCAATGTTTCTTTCACACGGCGATAGTTTTTAGCCCCATAATTGAACCCTATGATGGGTTGGGCGGCCATATTAATGGCAATAACGGTCATTACGAGCAGCATGGCTACGCTCATGATCACACCCATGGCACCAACCGCCAGATCGCCTCCATATTTCACCAATTGCACATTAAAAGTACCGAACACCAGGCTTGAAGCCATTTGCATCGAGAATGGAGCAAAGCCGATGGAGATGATGTACCAGATAATCTCATTGTTGAGCTTAAAGTTGCGTACTCTAAGCCGTATAACCGAACGCCGGCTTCTGAAATGCGCAATGACCCAAATACATAAAGCCAGCTGCGATAAAATTGTGGCATAGGCGGCTCCTTCGACACCCATGTTAAGGCCAAATATGAATATCGGGTCCAATATCAGGTTTAAGCCGGCACTGATGAGCATTGATACCATGGCTACCTTTGCACTGCCCTCAGAGCGTATCAGGTTATTCAGCGAGTAGCCAACAATATTAAATACCGATCCAAATAATATGATGTTAAGATATTCATTGGCATAGTCGAAGGTTTCGTCATTAACACCAAAAAAGCGAAGCAATGGATCTTTAATTGTAAACCCAAGAAACATAATAAACAAGGCAACCATCACCATGAGTACAAAGGCGTTGCCAAGCACTTTTTCAGCCCGGTCAAAGTCTTTTTTACCCAGGTTTAGAGAGACCCGCACACCGGCTCCCATGCCTATCAGCATACCAAAAGCCATCATGATGACCATGATAGGGAATACAGCACTTAGGCCCGATAGAGCCATGGCTCCCACGCCATGCCCGATAAAAATGCGGTCGACAATGTTATAAAGAGAGTTGATAATGACACCTGCAAAGGCTGGCAAAAAGTACCTCCAAAGGAGCTTTGGAATCTTCTCAAATTCCAGCTCTTTTACATTTTGTGCCTGTTTCGACATGAATAAAGTTTCTGTTGCGCGGCACAAAAGTAACAAAAGGTAATCAACGACTGGGTTATTTCATGCTTTTTGTCAGTTTTTATTGTTTATTATGAGAAATTAAATATATCAACCTCGATTATCAAAAGGCCGTTTAACTTTGAAATATGTTTTTCTCATTTTAAATGGCTAATTTGTTATTTGTTTAATTACTATACCTATTCTATGAGAGTAAGACTACTGATTATTTTAAGTATTATTTTGGCTAGCGCTAGTGCCCAGGATGCCCATTACTGGACCGAACAATATGGTACGCGCTCTATGTTGCTGAGCAACTCGGTGTATGGTAGTGTTGAGGATTTAGGAGCCGTATATTACAATCCGGCCCGCTTGAGTTTTATCGAAGAAAATGCCTTTTTAATTAGTGGTAAAGTGTATCAGCTTAGTTCATACGCTTTTGATACAAATACTAATGGTGAACGCACGTCACCTAAAAGGCAGTCGTCTTTTGGTGGTGCGCCCAGTTTGCTGGCTGGTACCTACCGCGTTAAAGGGTGGGATAAGCACTCTTTTGCCTACTCCTTTTTAGGGCGTCGTAATATGGATATCAGCCTCACGGAAAGCAGCAGCACTTATGGCGATGTTCTGCCAATATTACCTGGTGAGGAGTACTTTAGTGGTGATGTTTACCTTCAAAAGAAGTTTAACGAAGAATGGTTTGGTCTCAGTTGGTCGTTTGCCCCCAACGAGCGATTTAGCATTGGCTTATCTAATTTTTTGACCATTCGCAAGCAGAATGCACTGGATGAAACGCAGATATATGCCTATACCGAAGCTCAGGATGTTGAATCGTATAAAAACAATAATAGCTATAGTTTTTCGCACGCCGGTGTGCTATGGAAGATTGGCTTGGCTTGGAATCTCGACCCTATAACCTGTGGGATTACCATAACGACGCCAATGGTTTCTCTATCGGGTAATGGCTCCTTTAACTACGACTACGTTTATACAGGTATTAATGAGGCTAATCCCATTTATGAGCGCAATAAGCAAAATGATTTGGATATGACCTATAAAACACCATTCTCGATAGCTGGTGGTGTGGGAGTTAATATTAAACGTAACTCAATTCATGCCAGCGCCGAGTATTTTGGGGCTATAAGTGAATATACACTGATGACCAGTGAACCGTTTACCGGTCAGAGTACCAATACAGAATATCAGGCAGTTTTGGTTGATAAGCTGAAGCCGGTGCTCAACTTTGGTATTGGTTATAATTTTGTGTTTAGCGATGCTCTTTATGGGTATATCAGTTATTCAACAGATTTTTCCGCGGCTTCGGCAACGGTAAACGAAGGAGATATATTCAGGGCCAAAACCTATGCATCTACCTTTAAAAGCAATATTAACCATTTTGGGGGTGGAGTGGTGATGCACCTCAAAAGAGCAGATATTACTTTAGGTGCTTCGCTGGCAACTACCGACTACCGGATTAAGCGCTCGCTGGTATTTCCCGAGGATGGCAATTCCGGTATCTTTGATCCGGACGCTTACACTGATGTTCATTGGAATCGCTGGCGTTTCATCGTCGGTGTATCTATACCTTTCTTAAATGATTTTGCCAAAAAGTGGGAGGATAAACTGCTCAACAACGGCGATAAGGCCAATTGATTTCAGGCGATCGCCTCTAAAATTTTCTTAGCCCGGTTGACTTCTCCTTTACTGCCGTATGGCAGTAGGTTTTCGAGTACAGCTTTGAGTTCGGGAATAAGTTCAGGATAGGTGGTGGTTAAATTATAAATGATTTGCATACAATGGGCTTTAACGGCTATGGGTGTTTCCTCGGTTTGTAGCCAGGTAAAACAACAATTGAGCAAATTACCATCAGCTTTTTCGCTAATATCGTGCTGGGTAAGTATTCTCAGGTAGTGCCGTCTGATGCTTTGATTAGTAAGCTGTGGGGTGCGTTCCAAAATCAGCTCCAGATAGTCATCCAGCACATGCACGTCTATGTCATGAGTCAAGTCAAGCAGGTAGGCAGAACGCCAGGCGATTTTACTATCTGCATGTTCGTTTAATTCAAAAAGAATCTGAATATCATCTGATGATTGGTATAGTTCTTTAGCCAGGTTTTTAAATGAATCACCTGCCCATTCGCCATCAATCAGCGATATTAGTTCTTCTTTTCGTTTATGCATGGCGCAAAGATACAGCCCTTGAGCAATATTCGATAGCAGCAAGATGTTTTTTGGCACTGATAATTTTATATCTTCGACAAAAAAACAAAAAATGCGTTACCTCCTTATACTCTCTTTACTGCTGGGTTTTACTTTTCATACGTCAGCCACACAGCAGTTATCAAACGAAGCTAGTATCTCATTATTAACCTGCTCGCCCGGCGATCAGCTATATTCACTGTTTGGCCACAGTGCTATCAGAGTGAATGATCCGGTTACCGGATATGATCAGGTATTTAACTATGGTACTTTTGACTTTGATACACCAAATTTCTACCTCAAGTTTGCGAAGGGAGATCTAAACTATTGGCTTACCTATTATAGTTTTGAGCGTTTTAAAAGAGCCTATGCCTATTATGGGCAAAGTGTGGTTGAGAATAAGCTAAACCTGAGTAACAAGGAGAAACAAAAACTGTTTGACGCACTTTTGTTTAATGCACAGGAGGAAAATCGCTATTATCGTTATGATTTCTTATTTGATAACTGTGCTTCGCGCATCCGTGATATTATAGAGGCTAATGTTGATGGAACGCTAACTTATGATTCCAAAGAGGTGCAATCATATAGCTATCGCGAAATGTTGCATCTATACAATGGTGCATATCCCTGGATTAGCAATGGCCTGGATATTATTCTTGGCCTAAAAACAGATGATAATGCCAGCCAGTATAACCAAATGTTTTTGCCTGATTATTTGCAGCAGCATTTGGCAGCAGCCAGCGTCAGCAATGAAGCCACCAAACGGTTATTAGGGCCCGATATACCCGTAATAACCATTAAAACAACCGTTGCACCTGGAGGATTTGCACCAGCGCAGGTGTTTTGGTTCCTGTTTATTCTTTCAATGTTTATTGCTTACACCGAGCTAAAGCGGAAAAAGCCATTGGTATTCCTCAATCGGCTGTTTTTATTGCTTACTGGTATCGTTGGTGCATTAATTTTCTTCCTTTGGTTCCTATCAAGGCACAGTGTAACAGGTGAAAACTTCAATATACTATGGGCCATGCCTTTTAACTTGTTTGTAGCATTCTTTGCTTCATGGTTTTACAAGTCAAAGGTATTTAAACTGTACCTGGCAATGCTGGTAGTATGTGCAGCTATCCCTGTTGTATTCTTTTGGATGATACCGCAATATCTGCCTGTTATTGTGTACCCATTGTGTCTTCTGTTAATCAGTCGATATGCTACCTGGCTATATCTCTTAACAAGGCGTTAACATCATAGCTTCGAACCATCTAAAAGACTTTCTGTTTGTTTAAATATGAAACGGATGGTTTTGAGTTTATTTGTGCTGACTGGATTTTTTACGCATGCTTATAGTCAGCAGGTAGAAGAGGTGACTGTTAGGCAATTACTGCAACGTGTTAATCAGCAAAATGACAGTGTTTATGTCGTCAACTTTTGGGCTACATGGTGTGGCCCTTGTGTTGAAGAGTTACCTGTTTTTAGCGCTGATGAGCTTCATCAAAATCAGAAACACCTTAAAGTTTTACTGGTCAGCCTTGATTTTAAATCGCAAAAGGAAAAAACTTTAATACCCTTTATCCGTCAGAAAAAGATGGAACAGGAGGTGTTGTTGCTTAATGAACGGAATCCGAATGACTGGGTGGATTTGATTCATCCTTCGTGGTCAGGCGCTATTCCGGCAACAGTGATCTATAAGAACAGTTCGTCAGTTTTCCATGAAGGGGAGTTAAACCTTCATGAATTGAAGGAATTAATTAAGACTATTCACCATTAATGAAATATGTTATGAGAAAAATGAGCACGTTGTTATTGATGTTCGCCTTGTCTTTGGTTGCCATGGCGCAGGTACAGGTTGGTGATGTTGCGCCAAAATTTAAACTACTGAATACGGATTATACTGAGGTGGCATTAGAGGATTATAACGAGCAGGAAGGGGTTATTCTGATTTTTACATGTAACCATTGCCCCTATGCCAAGTTCTACGAAGAGCGTATAAAGCAGCTGCACTCAGCTTATAAATCACAGGGATTTCCGGTGGTAGCCATTAATCCCAATGACTCGGTTAAATACAAGGAAGATGGTTTTTCATACATGGTAGATAAAGGCTATGAGTTTCCTTATTTGCTGGACAATGAAGGTATCTATAAAGCCTATGGAGCTAATAAAACGCCACATGTGTTTTTGCTTCTTAAATCCGGTGCTGATAACTTTAAAGTAGGATATATTGGCGCTATTGATGATAGTCCACAGGATGCCAGTGAGGTTCAATTAAAATATCTGGAGAATGCTATTAAGGCTGTTAAAAAAGGAACGGCAATTAATCCTACATTAACAAAAGCAATTGGTTGCAGCATCAAACCTTTTTAATGCATAAAGCGGCCCAATTCAGTCGTATAACTCTCGAATTACTTGTTTGAAAGTTTTAAAACTGAGTAGAAAGCTTTATTTTTGCGTGGTTGGACATTGAATACATGAAGTTACTATATAAATCTCTGGCAGCAGTTGCCATAACAAGTTGTTTATGGGTTTCATCAGCAATGATAAACCCGGTTACCGAATCATACGGTAGTGATTTTAATCCCCCAGGAAGCAAGGCCAGTTCGTTTCACGTACCGGCTTACTTATCCGATAACGAGGAGTTTACTCAGTTGGAGAAGCAATTGCAGCGTTTTATGCGCCGCGAGGTGTTGGAGGGTGCTTCTGTGGCCGTTGCCAGAGATGGAAAATTGGTATATGCCAAAGGATTTGGTTATGCCGATAAAGAGTCAGGAATAGTAGTAGAACCGCATCACCTTTTTAGAATAGCAAGTGTTTCAAAGCTGATTACTGCAGCAGGCATTATGCGTTTGCAGGAGCAGGGAAGAGTATCGTTAGATGATAAAGTCTTTGGGGCTGATGGTATTTTAAACGACTCCATCTATTTAAATTATCGTGATAAACGGGTGGAAGATATTACGGTTCGTCATCTGTTGGAACATAGTGGGGGCTGGACTACTCGATGGGGCGATCAGATGTTTATGCCAACTATTGTGGCCAGTTCGCTGAACAAGTCTTTGCCAGTCAGCAAAAATGATATTATTCGTTTCGTACTTAATAAACGATTACATTTTACCCCTGGAGAATCATCCTACTATTCCAACCTGGGTTATATGATATTGGGCGAGGTAATCAGTCATGCTTCAGGTATGGATTACGAAAAGTACATACAAACCAACTTACTGTATCCATTGGGTATATTTGATATGCGTATTGGAGGAAGTCATTTGCATGAACGTGCCGAGTTAGAGGTGAAGTATTATGAGCCAACCCCTACATTTATGGTGGCTGATCATACAGGTGCTGAGGGTGAGGTGCTGCGCACCTACGGGGGAAATGATATGTATGCCTTAGGAGCAGCAGGTGGATGGATTGCATCCTCAACTGATCTGATGAAGCTGATGTTGTCAATTGATGGTTTCGATAGTTATCCTGATTTTCTGAGTGCCGAAAGTATCCAAACGATGGTGGATGATGAAAGTAATAAATATGGTCCACTGGGATGGCGTCGTATACGCTCCAATACTTGGTTTCGAACAGGAACCCTTGCCGGTACCTCGGCGTTGATGGCCCGACAAGAAAATGGAATTTCATACGTTGTATTATTTAATACCGGCAGCTGGAAAGGGCCTGCATTAGCCAATGATATTGCCCGTGTAATGGACCGTGGTTTGGATGCAGTTGAAAACTGGCCCGATTATAACCTCTTTCAAATGGACAATACATGGGCTTCAACACGAAAACGTCCACAGGTTATATATTAAATTCCTTTATATCAATTCTTAAGGCTTCTTTTGTGGGTTGGGTGTCTTACTAAAATTCTCTTGGTGTAAACATATGTGCTAATGCCGTGAACATGTTTTGAAGGGGAAACATGCCTGTTATGAACACCGATAAGAGTAATTGAACACGCTGCGGTTTTACATGCATCTGTTTTTGGTGAATTTTATGATGAATTAAAATACGCCGAAACATGAAACAATTGCACATGCTTTTATTTGTTGGATCCTTACTGTTTTTAGTCGCATGTAACAATAAGGAGGCCGATAAAACACCTTTAATTCCTTTACCCAATAGTATCAATTACCATTCCGATGCTTTTGTTCTGACCAATAAGACGGAAATTGTGATTGAGCAAGCGGATTTATTACCGGGCATTGAAGCGTTCAATGAGAGGATTGCCCGACATTGTAAAAATAAACTGAAGATTACGGATAATGCCCTTTCAAAGTCTAATATTACCATCAATTTTAATGGGCAGTTACCTGATGAAGGCTATAAACTGGAAGTAGGCAGCGCTGGCGTTACAGTTGAATCATCCGGTGCGAAAGGGGTCTATTATGCGCTCCAAACATTCCTTCAAATGTGCCCTGAATTATTAGTTGATGGAGAAAAGAACCAGTTTAGTTATGCCGTAAAAGGCGCTAGTATTGAGGATAGCCCCCAGTTTGCCTGGCGTGGAATGATGCTCGATGTATCGCGCCATTTTTTCACCAAAGAGGAGGTGATGGAGCTGATCGATTATCTGGCATTCCATAAAATAAATGTATTTCATTGGCACCTGGTGGATGATCAAGGCTGGCGAATCGAAATTAAGAAATATCCGAAGCTGACAGAAGTGGGTGCCTGGCGCGTAGACCGTGAACATTTGCCCTGGAATGCCCGTCCGGCTATGCAAGCTGGTGAGAAAGCCACTTACGGAGGTTATTATACACAGGAAGATATCAAAGAAGTAGTTGCATACGCACAAAAGCGGTTTATTACAGTTGTGCCTGAGATAGAGATGCCGGGACACACAACCTCGTCGTTGGCCGCTTATCCCGAATATTCATGCACAGGAGGACCCTTTAATGTAGTACCTGGAGGCTTATGGCCTATTACTGATATTTATTGTGCCGGTAAGGATGAAACCTTTCTGTTTATTGAAGACATCTTAACCGAAGTTATGGAGCTGTTCCCATCAAAATACATCCATATTGGCGGTGATGAAGCCAATAAAGCTGAATGGGAAAAATGCGCTAAATGTCAGGCTCGAATTAAAAGTGAAAAGCTGGCCGATGAGCATGCTTTACAAAGCTATTTCATTAAGCGGGTGGAGAAGTTCCTAATGGCCAACGACAGAGTTTTAATTGGTTGGGATGAGATTTTAGAAGGAGGATTAGCTCCGAATGCAACAGTAATGAGCTGGAGAGGTTTTCATGGTGGCATTGAGGCGGCTCAAAGCGGTCATGATGTTGTTATGACGCCAACTTCGCATTGTTACTTTGATTATTATCAGGGGCCAATGGATACAGAGCCTGTAGCTTTCAATGGCTACATTCCTTTAGAAAAAGTGTACCAGTTTAATCCTGTTCCGGCAGAATTGAGTGCTGAAAGCGCCAAACATATTTTGGGTGGACAAGGTAATTTATGGACAGAGCATGTGCCCACAAAAGAACATATGCAGTACATGACATTTCCACGCATGGCTGCTATGGCTGAAGCGCTTTGGACAAACGCCGAAACGCGTAACTGGAATGATTTTACAACACGTATTGGGCAAATAACACAAAGCTATGATGTCATGGGCTTAAACTATGCCAAAAGTATGTATACTGTACAATTCGAAAGTGTGTTTAATGCCAGGAATAAAACTATTGCGCTTGAGCTGAATACAGAAATTTCGGAGGCAGATATATATTATACACTGGATGGTACACCACCAGATCTCACAGCAATTCATTACTCAGGTGCCATTGATATTGACTCATCGGTTGAGGTGGTGGCTGCTTCATTCATTAATGGAAAGCAGGCCGGAAAGGATGCCCGTGTGAACTTTA
The DNA here is from genome assembly GCF_018156225.1 of Carboxylicivirga sediminis. Taxonomy (GTDB): domain Bacteria; phylum Bacteroidota; class Bacteroidia; order Bacteroidales; family Marinilabiliaceae; genus Carboxylicivirga; species Carboxylicivirga sediminis. The sequence goes on from NZ_JAGTAR010000007.1 coordinate 92,012, forward strand.
GTTTGCATCTCGCTACGGCAAAGCCATTGAAGTATGAAAAGCAACCAAGTGATAATTATCCCGGTCTTACTGATATAACCTTAGTTAATAGCCTGCGTGGTAGCCGAAATTTTAATGACGGCAACTGGCAAGGTTTTGAAGGAAACGATTTGGATGTAGTTATCGATTTAAATAAGGTTGAGGATTTAACGAAGGTGACTGTTGGTTGTCTGCACCAGACTGGCTCATGGATATTCTTACCACAGCAGGTGAAGGTACAAACATCGCTTGATGGTGAGCTTTTTGCGGAAGCAGGAGCAACCATTAATAACATTCCACTGCAGAGTGAAGATCAGATGATGGATTTTACGGTGGATATCTCAGGTACAACTGCCCGGTATGTAAAAGTGACTGTGGTTAATCAGGGTATGCTGCCTCCATGGCATGGAGCCGCTGGTAGTAAAGCCTGGTTGTTTGTTGATGAAATAATTGTAGAGTAGGTTTAGGTTAATAATGTAGTGATTAGAAGCAAAGGGTGGATATCTTCGGGTATCTGCCCTTTCAATTTTGCATCTGGGTTTTTGAATTGCTAATCTATTGTTCCAATGCTCAATTAGTGTTTTGGGAAGCATGTTGCAATGGTTGGCCTAACGGCCGAATTATATTGAAATGCGGAGTTACTAGAAGCAAAGAGAAGCCCCATCTGATGATGAGGCTAATGTATATTGCTATAGCATAAATATATAGATGATTGGTATGGCCAGTCCCAGCAGCAGGTAGTATTTACCTCGCCCGGCCAGTCCTTTCGGTCCTTTCACCATGAACAGCCCAGAAATTGCGAAGAATATCAACGTAAAGGCAAAGATATCGCCCATAATGGTCCAGCCACCTACTTTATTGTAATGCAATTTGTTAATGAAATAAATAAAAGGCTTTTTGCGGTGCTGCTCATACACCACCTCACCATTGTGACTTTGGTAAACGCCAATCCCACCATCGAGCATTAGCCGGTAATGCTCAGTGTCAATAGGCAGAATGCGTTTTAGGGCAGGCAAGTCAGTCTGCAATGTCCATGCCGTTTCTACCTGTGTCTTTGATAAGCCAGCCGGCAGCATTAGTGTTCCTTCTATGGTTTCATAGGCTGGGTCTTTGCCATCCATATGATTGAGCACATAACCTGAAATTCCATATATAATAGTAATGCCAACCATTACATAGCCTAAGTCGCGGTGGATGATGCGAAGCCATTTTCTAACAGCTTTATTCGACCACTTCATAGTTCAATCCTTCAATAAAGTATATCGAATAATGGTCTTTATTATTTGCTTTCATCCAGCTACGCATATCATTAATGTTATTGATCTCTGTAGCACAGCTTTCGGCCGATCCGTCTTCCTTCACCTTTTCATTAACTTCATGCTCCATCTGGTCAATATACTCTTTAGATAGGCGACGCTCTTTAAGAACACCTTCCACTTCGATGGTGTTGCCAACCAGTTCGCGATTAAAGCCAGTAATCTTTCCGCCTGCCTCTATGCGAATGGTAAATTGTTCATTGTCGCCTACCAAGAAGCAACGTTTGCCCGAGTGTTTACAGGTATGTGTTACATGGCCTTTCACTTTAATGGTTTTCTCTACTAGGTTGTCGGCTTGAGCAAGCAGGTTATCAACAGATACTGATTTAAGTTGTTGTGTTTCGTTTTGAGTTTCGGTGGTTTTCTTAGCTGGTCCGTTGCAGGCCATCAGGCTAAAGACGGCAACGGCTGCCAATAATAAATGTTTCATGTTACGATTAATTTTAGTTTGTTGATGGTCTGTAAAAAATAGTTATCGATGATAAAGCTACATATTTCGCTTTAATAAGAATTGGAAATACTTAATTATTTATTTGGATTACCCTGGGTTTAACATCGCATTAACAAGTTTGAGCAGTTAATTGCGGATCGTAAGTTTTTAAAGAGTTGTGTCACCCAAAACGCGTGTATTAGTGTCTTTAAGATAAATATGATTTTTAACCAAAATCATTATAAGAGATTTTAACAAGATATTTTGGTCGTATATTTGTTACATCCTATTTACACTAACGTATAAGTTGAAGATAATACGGTTTCATATTAAAAACAGTAATCAATGATGAAAAGAAACATTTTTGCCTTAATGGTACTCCTTATTTTTGGAGCAATAGGGGTGAGTGCGCAGGTGAAAGAGCCTGTAAAATGGAAGTTTGAGATTAAAGAGGTTAACCAGTACGAAATACAGGTAGTGGCGCATGCTACTATTGAAGATGGCTGGAAAACCTACGGCGTAAATGTACCAGAAGGCGGTCCTGTAGCCACAGAGTTTACTTTTGAAGGCATGGAGAATGCCAAAGAAATTAAAAAGCCCGTAGAAGTGACTAAGCCAACTGTAAAGCACGATGAAGTGTTTGATATGGAGGTGCCATTTTTTAAGCACGAAGCAACCATTACGCATAATGTGCGCATTACAAAGCGTCCGGCAACTGTTAAAGGCTATCTGACTTTTATGTGTTGTGATAATGAGACGTGTCTGCCACCAACTGATGTAGAATTTGAATTCCAGGTGAAGTAAATACATCTAAAAAACAATAAAAAATCCCGCATTTTGCGGGATTTTTTATTGTGGCACGTATTCAATTATTTATTTAAGCGTGATAATGGCCAAATCATAATGGTTTTTCAGTTCTCGCTCAGATAGTTTCATGCTCAATAGCTCTCTTCTTTTTTCGAGCATATTAATCATCTCTTTGTGCATACCCAGTTGTTCGTAGTTGCGTGCTTTCCAAAAGGCAATTGTTGGATCGTTAGGCATGTAAACAGTAGCTGCATTCAGTTGGTTAATAGAACTGTTGAACTGACGCTGCGATTTACGAACTTTTTTCTTGTTCGCAAGAAGCTGATTACTTTCGATATACATGCCTTTTTTGAATCGTTTAACAGCCACCAAATAATGGTCTCGTGCTATTTGTTCAAATGATTCATTGTCAGGATTGTCAAACCGCACATACACTCTCTTTTCCATTGGTGATGGTTGACCATTTACTTCACCTGGTCGCCACATGCCTTCTGTTTCTTTAATACATTCAATAACAGCTTGTTCTAAAGTGTAGTTTACGCGATTGGCAACCGTAAAGTTAGATAATGTACCGTTAGAGTTAACTGTAAACTCTATGGCTACGGTACCTTCTGGTAGCATGCCATTAGCAGGTACTTCTATGTCCAAATGCTCCTGAAGGTAGCAGCAGATGGGCGACTGCTTTACTTCTTCTTTCACCTCAGGTTCTATACCAGCAAATTTTGGTGGTACAACCTGTTGGTCACTCAACATGATGTTTCTTTCTTCCTGTGCAACTAAGCCAAGAACAAAAAAACACATGGCAATTGTTAACAATGTCTTTTTCATGGCTTGTAGATTAAATGAGTAATTGATTGAAAAGCAACAGTAATCAAATAGACCGAAGAACGTTTTACTGTTAGATTCAATATGCAAATTACAACCATATTGGTGTGTTAACTGAACTGTGAAGTTGCAGGTTATTGTAACATCAGGAGTAGATATGTTTCAGTTATTGTAATTTAGTAGCACGTCACCTTTAGGCCTGCACTTTTATTGTAATATTGTGGAATAAATGTGTATTCGTGTTACTATTTTGTATACGGAAGTTTCATTTTTTGTAACAGATGTATATATCGAACATCATCTTTAATGTCTTTACTATGGGGGTAAAAGTTAAGATAGGTAATGGGATATGTTTTATCATCAATGGCTTCATTCAGATATTTAAAGGCATCGTCTTTAAAGCCTAAGCTAGAAGCCATCATGCCTCTATAGCACGAATTTATAGGTTGAGTTTGGGCTAAAGCTTCATAGTGTTGCCATATTTCCAAAGCCTTTTCTCGCTGCCCGCTTTCAATGTAGCAAAAGGCACGTTGGGCATCCCAATACATACCTTTAGGCAAGCGCTCGTGATAGGCAATTGCCTGAAGGTACTTTTTTTGGTAAAGGCAACACCTGCCCAGTATCAGTTGACCATAGGCGGCGTTGGCATTTAAGTCCAAAGCACGGCGGGCAGATTGTTCAGCTTTGTCAAATTGATGGTTGTGGACATATATTAGTCCCAGCCAGGCATGAAAGGAAGCGGAAAGAGGATCAAGTATAGTTGCCTGGTATGCATGTTCAATGGCTTTCTTATTGTTATTGAAGAGTACGTAATACCACGCATAATGAGCATGAGCTACAGCATTATTAGGATTGACATCAAGTGCACTTTCGAATGATGATGCAGCAAGCGACCAGTTCCAATCCTGATAAAGAATCAACAAAGATAGAGCAGTGTATGATTCGTCAAGAGTCGGATCGAGTTTAATGGCTTTATTGGCAGCATTAAAAGCCTTTAAAAACGCTGAATGAGCATCAAGCTGGCCATGGCCCATAGTGGCATAGCCAAGTGCCATACCGGCATAAGCAAATGCATCACCAGGATCTTTTTCAATGGCTTCTTCCAGGTAGGTGATACCTTCTTCAAAATCTGCAGTGTTGCCCTGATGCAATAAATACATTCCTCTAAGGTAAGCTTTGTAAAGTTCCGGATTAACAATTTGGGTGTTTTGCATTTGCTTGTATTCCTTATTGGAGATGTTAGCTCTTATTTTTTTAGCTATAGCTTGTGCAACCTTCGATTGTATGCTCAGTATATTGGCTAAACTATCATGAAAGTCTAATGTCATCAAGTGTTCTTCTTTACGGCCAACTTTTATGACTTGAATAAGCAGGTGAATGCTATCGCCAGCTGATAGTATTGAGCCTTCAATGATAGTGTTAACATCCAGTTCTTCAGCGATGTCTTTAATTAACATATCGCTGTCTTCATAGCGTAGTGTAGATCTGCGTGAGATGACTCTTAGTGCCGATATCTGGCCTAGTTCACCAATTAATGCGTTGTGTATACCGTCTATAATATAATCATTTTCAGCTGAACCTGTCAGGTTTTCAAGTGGTAAAACAGCTATAGACTTAGGTGTAGCTAATAATGCTGTAAGAGAGAATAATAAGATAAAACCGATACCTGCCAATGCAATAATCGTAGCTATAAATTTAACTCTAGTTTTAGTTAATAAGAGGTGAATTCTAGTATTGGCAGTTGTTTGTTCAAATCGTTTGACCTGATCTTCGGCTTGAGCTTCTTTTTTGATCTCGCCTGGTGATATATGGTAATAGCTTTTAAAAACTTTATTAAAGTAGCTGGGGCTTTTAAAGCCTACGCGGTAGGCTGTTTCTGAGACTGTTGCAACGTTGTGTTCCAATAAATCTCTAGCCCGGCTTAAACGCACATGTGAAATTGTTTCACTTGCACTCTTACCTGTTAATTTGGTTAGTTTTCGATGTAACATTGAACGACTCAATCCTACCTGGCAGGCCAATTCTTCTACCGAAAAATTCTCATTGTCAATGTTCTGTTCAATGATATCCTGAACTTTGCTAATGAATTGATCATCCATAGATTGATGTTCTTCCATGGCAGTAGTTGTGAATAGTGATGATTGAATGTTCGCAATAGGTAAAGATACGACCTCATGGCAGACCATGACAAGAGCGATACTGTATAATTTGATGAGTACTAAATAATGCTTGCAGTCCTTTATTATTAGGGTTTTGACTTTCTTTCAGAATATTAACATTTGTCGTGGCATCAGCTGATTTATTCAATTTATATTTGCTGGAAAATTTATAGGCGATGATTAAGATGATTGTGTCTGATATGGACGGTACACTATTAAACTCCAAAAAGCAACTGCCCAACGATTTTGCTGAGGTTTATGAGCAAATCACAAAGGCAGGTATACAGTTTGTAGTGGCCAGTGGGAGGCAATATTATACATTGATAGATGAATTTGCTCACCTCGATCATAACATTGCCTTTGTAGCTGAAAATGGCGGGTATATTGGCTGGAACGAGCAAACCAAAGTGATGCAGCCATTACTTATGACGGAAATAAAACCACTGATACTGGCGGCCAGAGAAGCAGGGTCTAATATTGTGTTATGTGGCAAAGAAGCGGCTTATGTCGAAAATACTTCCTCAGATGCCTTTAAAGCCGAACTGGCCAAATACTATGCAAAGCATCAGTTGGTTGATGATTTACTGCGTGTTGATGACCACCTGCTGAAAATTGCTATTAATGATTTCTCAAATATCGAGACGCAGGTTTATCCACTTTTAAAGGCACGTTTTGGGCACTTATTTCAGATTAGTACATCCAGTCCTATTTGGCTTGACGTAATGCCCAATGGGATTAATAAAGGCAGGGCGCTTCAGTTTCTGCAACAAGAGTTGGGTATTTCAGCCAATGAAACAATGGCTTTTGGCGATTATCTGAACGATTATGAAATGCTGCAGGTAGCAGGGCACAGTTATGCTATGGCTAATGCGCACCCTGACATAAAAGAGGTGGCCAGGTTTTCAACCCTGAGTAATGATGAAAGCGGCGTATTGCATGCGATTCGTAAGAGCTTGGCTCAATTAACCAATTAAGGATGCCATTACCTGTTTTAACTCTTTCTTGAACATTTGTTCCCTTTATATGTAACAATGGCGTTTAATTTTGTAGTCAAACTACAATTAACTCAATTTGAAACATATGAAGATTTTTTGTTGGTCGCTACTAACTCTCATACTAATGAGCAGTGCATTAGCGCAGGATTATTCCAAACAGGGGACAGTATCTTACAAAGTATTGTATAATGGCAAAGAGCGTGGCGATATGCCGCTATTGCATGTTATGTATGCCAAACAATCTGCAAAGGTTTGGCGCGACCAACCTGTGGTGGAACAACTGATACCAGGTTATGCCCAAGAGGCTACTTATGTTGATTACATCAACAAGGAGTTGATTCAGATGGCTTCGTTTGATGATGGTGATGTTTATAATTCGAGCACTGACTTTGATGGTTTGCCAACATTGGAATTAACCGATAAAACACGCGAAATAGAAGGCTACATTTGTAGGCAGGCTAAAACAGTTATCAACTCCAATCATATTGAGGTGTGGTACACCACCGAAGCTGGCATTCAAGGCTCGCCTCAACCACATGTGGGATATGTGCCTGGCCTGGTGCTCAGCATCGTTCGTAATGGCAACTATGAGACACTCGCCACCAAAATTGATATTAAAAGAAAGAAAGCTAAAGAATCAGTATTGCCCGCTTCTATTGGGCAGACGGTGACGAAGAATGAGCTGGGTGATATCAAGCGGGAGAAAATGATTATCACCACTCGAGTGTTTGACGATGAGCAAATATGCTGGGGTAAAGATAAAATGGAGGTGACTGAGCCGGTGCTGGATTCGGTTTATCACTTCGCTGGTGGCACCTTGATTGTAAAAAAGGTGAAACTGCCCGAAACACCCGACCATTATTCGGTGTTTGCTGAGATTGAGCAGTATAGTAATGGCGATGCCTACGACCGCACCGGCTCGGTGTTTGTGATACCAACCAATCGGGAGCAGAGCTTCTGGGATGGGCTAAGAGATGGCATGGGTACCTTGCCCGTTTATTACGATGCCGACAGCCTCGATTATCAGGGTGTTGTAGTGACAGATAACTATGAGCCAGTCGTTGAACTGGTGCGTTTCTTTACCACCTTTGGTGTGCGCCATTTTAACGATCGAGTGAAAATTAAGGATATTGAATGGGAAGACCACTCCATATATAAGCAGGATATTACCGAACTGAAGTCATACCTGGAAGGCGAGGTGCTGATTGGCGCATTTATTGGAAATTATGATAGGGGCGGACATAAGCTGTCGCTCGATATTAAGGCGTATCCGGGTAGTTTCGATTGGAAAGAGGATGCGGGTAAAAAGCAATATATGCAACCGCTCTTTAATACCTGTAATGTGATGGAGATGGGTGGCCAGCGCTATGGTACCATGTTTAAAAATGACAGTCTGACGCTTGAATTTACGGTACCTGAAGGAGCCAGGAATATCAAACTGCGATATATAACAACTGGTCACGGTGGCTGGGGTGGCGGCGATGAGTTCAACCCTAAGCAAAATGAAATTTTTATCGATGGTGAACGTGTATTTGTATATACGCCCTGGCGCACCGATTGTGCAGCATATCGCAAGCACAATCCTGTGTCGGGTAATTTCTGGAATGGTATTTCTTCATCGGATTTAAGCCGAAGCGGCTGGTGTCCGGGTACGGCCACCAATCCCGAATATGTGGAGTTGCCCGATTTAAAGCCAGGACGTCACCAATTGAAAGTGGCTATTCCACTTGGAGAGCGAGCCGGAACAAGTTTTAGTGCCTGGAATATTTCAGGTATTCTGATAGGTGAGTTTGAGTAGAAGTTAGAATGTGTGAATCTGAAAAGGTCAATACTGAATTGTATTGGCCTTTTTCTTTTTATTCACCCCACAATGGAGGTTGTGAGAATATGGTGTAGGCTTCAGTTTCCTTCTTCTAAATTCAGGACGTTATCAAATGGCATATTTCAGTTCACTATACAATTATTAGGATAACAGAAATCCATTTTGAAGCAGCAATTAAAATCTATGGTAAGGTTTATATGAATGATGGCAAGGGGAACTGGATGGGTAGTAGTTGTTGATTAATCTGATTAAGAAAGAAGTTGGGTGGGCTATAAAAAAAGAGAGGACAGATACGTTTATCTGTCCTTACCCTTAAATCAGCTAACTAAATCCAAGTTTTATGAAAAAATCCATTACAAAGATGGGGATATTTTTGGGGGTTGCAAGAGTGAAAGTGTTAAAAAATTGTAAAAGCACTATTAAAATAGGGGGGTATTTGTAAAAATACTAATTAATGACATGTTTCGGTAATGAAAATAGGGGGGTGTGATTCAATAAAGTGCTTAAATATATACTTGAAATTGTATTTTTGTAGGGGGTGAAAGTAACAATCCCCGTTTGATTGCCATTTTATCTGCAATAAACGGGGGTTGCTTTATGTTTGACACTTTTTAATATTTAATGCTGTTAAGTTGTAATTTGAAGTGCTTTTTTATTCAGCTTCTGAAGTCGAAAATGGAATAGCAAGGCACAAATGCCTAATCCGACCGGAAAGCCCAGCCAAATGCCTATTTCACCAAATCCACCTATAAAGGCAGCCCAGTAACTAAAGGGGATGGCAATACCAAAATAGGAGATAATGGTTAAAATACCGGGGATGGTAGCGTCGGCCATACCTCTTAAAATGCTTGAGTAGATGATTTGTACGGCATCAAAAAGCTGAAAGATTACCAGCACTACAATCATTTTAGATGCTAAAGCAATCACCTCCGCATCGTTAGTAAAGAGCTGGGGTAGCCAGTTGCGTAATAATATAAAAGCGGATGATATAACCACAACCATCACAATAACAATCTGAAAAGAAGCCTGTGAGGCTTGTTTAATCAATGCGGGTACCTGGCGGGCCGAAAACTGACTGATGCGAATTGTGGTACCCGCACCAATACCCTGGTAAAGCATAAAACCAAAAGTGGAGAGGCTGATAACAATCTGATGGGCGGCCAGACCGGTATCACTTATCCAACCAATCATAATGCCGGCCACAATAAACGCCGATGCCTCTGAAAACAGATGTAAGCCCATTGGAACACCCAGTTTGACAATTGATTTAACCGTCTGCAATACCTTTTTAAAAGTCAGCTTAACAGCTGCAGATTTCAGTGGCTTATACCTTCTGATGAAGACAGTCATTATAACAGCCATTGCCACCCGTGCTATGAGGGTTGACCAGCCGGCTCCGTAGAGGCCCAGTTCGGGTGCTCCGAGCTTACCAAAGATAAGGATGTAGTTACCGAGGATATTCATCACATTAGCTATTAGCGTAACAACCATGGCCAGGCGTGTATTTGAAAGACCTTCGGCGAGTTGCTTGCCACTTAAAAACAGCATGAGTGGTATAATGGACAGGCTGATGATGCTAAAGAAGGTTTGTGATTGTTGAATTATATTCTCAGGCTGATGCATAAAAGGCATCGCATAGTACAGTGCCAGGCAGGTGAGCGCCAGGATGATACCCATTAGGCTGTTGGTGGCATAAGCTCCATACTTCAGAAAATGCAATTGTTCGTACTGCTTTTTACCAAATGCTTTACCTACCAATGGCGTGATGGCCATGGCAAAACCCATTCCGAAAATAAGTGGTAATGAAAACAAGGTATTGGCAAAGGCCGCAGCAGCCAATTCTGTTTTACCCAAATGGCCAATCATCATGTTGTCAACCATTCCAACGGTAATTTGTCCTACCTGCGCTATAATAACAGGCAACGCTAATCTTCGTGTTTCGGCATAGTGCGGACGAAACAAACGCCAGTATCGCTTCATAATAAAAATAAAATAAACTAATTACAATGTGGGCGAGACCTTGCCCTTTAATACACCTGCAACATTCAAGGCTTGCAAAACGAGGTTTTGGGCTTCAAGGTGAGAAGTTTTGAAATGTCGGTCATCAATGTATTAAAGTCGCCAAAGACGGAGGCAAAAATAGTTGGTTTTTGTGTTAATACGCGTTAAAAAACTATGTCATTTGGTAATTATTTACCGGTATGTCTTCAGTATGGCCTTCATTTTATTTGCTGAATCAGCAAGACCTCCATCACGATTTCTCATTCGCCATATGGTTTCGTGCTGTGCAATAAGAGCTTCCAATTCCTGCTTTAGTTCGGCTTTTCTGGCTGCATCCAGACTGTCAAACTGTCCATTTGTGGTGGTGAGCTTAGCCAGTGCCAGATGGCAGGCATGTAGTGCTAATGTGCTGGCCTGTGTCACCTCTTGTCGGACAATATCAGCATCGGCACATTGGATAGGGGCAGCTTGAAATGCGGCGAGTTGTTGCTCAATAAAAGCAATGGTTGCTTCAGTATTGGTTTTATTAATCCTCTTAAGCCATCGATCGGTTTTAATGGATTTGCTGTTACGTTTCAGTAATTGATGAAATATATTACTGTTGTCAGTCGAGGCATGCATCTTAAGGTAGGCATTGCCCAGGTTGACCAGTGCTGTTCCACTCTGTCCGCTTGTGTCATTCAGCACCTGCAGCGAAACGTGTTGTGCAATGTTTATTTCGGTATTGCTTTCAACGCTCCAGCTGAGTGCTGCTCCATATAAAAGGGCAGGGTAGCAAACGCTAAGTGGTTGCCAGTGGCCCTGATCGCCCCAGTTAGTGTTCAGAAAGCCATTGGCACCGTATTGCTTGCCGTTGATGGCGGCATTTTTTAAGTTGGCAAACGCATTTTGGTTGCGCCCAATGATGCTGTTCCAGGTAGATGTGCCCGGACATACATAATAGGGCAGACCAGCCTTCTGGAACTTTGGACAATTCTTATCGAATGGGTAATCGGCCTCATAACCCCAGATAAGGGCCACCATGTCTTTGGGGAGCTCAGGTATCAACTCGGGGTGGTGCAGAATAATATCGCCCCAAAACTGTGTTGTGCGATTGTATTTATCCACTTCTTCTTTTAGTTCGAGAACAAAATCGAGGTACACACGGCCTTTGCCTTTTTGCTGGCATAGTGCCTTTGATTTACCAACGCCAAGTTCAACAGTTTCGTCGCAGCCAATATTAAAATATTGGCTGGTAAAGTTGGGCAGCAGCTCGGCATATAGCTCTTGCATCAGCTCTAGTGAGCCAGGTTCAACGGGACTAAGACTGGTGCGCGACATCATGCCCCAGATGGTTTTGCCGGGTTGTGGCAGTTCGGCCAGGTGTTCATATTCCTCGTGTATCAGCCAGCGCTTCATATGACCAAAGGAATTCTGGTTGGGCACCAAATCGATATAATGACGCCGACAATAGGCATCTAAAGTCTGTACCTGTTCGGCCGTCATGGGGCTGGCATCTTGCCATACGGTCTGATGATTCTGATAGGCAAAGGTGTGTTCTGTATATAATTGCAGCTCATTAATTTTCCATGACGCCAGCTTATCCACAATGCCATACAGTGTTTCCATGGTGGGGACTTTATCACGACTGATGTCCAACATTACACCACGTCGTTCAAAATCGGGGTCGTCAAGAATGGTTACCAATGGCCAGTAGCCATGGTGAACAGCATAGCGGCCTACTTGCTGTAATGTCAGCAATCCATAATACACGCCTGTTTCACTGCCGCCAGTTAGCTGTATATTATACTCGCTGATGGCTAGCTTATAAGCTTGTGGCTTCAGTTGCGTGTCAATTATTATTGAGAGTGCGGATTGGCCAATTAGCGCAGGGGTAGGCAAAAGTTTTGTTTCAATACCGGTTTGTTCAAAGTTGGTAAGTAAATGAAGTAACGGTTTGCTCCATTGAACAGCAGTGCCAGGCAGGTGAATCGTCAGACTAGTTGCTTGCAGTTGTCCCTCATGTATTTGAAGTGCTTTAGGTGCTGGCAACAAATAGTTGCTTAAAACAGAGGCGATGCTCAATTGACCTGTCAAAAGAACAAGGCATAAGAAAAGGATTCGCATATGACCGGTTTATCAATTTAATTCCGAAAATACGAAATGCACTGGCGATTGCAAGAAAAGGGTGGGAATTCTTTTGTGTGCAGTTACATCCTGCATAATAGAAAAACACTCAACTAACGCATTATTTTTACGCACATGATTGTCTGCTTTTTATAAACCATTAGTTTTGTTAATGTGAAACTCCTTATGATTATACTATGTGGACATTTGTTGGAGCCATTGTGGTTTTAGTACTTGGCTTTATCTTTTACGGCAGATTTATAGAGCGCTTCTTTGGGGCGGACGACAGCAGACCAACACCAGCTATTAAACAAGCCGATGGTGTTGATTTTGCGCCCATGGCTACCTGGAAAGTATTTACCATTCAGTTTTTGAATATTGCCGGACTGGGTCCTATATTCGGAGCCATTTTGGGAGCTATGTATGGGCCAATGGCCTATGTATGGATTGTGTTGGGCTGTATTTTTATGGGGGCTACTCACGATTATTTCTCTGGCATGCTGTCTATTCGCCACGGAGGCGCAAGTATTCCCGAGATTGTGGGTAAATATCTCGGACCGGGATTTCAGAATTTTCTACGGGTGTTTACTTTGTTGCTGTTAATCTTTGTTGGGGTTGCTTTTGTTTCGGGGCCAGCCGGCCTGTTGGCCAACCTCACCGGTGGCGGTCTGCGCATCTGGTTATACGTGATATTTGCCTACTACCTGATTGCTACTTTATTGCCCATCAATAAAATCATTGGTAAAATATATCCACTCTTTGGCGCTGCTTTAATAATTATGGCACTCGCCATTGCCGGAGCGATGCTTTGGGGGGGACTGTCGGGTACATTGCTGATGCCCGAGCTATCGGCTGCCAGCTTTGCCAACTGGCACCATCATCCTACCGAAAATATCCTGTTTCCTATGATGTTTATTGTCATATCCTGTGGAGCTCTGAGTGGTTTTCATAGTACGCAGGCTCCTATGATGGCTCGTACCATTAAAAAGGAAAGCTATGGTCGTTATGTGTTCTATGGCGCGATGGTGGCAGAAGGGATAGTTGCTATCATCTGGGCAACCGCTGCAATGACCTTCTTTGGCGGCGCCGAAGGCTTGAATACAACCATGCAAATGGATGGACATAATCCGGCCTGGGTGGTGAACGAAATCAGTGTAGCGTGGTTAGGGTCTGTTGGGGCTATTTTCGCCATTATTGGTGTTATAGCCTGTCCGATAACAACCGGCGACACAGCCTTTAGAAGTGCAAGGCTTACCATTGCCGATGTATTTAAATACGATCAGTCGACCATTAAAAAGCGCTTAATCATTAGTCTTCCGTTATTTGCTGTGGGTTTTATATTGTCGCAGCTTGAGTTTACAACGATCTGGAAATACCTGGGGCTATCGAACCAAATACTGGCTGTGGTGGTGTTGTGGACAGGGGCCATGTACCTCGCTAAAGTCAATAAGGCGCACTGGTATTTGTCATTACCTGCTGCATTCATGACCGTGGTTTGTATCACCTATTTGATGGTGGCTCCTTTGAAAAATGGCGGATTGGCTATGGAAGCACAATTAGGAACAGTAATTGGCTTGCTGTCAGGTTTAATGGCTTTAGGCTTATTTATATTCCGTACCAGGCGAATCGCCATGAAAGCACAAGCTGTATTTGTAAAGGTAGATGATATAAAATAGCACTGTATGGGCGATGAGAGCATAATACAATCGACTGAGAAGCAATGGCTGATTGAGGTTTTGGCTAATAAGCAACCAAAGTGGCCGATGAGCTGTGATGGTGATAATGCAGTGCATACAGCAGTGCAAAATGGAGTAGGGGCCTTGGTGTTCCAAACCATCAGTGAACAGAAGCTGGATTGTCCGCCGGAAGTAAAAGCCGAGCTGAAAAAAGCATATTTTACTAATCTGATGCGTAATGCTAATATAGAGCAGGTTTGGAAAGAGTTGAAAGTGGAGATGGAGCAACTTCAATTTAGCTATATACCGCTCAAAGGCATTTATCTATCGCAATACATCTACACTGATTCTACCCTGAGGGCCATGAGTGATATTGATGTATTGATGAAGCCTCAGGAAGCCGATGAACTCTATCTTCAATTACTTGGAAAGGGGGCTGTCAGTGCAGAACCCGGATATCAGCCGTATTCTTCAACTACTGATCACCATCTGCCCGGACTTACTTACAAAGGTGTATATATAGAACTTCATCGGGGATTATTTCCGGATGACGCTAACTATAACTTACCGGTTGATCTTATCTGGAAACAGGCTATCAGACACAAGCATACTTTGGGTATTCATCCACATCTGAATCTAATATATCTATGTCTGCACCTGTATTATACCGTTAAACGTGGTGGATTGCGCATTGGGTGGCTCTACGATTTTATTATCTATAGCCAATCTGATGAGTTCGGGCAGTGCGAGGGCGATTTTATGCAGCAACTGCATGAGCTTAACTGCACAGAACCAGTGTTGGGATTGCTTTATGCCACTGAAGATCTCTTTGCATATCACTTTGACTTTATTGAGCATGGAATTAAGGGTAAAACCATTCGCTCGGTTAAAAAGCGAATTATCTACTTTTTGAATCACCAAGGTGAGGGTGGAACTGATTACAGCTACGAGATAGCGCTTGAACGACTAAAAAATACAAAAGGATTGGCAGCAAAGTTGGCGTTTGTAAAGCAGCGAATTTTAAAACGTGATAATAATTCACAATCAACCCTTAAGCGTCTTGGTACCCTAAGCATCCGCATGCTGGGCATGCTGCGCCAAAAGATGATTAGTTTCTTCAGGTTTTAAGAGCTATTATGCTTGTAGCACGACTTCAAGAACCTTTATTGAACAGACTATTTAACTGTACAATCAACTTACGACTAAGCTAATGCATCTTAAAACCGAAAGATTAATTATTCGTCCTATTGAAGCTAATGACGCCAGTGCGTTATTTAAGTATCGTTCAGACAAGGAAGCTAATAAATATCAAGGGTGGATACCTGAAACTATAAAAGATGCAGAAGCATTTATTTCTAAAGTAGCGAAGCAGCCAAATGTGCCTGAGACCTGGTTTCAGCTGGTGCTGATAGAGCCAGCTACTCAGCAGATAATTGGGGATATTGGCTTACACTTCTTAGATAGTGATAATTTGCAGGTAGAGTTAGGCTGCACACTTGATAAAGAGTATCAGGGAAATGGATTCGCCACCGAAGCACTTGAAACGATGATAGACTATCTGTTCAATCACCTTAGCAAACACCGAATCATTACTTCTATTGACCCGTTTAATAGTAGTTCTATAAAGCTGGTTGAGCGTCTTGGTTTTCGCAAAGAAGCACATTTTGTACAGAGCCTGCTGATTAACGGGCAATGGGTGGATGACCTGGTTTATGCTGTGCTTAAAAAGGATTGGAAAACTATAGTATAATTGAAGGAATAGTAGACTATTGCTATAAAATTTGACATGGTAGATACGGTATTTGTTGGCAGGACATTAAAAATAGCGAAAGGCCCTGCATTTTAATTAGCAGGCCTTCGAAAATATGGGAAGGCCGTTGCGTTTTTATAGCAGGCCATGGAAAATATGGGAAGGCCGTCAAAAATATCATATTTTCAGCGCCCTTCCGTTTTTATACTATTTGCAAAGTGGCTGGATGATTGTTGTTTACATTTCTGGTTGTTATTGTGGAAGAAATACCGGACAAGGTCGTGTATCGCAGTCATTTTCATGTATCGCAGAGTCCATGTTCAGGTGCAAAGCATAGTGTCCCTGGTCAGGCTGTGAGTGCTGTAGACAATAGAAAGCTGTTGTTTAATATAATTTGTAGATATACGTTTCCGTTTGCTTGTTGAGGTTCTGTTCTATCAGTTTTTGACATCAGGCTGTTAAACTTCCTGATAAACAGGGATAATCTCTTTCCCTTTAGTGGCAAAATACGCTTTAGCAGCCGAATAATTACGCGTAAACCCCAGGAAGAAACCTCCGCCGCCCGAGCCACAAAGCTTAAGGGTATAGAGTTCTGTATTAAATCCTTCTTCCCAGAATGCCTGAATTGGCTCAGGTATCATCTCCTTAAAATAGTTAAGCTGAAAATGCGAAAGTTCTTTTAACGACTGAAACATATCATTCAATTGCCCACTTAGCATTGTGCTGATACAGCGATTGGTGGTAGGAATCAGTTGTGTATCAATCAGCTTTTTAAAGCCTGGGTCGCTCACCTTATCCATAAACTGCTTCACCAATGGAGCTGTTTTACCGGTGGTTTCGGCATCAAGCAAAAAGATGGCATCTTCGTTGAGTATATCCTGTCGAGGAATACCCACAGATGAAATATGGTGTGCATTTTCCAGTACAATTGGGTGTTTAAGATAGCAGATAAGCGGGTCGATGCCCGAACTGGTACCATGGTAAAACGACTCAATCTGAGCAAATGCCTTTTTAAGTTCAAACAGCTCTTTGTCGCTAATGTCGGCCCTGGCTTCAATTTTGTTGTTAGCATAACTGTTATAAAGCGTGGCCACCAAGGCACCACTACTGCCCAATCCATATCCTTCTGGGATGGATGATTCAAAATATAAGCCTTTTTTCAGGTCGTTAGTCAATCGCTCTGTATCAATATCAGCCAGTAGTACCTTTTGTTCTTTAAGCGAAACAATGTAATCGAACAGCTCCTTTAGCTGCAGATTTGAGTTTCTGGCAAAATTTAGATTGGTATAGCTATCACTGTTGATGAATCGCAGTTCCCCGTTGAAATGTGAATAGGGAATAGTGAGCCCCATTGAGCCTAGAATAATGCTGTATTCGCCAAACAGCATCACCTTTGAATAATAGATATCTTTTTTAGTTTGTTCCTGCATGCTTCTGTTAGTCAATCGAAATTTCGTCATAGATTACTTCCTGGTTGTCACAAAGCGGCCTAAGGTGTTCCTCAATAAATGGCAACAACACTTTACTCTGCGATTTAGGATAGATGAGGTGGATGTTGGGGCCTGCATCAAGGGTGTAGGTCACTGGTACATGCTGATGTTCCCTGAATTTAACAATACGCTTAATTGCCCGCAGCGATTCCGGAGCCATCAACGTATAGCCCGGTGAAGAGCTCATCATTAAACCGTGTAGGCTAAGGGCTTCTTCTTCACAAATCTGAGCAAAAGCTTTAAAATCACCATCTTTTATTGCTTTCAGCAGGGCGATGGTATTTTTATTGGCTTGCTCAATACGTCCGTGGCGGTAGGGGTGATGAGTCATTAGCTCGTGCCCCAATGAGCTGCTTACCGCTTTGCTGCCTTTACGTATGACCAGTATCGTGTCTTGTAAATCATTGAATGAATCATGTACCTGCTGGTTAATGCTAAGGCCATACTTGTTGGATGCCTCTGGCAGGGCTGATGTTTCACCCCATAATACCCAGCCTGACATAGTTGAACGGCAAGCACTGCCTGAGCCGAGACGAGCCATTTCGGATAGCATCTGGCGATAATCATTGAGTAGTTGTGAGGCATCTACCTGCTTCTGAATAGCCAATAAAGCTTTGGCTATGGACGCCATAGAGCTGGCCGAGGAGGCGATACCACTTGAATGGGGAAAGGTGTTGGAGCTTTCAATCTTCAAACGTCCGCTGCTTAGAAAGGGCAGAAACGTTTTCAGTCTGTCGCTTAAGGTTTGTAATTTGGGTAAAAAGTCAGGTTTAGCTATTCCTTCAAACAGGAACTCTATATTTAATGGAGCATCACCTGGCTGATAGGAGACCGCTGTTTTGGTTAATGCTTTTGAAAGCGTAAAGCTGATGCTTGGGTTGACCGGTTCCTGTATACCTTTTTTTCCCCAGTATTTGACAATGGCTATATTTGATGGAGCACTGGTGGCTGACTGATAGCTTTGAGTTGATATAGACATGTTACCCAATTTTTAATTCGTTTAGTTTAAATATGGTGTTCAGGCCTTTTTCAGAAAAATAGTCTTTAACATATTTTTCAGGTTCTGTTGAAGCTACCATGATAAAATCGCCCCCCCAGGCACCCAGTGCTTTAATAAAACCACGGAAATCCTTAAAATGTTCACTTTTGATTGGTGATAATTGAACAATCTTGCTGATGTGGGCTTCATGCTCTTCCATCAAATGGCCAAACTCATATAAGTCGTTACATGCAAGCATCCTATCAGTAAGAGAGCTGATGTGTTGGATACTTTCAGGGTGTATTTCCTTTTTGTTAAAGCTGGCAATAGCTTGCTGGCTGCTTTGTTTTCGGCCCGAATAGATGAAATATATTTGTTCATGAAAATCAGGCTGAAACTTTACAGATTCGTTTTTAGGAATGCCGTTCTTTAGCTCATAGACGATAGGCGATGTTACTGTTGCACAGGCAATGTCGTAACCTGAGCCACCAAAAGTGTCTTGCAGCAGAAGGTAGGGATTAACCCCCAGCCACTGCGCCAGTAGTGATATCAATGTTGAACTGCTTCCCCATCCCCAACTTGCATTAAACTCCAGGTGAGTTGTTACCTGCTTATTTTGTAGTAACTGTGTTATATCTTCTCGATAATCCAGACATTTACGAAGGATATCCGCCAGCCTTTGGGCCAGCAATAAATTGTCACACTCTAACACTTCTAATGATTGGTTGTAGCTGGCCTCAAACCAGCTGCCATTGACTGTACTTGCCTTCCATGTCAGAAAGTGAGTGTGATTCTCTTCAACTCTCAGGCTTTGTCCGTATTTTAAAGGTATCGCCAGTGATTTTGCACCTGCTAACACTAGGTATTCGCCGCTAATCAGCAGTTTGCCATGTGCATAGTATGACTCTGAGTTATCCTGCACCATCTATCTTCTAATCGTATTCAAAAAGTTTGCCACCATCGTGTAACTAACCACGCTATCCTTAAAATGTTTGGTAGCTGCAGCTTTTTCCGCTTCATCAGCACCAAAGGCATTAAGTATATTGCTCAGATGCAGTTTCATATGGCCTTTTTGTATGCCGGTGGTTACGAGAGATGCTACTGCAGCAAAGTTATTGGCCATGCCGGCTGCCGCTGCCACCTGCATCAACTGTTCGGCCGATGGTTGCTGTAATATGTGCATAGCTGCTTTGGCCATTGGGTGATTGTTGGTTAATCCGCCAACCGTACCCAATGCCAATGGCACTGTTAATGTGTATTTAAATTGTTCATCCCTCAGTTCAATGTTGGTGAGTGATGCATAGCGGCCGTTGCGCGATGCGTAGGCCTGTGCGCCGGCTTCAATGGCTCTGAAATCATTACCAGTGGCCAATACCACAGCATCAATGCCATTAAAAATACCTTTGTTGTGTGTAACGGCCCGGTACGGATCATTCATGGCAATGTCAACTGCTGTTTTAAATCGTTTTGCAAATTCTTTCGGTGTGTAGCTGCCTGCGTAAGGTCGCAGTTGTTCAATTGAGCAGCTTATTTTACATTCAACCAAACACTCAGGGGTGTAGTTGCTCAATATGGCCATGATAACCGATGCCTCGTGTTCCTGCTTAAGTTGAGGATGTTGGTTGATGTAGGCCATTAGCTCGGGACCGATGGTTTCGAGGCAGGTATTAATAAAATTGGCACCCATCGAATCGGCCGTTTGAAACTTAATTAGTGCCTGGTAGATATCCACTATATTTGGTACCTTTTCAAACTCAATGCCCGTTATGCCGCCACCTCGCTGTCGCATTTTAGAAGTGATGGTGGCAGTAGCAGTAAGGATTAAATCTTCTATCTCTTTCTTACGTTCATTAAGGGCATTGATATTGCCCTGCCAGTTGAAGAAGAGCTGACCATTCTTGGTGGTACTGATGACTCTGGTTTGGAAACCACCATTTTTAGCCCAAAAACCTGCAGCTTTTGAAGCAGCAGCCACCACCGAGCTTTCCTCAATCACCATGGGCACCATATACAATGTTTCATTTATCAGGAAGTTTGGCGCCAGGCTAAATGGTAAATAGAAATTTGAGATGATATTCTCCGAAATGTCATTAAATAAATGTTGCTGTTCAGGGTGAAGAAATGCCTCAAAGGATGCGGCAATTTCAGGTGCCAGCTGCTGTTGCTCAGCTAGCACCTTAATCTTTTCTTCCCGACTCAATTTAGAGAAACCTTTTATCAGTGATTGCATATTACGCTTGTTTGACTTTGAGGAAATTAGTTGCCAAGCTCCAGCTTTGGTCAATCTTCTCGACAAATGCGCGCAGCTTACTGTAATCGCCCATGGCATGACGCAGAAAAGCAGAACCCATGCCATAAAAGGCAGGTAGCTTCGAGATAGATGTCAGGTAATAACCATCCAGCACGCTTGAAATGCCACCTGATATGATGAGCTGCTTCGCCTGTATAGCTTCAAGCGGTAGTTCATCCACCAGTTTATTTACCATGTGCGTCATTTCTTCAGCTGTATGACCTACATGTATAAAAGGATTAAACACCTCGGCAGCAACAGCATCGGAACGGTTGAGTTCTACCAGTGAGAAATTGGTGCCTCCCATGGCCGCAAACTCGATAGCTTCTATCGGCAATTGTAATAACTGTTTCAGGCTGGCATAGCCAAATCCCTGACCAACCTCTTTGACGATGATCTTCATGGTGGTGTTCTCCAGATATTCCTGAAGCAGCTCTAAAGCCGGTCGCTTTAACTGATCGCCTTCGGGCTGAAAAGCTTCCTGTAGTGGATTGATGTGTATAATCAGGCCATCGGCATCCAATTTATCAACCAGTTCAGCTAGTTTATCTGAACTGCCATCTTGCAGCATGTTTTCTAACTGGCAGATGCCTATATTGGCAAACAGCGGGGCCTCATTGCCCATGATGGGGCGGACATTAAAATCTTCAAAGTGTTCAGGTGAGTCCAACAGGATGCGACATGAGCCCAAACCCATTCCCAAACCAAACTCGGCGCAGGCCTGAGCCAGGTTTTTGTTGATGGTGCCGGCTCGCTTGGTGCCACCCGTCATGCTTGATACCCATAATGGTAGCCGCATTTTTTTACCGGCGAAATGAAATTCCTGCTCCGTTTTATGGTGGGTACCAAACAAAGGCTCGTAATCAAAGCGGTTATCAGCATGCTTTGCTTCAAGTCGCGAGCTAAAAGCTAAATCAATATGGTCGCGTTTCCTGTCTTCCATTACCTGTAGTTTTGTTTAATTATGGTAAAAATAAGGTGAACTTAAACCAATCCCAAATGCTTACTGATAACAATGCGCAAAATTTCAGATGTGCCTTCACCAATTTGCAGAATACGCTGATCACGATAGAAGCGCTCAATGGCGGATGATTTTAGTAAGCCTTGTCCCGAAAAGATCTGAACGGCTTCATCTGCAATCTCTTTGGCAATGTCGCTACAATAAAGTTTGGCCATAGCTGCTTCTTTACCAAAAGGCTGTCCGGCATCTTTTAATGCACAGGCGTTATATAACGTATTGCGTGCCAACTCAAGTTTCAGGGCCATATCAGTCAATTTGAAAGCAATTACCTGGTTGCTGGCAATTGTCTGACCAAATTGTTCGCGCTTCTGAGCATAATCCAGAGCCATTTCGTAGGCTCCCTGTGCCAATCCTAATCCCATGGCAGCAATGGATAAACGTCCTGAATCAAGCGTCTTTAGCATTTGCCCCAGACCTTTGTCTTTTTTACCCAGAAGCTGATCTTTTTTGACCTTGATATCAGAGAATTTAAGTTCAGCCGTATCTGAGGCTCGCCACATCATTTTTCCAAAAATACGTTTAGTTTCAAATCCTTCTGAGTCTCTGTCAACCAGGATTGTTGAGAAGCGCTTCTTACCATTTTCTTCATTCGTAACGGCCAGAACGGTAATGCCTTTCATCAGTTCATTACTGCCATTGGTAATGTATCGTTTACTGCCGTTGATTAGCCAGTGAGCACCTTTGTCTTCAGCGATTGTCTCAACGCCCTGAGCATCGGAGCCTGCCATTACCTCTGTCAGACCAAAGGCCCAAAGTCCTTCTCCGGAAGTTAATAGGGGTACATATTTCTGGCGTTGTTCTTCGGTGCCAAAATGATATACGGGAGCCAGTCCCAGACTATTGTGAGCAGCCATAGTAGCAGCCTGCGAACTATCCACGCGAGCCAGTTCTTCAACAGCAATAATATAAGACAGGGTGTCTTTGCCCTGTCCGCCATGTTCTTTAGGAATATCGATGCCATATAACCCTGCTTGTCCCATTTTACGGGATAACTCCACCGAAAAGGTTTCGTTTTCGTCCAGCTGGGCAGCCATTGGTTTAATCTCTTTTTCGGCAAAGGCTCTCACTTCTTGTCTAAAAGCTTCGTGTTCTTTTGTACTTAGTATTGACATGTAATTTCTTGTTATGCTTTATTTCAAATTCAGTTATGTTCTTCCATTAGTATTAAAATCGGCTAAAATTTCAATGTTCAACCCATTACAGGGTTGCTTGATGATTTTTCCATTATCCCCACGCTCTGCATGGGGTTATTATTATTAATGTCCTTCAGACATTTCTTTATCCCAAAGGGATTTTACTTTAATAGCCACGGGTGTAACCCATGGAATATAAACACATCACCAACAAAACCCCGGAGTGGATTCAATTGTTAATGCGCATTATTATTCGTCAGCTTTGTAGGCCAGTAGGTTCTGATTGAACTTTACCTGCTGTCCTGCGCTGATATGTACTTTATCGATGATGCCATCTTTCCAGGCTTTAATATGGTTTTCTGTTTTCATGGCCTCAAGCACCAGTAGCAAATCGCCTTTTTTCACCTCTTGACCTTCATCTACATGCACTTTCATTACCTGTGATGGGATAGGAGCCAGGTAATGATCGCCATTTAAGGTTGTCTCTCCATTACTTTCAGGATGGTAGTCCGGTAGCCAGTCATGGGCTTTAATGCTTACCCATTGTTGATGATGATTGATGAGCACATTATCCGCTTCCTCAAAGCAATAGAAGTGATAATCCTCACGATCAAGCTGAAAGTTAAGCTGATGATTGTCTAATATGCAGTTTTTTAGCTGGAAAAATTCTTGATTGAGTTGAATGTTAAGGTCATTATCAATCAGATTGACTTCGCTCAGGTAGCGATTTTCGTTGATACTGAAAGTAAACAGCGGCAATTGTCGCCAAAAATGGCCTTGTTGTCGTAGGATGCGGTAGGCTGTATAAGCTAAACTGATGAGGTCATCATTATCAGCTGTAGTTTTCAGTAATTCTGCCAGATGCTCATCACAGAAACGGGTGTGTAAACTCGAATCTGTAAAAGCCTGATGTTGCAGCAGGGTGTTCAGGAAACCGGCATTGGTGGAAATACCCTGAATAATTAAATTATCATTTGCGTGTATTGCTTTTTGTATAGAAGTCGCCCTGTCTTTTGCATGCACAACCAGTTTGGCAATCATCGGATCAAACTGTGAATGTATCTCACCTGGTTGATTAAAACCTATCTCCAGTCGTGCGGAATTGGGATCAGGAAGCAATAGATTCTTTATTACTCCAGGGCTCGGTCTGAAATTGTTGGTCACATCTTCGGCACAAACACGCAATTCGATGGCATGACCATTAATAGCCAGGTCATTCTGGTTGAAGTCAAGAGTTAATCCATTGGCGATTTTAAACTGCCATTGAACTAAATCTACACCTGTGATTTCTTCTGTTACGCAGTGTTCAACCTGAATGCGTGTGTTCATTTCCAGAAAATAATGCTGCCCCTCATCATCCACTAAAAATTCAATAGTACCGGCATTGGTGTAGTTAATGGAGCGACAAAGTCGCAGGGCATCATTGTATAAACGTTGTTTTATGTCATCAGAAAGATGTGCAGCAGGTGCTTCTTCTATTATCTTCTGGAAGCGACGCTGTACCGAGCATTCTCTATCAAACAGGTGAACTTTGTTGCCATGCTTGTCAGCCAGCACTTGTACTTCAATGTGCCGTGCTTTTTGAATGTATTGCTCAACATAGAGACGTTCATCGCCAAAGTAGCGCAAGGCCTGCTTACTTAAAATGGGCAGGTGTTCGAGCAGCTCGTTTTTATTATGACATATTTGCATGCCTTTGCCACCACCCCCCATGGCAGCTTTAACAAGTACCGGGTAGGGCAGGGCATCTGCTTCAGCCAAAATAGTTTGCAGAGAACCTTCCCACGATTTGGTAAGTGATACATTGGCCTGTTGCGCAATGCTTCGGGCTACTTGTTTATCGCCCATCAGTTTGAGATTATTCGCTGATGGCCCTACGAATGTAATATCGGCCTTTTGGCAAGCCTCTGCCAGGTGTTGATTCTCCGACAAGAAACCATAACCCGGGTGTATACAGTCAGCTTTATACTGTCTGGCAATATCAATAATGCCTTCAATATTCAGGTAATTCTCTTCGAATGGTCCATCTGCAAATAGATGCACTTCGTCACTTAGCTGTGCCGGTAGTGTATCTTTTTCAAGTTCAGAGAGTGTGACAACCGTTTTCAAACCCAACTGATGCGCTGCCCTTATTATTCTGGCAGCAATTTCTCCTCTGTTTGGTATCAGTACTTTCCTCATCATTCTTTCCTATTTATTCCATTCAGCCAGGCGCTTTTCAAAAAATGCTTTTACGCCTTCTACACCTTCAGCACTGCTGCGTGCTTCAGCAATGGCACTGGTACATGTTTCTTTATTTTGAGATAGGCTGACTTGACTCATTTGATTAATAAGCTGTTTGGTTGTTGCCATGGCTTGTGGTCCGTTCCCTTTAAAGGCTTCACATAGCTCATCAATACGGGCTGGTATGTCTTTGCTGGCCATAATTTCGTGTACAAGACCAATCTGACGTGCTTTTTTTGCCGTAAAGGACGCTGCACTTAACATGAGCGCTCTGGCATGAGAGTTACCAATTTTGTTTATCACAAAAGGAGCGATGGTGGCCGGCACCAATCCAAGCTTAACTTCAGAAAATGCCATGCGGGCATCTTTATCAGACACTACATAGTCGGCAGTGGCCAATAAGCCCAATGCTCCGCCCATGGCATACCTTTCTACCCAGATAATGACTGGCTTTGGAAAGTTATTGAGCAGTTCAAAAGCCTCATAAAACAAGTTGGCATCAGCCAGGTTTTGCTCTTTAGTTTGGTTTAAACCTTCCTGCATCCATTGTAAATCGGCTCCTGAACTGAATACGCCTTCCGCTCCTCTGATAACAACTACCTTTTGCCGCTCATCGTCCTTTATCTTATTGAGGGCTTTTATGAGGCATGACAGCATACCTTTAGAAAGTGCATTTCGTTTGGTAGGATCGTTCAATAATAAACGACTGATGCCATTGGATTGATTCAGCTCTACAAGCGGTTTAATACTACATTCTAAAGACGCCATATTTTGTGTTTTGTGATTCGTTGTTATGAATAATCTCTAATACCAGGCTTGCAATGGAGCGCGTGGAGTCAGGCGTGATGATGCCATCATCCCACAAACGACTGGTACTGTAATAAGGTGAGCCTTCCTCTTCGTATTTTTTTAGGATGGATGCCTCAATTTTTCCCAGTTCTGCTTCATCAACAACCGTGTTTTGTGCTGCTGCCTGGTCACGTTTAAGGGTGGTTAATACTTGTGCCGCTTGTTTGGCACCCATCACGGAAATACGGGCATTGGGCCACATAAATAGAAAGCGAGGATCGTAAGCACGCCCAGCCATGGCATAGTTGCCGGCCCCGTATGAGCCGCCCATAATAATGGTAAAGTAAGGCACGGTTGAATTAGCCAGAGCATTCACCATCTTGGCGCCATCTTTGGCAATGCCACCATGTTCATAATCTTTACCTACCATGAAGCCGGTAATGTTTTGCAGAAATAGCATGGGAATACCACGCTCATTGCACAACTGGATAAAGTGTGTACCCTTCAATGCCGACTCTGAAAAGAGAATACCATTATTGGCCAAAATGCCGACTTGTTTACCTTCAATTCTGGCAAATACTGTGACTAGTGTAGTGCCATAGTCACTTTTAAATTCATGAAATTCACTGTTGTCAACCAGGCGGGCAATTATTTCACGCACATCGGGGAACGGTTTACCTGTTTCGGGGATCAGTCCACTTAATTCATTAACAGGGTTGCTTGGTTCTTGATTATCTTCTGATGTAATTGCTGGTTGCTTTGGCAAGGTTTCGATGATGTTACGGCAAATATGAATAGCATGCTCATCGTTATCGGCCAGATGATCGGCAACACCCGAAATCTGCGTGTGCACAGCGCCGCCTCCTAACTCTTCCGCACTCACCACCTCGCCGGTTGCTGCCTTTACCAATGGAGGACCTGCTAAAAATATAGTTCCTTGCTCCTTAACAATAATTGTTTCATCGCTCATGGCTGGCACATAGGCGCCACCAGCTGTGCACGAACCCATTACGATGGCAATTTGCGCGATGCCTTTGGCCGAAAGTCTTGATTGGTTGAAAAAGATACGACCAAAATCATCCCTGTCGGGAAATACCTCAGCCTGGTTAGGCAAAAATACGCCTCCACTGTCCACCATATATATACAAGGCAGTTGATTTTGCAGTGCAATTTCCTGTGCCCGAAGATGTTTTTTTATCGTTTCGGCAATATACGTACCTCCTTTTACGGTGGCATCGTTGGCCACAATCATTACCTGCCGGCCATGCACCTGTCCAATGCCGGTAACAATGCCCGCTGATGGAAATGCATCGTTGTACTGGCCATTAGCAGCCAGGGCTGATAATTCCAAAAAGTACGAATCTTTATCGAGCAGGTAATCGATACGCTGACGGACGCTTAGTTTACCTTTTTGCATGTGCTTTTGCATGGCTTTGAAACCACCACCTTCATAAACTTTTCGTAGTTTTTGATGGTACTCTTCAGCCAACAGCTTGTTTAACTTTTGGTTGTTGACAAACTCCAGTGAATCGGTATCTATAGTCGTTTTATACTTAAACATCTTTTATTCGCTATTCGCAAATAATAACCTTTTCACAGGGTAAATGTTCAGCTAAAAGAGAAAATATCTGAACGAATTTAGCTGAAGTATTTTGTTGAAGTGAAATACTAGCTGATTCTTAAAGTCTAACGCTTGTGTAGTAGTATTTCAGGAGGAAACATTAATAACAAAAAAGTCCGGCCGAAGCCAGACTTTTCACCTGAATATTTCTGTTTGGTTATCTCATATCAATAACATCCACATTAGGATTGGCTGCCTTGTCAAATACAAAAGTTTTATCATCAAATGGCTTATTGGTTGTCATGTTCTTCACAATCACTGTGTAGTTATTGCCATCTTTGCCCACCTGACGGATAGAGTATAGCTGCAAATCATCTTTTAATACTAAAAGTTTAATGCGCGAAAAGGGTTTGTCGCGATTAACCGGGTACAGGTCAATTTCGTGACATGCTTTTCCATTAGCCGTTCCTTCGGCCACATAATTAAAGGTATAGCCCTCTTCATAAATGGTAAAAATAGTTGCCGGGTTAAGCGTTTCTTCATCGTCCAAATCCGGAATCGTAATATTTACTTCATCAGCATCTATCATATGTGTATAGAGTATCCCGCCATCAAAATAGGTATCTACATCCATCAGGTTTACCTTGTATTTATTGCCTTTCAGGATGATATGGCCGTCATACACTTCGTTGATGTCTTCCTGCATATTTTCCAGGGAAAATGAAAATGTCGCTTCAATGGAAGTGTAAGCTTTTGTTTTTGCAGATAGCTGGTCAAGAATGGCTTTGGCTTTTTCTTGTGATTGAGCATTGCTAATTAGGCCGATAATAGCCAGTACCAGTGTGAAAATGTATCTCATATTAATCGTTTTTTTCATATGCTGTTTGTTTAGATGTGCTATAGCATTCAATAACTGTTCCAAAAATGGACTTTAATTAAATTGGGCCAGATGTTTTTCCAGTTCCAGTTCATCAGGTATGAGTACCTGGCGCGCTTTACTACCCTCAAATGGACCAACCACACCGGCGGCTTCTAACTGGTCGATGATACGGCCTGCACGATTATAGCCAATAGAGAAACGTCGCTGAATAAGAGAAGTAGATCCACTTTGATTAGCCACTACTACGCGGGCGGCTTCTTCAAACATGGGGTCACGCTTACTTAGGTCAACCTCTCCGGCGGCAGGCTCCGAACTGCTTTCACCAACATACTCTGGCAGCAGGAAAGCCGATGTATAGCCACGTTGCGAACCAATAAAATCGTTGATGCGTTCTACCTCAGGTGTATCAACAAAGGCACACTGTACACGCACCAGGTCGCTGCCTTGCGAAATCAACATATCACCACGTCCAATCAGTTGATTGGCTCCTGGTGAGTCTAATATGGTTCGTGAGTCAATCATAGAAGCTACTTTAAAGGCCACACGTGTTGGGAAGTTAGCTTTAATGACACCGGTAATAATATTGGTAGAAGGACGCTGGGTAGCTACAATCATATGAATACCTACCGCACGTGCCAGCTGGGCTATACGCGCAATTGGTAGTTCTACCTCTTTGCCGGCGGTCATAATCAGGTCGGCAAACTCATCGATAATGACTACGATGTATGGTAAGAAGCGATGTCCTTTTTCAGGATTCAATTGTCGTTTAACAAACTTATGATTGTACTCCTTAATGTTACGGGCATGGGCTGTTTTTAGCAGCTCATAGCGGTTATCCATCTCAATGGCCAGCGAGTTAAGCGTGTTCACCACCTTCTGTACGTCGGTAATGATTGGATCTTCCTCATCGGGCATTTTCGCCAGGAAGTGACGCTCTATTTTCGAATAGATATTCAACTCTACCTTCTTGGGGTCCACCATCACAAATTTCAACTGCGATGGGTGCTTTTTATACAATAGAGATGAGATGATGGCATTCAGACCAACCGATTTACCTTGACCGGTGGCACCAGCTACCAGCATGTGAGGCGCTTTGGCCAGGTCAATCACAAAGGTTTCGTTCGAAATGGTTTTACCTAATGCGATAGGAAGTTCATATTTTGTATTCTGGAATTTCTTGGCGCTTATGATTGAGCGCATCGCAACTACTTCAGGTTCTGAATTAGGCACTTCAATACCAATGGTACCTCGTCCTGGTATAGGTGCTATGATTCGAATACCCAAGGCAGCCAGTGAGAGGGCAATATCATCCTCCAGATTTTTAATCTTAGAGATGCGAACACCAGGTGCCGGAACAATCTCATACAAAGTAACGGTTGGTCCAACAGTAGCTTTGATGTTTTTAATCTGAATCTTATAGTCTTCCAGAGTTTTAACAATGCGGTTTTTGTTAGACTCCAGCTCTTCCATTGACACTTCCGAGTTGTCGGCGCTGTGATCGTCCAGCAGTTCAACACCCGGCAATTTGTATGATGATAAATCGAGCGTTGGATCGTAGTCGCCAAGCGGTTCGTTTTCGTAGTCGTCTGATAACTCTTCCTCTTCCACCTTTTCAATGGTTAAGTCCAGGCTCGCTTCATCATCCACCATGTTTTTATCAACTGTCGGTGAAAATTCTAATGTTGAACCAGCCATTGGTTCCTGGGGTGATTCAACGGGTGCTTCTTCTACCTGTTGAATTACTTCTTTCTCTTCCAGTTCGATTTCCTTATCAAAGCTCAACTCTTCAACTGGCACAGGAGTGGTTGTGTCAGGCTCTGTTACATCATTTGCAGACACATCACTGCCTGGCTCACTGACTGCTAGCTCTTCCTCTGCTTTTTGCTCCTTATTAAGCGGCTTACTTATAAAATGGAAAAAGGAATCAAAGGTGACAGACAGGTAAATAAGTAGTGTTACAAGGAGTAAAATGACAGTACCAACACCACCAATAGCAGCAGTTAGCCATTTACTCATGAAATAACCATGCGTTCCACCCAATAAAAGGTACTGGTCATTAACTGAACTGATAAATAAAAAGCCTAATGCCACTGACAACCATACTGAGATAACAAAACAGTGCAAAAAGGTTTTTCGCAGTGGAAGTACTCGAGCTCCCAATAAGCGGAAACCGATGACAAACAAGAGCAGTACTACTGAAAAGGCAGCAATGCCAATGCCTTGGTTGATGAATAGGTCGGCTATAAGTGCACCGCGATGCCCCGTCCAGTTCTTAACAGCAATGTCTGAGCTGGTGAATAGTTCCCAACGGTTAATATCAAATATACTTTTATCGGCAAACCCGGTGAAAAGGAATGAGAAAAAGGCCAGTAGGAAATAAAAGGCTACACCAATGGTGATAATACCCAGTATAAAGCGAAATTTAAAGTTCTTAAAATTGTCCTTTAATGCACTTAGTCTTCCTTTGGCTGATGTTTTCTGTGATTTGGTCTTCGTTTTCTTCTTTGCCATAAGATATGTTTGTTGTCCGAGGTCTTATTCAATCACAAAAATAATAAAACCACCACCAATAAGGTCATTCCTTTATTAGTTTTTAAAACTATGGCTTAAGAACAAATTATATGGGTCTTCTAAATGTATTACACTTATTGAATTAGTGAGCTAACAAGTTCTGCAATTTCACCCGAATCACTTTGAGTATAATTGTTAGGTGTAGCAAATTCTTTGTCATTTATCTTTTTAAGTTCTATGTTTTGAGCCGTAAATGTTAGATTTAAATCTTTATATGGCAGCGAAAACTCAAGTAAAACGCCCGGTATGTCATCAAACGGGCTGTTTTCTTTAGGGCGGTTAAATTTTACCTCTTCAGAGTAATACACTTCAATGTTTGGCGTATTACTGCCATTAAGATACACCAAAGCCTTGTTAGCAATCAGGCCTGCTATTTGTTTATGCGTATCATTTATAAACTCTACTCTTGATTCTCCGTGTTTCTCAAAAAGGAAAAGATGTTCACCAGTTTTATGATTATGGAACATACGTTTGTCAAACACTCTAAATAAGGTTGTTGCGCTGTCACCATTGGCTCTTGAGATGTATTCGAGGCTATAAAGACTGAGTTCGCCTTTTATAGAAACTTTATAGTTTTTGTTTTTGAAGGTGGTTTCCATTTTGGTAGGCAGGAAACTGGCATATCCTTTTTTCTGAATCTCATCGGGGTATGCAATTTTATAGTTTATAACTCCCTGGTTTTTCGGGGCCTGTTGGTTGATGTTACAAGCTGTGACAAACGCTGTAAGAAGTATTAAAACAAATAATTTTTGCATTGTGTTTTGGTTTGTAGATACCCTCAATGAGTTTAGGTCAAAAGTAATAATAATAAATGCTTCGGATATAATCGTTGACAAGGTAAAAACCATGATTGGTCAAAAACAAGCTT
This sequence comes from Carboxylicivirga sediminis, assembly GCF_018156225.1. GTDB lineage: Bacteria > Bacteroidota > Bacteroidia > Bacteroidales > Marinilabiliaceae > Carboxylicivirga > Carboxylicivirga sediminis. Next base: position 123,722 of record NZ_JAGTAR010000007.1, read on the forward strand.
TTGATTAAGTATGGTTTATTCAGAAACGTTGTGCAGATTCTGATACTAAATTATCACGTACTTACAAATTGAAACCGCTGAAATATGCTTAATAACAGCTTATGCGGGATGAATGATAATAATCATGTATTAAATCACTAAAAGTTTGTTATATCGCAAAAAGAAGACCTAATAATTATAAACCAAGTAACTAAAATCTAAAAAACCATGGGCAAATTAGCAGTTATTGCACTTGGAGGAAATGCTCTGTTGCGTGACAATCAGGTTGGTACTATTGATGAGCAAGAGCAAAATACTACTGATACACTAGAAAATATCGTATTTCTGTTGAAGGAAGGCTACAACATTGTTATATCTCACGGCAATGGTCCGCAGGTTGGTAACATTGTGATGCGTAACGATGCAGGCGAACAAATGTATAATATACCTCAGATGCCATTAGATGTTTGTGTAGCTGATTCACAGGGAGGTATCGGGTATATGATTGAGCGTTCGCTCAAAAATGTGATGCGAAAGCACGGTATTCAGCGTAATGTACTTACCTTGATGACAACAGTGGAAGTAGATCCTAATGATGAAGCCTTTAAGAATCCAACCAAACGTATTGGTAAAATTGTTTCGAAAGAAGAAGCCGATAAGCTGGCACAGGAAAAAGGCTGGACCTTTAAAGAGGAAAAGAAAACTACGAGTGGCTACCGACGCGTGGTACCATCTCCTCAACCAAAAACTGTAGGCAACTGGGAAGTGATTGAGAAGAATGCCCGGGAAGGAACCATTATTATAGCAGTTGGTGGTGGTGGCGTTCCTGTTTACACCGATGAAAAGGGCGACATTCGTCCAATAGAAGCTGTTATCGACAAGGATTTGGCCAATTCTTTATTGGCGCGTCAGATTAAAGCAGATCGTTTCTATATTTTAACGGATGTACCATTTGTTTATACTAACTTTGGCGAGCCTGATCAAAAGGTGTTGGAATTCCTCAACGTGGAGGATACCCATAAATACCTCGAGGCTGGAACATTTGGCGAAGGAAGTATGGCTCCAAAAATCAAGGCAGCTCTTCAATTTGTTGAAGGTGGAGGCGATATGAGTGTGATTACCGAAGCCACAAAGCTGGAAGATAAAGCTTATGGTACAAAAATTACCACAGAGTACGACGAGGCAGATTTAAAAAAGTACGAGAAGTAAGATTAGATAGAGTACACTGTAAATTATGAATAAGTCATTGATATATAGAGTGGTTGTGGTAATTGATAATCAACTTTTTGTAACTAATGGCTTTGATAAATAAACCAAATAAATAACATATAAAAACAAAGAATTATGGCATTCAACCTTAAAAATCGGAACTTCCTGAAGTTGTTGGATTTCACACAGGAAGAGATTAAGTTTTTACTGAAGTTATCGCAAGATTTGAAAGCTGCTAAATATGCAGGTATCGAGCAACCACGTATGACCGGTAAAAACATTGCTCTGATTTTTGAAAAGTCATCGACACGTACAAGGTGTGCTTTTGAAGTAGCAGCTCACGATCAGGGAGCACATGTTACTTACCTAGGCCCTTCAGGTTCACAGATCGGACATAAAGAGTCGATGAAAGATACAGCACGCGTTTTAGGTCGTATGTATGATGGTATCGAGTACCGTGGATATGGTCAAAAGATTGTTGAAGAGTTGGCTGAGTATGCAGGTGTACCTGTGTGGAACGGTTTAACTGATGAGTTTCACCCAACGCAAATTTTGGCTGACTTCTTAACCATGATGGAGCACACAAGTGTGCCATTAAATCAGGTGTCGTATGCATACCTGGGTGATGCCCGTAATAACATGGCTAACTCATTATTGGTAGGTGGTGCTATCATGGGTATGGATGTACGTATTGTTGGTCCGGCCTCACTGCAGCCAGATGCTGACTTAGTGAAGCAGTGCCAGGAAATTGCTGAAAAATCAGGCGCAACTATTACTATCACAGATGATGTGAAAGAAGGTGTTGCAGGCTGTGACTTCCTTTATACTGACGTTTGGGTATCAATGGGCGAGGCTGATGAAGTATGGAAAGAGCGTATCGACTTGTTAAAGCCATACCAAATCAATAAAGAAACCATGGAAGCTACAGGTAATCCGGCTTGTAAATTCTTACACTGTCTGCCAGCATTCCACAACCGCGAAACAAAGGTGGGAGAAGAGATTTTCCAGAAGTTTGGTTTAGACGGAATGGAAGTAACTGAAGATGTGTTTGAATCACCTGCTTCAATTGTATTTGATCAGGCTGAAAACCGTATGCATACTATTAAGGCTGTTATGGTAGCAACTTTAGGCGCATAATACTTTTTAATAACAATATGAAGGCATCTCATCTGAGGTGCCTTTTTTGTTTCAAAAATGTCTAACGATTTTTCTATCTTCGGTATTTAAAACACATATTAACTATGCAGATATCTACAATTAAAACTACACTTATCTTATTATTTGCGTCATTGATTTTTGTCCCATCAATGGCAGACGAAAAAAAGCAGTTGGATGCATCCGTTTATGACGGATGGAAATCGATTGACAGAGGCTATGCTGTTTCTAACGACGGGAAATTTGTTTCGTATGTTATTAAGCCTCAAAAGGGCGATACATACCTCTATCTATACAATGTTGCCACCGAGGAGCTCGATTCAGTGCCAAGAGGAAAGTCTCCTGTTTTTTCTTATAGCAATCAGTTTGTTGCTTTTAATGTGTTGCCTCAGGCAGATAGTATTCGGGCATTGAAACTGGAGAAAGTCAAAAAAGATAAGTTGCCTAAAGATAGTTTGTTTATCAGGAACCTGTCTACGGGTGAAATGACTAAGATAGCTGATATTAGTAAGTGGAGTGCGCCAAAGAAAGGTGGTGATTGGGTGGCTTATTTGCTTGACAAAGAAGTAAAGAAAAAGGATGAGCCGAAGGATACCACCAAAGTAGAAGAGGCTAAAGAAGAAAAGAAGGAGGAAAAGGATAAGAAAGACAAGAAGAAAAAGTCTTTCAAGTCAAAGGGTAAGCCGCTGGTTTTCTACCGTCCATCCTCAGGTGATAGCCTTTATATCGAAAAAGTGAATCATTACACACTGGCCGAAGATGGTTCGGCAGCTTATATTGTGCAAAGTATTGGTGATACAACAGAGGTGTCAAAGGTGCTTAAATTTAATCCACAGAGTTTTACTGTTGATACCCTATTTAAGCAAATTGGTAAAGTGGAGAAGATTGCCAGCGCTTATGATGGCGCACAGTGTGCCTTCTTCTTTTCGCCAGATACAGCTGATGTAAAAGTATACCGTTTATATCATTTCACTCCTAAAATGAAGGTGCCTCAAATGATCATTGACACGCTACATGTTGCATTACCTACGGAATGGGCTGCACGCACAAAAGGCGATTTGAAGTTCTCAAGAAATGGTGAACGCCTGTTTTTCGAAGCTGGTTTGCGACCATCTCCCGAACCAAAGGATACATTGGTAGCTGATGAAAAAACGCATGTTGACATCTGGGGCTGGAAAGACATGGATATTCAGCCGATGCAGAAGAAAAATCTGAGCAAAGAAAAAGACCCGAGCTACAATTGTGTATACCACATCAAGAAGAAACAAGTGGTGCAACTGGCCGATGAGCAAATTAAATCGGTTGAAGTGTTAGATAAGGGCAACGGCAATATCGCCATTGGCTATGACAGTGCCCCCTATCGTTGGGCCAGAACCTATTCAGGGCGCTGGGCGGCTGATATCTATAAAATTGATATTATCACTGGCCAAAGAACTCTGTTGGTGCGCAATCATTCGGGGGAAGAGGCTGTAGCTGAAAATGGTAGCTGGATTGCATACTATAACGCCAATGATGGTCAGTATTACTCAGTCAATATAAAAACCGGAGCCAACGCACTGATATCTAAAGGGGCTAATGTTAGTTTTGCTGACGAGCTGCACGATACACCTAATGAAGCTAGAGCCTATGGTATTGAAGGCTTCACCAGCGATAATAAATTCCTGGTTGTATATGATCGTTACGATATCTGGAAGCTCGACTTAACTGGTAAAACGGATGCTCAATGCCTGACCAATGGAAATGGACGTAAGCATACAACCGAGTATCGCTATGTGAAGCTCGATAAAGAAGAAAAAACAGTTGATCTGGCAAAAGATTGGTTACTAACTACCTTTAACGATTTAAACAAGCAATCTGGTTTTTCAAAGCTATCATCAAAGGGCATTGAGGAAATTATGATGGGGGATTATCGGGTATACTCACCCATAAAGGCGAAGAAAGCCGATGTAATGTTGTGGCGTAAATCCACATTCACTCAATACCCCGAATTGCGATTGAGTAAGGGAGATTTAACTCAATCAAAAGTTATTAGTAATACCAATCCTCAGCAAAGAGACTACGTTTGGGGCGATATTCAGCTGGTCGATTGGGTGGCGTCTGATGGTTTAACACACCAGGGATTATTGATTACACCGGAAAATCTGGACCCAAATCAAAAATACCCGATGATTTCATATTTCTATGAGCGCTACTCCGATAACTTGCATGGATACAGAGCGCCTGCTCCAAGTCGTTCTACCGTTAACTGGAATTTTTATGCCTCCAATGGTTACATCATATTTGTGCCAGACATCTTTTACCGCGATGGCGATCCTGGACTGTGCGCCTACGAGGCTGTTGTTAGTGGTTGCCTGGCCATGGCTGATCGTTTTTCTTTTATTGATCGTGAAAATATGGGGATTCAAGGTCAGAGCTGGGGTGGCTATCAGGTGGCGTACCTCGTAACACGTACTAACCTGTTTAAAGCAGGTATGGCGGGCGCACCTGTAAGTAACATGACCAGTGCCTATGGGGGGATCCGCTGGGGATCGGGTATGAGTCGTCAGTTTCAATACGAAAAAACACAGAGCCGCATTGGTGGAACCTTATGGGAAAAAACCAATAAATATATCGAGAACTCACCCGTGTTTTTTGCCCCTCAGGTGGAAACACCTTTGTTGATGATGCATAATGATAAGGATGGTGCTGTGCCCTGGTACCAGGGAATTGAGTATTACATGGCCCTGCGCCGTTTAGAAAAGCCGGTTTGGATGCTGGTCTATAACGATGAAGAGCACAACCTGACGCGACGTGCCAATTCAAAGGATTTGAGTATTCGAATGATGCAGTTTTTTAATCATTATTTAAAAGGTGCACCCATGCCAGTGTGGATGCATGATGGTATTCCAGCTGTTAAAAAAGGTAAAGAGCTTGGCTACGATCTGGTTGAGTAAGAAATAATAAAAGACTTGAGTGAAGCCCTCATCATTTTTTTTGATGGGGGCTTGTTGTAATATTAAGGTAGTGAGTTGATTAGTGTTTATTTACTATGTCAGTTAACGAAATTTGCTTTTGGTGTATTTGTATTTGACTAAATAATGTAAATTGCCAAGGCAATATTATTAGAATTAAGTTTTATAACACACAGTATATCTGTTAGATATGGAGGAATATGCGCTTGTTATCAGAGTAGGTGGGGCATTAATAATTGCGTTTTTACTTAATTTCCTGTTACGACGGATTATTAAGCTGTTTATTAATCGCTACGCCAAGCGTGTTTCTGCGGATGCTACCTCGTTTTCATTTTTAAAGAATTCGGTTGGTTTCATTATATTTTGCGTTGCGGCTATCTATATATTGCAGTACGTGCCTGGCCTCAAGCAGGTGAAGACGGCTCTGTTTGCCAGTGCAGGTATTTTTGCTGCCATCATTGGTTTTGCCGCGCAAAAGGCCTTTGCCAATATTATTGGTGGTGTCTTTATTCTTATATTCAGACCATTCAGGGTGGGGGATGTCGTTTTTATTGGAACAGAATACAGAGGAATTGTAGAGGAAATAACCTTGCGACACATTATCATTCGTAATTATGAAAACAGGCGTATCATTATTCCTAATGGTATTATTAGTGATGAAACCATCGTCAATAGTTCAATATCTGATTCACGGATAAAGAAACACATTGAGTTTACCGTCGATTTTAACTCAGATATCGAAAAAGCCCACAACATTATCAGGGAGGAAGCGGAAAAGCACCCATTAACATTAGACGTCCGCAAGCCAGAGGATGTAGAAAAAGGGAGCCATAAGGTGATTGTACGAACCATAGAATTAATGGAGTATGCCATTAAGTTAAGAGCCTATGTATGGGCGAAAGATAGTGATGATGCGTTTATTATAAATTGTGATTTGAACAATATTATTGTGCTTCGCTTTAAGGAGGCAGGAATTTCTATCCCTTATCCTTACCGAAATGTAATTATCCAGCATGCCAACAGGCAGGAGGGAGAGTCGTTATAATACTGTACATTGAATACCTCTAAAAAAAAGGAATGATAACGACTTTTCATAGAAATAAAATTCTGTATAACATGAGAAAAATGCTCATGTTCCTCATTATCTTCTCAGAACTATAATTGCGATAATAATGGAAGGTGCCCATTATTCGGTAAGTAGATAATCTAATGCCTAGTTAGTTCACTACTTGTGCGCCTAGTTGTTTTGTACAGTCATTTTCTTTTTCCTTTTAATGGAAGCAATTTATAGTTGGTTAAACTCTCTGGTCAATAAAAACAAGAGTGAGTTTGCAAAGTGGTCGTCAATTAATTGGTTGAACCCTTACAGTGCTTCAGACTATGAAGCTCAGAGAACTGTTTTACTAGAAAAACTCGATAGCAGTATCTTATTTAATGCCACCAAGCCTTATCATCAGCAAATATCTAAAGGTTGCTCAATATGTGGAGCAGGCCAGTGGAGCTGTTTATTTATCACTAATAAATGTAATGCAGCATGTTTTTATTGTCCGGTGCCGCAAAATGATGATGAACGTCCATCTACCCAAGGGCTAGATTTTAATAATGCCATGGAATATGCGGCTTATATTAAGCATTTTGACTTCAAAGGTGTCAGTTTTAGTGGGGGAGAGCCATTGCTGTTCTATCAGCGCACAAAGGATTATCTGAAAGCAGTAAGGCAACACTGTAAGGACGATATTTACATATGGATGTATACCAATGGCTTGTTGGCGGATGCTCAAAGAATGGCAGAGTTGGCCGATAATGGACTCAATGAGATACGTTTTGATATAGGGGCCACTAATTTCTCGCTGGATAAAGTAAAGCTGGCGAAGGGTATTATTCCGAATGTGACCATTGAAATTCCAGCTGTGCCAGAGGAGAAAGAACAATTGATAGCTATGTTGCCTGCTATGAAGAAGGTTGGTGTCACTAACCTGAATCTTCATCAGATGCGATTGACACAGCATAATGCCAGTAAATTGCTCAAACGCGGCTATACCATTATTAATGCAGAAAGGCCATTGGTGCTAGAATCTGAAATGGCTGCATTGGAAATACTTAACGCTGCAAGAAACCAGGATATGGAAATAGGGATTAATTATTGCTCCTTTCATTATAAGCACCGTTTTCAGAAGGCAGGTTATCGTCAGATGCTGGCACGTGAGTTGTACCCACCTGAAATGATTACTTCAGCAGGTTATGTGCGCGAATTTTCTGGAAATGCCATTGCCTATAAATTAGTTAAACTAGTGACAGGTAACAGCATAAATGGGGGTGCGAAGTCAACCAGGCTAGATAATAAATTATGGAACTACGAAGAGTATTACATATTAAAAGAGGAGAACCTTTCATTGACATTACAAGGCAAAATCGAAGCTTTGTTAGCTGCTGAACCAAGTGTGCCTCCTGCTGATAGCCTTCTATTTCGTATCTGGCAACTCGAATATATTGAATCCGGCTTAAGGGCCTATTTTTAATCAGCAATTGAATAGTATTGCTAAAATGACAGCATTAAATATAAGAAAAGCCACATCCAGTGATTTAGTTTTTCTCCTTAGGCTCGAAAAAGAAGCCTTTCCGGTATTCCAGCAAACGTCAGCTAATAATCTGAGGCATGCCATTAAAAGTCCTTTTCAGGAGGTGTTGATTGTGGAAAGCGGACGCCCACACAAGCAATCCATTGCATGTGCTATTCTGTATAAGTACAAACACACTTTACGCATTTATTCCATTGGTGTTTGTAAAGATTATCAGCAGAAAGGAGTTGGGGAATATATCCTTTGTCACATTAAAGAAATGGCCAATAGGTTGTATTTCAAGAAAATAATATTGGAAGCAAGTGCCGATAACATACAATTACTCCGGTGGTATGAAGCGAAAGGCTTTGAAAAGAAAGATATTCTGGAAAATTATTACGGGGAAGGCCGCCATGCCTGTAAATTGGTTATGAGCATCGGCCGTGAGTCAGGACAAACCAACAACTTGATTGTCATAAATCATCCCAATGTTTGGAAAGATACATCTGTCAATGCAAGAATTGTCTCGGTAAAAGAGTATATCAATAATCCGACTTATCAGAATGGTTCAGGATTCAGGGTGTTTAATCTTTGTAGCTCATACAAGTATCAGAGCTACGGCTATTATGTGTCCCTTTTAGCGTCAGCCCGTGGACAACGGGTGATACCGAGTAATGCGACCATTCGTGATTTAAGAATTAATCTTGTGATTCAGTCTGCAGCCTACGAAATTGATGAACAGATGAATCGTTTGCTTAGCAAGTCTGACGCCAGCCAGTTTTCATTGAATGTATATTTCGGACAAACCCCCGATAAGACTTATAAGTCTTTGGCATTGAGCTTATATCAGTTGTATGAAGCCCCTTTGTTTAAAGTCACATTTGTCAGACACGAGCGATGGCTAATAAAGGATATCAAGGTGTTAAATATAAAAACAGTGCCAAAAGAAGATGAGTCAACCATGTATGATTTCGCCAATCGCTTTTTTAAAAAGAAGCGTTATAATTTTCCGCGATTGACGAACTTTAAGTATGATTTGGCCATCCTGGTGAATCCACAGGAAGAAAATCCACCTTCGAATGATGAGGCTTTGCAGAAGATGAAAAAGGCAGCCAACCGAAAAGGTGTATATGTTGAATTTATAACTAAGGCTGATGTGGATAAGCTTAATGAGTTTGATGCCTTGTTTATCCGCGAAACCACCAATGTGAACCATTATACCTATGAAATGGCTCGACTGGCCTATGCCGAAGGATTGGTTGTACTGGATGATCCCTGGTCTATACTTCGATGTTCCAACAAAATTTATCAGAATGAACTCTTCCGGAAGAACAAGATAAAAACGCCAGAAACACTGGTGTTGACTAAAAACTTTTTTGATAAAAATCAACTGGACCAATGGAAGTACCCAATGGTGCTAAAGCAACCAGATAGTGCCTTCTCTTTGGGTGTTATTAAAGTAGAATCAACCGAGGAGGCCGAAGCACAGTTGCTGAAACTGTTTAAGAAATCGGATATGATTGTATGCCAGGAGTTTTTGTATTCAGATTTTGACTGGCGGATTGGCATTCTGGATAATAAGCCGCTTTATGCATGCAAGTATTATATGTCGGGCAATCATTGGCAGATATATAATTGGGATAGTGCAGAAGATGACAAGGCTGGTGCCCATGAAACCTTAGCTTTAGAGGATGTGCCTGATGTGATTATTCAAACAGCTCAAAAGGCGGCTTCATTAATTGGAGATGGCTTGTATGGTGTTGATCTTAAGCTGGTGGACGATGTGGCTTATGTTGTAGAGGTTAACGATAACCCGAATATTGATGCTGGTATTGAGGATTCACTGCTCGAAGGCAGGTTGTATGAGCAATTGGTCGATGCCTTTATTAATCGTATAGAGCAGGCTAAAAACGTGAGCAAGATTAATTTCTCAAACGATAGAGTATCTTCAAAATACTAGTTGATATGCCTCAAAAAAAAGACCGGCTCACGCTTATGCATGAGCCGGCTGATATTCTCTTTAAGGTCTTGTGTATTTCAAATCTCGTTCAACCGCCTCTATCATTTTGCCGGCAATATCTTTATTGGATGCCCCCTCTATACCTTCGAGCCCTGGCGATGAGTTGACCTCCAGAAGCAGCGGCCCGTTATTGCCTCGTATAATATCTACACCAGCTACTTTCAGGTTAAGTGTTTTGGCAGCCAATATTGCAATGCGTCTTTCTTCAGGCGTTATTCTGGTGATGGAAGCGGTGCCTCCCATATGAATATTCGCCCTGAATTCGCCAGGAGCAGCTGTGCGCATAATGCTGGCCACTACTTTACCATTAACTACAAAACAGCGGATATCCTTGCCATTGGCTTCCTTTACAAATTCTTGTACAAGTATGTTGGCTCTTAAGCTTTTAAAAGCATTAATCAGGCTTTCGGCAGCTTTCTTGGTTTCTGCTAATACAACCCCTTTCCCTTGTGTGCCTTCCAGTAATTTCACAATTAGAGGAGCGCCACCAACCATCTTTATTAACTCATTAGTATCCAGCGGCGAATTGGCAAAACCAGTGGTTGGAATGGGTAAGCCATTGTTAATGAGGAGTTGTAAAGCATACAATTTATCCCTTGATTGTGTTATGGCAGAAGCCGTATTGAGTGTATAAACACCCATCGCTTCAAAGTGCCTGGTAAGTGCACAGCCATAGAAGGTTGCACTTGGTCTTATTCGTGGAATGATTGCATCAAAATTATTCAAAATACGTCCACCGCGATAGTGCATCTCCGGATTTTTACCATCCAGCTTAATGTAGCAATCTTTCAGGTTGAGGAACTCCATTTCGTGCCCGCGTTCCTGACCGGCTTCAATAATTCGCTGGTTACTGTATAAATCTGGATTGCTTGCCAACAGGCCAATTTTTAATCCTGTTGGACGCGTTATATGCGTATGGTAATAGCCCAGAAGTGTTTCTTTTGATAGCTCACCTCTGCAAAAGGATGCTTCGGGATCAACTAATATTTTGCCCGACATAGCTTGTCGGCCCAATAGCATTCTATAGCCCATCGAATCCCGGTTGGTGAGCGTCACCTCAATTTCCCATGCTTCATCGCCAAGGGATAGTATAGTTTTAATGACAAAACGTATCTCACTGGAACCGCTGGAACTCTTCACCCGACGCTTATCAAGCACTGGAGCTTCGCAATGAACCGTTGTTTTACCATCATTTTGTATTGGATGCACATCGAAGCTAATCCATGGTTCGCCATTTTTAATAAATGGGCTAATATTAACAGCATGTAGCGCTGATGTTTTAGCACCTGAATCTACCCTGGCTTTAATGCCTGGTAGATTCAATTGTGGCAGGTTGCACCATTCTTCTGAACCAACCACTATCTTTTTGTTATTCATTTAATTAACGATAAATGAGGTGATAAAATAAGTTGTAATATAATGCATAAAATCAATGTGATTTTATGGGCGCAATATATTCAACTTTCGATTGATTGTACACTCATGGTTTAGTTAAAATAAGCTAAAATTATGGGTGTATAAATATCAGTAAATGAGGGAGTGAGTGTAGTGTTTGAGTGGTTAAGGATTTGTTTATAGGGTAGAGGATGAAAAAAATCCCGCCATACTATAGCGGGATTGTGCGGCAATATATTTTCCTGTAATGTTATAAACTAGTCGTCGTCATCAGCAGCATCTATATCGTCATCTTCATCCAGATTATCCGGCAAGTAGTCTACATCACTGTGCTTATCTGCATATTCTTTCTGAACATCAGATTTTAGTTTATAATCACTGCCAAAGTCATCATCATCATCCATAATTTCAAGGGCTCTTTCGGCTGACATACGTAGCATATATATTTTTTCATCAGTTTCAAAGCGCAGTGCCGAAATCCGTTGCCCTTTACTATCATTAAACCAGATAATGTTATCATGAAATCCGTCTGGATAAACCAGTTTCAGCTGTTCTTTTAGGTCTTCAGCCAATTTCTGGTAATCCATGATTACCTTCGGTTTATTTGCAATCATAATGTAAGTTTTATCTGAGTAATTGTTACTTTTTCTACGACACTAATATAATAACTGTTTCCACATATTACCGGAATTTTTTCAATCTCGACTAATTTTTTTTGCCACTATAAAAATAGGAGATAACGCTTGCTGAATGTGAAGTATTTATGATCGAAATGAAGGATGCGAAATATTGCGGATATATAGTATGAAAGGATGCACACTGATGCATTCCTGATTGCAAAAGCCGTATTTGGTAGCTTCTTTCAATATTGAGGTTTAATTTGATGATTGATTAACACAAAAAGCCATCGAAAAAATAATATAAGTTGTATCTTTAAACATCCCTTTCAGCAATTCAAATCCTTTGAATTAAATAGTGTATGCCAAATCACATTACAGCAATTGATGCATTTCTGCAGCCATTTAGTTCGGTTATTTCTAGCCGTACAGAAGCTATCCTGAAGAAAGAGCGCCAACTCGCCAAGTCGTCGTTGTATGACTTTGCCAATGGGTATAAGTACTTTGGATTACATCCGTCAGGCGAGGACTGGATAATCAGGGAATGGGCACCTAATGCCACAGCTATTATTCTTATTGGCGAGTTTTCCGGTTGGACAGAGGAGGGACAATTCCAATTTGACAAGCTGGCCAATGGCGTGTTTGAGCTGAAAGTATCAAAGCAGATATTGCAGCATACCGATTTGTATAAGCTCATGGTTCACTGGGACGGAGGTAAAGGTGAACGCATACCAGTTTGGGCTAACAGGGTTGTTCAGGATGAAGAAACAAAATTGTTTTCGGCACAGGTGTGGCAGCCTGATATACAGTATGTGTGGCAAAATGAATCGCAAAGAAGCGCTATTGAGGTGCCTCTCATCTATGAAGCGCATGTGGGGATGGCTACCGAAAACGAAGGAGTGGGCAGTTATAGCGAGTTTATGACTGATGTGTTGCCGCGCATTAAGGAAGCAGGTTATAATACTATCCAGTTGATGGCCATCCAGGAGCATCCCTATTATGGGTCTTTCGGCTATCATGTTTCCAGTCTCTTTGCACCATCATCCCGGTTTGGTACACCTGATGAGTTAAGGGAACTGATTGATGTAGCACATGGAATGGGTATAGCTGTTATCATGGATATTGTGCATTCGCATGCTGTTAAAAATGAACTTGAAGGTATTGGTTTGTTCGATGGTTCGCCCTACCAGTTTTTTCACGACAATGAGCGCCGCGAACATGCGGCCTGGGATTCGCTTTGCTATAATTATGCCCGGCATGAAGTACTACATTTACTATTATCCAACGTTAAATATTGGTTGGAAGAGTTTCATTTTGATGGTTTTCGCTTTGATGGTGTCACCAGTATGCTATACTTGGATCATGGGCTGGAGCGCAGTTTTACGCAGTATCAAATGTACTATGATGGCGGTCAGGATGAGGATGCTATTGTCTACCTTGCTTTGGCCAATAAGCTCATTAAGCAATGTAACAGTCATGCCATTTCCATTGCTGAAGAAATGAGTGGTTATCCCGGATTGGCAACACCCATTGAGCAGGGAGGGCTAGGCTTTGATTTTCGCCTGGCTATGGGAACGCCTGATTACTGGATTAAGCTTATTAAAGAAAAGAAGGATGAAGAGTGGGGCGTTGGCAATATTTTCTATGAACTGTCGAACAAGCGGGCAGAGGAGAAAACGATCAGTTATGCCGAATCGCATGATCAGGCCCTGGTAGGTGATAAAACCATCCTGTTCAGGTTGATTGATTCAGATATGTATTGGGCTATGAGCAAAACGGATAAGAGTCTGAAAGTTGATAGAGGCATGGCTTTACATAAACTCATTCGACTGATGACATTTTGCTGTGCCGGCAATGGTTACCTTAATTTTATGGGTAATGAATTTGGTCATCCTGAGTGGATTGATTTCCCGCGTGCTGGCAACGATTGGTCCTATAAATATGCACGCCGTCAATGGAGCCTGGTTGATAACAAGGAACTCCGGTTTGAACAGCTGGATGCTTTTGATAAGGCTATGATCGCTCTTCAACGAAATGAACAGTTTATTAATGAGCCACATATCCAATGTTTAGAAGCCAATGAGCAGGATCAGGTATTAGCCATCCGGCGAAAGCATCTGTTGTTTATTTTTAACCTTCATCCCAGTCAGTCTTACACCTTCTACGGTATTTCGGCGCCAGCCGGTAAATACAACGTATTGCTCAACTCCGATGCATCGTCTTTTGGGGGTTTTAACCGAATTGATGATGGCATTGACTATTTCACCAGGCCTGAGGCACAGATGTCCAACCGGCATCGGGTGCATTTGTACCTGCCCAGTCGCACTGTATTGGTATTAAAGCACACTCCACCCAAAAGAATTTTTTGATATGGAACAGCAAAAACTAGTTATATATCAACTTTTACCCCGGTTATTTGGGAATGAAAAAGCCCATATGACCTTTAATGGCAGTCGTGGGGAGAATGGTTGCGGTAAATTTAGTGCATTAACCGATAAGGCACTTCAGGAATTTAAGAAAATGGGAATTACCCATTTGTGGTTGACAGGTGTTATTGAACATGCTGTTGTTGAGGGGTATCCGGCACATGCAATACCTCATGGTAATGAATTGATTATTAAAGGAAAGGCAGGCTCGCCCTATGCCATCAAAGACTATTACGATGTTCATCCGGATTTGGCAGAGGATGTTGACAATAGAATGGATGAGTTTGAGAGTTTACTAGCCCGTATACATGCAGCCGGCATGAAGGTGATAATTGATTTTGTCCCCAATCATTTGGCACGACAATATCATTCTGATGCCAAGCCTGATGCGCTGGAAGATTTTGGTGAACAAGATGATACATCCGTTTCTTTTAGTCAGCAAAACAATTTTTATTATTTGCCAGGCCAGGCACTTGAATTGCCCTCAGAGTTGAAAAGCAAGTTTTCGAAAGTTTCTTATAGTGAGATGCCTGCTAAAGCAACAGGTAACGACCGTTTTACGGCAACACCAAGTGTTACAGATTGGTACGAAACTGTTAAGCTGAATTACGGTGTGGATTACACGGCGGGAAATAAAAAATGTTTCAGTCCACTGCCTGACACCTGGTTAAAGATGAAGCATATTCTCAACTATTGGGTAGCCAAAGGTGTTGATGGCTTTCGCTGTGATATGGCTGAGATGGTCCCAGTCCAGTTTTGGGAATGGCTTATTGCAGAATTACGTCAGACAGCCCCCTGGCTTATTTTCATAGCGGAGGTATATAACCCAAAGTTGTATAAGTCATATATTTTGCAGGGGCAATTTGATTACCTTTATGATAAAGTGGGGCTTTACGATACTTTGATTGGTGTTATTAAAGGTGAGCAGCCAGCCACGAATATATCAAAGTGCTGGCAGCAATTAGAGGGGCTTGACAGGCATATGCTACGCTTTATGGAAAACCATGATGAACAACGATTGGCTTCGCGATTTGTAGTTGGAGAACCAAAACGTGCCATACCGGCGATGGCTGTTGCTGCTTTTATGCACCAGGGGCCAGTGATGCTGTATAATGGACAGGAGTTTGGTGAAAAAGGTGAGGGGCCTTGTGGTTTTAGTGGCGATGACGGTCGTACAAGCATTTTCGACTATTGGCACTTACCCGAACATCAGAAATGGATGAATAATGGATTGTTTGACGGCGGTTTATTATCTGATGACCAACAATATTTGCGACAGAAATATATAGATATCACTTTACTATGTGCACAGCCAGCTATAAGCCAGGGACTGTTTTATGATGTCATGTGGCAAAATAAGGACAATGTTCTATTTGATTCGCAAAAAGTATATGCTTTTATCAGGTACAGTGATACTCAGCAGCTAATTGTAGTTTGTAATTTTGATAGTTTGTCGAAGCAGATGAATGTTCAGGTGCCGGCACATGCCTTTGAAACGCTAAATATTCCCAGGCCCTCAAGATTGCATTTCACAGCATTGAATGCGGTTTTGGTATCTGATATTGGAAGCGAAGAAATAATTAATCAGGGCTTAAATATTCGTGTACCAGCCTGGGATTACCTGGTATTGGCATTTAGTTATTGATTGGTCTTGGCAGCTAATGCTGTAGTTGATAATACCATATAAGGGTGGTAATAAGCGTTAAGAATTAGCCGGTTTAAACAAAACTGCGCAGATGAAGTTTTACGCAAAAAGCTTACCTTTGCGCGCTATGAATTTATTCGGTAAACTTAATCAGCAAGAAGCCCGTACCTTTCGTTTACATCTGTTCTATAGCAGTATCGATGGCATAGTCAGTGGAGCGCTGATTCTCAATGAGTTTATTTTTATTAAATCCTTAAAAGGCTCCAATGTACAGCTGGCTTTTCTGTTCCAGTTTAGCATGGTTGTGTTTTTATTTGCCATGGTGGCCAATGAGCTGATGCGCCGTTTTTCCAATAGAAAACGGTTTTTGCGTGTTACGGGCATCATCACCCGACTGCCATTGGTGGGCTTTGCCTTTTTCCCATCAATAACTGGCGAACAAGGCTTACCCGAAATTTACCACTTGATTTTCCTTGCTGTCTTTCTCTTATTTCATACTTCAAAAATTGCAGTAGTCCCTTCCATCAACCAATATTTAAAAGGGAACTATCGGCATCAGTTATTTGGTAAACTCTTTGGTTACGCTACTACGGTAAATAAAATTGCTGTGTTAGTATCAACTTTTGCCGTGGGGGAATTGCTACATTTAAATGCCAACTCCTACAAAGTGTTTTATCCGGTTGTAGGTGTTTTGGGAGTTGTATCTGTTTATCAACTGACAAAGATTGAGTTCATACAGAAAGGCGAGCGCATTACCAAGCCCATGTGGTATGCAGTGGGTGACTCCTTTAAGCGAATATTAGCCATCGTCAAACAGAATATACCATTTCGTCATTTGGAGATAGGCTTTATGCTCTATGGCTTTGCCTGGATGAGTACCCATGCTGTGGTAACCATTTTTTACAAAGAAGCATTGGATGTTAACTATCCAACGGTGGCCTTATACAATATTATCTTTAACCTGATTGCTATCCTTTTATTGCCTTTGTTTGGAAAGCTAATAGGTAGTCGCGATCCGCGTCGTTTTGCCATTCTTACCTTTGGATCGCTAATGCTCTTTATTGTCTTTACGGCTCTGACCGAATATTTTCCTTACTATTTTGAAGTGGGCTACTACAAGATATATTACCTGTTTTTGGTCGCCCTCTTTTTCAATGGTGTTTTTACCGGCAGTATGCCCATACTATGGGGAATAGGCAGTAGCTATTTTTGTAAGCCACACGAGGCTGCTGATTACCAGTCGGTACACCTTTTTCTAACAGGGTTGAGAGCTTTGTTTGCCCCCATTATAGGTATTCAGCTATACGAATGGTTGGGCTTTAGTTTTACCTATGGCGTTGGCGTGCTGCTATTGGTGTTAGCCATTGTTTTAATGGTTCTTTCGGAAAAGCACTTTCGAAATAGTAATTAAAGAGTAGATGGGAATGGGAAGTGGGATTATAGTAATTAATGGATAAATTTAAAATAAACACGAAAGAATGTATTCAGGCAATATAACAAAGCTATATCTGATTAAAATAGCTAAATGGTTTATGCTCACCATGCCTATTATGATGCTGTTTTTTCAGGATTTAGGTTTTACCGTTGAAGAGTCGTTTCAATTAAAAGCGATTTACAGCATTGCCATTGTGATTTTTGAAATTCCGTCAGGTTACGCAGCCGATGTGCTTGGACGCAGGCGTACGCTTATTATTGGCAGTATCATGGGAACGCTTGGTTTTGCCATCTATTCCTTTACTTCGGGTTTTTACGCTTTTTTAGCTGCTGAATTGATATTGGGCATCGGACAAAGCTTTATTAGCGGAGCTGATTCCGCATTATTATATGATAGTTTAAAAGCCGATGGTCGTGAGCAGCATTACCTCAAATATGAAGGGCGTAACTTTTCAGTAGGAAACTTTAGCGAAGCGATAGCCGGCTTTTTAGGTGGTGCATTGGCTGAGATTAGTCTGCGCACACCATTTTTCTTTCAGACAGGTATCGCGTTCATTGCTATTCCGGCTGCTTTTATGCTAGTTGAACCACAATTATATACACGCACTCAAAAAGCTACCTGGAGAGATATTCTGAATGTAGTGAAGTATGCAATGGTGACCAATCGCAGCTTGCGTTACAATATCATTTACTCATCTATTATTGGCTCAGCTACCCTTACTATGGCCTGGGTGTATCCGCTTTACCTCAAGGAAATTGGGTTTAGAGAGATTCACATTGGAACTACCAGCACAGTGCTGAACCTGGTGGTGGGCATGACTACATTATTTGCGTATAAAATTGAGCAGAAGTTACGGCCAAAATCTACAGTGTGGGGAACAACACTGGTGATAACCGGTGCTTTTATTGCTGCTGGGTTATTACATTCCATCTATGTTTTGCCAGTTATGATATGTTTCTATTTCTCCAGAGGAATTGCTACCCCAGTATTGAAGGACTACATCAACAGGATTACATCATCGGACATGAGGGCTACGGTGCTGTCCATTCGAAGCTTAATCATTCGGGCCAACTTCTCTGTTTTAGCCCCCTTGTTTGGTTACATGACGGATCGCCTCACACTGAGCCAGGCATTTGTGATAATTGGGATTATTTTTACGGTGCTGACAGGTTCCAGCATCTTTTTATTCCTTCGTTCTTTGGAACGCGATGGTTCATAGGTCAGTTTTTATTAATTTGCACGAAATTAATCAGTATTCATTATTAACTAAACCTGACAATGTCTACAATTTTTCTTGATCTGCCTCTTATTGAATGGATAGGCTACGGAGCCTCTACATTGGTGTTAATATCACTTAGCCTTTCTTCCATTGTTAAACTTAGAGTTTACAACCTGATTGGTTCAGCATTATTTTCATTCTATGGTTTCTATATTGAAGCATTGCCAGTTGGGATAATGAACTTGATAATCTGTTTTTTTAATATCTATTACCTGAGGACTTTACTGTTTAAGAAAGAGATTTTTGACGGCATATGGATGACAGCAAAAGATGAGTTTGTTACCCTGTTTGTTAATCGACACATGAAGGATATTCAGCGCTTCTTTCCGGATTTCACTCCTGAATCCATAAATAATTGCCACATTCTTATGGCTATGCGCGATATGAATGTGGCGGGCGTATTTGTTACTTCACAAGCACAAGATGGTAATTCGCAAGTAGTGCTGGACTATGTAACACCTCAATATCGCGATTATAAAACAGGTAGGTACCTGCTTAAACGCTTTAATAGAGCATTTATAGATAAGGGCGTCAACCGGCTAACAAGTTCAACCCAAAATGAATCGCACATTAAATACCTGAAGAATATTGGATTCAGACCAACGGTAACAGATGATACTTATGCTCTCGAATTAAATTGAAAGTTGATGACTACTCCTTAATTATTCAATAAAATCTTTAAGCTCACGTTTGCAAGCTCTCTGATTACGGGGCTTTACCGGCAGAGAGTCACGATTAAGCAGCTTTTGATACAAATCATGGCACATTACAATACCAATGTCAAGTAATGCTTTTTTTTCTTTGTGTGTAATGGATGAAAGACAAGTGATAGGGTGTAAATTCTCCAGCTCAATCCAGTCCTTCAGGTTGCCTTTGCTAGGGTAATCCCAGCCAAGTAATGTAAGACCATAATCTCGCCCAAATTTGATAGCATCTTCTGTAAAGCGTGTATTGGTAATAATCCACCCTTGTGTATTGGTGTTTTTAAGTTGTTCATCAAAATGCCTTACCCGATTAAGATCATCGAAACGTGAACGAATATACATCGGAACTATCACGTTGGTTTTAGTCCCCTGGTAATTATGGAATTTACACTCAACAAATATGTGTTTGTGCTTGTTGATGGCTACAACATCAATTTCGTGGCGTACACTATAGCCGTTCACCAGTTTACCTACTTCCACTTTAAACCCCCTTGCTTTAAACAGCTCTCCTATAAAGTATTCAAAAGGATATCCCGAAGGGCCTAATTGCAAAACAGCCTGCTTTAGGCGGTAGTTAACAGCCGTTTTACGCTCTTGCTTTTGAAGCATCTGGTAGGCTTTTCTGTATATTTCACTGGTAAGCATACCGTCGTGTAATTCAAGGCTGATGGCTTGCAGTATTTGGTTAGCTAATGCTTCGCTGGCGCCCGAGCGAATTAGCGAACCAATAAGTTTTTGTCCTTCAAAATACACTTTCTCTCCTGATGCCTTTTCGATAAGGTAGTTGGATAACGACTTGGTGTGCATATATTGCGTTTTTGGTAAAGATAGAAGAAATATCGATGTGCGGGTCTTTGTTATCGATGATTGCAGTAATAGAAATCATGTAATGGCACCATATGAAAGGTTTCGCATGCAGATAGACATTATAACAGACAGATGTATGAATCTGAAATATGATTGCAGCTTATCATAGATGCTGTCATACGCATTCAAGCATAGGATAAGCCATTATGAAATAGACTTACTGGTAATATTTGCCACCTGCTTATAGAAGCAGATTAATCCATTCTTTTAAGTTTGATAACTACCAGATTATCACTGATTAAAAAGAGATTCTGATTGAATCTGAAATAGGCATTTACACTTTCCAAAGTCGTCAGGTAGGTATCTTCCAGATCCTGATTAGGACATATCATTTTAGTAGCTATAAGGTTTTCAAATGTTATCGCATTTGAACTTTCTGAGGTGGTGAACTGACCTCTGAAATCGTTACAGCCAGCTTTGCCAAGCAGTGTTTTTTCAGCCACATTAAGTTCCAGAGTTTGCTCGCATTGCTTCGATAGCGGGTTGATGCCGTTCAACTCAACCACGCCCCATATATCGTGCAGGTTGGTGGCTTTAGGACCATATGCTTTCGATTCGACAATTTCTATAAGTTCATAGGCTAAACTACTTGCATCGGTGGGTACATCTTTTAGTGTAGTCTCCTTTACCTTAAGAGTATATTCAATACCTGCCTCATGCGTAAAACCTTTAATGGTAGAGTAGAAGTACTCCCAATTACTTTCTGGTGTTTTTTTTACTAGCAGGCATTGCATAGGCGCAACTCCAACGCAACTCACTTTATATGGAGCGATGTAATAGGTTGAAATATGGTCTGTTTCACCACTATCTTTTTGTTTCTTATTATTCTGAAAAGAACAAGCTGTTAATGATACGAAGAGAGCTAAGTACAATAAAAGTTTCATAATAAAGACTGATTTAGTTTGGTCTAATTTACTTTATTTTTTACTTAAATACATTTATTCTTCGTAGTAGCCATAGCCATATCCGTAACCATATCCATAGCCATATCCATAGCCATATTTACTTCGTTTAACTTGCAGGTCATTAATTAAGATACCCACATTGGATATATCTTCTTCGTGCATGTTTTTAATGGTTTGCGCAAGTACAGACTTAATGGTATGCTGTTGCCTAACCAGGAAGATGAGCGTGTCAGTATGTCTGGCTAATAAATAAGGATCAGATACAATGCCCATTGGCGGCGTGTCAATGATAATGATATCAAATTCAGATTTTAATTTATTCAATAGTTCTCTGGTCTTTTCAGAGCTGATTAGTTCCGATGGGTTAGGTGGTATATTGCCTGTAGGGACAATTATCAAATTGTCCTGTCCCGAATCAAATAGAATCTCTTCGTAGCTTACTTTACCTATCAGATAGTTTGATATACCCATTCTGCCATTTACGTCAAAAATCTTGTTCAAGCCGGGCTTACGAAGGTCAAAACCTAATAGAGCTGTTTTCTTGCCACTTAATGCAAATGCCGCAGCCATGTTAAGTGCACAAAATGTTTTTCCTTCCCCAGGCATAGATGACGAAACGCCTATTATTGGTGAGCTTATTCCTTTATTCATAAATTCAATACGTGTTCTAACACGACGGAATGTTTCGGTAACAACCGATTTCGGATGAGCACTAACGACGTTACTCTCATCATTCTTGTTATGAATAATGTTTCCTACTACAGGCAAGGAAGTGATGCGTTCGACATCCTCGATATCAATTATTTTATTATTCAGGATTTGGCGTAGTGCCAGAAATACCAATGGAATTAATACACCTAAAAGTAGAGCCTTCTTTTTATTACCTGCTGTATCCGGAGAAATTTGCCCTGCATATCTTGCGCTTTCAAGCACCTGATGGTCGGGTGTGTTTGAGGCTTTTTGAATTTGGGCTTCGGATTGCTTTCTTAACAAATAAGTGTATACTTCATTGCTGAGCTCAAACTTTCTTTCGATGCCCAATAGTCTTCGCTCCGTTTCGGGCAAGCTGTTAAGGGCTTGTTCATTGGTGTTTTTATCCTGCACGAGACGAGCCTTGTTTTCTTCCAATATGCTTAACTGGCTGCCTATTGTTTTTAGTAATGTTTTACGGGCAATCTCAATCTGGTTTTCAATATCCCGATTGGTAAGGTTCAATTCTTCGCCATAGGAACTTATAACCGTAAGACGCTGAGAATTGAGTTCCATTATGGATTTTATTTGCTCACTTAATAACGTGTTTTCTGTTTCGTACATGGCAGGTGCAAGCACGTTTTCACTGTCAATGGTATTGGCAAAATAATTGCGCAAATACAAATAGTAGCTGCGTTTGATTTCTATTTCGGTTAGTTTTTGCTCAATTTCCTGCATACTGCCAAAAAGGAACTCAGCTTTGGCTGAAACACTCTGGATGCGGTTGTTGGTTCTGAACTGACTAAGCTCAGTCCCGGTCAACTGCAATGTATCGGCAATAACCACTAATTGCTGACTGATAAAATCAATTGTATTTGTTGCAATTAGGTTTTTTTGTCTAAGGTTATTGGCAATAAACACTTCGGCAAGTTTATTTAAGAATACGATGTTTTTTGAATTGTTTTTGCCGGTAACTGATACCCTGATTATGGATGAACCTTCGTTTGGTAACTGTGCATGTAATTGGCCTTTAAACTGTCCTGCCAATTGACGGGGGTGATTAAAAATAAAGTATTGTTCAATTTTAGAACTGTAGTTTTCAACTCGGGGTACAATAGTAAACGATGCCCAAGGAGTAATCAATTGTTCGTTATAGTTGATGGTAGCCTCAAATTGAATTGGCCCTGTTGAACCTTTTGCTTCAGGATTACTGTAAACGACCGTACTGGCTGGCACCTCTGTGTTAACAGTTACTTTGCATTGCGTCCTGTTAATGGGGGTAATGTAAATGGGAATATTCTGAAGTTGAGGATGTGTTGAATCGAACTGCACATGGTAATTGGCATTTCTGTACATTTCTGTATTTTTTAATCGTCCCTCAGCAAAATAACTAACGTGAAAGTCCAGCTTATCAATTGTTTGCTGAATAACATCCCACGATGTCAGAATGGCAATCTGGTTATCAACGCTCCTTTGTCCGGGTGTTAAACCAAAGCCTTGCATAATGTCATTCTTAGGCATCACATCGCCTCGTTCTTCCATTAAAAGTGTAATAGTGGCTCGGTATACAGGATGTATATAGCGATGAATCATAAATACTGTAAACAGGCTGATAGGCACAGTAATGGCGAATAACCACCAGTAACGCATTAAGTCCTGAATAAAGCGCTTTATGTCAATATTAAATAACGAAGTATTGGCTTGGGAATGTTGGTTTTCCAGCGACATAGAGTTTAATTAATAACTGTTTGTAGGGTTAAGTATAGTGCAAGTAAGGTAGTTATTATTCCAATGGAGAAAGATTCTCCTATGCCAAATTGCTTGGCTTTCATCGGACGAACATATAGCATGTCGTTGGGATAGATATAATAATACTCTGAATTGATGATGTTTTTATCTGTCAGGTCAATTTCATAAGTAACAGGTCCTTCTGGCATTTGCCTTACTAATTGTAGCTTTCGCTGTTTACCAAATGGTGTGATACCACCAGCTTGTGCTACGGCTTCAAATATGGTTATTTGTTCGCGCTGCATGGTTTGTACGCCTTGATTTCGGAATTCACCCAGTGCTGTAAAAGTGTTGGAGGCCAACCTGAAAGTGAGGTTATACTCCTTTAAAAACGGTTTTAAGGCGTCCTGCACTTTTGCTTTACCCATTTTTACATTACAGCCATCCAGGTTAATAAGTCCAACATAAGGAAAATCGATGTTCATCGAATCATCTATCTGGTAGTAAAAGAAGTTTTGGTTGCGCTGCATATTGCCCGAATTGCTGGCATTTTGATTGAAAAACTCCGATATCTTAGGATCGGGCGTTGACACATTAATAAATAGATAGTCATTGGGCTGCAGAAAATATTTATCAGTAATATTATCGAGTGGATTATAAGGATTTTCGTATTTTTTTTCAGTGCTTTTATCCTGAAGCAAAACATATTCCTTCTGAGGGATACATCCGGTAAATAATGATGCAGCAACTGCTAAACAGCCTAAATAAATTTTTAGGTTTTTCATAGGGTTGATTTGAGCGACGTTTTTCAGATTAATCATTTGGTACTGTCGTGAATAGTCTACCTTTTAAAAGTAGAAAAAAGAACTTGTATAAAATATTCTAGCAACAAAAATATACTTTTATTCTTTATTGTTAATCCCAATTAATGGTATGTAAGATTTAAATTATGGAGAAAGGTATTTAAGCTTATATCAAAGAGAGAAACATGGGTGTTTGTTAAATGGTTGTTTTTGAGAGTTATGTAAATGAATAGCCTAAAGTTTGTTAAACCAAGTAATTTGCTTACCAATTAATTCTTTTGAGTTATAAATAAAATCTATCAACTATCTCTTATAATTTTTTAATTTTGCAGCAAATTTATAAATAGTAACAGGAATGTTTGAGAATCTAAGCGAAAGGCTCGAGAAGTCATTTAAGCTATTGAAAGGTGAAAGTAAAATCACCGAACTGAATATTGCCGAGACACTAAAAGATATACGTCGTGCATTATTGGATGCTGATGTTAACTATAAAACTGCCAAAACCTTTACCGAAACAGTTAAGCAAAAGGCCATGGGCCAAAATGTGCTAAATGCTGTTAAGCCGGGTGAGATGATGGTAAAGCTGGTTCACGATGAACTGGCTGTATTGATGGGGGGAACTTCTACCGACATCAACCTCAAGGGTAGTCCAAGTATTATTTTGATTGCCGGTTTACAAGGTTCTGGTAAAACAACATTTACCGGTAAACTGGCTAATCTCTTAAAAACAAAACGCAGTAAGAATCCTCTATTAGTTGCTGGTGACGTTTATCGTCCGGCAGCTATTAACCAGTTACAGGTACTGGGTGAGCAAATTGGCACTACCGTTTATACAGAAGAGGGCTGTAAAGATCCTGTAAAGCTGGCCAAAGATGGTATTGCAGTGGCTAAAAAGGGTGCCCATGATGTGGTAATAATTGATACCGCGGGTCGTTTAGCCATTGACGAGCAGATGATGGAGGAGATTTCAGCAGTTAAGAAAGCTGTTAATCCAGATGAGATTCTGTTTGTAGTTGACTCCATGACCGGACAGGATGCTGTTAATACAGCAAAAGAGTTTAACGATCGCCTAGACTTTGATGGAGTAGTGTTAACAAAGCTTGATGGTGATACCCGAGGTGGTGCTGCCCTTTCCATTCGAAGTGTGGTTGACAAACCCATTAAGTTTGTTGGTACGGGTGAGAAGATGGAAGCACTGGATGTGTTTCACCCTAACCGTATGGCCGACCGTATCTTGGGTATGGGTGATATTGTTTCACTTGTAGAGCGTGCCCAAGAACAATATGATGAAGAGGAAGCCAGAAAGCTGCAGAAGAAGATAGCCAAAAACCAGTTCAATTTTGATGATTTTCTGAAACAGATTCAGCAAATCAAAAAGATGGGTAATCTGAAGGATTTGGCAGCAATGATTCCAGGAATGGGTAAGATGCTTAAAAATATTGATTTTGATGATGATGCTTTCAAAGGTATCGAAGCAATTATTCGTTCAATGACACCGGCCGAACGCGAACAGCCATCTATTATTGATGGAAGTCGTAAAAAGCGAATCGCGGCTGGTAGTGGAACAACCATACAGGAAGTTAATCGACTCATTAAGCAATTTGATGATACCCGGAAGGTGATGAAGATGATGACCACGGGTAATAAAATGGGCAAGATGATGGGTAAGATGCCAATAGGTAAACGCCGATAAATAAAGAACTTTGGAAAAAGAAGCACGCTTGTGCTTCTTTTTTTATATACAAACCCGAAAAATGATAACCATGCAACTGATTGATGGAAAATTAACATCTAAAGAAGTACGTAAGGAAATTGCTGCTGAAGTAGAAGCTATTAAAGCTAAAGGAGGCAAAATACCTCATTTGGCTGCCATACTTGTTGGGCATGATGGTGGCAGTGAATCATATGTATCTGGAAAAATGAAAGCCTGTGAAGAAGTGGGCTTCAAATCCAGCTTAATACGTTATGAAGATGATGTAGCCGAAGAAACGCTGTTAGCCAAAGTAAAAGAGCTGAATAATGATCCTGATATTGATGGATTTATAGTGCAGTTGCCACTTCCAAAACATATTAATGAAGATAAAGTGAATGAAACCATTGATCCGCGTAAAGATGTAGATGGATTTCATCCTGTTAATGTTGGTCGCATGACTATCGGTATGCCAGCATTCATTTCTGCCACACCTCAAGGTATTATGGAGTTGCTGAAACGTCACGATATCGAGACATCTGGTAAGCATGTAGTGGTTATTGGACGTAGTAACATTGTTGGTCGTCCTATGAGTGTTTTATTATCTCAAAAAGGCAATCCTGGTAACGCTACTGTTACAGTGGCACACAGCCGCACCGCCAACCTTAAAGAGTTGTGTCTTCAGGCCGATATTATTATTGCTGCCATTGGTTCACCGGGTTTTGTTAAAGGTGATATGGTGAAAGAAGGAGCAGTTGTAATTGATGTGGGTACAACACGCGTAGAAGCGCCTGATACAAAATCCGGATGGCGTTTAAAAGGTGATGTATTATTTGATGAAGTGGCCCCGAAATGTTCATATATTACACCAGTACCTGGAGGTGTTGGTCCTATGACCATTACCTCGTTAATCATTAACACCTTGAAATCAGCTAAGAAGGAGATTTATAGTTAAGAAACTTATCCAATATAAATGGGGGAGGCTGATAGTTTGACTATCAGCTTTTTTTATATATGTTGTGGATGATAAAACAGCGACATTGATTAATAACTTCCATACGTTGAATTTATTATCAAACCATAAAAAAGAGGATAACCATAATGGTTATCCTCTTTTAAAGGTACAGTAATAAAAACTTATATAGTTATACAACTTTCACATTTACAGCATTTAAGCCTTTTTTACCTTCTTGCAGATCAAATTCTACCTCGTCACCTTCACGAATTTCATCAATTAATCCAGTAACGTGTACAAAGTGTTCTTTGCCATTTTCTTCAGTGATAAAGCCAAAACCTTTTGAGTCATTGAAGAATTTTACTTTTCCTTTATTCATCTTATTTTGTTGAAATTATAATATGACAACAAACATACATTAATAAACTTAGTTTCAATCGCATTTAATGAAATAGTATATTAAAATACAATAATTAACAATCGATGGCTATTGGAAGGAAAAGTTACCTAGGGAGAAAGTCTTATGCATTATCACATAGGTATTTGGGAATAACAACCAAATCATTTTGCGGTAAAGTTCAAATTCATCGAAAGTTAATATTTTGTGATGGCTGAGCATGTGATTTTCCATTATACCTATTAAGGTATTGTTAATGTTGTGGGGTGTACGCCACACTAATTGCCTGAATTGTAAACTATATCTTTTAAAATTACCTAATAATTTGGGTAGTAAATATACAAGGTGAAGCATATTGCCTCATTCCATTCTGTTTTGGATAATAAAACTTCTCATTCTGCATCGAAATAGTCAATGATATCAATAATTGAAACTTCATTAGGGGGCAGTTCAAAGATGAAATCATCCAGGGGTTCTGCATCAATAGTTGACCAAAAGCTTAATAGTGTTAGTAATAGTATCATGACTTTATAGTTTGATTTAGTGCAAACATAGCTATCAAAGGTCAGGCTCAATATTTCTAATAGCTCTATCGCTGCTCTTGATAGCTCAAATTAAATTGAGAAAGCTATCTATCTGTTATTTAGTCTCTAACAGCTTTGGTTGGAGTGTGGACCATTAAGAGTAATGGAAGAACTAACAAGAGCAATTTATGAAATGAAGAGCGTGCATCTTTGCATCGTAATCAAAAATTAAACACGAAAATTATTTAGTCATGAAAAATTTAAGATCGGTTTTTTTATTAGGAGTTTTGGCAGTAGTAATGAGTTTAACCTCATGTAGTAAGGATGAAGTAACTCCGCAAGGACCACAGGTTGTGGTGCCTGAAGGTACTCAGGAGGTAGCAATTGGTGATTCAAAAGAGCTAATGTTTAAGATTAATGTACCAGGAGGCTTTGCATCAGCTACTATTGAAACAGCTGGAGGTGAGTTTGCAGTTCCGGCCAACCTTGAACAAGGTGCAGTGTCAGGTGAAATAACAGGTATGTTCGTTGCAGGAGACGAAGTTGGGCCTGGGGCAGTTACACTAACAGTTATTGATGCTAATGGTAAATCGGCTATGGGTACACATTCATTAGAAATTATTGAATAGTTCATTCCGGAGCGGAATCAAAGTATTTCGTGACTCGTTTATAAAGGCTGTTCTGCATTAAGCGGGATGGCCTTTTTTATTTCCCGTAAGAGCTTAGTTACGCTTAGTTTATTTTAACCACATCACGGGGGGAGATGCCTTTTAGTTTCTTAAACATCTCAGAAAATTTAGAAAGATTACTGTAGCCCAAATCATAGCCAACTTCCGATACAGTAAATTTTCCAGACTTAAGTCGCCTATAGGCTTCATCAATTTTGGCATTCGTATAGTAGTGCGTAATAGAACAATTAAAAAGTGTTTTAAAATCACGTTTAAGCTTTGAAACACTCACACCATACGTTTCAGCCAACTTTTCAACGGTAGCACGTTCCTCAAAGCTGGTTGACAATTTCTGTTTGATACTTTGAAGGCGAGAGTAGTCTTCAATGTGCAGGCCATGAAGTTCATCCTGACTATTGAGTTTTTCGAGATTTGTAGCAAGAATGGTGAACGACTCAATAGCCCTTGAAACAATTAGTGCTCTTCTATTTTTATCAAGAGTTTGAAAATGAAGGATATCCTTTAATAATCGCTCACTTTCCTGAGATAAGTTTGTGTGAAAGGCAACCCCGGCCTGCTCCTTAAATAACGTGGTAATAGAATTGAGTGCATTGCTCATAATACTATTACGTATACTTAAATCAAACTTAAATCCAATTATTTTTAGGTTTGAGTTGGCAGGTATTTCAACAGTTATTGGAAACAAAGCATCGTATACAAAAACACCATTTTGTGTTCCATATTGCATCTGGGTCATCTCTTGTTCAAATTTCTGCTGGTATATCCCTTCTTTAATCACGTTAAGGTGGATGAAGTTGGGGTTATTATCTGGTGTTCGGTGAAAAACAATATCTTCAGGACTATCAACATTTAATAGCAGTAACTCAAACCCATTAAATATTAGAATAGCTTCAACATAAATCCGTAAGCGTCCTCGTTCAATATATATTTTGTTGTCTTCTATGTCGCCGCCATACTCTTTTTGTAGCCCCTTAACGTAATCAATGGCATGGCCTTCCTGAAAATAGATGTGTTTGGTTGACATATTGGTTTAGGTTTGGATGTTACATATAATCAACTTTTTAAAAATCTGCCAAATATGAAATCAGGTTGGTATCGGTACCTGTTAAGTTCAGTTTTTTACGCAATCGGGCTCTGGCTACTTCTATACTTTTAGAGTTCTGATGGGTGATAGCAGCAATTTCTTTACTACTCATATTCAAACGCAGAAATGCACAAAGGCGCTCTTCGCTGGGGGTTAAATCGGGATGTGAATCTCTCAGATTATCGTAAAAGTTACTGTGCACCTGTTGAAAACGCATCTCAAATTCGGTCCATACCTCTTTGTCAACTTCAGTTTGCAGTTCATAAATAATAGAACTCACCGGGCCTTTGTTTTCATCTTTCAGGTTTTCCTTCAGACTAAGCAAGCGCTTGGCCACATTATTGATTAGCTCATTTTTACGAACCATGTACATCACATTAGTGGCCATTTCTTTATTTCTATACTCCAGATCCTTTTCCAGATTTTCTTTCTGCAGTTGTATACGTTTTCGCTGATTATTAAAGAGTATAATGATTAATGCTGAAACAATGGCTATTGCCAATAAGCCATAGATTAGCATGCGAAGCTGAAATTTATCTTTCTGCAATTGCAGCTTATAGGCTCCTTCAATCTCATCAACCTTTTGCTGAGCTACCATGTTTGAAATTTCTTTCAATGATTGCTGGTTCATTAAGGAGTCTTTGTTTTCCTGATATTTTAGATGATAATCCAATGCTGTTTGGAAATGTCCCTGGCTGGCATAATTACTAAACATCGCATAATTAAACATGGCATGAAGCTCTCTTGAATGACTTGTCTTGACCAATGGTTCAGCTCGATTAAGTGTAATTAATGCGCTATCTGTTTCCCCTTGTTCACGGTATAGATTGGAGATATTGACATAGGATTTGATCATTTCAATTTGATCGTTAATAGCCTGTCGCAATTCTAATCCTTTATTCAAATGATACTTAGCTTGTGCAAAGTTGCCAGTCTTGCTATATAATTTCCCAATGTTATTATGGACTTGAGCCAGTGAGCGTTGTTCAACCGGACCCTTAACATTTAGGGCCTTTGTGTAATATTGGATTGCTTTATCGTTATCGTTGGTTACCTCATAATTATTTCCAATATTATTATAAATCTGAGTTTGCAGATTTGCTTTATTCACCGTTTTATCAAAACTCTGATGATATGAATTGAATATTTCCAGGGCTTTAAACTGATACTCCAGGGCCATATCATATTGATGAAGACGATCGTAGCATACGCCAATATTGTTATATAGAGCAAATTGCATGTAATAATCAGGCTTTTCTTCCAATAGTTTTAAACCATCATAATAATTTTGTATGGCTCGTTGATAGTTGCCCATAAATAAGTATGAATTTCCTATTCGCTGAGTAAATAATGCCTGACGTTCCTGATGTTGCTTTTTTCGTGCATATTCATATCCTTTTCGAGCATACTCCAGTCCTTTAACAAAATCATACTGCATGTAGTGGTCGCAAATGTCGCGGTATGCACTAAAAATTGCTTTTTCGTCACCACCATGGTCAATAACAAGTTTCAAACTGTCAACCAAAACCTGGTTTTGTGAATTTAATAACGGAGTACAGGCTAATAGCAGTAAAATCAACTTCAGCCGATATGCGTAGTTAAGAATTCTTGTAATCATACTTATCTGATGGCGTGGTATTACCAAATATACACTTTCTTTATTCGATTAAACTAATCTGGTCTTCACTTTTCATTTTCAATCGTCAATTTGCCTGTCAAATTAAACAGATTAAGCCTGATAATTTCCATTAACAGTGAACTCTTCTTTCAATACGAAAACTAAATAGCATTAAATGTTAATGATTTTTATACTCAGATGACGATTTAATAGCATAGTTTCAAAAGTTTAATTGTTAAGGTTTAATGTATTTGAAAATCAGAATTATAGCTGTGCGGCGCTAAGGTGTTGTTATAGTTTGTTATCTCAATATTATAGAGTGTTAAGGTATTATTCTCTCTACCTATGCTCTTGTTAATTCACTTTTTTTCACACTTGCAGTCATTTCAACTTTATTCGCTTCAACAATACCCACCTGCTCCTGAATTTAAAGAATCGAAAAATGAGAGATAAAAAGGAAATAACGGATGAGGAAATTAAAAAACTCATCAAACGAAGAGAAGAAGAAAATGCTGCATTACATAAGCTTTTAAAGAAGGTTACTGAACTCAAATCATACAAAAGTAAATCCAGTAAAATCACAAACTAAACAGTTTAATATGAACAATATTACTCTACAGTATCGATGCCTTATGCTACTAATCATCTCCCTATTCATTTTGAGTAGTGGATTTGCTCAAGAACTTAAGCTATACGAAAAGGGCATGCAAAAAGGCGTTATTAAGGTTAAGCTTCAACCTGAGCTCATTGTTAGCCCGCAAGGCTTGAAATCTCAATCTGTTGATGGTTACGCCCAAACAGGCATACTATCCATCGATCGCTTAAATATTGAGAACAAAGCCCATACAATGGAACGCGTTTTTCCTTACTCCCCAAAGTACGAAGCGCGCCATCAAAAGCACGGCTTACATTTATGGTATCGCATTGAGGTGGATACTGATGCAGATATCGAATCTGTCATTAATGCTTATTCTCAGGCAACAGATATTCAAATTGCAGAGCCCTATTATGAGAAACAATTAGTGCCTTATTCCATAACCTTACTGGATGAGACTAAGAAAGCAGCTTTAAAAGCAACGCAAACGACTCCTTTTAATGATCCTATCCTGGCTGATCAGTGGCATTACCACAATACTGGTACTGGAGATGTAACGGCCGGTGCTGATATCAACCTGTACAAAGCCTGGGAAAGACAAGCCGGACAATCCAATGTCATTGTATCTATCCACGACGAAGGTGTACAATATGAACACGAAGATTTGGCTGCTAATATGTGGATCAACGAAGCTGAGCTAAACGGTGAAGAGGGCGTTGATGATGATGGGAATGGCTATGTTGATGATGTTTATGGCTATAACTTTATCACCCGCAGCGGTGCTATAGCGCCTAATCATCATGGAACGCATGTAGCAGGTACAGTAGCCGCGGTCAATAACAATGGTATTGGTGTTGGCGGTGTAGCCGGTGGTACTGGTATAGGTGATGGCGCCCGACTTATGGGCTGCCAGATTATCGGTGAAGGTCCTTATAACGATATTGCAGCTTCGTTTGTATACGCTGCCGACATGGGTGCTGTTATCTCTCAAAACAGCTGGGGATGGACAACGGATGGTCATTACGAGGAATCTGTAAAAGATGCCATCGATTACTTTGTGGCTGAAGCTGGCAACTACGAAGGAAGCCCCATGAAAGGTGGTATTGTTATCTGTGCATCTGGTAACAATGGTAGCCAGGGTTTGCACTATCCGGCAGCTTTTGAAAGCACCATTGCTGTTGGGGCCACAGGGCCGGAAGATTTAATGACCGACTATTCTAACTATGGTGACTACATCGATATTACAGCGCCTGGTGGTGATAACCGTTACGGTGAAGAGTTTGGCGTTTTAAGTACGGTTAATCACGACAACTATGCCTTTTTGGATGGTACATCCATGGCATGTCCACATGTATCAGGAGTGGCAGCTTTGGTAGTATCGGAGCATGGCAGTGACAATTTTACAGTAGATGACCTAAAAATACATTTGTTAGGTGGAACCAATGTCTTGGATACCATTGAAGGTAACTCCCATTACATTGACCTGATGGGTGTTGGTGGAACGGATGCAGACCTAGCGTTGCGTAAAGACAACGGTATACCTCCAAAACAAATAACAGACCTTGAGATAGCTGGTGTATCTCAGGATTTTGCTTCCTTAACATGGACCGTTCCAAGCGATGAGGACGATGATAAAGC
Source organism: Carboxylicivirga sediminis (assembly GCF_018156225.1). GTDB lineage: Bacteria > Bacteroidota > Bacteroidia > Bacteroidales > Marinilabiliaceae > Carboxylicivirga > Carboxylicivirga sediminis. The sequence goes on from NZ_JAGTAR010000007.1 coordinate 157,278, forward strand.
CACCTTTTTTGAAGTGTATTACGCAACCCTTGACTTTGATGAGTCAAACATCGAAGTGGCATCAAAAGTATTGATTACGAATGTGCACGACGCCAATACCCTGTATCGTTACGAACTAAACGGTTTAGAGTCAACCACTGAATATTTCATAGCCATTAAAGCACTGGATCGCTGGGGCAATGCCAGTCCACTTTCCAATCAAGTAGTTGGCACAACCAATGAAGGACCGGAAGTTGAATTTTCAGTTGGTGAAGTACGCTTTGATATTGATATCAATACTGCGAAAGAAGCATCCGACATTTTCGAGTTAAGAAATATTGGTGAAGGTGTTTTAAAGTGGGAAGTACAGGAGCGCCATGTAAAGAATGAAGATACCTATGGTGTCAATTCAGTGACTTATCCGCAAAGTAACGCTACATCAAAATTACCGGAATTACGTTCCGCTCCAATGCATGATTCAGCCGGCGAGATTGTGCCTTATGCACAAAAACCGGTAGATAATGACGACCTTTTCTATTTCCACCCGGATTACTTAGTGTATTCGATGACGACCATCGGCGATATGGATCTGGATTATACCAATTCCATGGCTACCCGCTTTGAGTTAACACGTGAGCAAGGCTTTAATATGACGCATTTTGAGTTTGCTTTAAGCCTGCCGGATGTGGTGGAAACACCAATGGAAGAACCCATTATTCTGGAGTTATACGAAGGTGAAGACCTGAGTACGGCCAAACGCATCTATGCGCAGGAATATCTGCCTACAGAAAACCGCATCTGGCATTTTGTTGAAATGACTGAACAAGTGTTTTTCGAATCAGGTGATATCTTCTTTATGGTGGTGCACACGCCTGCTAACCTACGCTTCCCATTGGTTGCCTCCTGGGGATGGCATACCAGTTTTGCCGACTACCAATTTTACAGTAACAACCTGGGCAAAAGATGGGATAAACTAAAAGATGTGTTCAGTCCTGACTATGTGTGGGATGTGGCCGCATGGAGCATGTACGAACCGTTGGATACCTACTTAAAGTTAACACCGACTAAAGGCATATTGCAATCCAATACCAAAGAAGACATGACGATAGAGTTGGATGCTTCTAAATTGATTAATGGTGATTACCAGGCAAAGCTGGCCTTCTTAACCAATGAAACGGGTAAAGAAATCAACTACCTGCCGGTTAACTTCTCAGTGATGGGTAACAAGCCGGTACTGGAAAGTGAGCAGGTATTGGAATTTGGCAACATCTTCGTTGGTGAGTCAAAGGAAATGAGCATTGAGATATACAACAGTGGTTTAGGGGCCTTTGCGGCCGATGGATTTTCATCAATTGACGTGCAAATCTCCAATTCAGAATATCAATTGAGTAATTCGGCAATGAAGATTATATATGCTGAACGCAGCGAAACCTTATCTTTCCGTTTCTGGCCACAAAAAGCAGGAGCCAGTAATGCCACGGTAACCTTAACGGATAAAGACGGAAACCAATATAAATTCAACTTATTCGGCGTTGGCATTAATCCACCGGTAGCGACTGTTGAACCAGCTGAAAATTCATATTCGGATTTAAATTTGGGTGATGTGGTAAGAGGTTCATTTACTTTACGCAACGATGGTGAGTATCCATTAACTTATTACGTGCCAAAATTCGCCGACGGCACTAATCTTAATGAAAATACATCCGGATTGGTGCACTTGTTTGGCTATGCTGCCGGACAAGTAGAAGGCGATGCAACCACCAATGCCTTTGATTGGATAGAAATCTCCTCAACAGGAACGGAAGTGGGCAACCAGTTTGTGAGCAACTCGAAAGTCACCTATCTGGAGGCGCCGATTGGCTTTGACTTCCCTTTCTTTGAAGGCAAGGAAGATACAGTGTTTATCACTAAGCAAGGTGCTTTATCCTTTACCACTGAAGGTTGGTTTAACTCACAACCGGTGATGTACGGCAACGTCACACAGCCCGATAAATTAATCTGTGCCTACGGTCTGGAGATGGATCTAACCAAAGGCGGCGCCATCTATTACCAGAAATATCCGGATCGTTTTGTAACGCAGTATGATAAAATACATGCGCTATACCTGGACGATAACTTTGTAGTAAAGTATACCAATGTCACCTTCCAGATTGTACTCTTTATCAATGGTGATATTGAAGTTTACTATAAAGACATGGGAACCATCCCATTTGGAGAAACAGCAGTGTTAGGTTACCGTAATAGCATGCAGGTATCCATCTATGATGAAACGCTTGAAGATGGTGTAATGCTGAATGGCTATATCGCTCCTCAATCAGTATTTGAAATGAGCGATCGTCTGAAAGATGATATGCCGCCAACAACGGGTTATAAAATGTATTTCCGCTATCCAGGGCTTGGTTGTGTGCAGAGCGTTACTAACCCATATGGGACATTACAGGTTGGTGAGAGTATTCAGTTGGATTATGTAGTGGATACAAAGGATTTATATGTTAGTGATTTTGTGGAACGCATCAATGTCATTAGTAACGATCCGTATAACAATCCGGCTGTTCATAGCATTAACCTCAATATTGTTTCAGGTGGCGAAGTAGATTATCAATACAATGTTGAGACCATTGACTTTAACGAGGTATTCCAGCGCGATCAGGTGACACGTACCTTTGCCATTACCAATAAAGGAAAAGCCATTGGCACCATTGAGAGCATGAGTTTCCAGAATGGCTATTATACAGCTGAAGGTTACCTGCCTGCTGAATTAAAACCAAATTCACGGGTTGAATATACCATTACCATCAACAGCACGGAGATGGGTAACAAAGACGATGTATTGGTCTTCACCGATAACTTTGGTGATAGCTATCATGTGCCGGTTTCAGGCAACGTTATTGAGGCTCCGATCATCACCACTGCACAAAACGAATTGTCTGCAACAGTAAACCATGGTGAAGTTCAAACTAATAACCTAACCATTGAAAACACAGGTAAGAGTCCGATGCTGATCAGTCCGGTGGGGAACGAGTGGTTATCCATTGTTGAGGAAGGCTATAAAGGTCAGTCGGCCAATGTAAGCTACGATATGACCTTTATCGAACTGGGAGGATCCAACTATGATAACTGGATTGACATTCGCGAAACAGGTCGTAAACTGCACGATGGCGATATGTTTGAACCATCAGTATTCTGGCGAACTGAAAAGTTGCCTTTTGAATTTGAGTTCTTTGGTGAAAAGCAGGATACATTGTATATCAGTTACAATGGGGTTATCACTTTTGATAAACTGGATGAAATTTTCTCGTTTGGCCCGAATCAACTGATTCCGCATGTAGATGCGCCCAATAACTTTATCGCTCCGCTATGGGGACCAATTGGTCCCGGGTACCTGGAATATTACCCGACTACCGGCACTTATTATCAGGAGTATGCGGACAAAGTAGTGATCCAGTTCCAGGACTATATGAATGTGTTCAGCATGGGCTATCCGGTGTCTTTTGAAGTGATCCTGTATAAGAATGGTAACATCAAGTTTTTATACCACTTCCCATGGGAAGAAGCTACCACTCAATGGTGCGTGGCTGGTATTGAAAACCAGGATGGAACAGTAGGTTATGCTCCTTCTCAGTTTGTCGCCAATCTTGTTAAGGATGGATCAGTAATTACCTTTATTCCGGTTGAGGAATACGAGATTGCTGCTAACTCAAGTAAAGATTTTGACTTGATTTATGATGCCCGAAGTACTTATGGCGGAACTTATCAGGAAAGCTTATCCTTGGCAAACAATACGCCTGATGCACCTGAGTACAGTTTACCTGTTACCATGACGGTTGTTGGTGAGAAACAACTTGAACTGCGAGACTCTCTTCAATTTGGTGAGGTATTTATTTACGATGAAACCAATGAAGAAGATGGCAGCTCTGCACCAAAAGTGTATGATATGAACTTCACCCTAAGCAATGTGGGTACTGAAAAAATTCTGTTGAGTCGCATGCGTCTGCAGGAACGTGCTGCCGGACTAACTGTAATGGGTGACCAGAACCAATTTGGTACATCCGGAGCAGAAGACCCATGGATTGATATCTCACGTAAAAACCTGAATTATTATTTGAAACCAGGCAACAGCGAGACATTCAATTTAAGAATTAAGCCTGCCACACCAGCCGATATCGTTGATACCGTATTGGTGTATTGCGACCTGCAAGATGGTTTGTATAAAATACCTGTATCGGCTGAATATACGAATCCGCCGGTGGTTAATATTCAATCCGAAGGGCTTGAGATAACCAGCAGTTCAATTGATGAAATCATCGACCGTAGCGTGATGATCGATAACCTTAATGGTGAGGCAGATCTGACATTCGAAATCGACTTTGAGTTTGAGCGTGCTAAGGAGGAGGAAGAAGCAACGAAAGTGCAGACCAGCACTACTGAAAATACTATTGCTGCACCAGCCTTACATGCCACTGCTTACAGTAGCCTGAAGAGCACAAACATTGAAGGACTGGAACGAGATGAATACAACCGAATACTAGAGCACGATACTTTTGAAGCACCTACCGGCATGATTGGATTTGGTGGCGGTGCCAGATTGTATATTGCAACGGCTTTCTGGGCACCTGAGAATGGTTTTAACCTGACACACGCCATGAGCTGGATCGCCTGGGGCAATGCGCTTAATGCAGAGGTGGAAGTAATGGTATTTGGTGGTGCCGAAACCATTCAAGATGCTGAGCTATTACATGCTGAATCATATACACTTTCGGAAACAGAACCAAGTGACGAAGGACGTTTTATGACCTTTGAGTTGAGCACCAACCTGCTCTTTTACCCAAAAGAAAAGTTCTTTATCGTGTTTAAGTACGACAAAGATATGGGTTATCCTCAGGGACGTGTTGAAGTTGAAGAAGCAATAGAGCACCGTTTCTATTTCGGAAATGACGAAGCCATGTTTGAACTAATTGAAAATGGTTATGACAATTGGGGTTGGCTAATGAAGGCGGCTGAAAAGAGCTATAAATCAAATATCTGGGCCATATTAGATTCGAACAAATTAGACACGATAACACCAGGTAATGAAAAGCAACTGGATCTGTCATTTATTGCTGAATATGCTGAGCAAGGCATTAATGTGGCTAATATGTTAGTAAAGAGCAACGACCCAGTTACACCACTGGCCAAATTACCGATTACTTTAAATCGCAATAAAGGTCCGCAATACGCCGATGGTAGCAGTATTTATTATGCCATTAACGAAGGGGATACCTTACGCCATACAGTTAGTGCCTATGATGAGGAAGGTGATGCATTTACCCTGCAACTGAAAAAGGAATACGAATACGTATCTGCTCATGTCAATGGGAATGAAATGGAAGTCATCTTTGCGGCCAATCACGAAGCTGCCGGTGTACACCAGGTAGTGGTGGAAGGCATCGATAGCTATGGGAATGAATCAGAATTTACCATCGACATTGCTGTGTCGAATGTGAATCGTAAACCCGAAGAGGTGAATGCCATTGGTAATCAGTACCTATTACTTGAAGACAAGCAGGGTCTTGAAATAAACATGAATGATCACATTGTAGATCTGGATGGTGATGCCTTGACATTTGAATTTGACTGGCAAAATGAGAGTGTAATGGAAACATTCATTACCAACGCCGGAATAATCATGAAACCATTGAATATAGGTTCTGGCTCAGTCAATATAACAGCTACCGACGAACATGGGGATGCGATGGAAACGAGCTTTAATGTATTTATAGAACATCGTGTAGGTATCGATGATAATGAAGCCAACCAATTGCTGTTGTATCCTAATCCGGCTATTGAGGTTGTTAACATCGAACTGCAGCAGGAGCTGAATGAAAAAGCCATGGTAAGAATAACTAATACCGACGGTCAGGTAGTGAAAACGGTGGATTCAGCATTTGCAGCTAAGCAACTAAGCATCAATGTCGCTGAACTATCACCGGGGCTCTATTTTATCGAAGTCATCAATGACAAGACAAGTATAACACAAAAATTCACAAAGCGATAAGGGCATTGCTCGCCGGAAACAGCCTGAAAACTAACTCTGGAATTCAATCGCAAAACCAATGAGGAAGAAAGCACATCCGGCCCAACGGGGTCGGTGGCTTCTTCAATCAAAAAGACACTTTTGTTAACCAAAATAGATTACACATGAACAGATTTACTTTATTATTAATCGCAATTATAACGCTTGGTTCATCCGCTCGTGCACAAAGAATGGCTGAACAAAACGCATACCTGGTTCATACATTTGATGGAACCTTAAGCTCAGTCCAGGCCTATGCTGATGGCGTGATGTGGTTAGGCAATGATGGAACCAATGATGTTGTAGGTTATTCATTGGATGGTACATCGTTTTCAACTCTAGAAAGCCTGGAAGCAGGAAGTTCATCAATGTTAAATGCCTGGATGGGATCAAATACAGCTTTTTTCTATGGTAATAAAACCAGCGATGGAGCCGGTACTGATCTGCGTGTGAATGACAATGGAACAGGACGCTTGTTGTGGGACATGAGTGGCGGCCATGATCCGGCTCATCCTGCTTTAACCAATGTTGTACGCGTCAACCAGGGAGCCGATGGTTATCGTTATTACTATATTGCACAAGGCACGTATGTTGCCCCTACCGGCGATGAGGTTATTTTATGGGAGTCAGATGGTACTGATTTTGGCACTTTTGAAGTTGAAAAAGGTTTGACCAATGAAAATCCTTTTGATCCCAATGAGCGTATATCTGTGAAAGTGACCAATGGCCATACGGCTGGCAAACTGGTTAGCACAGTACATAACGACAAACTGCACATTGTAGCTTCCGCCCCGGGACCATTGGGCAATCCTTCAGCAATATACTATGTTGATTATAACGCAGGTGGCTCAACCCTTGAATTTCTCGCGGATATTGAAAACGAGGTGTATGCATGGACGCATTTGATTGGTATGGGCGATTATTTGTATGCCATCAGCGATGATGGTGCCATGGTTGCTATTGATCATGACGGCGAAAAGCTATCCGTTAACAATGGTTCACTTCTTTCTTTTGCCAGTGCGCAACCACTTATAAATGATGATAAAATTTATGCCATCTCTAATGCCAATGGTCTAAAAAAACTAGCCATCATCTCTTCTCCTAACGAAGTTGAATTGATCCATATCAATGCTGAAGCAGAAACTGACAATGTTTCCAATTTATTGATCAACGGTAACAAGTTATTCTTTTGGGCCAGTCACACAGGAAGCAATGATTACTATCTATACATGCTACGAATAGATATGGCAGATGCCCAGCCTGTTGAGGTTGGCTTTATTTATGAAGGCAGCGAATTAACATCCATGGAAGCCATCGCCGATGGTAGTTTGGTTTATTCGTACAAGTCATCATACGGTAGTTCTTCAAAAATCACGGAAGGTTTTGGAGCCACTGCCTACATGGCTGTTGATGATGATAATATTGAAGGCGCATACACTTATTCATGGGATGGTGATATTGTTGATATTATTGCGCAAGGCAATAAGCTCTTTTATTTTATTCAAGCTGAAGATAAAGTCACAAGTGAACCGTTTGTAAAAATATATCAATTAGACCACGTTCCGGCTGAAGCAATAAAGCCAAATCCAATGCCTTTAACAACCTTTTATCGTGGTAATTTCATTTTTAATGTGACAGACGCCGAAACGGGTGATCCTATCGAAAATGCTAATGTTACAATTCGTGAGAAGAATTTGATTATTGATGAGTTAAGTGCGAGCACTAACGCAAGCGGACAGGCTTTTTATGCGTGGAAACCAATTTCATATTATCATTTTACGGTGAGTGCTTCCGGTTATGAAACAGTTGAGTATGATCAATGGGCGACGATTTGGATTCCGGATGAGCTCTATAATAATTATGGATCGCGCGATTTGCAGTTAACACCTGATGCATCCACAGCTATTGGTGATAATGAAATCACCAACCTTAGGCTCTTCCCTAACCCGGTGAACGATGTACTGCAGATTCAAAGCGATGCAGCAATCACATCATTAACCATTTATGCCTTAACGGGCACAAAGGTTAAGCAGGTAAGTGGCACTAACCTGAATACAGTTGATGTATCAGCATTGTCATCCGGTATTTATCTACTGGTGCTAACGGATACTGATGGTAAGCAATCAACAACAAAAATTACCAAGAAATAGACAGGGGGTTATTCAAGTTAAGTAGGAAAGACAGCTGCGTTCAACGGAGCGCAGTTGTTTTAAAATTACGAATCGACATTGGCTTGTGCCCCTTCCAAGATATTATGAGCAACTAAAACACATTTAATTTATGACACACAAAATAAAATACTATGCCATCGCATTTTGGTTGGCTTTAATTGGAATAAGTTGTGCCGACAAGGATGATTCGCCCGTTAACGAACTACCCACAGCAGTTGTGGAAATGCCTGCTGAAGGGCAACTCTATCAGCGGGGTAGCACTATTATGCTGACGGCGGATTTTGAGTCAAAAGTAGGGCTTAAAGAATGTACTGCCTATTTAGCAGAGGCAGAGTCATTAAAAGGTTGGGACGACCCATGGACCCCTGAGCAAACCATTGCGCTAAACGAAACAAAGGTTGATCGCATTGAGAATCAATGGTTATTCGAGCCATCAATTCCATTTGATATCAAAGCAGGTGATTATGCTTTTGTTTTGCTTGTAGTGGATAGTGATCTCAACTATTCAAGCTATGAAATTCCAATAATCATCGAGTAAGCGGAATACAATTATGGTTTAAGAGTCTCAGAATAAAATCCAATGAGGCTGACACTTTATTCAATTCGTTATTAAAAATAATCTTTATGCAAAAGACTATAGGACTTTTTATGCTCTTTTTTGTGCTGACTCTTGGTGGTGTATGTGCACAAAATAAGACAGTTAAAGGAGTTGTGATAGAAAAAACTACGGGAGAACCTATACCGGGCGTTACAGTTATAGCCAAAGGCACTACCATTGGTACTATTACAATGGTAGATGGCTCATATGTTATTTCCGTACCTGCCGATGCTACCGTTATGCAGTACTCCTTTATAGGCTATGAAACGCAGGAAATTTCATTAATTGGTCAGTCAATCATAGATGTGGAGCTGGTTGAGGAAGCTACAGATCTTGATGAAGTAGTGGTAACGGGCTATGGTATTAAGAAGAAAGGTACTTATACCGGTTCGGTTGAAGTGGTGGATGCCAAAAAAATTGAACAGATACCCGTGGCCAGTTTCGATCAGGTATTACAAGGACAGGCACCAGGTGTTGTAGCCGTTGGTTCATCCGGTGCGCCAGGTTCAGCAGCTACCGTTCGTATCCGCGGTATCAGTTCTCTGAGCTCAGGAAACGATCCGCTATATATTATGGATGGTGTTCCCATAACTGCCGGGCAGTTCAGTGCACTAAACCAGAATGACATTGAAAATATCTCCATTCTGAAAGATGCTACCGCGACATCCTTGTATGGTTCACGTGCCTCCAACGGTGTTATTGTGATTACCACCAAGCGTGGTAAAGAAATGGACCGCGCTAAAATTCAGTATCGCGGTCAGTATGGTATTAACAAGATTGCCAATGATAATTTCTCGATGATGAATACCGAGCAAAAAATTCAGTATGAAGAAGACCTTGGTATTAAGGAATATACACCGGAGGAGCGACTGGAATTGATGAAAATAAATACCAACTGGTTGGATGTGGTACTGCGCGATGCCGTTACACAAAGTCATGAACTATCGATTCAGGGCGGGAACGAGCGTACGCGTTATTATATATCAGGAGGTTATTTTAACCAGGAAGGCATACAGTACAGAAGCGATTTTGAACGCTACACCATGCGTGTGAACTTGGATAACAAATTGAGTGAGAAAGCCACCATGGGATTAAATTTCACCTTGGGTTATGAGCAGTTTAACCACACCATTGAATCGGGTACAAATGTATACAACCCCATCTTTTCGGCACGTTTGTTAAATCCTTACCTGCGTGCTTATAACGAAGATGGCAGTTATAATAACGATGGATTGCCATGGGCCAACCCCATTGAACAGCTAATGTTAAACGACAATAAAAACGATCGTTTAAAGATCGTTGGTGGCTTATTCGCTGAATATGAGATTCTGCCGCGTTTAGTATTTAAAACCAATGTGGGTGTTGACTTCTACGATTATACCTATAACCGTTACCTGAATCCGGATTCTGACTGGGGTGCCGGTCCTAACGGACAGGTATATCGCTCGTTCACACGTAACTTCAGACTGACACCCACTAATACCTTGCGATATAATTTCAAAATCAATCAGGCGCATGACTTTAATGTGCTGGCGGGTCAGGAAATAATTACGAACAACTACCAGACATTTAATGTACAGGCCAACAACATACCGAACAACAAACTACAGGTACTGGATGTGACGTCCGAGATTGACAGCTGGGGTGGTAACAACCAGGATTACAATGTGGCCTCTTTCTTTGCCAACATGGCTTACAACTATAATTACAAATACCTGGTGGACATGTCGATTCGTCGCGATGGCTCATCACGCTTTGGGGTAAACAACCGCTGGGGAACCTTCTGGTCGATCGGTATTGGCTGGAATATGCAGGAAGAAGCATTTGTTAAGAATATCTCATGGATTGACCAGTTAAAACTTCGTGCCAGCATTGGTGAAACAGGTAACTACAATATTGGTAACTACCAGCATCAGGATCTTTGGAGCTATGGAACTTACATGAACCAAAGTGCCAGTGTATTTATACAGTATGAGAATCCCGATTTGACCTGGGAGAAGGTGATGAAAGCCAATGTGGCACTGGAAATGGCATTCCTGCGTAAATACAGGGCAAAAGTAGATGTTTATCGGGAGCAAACAACTGATATGTTATTCTTTATTCCTTACTCACTTACTTCAGGAGTATCAGGGCGTATGGAAAATATTGGCGAGATGCAGAATTCAGGAGTTGAGTTAGAGATTAATGCCGATCTGATTACACTCAACGATTTCAAATTTAACCTCAATGCCAATGCTTCCTATAACATCAATAAGATAACTAAGCTGTATAATAACCTGCAGGAAATAGATAATGGAACAACCATATTGAAAGTAGGTGAACAGTATGGTACATTTTATATGACTGAATGGGCCGGAGTTTCGGCAGCCGATGGTAAAGGACTTTGGTATACAGCCAATGGTGGTGTAACAGATACATACAGCGACAATGACCGTGTGATTAAAAAGGGTATGTCATGGTTACCACCATGGACAGGTGGATTTACAGGAACGTTCAGTTATAAAAATCTGTCGCTTTCAGCTTTTTTCTCATGGATGGCAGATAAGTGGATGATCAATAATACCCGCTATTTTATTGAATCGCATGGTATGTTTGCCGCTTATAATCAAACAACAGAAATGCTGGATTACTGGAAGCAGCCGGGTGATGTAGTGGCTCATCCTTCTCCTGTTCACCAGGATAACCAGTTTGATACGCGCCTGTTGGAAGATGCTTCGTTCCTGCGCTTAAAGAACTTAACTGTTGCTTACAACTTCAATCCCGACCTGGTACAAAAATCAATTTTGTTCCGCTCAGCCAGAATCTATGCTCAGGGACAAAACCTGTTGACATGGACCAAATATTCAGGGATGGATCCAGAATACTATGGCTCAGCTGAGGCCAATATGTATCCGCATACCCGTACCGTTACTTTAGGTATTGATTTAGCTTTTTAACAGGTGTTTAAACAATCAGATACAAAATAATGAAGAAGATAATATATTTATTTAGCTTTTTAATAAGCCTGTCATTGGTATCGTGTGAAAGCTTTTTTGACTTAAAACCACATGACAGTTCGCCAACAAGTGATATTTTGACCAATGTGAAGGATGCCCAAACGATGCTTAATGGTGTATATGCACGTTTCATGTCCAGTTCATCCTATGGTAAAAACCTGACAGTCTTAACAGATATCATGACTGATGCATCGCTGGCAGCCTCTGGTTTTACCAACCAGATGGGGTATATGTATGCCTGGAATATTCAACCAGGTGTATCGGAAGTTAGCGGTTTATGGAGTAACCACTACGGTGGTATCTATAACTGCAACTTCCTGATAAATAACATCGACAATCTGGAAGGTGATCTTGATGAAATAAATCGTATTAAAGGTGAAGCCTTTATTGGAAGAGCACTATTACACTATAACATGGTGCGCCACTACGGCAAAACTTACAAGGCTTCATCGGCAGCGGAGGATTTGGGTGTACCTTATATTACCGTTAATGAAATTGGTGCACCACGACGCAATACAGTAGAGGATGTGTATCACAATCTCATCGAGGATCTGGAACAGGCACTGGACTTATTACCAGCCAATCCTTCAGCCGATAATGTCACCTTCACGAGTCATTTTGCCAATGGCTTATTAGCCCGCGTATATCTCGATATGAAAGATTACGACAATGCTATCACCTATGCATCTGAAGTAATTGATAATAGTGGTTGCATATTAGCTGAAGGCGAAGCCTTTCAGAATATGTGGTTACGCGATTTTAGTAACGAAATTATCTGGAAGGTCGGTTATACCGAAACAGATTTGGGCTCTGCTCCAGGTTATAACTTTGGTAACCGTAACAACACAAGTACGCTTCCGCAACCAGATTACATACCGGCTGACTGGTTACTTAACCTCTACGATGTCAACAATGATATTCGTTTTACCACTTATTTTACCTATGGTGACACGGGGCATGGATGGCCATCATTCATGGTTAGCAAGTATCCGACTAATCCAACTTTTCCATTCACGCAAGGAATGAATATGCCAAAACCTATGAGATTGGCGGAGATGTACCTGATCAAAGCCGAAGCACATGCTATGCAGGATGAAGATCAGGAAGCGCGTGATGCTTTGGATGTGCTGCTTACCGCACGTATTGGTAACCATAATGGTATTGGTGCAGTTGGAGATCAGTTGAAGCAATTCATTTTTGAGGAACGCATTCGTGAACTCATTTTTGAAGGCTTTTACTATCATGATTTAAAGCGCTTAGGGCTTGGATTTGAACGTAGTCCCCAGGAAAATACCTCAGCTGCCAATGATTTGAAGATTTTGGGCGATGATTATCGATGGCAGTGGCCAATTCCTACCAGTGAGATCAATGGTAATCCAAATATTAAGGGACAACAGAATCCTGGTTACTAACCTAATAAAATCTTGATAATGAAAATATTCGAAAATATTTATCTATTCATGGTGGCAAGTGTATTACTGTTCGCTTGTGATCAAAATAAAGTGGGTATCTATAATGGACCTGATGAGGCTTATTTTCTGGAGACATCAGGCAGTGTAATTGTAGATGAGACCAATCCAACTGTAGTTATAGAAATTGGTACCAGCACCGTATTGAGTACCGACCGCATCTATAAAATTGAAGTAGATGCAGAGCAATCTTCAGCTGCTGAAGGTGCCGATTTTGAACTGTTGACCAATACCATTACAATTCCTGCCAATGAAACCATTGGATCGTTCGAGGTGCGCGGCTTATACAATGGTGTTAGTCCGGACGGGAGGACTGCAGTTTTTAGAATTACAGCAATCAGCGAAGGTATTGCTGATTACAATAAATATTACACACTGGATTTGTTTAAGTTCTGTTCATTTGACCGTGATGCATTTGTTGGCAACTATACCATCTATGAGAATTCTAGTGTTTTCGGACCATACAATTATCCTGTTAGCACTGTACCAGGAGATGATGAATACTCAATTTACGTGGATGGACTATGGACATTGGCTGGTATACCAATCAAGGTGGTGTTTAATACACGTGCATCAACATGCAACATTCCCGAGCAGCCTGTATTTGTCCACGAAACATATGGTCAGGCGTATATAAGAAGTCTGGAAGACGGTCTTATAAATAGTTGCAAAGGCTCTATTGAAGGATTGCAATACACAGTATATGTTGAAGCTGGCTATTTCGATGTTACCAACTCATTATGGGTGAAAGAGAATATCGCACCATCTTCAATGCCTCATACTGTACCAGACTTTAATAGATTGATACCTATCTCATTTGATGAAGAATAGAATAAATTTTTATATGGTTGGTTAGGAGTGGTTAAAGGGCAATGGTGCAATACCTCTTTTCACTATTGCCTTTTTTTACTTATAGCCAAACCTTCATCACTCGTTATTCACTTAAAAAATTCTACTATGAAAAGATTTACAATGTTTGTGATTGCCACTCTATTGATTTTGGGCAATATGGTGGGACAAGTAACAGTTAATGTTACGGATGGTACAAATCCTATTGAAGGGGCCACAGTAAGTATTGATGGACTAACAGGTACAACTGATGCATCAGGTGATGCAATTATAAATGGCGTTTCAGATGCAACACATACAACTACAGCTGGTATGGCATGCTACCATTCAAATACAACGGAAATTGCGGTTAGCAGTGGCGTTGGTAGTGGAAGTATTATATTGACAGCCAAAACCGTCAACGATGTCTTTTTCTTCATTGGTATGACCGGAGCAGAAGCAGGTACGGTTGTTAACCTTTACAATGGTTCGGGTTACAATGAAAGCTATACGGTGCAGGGCTTACCAATGGAAGATGTGATGTTTGCCGGCGTGCCCTATGGCGAGTACTCATACTCAATTAGCAAAGAATGTAAAACGCCGGTAACGGGTACAACAACAGTTGATTGCGCCAACGATATGGGCATATCTGTTTTTGCAGAAGCGCCGGTTGCCAAAACCGTCAACGATGTCTTTTTCTTCATTGGTATGACCGGAGCAGAAGCAGGTACGGTTGTTAAC
>NZ_JAGTAR010000080.1 GCF_018156225.1 Carboxylicivirga sediminis
TCGGCAACTGCCATCTTAAAAAGTTCCATTTTCCCCTGGAGCTTTTCTTCTTGTGTGGTGAATATTTCATCAATCAGCTTAGTACCCTCTTTTAAAGTTTCCGCAGCTCCGGCATTAATTGCCTTTCCAAATAACTTTCTCATTTCTCTACAAATTTTAATATGGTGTCCAGCTTCTCATTAAGCTGTTTTATGGTTTGATGAAATAGTTCTTTGCTAACATATATCTCCTTGGAACTATCCCTCAAATCAGATATTCGTTTATGCAGCACAGTAAACTTACCCTCACAAGATTCAAGCTCTTTAGTAAGGTGTTGAATATCCTTTTCAAGTAAATCGGTCTTAGCATCAACGGTTTCTTTAGTGGCATTTTTAGAAATAGCATTGCGGATAATGTATGAGAGTACACCTACTGTAAGAGAACTCAATCCGGCTATAACCACCCAATAAAATTTAATTGTCATTTCTTCCATGCTAAAAGATTTTAATGGTTTCTGTACTACCCTCCGGAAAGCGGTTTTTCTCCATCGTTGCACTTTGATTTTCAATGTGCATAATGGCATCCACTATATGCTCCCACTTCGTTCCGCCTTTGGAGCTACCATCTCTGTTTGCCTGATTGATGATTACAAATGAGGTGTTCGGAAACTGTTTCTTCAGCTCTTTAAATTCCTCGTGAGAAATATCCGTTGTTTGGGTACTGTCGATAAATACCACATCGTAATCTCTGAATAGCTTCGGATTGTAGTCCTCGATGATTCCAATTGGGCTATTAATACCTAGCCTTACAACTTTCTCTTGCATTGTTCCTTTTGCACCTTCTTCATTGGCTACATACAGGACTTTATAGCCATGCTGTTTTACCAATTCATCGGCAAACATTAGGGCTACGGTACTCTTGCCATGAAAGCGTGAGCCGTAAATCATTATATAAAATGGGATATACAGCTTACCTAATAGTTTGCCGAACTTTCCCCTTACTGAGATGGTCTTAAAATTCATTTTGGCAAGGTCGTTTGCCAAAACAACCTGGTCGGATGCAATGACTGCGGTTCTTTTGGTGCCGGGATTGAATGCCCTGTTTTTTGAGCCACTACTTTTGGGCATGGAAGTAGTGGCATTTACTTTCCCAATCCTGCAATGCCTTGTAGCCCTTTTAACTGAACATTGGTAACAAGCAGTTTGTCACTCTCCAAATAATCGTGTAAATGCTTTTGGACGTTTTTCACCTGTTCAAATTCTTTGTCGGACTTGTTGACCTTACCGTTTTTCAATGAATTGGTAACTGTGGTAAGTAAGCGTTGGGCTTTTGCTTTAGTGATATTGCCATACAGGTTGATAAACCTTTTAATCAATGCAACGGCCGGAGTAACACCATAGTCATCTACTATCTTTTTCAGCTTCGTGTACAATGAATCCGGAACTTCAAACTTGCAAGTACCATTCATATCCTTGTAAGTCTTGATAAGGTCATTACTGATACTTTTAATTTCCGAAGCGTATTTGCTTGTTTTACGGATGGTCTTTTCAGTAGCAGCCTTTTGAATCACCTTATACAAAAGCGATACCTGACGTTCCGTAACTTTCTTGTTATGAAAGTTCAAATACCGTTTGATAACCTTTATTTCCAAAGGCATTAAGTCAACCTCGATGGGCTTGCGTTGTGCCTGTCGTGGTGCTGCCGTTTTCTTTTTGGGAGACTGCTTTGAAGTTTGTTTTTTCGTCACATTTTTTGTCGATTTTTGTGACGAAGTACTAGGCTTCTTTGCTTGCGGTTTCTTGCTTGCAGGGCTTTTCTTTTCCGAACCCTTTAAGTAAGGCTCAACTATTTTGAAATGATTATCCAACATCTCTTTAATGTCCTTATCCTCATTGTAGAAATCGGCAAATGAATCAAACTCTTTATGTGCTTCCTGTGCTGCTTCCGGCAACTTTTTGAAGTCAATATTTTTGGTGGCTTCCTTGTAATTTTTGATTGTTAATTTCATACTATCTGATATTAAGTTTTTAGTACACTATTTATTATTCGCTGCCCTTCGCAAGGGCTTGTTTCTGTTTAATGCGAATTGCTTTAGCTCTGATTTTGGCAAGTTTCAGTTTGCGTTCTTTGCCCACTATCACACCTTTATTCACACTGCCTTTTTCTGTCAGGTCGATGTATTCATCGGCTCGTTTATTGGTAAATGGCTCAAATGATTTAATTGATAAGTGTTCCTTGATTGCATAAATCAGGTTATCAAAGCACTTGTTAATGTAAATGCGTTCCTTGCCTTGTGGATAAACAGGATGAGAAAACATACCTCCTGATACCAGATAGTTATTTACCCGGTTCTTTTCCTTTAGCTTGTCGTACACATAGCATTCAAAGCTTCGGGCAAACATCTCTGCAATATCTTTCCAATAAGCACC
>NZ_JAGTAR010000081.1 GCF_018156225.1 Carboxylicivirga sediminis
TCGGCAACTGCCATCTTAAAAAGTTCCATTTTCCCCTGGAGCTTTTCTTCTTGTGTGGTGAATATTTCATCAATCAGCTTAGTACCCTCTTTTAAGGTTTCCGCCGTTGCATTTCCTGCTAATTTTTTAAATAGCTTCATCGTTTTATAATTATCTCAGGCATTGCCTGTCATCGTTCTACAAATTTTAATATGGTATCGAGCTTCTCGTTAAGCTGCTTAATGGTTTGGTGGAATAGTTCTTTACTCACATATATTTCCTTGGAGCTGTCCCTTAAATCTGATATTCTTTTATGCAGTACCGTAAACTTGTTTTCACACGAAGCAAGCTCCTTTGTCAAGTGCTGAATATCCTTTTCCAATAAATCGGTTTTGGCATCCACCGTTTCTTTTGTGGCATTCTTTGAAATGGCATTGCGAACAATAAAGGAAACCACACCAACGATAAGCGAACTGAAAGCACCGATAACAAGCCAATAGAATTTTATTGTCATTTCTTCCATGCTAAAAGATTTTAATGGTTTCTGTACTGCCCTCTGGAAAGCGATTTTTCTCCATTGTGGCACTTTGGTTTTCGATGTGCATAATGGCATCTACTATATGTTCCCACTTCGTTCCACCTTTGGAGCTTCCGTCTCGGTTTGCCTGATTGATGATTACAAATGAAGTATTCGGAAACTGTTTCTTCAGCTCTTTATATTCCTCGTGAGAAATATCCGTTGTTTGGGTACTGTCGATAAATACCACATCATAATCCCTAAATAGCTTCGGGTTGTAGTCCTCGATAATTCCAATCGGACTGTTAATTCCAAGTCTTACCACTTTCTCCTGCATTGTTCCTTTTGCACCTTCTTCATTAGCAACATACAGGACTTTATAACCATGCTGTTTTACCAATTCATCGGCAAACATCAGGGCTACGGTACTCTTGCCATGAAAGCGTGAGCCGTAAATCATTATATAGAATGGGATATACAGCTTACCTAATAGTTTACCGAACTTTCCCCGGATTGAAATGGTCTTAAAATTCATCTTGGCCAGGTCATTTGCCAAAACAACCTGGTCGGATGCGATGACTGCGGTTCTTGTGGTGCCGGGATTGAATGCCCTGTTCTGAGAGCCACTACTTTTGGGCATGGAAGTAGTGGCATTTACTTTCCCAATCCGGCAATGCCTTGTAAGCCTTTTAACTGAACATTGGTAACAAGCAGTTTATCGCTCTCCAGATAATCGTGTAAATGCTTTTGGACGTTTTTCACCTGTTCAAATTCCTTGTCGGATTTATCAACCTTACCGTTTTTCAATGAGTTGGTAACTGTGGTAAGTAAGCGTTGCGCTTTTGCCTTTGTGATATTGCCATACAGGTTGATAAAACGCTTAATCAATGCAACTGCCGGAGTAACACCGTAGTCATCCACAATCTTTTTTAGCTTCGTGTATAAAGAATTCGGAACTTCAAACTTGCAAGTACCATTCATATCCTTATAAGTTTTGATAAGGTCATTGCTGATACTTTTTATTTCAGAGGCGTACTTGCTTGTTTTACGGATGGTCTTTTCGGTAGCAGCCTTTTGAATCACCTTATACAATAGCGAAACCTGACGTTCTGTTACCTTCTTATTGTGGAAGTTCAGATAACGCCTGATTACTTTAATCTCCAACGGAATCAAATCAACCTCGATGGGTTTTCGTTGTGCTTTTTTAGGTGCTGCCGTTTTCTTTGTGGTTGTTCGTTTTGGTGCAGCTTTCTTCGTCACATTTTTTGTCGATTTTTGTGACGAAGCGGTCTTCTTCTTCGCTGGTGCTTTCTTAGGTACAGGGCTTTTCTTTTCTGAATCCTTTAGATAAGGTTCAACGATTTTGAAATGATTATCAAGCATCTCTTTAATGTCCTTATCCTCATTATAGAAATCGGCAAATGAATCAAACTCTTTATGTGCTTCCTGTGCTGCTTCCGGCAACTTTTTGAAGTCAATATTTTTGGTGGCTTCCTTGTAGTTTTTAACTGTAAGTTTCATATCACGATATTTTTAATTGTTTCTGTTTAATGCGAATTGCTTTAGCCCTGATTTTGGCAAGTTTCAGTTTGCGCTCTTTGCCTACTATCACACCTTTATTCACGCTACCTTTTTCGGTCAGGTCGATGTATTCATCGGCTCGTTTATCGGTAAATGGTTCAAATGATTTTATGGATAAATGCTCCTTGATGGCATAAATCAGGTTATCAAAGCACTTGTTGATGTAAATACGTTCCTGACCTTGCGGATAAACAGGATGGGAAAACATTCCACCTGATACCAGGTAGTTATTTACCCGGTTCTTTTCCTTTAGCTTGTCGTACACATAGCATTCAAAGCTTCGGGCAAACATCTCTGCAATATCTTTCCAATAAGCACC
>NZ_JAGTAR010000082.1 GCF_018156225.1 Carboxylicivirga sediminis
ACTAACGAATTGCTTAAAAACTCTCTCCAATCATATCAATCCCCATAGATAGTGATTTCTAACCGGTTGTCGGCAACACCGCGTTCAGACTCTGGCTTTCAACCAGCCAGAACGCTTAGTTATTGTAGCCTGTTATTATTCTATTTTTACAAAGTCACCAGTTTTGAAGTCTTCTTTCTTATTCTTGTCTTTAATTAATTCAATATCAGAGACAATTCTATATTGAAGAATCTGTCCAACCTTTTTTACATTAAACAATTCTCTATTTTTTGGTCTAACAAGTGCATAATTTAAGGCTTTAATATCCTGAACTAGAAACCAACCTTTTTCATCACCAAGTTTCACAATTCTTTCAATTTTGAATCTACTTGGCAAGAACTCAGCTAGGAACGATTCATTCCTGAAAGGGATTAAGTTTACTTCTTTACCGATTAGATTATTCAAAAATATAAACCTTACTATACCACTATAAATTAAGCCAAGTATACTGATGTTGATTCCAAACGAATCAAATGAAACGCCAAATGTAAAACTGAATATTTGTGTATTGTCCCAAAATGGTTCAATTATTAATATCTGTGAGTACGCCCAAAGCTGCAGTACATATGTAGACCATTTTTTGTTTAATAAATGAAATGATGCACCTACAATTCCCAAAATGGATGTTAGTAGCTTAAACAACTCTTGGTCAAGACCATTATATAATAAGTTGAGTAAGCTTATTAAAATTACAAATAGTGCAAATCTTACTTTTTTAATCATGTTAATTTTTTAATAGGCTACAACGGCTCGAATATGAGTAGTGCCGAATTGCGAAGTGTTTACGTATCAATATGCTGTGAAATTTGATACGGGAGCAAAGGGTTAAATTACCCACTTCACTCGGCATTACTTATATTTATTGTTGTAGCCAGTTCTTTCTCTATTTCTTCAATTGTCGGTAAATCACTTTTTATATTATCTGGAATAGCTCGGCTTAATTGATATTCTGCAACTCCAATTGGTTGTGAAATCCCACGAAGAGCATATTCAGCCTCGATTTTGTTTTTCTCTTGACACAAAACAATTCCAATCGTTGGATTATCAGATTCCGTTTTTAGTTTATCATCAATTGCCGATAGATAAAAACTCAATTTACCAGCATATTCAGGTTTAAAATTCTTTGCTTTCAATTCTACGACCACATAACACCTAAGTTTAGTGTGATAAAATAAAAGGTCAATATAAAAATCTTTGTCACCCACTTCGAGTTTATATTGCCTACCGATAAATGCAAATCCAGTTCCTAATTCTAATAAAAACTGAGTAATGTGCTTTGTTAATTGGTCTTCAATACTCCTTTCATCTGCATTTCTCTTTAGTGTCAGAAAATCAAAAAGATAAGGGTCTTTCAAAGTTTGATTTGCTAAATCAGAGTCAGGATTTGGTAATGTGTTTTTAAAATTTGTAATAGCTTTTCCTTGTCGAGAATATAAATCTGTTCCGATTTGCATGTCTAAAATGCTTCTTGACCAACTATTTTCAATTGTCTCCGTAAGGTAAAATATTGATTCCTCAATTGTTTTCGATTTACTAACAATCAGTATATTATGTCCCCACGGAATTTGTGCAACAAGCTGTTGCACTTTTTTGAAATCAGATTTGTAAAAAGAGTAAAATCCTTTCATATAAAACAGGTTTCTCCGAGAAAAACCTTTTAAATCAGGAAATTCTGAAATCAAATCTCTTTCTAAATTATCAACAACCGAATTACCCCAACCTTGATTCTCTTGCTTCTCATAAAGTTCCTTGCCAATCTCCCAATAAAGTTCAATTATCTCCTTATTAGCCGACAAGGCTGCTTTTATTTGAGTGCCTTTAATTCGCTGTTTTAATCCACCAAGCCACTCAATATATTCAGAATCATATCTTTTTTTTACTGTCATTTTAAAATCTTTGCTCAAAGATAAACTTTATCAGATTAATTCATTGTTAAGCAGTTGGTTTTCTCGAATTGGCTACAACGGTCTCGGCTATGAAGCGTTGGGGGATTGTTGTCCGGTATTCGTTCCAAATTGCTCAGAGCCGAAGCGTTGTATTTGATTTTATCTTTTCATTTCAAAAGCCAAATCAACGATTTGGCGGTGCTCGCTATGGCTCGAAACCTCCAAACTGCAGCTTGCCCCCCTATGCTTTATAAGCCATTGTTGCACTAAACCTAAAGGTAGCTAAAGTCCGTTGTCTCAGCTACCTTTATTTGTCTTATAATACTTAGT
>NZ_JAGTAR010000083.1 GCF_018156225.1 Carboxylicivirga sediminis
GAGGTTGATTGGTCATTTACATTTCACATATCTACAAATATTTATCTCCGCTGGAGATAATAAAACAACTTCGGAGAAGTTGAATATTTATAGAAATAATAAGCCTACCCTATAAATATCAACCCCAGCGGGATTGCATATCATATAGACGCTTCATTGTTTTTTTTACATTTTCAATCGGCTTCTAATAATAAGAAATATAATATGTAAATAGTAATCTTCGTCCATTCATCAATAAATACAGAATATTGACATAAACTATTGAAGCATTCATCCTAATATGACGATTTACATCGAGGATAAATGTGTTACGTTTTGCGGTTTTTGCAATTAACTATTGAGTATCAATAGTGATTACTCGTAACCAACAAATGCGAACTAAACTATGACCGCAAAACAACGTAATCAATTGGCCATGTTTATGGCCGTTAAGTATGTATTTGAAACCTATACTGAAGAGCTAAAGACCATTCCGGCTTTTGAGGGTTTAATCAATGAATTTTTTGAATTGCTAATCAAAATTGATGAGGTGCACCGCATTCAGATGGGCAATACCACCGGAAGCACCCAGCTTAAGCAGCAAGCCGAGCAAGAAATGATTGACGCTACGGTGAAGTTGGCCGCGGCCATGTATGTATATGCCCAGATTGAAGGTCAGCCCGACCTGCTTGAAAAATGCAAAGTATCGGCCTCTTCGTTGGAGAAACTATCGGCCGAGAATCTAAAAACAGCCTGTGCGCTCATTTATGCCGAAGGCTATGCCCTGGGTGAGCATCTTGTGAGTTATGGGCAATCGCCCGAAGATGTGAATCAGTTAAAAACCGAAATTGATGAGTATGCGGCCGTTATAGCTGCCCCACGGTCGGCTATTGTTACACGCGCACAAGCTCGCCAGGAGCTGACCGAGCTGGTCAACCAGGCCAACGATTTGCTGCGCAATAAGGTGGATAAACTGATTAAACTGTTTGAAACCGATAATCCTAAACTTTATACCAGCTACAAAGTGGCCCGCATCATTGTTGACCTGCGCGCCGGTAAACAGTTAGTGGAAGAAGAGTAGAGGAAATTGCTGATGGCCTCTGGCTGCTAGCTGATAGCTATTATCACTACCGCGCATTTTTTCGCGCGGTAGTGTTTAAAGGATATGAGGGGACTTTTGCGGGAGCGAATTGAGCTGAGAAATTAATAATTATTGAAGAATAACAGTTTATAGAATTATTACTAACAATTAAAACCATTTATTAATTTTAAATCAAACCTATGAAACAAAAACAACTAAAGCTCTTAGGTGTGCTATTATTTGGTCTGCTGCTTGGTTGCGAACAATTATCAAACAAGCAAACTACTGATGATACTGCCTTGGAGCAACGCTTTTTTGAGTTTAATTCCCTCAAAGGAACGATGAATCACTCTAAACTTGACTTTATCAACAATGTGCTGACTCGTGTTAAGCAACAAAACGACACAGCTTACTTTGTACCACATTTTATTAAGCGCTTTGGTTACCCGCGTTGGGAGGCTACACGCTGGTTTGTCAGTAATGACGAAACGGTGGCTCAAATACCAGTGTATAAAGACACTGATAAATATGTCCGTGCAATTATTATTGCAGCTGTAAGCAACGACCGCTGGCATATTCAACTACTGGTGCGTAACTACTTTGATGCTTTTATTGAGGAGGAGCCGCCCCAGCTTAATCTGGAAAAAGTGATTGACCTGTTTATCCTGGCCGATTTTAAAGTATTTGGGCACAGTAGTTTTTTACCTTATGGTGAGGTCAGCTATCAGGCTAGTGAGGGAAGTAATCGTTTAAAAGGTACATATGTTGACGAAGAAAAATGTTATTACCTGGTTACCTATAATGCCAATTGGGATGTGTTAGATGCCCGTATAGAATGTGAAACATTGACCAGGTATGTGCCCGATGGGGATGCTACAGCCGAAGACCCGGATGGTGGAGCCGGAGGTGGCACAACTCCTGGTGGTGATAACTGGTACGATCCACCCTGTTCGTTAAGATACATCGTTTACAAAAGTTATAGATTAGACTTTACACTAAAT
The DNA here is from genome assembly GCF_018156225.1 of Carboxylicivirga sediminis. Taxonomy (GTDB): domain Bacteria; phylum Bacteroidota; class Bacteroidia; order Bacteroidales; family Marinilabiliaceae; genus Carboxylicivirga; species Carboxylicivirga sediminis. The sequence continues at coordinate 2,062 of NZ_JAGTAR010000083.1, forward strand.
TAGTTTCTAACCTTACTGATTGTTCTTTAGTTCTTAATTCA
>NZ_JAGTAR010000084.1 GCF_018156225.1 Carboxylicivirga sediminis
ACTTGTCCGTCAAAACCTAACTGGGAGAGATCAAGTGAAATTTTCCGTTTCTTATCATTATCGCGGTTAAGAAAACCAACGGCCCATGAACCATCCGCCAGTGGCTTGGCCCAAATCTCTTCAGCTCCATCTTTGTGGATGCGGGATGCCTGCTTGCCCAACTCATCCTGATTAACAGCGATAAGCTCCGGATTAGTAAGAATGCGCTTAGTATCAGCATCCATGCTGCGAATATCGCAGGTCATCAGTAAAGGCGCTGATAACAGTGACCACAAGCCAAACTGCGCTTCATACTCGGTGACGGTACAGCCATTGGCACCATTGGCCGAAGAAGATGCTCCTGTTCCATTAAGACCAATCACCAGCATATCCGGATCGTTCCAACACCCCGGTCCGGCGTACTTTTCAAGTCCCACCTGACGGTCCAATGCTTCCATGATGCCATTATGCCCGTTATTATACTGTCCATGCTCCCACGTATCGCGCAAATCCCAGGTGGTACGCCATAACTGTCCATCTACCTTTTCGCCCCACAACCAAGGAGCCCGCTGTCCCCACTCGCAAATGGCAAACACCATAGGGCGGCCGGTTGCTCTTACAGCTTTAATGAACTTCTCGTAGCGTTCAATGCCCGTCCATAAGTCTTCGGGCGCATGACAGTAGTCACACTTGATGTAGTCCACACCCCATTCGGCATAGGTTTGTGCGTCCAGCTCTTCAAAACCTAAACTGCCTACCATACCTGCACAGGTGTATTCGGCAATATCTGTATATATACCAAACTTAAGGCCTTTGCTGTGGACATAATCAGCAACTACCTTCATGCCATTGGGAAATTTCTGCGGATCAGGGAACACCTTACCATTGGCATCGCGACCGCCATGCCACAAATCATCCAGAATGATGTACTCGTAACCGGCCTCTTTCAGCCCGTTATCCACCATGGCATCGGCCAGTTCCATTACAATGCTTTCGCTGATATTGCCTTCGAACAGGTTCCAGCTTATCCAGCCCATAGGTGGTGTTGGGGCTAAAACATCCTGCTGCTGTCCTTTTACCACAGAACTAAAACCAAAGACAAAGCCAATTAATAAATGAAATAGTCTATTTATCATTGTTATTAAAATTTTAAATTGTTTAATAATTACTTTTTAAGCGCTTGAAGTAAGTACAAAAAAAAATGCCCCGCAGGGCATTTATACGTATTCAACCCGCACTTTTAATGACTAATGCTAAAAAAATAATAATAAGGCCATACTGCCATGAAGTTGCTCACGCAACAGTTGGCAGGCAGCCATCAACTGATTCTTAACAGTTTTTTCGGTAAAAATCTAAGCTGGTAAACGAAAAAGTCTCAGTGAACGCCTCCTCCATTAAAACGAAGGACTGATAAACTGCCTACTACTTTTGTACTAACTCAGATTGTTCAGTTGCTACTGCAAAGTCTGAATGCGCTTTCAATTGCACCTGCTTCGCCTGCGATGTTCGCACCAGGAAGGAAGCTATGCCTGCTTCTGCCGCAACAGTAGATGGCCCTATCAGTGTTCCTCCATTGCACACCTCAAGTCTGATTTTTGAAACATCACCTACACACAATGTCTCATTATTATCGAATACCCTTACATAAACGATTAATACATCATCCAGGGTAGCAGCTTTCCCCGATTCAAAATAATCAATCGCTAACTGTTTGGGTTGACCTGGTGTTGTAACGGCATGCTGACATATGGCTTCTCCATCTCTATATCCAATCGCTATGATAGGACCAGCTTCCCATTCTATGTTTCCGAAGCTGATGGTTTATGATCAAGGTTCTTATGTTGCCACAAATCACGCACCTCTACTTGTCCGTCAAAACCTAACTGGGAGAGATCAAGTGAAATTTTCCGTTTCTTATCATTATCGCGGTTAAGAAAACCAACGGCCCA
>NZ_JAGTAR010000085.1 GCF_018156225.1 Carboxylicivirga sediminis
GAGGGTGTCCAAAATTGAGACATCCTCTTTTTTGTGTTTTAAAATAGATTTGCTTTTGCATTATTGCTATGCTGCTATGAAGTTGTGCACGGGCTGATATTTGTGTTTAAAGCTTGATATGATAGTTAATAGTTGTTTTCTACCTAAAAAAGTAGCTTTTTGAGCTTTTTCCTTCAGCTTTTTGGTCATCTTACTAATATTTAAAGCAATCGCCACCAGGCCAAACTCCAGGCCAACACCTTCAAGCCCTTTTAATTTAAACCGATTAAACCCTTTGTTGTATTTAATCTGACCAAAGACAGCCTCTGGCTCAATGGGGCGTTTACTTCGGTGTTGTAGGCCTTTAGCACTGTTAAGTGCTTCTCTGGCTTTTTGTTTGTAAGCTCTCAGCCTAAAGTTTACTTCAATACTACGATTGCCCTTGCCTTTGAAGCATCGTCCCCTGATTTGGCAGCCGCTGCAGTTTTTTGCCCTATACTTTCTAAGTGTGCTTTTATAGCCATGGGCATTTGCTTTTTCGCACTCTGTAACAAAGTGCATGTGCTGTCCCATTGGGCATACAAAGTAATCGCCTACTGTATTGTAATGCAAATTCTCTACTTTGTACGGATCAGTTTTAAACGCTTTCTTTTGTTCAGCATGAAAATAGTTGAACTTCACATAGTGCTCAATCTGCTCCTTTTCAAGATGCTCGTAATTTTCTTCGCAGCCATAGCCACTATCGGCTACAACCTCTTTAGATTGCTTATTGTAGCGGTTTTTAAAACCAGTAAGGTAATCAATAAAAGTGCGTGTATCAGTGGGGTTCTGATAAATGCCATAGTGGGTAATAAACTGGTTCTCGGTACTCATCTGCACATTGTAAGCCGGCTTTAACTGCCCGTTCTTCATGTGGTCTTCTTTCATCCGCATAAAGGTGGCTTCCTTGTCGGTTTTAGAACAGGAGTTGCGGTTGTCACCAATGTCTTCGAGTTTTTGTTCGTATTCTTCAAGCTTGGGCAGGTGCTTGTTCTCCAACTCTTTTACCAGCTTCTTGACTGGTTTTTCCTGTGCCTTCTCTGATTCCTTGATTTGCGCAATCCGCTTTTTGAGCTCGTTGGAATCAAAGGGACGAGATTCATCATCCTGACTTTGATTGTCGTCGGCAATGCCCTGCTCAATCTGCTCCAGAATGTTAGCAATCTTCTTCTCCAAGTTAGCTTTGTACTTTTCCACAGACTTGCGCCACACAAAACTGTAGCGGTTGGCCTTGCTTTCAATCTTAGTACCATCAACATACTGTACATCCAGACTCACATACCCCAAATCAACCAGTATGAGCACCACTTGGGTAAACAGCTTATGAATGTGCTTTTTCAAGCGCTTACTTCTAAAATCGTTAATGCACGAATGCTTCGGAAACTGCTTGCCACTTAGCCACATATAGGCAATGCTTTCTGTCAGGGCCAGCTCCATCTTTCGGCATGAAAATACATTACTCAGATAGCTATAAAACAATACTTTTAGCAGCATTCGTGGATGATACCCCTTACATCCACCAGCCTTATAACTCTTTACGATATCATCTATATCAAGCTCATCCACTACTTGACTGACTATACGAACCGGTGCGTTCTCGGGAATAAACTCATCAAGACGGGATGGGAACAACTCGGATTGGCCTTGATTATAGGGCTTGAAGTTAATTTGTTTCATGCCTTAAGATACTAAACATCAAGCATCTAACCAAATAATCAAGGCAATAATCTATTGATTATGAATACAAAAGAGGGCATCCGTTTTTTGGACACCCTCTT
>NZ_JAGTAR010000086.1 GCF_018156225.1 Carboxylicivirga sediminis
ATCAATCCCCATAGATAGTGATTTCTAACCGGTTGTCGGCAACACCGCGTTCAGACTCTGGTTTTCAACCAGCCAGAACGCTTAGTTATTGGCAAACGTTTTTTTTAGTCTTTATAACGAAATATGGTTTTTCGATTTATCCACCCTTCAATCATCACTTCCTCTCCTTCATTAACTCCGGTGAAAATTTCTAAATCTGACAATAGATACTGTGAATAAGTCTCAATAAACTTATTAGCTTGTTCAGTACATTTATTATCAATTTGCTTTGATTTTCTGAACATATCAATAGCTAAGCAATAAATCATATGTCCTTCCAGTGTACTTTTTTGGTTTGAGCATTCATAAGCATATCGTGCATACGTAACTCCAAGTAAAATGTAAGCAAAACAAAAAGTACTATCAGTCTTTAATATTTGCTCTGCAACGTCTCGGCTTTTCTCAAAATTCATTTGTCGGCGTAGTGAATCTGATTGTCTAACTAGAGTAATAATTTCTAGGGAATCACTACTCTGACCAAAAGTTATAACGCCGCATAGTAAAAATGCTATTGAGAAATATTTTCTTAAGTAGTTTTGCATTCTCATACCTTTGGTTATTTTTATTTTAATCAGCATTAAACCCTCTGCCTCAATCGATTTGACTTATCTGGGTAATGTTTGCCAACGGCCTACCGCATGAAGCTGTAGCAGAGTCTCGGGGATTGTCCGTCCGCAGGACGACTAGACAATCTGCGGGAGTCTGCCCAACCAAATTGCACCGCCGCCTGCTATGCTTTATTGCGGTTTGTTGTAACCCGTTTTTATCTTATTTTTATCAATTCGCCTTCATCAAATCCAGTCGTGATGGCTTTTGCATTCTTAATCAATGTGGTATTTAAACTACCATCATTTTCTAGTACTGACAATGTGTTTATACATAGGTCAAGTATTGCTTCCCATGATTCGTTCTGAACTTTATCGGGCAATCTAAAATATCTATATGGTTTAGAAGGTGGTTCTATGCAAGCCCAATCGTCATCGTCCTCTGAATATTCAAAAGCACCGACGAAATACATCATATACCCTTGGTCACTTTCCATTAATCCTAAATTAAAGGCAACTACAGTATCAGGCGGAGTTCCATCCTGTTGTTCTATATTATTGAGCCAATCAATTATATCTTTTTCCATTTTTTATTTACGATTTAGTTCTAATGAAAACGAAATAATAACTTATTCCATATTCCATTCTCCCAAGTCATCAACTGGATTTGGTAAACGCCCTTCTAACCATTTCTTTAATGTACCTGGTTTAAAATCTTTATCTTTTGTTTCAATCACCCAAGATAGAAAATCTTCGGGACCACCATTCATATAAGGAGCTGGAGAAACAGGGTAAAAAACAGTTGGTAATCTTTCATTTATCGAAAGGTAATTCACTATACAGCCAAGTTCTTGCACTACATTCCACGCTAACTTATGCTCAATGTCGATAGAGAATTTTACCCACCAAATCCCATCTTCATCTGTTCCTTTCGAGATAGAAGGATTTATTGCAGGAATTCTTTCAATAAATTCAGTTAATGTTTTAAACGCTCTATCATCCATATGTTTCTTTATTTTTTTAAACATATCTAAAGTTTCTCGGTTTTCTCAAATGGGTTACAACACCAGAGTATATAAACTTGTCCATATACATTTTATTGTGCTCAGGTGTTTTGTCTACTTATCATGCTAATATAGGTAAATAACAAGACAAAA
>NZ_JAGTAR010000087.1 GCF_018156225.1 Carboxylicivirga sediminis
AGGATTGCTTGACGCTGTAAAAATGAATAGTACATTCGGTAAAAATGAAAGCCTAAAATCGGCTATCAAAATATCTCCAGAAAGGAGGTGTTCCAGCCACACCTTCCGGTACGGCTACCTTGTTACGACTTAACCCTAGTTACCAGATTTACCCTAGGCCGCTCCTTACGGTCACAGACTTCAGGTACCCCCGGCTTCCATGGTTTGACGGGCGGTGTGTACAAGGCCCGGGAACGTATTCACCGCGCCATGGCTGATGCGCGATTACTAGCGAATCCAGCTTCACGAAGTCGGGTTGCAGACTTCGATCCGAACTGAGACCGGTTTTTGAGATTCGCATCCTGTCACCAGGTAGCTGCCCTCTGTACCGACCATTGTAACACGTGTGTAGCCCTGGACGTAAGGGCCGTGCTGATTTGACGTCATCCACACCTTCCTCGCGGTTTACACCGGCAGTCTTGTTAGAGTGCCCACCATTATGTGCTGGTAACTAACAACGTGGGTTGCGCTCGTTATGGGACTTAACCCGACACCTCACGGCACGAGCTGACGACAACCATGCAGCACCTTGTAAAGTGTCCGAAGAAAACTCTATCTCTAAAGTTGTCACTCTACATTTAAGTCCAGGTAAGGTTCCTCGCGTATCATCGAATTAAACCACATGTTCCTCCGCTTGTGCGGGCCCCCGTCAATTCCTTTGAGTTTCATTGTTGCCAACGTACTCCCCAGGTGGATAACTTAATGCTTTCGCTTTGTCGCTTACGGTCTATTGCAAACAACTAGTTATCATCGTTTACGGCGTGGACTACCAGGGTATCTAATCCTGTTCGATCCCCACGCTTTCGTGCATCAGCGTCAGTTACAGTTTAGTAAGCTGCCTTCGCAATCGGTGTTCTGTGTTATATCTAAGCATTTCACCGCTACACAACACATTCCGCCTACCTCAAATGTACTCAAGAAATACAGTATCAAAGGCAATTTTATGGTTGAGCCACAAACTTTCACCCCTGACTTATACTTCCGCCTACGCACCCTTTAAACCCAATGAATCCGGATAACGCTCGCATCCTCCGTATTACCGCGGCTGCTGGCACGGAGTTAGCCGATGCTTATTCATACGGTACCGGCAAAAACCTACACGTAGGTCACATTCTTCCCGTATAAAAGCAGTTTACAACCCATAGGGCAGTCTTCCTGCACGCGACATGGCTGGTTCAGGCTTTCGCCCATTGACCAATATTCCTCACTGCTGCCTCCCGTAGGAGTCTGGTCCGTGTCTCAGTACCAGTGTGGGGGACCTTCCTCTCAGAACCCCTAGACATCGTCGCCTTGGTGAGCCATTACCTCACCAACTAGCTAATGTCACGCATGACCATCTTATACCACCGGAGTTTTAATTATTAAATGATGCCATTCAATAATGTTATGGGGTATTAATCCGAATTTCTTCGGGCTATCCCCCAGTATAAGGCAGGTTTCATACGCGTTACGCACCCGTGCGCCGGTCGTCAGCGGAAGCAAGCTTCCCTGTTACCCCTCGACTTGCATGTGTTAGGCCTGTCGCTAGCGTTCATCCTGAGCCAGGATCAAACTCTTCGTTGTATTAAAATTTTTAAATGTCTCTAGAAATTTTAATA
>NZ_JAGTAR010000088.1 GCF_018156225.1 Carboxylicivirga sediminis
TGGTAAAGCTTTTTTTTCATAACTAAGTATTATAAGACAAATAAAGGTAGCTGAGACAACGGACTTTAGCTACCTTTAGGTTTAGTGCAACACGCGGTCATAAAACATTGGGGGCGAAGTGGTTATTCGACCATCGGTTCTCGCATCAAAGTTCGCTGTACTTTGATAGTGAAGTAGCTCCGAAATCCCCAACGTTTCATACCGCCATCCGTTAGCAGCCATACAAAAAATGAAAAACGTACTATTAATATTATTACTTGTTCCGTTGAATATATTTTCACAGGAATATCCTAGAGTCGACACATTGAACTTTGGTGAAAATGTTAAGGAGGCTTTTTTATATCAGCATTATTGTCATCAAGGCGACACCAATCTAGTTGAGAAATATATATATGACGATGCAGGTAACCATATTTATACATTTGAAGGCTACAATTACCCAATGCCAACAAGGACTATGTTTGAGTATGAAAAGGGACTATTAAATAAAATAATCAAACATAAATATACTAGCTCATATAATGACAGTCTCAAAGACGAAATGTGGAATCGCTATTTCAAAATACTATCAAAAGGTGAAAATAAAGAAACTGAAAGGAAGGCAGATTCCTTATATCAAGCGTATAAGTTAAAATATGTACTGATTGACCCAGAAAAAGTAAGATGGGAAAAAGAGGGAGTGTTTGAAAGTGAAATTAAAATTGAATACAATTCTCAAAGTAATCCTAAGGAGTATAGAATATACACTTCTATAATGAACGAACCTCCTAGATTAGATATGGTGCTTGAGATAGAGTATAATGACAATGGACGTATAAAAAGCAAATGCTGGACTGATATTGAGCATCCGAATACAATTAAGTTAAATGCCTTTAAGCCTAATACACTAATGTTAAATGACTCAATTAAAGTTCTTTCAGGTGATATTAGAAAAAAGGAATATACTTATAATACAAATTTAGTCCTAATAGAATGTTTCCTTAATCAGAAACACACAGGAATAGAAAAAGAGATTTATAATCCGACTACAAGAAAGAAAGATATTATTGTAATGAACCTAACAGGTGATACTCTATCTTACCGGACAGAATATTTTGACCTAAAAGGTAAATTAATTAAAAAAGAACGCATCATAGAAACAGGATATGATGGATTTGGTTACGGGTATGATTCTGTTGCTGAAGAACAAAAAGAATACTATTATGATTCTGAAGGAAGAATCAATCAAATACTAGGTTACGAAGACAAAAAGAGGTATAGTGTTTCAACCTATAAATATTAATTACGGCTGCCAATAACTAAGCGTTCTGGCTGGTTGAAAACCAGAGTCTGAACGCGGTGTTGCCGACAACCGGTTAGAAATCACTATCTATGGGGATTGATA
>NZ_JAGTAR010000089.1 GCF_018156225.1 Carboxylicivirga sediminis
TGTTCGTTAAGATACATCGTTTACAAAAGTTATAGATTAGACTTTACACTAAATTAGTTTCTAACCTTACTGATTGTTCTTTAGTTCTTAATTCATTTTGATTAAAGTATCCTAAAAATACGTTTCTATAAAATACTCTCCAGATTCCGTTACCTATCTCCAGTGCTCCAACATATTTTCCTTTCAATGATGCAGATAAATATACCCAGTTGTAAGCTCCCCATCGCACGGCACCACTCTTGGTTACTTTCAACACTTTCATGGTTGATTCATAATCAAATTTAGGTGTTTTTTCAGGAAAAGACCTTGTCGAGAAATCATGCACTGAAGCAGGGGTTTCCATATTTAATGCTTCATGTGGTCGTACATGATTGTATTCCCGAACGAAACGATTTAAGCGCCTCTGTTGCGCTTTTAAATCGTAAGCCGCAGGCTTGGAGCATGCAGCCTTTAAATCGCGGTGCATGCGTTCATGTCGACCATTCTGTTCCGGGTGAGCAGGATCGGAAAAAACAGGCAAGATTCCTAGCTCAATAAACCAATATGAAAGCCTGGTAAACCGTTGGATCGCTGCGACAGATCCAAACGGACTTCCATTGTCTGTATGAATCTGTTTAGGGATACCATATTTCCTAAAAACCTTTGTAAACTCAGACTTAGCTGACTGTAAATTCTCTTTATAATGTCCTTTTGCTGTAAAAATGAACCTGCTTTTTGAATCAGTTATGGTCAAGGGGTGACAGTACTTTTTATTGCCCATTAAAAATTTGCCTTTATAATCAGCACTCCATACTTCATTACACTCTTTAGGGTCAAAAATAGGGTGAATTGGCTTGACCCTTCGGAGTCGTTTTTGAGGACTAACTAATCCGTGCTTTTTAAGGATATTATGCACTGTCAAAACAGTTGGGATATCTTCAGCTGGATAATCCTTATATAACAATTTCCATATTTTCTTTGCCCCCCACAGCTTATGATTTTCTTTCAACTCAAGAATCCTATTTACCACTTTTGCATTGGTTGCATTAGGATGCGTACCTCTGGGTTTTCTCGATAGTTCTAGTAATCCTTCATAACCACAGTTCTCGAATCGGGAAATGATTTTGTAAGCGGTTGGTCGTGATATCTCAAACCTTTTACAAAGCTCCGTAATGGTGTACTTACCTGTCCGCCATTCACAAATAAATTCAATTTTCTGTTCCATAATCGTTGTGTCTTTCCAAGGCATGGCAATCTGATTTTTGATTCAAATTGCAAGCTAAAAAGTGTAAACGATGTTTATATAACTTTGTAAAGGATGTTTGTATAACGTACC
>NZ_JAGTAR010000008.1 GCF_018156225.1 Carboxylicivirga sediminis
CGTGCACAACTTCATAGCAGCATAGCAATAATGCAAAAGCAAATCTATTTTAAAACACAAAAAAGAGGATGTCTCAATTTTGGACACCCTCTTTTTTTTGACAAAAAAAGAGCAACTGCCTGACAGTTGCTCTTCCTCTTCAGAATTTTATTGATCTAATACTATCTCTCTGCCTTAAGTTTTTCAGCCATTGCAACTCCTAATTGCCAGCAGGCTTCGTACTTGTCTTCTTTTAATGCGTGCTTTTCTTCCACAGCCTCAGCTACTTCTTCCCACTTCAGGGTTTCGCCAATCTCGCGCAATTTCTTAACCGATGCGCCAGCCCACGTAAATGAACCTAAGACACCAAAATAGTGGTTAGTAACACCCATATGCTCCAGTTTCAGTGCCAGAGCTTCCATATTTGGATGCAATTCATTGCTATAAGTAGGACTTCCCAGGATTAAACCTTTGAACTTAAAGATGTCTGAAATAATGTATGAAGGATGTGTTTTGCTTACATCGTAAACACGCACGTTTTTAATGCCGCTTTCAGTAATAGCCCGGGCAGTTACTTCAGCCATTTCTTCGGTATTACCATACATGGATGCATAGGCCACAACAACACCTTCTTCGCCTTCATACTTGCTCCATTTATCGTACATGTCAATCATGCGGCCAATGTTTTCTCTGTAGATTGGACCGTGCGATGGTGCTACCATTTTAATATCAAGACCACCCAGTTTTTGCAAGGCTTTTTGAACAGGATTACCATATTTGCCTACGATATTTGAGTAGTAGCGACGCATCTCATCGATGTAATGCTCAAAGTCCAGCTCATCGTCAAAAATGCCGCCATCCAATGTGCCAAAGCTACCGAAGGCATCAGATGAGAAAAGAATCTTGTTGGTTTCTTCAAAACAAACCATCGACTCGGGCCAGTGTACCATTGGTACGGTATAAAAGGTTAGTTTACGTTTGCCAAGGTCAATTGTGTCGCCTTCTTTCACTAACTCAAAGTTACCTGTGATACCATAGTAGCCTTCAATCATTGGAACTGTTTTTTTGTTTCCAACAATTTTCATTTCAGGATATAGTTCCGTCAGAATTCGAATGGCTCCGGAGTGATCTGGTTCCATATGGTTAACCACAAGGTAATCCACTGGGCGCCCATTGAGTATCGCTCTTACTTTAGCAATCCACTTTTCAAAATGACCTGCTTCAACAGTGTCAACAATAGCCACTTTTTCGTCTGCTATAACATATGAGTTATAGGAAACACCACGATCGAGCGGCCACATATTTTCAAATAAGTTGGTGCGGCGATCGTTGACTCCCACATAAAAAATATCTTCCGAAAGATTTACCGGTCTGTACATTTCTTGTCTGGTTTATATTGTATGTAATTTATTTCGGTATTTGAATGCGCAAAAATAGGAAAAAGTTAGCGAGTAGAAAGAATAAAAATCATCTTATATCCTGACTAATAATTGATGAGTGCAAAAAAGCCGGAACTGGTGTACCGGCTTTTTTTGATGCTTTAGTTTAAATTATGAGCGACGAATCAATAACCACACATCGTCATATTTATCGTATTTGCTGCGTATGGCGCTGATGCGTTCGCGTGCAGGCATCTCGTCATTATACGCCGAAACTGATACTCTGTACAAGCCATTTTCATTCTCGAGCAATACGGGTAAGAATCCTTCTCCTGATAGCTGTTTTTTATAGTTTTGTGCATTTTCTAATACCCTGAATGAACCAATAATGACGTAGTATTTAAATACTTCAGTTTCCGGCTCATCAACCACTTTTACTTTTTCTTCTTTAACCACAATTTTGTCAGTCTTAGGAGCAGGCTCTTCTTTTACTACAGGAGTGGTTTCTTCCTGCACATAAGGGCTGTCGCTATCATCAAAGCTGGATGAACCATTATTAAGCGATGCGCATGATACAACTACAATTGAAAGTACGGTTAGTGTTAAGAATTTAAATTGCTGCATATGTTTATAGTTTATTGTTATTATCTGTTAGCAAAGCTAATGGCTTCATAAAACTGTTTTCTTTTACGAAAATAGTTCCAATTTTCTTCTGTAGCTACTTCCTGCAGATAATCTTCAAAAATGTTGCTAAAAATATTGGCAAATGTAAAGTGTTCAGACTTTAAATAATCCTGTGAATGTATAGCTTTTATGCGATCGATATATTTTCCGATGATTTTTGTCTTATTAAGGTCGTTCTTGTATTCGCCATTCAAGATCCCTTTTTCGAGATTATCACTTAAGCGTTTTTCAATGAAATCAATAATTTGGTTCTGATAAGAATGATATAATTCAGGATTCATTTTTGCAATGAATACATATTTAGCTGGCGATAGCTGACCAAAGCGTTCATATATTTCCTGGCCGCTGATAACCATGCTATCAATGGCACTTTCCGATTCATATTTTTCAAAATCGAGAACTTCTGATATTACAAGATTTTTAAAATCAAGAATTTGCTTAATCAGGCTGTCGGGTGTTGGTGCCCATCGTGTAATATCAGTAAGTTGATAACCCAATGCTTTACATATTTCTGCCAGGTTTATTTTATCGCTCTGATGCGAGTGTAAATAATCGCGTAGTTGAATAATAAGCAACCGTTGATCCTGTTTCATCGCGCAAGATTTTAACATATTTACAATGCACTATCAAATTAGGTATTTTTGCCAGAAAAAATCAAATTAAGCATCAGTGGTTTTCCTGCAAATCAACAGATTTGAACATTTAGGTTATCGGTAAATTCGCTGTGCATTAAGGGCCCGTTGAAACTTCGCCGCATTGATATTGTGTTGTTTCAGTGTTTTAGCAAAGTTATGATAGCCTGAGAAATCTTCTTTGGCGCACATATACAAGTATTGGTGCTGAGTGTAATTCAAAACGGCTTCAATACCTGACACAGAAGGGATACGTATTGGGCCGGGTGGTAAACCAGCATACAAATATGTGTTGTAGGGTGAATCTGTTTTTAAATCTTTTGTAAGCACACGCTGTATAGTGAAATCACCAATGGCATATTTAATGGTAGGATCAGCCTGGAGCCTGATATTTTTTTTCAATCGGTTAATGTATAGGCCAGCGACCTTTGGCTTTTCATCTTGTTTAATCGTTTCTTCATCAACAATTGCTGCCAGTGTGCTCACTTCCAGTGGTGTTAATCCTGCTGATTCCGCTTTACTTCGTCTGCTTGCCGTCCAGAACTTGTTATACTCATTATGCATTCTGTCAATGAACTTCTCGGGTGATGTGTTCCACCAGAATTCGTAGGTGTTGGGAATAAAAAGTGCCGGACTTGTTGCCTTGTTAAATCCCAGGTCATTAAAAACTTTTTCATCTGTCAGAGCCTGTAGGAATGTAGCGCTATCGGCTTCGAGATATTGGCTGATTCTACCGGCCAGTTCGGGCATGGTTCTGATGTTATTAAACGTAACTTTAACTGCAGACTGGTTGCCCGAGCGCAAGGTATTCACCAAATCATTATTCGACCAGTTATTCACCAACTTGTATCTGCCTGGCTTAATAATGGTGTAGTTCTTTTTTTGAGCCACCCATTTAAAGGCGTCAAGATCTTTTAGGTAGCCACCATCTTCCAGGGCAACTGTTACATCTTCAAAATCGGCACCGGTAGGAATGTAGAAAAATTCATGCCCGCCTTTAATGGTTACGTTGGGTTCAAAAATCTTATTGTAGAATGAGCGTCCAATAAACACAGCAGCAATGATGACAATAAGCAGCATGTAAAATAGACGCAATAATAACTTATTTGGACGAGCTTTTTTGCTTTGTTGTTTAATAGTCATAATGGTAGCTTAAAGTTTTATATATCAGCCATCAAATAATGTTGACTTCGGGCTCAATTGATATCCCGAATTTATTGTTAACATCTTGCATAATTGTATGGGCCAGTTCTAGCATATCTTTACCACTGGCACCTCCTTTATTAACGAGCACAAGGGCTTGTTTGTTATGAACAGCTGCTTTGCCTAAGGCTTTACCTTTCCAGCCTGCTTGTTCAATAAGCCAACCGGCAGGTATTTTAATGAGATCGTGCGTTACCGGGTACGATGGAACTGAACTGTGCTGTTCGTGCAAAGTGGCAAACTGTTCTTTACTAATTACCGGATTCTTAAAAAATGAACCGGCATTACCCAGTTCTTCCGGTTCGGGCAGTTTGCTTTTGCGAATATCAATAATGGCTGTTCGCACATTCGGCAATGTTATTTTTCCCATTTTTTCAACCTGTTCTTTTATGGGACCATAACTTAGATTGTAGCTTTCAGTTTTATTTAGTTTAAACACCACTGATGTTATAACTGTTTTATTTTTAAGTTCACCTTTGAAGATACTCTGTCTGTAGGCAAACTGGCAAGCTTCTGCACTTAGGGAAAAAGCCTGATTATTTTCGATGAAAATGCCGTTAACCTGTTCGATGCAGTCTTTCACTTCAGCACCATAGGCTCCAATATTTTGAACTGGAGAGGCGCCCACATTACCGGGAATGTAGGAAAGATTCTCAAGTCCAAACCAGTTATTGTTGACACAATGTTCCACTAGTTCGTCCCATACTACACCAGCTTGCACATCCAACCATATGTGTTCATCGTTTTCTTTGACGCTACATATTTCTTTCATAGCAGGATGAATGACGATGCCATTAAAGTTATTGCTAAACAAGATGTTGCTGCCACCACCTAAAATCAGATAAGGCTGAGGATATTGCTTGATGTAGGATAATGCACCTTGCAGTTGGTCGATTGTGTTGCAGGATATGAAGCCTTTGCAGGACACATCAAACCCAAAGGTGTTGTACGACTTGAGGTTAAAGTTTTTTTGTGTCTGAATCATATGTTTCCAGTTGAACTGGCAAAGATAAAAGAATATGCCATAAGGAATCGCCCGGGTATTTGAAATAACGAAAAAAGGGAAAGCGACTGCCTTCCCTTATTAACTTGGTCATTCTATGTCTACATACTTACATATTCATTTTCGTCCACCATCTCTTCAAACTCAACATAGGCTTGCTTTTTATTCGTGTCAGTCTTTTCGGATGGGGGCTGGTTGTTTTCAAAGGATTTGTATTCTGTCTGTCCGGTTTCTTTTACCTTAAAAAACTTCACCATACTATCCAGTTCAGCAGCCTGACTTGATAGTTCTTCGGAGCTTCCTGCCATTTCTTCAGCTGAAGTAGCATTCTGCTGTGTTACCATGCTGAATTGGTGTATGGCTGCATTCACCTGATTGACACCCTGCTCTTGTTCCAGACTGGCACTTGCAATTTCCTGCACCAGATTTGAGGTGTTGTTAATATCAGGTATTATTTCTTTCAAAAGGTTATTTGAGCTTTCCGAAATTTGAGCACCCGTTTTAGCCAGTTCAACAATCGCACTGGCAGCTTCTTTACTTTTTTCGGCCAGCTTCCTTATTTCGTTGGCTACAACTGTAAATCCTTTACCGCTTTCACCTGCTCTGGCGGCTTCCACTGCTGCATTAAGGGCTAAAATATTTGTTTGCTGGGCAATTTCAACAATCACTTTTATTTTAGAGTTGATATTCGCCGAGGCCTCCACGCTGTTAGCCGATGCGCTGGCCACATTATTAATAGAGTTGGCTGTTCGCTGCGATACTCGCATAGCTTCATGGGCATGCTCCGAATTTTGTTGGATATTGGCAGTCATCTCTTCCATTGATGAAGAAATTTCCTCGGCCGATGCGGCCTGTTCATTTACGCCGCTGGATATTTGCTGAGCTCCGGCCGTAAGTTGTTGACTGGCCACCGCCAAATTATCCGAGCCGGTTTTTATATTTGAGATGATATTATTTAGTTGAGTTGCCATGTTTAGCAGTGCGCTGGCCAATTGGCCGATTTCATCCTTTTGATTAATGTCAACATTAGCAGTTAGGTCACCATCGGCTACTTCATTGGCAAATTGAAGTGATTTTTTAATGGGTTTAACCAGATTATCGGTAATGAAGAAAGCCAATATTGTAGCCAATACAACCGCTATGATAATAAAAATAATAACAATGGTTTGTGTACCCTGAGCTTTGTCAAGCATCACTTTGTCGGTAAGAATATGCTTTTTTGATTCATCTATTGCCTTATTAAATAATTGTCCCATGGTTTCCAGATGTGTCATGGTCTCGTGCTGATAGATATAATTGGCTTTGTCCATTCCTTCCAGGTGTTGAGCGCTCCAATTACCTAGCTCCACCAGCTCTGCAAGTACATTTTCGGTATTCTTTTTAATGGTAGAATTAAAGTAAATACGAGCTGCTTCGTTATCACCCTTTCGTTGCATTGATTCAGCCACATAAACACTTGTGTGCAGTTTCTCGTGCTTTTCAACAATCTGATCGATGAATGTTTGTATGTCAGGGTTTTGTTCCACTAACTTTTGTAAATCTTCGGAGTTCAGCCATTTGCCAAAGTTGCATTGTGCCGGATCTTTATTGACATTAATTACTTTGCTGTTGAAGATAAAAATTGCATCCTTCACCTTGTTCATCCAATTTATGTGGTCTAGTTCGGCTTGCTTTAACTGCAATGACAAGTGCCAATCGATCTGTTTGAATTCTTCCTGTAATTTAATAGCGGAGGCATGCAGGTGTTTGTGAGGCTCTTCAAACTCATCAAATACAGGCGCTAATTCGGGTGCCAGTTCTTGTGCCTTTTCTCTGCCTTCACCATAATACCATTGACCAAAGGCACACAGATGATGATCTGTTTGTACACTTAATTCTGTTACCTCGTTGTCCGTTAGTAAACGGTTCACTTCTTTAGCCCAAATCAGATGGTCAACGTACTTACCTTCTAAATCGCTTCTTAGTTTGTTGCCATCGATTGTTTCCGATGCATTATCAACAATGCCATTAATGCCAAAAATAGCCCATAATCCGGTGGCTAGCAATAATGAAATAATAACACTGAAAGCAAGAAAAAACTTTCTACTCAGTTTTAAGTCAATCCATTTCATAGATGTAGTTTTTCGTTCTGCTTCCTGACTCTCACATTCCCGCAGCTATAATACGGAAATATACGTAGTATGGCCATTTTTTTTGACGAAAAGAAAATAATCTAATGCAAATACAGATATTAGAATAGATATCTTTTCAACAGGAGGAGTAAGTGGGGTATAAACAATAGAATTGTAATCTTTCACATCTTTTTTGTTTTGTTTAATAATTCTGGTATGCCTCTTGAAGAGATGCTAATAAACAGAATAGCATGTTGCCAGATGATGTGTGGGAATTAATCTCCAATTCCTACAAATATGAACGAAGAAGGTGTCGGAAGCAGTTTGAAGAAGTCTGCAGCAGATCATCTTACCGTATGATTGACTATCGCAATGCCGATGTTTTGAAAGGCTTTATTGGCTTTTGGGATTTTGGCAAATGGGTGGTAATTGAGCATTTAGCTGTAAGTAATAATCAGGTTTTTCATGAAACCATGTCGATGTTGCTTAAGCAACTAATTGAACAAGTGGATAAGAATGTGATTATTGTAGCTGAAGTTGATATTCTTTTGGCTCCAGAACATTACTTGTTGAAAAGTGAATATGTCAATGCCGGGTTTGTTGAGAATCCATATGTTTATATTCAACCGTCATATCATAGAGGTTGTGCTTCATACCCGCAGCGAATTATGAGTTTTCCACATAGTATTTCCTATGAGCAGTTTAAGGATTTAAGGAGTCTGTTGTATCGCTTTATTTATGGTAAAAACTGATTAATGTGGGCCTGCTAAAAGCTGTTTGAGCTAATATCCATCATATCTGATGCTTTTGTTTTATGGCATTTATTTACTTTTGCAGTAAATATGATTTTATGACAAAAGTACGTGCGTGGGTGAGTGCCTTTAGGTTACGCACATTGCCTCTGGCTCTCTCGACAATAATCATGGGCGGTTTTCTGGCCCAATTTTATGGTATGTTTAAGTGGTCTGTATTTTTATTGGCCATCATTACCACCTTGTTTCTTCAGGTACTCTCCAACTTAGCCAACGATTATGGCGACACAGTTAATGGTGCCGATCATAAAGGTCGACAAGGGCCTCAGCGCATGGTGCAATCTGGTTTAATTAGCCAGAAAAGTATGCGCAGAGCTATTGCGATTTGTGCATCGCTGGCATTGGTTTCGGGTATATTACTCATTTACTTCTCTTTTTCGCAGGCTGCAAGCATTAGTGGATTAGTGTTCTTTTTATTGGGAGTGGCTTCTATTGTTGCGGCTCTAAAATATACCATGGGTAAAAATCCTTATGGCTACCAAGGGCATGGTGACTTATTTGTGTTGCTATTTTTTGGCCTGGTGGGTGTTGGCGGTTCATTTTATTTACACGGACAAATGCTTCATTGGGATGTTTTGTATCCTGCACTTGCCGTTGGTTTTTTAAGTACAGGTGTTTTAAATCTCAATAATATGAGAGACAGGCAGAGTGATAAGGAGGCAGGTAAAAACACTTTGGTGGTTAAAAAGGGTATAGTATGGGCTAAACGCTATCATTATTTATTGGTTATTGGTGCATTGTTGCTGTCTACTGTATTTGTTGTTACTAATGGGTATCAAATGTCGATGTTTATGTTTCTGCTAAGCACACCACTTTTCATAAGACACCTTTGGGTGGTTAACAAAGCGGCGGAAGCTGATGATTTTGATCCTGAGCTTAAAAAGCTGGCTATTTCTTCATTAGTGTATGTGCTGTTGTTCGGCACCGGTTTAATTCTTACATAGTAGTATGCTAACAGCCACTTATAAAAAACAGGAATTAGTTTTTAAGGAAGCAGGCGGAACATCCCGCGGGGTATTAGAGACCAAGCCCAGTTGGTTTATAAAAATTGAGAATAATCAGGGGATATTCGGAATAGGAGAATGTTCGATTATTCCGGGTTTAAGTATGGATGACAGCTTAGAGCTTGATGTAATTATTGCAGATGTTTGTACAAACATAAACGATTATGTCCAGGATTATCATCAGCACCTAAAAGATGTGCCTGCATTACGTTTTGCTATTGAAACAGCATTGAAAGGATTGCAGGTGAAACACCCTTACGAATTGTATCCAAGTCAGTTTACGAGTGGTAATGAACCGATTGTTATTAACGGGCTTATATGGATGGGAGAGGCAGAGACGATGCTGAAGCGTATTGAGGAAAAGCTGAAGCAAGGCTTTTCTTGTCTGAAACTTAAGGTGGGTGCCATCGATTTTAACGAAGAACTTCGTCTGCTGAGGCATATAAGAAATCGTTACAGTGAAAAAGACCTGGAGCTTAGGCTGGATGCCAATGGTGCCTTTTCACCCGTTGAAGCTTTGTCCAAATTGGAGGCATTGTCGTCCTTTAAAATACATTCCATTGAGCAGCCAATTGAGGCTGGGCAGTATGAGGATATGTTTCAATTGTGCCGAAAAACCACTATTCCTATTGCACTTGATGAGGAGTTGATTGGTGTAAATGATATGTCGGCAAAGGCCGAGTTGTTAAGGTTAATAATGCCTCAATACATTATATTAAAGCCCAGCTTGTTGGGGGGTGTTATGGCTTCAGATGAATGGATTAGCATAGCCGATGAGCTTAATATTGGCTGGTGGGCCACCTCAGCTCTTGAAGCCAATATTGGTCTTAATGCCATAGCGCAATGGGTAGCCACGAAAAACAGCTCTCTTCGTCAGGGATTAGGAACTGGGCAGGTTTTTACCAATAACCTGCGGTCACCACTTTATCTTAAAGGACAGGAGTTGTATTATAATCCTCATGGAAACTGGGAAAATCCTTTTGAAGCTAATGATGGATAGTATGGATTCATACAAACAATACGATGCACTGTTAGTTGACGGTATACAATACTGTGGGATTGCATCTGTACTGACTTGGGTTCAAAAACTGGAAGCAACAAATGAATCTGAGAACCTTCTGATAGCGACATTTATTAGGGATTGGTTTGATGATAAGGATGATATAACATTGCAAACATCGGGGAGTACTGGTCAGCCAAAAACCATTAAGGTGCATAAACAAGCCATGGTAGCATCAGCTTGTCGTACTATAAGGTTTTTTAATCTTCAAAAGGGCGATAGAGCCTTATTGTGTTTATCAGCGAAATACATTGCTGGAAAAATGATGTTAGTAAGAGCTTTGGTTGGAGGTTTGGATATAGTGATAACTAATGTCAATTCTAATCCTTTGCAACAGATTAATCAGGTAATTGATTTTGCTGCTATGGTGCCAATGCAGCTACACAATGTCCTGTCCGATACTCCAGAAAAGTTAAAGAATATCAAACAACTAATTATTGGCGGAGGTAGTGTTAATCCATTGTTATTGGGTCAATTGGCGGGATTGACTACAGAAGTGTGGGAAACCTATGGCATGACTGAGACAGTATCACATATTGCCTTGCGTAGCTTGTCTAATGCTGATGAAATATTTAAGCTGTTACCCGGATTGGTAATTGATGTTGATAGTCGTGGTTGTTTGAAGGTTCTGTCATCTGATATCAATACTGAAACACTATTAACCAACGATATGGTTATGCTGGAGTCCTCTACTCAATTCCGCTTGCTGGGACGATGGGATAATGTGATTAATACTGGCGGTGTTAAAGTGATGCCCGAGCTGATTGAAGCCAAACTTAAATCAGTAATTAAGGAGGATTTTATAATCTCCTGGAAGCCTGATGATATTCTGGGGCAGAAGATTGTGCTGGTGCTGGAGGCCGATTCAGTAATTGATATGGAGGGTGTTGATATGTCAATGTTGTCTAAATATGAGCAGCCTAAGGAGGTTATGGCTGTAAGTTGTTTTCCCAAAACAGAAACGGGAAAGATACATCGGCTTAAATTACGCGAACTGTTGGGCTAAAAGTCGTTTGTCCATCCCCAAAATATTATATTTGCTTACTTATTATTATCGAACACATCAAAGGAATGAAAATATATATTGTTTTTGCTCTGGCGGGATTATTCTTGCTTACCTCTTGCTACAACCAGCGACCAGATATTAGTTATTCTACGTTTAGCGAGATTGATAATCCAGATCCAAAGAACCAGGAAGAGTGGCTGGCAACGGGGCGTGGCTTGCATTTGTCTTTTGGGTCAAAAGATGTTAAATATATGAAGGGGAAAGTGCCCATGCTGGCAGTTGTCAAGGACAAACAAATTCATGCATGGAAAGGTGAAACGGTATCTTTTCAAGCTGTTTTGTGGAGTTCCTATGACGTTAAACAGGTGGAGTGTGTTTGGGATGATTTTGTTTCAGAAGAGGGGATAACAATTAGCAAAGATATTATCCAAACCAGGTATATGAGGTATATGCTGGGTGACGTCTCTTTTGTTAATGATAAATCTCTGGCATTAAAACAGCGTGATTCAACGTTATTGCCCGATATGCTGGATAGTTTGCCTTGTATAGATATGGAAGCGCAAAGTGTCAGACCAATATGGTTTACCATTCAGGTGCCACGAGAAGCTAAAGCGGGTATTTATAAGACAGCGCTTAAGGTGTACTCCAAAGAAAATCCGCCACAAGAATTAAGGCTCAATCTTCAGGTAATAGAAAAAACATTGCCGCCAACAGATGATTGGCGTTTTCAAACCAATATGTGCATTAATCCTGTAGAAATTGCTCATTGGCACAACGCTCCATTATGGGGCGAGCAACATTTTAATGAGCTTCAACCATATGTTGAGCTGATGAAAAGAGCCGGGCAGAAGAGTATAACTGCTTATTTGTTCGATCACTACAACGATGTTGGCGCTCCACTTGTACAATGGGTGAAACAATCAAACGGTCAGGTAGTGGCTGATTTTACCAATTTTGATAAGTGGATTACTTTCCTGTTAGATAATGGTATAACTTCTCAAATTGATTGTTACGCCTTTGAACCAAACATTAGCAATAGCTTAACTATATTAGATGAAGCGACTGGTAAAAGGCAGTTAAAAGAACTGAAGGTGCAAGATGATGGCAGGTTGATTAAAGCATGCTATACTAATATCATCAATCATTTGCTTAAAAAGCAATGGTTTGATAAAACGGTTTTTGTGGTTAATGAAGGGCCAACTGAAGAGGTAACCAGGCTGAAGCAGCTGTTGCATGAAGTTAACAAGGATGTGAAGCTTGAGTTGCTGGCACATGAGTGGACATCTGGTTTGCTAAAAGATGTTTATGCAGCTAATGTACCTTCTCAATTCAGTAATCTGAAGGAATGGTTTCGCATCCGGCACCAAAAAGGTTTAGAAACTTCCTATCAGTTGGATGCCAATAGTCAGTTTCCTAATGTTTTTCTACACTCGCCATCTGCAGAGTCAGCTTGGTTTGGCTGGTATGCAGCTGCTCAGGGTATTGATGGCATACACATTGAAGCATTTAATAATTGGTTACCAAATCCTCTGACAAATGCACGGCAGGAGTTCCGCTCTTCGGGCAGTAACTATCTTATTTATCCTGATGCAAAAAGCTCAATCCGGTTTGAGCGATTGATTGAAGGGATTCAGGATTTTGAGAAGATATTGCTGATGCGCGATGAGTTGGAAGGTATGGATGATGAAACTAGTCGCCGGAAACTAGAATTATTAGATGAAGTGCTGAGTGATTTCGTTATTGAACGGATACCCCGGGAGAGTGCCAGTCAGATGGTGCGGGAGGGGCAAGAGCTGCTTAAGGAACTTCATCATCAATGATTGCCAAATTGAGATTGGGCGCACGAATTATTTTATTGAGCTGAATAATATCATTCATCTTTCTGTTCAACTTTATTTAATTTGTCAGCGTTGAAGTTAAATGCATTCCTTTATCAGGGTGTTATCGTTAAATCTATTGCAATAAATATTAGCTTATGAAATTATTATCAACAATGCTACTGGGTCTGATTTGTTTGGCTGTGGTTGCACAAGACCAAACAGAAGGGTATCAGTTTGAAACAATCTACGATTTAGAGGCAACATGTGTGAAAGATCAGCATCGTTCAGGAACATGCTGGAGCTTCTCGGCTTTAGGCTTCTTCGAATCGGAAATGATTCGAATCGGAAAAGAGCCAGCTAACCTTTCAGAGATGTTTGTGGTACGTCACTGCTATGCTGACAAAGCTGAGAAATATGTGCGCTTGCATGGTTCATTAAACTTTGGCCCTGGTGGTGCATTTCACGATGCTGTTTATGTAATGAAGAATTATGGTATGGTACCTGAGGAGGCATACGCGGGATTAGAATATGGTGAAGAATCGCACGTACATGGTGAAATGGATGCCGTTTTGAAGAATTATGTTGATGCTGTTATTTCAAATAAAAACAAGAAGCTGAGTACAGCCTGGAAAAAAGGATTTGACGGTACTTTAGATGCTTACCTAGGTGAGTTACCTCAATCTTTCGAAGTTGACGGTAAAAGCTATACCCCTCAAACCTATATGAAAGAGAGAGTAGGTCTTGATATGAATGACTACATTCAGGTATCTTCGTATACGCATCATCCAACCTACGAAACGTTTATTATTGAAGTGCCAGATAACTGGTTGTGGGGTGAAGTTTACAACGTAACATTAGACGACCTGATGACTATTTTTGAGCATTCACTTGAGAATGGTTATACAATTGGCTGGGCTGCCGATGTTAGTGAAAAAGGATTTTCACATACTAATGGCGTAGCAATTGTACCAGAAAGTGATGCAAAAGAGATGTCAGGTTCAGAGCGTTCGCGCTGGGAAAGCATGTCACGTGCCGACCGTAATAAGATGCTTTATAGCTTCGATAAACCTGTAAAAGAAAAGGTAATTACTGCTGAAATGCGTCAGGAAGCATACGATAACTATCAGACTACTGATGATCATGGAATGCAGATTACAGGTATGGTGAAAGACCAGAACGGTAACAAGTATTTTAAAGTGAAAAACTCATGGAATACCAACAATAAATATGATGGCTATTTCTATGCGTCAGAAGCTTTTGTAAAATACAAAACCATGTCAATCATGATTAATAAAAATGCATTGACCAAAGACCTCAAAAAGAAGCTTGGAATTAAGTAATCAGATATTGATTTGATAAACAAAAGGGTGGCGAAAGTCACCCTTTTTTATTTAATTAGGCTCACACTAACAATAGTATTATGAGAACAGTCATTATTCTTATAGCAATTATCTCAAGTTTCTCTTATTTAAATGCTCAGGAGCCTGATAAAACAGCACTTATTCTGATTGATATTCAGGATTTCTATTTCGAAGGAGGAGCTGTGGAATTGGTAAATGCTCAAGTAGCCGGTGAGCAAGCACAGATGCTTTTGCAGTTATTTCGAGATATGGGCCTGTTGGTTGTTCATGTGAAACACAAGGCATCAAAAGGGAGTGATATTAATAAAGTCGTTTGGCCTTTAGAAAATGAGAAAGTTATTGAAAAAACGGAGGTCAATGCGTTTATAGGTACTGACCTGAAAGAGTACCTCGATGCTCATCAGATAGAACATATAGTGATGGCTGGTATGCAAACGCATATGTGTTTAGAAGCAGGAGTGCGTGCTGCCGCTGATTTTGGGTATAAAGTTTCAGTAGTGGAGGATGCTTGTGCCACCAGAGATTTAAGCTACAATGGTGTAGTTATACCTGCGGAACAGGTTCACTTTTCCACCTTGTCCACACTCAGAAGTTACGCCCATATAATGAAGCAGGAAGTTTTTCGGGAAAAATTTTTGAATTAATGAAAAAAGCTTCATATTTGTATTTGTTAAAATGTGTGAACAAAAAGTTCTGGAAGCATTTTTAGAATTTAGAATTACAAAATCGCGTTAAAAAAGTTTAAAAGATTGCGTTTAGTGCAATAAATATGGAACTTTATTTATGCGAATTGAGTATAAAGATTTATGAAGCTTTCTTCATAAGTTAGGGTTAAGGTTAGGTTGAAGAAGGAATGTTTGAAAAGTCAAACATTCCTCTTTTTTTTATATATGCCGAAACTATTTAGCTTTAAGTGTGTTCTAATATTAATTTAAGATTTTTTCATAGATTTGGATTTTGAGTTAAGGTTAGAAGGAAAAAAGGAGTTGGCTATCAACTCCTTTTTTTTATTGCTCTTGATTACTACTAATTTTTCAATAACTACCTTGTGTTGAGAAACTTTATTTGAATATTAAACTGATTCTGATAGTTTATTGTATATTTGTCTTGGGGAATTATAAAATATCAGTATGAATCGGGGAGTTTGTTACATTTCAAGCATTTTTCTAAGTGTTTTGTTATGTTTTAGTATCTGTACGCATGATGCGAAAGCAGAAGGTTTATCCAAAAGAATAGTTAAATCAGCTGTCAACGTTTCAGGCAATGAACATGAGAATCTTTATGCAACATCAACTAATAGCTTATTTGAACTGAATTGTGTTTCAGATGGAGTTATTACACTTACCAATACTGACAAGGATATGAAAAGAGGTGTTGTTACGGTATTCTGCAAAGAGATGAAGGAAATACTCTTGCAGGCGACTCTTAATAGTAATGAATCGACCACGTTTTATTCGGTTAACAATTGCAAGTGTTTTATTAGTTGGGCTTTGAGGGGTGAAGGGGATACGCTAACATGGTCCGTAAAGCAGGATTTTCTTGAAGGTTTGTCGGAGCGGAGTGCAATACAGATAGAGCCAGGTATGCAGGAAGTAAGTCATTTGGATAACATGGATAAGTGGTTTGTGTTTACTGCAACTAAGAATGGACAGGTTAGAATCTCAACAGTCGGCTTAACAGGTGAAAATACTACTCTATTTGTCTATAAGGACAGTGCTGAGCAAATGATTAGTTCCAGTAATTATGCTGCTAATACATTGCAGTCGGAAGCTGTAGTTAGTGTTGAGGCAGGGTGTTCATATCTAATAAAGTGGAGTAGCGCCTTCACCAATAAAAGCTACAGTTGGAATCTAACTTATCTATAATGAAGTAAAAGTTAGTGATTGAAAAAATAGGATAAAAAAGGGCGAAACATAGAAGTTTCGCCCTTTTGATTTATTCTCTATGTTGAATGATTATTTTCGGATAATGGCCTCTAACTCCCGTTCGTAGGTGGTCATCAGTTTTTTCATAATCTTATCAATCTGCTTATCATTAAGCGTTTTCGACTCATCCTGAAGGATAAAGCTTACTGCATAAGATTTCTTTCCTGCTCCAAGTTTTTCTCCTTCAAATACATCAAATAATGAGATGCGTTTCAGTAGTTTTTTCTCGGTTTTCTGAGCGATGGCTTTAACTTGCTCAAATTTGATGTCTTTATTCAAAACAAGTGCTAAATCACGCTTCACTTCAGGGAATTTTGAAATTTCAGTATAGGTAACAGTTTTCTTAGCACTTTTCTTCAGAATAATGTCCCAATTAATTTCTGCAAAATAAACAGGTACATCAATGTCAAAAGCCTTTAATAGTTTACTGTTCACCATGCCGTAGTCCACCACTACCTTATCACCTTGTTTCAGGCAGATGCCTTCTGAAAATAAGTCTGATTCAGTTGAGTTTTCGTCGAAATCAATAAACGATAGCCCTAGTCTTAAGAGGATATTTTCCAATTGATTTTTCAGGTCAAAGAAGGTTACCTTCTGTTCTGGGGTGTTCCAGTTGGTTGCCGCTTTATTTCCAACCATAAAAATGGCCAGACGCTGCGTTTCGTTGTAGTTATTTAAATCGGTTTTATTTCCTGTATTGAAATGATAGGTGTTGCCGTATTCAAATAGTTTTAAGTCACTGTTACGGCGGTTGATGTTGTGGCTGATTGATTCCAGACCACCAAATAACAAGGTTTGGCGCATGCCATTTAAATCGTTGCTAAGTGGATTGGCTAACTCAACCACATGCTGACGTGGGTAAACATCTAACGTTTCATAGTATGATGCTTTTGTCAGTGAGTTACACATGATTTCACTAAAACCTTGAGCTGTTAACTGGTTGGCCACTGTGTTTTTCAGCTTATGGTCATCCGGTTTCTGAGAATAAACAATCGTGCTATTAACCGAAGATGGCATTTCAATGTTGTTGTAGCCATAAACTCTAAGAATTTCTTCAATAACATCAGCTTCGCGTTGCACATCAACACGGTAAGGAGGTACTGAAAGCTTCAGTCCTTCTTCTGTTTCATTAATAATAGCAATATCAAGAGCGCTTAAAATACTTTTTATAGTTTCTTGTGAAAGGTCTTTGCCAATTAAGCGTGTGATATTGCGGTAGGTAACATCAACTTCGAAATTTTCAATCTTAGTCGGGTAGATATCTGTAATTTCGCTTGAGATAGTCCCTCCAGCTACTTCCTTAATTAGTAAGGCTGCTCTTTTCAGGGCGTAAATGGTCATGTTAGGATCCACGCCACGCTCAAAACGGAAACTTGCATCGGTGCTTAATGTATGGCGCTTAGCCGTTTTTCGAACCCAAACTGGATTAAAGTAGGCACTTTCCAAAAATACCTTTGTTGTTTTTTCACTTACTCCACTTTTCAGCCCTCCAAATACGCCGGCAATACACATGCCTGCTTCTGCATTGCAAATCATCAGGTCGTTTTCCGAAAGTTCACGCTCTTCTTCATCCAGAGTCTGGAAAAGGGTACCGTCAGCCAGTGTTTTTACAATAACCTCGCTGCCTTTTATTTCATCCCCATCAAACGCGTGTAATGGCTGTCCAACTTCGTGTAGTACAAAGTTAGTAACGTCAACCACATTATTAATTGGGCTCAAACCAATGGCTTTAAGTTTGTTTTGTAACCATTCAGGTGACTCTTTTATGGTGATGTCGCTGATAGTTACTCCACAATATCGCGGACAAGCATCTGTATCTTCAACTGTTACTTTAACCTCATAGTTGTTGTTGTCAACCTTGAACTCATCAACAGAAGGCAGCTCTAATTTTACATCATCCTGATGTTGTTTTAGGTAAGCCGCTAAGTCGCGAGCGACACCGTAGTGTGAAGAGCCATCAACACGGTTGGGTGTTAAATCAACTTCAATGGCTGTGTCATTTTCAACCTTAAAATAGTCTTTGGCCAAGGTGCCAACCTGAACTTCGGCTGGAAGAACCATTATACCATCATGGCTGGCGCCTAATCCTATTTCATCTTCGGCACAAATCATACCCATTGATTGCTCACCTCTGATCTTAGATTTCTTAATGGTAAAGCTCTCGTCTCCGCTGTAAAGCACTGCACCAACAGTAGCTACAACTACCTTTTGACCAGCGGCCACATTAGGAGCACCACACACGATGGGTAATGGTTCGCCATTGCCAATATTAACAGTGGTAACGCTTAGTTTATCTGCGTTAGGGTGTTTTTCGCAAGTTAAAACTTCACCAATCACCAGGCCTTCCAAACCACCTTTAATAGATTGAACTTCTTCCATGCTTCCCACCTCTAATCCGAGGTCGGTAAGTATTTCAGATATTTTCTCTGGTGCTAAATCAACGTTGAGGTAGCTTTTAAGCCAGTTGTATGAAATATTCATTCGTCTAAAATCATTATGTGTTGAACATCAAATCGATACATACTATATCGAATAGCATCTTTCAAAAAGAGCAAACAAAAGTAATGATTTTGAGGGCTGTAAACTAATTATTTGATGGTGATTTTATACGTAAAACAAGAGATTGATAGTGTTAGAAATGTTATTGCTTAAATTATTCGAAGCTCGAAGTTTTCAAAGATGTCTGGTTCAATAAAAATGTACTTCAGTGTCTTTTTACTAAGATTGCACTTGGTGCGACGGATAACTATTAAAACGTTAGTGCCTTTTTCATAGAGATAAATGAAGTCCATTTCCTGACCTCTAAAGAAACCCTGATTACGGACAATGTGCTGCTTTATCTCCTGTCGGGTAAAGTTGCCTTTGGGAGGGATACCGTTGTCCATATCGGGCTCACCATTTTCATCGGTTGTGTATTTTTTGTAAAAATAGGCGATAGAATGCGACAAATAATCAGTTTCGTATGGTTTAATTAAATTGAAAAAACGATTAGGACCGCAATTGTTTTCGATGAAGTAGTTAATATCTTGCTTTAATGTGTAGTTAGAACAAAACATGCTGGCCGAATCAGCGTGTTTGCAGGCGGCCTCAAAGTTCCTGTTTTCATTAGCAATGTAGGCAGATAGTAACTGAGCCCAGGTGTTTCTGGGGTCGAGTTGTTGTAAAAGATGAATATCACTTATGGCTTCTTCATATTGATGCAGATTATAATGAATCCACGAGCGTTGTTGGATGTAATAGCTCTTGTTCGATAAATTGATAGCATTGGTAATGTGTTCCAATGCCTTTGTGGTGTCAGCCCTGAAAACGTATTGCTGACTCATTTGCGATTGAAGATAAGCATTGCTAGGTTCTTTGCCTAAAGCTTCACTTAACAGGTGAAAAGCTTCATCTGCTTTCCCTTCGTATGATACTTCTTTGGCTTGTTGGTATAGCTTTTGTGCTTCAGGATTGGTTATGGAAGCTTCCTGCTGAAGGTTAATTAAGCCAATTTTGATGCCTGTTAACGGGGGGCTTTGTTTAATTGTATTCACTATTTGATAGCCCAAACTCATATAGAATGGAATGAATAACAAGGTTAGTATCTGAGAAATATTTGAGATGTTAGACAATATTTGAAGTTCTTTATTCTGGTGTTTGTACCATTGGCGAAGGCCTGCAAGTGAAAATATTATCAAGGCAATGAAGCCAAGTGTGAATCCTTTAGTAATCAGGTTGAAATGGATGCTCAACAAAAGCAGGATACCCAAAAGTGTTAATGTGATGGGGATAAACCTGTGAGATTGGTGGCGGAAGATTCTTAATGCGTTAAAGAATATGGTGATAAGAAGTACTGCCTGTACATACTCAATGTCAATAAAATAATGCGCGCACAAGCTGCTAATGATTATTAAGACAAGGGAAAGAAAAGAAGTAATACTGTCCAGTAAATTTGCAGATTTCATCAAGGGTTCAATTTTAAATTTCGGGTAATAAAGGGTAAATGCTTATCAGATATTGTTCATTATATCTATCTTTGATAGGCTAAAATTAATCTTTATATGTCGAAAACAGAAAAGGAACGGCCGCTGATTTTGGTCACCAATGATGATGGTATCAAGGCCAAAGGGCTGGAGTCGTTAGTGAAGATGTTGAAGTTATTTGCCGATGTGGTTATTGTCGCTCCCAATGAGTCGTATTCGGGTATGTCACATGCTATTACGGTAAAAACACCACTTTATGCCAAATTGGTTAAAGAGAAGGACGGTTTGCAACTATATAAGGTTAACGGAACGCCGGTTGATTGTGTGAAACTGGCGATAAATGTATTGTTGCCACGTAAGCCTGATTTATTGGTGTCAGGTATTAATCATGGTACAAATTCAAGTATTAGTCTTCATTATTCAGGTACAGTTGGAGCAGCGCGCGAAGGAGCGCTTAATAAAATTCCGGCTGTGGGTTTTTCTCTCTTAAATTACAGGCATGAGGCTGATTTTACAGAAGCAGTGAAGGTGGCAGAGCATGTTGTTAAATCAATTTTAGGGGATAAATTGCCAAGTGGTACTTTCTTAAATGTAAATATTCCGGATGTGAGTCCGGTAAAAGGAGCCAAGGTAGCCCGACAGAGTAAAGGGCGATGGGTTGAGGAATTTGTTGAGCGACAGGATCCGCGAGGAAGAAACTACTATTGGCTGACCGGGCATTTCGAAAATCTGGAGCCTGAAGCAAAAGATACCGATGAGTATTTGCTGGGGAAAGGGTATGCCTCAATTGTGCCGTGTCACCTCGATGCGACAAATTTTAACCTTTTATCATACCTGAAAGAACAGAACTATGAATTGTAAATGTAACAAGCTTTATATAGGCATGTTAGTTGGTATATTATTGCCAGTAATTATGTCTTTTGCCTTGTACTATTTTTTGTATCGGGGCCATTTGAGCTATTGGCCGTTTCTTAATCAAATGGTAAGGATGGGGAGTATCGGAAAGTTATTGAGTATAAGTGTGCTTCCTAATCTTGTTGTCTTTTTAATTGCGGTTAATAAAGAGCGTCTTCTGGCCGCTCGTGGTATTGTTACATCTACCATTATATATGCAATTGTGGTTATTGCATTCAGATTTTTATTTTAGAAAACAACAGGTAATATGCGCTATTATATCATTGCCGGCGAGGCTTCCGGCGACCTGCATGCCTCTAACTTAATGAAAGCTTTTAAAGAGCAGGATGCTCAGGCTGACTTTCGTTACTGGGGTGGTGATTTAATGAAAGAACAAGGCGGAACGCTTGTGCGTCATTATAAAGACACAGCGGTAATGGGGCTTTGGGATGTATTAACCAATTTAAATTCCATTAAAAAGAACTTCAAGCTCTGTCAGGAAGATATCTTGGATTACCAGCCTGATGTGTTGATATTGGTTGATTATGCAGGGTTTAATTTGCGTATGGCTAAATTTGCCCATAGGCACAATGTTTTGGTATATTATTATATATCACCCAAGATATGGGCCTGGAACCAAAAGCGTGTTAAAAAAATTAAAGCCACAGTTGATCGCATGTTCACCATCCTTCCTTTCGAAACAAAGTTTTTTGAGGAGCATGGGGTAGAAGTACAGTATAGTGGAAATCCGGTGCTGGATGCCATTGCCAATCGCGACAACAAAGATGAATCTTTTGAAGATTTTGTGGCAAGAAACCAATTGGATAACCGACCAAAAGTGGCACTGCTGGCTGGTAGCCGTAAAGGCGAGATAAGCTATAATTTGCCTGATATGTTGGAGATGGTGGATAAATTTCCGGAATTTCAGTTTGTTATTGCTGGTGCACCATCATTTGCAGTTGAAGAGTATCAGCCATTTATTAAAGACAAAGATGTGGCGGTTGTATCTGGACAAACATACCAGCTATTGCAGCAGGCCCGGGCGGCATTGGTCACATCTGGAACTGCAACGCTTGAAACAGCATTGTTGAATTGCCCGCAGGTGGTTTGTTATAAAATGTGGGGCGGAGGCTTTACCGATTTTGTTGCCAAAAAGATATTGATTAAAGTACCTTATATATCGTTGGTTAATCTGATTTTAGACAAGGAAGCCGTTTTAGAATTGTTTCAGAAAGACTTTTCATTGAATAAATTGGAACGTGAACTTGATTTGTTGTTGCAGGATAGCCCTCGCAGAAATGAGATGCTGGCCGATTATGATGAGTTGCACCGCAGAATGGGTGGCCCTGGCTCCAGCGCACGTACGGCCAGTCTAATGCTTGAAGCCCTTAAAAAAGATCAAATGCACGCCTGATAAAAAGGAAGTTAGATGTTCGCACTGTTTAAAAAAGAGTTAGTCACATTTTTTAGTTCCATTACCGGAGCGCTGGTTTTGTCTGTTTTTTTATTGGTCACCGGTTTGTTTTTGTGGGTTATACCAAACGATTTAAATATTATCTATGGAGGGTACGCTACCCTGGAGTCGTTGTTTTATTTAGCACCATGGGTATACCTGTTTTTAGTTCCTGCGGTTTGTATGCGCCTGTTTGCCGATGAAAAAAAGATGGGAACATTAGATGTGTTGCTGACGAGACCAATTTCAGAGATGCAAATTGTGTTTGGTAAATTTCTAGCGGGTTTAGCGGTTGTTCTGATTAGTCTTTTACCAACATTGATTTATGTTTACAGCGTTCAGCAGTTAGGACATCCGGTTGGTAATATGGATTTGGGGGGCACGTGGGGATCATACATTGGTCTGGTGTTTCTGTCTGCTGTTTATGTGGCTATAGGTGTATTTGCGTCCTCATTAACCGATAATCAGATTGTGGCTTTTGTATTGTCCGTGTTGCTATCCTTTATGTTTTATTCTGGATTTGATTCATTGGCTGCTATACCTAGCCTTGTGGCGTATCGCGATACCATTAGCTATTTGGGAATTGATAGCCATTATCGCTCTCTCAGTCGTGGGGTTATTGACTCCAGAGATATTGTTCACCTGGTATCTTTAGTGTTCTTCTTTTTATATATTACTAAACTATCGTTAATGCGTTCAAAACGCTAGTTATCTATTATGAATAAGCGTATCCAACATTCAAATAAACTGGTTCAATTAGTCACTGTATTATTCGGATTAATGGCAGTGGCCTGGTTAAGTAAGCAGCTGTTTTTTCGTGTTGATTTGACTTCGGAGAAACGTTACACCTTAACAGAAACAACGCGGCAGTTTATGCAAGAGCTGGATTCTGATTTGTATGTAAAGGTATACCTGGAGGGGCAACTGAATAGTGGCTTCAGGCAGCTATCAAATGCTTCACGTGAGATGCTGGAAGAACTTAAAGCAGAAGCTGGCCATAATATGCAGTTTGTATTTATAAATCCTGATGACCATAATAGCAAGGAAAAGAAAGCGCTTATTGAGGAATTGGCTGAATATGGTTTTGAACCGCAAAATGTGTTTGAATCTGGTGAAGATGGTCGGCAAATTCAATCCTATGTTTTTCCGTATGCACTGGTTTACTATGAAGATCGCATTGTTGGAATCGACCTGCTGGAGAATCTGCCTTCACGCAGTGGAGCTGAAAACTTGAATATATCAATTGAGAGCCTGGAGTATAAGCTGACAGAGGCATTTAAGCGTCTGTCTAGCGAAGAGCGGCCTAAAATTGCTTTTTTGGAAGGGCACGGTGAGCTTGATGAACTTGATGTAATAGAGGCAACAGATGCTCTTTCGGCCTTTTATCAGGTTGATAGAGGAAAAATTGGGAATGATGCGTCAATCCTGGAAAGCTATGAGGTGGTGATAGTTGCAAAGCCCTCCACGCCATTTTCGGAGAAAGACAAATATGTGCTTGATCAGTATCTGATGAATGGGGGGCGACTATTGTTTTTTATTGATGCAGTAAATGTTACATTGGATAGCTTGCGCCGAACACCCCAAACAATAGGCTTGTATAATGATGTTAATCTTGATGATCAGTTGTTTAAATATGGTGTGAGAGTGAATCCGGTAGTGATTGAAGATGTGCAGGCCGGTCGGATACTTATGAATGCCAGACCGCAGGGACAGCCTCAATTAGTGCCAGTTCCCTGGTTGTATAGTCCGCTTCTGTCGTCCTCACAAAATCATCCGGTAACTCGCAATATAAATCTGGTAAGGGGCAGTTTTGCCGGGACGATCGATACAGTTGGTGGAAACTTGCAGCTTAGCAGGCAGGTGTTGCTTCGTTCGTCTCAATTTACAAAGGTCAGTCAGATACCGGTCTTTATATCTATGGCTGATGTTAATAGGCAGCCAAAGCAGGAGGAATTTCAGTCTCCTCACCAAACTGTTGCCCTTATTCAGGAAGGCATCTTTCCTTCAGTATTTGTTAATCGACAGGCACCGCAGGGCTTGGTTCAGTCAAAAAGCTTTGTTTCAGAAAGTAAATTCACCAGGTTGATGGTGGTAGCCGATGGGGATATTATTAGAAACGAAGTGAGGTTTAAAGACTCTAATCCGCAAATACTACCATTGGGTTTTGATGAAGGTTCCGGGCAGCAATATGGCAATAAGGACTTTATTGTTAATGCAGTTAATTATCTTTGTGATGATGATGGCTGGATGCAGTTGAGAGGACGCCATTTAACCCTTCGTTTGCTGGACAAGCAAAATCTATCGGAAGGCACTGCTTGGTGGAAGTGGCTGAATGTTGCACTCCCCGTGTTATTGGTCATACTTGGCAGTGCTTTGTTTACTTACTGGCGTTTTCGTCGGTTTGGCCGATAATTACCGATAATTTCCAAATGTCAGGTGCTCAAAATTGTTATTGTTTTTAGTTAAAACGGGGTGTTAATAACTCATGAAAAGTTAGTCTATTCATCCTTTTGAGCAGTAGTGTTTTTTAGTATCTTGCAACTTATGAATTCATTCATTTAAAAGAACAGGTGAAATCGTGTAATTATCTGTTTTTTTGATATATTTGATAAAAACTAATAACAGAATAATCATATGAAATTTGTTGTTTCCAGTACAGAATTACTATCGCATCTGCAAGCTATTAGTCGTGTGATTAGTAATAAGAGTACGTTACCAATCCTCGATAACTTTTTATTCGACCTGAAAGACAATAAGCTTGTTTTAACAGCATCTGACCTTGAAGTGACAATGGTGACTTCGTTGGAGTTAGATAATTCTGACGGGGAAGGTATTATTGCATTGCCATCTCGTATTTTATTGGAAACATTGAAGAAATTCCCTGAGCAGCCTTTAAATTTTGATATTAACATGGATACATTTGGTGTTAATATTATTACCGAAAAAGGTAAGTTTAGCATTGTTGGACAAGATGGGGCTGATTTTCCTGAGTTACCACAATTGGATGCTGATAAAAGTTCAAACTTACAGGTGGCCATCGATCTCTTGGAGTCAGGAATCAATAAAACATTGTTTGCAACGGCCGACGATGAATTACGTCCGGTGATGAATGGTATTTTGGTAGAGTTATCACCAGAGAATGTTACATTTGTTGCTTCAGATTCTCATAAATTAGTTCGTTATCGCCGCTTAGATGCGAAAACCGATTATTCAGCATCTTTTATTTTACCTAAGAAACCTGCGGGCTTATTAAAAAATGTATTGCCAAAGGAGAGTGGTGAGGTGGTTATTGAATTTGATGATAAAAATGCATTTTTCACCTTACCTAACTATAAGTTGGTTTGTCGTTTGGTGGAAGGTAACTATCCAAGCTACAATGCTGTGATTCCACAGGATAATCCGTATAAGGTGATAATTGATCGTAATGAGTTTCATAATACACTCGGTCGTGTGTCTATTTTCTCAAACCAAGCCAGTAACCTTGTTAAGTTGAAGTTAACTTCTGGTGAAATGGTCGTTTCAGCTCAGGATATTGATTTTAGTATCTCAGCACATGAGCGATTGACTTGCCAGTATGAGGGCGATGAAATGGAAATTGGTTTTAAATCTGGTTTCTTAGCCGATATTCTTGGAAATCTTAATTCAACTGATGTTATTCTCGAGTTATCCGATCCATCAAGGGCCGGTATTCTATTGCCATTTGAAAATGGTGAAAATGAGGACGAATTGATGTTGCTGATGCCAATGATGATCAACGTATAATATTTGTTTGTACTACATAT
The DNA here is from genome assembly GCF_018156225.1 of Carboxylicivirga sediminis. GTDB lineage: Bacteria > Bacteroidota > Bacteroidia > Bacteroidales > Marinilabiliaceae > Carboxylicivirga > Carboxylicivirga sediminis. Next base: position 26,071 of record NZ_JAGTAR010000008.1, read on the forward strand.
AAGAGCCACTGTATGTTAGCATGCAGTGGCTTTTTGTATGCAACCAGCTGATGCTGGTAATGAGTTTGAAATTCATATTTCTCAATAGACAATAAAAAAATAGTATTTTTGTGCGCTAATTGGCAAGAAAGGAGAATAATAGATGCAGAAAAAGAAAGTTGTAATAGGCCTGTCGGGAGGTGTTGATTCAAGTGTTGCAGCATACGTGCTTAAAGAGCAGGGGTATGAAGTGATAGGCTTGTTTATGAAAAACTGGCACGATACAACTGGTGTGCTGAAAGCGGATTGTCCCTGGTTAGACGATCAGTTTGATGCTAAGGCGGTAGCTATGAAGTTAGGCATTCCGTTTCATACGGTTGACTTGAGTGACTTCTATCGTCAACGGGTAGTAGATTATATGTTTGCTGAATATGAAAAAGGGCGTACGCCTAATCCAGATGTGCTTTGTAATCGCGAAATTAAGTTTGATGTTTTTATGGATAAAGCATTGGAACTGGGGGCTGATTATGTGGCAACTGGGCACTATTGCCGAAAAGAAACTGTTGTGGTAAACGGGCGTGAAGTACATCGTTTGTTGGCCGGCAGCGATGATAATAAAGACCAGAGCTATTTTTTATGTCAGTTAAGTCAGGCTCAACTGGCTAAAGCCTTATTTCCTATAGGTGATATTGTTAAGCCCGAAGTAAGGCGTATTGCTAATGAACTTAATCTGATAACAGCACATAAGAAGGATTCTCAGGGTATTTGCTTCGTTGGTAAAGTGGATTTGCCTGTTTTTCTGCAACAGAAACTTGAGCCTAAAAAAGGCCGTGTATTTATAGTTGATAAAGACAGTGAGCTTTTTGTTAGGGACTGGAGTAAAGCTGAGATTAAAAATCCAGAGGATGAGGTATTGGAAGAGCTGTCAAAACCCTATGCTTTTCATCCGAAATATGGCAAAAAGATAGGCAATCATAATGGTGCACATTTCTACACTATTGGTCAACGCAAAGGCTTGAATATTGGCGGGTTTCCGGAACCGTTATTTATTATAGGAACAAATGTTGAGTATAATCAGGTGTATGCCGGAATGGGTAAAGAACACCCAGGTTTGTTTCGTAAGGTCTTGCGAATAATGCCAGATGAAATACATTGGGTGCGTGAGGATCTGGCTATGAATGTTGGGGATTCCCGACGCCTGAATCTGCGAATTCGTTATCGTCAACCTCTACAAAAAGGAATTTTACATTGCCGGGAGAACGGCATGTTTTTGGTGTTCGACGAAGCTCAAAGAGGCATAACAGCCGGCCAATTTGCTTCATGGTATGATAAAGATGAGTTGATTGGTTCAGGTGTAATTTCTTAATATTAGTGTTATGAAAAGTTATAATCCAGAGATGCATACAGCTGAGCATGTACTCAATCAAACGATGGTTCAGCTATTTGAGTGTAATCGATCTTTTTCTAACCATCTGGAGCGAAAGAAGTCAAAATGTGATTACCATTTTAACCGGGCCTTGACGAGTGAAGAGGAACAGGTGATTGCTGGAAAAGTTAACGAAATGTTGATGCGGCACCTAGATGTAACAGAGCAGATTGTGGGTAGGGAAGAGGCATCTGCTCAGTTTGATTTGGATAAGTTACCAGATACAACCGGAGAAGAGATACGAATTGTGCGGGTTGGTGATTATGATGCATGTCCGTGTATTGGTGAGCATGTGAAAAATACCAAAGAGGTTGGTGAGTTTGTGCTGGGAACAACTTCCTATGATAATGGGGTTCTCAGGATAAGGTTTAAGCTAAAAAGACCACAATAGCATACAATGCCGTTCAGTGATGAGCGGCATTTTTATTAAAAAAGTACCGTAGCTCTAGAATAATGTGCCCTGCATGGACTGTGGCGGTTGGTAAAACTGCATTTTTGTAGCCATAAGGTTTTCCTTGCATACCATTTTAAAGTGTTTATAAGCTTTGTTGGTTTGCTCTGTAAAGCAATTATACCTATCACCAAATTGCTTCATATACTGGTCTTTTAAACCAGGGAAATGTCTATCTAGCTGTTGGTAATAATACTCCCGATTCCCATCTCTTAATGTCAAGCCAAAGCCACCGATAATGTATTGAGCACCTGCCTGCCTGGCTTTGACTATCAATTGCTCTGTGTTTTCAAATGAGTCTGTTATAAAAGGCAATACGGGCATCAAGGTGATGCCGCAATAGATTCCGGCATCAGACAGTGTTTTGATAGTTTCGAAACGTTCAGAGGGCAGTGGGGCATTAGGTTCAATGGAGCTGGCAAGCGCATCGTTAGCTGTTGTGATTGTAATGGAAACGGCTGCATATACTTTTGCAATGGCCTTAAGCAGATCAATGTCCCGAAGAACTAAAGTGCCTTTCGTGATGATGTGAACAGGAAAACGATAATAAACGGCGAGATCAAGTGCCTGACGGGTTAAATTGAGTTGTTTTTCTATTGGCATATAGCAGTCGTTCATTGAGCCAAAGCCAATAGTGCCGCGTTTTTTCTTAGCTCGCAGTTCTTTATTAAGCAATTCGATGGCATTTTGTTTTACCTGGATGTTATCAAAATCATCGATCTGGTAGCATTTACTGCGCGAATCGCAATAGATGCATCCATGACTGCAGCCGCGATATAAGTTAATGGTATAGGATGTGCCAAACCAGGGATCTACTTTGGTAGCCGATCCGTTCAATATAGTTTTGACATTAATTAATCGGGTCACTTCAGCATCTTAGGACTTACAAACCAGTCGATTTTTCCTTCACGGGCATTAATATCTTCCCAGTTGTTAACGTTAAATGTAATAGCAATTGTGCCTGTAGTAGGAAAGTGAAGGTAGTCGCTGTCGGTGAGCGTTATGGCTGTCATGGCAATTTCCGGATTGTGCCCAACCAGCATAATTATGTTACAAGTATGGTTATACTGTCCAAGGTAAGTGATTAACTCGGAAGTAGTGTAGCCATCATACAAAAACTGCTCATGTACCATTAAGGATTTATCCAGGTTAAATGTATCTGCAAAAATAGCAGCTGTTTGTTCGGCTCTTTGCGCTTTGCTGGTTATGAGTAGGTCCGGAATGATGTTTCGCTGCAGAAGATCATCGGCAATAAGCTTGGAGTCGTTGTAACCGCGAGGTTTTAATTCTCTTTCAAAGTCAGACTTGGAGCTCATGTAACCCAGCTGCTCTGTTTTGGCATGTCTGGTAAGTATAAGTGTTTTCATTGCCTGGGTATTATTTTTGCTTTTTATAATCTTCGCGCACAATCGTATCGAGCTGGAGCAGGTATTGATAGAAGGCCTGTTGAGCCTTTAACGGTTTAGAGTTGCTTTCTATCCGCACATTGTTGAGGTACTCGTCAATGTTTCTGGCTTTCACGTTATCTGCCAGCTGCATCTCCAGCATAGTCAGAATTTCAGCTTTTAGTTCCGGTTGTTCAATCGGAAAGGCTGTTTCAATCCGGCGGTTGATGTTTCGGTTTAGCCAGTCAGCCGATGATAGAAACATTTCTGTATTGTTATTATTGCCAAATACCCATATACGGGCGTGCTCCAGGTAACTATCCACTAATCGCAATACTCTTATGTTTTCACTGTATGGCTGATTGGGCACCAGGCAACATATGCCTCTTACTATCAGGTCTATTTTTACACCTGCCTGGCTGGCTTCATAAAGTTTACTGATTAGGTTTTTATTCTGAATGCCATTCATCTTAAGGAGTATATATCCCTGTTTGCCATTTTTAGATAGCTCAATTTCCCTGTTGATGCGCTTCATAATTTGCTTGCGTAAATTAATCTGTGTAATCAGCAGTTTATTTAGCTTAGGTTTGGTGCTTTGGTCCTCAAGGTACTTGAAAAGAGCTTCCATATCATCCAGGTAAGCATCATTACACGTAAAGAAACCATGATCGGCATATAAGCGTGCCGTTTTTTCATTGAAGTTGCCAGTACTGAGGTAGGCAAATGAGCGCTTTCGTTCGCCATTGGCTCTTCTGATGGCCAGTGCCATCTTTGCATGCACTTTCAGTCCAGGTATGCTGTAGATGATTTTGATACCAGCCTTCTCCATTTGGCGGGCAAAATACAGGTTATTTTCTTCGTCGAAGCGCGCTTTAACTTCAACAAATACAGTTACTTTCTTTTTGTTGTGTGCTGCAAATATCAACGCGCCAACTACCTCTGAGTTACTAGCCACACGGTATTGGGTAACCTTTATTTCATCTACTTTATCATCAGTGGCGGCTTCTCGTAAAAATTGGATAACATAGTCGAAAGAGTGATAGGGGTAATGTAGTACCCGCTCTTTTCGCTTAATAGCTTCAAACATTGAGCCGGCTTCTTCCAACTCAAATGGTTTTATTGGTTTTGGAGCCTGCCATTCCAGCTTTGGTGAAAATGGATTTGGAAACGAAAAGAAATCATGCAGATTTTGGTAGCTGCCTGTCTCAACCAGCTCAATGGGTTTAATGTCAAACGAGTCCATCAGGAAGTTAAGCACATCGGAAGGTATAGCTCTGTCGTGATATAAGCCGGCTGGTGTGCCGGTTTTTCTAAGTGCCAGATTTTTTCTGATTTTCTCCACCAGGTCGCCCCAAAATTCATCTTCAATACCTAAATCGGCATTGCGGGTTATTTTTACGCCCCAGCTGCCTACTACATCGTAGCCCGGAAATAGTTCGGGTAACCCGTAGCGAAGCGCATCATCCAGAAACATGTAATGGTGTTGCTTATCTACTTGTGGCAGCTTAATAAAGCGTGGGTGATCGTTAGTTGGAACTTTGATTAATGCATAACGAGCTCTTCTCTTTTTATTCTTCTTATCCTTGTTTTTGTGTTTACGGTAAAGCTTTACTGCCAGGTATAATCGGTTGTCACGCATAAAACTTCTGGTGCCTTTATTAAGCAAAACAGGCTGACAATATGGGATGAGCTCCGTATTAAAGAAGTTATCTATAAACTGCATATGCTCGGTTTTGTTTGAGTAACCGTCCAGGTGCAGTGTGATGCCATTTTCTTCCATTAACGGAAGGATTTGTCCTTTGAATATTTTGCTGTATTCAATCCAGTGCTGACCAACAATGGTATTGATTTTTTCAAGTGTCACTTTTGCATGAGGGATGTCCGGATAACTCTCTGGATGTAAAGTGGCGTTGCGATATTCGGCTACTCTTACCTTATAAAATTCGTCAAGATTATTGGAATAGATGGCCAGAAATTTTAACCTTTCGAATAGAGGCAGACTGATATCTTTTGCTTCTTCCAGTACTCGGTGATTAAAAGAAAGCCAGCTGATATCGCGGTTGAAAAATTGTTGTTCGATTAGCATAGTATAGCATCTTATAAGCTTAAAAATATTAAAAATAGGGTAGATTTGGCAATGAATTATAATATTTCGAAGGGGTATGACCAGGATAGGCTTATTATCGGATACACATTCGTATCTGGATGAACGATTTAAGGTGTTATTTAAAGATGTTGATGAGATTTGGCATGCCGGTGATATCGGCGATATTCGTGTACTTGATCAATTACGGCAGTTGAAGCCTGTACGTGCTGTTTATGGCAATATCGACGGAACAGATTTACGGCAGGAGTTAAAAGCTCACGAACGGTTCATGTGTGAGGGGGTTGATGTTTGGATGACTCATATTGGGGGCTATCCGGGCAAATACGATAACCTGGTTAAAGGTCAGATTTATAAGCATCCACCAAAACTATTTATTTCAGGACATTCACATATACTGAAGGTGATTTACGATAAAAAGCTTGAACTGCTGCATTTAAATCCGGGTGCATGTGGCATCTCTGGATTTCATAGCGTCAGAACAGCATTGCGGTTTGCCATTGATGGATCAGAAATAAAAGATATGGAAGTGATTGAGTTAGGGCCTAAAGCTGTTGAATAACATGTAAGAAAGAAATACTATAATGAACATATGCTTGAAATAAACCTTACTTTTGCGCCTGCTAACAATTAAACTTTTATATCATGGCTATATCAACCCTGAAAGTGGGAGCAAAAATGCAAGAAGGCTTTCGCACTGAAATCGAGTGTTCACACAATTTTATTATTGATCAACCTAAACCTGCCGGCACGGATGAAGGACCCAATCCGATGGAAATATACCTGTCTTCCATTCCGGCGTGTATTTGTGCGATAGGGCGCATTATTGCCAATCAAAAGCGATTGCCTGTTCGTAGTATATCTGTTAAGCTGGAGGGCGATATTGATAAAGATTTTTTACTGGGAAAAACCCGAGAAGGGCGAGCCGGATTTGTTGAAATACGGACCATGGTAGAAATTGATGCAGATATGACTAAAGCAGAGAAAGAGCTTTATTTGCATGATATTGAGAAGCGATGCCCAATTGCGGATAATACGATTTATAGGACCAGTTTAAAAACGGAACTGGTTGGTTAAGAAATTTTGCCCTGCTGGTATTGGCAGGGCAAAGTTTTTATTGTCTCAGCAGTTTATGGCTTAAAACAGAAGCGTCAGACAAGTGCCTGGGTAATAGGTGCTCATGGCTAACGCGTATTGGGCAGATGTCAATACCACCCCGCCGAGTGTAAATGCAGCTGACAGCCAGTTCATCGGGTTTAAAAATGTCCCACAGACGCTTGTAAAGCATCTCACAGATTTCTTCGTGGAAATGATTCTCATTCCTAATTGAAACAATATACTGTAAGAGACTTATGCCAGTGGGTAGCTCTTGACCCTTAATATGAATATACGCAGTGCCCCAATCGGGTTGATTGGTTATTTTACAATTACTTCGTAACAGGTGAGAGGCAAAGTTTAGTTCTCCGGCAATACCCGATGTTTTTAACAAGTCTGGATTTTCGTTGTAATGCTCAAATTTGATTGTATCGGCGTTAACCATATTTTCCAGCACCTGATAATCCGCGAAATCATATGCAGTCTTTGTGCAATCCTGTCGAAAAAAGTGAAGCGAAATATCAGTATCCAAAAGATGGCTTAAGTCTTTTTTAATTAATGCTAATACTTCTTCCAATCCTTCCTGCATCGTATTGCCAAAGCAGTGCATATTAAAGGAGTTGAGGTAAAGTTTAAAGGATTTACTTTCGACGATGTTTTTACTTGTGGCAGAATAAATCACCTTAAGCAGGCCCGTTACGGGTAGTCCGTTATTTGTCAGGAAGCTTAGTTCGTAGGCGTGCCATACATCAACACCAATAAATGGTAAATTATCCTCATGTAAATTATATTGTGTGCGATTGAAATGTCGTGGTACAGCTACCAGCATCTCGGGTGCATAGTTTTGTGGATAATCTACCTGTTTGCCAAGAAATTTTCCTTCACTACTAATCATTGCTTGTTAATTGTATAGTTAAACTCCGGACTTGCTGCCAAATAGCTCAATATGAACACGGGGGCAAAAGCGCCAACCGTTTCTGATGGCCATCTCAAGAACCAAGGGTGATGACTTCGCTATTTCTTCGCGAGTTGCACCCAAAGGCATTAGCATGATATCGTCTGCTTTCCAGTTTAATAGGTGGCTTAGGAAATCATCTTTTATCTCATTATAATCATCGCTTTTACCTGCAACAAATTTCAGCTGTAGTTCCTTATTGCTACTGTTGGTCAGGTCGATGTATGCCTGCAGTGCTTCAATGTTCCGTCTTTTCTGGTTATGAAACTTGTATGGACCAGCTTCATTGAGTTGGTAAGCTGCCAGTTTTTCGGGGGTAGGCACTGAGTTGCTTAGTTTGGGCGAAATACTAAACAGGTCAATCCATTGTGCTACATTGGCATCGAATAGTGAACCGTTAGATTCAATGGTTATATGTACGTTTAATTCCTCTTTAAGTTTTTGGCATAAAGGGGCTAATGCTCTTTTTTGCAGGAGCGGCTCACCACCGGTAATTACCACATGGTGTATTCCATCCAGGTTATACTTTACCCAATTAAAAACATCGTCAGTGCTTAATTCGATAATTTCATTCGGATGAAATGAGGCGTAAGTGGTGTCGCAACGACAAAAGCTGTTGTCCTCCATTTGCCATATACAGCGCAGATTACAACCCGACAGGCGTATAAATAGTGACGGTACACCGGCTAATTTTCCTTCTCCCTGGATAGTGCCAGGAAACTGTAAGCCTGTTTTTGGCGCGTCACTAATGCGTTCACCAATATGATTGTAAACTACCGGAAAAACGCCCTCTTTGGCCAATACCAACTTCTCCATTTTTTATTCTTCTCTTATTGTTTATAGTGCCGTATCTGTTATGCCGGCCTCGGCAAATGCCTTAGCTCTTAGAAGGCAACTGTCACATGTGCCACATGGTTTTTCTCCTCCTCGATAGCAGCTCCATGTTAGACCAAAATCGACACCAAGTTCAGCGCCTAATTGTATTTCTTCTGCTTTGGTTTTGTTTACGAAAGGGGCATGAATTTTTATTGGCCTGTTTTGTTCAGCACCCATTACAGTACCCAGGTTAATGGTTTTTTCCATGCTCTCGATAAATTCCTGGCGGCAATCAACATAGCCCGAATAATCGACCTGGCTGACGCCGATGAAAATATCTTGTGCTTCAATTGCTTCGGCTAGTGAAGCGGCTACAGAGAGAAAAACCATATTACGGGCCGGTACATAAGTCACCGGAATGTCCGCTCTGTCAACGTCGCCATCTTCCACTTCCATTGCGCTATCTGTAAGGGATGAGCCTCCCCATTTATCAAGCTTCAGGCTAACTACTTGATGTTCTTTTGCTCCGGCTTTTTCGGCAATTGCTTTCGCCGCTTCCAACTCGCGGTTATGGCGCTGACCGTAATCAAATGATAGGGCATACAGCTCAAAGCCTTGCTGTTTGGCAAGGTATAAAGCAACAGCAGAATCTAATCCGCCAGATAGTAATACGACTGCTTTTTTCATTTTAATTAACTTAAAAACAGCAGCAAACAAAATTGTTATAAAACAGAGAAGACCATGACTGTGAATACAATCACTCTTGAAAAGCATTGTTCAAATCTCCTAGTTTTATTTTACAACAGGATGGTTGCGAACTGTTGGTATCATAATTAATACGGTGCAAAGATATAATACTTTGCTGTATTTTTATGCTTATGAGTTCATTAAATGAATATCGTTTGTGTTCTGACAGGAGGTCAATAGTAATGGTAATAAACTAAAAGTCATTAAATAGGAGAGGCTATAGCCTGATGCCAATTACCAGTACATCATCTATCTGGTCGTTAATGCCTTTCCACATATCAAAGAAGTTGTTGTAGATGTCGCCTTGCTCTTTCATTGAATATTGATGATTTTCAAGGAGCAGGTTTCTAAACCCTTTTTGCATGAGCTTCTTGTCATTGGGGCCGCCAAACTGTGATGGGTAGCCATCTGTATAAAGGTAGATGCAATCGCCTGCTTCATAATTGATGGTGTAATTGGTATATGGCTGATTTATTTCGCCAATAGACACAGGCATATGGTCTGCTTCATAAATTTGCATGTCTTTGTTGCGCAATAGCAGCATATCGTTAAAGGCACCGGCAAATTCAATTACCTGTTGCTTTTTATCGATGCTAACTATGCTGATGTCCATGCCATCTTTCACTTCGCTGCCTTCATCCTGTTTAAGCGATTCGATAACAATTCGTCGCAGTTCGTTGATGATTTCGGCAGGTTGTGTAATTTCATTTTTACCAACCACTTCGTGAAGGTAGGCTAAGCCAAACATGCTCATGAAAGCACCGGGGACACCATGTCCGGTACAGTCGGCTGATACAATAATAAGCTTGTCACCGCTTTCTTCGGCCCAATAGAAATCGCCGCTTACAATATCGCGCGGCTTAAAAAGTATGAAATGCTCAGGTAATACCTTATTCAGAAAGTCATCTGAAGGTAAACTGGCATTCTGGATTTTTTGAGCATACTCAATACTGTCGGTCAACTTTTTGTTAACGGTGCGTATTTTGTTCATTAGCCGTTGATTTTGGTCGCGGGCCATTTTTATCGATAGCTGTGTTTTGACTCTTGCTTTGAGCTCCAGTATATTGAATGGCTTGGTGATGTAGTCAACGGCACCTGCCTCGAAGCCTTTTAGAACACTTTCAGAATCGTTTTGTCCGGTAATGAAAATGATAGGAATATCTTTAGATTGCTCGTTACTCTTGAGTATTTTACACACTTCATAACCATCAATACCTGGCATGATAACGTCTAGCAGTATAAGGTCGGGTTTATTCCTGGAGAAGGCAATTTCCATGGCATCATCACCATTGGAAGCTGATACAGTATTGTACCTGCTGAGTGCCTCTGAAAGGATTTCGAGGTTAACCGCAGAATCATCCACTAATAATATGGTCGGGTCGAGTTGAGTCATAGATTTATCCAACACAAAAGTAACGGTTTATTTACGTTAAAAACGCGCTAAGGTTCCTTTTTGTTACGCTAATACTAAAAGATATTTTTAATAAAATCCTTTTTTGTGTTTGGTTCGAATGATGGGAGTTAAAACATTATAGAGAATTTAAGGTTGAGTCTTCTGGAAGTTAGGTAATTGGGCACTGCGTACTGACGATTGTAAATGTCACTCACCCAATAATACGAAATGGTGTTACTGATATCAAACAGGTTAAAAACTTCGAGACTTACCCAACAATCTTTTACTATATTGTTATTTTTGTTGAACCATTTTGTTAAATCCTTCGAAAAGCCAATATCAACGCGTCGGTAGGCAGGCATGCGGTTGACTGCCATGTAGCGTGGCGATTGTGGTGGACCAAAAGGAAGTCCGCTGGTATATAGTAAGTTAAGGTTGACTCTGAAGTCAGGATTGTTTGGCAAATAGTCCTGGAAAAACAGCGAAAAGGAAAAGCGTTGATCTGACGGCCTGGGAATATATCCCGGGTAAATTATTGTTTCATTACCATCAATATCGGTTTCGGTGTAATAGTCATCTAGTATATCCTCTTCAGTTTTCATTAGCGAAAGGTTGGCCCATGATTCAACACCAGGGACAAACTCGCCATGCAGCTTAAAATCGATACCAGTTGCATATCCCTTTGCGTTATTAGTGCCTGAATAGCGTATGCGAACATTGTCTACCTGATAGGGATTAAGGTTAGTCAGATGTTTGTAATAGGCCTCAGTTGTGAATTTAAATTCGCGCTGCATGGCCTCAAATATGCGGTCAAAGCCGCCAACTATTTGAACAGACTTTTGGGCCTTTATTTGCTCATTGATGGTGCCATCAGGTCGTCGCATTTCTCGGTAAAGAGGCGATTGATAATAAATACCTCCAGCCAGTCTGTAGCGGGTGTTAACTGTTGAGTTTGGATAATAAAGCAGGTTAATGCGTGGACTTATCAGAAATTCATTGCTGAAATCCCAGTAGTTGGTTCTGATGCCGGCGTTAACTAAGAGAAAACCATCATTAGTATATAGCTTAAAGGCATCTTGCACATAGCTGGTAACACGATTGCTGCTAGTTTCATGATCGGCTTTGTACGAGTATACAAGCTTTACTTCTTTATCAGAGTGTGGTAAGGAGTAATCGGCAGAATCGCGCATTTCCCACTCATTAATATAATCTTTAAAATACTCGTGCTGGTACTTCACTTCCCAGGAAAACAGATGTTTGCCAATGTTTTGTTTACCCTGTAAGGCAATGTTTTGTATAATGCCTAACAGGTCGTTGCGAGCATGTTCGAGATTGGTGCCAACACCAATGTTCTGTATGCCGTCTTCCTGTGGGTTGGGTGTTGAGCCATCCTGGTTTTCTATGTTTTGTAACCAATATTGCCCCAGTATGTCATAGGTTACCTCTTCATAGGTTCTGTAACCCATCGTGGTTATTTTATATTGGTTGTCGCCGTTAGGGTTGAATTTGAGGGCTACAGCGCCTAAACCTGTTTGGAATACGTCTTTCTCCTGGCCTTCGAAGTATATTTTGAGTTTTTTAGCCTCATTGATGGTCCCAAACGACGTTTCTCTGTCAACAGGCTCAAATTCGTAGTTGTTTTGCGAGTAGTAGCCAAGAGCTTCTAATTGCCAACGGTCAGAAAGTTGGTAAGTGAGAAAGGTTTGAACATCGAAGAAGCTGGGATTGTAATCGCCACTAACATCGAGTGTGCCCAACAGATACTGATTTGTTTTATAGCGTATGCCGGTGATGGCCGTAAAACGCTGGTCTTTTGATGTTCCTTCAATATGTCCGGATGCTCCTAGCAGGCTGGCATTCATGCTTCCGCTTAAGGACTGGGGCTTCTTGTATCGTACATCAAGTACCGATGCCATTTTATCGCCGTATTGTGCCTCAAATCCTCCGGGGGAGAATTTTAATGAGGAAATCAGGTTGGGATTGACGAAGCTTAGACCTTCCTGCTGGCCCGAGCGGATTAAAAACGGGCGATATATCTCTATGTCGTTGACATATATAAGGTTTTCATCGTAATTGCCACCTCGTACCCGGTATTGAGAGCTCAGCTCGTTATTCGACGAAACGCCCATCTGGCTTTTAATTAATCCTTCAATGTTACCACCTCCTGCATCTGGTAGCCTGTTAGCAAGCTTGGGGTCAATCTTCGAAAAAGACTGGTCAGCTATTTGTCCCTCAATATTTACTGCATTGAGGTTTTCCTGTTTTACACGTAGTGTAATTCTTATATTTTGTGCTTCAACCGAGTCTTTTACCTCTATTGTTGACGTATGAAAGCCAATTGAGGAAGCCTGCAGTTGAAAGGGCAGGTTATTGGTGGTTGAAAAAGAAAAATGGCCATTAGCATCACTTACACCACCATTTTTGCTATCAAGAATAATAATGTTGGCAAATGCTATGGCATTGCTGAGAGTGTCAGTTATACTGCCTCTTATTTGGGTTTGCGCATGAGTAATAGTGGGTAGTAGAGTGTATAAAATTACAATTACTAATGGTATAAAATGATTCTTTTTCACAGGTTTAGATATTTCGTCAATGCCAACTTAATTGAGCTAAAGATAATGCCATACCTCTTATTAAGTGGCGTAAAAATATAAAGGAAATAGTGATATGAAAAATTAAAGATTATCTACTAAATCCCTTTGCTAAATACTAACGAAAACAATCGGTTTTTCGTATCTTTACTATATGGAGACAAAAATTATCGACAGCAATCCTTCCCTTAAAAATACAGAAGAGCGTTTTCAAAAAATGCTTCATTCGCTTGTCGCATCGTTTCAGATTGAAGGAATTCATTTTTCAGAAGAAGAGCTTCAGAGTATGGTAATACACGTTGAAGAAGACCTTAAAAAATAGCATTAATAATATCGGTCATCGGCTGGTAGTTTTGTTCGGCTGCCGACTGAACGGCGATGATGTAATCTTTGAACTGTCGCTGTGTGATTTTATAAAATCCTAAAAAATCATAGCCCTGTTTAATAGCCATCATATTGGCCAATATTCGTGCGACTCTTCCATTAGCCTCTCTAAAAGGGTGTATAAACAATAGCTCGGCATGCACCTTGGCTATGTCTACTATTAATTGCTGTTTGCTTTGGTAGTAATCAGGCAGGGTATCTAATATTTGCTGGTCAAACTCATGGCAGATTTTTGGTAAGAACTTGGCTGTGGGGAATAAAAATCCCCCTTTAGTCATGTTGACCTGACGCAGTTGGCCGGCAAAGGTATATACTTTGTGCAGTGATAATTGGTGAATGCGCTGTATGTAATTGAAATCAAATTTAGTATGAGTAGTCAGTTCCTCTAATAATTGGTACTGAGCCCTTAAAAAACCCTCAAACTCAACTTTGTGAATGGCGTCAAGTTTATTTATTCCCAATAGGTTGGGCAGGACTTCATGTTGTCCATTATCGCCGGGGATTTCATATTTAGAATGTAAATAGGGCATAAACTTTTGCGTTGGACTGATCAAATTAGTCTTAAAATCGAAAATTGGCAAGCAAAATGTCATATTGTCTTTCGTTCGTATGGTTTATCTTTACACATAGTAATGAAAATGTTAAAATTCAATGCGTAATATGATGAAGAAAGTACTAATCATGCTGGCGGTTCCCCGTCAGGAGTTTGAGGAGATTCTTCCGGATTGGGAGATTGTTTATCCGGCCAATGAGGACTTTACCCATGATGAATTAGTGACGAAGGTGGCAGATGTAGATGCGATTGTTACCGTATATGGCAATAAACTCACTAATGAGGTGATTGATGCTGCTCCGAAGCTCAAGATGATTGCCAATTTTGGTGCCGGTTACGATAATATTGATATGGCACATGCTAATGCCAAAGGAATTGTTGTGACCAATAGTCCGGACCCGGTAACAGAACCAACAGCTGAATTGGCTATGGGCTTAATGATTGCTGTAGCTCGTCGTTTAGGGGAAATGAATAATATTCTAAAGAATAAACAGGACCTTAAATGGGGTGTGATGCGCAACTTAAGTACTACCCTTGTGGGTAAGCAGTTGGGGATTGTTGGTATGGGGGCAATAGGCAAGGCTTTGGCCCGAAGGGCTGTTGCTTCCGGGATGTCAGTAGTCTATCATAATCGCAAAAGGATTGATGAATCCATTGAAAAGGAGTTTAATGCTACCTATTTACCATTTGAAGAACTGCTAAAAACATCAGATGTTGTATCGTTGAATATGCCATTGACAGCCGAAACGAAGAAAATGATTGGGGCAAAAGAATTGGCACTGATGAAATCAAGTGCTTATCTGATTAATACAGCGCGCGGGCCTGTGGTTGATGAAGATGCTTTGATTGAAGCATTAAAGACCGATAAAATTGCAGGAGCTGGTTTGGATGTATTCGAAAATGAACCGTTGATACCAGATGCCTTTAGGGACTTGCCTAATGTGGTACTGATGCCACACTTGGGTACCGCAACGCATGAAACGCGCGGTGAGATGTCAAAATTAGTAGCTCTTAATATACATACTTACTTTAGTGGAGGTGTTCCGCCTAATAGGGTAAATTAATGATGATATACGATTTGTGTTATAATTCCATGCTAATGTGATATGAAATAGTAATGTTGTCTAAAGTGTTGAAGCAGTGATAAAACAAATAGAAATAGATTTAGATAAGCGTCGTCGAGGTTTTCATTTGATAACAAATGAATTGATAGCAGCTTTGCCCGAACTGCCAAAAGTAGGGATGCTTAATGTTTTTCTGCAGCATTCATCAGCTGGATTAACAATTAATGAGAATGCTGATCCTACTGTCAGGGATGATTTTGAAACAGTTTTTAACAAGATGGTGCCTGAATATGATGCTGATTATAAGCATGTATTAGAGGGTGAGGATGATATGCCTGCTCATATTAAATCATCGTTGGTTGGTACTTCGTTAACTATTCCCATTACAAATGGGAGATTAAACCTTGGTATTTGGCAAGGGATATATTTATGCGAATTCAGGAATAATGGAGGGCGAAGAAGGCTGGTGCTAACGATTTATTATTAAGAACGGTTTCAAATTGTAAGCTGTGATAAATGTCATTAATAAAGGGTTTAGATATTTGTTATTTAGCGAACAGAAGCAAATAAGTAATAATATAAAACCAAATAAGCACAATGCAAAAGTTACTATTGTTAGGAGATGAAGCTATTGCCCAGGGAGCTATTGATGCCGGTTTATCAGGTGTATATGCTTATCCGGGAACGCCTTCTACTGAGATTACTGAATATATTCAGGATTCGAAAATTGCAAAAGAGCGTAATATTCATAGTAAGTGGTCAAGCAATGAAAAAACGGCTATGGAGTCTGCTTTAGGTATGGCCTATGCTGGTAAGCGTGCCATGACTTGTATGAAACATGTGGGATTGAACGTGGCAGCTGATGCTTTTATTAACGCAGCAATTACCGGTGTAAATGGCGGATTTGTTGTGGTGGCAGCTGATGATCCTTCGATGCACTCAAGCCAAAATGAGCAAGATAGTCGCGTGTATGGTAAGTTTGCAATGATTCCAATTTTAGAGCCGGTTAATCAGCAGGAAGCTTACGACATGACATATGCAGCTTTTGAAATGTCAGAGAAGTTCAACGTGCCGGTCATGATTCGTATTACGACTCGTTTGGCACATTCGCGTGCCGGTGTTGTTCGTAAGCCTTTGTTGGATGAGAAAACAGTATGCCTGCCAAAGGACCCAACGCAATTTGTTTTACTGCCTTCAATAGCCCGTCGTAATTATAAGAAACTGATTGAGACTCGCCCTGATTTGGAGAAGATCTCAATGGAATCGCCATATAACACTTATACCGATGCTTCGGATCGTTCATTGGGAATTATCGCATGCGGTATAGCGCACAACTATCTGATGGAAAACTTCCAGGATAAAGCATTGAATCACCCTGTGTTGAAATTGTCGCAATACCCAATGCCTCGTAAGGATATTGAGCGTATGGTGAATGAGTGTGATAAGATTTTAGTGCTGGAAGATGGGTATCCTGTAATTGAAGAGTTGCTTAAAGGTTATCAGGAAGCCGGAACACCTGTGATTGGCCGATTGGATGGAACTTTACCACGTGACGGTGAATTAAATCCTAATATTGTGGCTGCAGCTTTAGGATTGCCAATTGAAGAAGGGGATGTAGTGCCTGATTTACTGGTTGGCCGACCTCCTGCAATGTGCAAAGGATGTGGACACATTGATGCGTATAAAGCCCTTAATATAGCTTTGGAATCGTATGGTCCGGGACGTGTTTTTGCCGATATTGGTTGTTACACACTTGGCGCTTTACCTCCTTATAATGCAGTGAACTCATGCGTTGACATGGGCGCTTCCATTACGATGGCCAAAGGAGCTGCTGATGCTGGTCTAGTGCCTGCTGTAGCAGTTATTGGAGACTCTACATTTACACACTCTGGCATGACAGGCCTGCTGGATGCTGTTAACGAAGGTACGCCAATTACCGTTATTGTTTCGGATAACTATACTACGGGTATGACAGGAGGTCAGGATTCACAGGCGCTGGGTCACCTGGAGCAAATCATTGAAGGTATTGGCGTTGATCCTGAACATATCAGAGTGTTTAAGCCAACAGCAGCCAACCTCGATGAGATGGTGAATATTATTAAAGAAGAGTTCGATTACCAGGGCGTGTCAGTGATTATTCCTCGTCGTCAATGTATTCAAACACTTCGAAATAAGAGCCTCGTGTTGAAAGTTAAAGAGTTAGGATTGTAAAAAGTAGTGCTCAGCGACTAGTGCGCAATGCACTATGCAGCGAGTATAGTTAAAAATAAAAGAAATGAAATCAGATATAGTTTTAGCAGGTGTTGGCGGTCAAGGTATACTGTCCATTGCTGCAACCATAGGAATGGCTGCTGTAGATAAAGATTTGCACTTAAAGCAGGCTGAGGTTCACGGTATGAGTCAGCGAGGTGGCGATGTGCAATCGCATTTGCGCGTAAGTAGCAACCCTATTGCTTCAGATCTTATTCCTAAAGGAAAAGCAGATATCATCTTATCTGTAGAGCCAATGGAGTCTCTGCGTTATCTGCCGTACTTGTCAAAAAGCGGATGGTTAGTAACCAATACCACACCATTTGTCAATATCCCTAATTACCCTGAAATGGAAGTGGTGATGGCAAAGATTGCTGAACAGCCTAATCACATTGCCATTGATGCCGATAAAATTGCTTCAGAAGTGGCTACAAAGCGCTCATCAAATATTGTGATGCTTGGGGCTGCTTCACCTTTTATTGATATTGAATTCAGTGCTCTGGAAGAAGGGTTGAGAAAGATTTTTGGTCGCAAAGGAGATGCTGTAGTAGAGTCTAATATTAGTGCATTACGCGCTGGCAGGGCTGCTACTGAAGAAATTCTGGCAAGCCGCAATTAAGCTCACACAATAACCGACATAAATGAACACAGGCCAGTTACCTTATGGGTAGCTGGCTTTTTTTGTGTAAACATTTTCTCACCCTTGATGTTTACGTCTGGGCTTTCATTCGTCAGGTTTAAAAAGGGGTTCATCAGGTAGGAGATAACGTTTGCCATATATAGGTATTTATACTAAACCTCACGGAATGTTATGCGTAATAGTGGTTTGGAAATAAAAGGAACAATAATAAAATAGTATCTATTGATGAATTGTGTATTGAAGTGGACAGTTCTTGTGGCACTTTTAAGTTCGTTTAGCTACTTGCGGGCGCAAGAAATATGTAATAATGGTATTGATGATGATGGAGATGGTTTAGTTGATCATTTCGATCCGGATTGTGATGGTGCCAGCGGAGGGGAATATTTTTATTTCGGACAGCCCATACCTGGCTGTCGTGAAAAGCCACCCGTACTGGAACGTTACACCTTAGTAGAAAAGTATAATACTAAAGTTGCCAATTCACCGGACCCCAATAATCCAACACATGTTTATCCGACTGACCAGCGTTGTGGAATGTTCATTGGCGATATGGATAATGACGGGATACCTGATATTGTTTCAAAAGATCCGCAGGCTAAAAAAATACTGATTTTCAACGGGCTTAATGGTGTATTTAAGGCTGAGGTGACGGGTGTGACGTCAACAACATACTCGCAATTAGCCATAGGTGATGTGGATGCCAACGACACTAAAAAAGATGTATTTAATGTTAGCAATGCCAAGGAGCTTGGTCGCTATAGTTATGATTACACTACCAAAAGTTTTGTTCAGGAATGGTTAAATACCACAGAGCTCACAGAGGTAAATCATCAAACACCTCAACTGGCAGATTTTAATGGGGATGGCAGGCCTGAAGTGTATGTGGGTAACCAGGTTTTTGATGCGCAAACGGGGAAATGCCTCATAAATAAAAATAACACCTTAAACTTTGGTTCAATTCCCGGAAATAGTGCTAAAGACTCTTACACGTTTGCATATGATATTTTTAAACCAGGTGATGTTGTTCCAAATGGTGGTGGTGCAGTATTTGACTCTAAAGCGGCTGGTCTTGAGTTAATAGCTGGTAACGCAGTTTATTTGGTGGACTTTGATCCCAATGGAGCTGCTAACAATGGGGCACTTTCGGTTGGCGTTGAAGTGCCCATCGCAGGTTTAACAAATGGTGATGGTTTCACTAGTATTGGTGATTTAGATAATGATAATCGCATCGATGTAGTGGTTAGTAGTAATGATGGAGCCGGCGCAGTTATTTATGCCTATAATCCCTATACTGCTTCACAAATAGGTTCTAACTTCAGTATTGGCAATAGTTCTGTGCGTACTGGTCGTTGTAATTTAGCTGATTTTGACGGTGATAAGCAAATTGAGATAGGTGTTGCCGGCAAAAGCACTTATGTAGTTATCGAATATGATAGAGATTTAAGCGTCTTATCAGAAAAGTGGCGTAAGAATGTTGATGACCCGTCGCAAATGACCGGTAGTACGGTTTTTGACTTTGAGGGCGATGGAAAGGCTGAAGTGGTTTATTCCGATGAGCAAACACTTTATGTATGGCGAGGCGAAGATGGATACGAGATTGCATCGGTGCCATCTCCGTCAGGTACACGAACTGATTATCCTTTGGTAGCTGATGTAGATGATGACGGACAGGCAGAAATTATAATATCAGCACAGGATCAAATGGATCCTGGCAATAGTCCGGGAAAAAGCTTTATTTCCGTATATCGTTCTAAAGACGCACCATGGGTGGCTGCACGCGAAACCTGGAATCAGCATGGTTATATTGTTACTAATGTAGGTCCTGAGTTAGCCATTCCTGCCAACCAGCAAGAAATTGTGAATTATAACTTCTTTCAGGAATTTAACGAAGCATTTAATGGATTCCTGGTTCAAACAACTTTCTTAACCGATTGGGCCGAACCAACATTTGCTGTGGGCGATCTTACTACTGAAAATGTGATTATTAACCTGGATCAATGTGTAGCTCAGAAAGATGTGACATTTACAGTGACACTCCAAAATAATGGTGATTGGAAGACACCAAGAAATACCCCAATTGCCGTTTTTGACGGTGACCCTTATGAAACAACAGCCCGTTACCTGGGTACATTCTATACACCCGAAAATGTTGAGGTAGGCGGTACGTTAGATGTTGAACATACTGTTACAGACTGGGATGGTGATGGTTGGATGAACTTATATGTTCTGGCTAATCATTATGAAGAAACCTTAAACCCTGGCGATTTATTACCAGCTAAACTTAAAAAAAATAATTCGCCAACGCTTGAGTGTAATTACGTCAACAATGTAGGTTTTATTGTGAAAATTGAGAATTGTAACGTTTCCAACGCTCCCCAAATCGATTTAGATAGAGATAATAGTTCCGGCACTTCGGGCAATGATTATACAACTGCTTTTGCCATTCAGGATGATGTAGCTAATATTGTTCCGGTTCTTATTAGTGAGCCAGATGTACTTGTGGCCGATGATAATGATGATCACATGCAAGGGGCCAATATCAAAATAACTAATCTGCTCGACACGGGTTATGAATTCTTAGATCACCCTTCTCTTGGGTCCTCAGTTGGTAGCATTTCAATTACTGCTGTTAGTGATGGTGAAATTAGGTTGAGCGGAAATGGAACTCTTGAAGAGTACGAAAACATCATCAAATCGATCACGTATGAAAACCGAAAAACGTCCGGAATTAACCAAGCCGATAGAATTATTGATGTTAAAGTTAATGATGGTATTTATGATAGTAATGTTGCTAAGTCAACTATTCTTTTAAAAGTTGAACCCAACCTGGATCTAGATTCTGATGACTCATCTGTGGCTGGAAGAGATTTCGAAACAACTTTTACAGAAGGAGGCGCACTAATACCAGTTGTTGATACGGATGTTATTATTAACACAGATGGTGATATTAACCTTCAAAGCGTATCGGTAAAGCTAACTAATATTTTAAACGGAGTTGATGAGAGCTTATCAGTTGTGGGTACTTTACCTGCAGGAATTAGTGTTACAACAGCGTATGAAAATGGTATTGGCGTTATAGAATTATCAGGCGATGCTTCCGCTGTTGATTATCAAACTGCGCTAAAACAAATTCACTACAATAATACATCACATAATCCCAATACAACATCACGCGTATTGGAGCTAAAGGTTAATGATGGCTACCTGGAGAGTTTAGTGGCCAATACAACCATTACGATTATTGCCGTTAATGATGCCCCGTTTATCAGTGGGCCAACCACTAGTGCTGTATATGATCGTCAGGCGGCAACACCGGTGCTACTTGCTCCAACCATCAGCATAACTGATAAAGATGATTCAGATATTCACTCCCTCATTATTGAAATAACCGCAGGTTGGGATCCTTTAGATGCTTTAACTGATTCATATAGTGGTTCAACCTTATCAGTTGTTAATGATGGAAATGGTAAAATAACAGTTACCGGTCCGGCAGCAATTAATGAGTTCGAGGCTTATATTGCCGGGATTAAATTTAGCAGTACTACAGCTCTCTCAGGAGTTCGGACAGCAAGCATCTATGTGGTTAAAGATCGCAATACAGCCGAAGGTTTAAGTAGTAATGTTTATACCAGAATCATTAGTATCGATACACCGGGTAATGATGCCCCAATTGCAGGTGATGACCAATATCAAGCCAATGAAGATGTTGTTTTGAATATTGCAGATGTATCCGGTTTATTAAGAAATGATTCAGATCCTGATGTAGCAGATAATCCAATAGTTACATTGGTTGGTGGAGCGGGCGCTAATCCGTACAATGGAGCTTATGGTACTTTGGATTGGAGTTCTTCAGGTGCATTCATCTATACACAAAAAGCAGGTAATACTGAATTAGGAGTTGGGCAAACTATGGTTGAAACAGTTACTTACACAATTAGTGATGGTAATGGGGGAACAGATCAGGGAACGATTAGCATCACCATAAATGGAGTTAATGATGACCCGGTTGCCAATGATGATAACCATAGTGTTGATGAAAATGGTTCCATTACAGTGAATGGAGCAAGTGGTCTTATTTCCAATGATACGGATGTGAATACACCCAACGATGTCCTGTTAGTGCAATCAATCGAAGGTACATCAACGGGTAGTAATGTAGGAACCTATGGAACGTTAGTATGGAGTTCATTGGGTGATTTTACTTATACGCCGGATAACTCAAATCCATTAGTAAGTCAGATGGTTGCAGGCGAAAGTATTGTTGAAATATTTTCATATATCATGCACGATGGTCATGGAGGAACAGCAAGTGCTGATTTAATTATTACCATCGATGGTGAAGATGATGCACCCGTTATATCTGCTAATAATGTAAGCCTGGCTGAAGGTGTTACAACAGTCCAGACTGTAACGGCAACAGATGAAGATTCCAATGAGACAAAATTATTCTCAGTATCGGGTACTGATGCTGATGATTTTAATATTGATCCAGCAACAGGAGAATTGAGCTTTAAAAATCCAACGGACTATGAAAATCCAACGGATAATGGATCCAACAATATATATAACATCACAGTTACTGTAGAAGATAAAGGGGGCTTAACAGATTCAAAAGATATAATCATTTCTGTAACTAACATAATTGATGCGCTGTCACTTCAATTTTCTGCAGCTTACTATGCAGATGTCGAGAATTCAGGAGGTAATATTCCTGTAGTTGTAGCAAGCGGAGAGCTTATACCTACGGATGTTACTGTTAATGCCAGTGTTACTGGTGGTAATGCGACAATAACTGATGATTATACACATACAGCATTGGTTACAATTCCGGCTGGAGATTATACCACGCCTCAAAATATAGCTTTGAGTTTGGCTATTGTTGATGAAAGTTTGGCTGAAGAGGATGAAACAGTCACTTTCGAGTTATCAGGACAAACAGCAGGCGTGCGTCTTGGATCGCAAAAGACCACAACTTACACCATTCAAAATGATGATGTTCCATCCATATCTTTAAGTCTGGTGGGTTCTCCAATATTAGAAAATGGCGGAATCGCCACAATTACAGCAAGCTCTGATATTTTAAGTGCAAACGACATTGTTGTTAATTTATCTAACACCGGAACAGCAACAAATATCGTTGATTATGCAATGGCTGGTTCAATTACGATTCCGGCTGGTCAATCAAGTGCTTCTGTTTCTTTAACCGCCGTTCAAGATGTATTGGATGAAGCTAACGAGACGGTTATCACTGACATTGCAACAGTAACTAATGGAGTGGAGAATGGAACACAGCAGGTAACCACTACAATCACCGATGATGATGATGCACCAACAGTTAGCCTATCCGTTGATAATGCCACAATAGCAGAAAATGGGGGCGTGGCAACTGTCACAGCAAGCATTGATGCTGTATCAGCCTTGCCTGTAACAATAATATTAGCCTACTCAGGTACAGCCACATTAGGTGGAACCGATGTTACTGCTACAGTTGGTACCAATGCCAATTCTGTCACTGAAATAGTTATTCCCGCTGGCTCAACAATTGGAACAGTAACTATTACTGCAGCGCAGGACGTGCTGGATGAAGCCGATGAAACAGTCATTGTTGATATCGATAATGTGGTGAATGCCATTGAAGCAAGTGCTCAGCAAGTGACTACAACCATTACTGATGATGATAACACACCGGTAATTACTTTTGTAGCTGCCTCATCTGCTGGTGATGAGTCGGTAAACAGCACCGATCTTCAGGTAGATTTATCAGCCGCCAGCGGTTTGGTTGTGAGCGTAGATTATTCTGTAAGCGGAACTGCCTCGGGTACTGGTGTTGATTATACTTTGGCCAACGGAACATTAACATTGCCGGCCGGAACAACAACC
Source organism: Carboxylicivirga sediminis (assembly GCF_018156225.1). Taxonomy (GTDB): domain Bacteria; phylum Bacteroidota; class Bacteroidia; order Bacteroidales; family Marinilabiliaceae; genus Carboxylicivirga; species Carboxylicivirga sediminis. Next base: position 49,784 of record NZ_JAGTAR010000008.1, read on the forward strand.
GATCATATTACAATTGCCGGTATTGTCGATGATCTACTGGATGAAGACAATGAAACGGTGGTTGTTACTTTATCCAATCCAGTTAATGCGACTTTAGGATCGAATGCTGTTCATACTTATACGATTACTGATAACGATAACACACCGATAATTAATTTTGCAGCTGCCTCATCTGCTGGTGATGAGTCGGTAAACAGTGCCGCTCTTCAGGTGGATTTATCTGCAGCGAGCGCTTTGGTTGTGAGTGTTGATTATTCTGTAACCGGAACTGCCACGGGCACTGGTGTTGATTATACTTTGGCCAACGGCACATTAACATTGCCGGCCGGAAAAACAACTGATAATATTACGATTGCCGGTATTGTCGATGATCTGCTGGATGAAGACAATGAAACGGTGGTTGTAACTTTATCCAATCCAGTTAATGCGACTCTAGGAGCGAATGCAGTTCATACCTATACGATTACTGATAACGATAATATGCCAAACGTGACGTTATCTGTTGATAAGGTAGTAATTGCAGAAGATGGTGGCGTGGCAACAATTACAGCTAGCATTGATGCAGTGTCAGGCTTGCCGGTGACCATTACTTTAGCCTACTCAGGTACAGCCACTTTAGACGGAACTGATGCCACAACGGCTGCTGGCACCAATGCCAATTCAGCTAACGAGATTGTTATCCCGCCCGGCTCAACAAGCGGAACAGTGACTATTACATCTGCTGCTGATGCCATTTATGAAGGAAATGAAACCGTTATTATTGATGTCGATAATGTAGTAAACGCTGCAGAAACAACAACTCAGCAAAAGATGGTTGAAATTACAGATGGCCAGTCACAACCAACCGTAACGTTAGAGTTAACTGGTTCGCCTTTCTCAGAGAACGGAGGTACAGCTAATGTTAAGGCTGTTTTAAGCCATGTGAGTGTTGAAGATGTTCAGGTTGAAGTGACATTATCAGGAACAGCAGCTGTAACCGACTATAACGCAACACCGCTTAACCTGATAATTCCGGCTTTAGTCACTGAAGCAACAATCACATTAACCGGGGTTAATGATATTGAAGCAGAAGGTGATGAAACAGTTATTGCGGACATTACAAACGTCGTAAATGGCTCTGAAGATGGCGTTCAACAGGTAACAGCTATTATATCAGATGATGATGTCGCTGGTTTAACTGTTGTAGTAAGCGGCGGAAGTAATGAAACAAGCGAAGACAAAACAACAGATAGCTTTGAGGTGGTGTTAAATACTCAACCTGCAAATGATGTGGTCATTAATATTACCGGATTAGATGCTACGGAAGGAGAACTAAGTGCAACATCACTCACATTCACCAATGCCGATTGGGATCAAGCTCAAATGGTTACTATTACTGGTAAAGATGATAATCTCATTGATGGCACAATTGATTACGTGCTAACATTGGTGGTTGATAATATAAGTTCAGACGATGCCTACGATGATTTATCAACCACAACAACTGTTCGTAATCTGGATAATGATGTTGCTGATTTTACATTAAGTAAAAACACTTTATCGACCAATGAAAATGGAGCGACTGATGACTTTACAATTGTGTTAACAGCTGAACCGGTAAATAATGTTGTGCTGTTGCTTTCAGAGTCGGATGATGAAGGAACAGTGGTTAGTCCGGTAACTTTTACGCCAGCTAATTGGAACAAGCCACAGACAGTTGTTGTGACACCTGAGGATGACTTAATAGTTGATGGTGACCAAACCTATGACATTACAATAAGTGTTGATGCAGCCAACAGTGATGATGGTTTTGATTTGGTGACCTCTAAAATAATATCAGTAACCAATATTGATAATGATACTGCAGGACTGAGCGTTACACAAAGTGATGGTTCAACCGGGACCTCGGAAAGTGGCGCAAGCGATAGTTTCGATGTGGTACTATATACACAACCAATCAGCAATGTGGTGATAATTATTAGTGGTATTGATGCAACAGAAGGAAGCCTGGATGTAACCAGCTTAACATTCACGCCGGCCAACTGGAACATTGCTCAAACGGTAACGGTAACAGGTCAGAATGATTCGGAGATAGATGGCGATATTAATTATACATTAAAGCTATCCGTTGATAATGCCAACTCGGATGATGCATATGATGGTTTAAGCGAAGTGGTTGAAGTTACCAATATTGATGATGATTCAGCAAATTCGGCTCCGTTTGCCAATGATGACATAGCAAGTATTCAGGAAGGTGATGTTTTAAATGGTACATCTGTACTTAATAATGATAGCGATCCTGATAATCATAACCTGGTGGTTAACACCACGCCTGTTGTTAATGTTACTCATGGAACACTGGTCTTAAATGTCGATGGATCATTTGTTTATACACCCAACCATCGTTTCTTTGGAACCGACTCATTTACCTATGAGGTATGTGATGATGCCTCTGAATCAAAGTGTGCAACAGCTACAGTTACTATTACTGTCACTGAAAATACGGATAGAGATAACGATGGTATTGATAATGATCGTGAGGGTGATGATGATTTGGATGGCGATGGAATCCCCAATGATGAGGATGAAGATGCTGATGGGGATGGTATACTGGATAGCGAAGAAGGAGATGTGGATACTGATGGCGACGGAACGCCAGACTACAAAGATTTAGATTCTGATGACGATGGTATCCTGGATGAAGATGAAGGGAATGGCGATACAGATGGTGATGGTTTGGAGGATTACCGTGATGATGATTCTGATGACGATGGTATTCAGGATAGTGAAGAAGGTGATGTGGATAGCGATGGTGACGGAACACCAGACTATAAGGATTTAGATTCTGATGATGATGGTATCCTGGATGAAGACGAAGGGAATGGCGATACTGATGGTGATGGTTTGGAGGATTTCCGTGATGAAGATTCAGATGACGATGGCATTCTGGATAGCGAAGAAGGTGATGTGGATACCGATGGCGACGGAACACCAGATTACAAGGATTTGGATTCAGATGACGATGGTGTACTTGATGCCGATGAATCGAAAGGTGACTGCGACAGAGATGGTATTCCGGATCGCATAGATGAGGATAATTGCTACGATGAATTGGAGGTATTGGAAGGCTTCTCGCCAAACGGAGATGGGGTTAACGATAACTTTATAATCGCGTGGCTGGACCAGTACAATAAAGTCAGTTTCGAAGTATTTAACCGTTGGGGGAACATTGTCTACCGCAAAGATAAGTACCAGAATGATTGGAATGGTATCTCAAATATTGGCTTTTCTATTGGAGATGAATTACCGGTTGGTACTTACTACTACATCATTGTGGTAGAAGATACCGGAGAAAAGTTGCAAGGCTATATTTACCTGAATCGATAATCAACAGTACAGAATTGTAAAGAAGAAAAAAATGAAACGATTATATAAAAATACATTGGTTGTGTTAGCCACCATGCTTTTGCTGTTATGTTCAGGTAAGGTCAGTGCGCAGCAAGAACCTTTGTACACGCAGTACATGTTTAACACAGTTTCGGTTAACCCGGCTTATGCCGGTACCCGCAATGCCATGAACCTTTTGTTGTTATCACGCATGCAGTGGACTGGTATGGCTGGCGCACCACGCACCTACGATTTTACAATGCATACACCATTGAATAATTATAAAATGGGACTTGGACTATCGGTTGTTTCTGATAGTCACGGGCCGGTTAATAATTACTATGTGAATGTTAACTATGCCTACCGAGTTAGTTTAAGCGAGTCGCTTACCCTGTCAATGGGTATTAAAGGGGGTATTTACAACTACTATGTCAACCTATCTGATATAAACGTTGGAGATAGCGATGTGGCGTTTATGGATAATGTGGAGCAACGTTTTCAGCCCAATGCTGGTCTGGGTTTATACATGTATTCCGACAAGTTTTATGTGGGTGCATCCGTGCCTAAACTGATTCAGACAGAGCTAAGTGGCGATCAGTCGTCTTATGGCTCCACCAGCGACCTGAAACAGCACTTCTTCCTGATGGGTGGATATGTATTCGACCTAAACAAGGATTTGAAATTTAAACCATCGTTAATAACCAAGGTGGTGAATGGAGCACCTCCATCAACAGATCTGACGGGGCAATTCTTAATTAAGGATACCTATTGGCTCGGAGCCACCTACCGTATTGGTGATGCAGTTGCGTTTATTGGCAATATCAGGCTTAATAAGCAGCTGATGGTTGGTTATTCGTATGATTTCACGGTATCTGCACTGAATAACTATAATAATGGTAGTCATGAAATTATCGTCAGCTACGATTTTGATGGTTTTCTTAAAAACAAGGTAAAGTCGCCAAGGTATTTCTAATCACCCCCAACAATTGAGAAAGATGAAACTAACATCTCTACTAATAATCAACTTATTGGCTCTGTCAATAAGTGCACAGTCTCAGACATACAAAAACAAGCTGGATAGCCTTATTAACTCGTTCAGGGTTGAACAGGCATCAAAGGCCTACGATAACCTGGCTTATGCCAAAGCTATCAGGCGTTACGAGCCAATGTATCAGAAAGGTTACCTGGCTGATTCGCTAAAAGGGCAACTGGCCCAGGCCTACCTAAAAGTTAACGAAACGCTTAAGGCCGAAACCATTTATGCAGCAATTGATAAAGCTGATCTTAAAGGTGATGATTTATTTTTTTATGCACAGGCTTTAAAATATAATGGCAAATATGCCGAAGCAGACCGTTGCATGGCCAGATACCTGGACAGTCACCAAGATGATTCGCGGGCAGTTCGCCAAAACAATGCCTTGCCAACCATCCAAAAAATTCTGTCAGAAGAACGCTACCTGATAGAGGAGGTTGATTTCAACTCAGCTCAATCGGATTTTGGTGCTGTTGTTGTGGGCGATAAGGTCGCTTTTACTTCGGCGCGTGAAGTGGATGTGGTGATTCGCCGTGAGTATGCCTGGAAAGAAACGCCATACCTAAATGTGTTTTCTGCACCCATTAAAGAGCACAGTTATGGTTCACCCAAACTGTTTTCTACTGATTTAAAATCGATGTATCACGATGGTCCTGTAAGTATTAGTGCCGATGGTTCGGTGTTGTATATCACCAGAAATACTTTTAATAATTTGATTGGCAAAAAGGGGGGCGATGGCACTAATCACCTGACCCTGATGACTGCTCAAAGACAGTCTGACGGAACATGGTCAAAACCAGAAAGCCTGCCATTCAATAATGCAAACTATTCAACGGGGCATGGCTTTATCACCAAAGACAATCAGCGATTGTACTTTGCAAGCGACCGTGAAGGAGGCCAGGGAGGTTCAGATATCTGGTATGTAAAACGAACCACAGATGGCTGGACAGAACCCATTAACCTCGGTGCTGAAGTGAATACCGAAGGTGATGAGATGTTCCCTTTTATTGATGACGAAAACAAGCTGTATTTTGCTTCCAACGGCCATTTGGGTCTGGGCGGTTTAGACCTCTTTGTGGCGTCTGAAAAGAACGGCACTTATCAGGTTCATAATATGGGTTACCCCATTAACTCGGAGAAGGATGATTTCAGTTTGTTTTTAAGTGAAGATGGTATCAACGGTTATTTCGCATCCAACCGCGATGGCGGTAAGGGTGATGACGATATTTATCGCTTTAAAATTTTAAATGCTGTTAGTTTTAGAAAACACTTAAAAAGTAGATTGCTGGATAAAAACACGCGACAGATCATTGCCCATACACCTGTTCAGCTAAAGGATATTGATGGCCATATTATCAAAGAATTGGTGTCGGATGCTGAAGGTATGATAGAAACTGAATTGCCATTGGAAATGACGGATGTTACTCTGGCGGTTGATGCAGTGGATTATTATCCTTATGCAGATGAGGTGGATGTGTCACAAGATGTGGATGAGCACGAGATGGAGTTGATTCCTTTACCCGTGTATGGTATTTATGGTAATGTTTTCTTATTGCCCGATTTGACTCCGATACCCGAAGTATCCCTGATTGCGGAAGCTCAAAGTAGCGATAGAAAATCGTTGGTAAGTAACAGTGACGGGACTTTTAAAATGAAATTGGAACCAGACACTGATTATGATTTGGTCTTCACCAAAAAGGAGTATTTTACCAGGCGTGTGCAATATTCAACCGTTGGGCGTGATACCGGTTATGTGAATGTAAATGAGTTTCTGGAACTGGAAATGCAGAAGGCTGAAGTAGGAAAAAGTATTGAGATTGAAATTCTGTATGACTTGGGAAAATGGAATATACGCGAAGATGCTGCCACCGAATTGGATGATATGATTCAGTTTCTGCACGACAACCCGACTATTAAGATAGAGTTGGGGTCCCATACCGATGCGCGTGGTTCAAGAACTTCAAACCAAATTCTTTCGCAGCGCCGAGCCGAATCAGCTGTAAAGTATATGGTAGAAAGAGGTATAGCAGCCAATCGGATTCAGGCAAAAGGTTACGGTGAAACGCGTCTTAAGAATCGATGTGCCGATGGTGTAACTTGTTCAGAGGAAGAGCACCAGGCTAACCGTCGTTCTGAAGTAACTATAATTGAGATGTAAAATAAGAGATATTAGTTGAGATAGAAACTAAAGGCCGGTTATGCAACTTCATAACCGGCCTTTTCAGTATTAAATGCTATTGAACATCATCTTCGCATACCAACATATGTTTTTGTCATGTCGGTAGGTACACAAATAATATAATCGGCTTTTCCCAGGTATTCATCACTCAGTTTATCAATATCTTCCTGCGATACAGTGGTAATGGTTTTCACCTTCATTCCCGGTTGGTATATTTGCAGGTATTTACGAATGCCTCCATCATCATCGGAATGGAAGCTGCCATTATAATGGATAAACAGGTGTCCGGCAGTGAAATTTTTGGTGATAAAAAAGCCCATTGTTGCATCTTTAATGGCTTGTGCTTTGGCTATTGGTAATGGACTTTTGCCCATCATACCACCCATTTTAGCAATAAGTACCGAGTCGGGGTCAAATTCGATGGGCAATGGGGCAATAAATCGCTTGGCTTCATCACTCAGCTTATCGAGTGTATCAATGCCTTTTTTGTGCACAATGGATGCATAACGCCTTGGTATGTTGGTGGCCACAAAGTGTACAGCTGAATCTTTAGCGAAGCGGATGAGTGGCTCATAATCGGTATCGTAATTGCTCCACAAACGGCATTCGGCTTCAAATTTATCTCTCGAGATAAAGTCATTCATATATTCATCAATAATGAGCTGATTGTCAGCCTCAAACATTTCGGCACCCATTATGAGTTTACCATTCATGGAATCATAAAGCGATTTGGTTACTTCCAGTTCCAGCCAATGGGCTATGGGGTTGTTGTGGTACTCGCCGAATAGCACGATTTCGGCATTACCAAGTTCCTTAATCATTTTCTTATATTTGATTTCCTTGCCTTGTGAATCAAATAGTTTGTATGCGGGCATATCAGGCTTAAAGGAGCTAAGTGACAGAAAGCACATGGTCAAAAGTAGGAATGTGTAGTTTTTCATGGCGGGTTTGTTTTCCTGTGTTATCTATAGGTAAATAAACAATAACTCGCTGAAAAGTTTAGTTGACATCGGTTTAGTTAATAGATATTTGCAGGATTACATGATGAGCCGCTTTACTTTATTCGTTACTGAATCAGGTTTTTGAATCAACGGGTTTTCAATCAGTACCAGCTCATCCCACTGCCCATCGTTAAGTTGTTCAAAAGGGAAGGTGGTGATTTGATTATTGTTTAAATAGATATTTGTCAGCTTGGCAGCTTTGATAAGGTGGTGGCAGTCGGTGTTGATGCTATTATCGGTGAAATCAATAAGCTTAAGTTGTTCCAGATGGGCAATTGGCGCAGGAATATTATGGTATTGGTTTTGGCCCAGGTAAAGCTTTGCAAGTCTTTTTAATTGTGTAATCCTCTCTGGTAGTGACGCCAAATTATTAATTCTGGCATCCAGGTATTCGAGTTTTGTCAATTTGCCGATGTCATCAGGTAACTGTTCAAGTTGGTTTTCTCTGATGTCGAGGTAATGCAGGTGTTTCAAGTCAAAAATTTCAGAAGGTACCTTACCGTTCAATCTAGCTTTGAAGATACTAAGGTGAGTTACCTGCTCATGTTCATTGAGCACATAACCTTTGGTAATCCAGCTAACTTTTTTAATTAGTTTTAACGGCCGATGGAGTTGCTGGTTAAGGCGTTCTATGATGTTGAGATCTGACATGTATTCTGATAGTTTGTGGTCTAATATACTAAAGGCACATCACGCTTTAAAGTCTACATGCCATTATTTAATGGCTGCAATTTTAATCAATTGCTTATTAAACTCCACCTGATCACCAACAATACATCCTTTCATGGCCTGGCCTATTGGCGAAGCCAATGAAAGGGCATAATAGGTGGTAGTGTCGCAAATAATTTTGCCCATAGCTACCGATATGAAGTAATTTCCGCTATTGGTGTAAACTAAGCTTCCAAATTCAACTGTTTCAGGTATTTTGTCCAGATTGATTTGTTTCAGCTCATTTTTAATGCGCAGCTGCTGGCCAAGTTGATTTTGTTGTTTAGTTAGCTCTATTTGCATCATTTCGCGGCCTGTCTCAAACTTGTCACCTGCACTACTTTTAGTGTCGTTTTTCATGGCCTCTGAAAGGTCAGCAATGGTGGCATTAAGCGTTTGTATTTTACTGTCAACTTGTTGTAGTAATTTCTCTAATATAGATAGTTTGATGGGCTTATCTTTTTTCATGGTCAATCTTTTTAAGAACTAGTGATAGTTGCTGACTATCGGCATAGAGTTCATCGGCTCCGGCTTCGAGCAGTACTTGGTCATTAAGTTTACCTGTATTGACAGCAATGGTGTATAAACCGGCAGCTTTGGCAGATTCAACACCCATAGGAGCATTTTCAACCACAATGCATTCGTTTTTATCATAACCACTGCGCTCCCAAGCTTTAAGGTATGGTTCAGGGTGTGGCTTGCCCTGTTCAACATCTGCTCCGCTTATTATGCATGCAGCATCAATTGCAAAATCTGTATTAAGCTTACTAACCAGGGCTGGTTGGCGCGAACCTGTAACGACAAATATTTTAATGCCGCAGCTTTTTAGTTGGTGTATTAATTCTTGCATGTGCGGGAAGATGGTTGCAGCAGGTCTTTTATTCATTAGTTCTGTTTTGAGCTGATAGGCTGCTTCTTCCTCTTCTTTGGATGGTTGTCTGTTAAGGTATTTCTGAAAAGCAATGCGGATGGTTGAATACCCGGTTCGACCTTCATTCATATAGGCTTCTTCAGGTTGGAAATCAATTCCAAACTCTTTCAGGCTATTAATCCAGGTGTATTCGTGGTTAGGCATTGAATCGTATAGTACCCCATCCATGTCGAAAAATATGGCTCTAATTGCAGATGCTTCCATGATTGTATTTTTAGCAGGCGCTAAAATACATATCTTCTTTCAAATGCTTCAAATTAGATAGGATGGTTCGTTTTTCTTTTATTTAAGTAAAAGAAGTGTTAAAAATACCTAAATATAGGTGTATGTACCTAGGTTGACAACTACCTATAGTATATCTTGCAAATCCAACTGTATGAATATGGAAGACTTGCGATTAAATATTCAGATTGAAAATTTAATTAAAAGCAGTGTTGAACTTAATCAGGCACTAATTAAACTACTGCGAGAAATTGATGCCATGAATAAAAAAGGTAGAGTGCCTGATGAAGAAAAATTATCTGAAATTCGGAAGGTTATTCTGTAGCCAATTATTTTCTTTATTTCTGCTAGGCAAATCTGGCTATATGGTCAGTTGAGTCATGTCACTGCTCTCTTTTAGTTTGCTGACCTACGATAAAATATGACGCTTAGTTTAGTATATTTTAGTTAATTTGCGTCATATTTTGCAGATATGACCATTAATATAGACTCGGAATTAAAAGAGAAACTACCCGCCTTAGTGCTTGGCGGTATTATTGTTGAGGTTAATGTTACCGAATCGGACGAATTGCAGAAAGTGCTTGCAGGTGAGATACTAAAGCTTGAAAAACATCACACAGCAGAGTCAATTCGTGAATTGCCTACCGTTAAAGCCAATAAAAATGCTTATCGTGCATTAGGTAAAGATCCTAACCGTTATCGGGTGGCTGCCGAAGCTCTATTGCGCAGGGTGGCCAATGGGAAAGGATTATACCATATCAATAATGTGGTTGATATACTTAATCTAATATCAGTTAAAACCGGATATTCTATCTGTGGCTATGACTATGACACCATCGTTGGTGATGTGGTGATGGGTATTGGCAGACAGGATGAGCCATATCAGGGAATCGGCAGGGGAGATGTTAATATTGAGCGTTTGCCGGTTTTCAGAGATGAGCAAGGTGCTTTCGGTAATCCTACCAGTGATTCTATGCGTACTATGGTGACCTGTAATACTAAACGCTTTCTGATGTTGATTATTGGTTTTGATGGTCAGGAACCGCTTAATAGTGCTTTGAGCGAGACAGTGCATTTACTGCAATTACATGCTCAAGGTAATGAGTTGGAACGGTTTTTTGTACAGTAGAGTAATATCAAAAATAATAAATTTAAATGTGGGGAATAATGCGATGTGGCATATTCCCAATTGATTGAAGTAGCAAGGAATGATTAAAGTTTGTGCGATTGCATCGGGGAGTAACGGCAATTGTTATTACATAGGAACAGAAAAGGAAGCAATACTGGTAGATGCAGGTATTTCGCGCCGTCAGATCATGAAGCGTATGAAAGAATTGCGCTTGGATATTTCCAGGGTGAAGAGTGTGTTTATATCACACGAGCATTCGGATCATATCAGGGGTTTAAGGGTGTTGTGCGATACGCACGGGATTGATGCCTACCTGACTCGTGACACATTGCATAGGGCACATCGTAACTATCATCCGAAAACTGCCCACGTTTTCGACGCTGGTGACATAATCAAGGTTGGAGGATTTAAGGTACATACCTTTGCTAAACAACATGATGCAATTGATCCGGTAAGTTTTCGGGTTGAAGTTGATGGATTAAGTGTAGGTGTGATGACTGATATTGGTGCAGTTTGTAATAATTTGAAGCTCCATCTGGAACAGTGTCATATTGCTTTCCTGGAAAGTAACTATGATGAGCACCTGCTTGAAGAGGGACCATATCCTTACCATCTAAAGCAGCGCGTTAAGTCTGATAAAGGGCATTTAAGTAACAGGCAAGCCGTTGAATTAGTCGAGCAGCTTGAAAAAACGGAATTAAATACCATATTTCTGTCGCATATATCTGCGGATAACAATCGCGTGGAGATTGCTTTGAAAGCCTTTGAACATTTAAGCAAAAAGTACCGTATTTTACCAACAAATCGTTATGCACCTTCGGAGTTAGTGACTGTGGGTGAAGAACAGTTGGCATTGTTTGGTTAGTATTAGCAATGTTGAGCTATCAAATTGCTTTGGGGACTTAGGATTTTGAGCTTCGAATAAAACATCTTAAAAATCATCAGATAAATAGTTAAACATACATTATGAGTTCAATCATCAACGCAGACCAGCATTTTTTAGTATTAGCAATGGTGACAGGAGCGGCAGCTTTTGGTATCTGGTCAGAGCATAAAAAGTGGTTTGGTAAGGTATCAGGTATTTTAGTGACTATGATTTCCATGTCTTTGCTCGCTATGCTTGGAGTCGTGCCGGTTGGTTCAGGTACGGGCGTGTCAGTGCCTGTATACGATATGGTGTTTGATTATTTTATTCCCATATCCATACCGTTACTATTATTGAGTTCAAATATTGTGAAAATCATCAAGGAGAGCGGTAAATTACTGTTGGCTTTTATTGTTGGAGCTATTGGAGTTGTTATTGGATGTTTCATAGCTTTCTACATTATTGATTTGGGTGATGATGCAGGCAATACCGCCGGAGTTATTGCAGCTACCTTAGTAGGTGGCAGTATCAACTTTGTTGCAACAGGCGAAACGCTTAATTTTAGCACTAATCCGTACTTTTCAGCAACCATTGCAGTGGATAATTTTGCAGCTAACTTATATGTGCTGTTTCTTTTTCTGGTGCCGGCACTGGCTTTCTTAAAGCGATTTTGGGCGCCTGTAAAAGAGGATGTTTCTGTGAAGGAATCAGTCGGTGTCAATCAATCGCCTATTACGATGGAAAGAATAGGTGTGACACTATTTTTGGCAGTTTTAATTGCAGCTGGCGGAGGTTTGTTAGCGCCATACTTGCAGCAGTTATTGGGCACCGAACTTAATCTTGGTATACTGGTTATTACCTTATTGTCGTTGTTGGTGGCTAACCTGTTTCCTAAAAAGCTACTGCACCTCGAGCATACGGCCTTTAGCATTGGTTTGTGGATGATGTATGCCTTTTTGGCTGTCATTGGAGCCTCTACCAATATTTATGAGGTGCTAAAGGTGGGGCCGTCACTGTTGCTTTTTTATCTCATAATTATGGTCTTTCATTTTCTGTTTTTAATGGTGACAGCACGTGTGTTAAAGCTCAATGTTTATGAGGTAATCGTATCTTCGGCTGCTAATATAATGGGGCCTTCGGTGGCAGCACCCATGGCAGCTTCATTGGGACAAAAAAAGATGGTAACACCTGCCATATTGGTGGGTATCCTTGGGTATGTTATTGGCACTTTTATTGGGGTGAGTATAGCTTTAACATTGGCATGACAATAGCCGAAATCTATATATAATTGTTATCGTCAAATTATATATTGTTCCTATTTTCTCGTTGAATTCAGTATATTTGGCTTGGCTCTTATTAAGGGATTTGTTACATCCCTGTAATAGCTCTGAGAACCGATAAACTTAAAATATTTTACAATGAAGAAAAATGTCATGGCTTCAATAGCAGCTATTGTGCTAATGCAATTGAGCGTTTCTTGTCAGAAGCCAATTCCGACCGATTTATCTAAAATTAATCTTATTCCTGCACCAGTTCATTTAAATGCCACTGGTAGTTCGTTTCAATTAAACGAAAGCACTAATATTTATGTAACAGAAGGGAATGAAGCTTTAAGGAGAGTGGCTCAAGTATTAGCAGGTGAAGTGGAGAGTGTGACTGGCTTAAAGTTACACGTGTCTGAAGTTCCTGAGTTACCAGTGAAGGGGATTAGCCTAACCGTTGGAAGTGCAAATAAAGAATTGGGTAGTGAGGGTTATAAGCTATCTGTTAATGAACGACTAGTTGCACTAACAGCTAATGAGGTGGAAGGTGTATTCAGAGGTGTGCAATCACTGGTGCAGATGCTTGGTGTTAATGGCAAAATGCAGGAGCATTGGTTGATTCCATCAGGTGATATTACTGACTATCCACAATATGCTTACCGCGGAATGATGCTGGATGTCGCTCGTCATTTCTTTTCGGTAGATGATGTTAAGCGGGTGATTGATCTGGCAGCTATCTACAAGTTGAATGTTTTACATCTTCACTTAACAGATGATCAGGGGTGGAGAATAGAAATTAAATCGTGGCCAAAGCTCACAACTATAGGAGGAAGTACTGAAGTAGGTGGTGGCGAAGGCGGCTTTTATACACAGGAAGACTATAAAGAGATTGTTCGCTATGCCAGTCAACGTTACATTACAATTGTGCCTGAGATAGATATGCCGGGCCATACAAATGCAGCAGTTGTGGCTTATCCTGAACTAAATGGAAATGGTATGAAGGCTGAATTATATACCGGAACTGAGGTAGGCTTTAGTACTCTGGCAACGCAGAAAGAAGTGACGTATCAGTTTGTGGATGATGTGATTCGTGAATTAGCAGCTATTACAGATGGACCTTACATTCATATTGGTGGAGATGAGTCACACGTAACCAAAGAGAAAGACTATGTATACTTCATTAACCGGGCTAAAGATATTGTGAAGAAGTACAATAAAACAATGATTGGTTGGGATGAAATTGCCCATGCCAATGTGGATGATACTGATATTGTACAATACTGGGCAAAAGATGCGAATGCTAAACTGGGTGTAAAAAAAGGAGCTAAAGTATTAATGTCTCCATCGAAGCGTACTTATCTGGATATGAAGTATGATTCAACTTCACATATTGGTTTAGATTGGGCTGCACTGATTGAAGTGGAACAGTCGTATAACTGGACCTTGGAAACGCTGGTTGATGGTATTGGTAAGGAAAATATATTGGGTATTGAATCGCCTTTGTGGACTGAGACGGTGGAGACAATGGATGACATCGAATACCTTGTTTTTCCACGTTTAATTGGCCATGCCGAGATTGGGTGGTCGCCGGTTAACCATCTTAACTGGGAGAACTACAAACAGCGTCTGGCTGAGCATGGAAATTTCCTGCATAATCTAGAAGTTAATTTTTATCAATCGTCGCAAGTTACTTGGGAGATTGAGTAAAGCATTTATTAATCTAAAAATAGTTAAAGCCTGTAGCGATTGTTACAGGCTTTTCTAATGTGGTTACATTTTAACACTTTTTATATCCTTTTATCAGTTTAAGGTATAACTTTTCATAATACCTGCCGTTAAATTTGCTTAATAGGGAATATCAAGCTGTCAGCTGAGTAAAATCCGATAAAACAAACACAATTTCAAACTCCTGGTATATTTACATCGCTAAAATCAAAGTAAAAATAGGTATTTGAATACTTTAAATTCATATAATTGTTTTTACCAAGAAGATTTTGATGTTTTCGTTTGTTACTTGTGAAAATAATGAGTTTTAAGGATTGTTAATTCAGCTAATGCTTATTGTAATCAATAAGGGGAAATTAATATGAGTGATTTAACAATTGAATTTATTAAAACAGGTATCACTATACCGGTTGCAATATTAATCCTTCGATTGATTTTTAAGAAATCGATCATGTTCAAATTCAGTATGCTAACGGTTTCATTTACCATATTTGTGGTTTTTATGAAAACGATTGAGTTCTATGAAGCATCCTTTTGGCAATATATTGTTACACCGCTTAATGTTTTAGTAGGTATTGTCCTGTTTGTGTATATCAACAAAATGCTTCGAAAGCCACTAGATAAGGCCATTGGTGAGCTTGGTAAACTATCAGATGGGCAATTGGTGTTGGATATTGAAGAGGTAGATTCAAAAAATGAGTTAGGAATGCTCAATAACTCGCTTAAGAAATTATCAGAGAAGCTTCGAGTAGTGCTGCAGGATATAGCCAGCGGAGCTGAAGTCGTTTTACAGGCGAGTCATAAACTGAACGGTACAGCTGAAGAATTGTCCTCTGGCTCGGCCGAGCAGGCGTCGTCCCTCGAAGAAGTATCGACCACCATTGAAGAGTTTGCCGGTAATGTGGCTAGCAATACCGATAATGCCACGCAAACCTCTGCGATTGCTCAACAATCATCATTGAGCGTTGCCAATGTGTCGGAAATGTCAGATAAAAGCTACTCAGCTGTTAGTGCTATTTCAGAAAAAGTGATGGTTATTAACGAGATTGCGATTCAAACAAATATACTGGCCTTAAACGCAGCTGTTGAGGCAGCACGTGCTGGTGATATGGGTAAAGGCTTTGCAGTAGTGGCTGGCGAGGTACGTAAGCTGGCAGAGAATAGTAAAAAGGCAGCAGATGAGATTGTTGTAATGGCTGAATCAACACGGGAGCAAACACAATTAGCCAATAACTTACTTACTGATATGAAACCTCAGATTGAGAAAACCTCTGGTTTGGTAGGGGAGATTGCGGCTGCCAGTTATGAGCAGAACAATGGTGTTGAACAGGTAAATGGCGCTATACAACAGCTAAATGCCACAACACAGCAGAATGCAGCAGCTGCAGAAGAATTAGCCGCTAACTCAGAGGAGCTAACGGGGCAAGCAGAAAGCCTTAAGCAGGCTATTGCTTTCTTTAAGCTTTAAGCTATTAAACAGAGCAAAGTTTAATTGCATTGGTCAACTATTTTCATTCTTTTACGCTGAAAAACGAGAAATGGACCTTTCCATATTTCTTTACCTCTGTGAAGTATGGGTGGTCTTCAAATGATTTTTTGTCTGAATGCTCCAGAATAAAAACGCCATCGTCCTTTAATAGCTTGTTTTCAAAAAAACGATCGGGTATTTCATCAAAGTTTTTCAGGTCAAAAGGCGGATCGGCAAACACTAAGTCATAAGTCATACTGTCTTTCTGTATATACTTAAAAACATCGGCTTTAATCACCTTAATGGCATCCGATAGCTCAAATTCTTTAAGCATTGACTTGATAAAGCTAAAATGCTTGTAATTAAGCTCTACAGTGGTAATGTTGCTGCAGCCTCTTGATGCAAATTCGTAGGAGATACTTCCTGTGCCACCAAATAAGTCTAATACACTTAAATCCTCAAAATCAATACGGTTATTAAGTACATTAAACAGGCTTTCACGAGCTATGTCTGTTGTTGGACGTGCCGAAAAGCTTTTAGGTGGAGAGAAACGTCTGCCTTTAAGAGTTCCACTGATTATACGCATATAGCCAGGTTAAATAGGTTGTGGAATAGTAATTTGTCACTTTCTTTGATGCGCATGCCATGACTAAATTTAAAGTGTGGTGTTGGGGCCGTCGTTTTTGCCTGTCTCAGATAATTTTTAAGCTCTTTGTACAAAGGATTTTGCTTATCGCTTAATCCATGCACTATAACGTTTGTTTTATCAGCTTCCAGCTTTAACTGCTCAAATGTAAATAGTACAAAATACAGAAAATCGTTGATGTTACTATAAGCATATGAGTTACATAAAGCCATTTTACGATCTCTGATGACCAATACATCAAAAAACTTATCATGTATACCTATATGCATGACAGTTTCCTGCTTTCTTTGCTGGCTGGCAATAAGGCAGGCCTCAATAAATGGCGAATAGTGCTGGTAAAACTCGATGCTTTCAAACTGGGTTTTAACCAGGTGATACATAAACTGTGGAATGCTGAACAGGTTCCATGCATCGGCCATTTTAATTTTTTGTGCAACTAACTCAATGGGGGCTTCTTCTTTTGAATGATTGAGTGAATAAAGCTCAGCGTGCCTACCCGAATCATACAAAGCTGTTGGAACAAGTGTTGCTTTTGCCGACTCATATAGGAAAAATACTTTTTTGTAGGGGAGTTGCAATAGCTCTTCCTTCAATAGTACTTCTTGCGTTTTGATATTGTCCTTGCTGGTGTCAACAAAAGGTATATTGGCAAAAGCAATATAAGTATTGGTTACAGGGTCAAGTACACAAAAAGAAAGTCCACCCGATGATGATCGGATGGACAAAAAATATGATGTTGTAATACTTGCGTCAAAAGACGGATCTACAACGTATGTCTTGGTCATATAATTATTCCCAGTTACCAGCGTTATTGTTAGCAGCTTCTAATGAACCCACTTTAAGACCAGGATATCTTTCCAATTTTTCTGTCTTATCGTTCAGGTTAATAACTTCCTGAGCTTCAAGGCCAGCCAGGTAAATGTTGTTGTGTACCTTCGCCTCAAATACCTGTACTTTAACACCAGAACCAGTTTCTACTACACCAGCGCCCATTTCATACATTTTTCCACCTTCAACAAATGGAATGTACTTTAATGAATCAACAGGGTATCCAGCTGGGAATAGAGAGTCTTTTACACTTACACGAATCGTATCACGGCTGATAATACCCAGCGCTAATGCTTTAATTTCTGTCATACCTGCTTCACGCATACTATCAGTTAAACTACCTTCTTTTTTAACCAATGGAAGCGAGTCGTTCAGGATGAAGTTAATCAATGTATCAAAGCTACCTGTATATTTATTATAAACAGATTTATAAGCTACTTGTGCATCTCTAGTTAAAATCAGTTTTTCAACATTAGCATTTTTTCTAATCTCATGCTGCTCTTGAAAACGGATTGGCTTATTGATACTTTCAACACAGTAGTAACCTAGCGCGATAATTGCAATAGTAAGAACAATCTGAATAACTGTTTTCATTATCTTCGGATTTTTGTTTTAGTTTGAAGTCACAAATTTAAAAAAAAAATCATATTACGGTTTTTAAATAGCTTTTATCTACATTAAAAATGCTAAATAAACATATATCAACCTTAATTACGCATCAATTTGCCTTCGAGCCCACCAGTTCACAAGAACAACTAATCAATGGATTAGGTCATTTTCTAACGGAAGAGGTGGCTTCTTCCGTCTGTTTGATTAAAGGTTATGCCGGTACGGGTAAAACTTCTTTGATGAAAGCATTTACTGATGTTTTAGTGGATTTGAAGATGCCTTTTCAATTGATGGCACCAACCGGCCGTGCTGCTAAAGTACTAAGCAGTTATACAGGCAAACCGGCTTATACGATTCATAAACTTATCTATCGGCGGCAATCATCCACTGATGACTTTTCAGCCTTTCACTTAAATTATAATAAAGCTCGTGAAGCGGTATTTATAGTTGATGAAGCATCGATGATATCAAATAATAGTCTTGAGTATACTATGTTTGGCAGTGGACGCCTTCTTGAGGATTTACTGAATTTCGTATTCAGTAATGAACGGTGTAAATTGGTAATAATTGGTGATGTGGCACAGCTTCCGCCAGTAGGCTTTGAGGAGAGTCCGGCCCTAGATAAACTTTATCTGGAAAGTTTAGGAATGCAGGTACAGGAATATTTTTTAAAAGAGGTGGTTAGGCAGCAACAGGATAGCGGCATATTATATAATGCTACCAAACTGCGCTTTATGTTGGATGAGGGTGTGTTTGAACCTACATTCCCTGCCTTGGAAGTCAAGGGGTATGATGATTTTAAACGACTAAGTGGTGAGGAGCTGATAGATGAACTAAACTGGTGCCAGGAGAATTATGGTTTGGACGAAACCCTGGTGGTCTGTCGCTCTAATAAAAGAGCTAACCTGTTTAATAAGGGAATAAGAGGCAGTATTTTGTATCGGGAAGAAGAATTGACAGTTACCGATCACCTGTTGATAATGAAGAATAACTACTTCTGGCTGAAAGACAGTAAGGAGGCTGATTTTATAGCCAATGGTGATATTGCTGAGGTGGTTCGTATCAACGGTTATGAAGAATTGTATGACCGCCGCTTTGCTAACGTTACCCTCCGATTAACCGACTACGAACACCTGGAGGTAGATGTGAAAATTATATTGGATGCTTTACATACTGATACAGCTGGTTTCTCTAAAGAAGAGCAGGAAGCTTTTTTCTATAATGTGATGGAAGATTACGAAGCAGAAAAGTCTCAGCGCAAAAAGTATGGAAAAATTAAGGAAAATCCGTATTACAACGCTTTGCAGGTTAAGTATGCCTATGCCATGACTTGCCATAAGTCGCAAGGCGGGCAATGGAAAGCTGTTTTTATCGACCAGGGATATATTCCTGAGGAGCAAATGGGCACCGGTTATTTTCGTTGGCTATACACTGCTATCACACGCGCTACTGAAAAGGTGTACCTCGTTAATTTCAAAGATGAGTTTTTTGAGGAGTAGGTAACCCTTTCCCTTCAAAAAGATGATAGGGAAAGGGCTTTGAACATTATTGGATGATAATTTTTTTAACGGCAGCTTTCTTGTTGTCAGAAACTTCCAGTAAGTAAATGCCTTCGCTTAATACAGGGAAATTAATTCGTTGTGAACTAGAATTGAAAAAGCGTTTTTCAGAGTACACAACCTGACCTGATATGTTGTATAACTGTATGTTAATGTAGCGGCTATTTAGTTGTTCGCTTGTTATTATAACGTAATCACTCACTGGGTTGGGATAGATGCTAAATTCAATTTTATCTTTTTTAAGTCCAAAAATATCGTTGCTAATAGAGCTAATGTTTAAGCGAGCGATACCACTATCACTTGAGCCAAGCTATATGTTAGACGAAGAAGTTGCTTTTAATTGGTTGCTTCCTGAAGGACTCAGAAGCTCATCGGCGTATACAGCTTTTATTTTATTGGTAGGCAGTCCCTCATTGGTCGTATAGTGGTAAAATTGGCTGTAATCGAAATAGCTCACTCCTTCGCCAATATTCCAGTCATATATAATCCATATTCCTTCTTTATCGGCGGTTAGATTTTGTATATAATCCTGTTTTAGATCAGGCGCGCAGCTCAATGCCACAGAGCTTAAATGGTAGGTGGTGAAAATCATCAAAAGCAAACTGTTGGTGTACCTGCGTGCCATGGTGCAGGTCGATGCGGCAAGGTATGGTGATTTTGACTGGCTGGTGCAGGAGATCATCAAGTCTAATAACAACACCGTAAAGTAGCGCCGGAAGAGTCACGTAAATAGAGAGGTGTAGTCTTAATGTTTCTCAGGATCGCATCCTTCTTGGAAGGTGTAAAACAAAGATGTGATCCCTTTTGTCAAGTTACAGAACTATAAACTGAAAAAAACATCTCAAGACTTATTGTTTTTTGCGATAGCAATGAAACAAATATTAATACTAATGCTGATGTTGTCACTGGTACTAACATCATGAAATAAAGACGATGAAAAAGAGACAACAGTTGATGTTAATAATATTGGTGTCTGGGATCGCTATAAAGAGTATAAGGGCGTTGATGGTAACAGGTCTGAAGTGGCAGTGTTTAATGATGGTGGCACCGGTTCTCAAGTATATGAGGAGAATTTTAATGGTGAATATACTTAATGCAAAAGAGAGTTTACCTGCGTAATAAATGTTAGAAACATTACGCTTAAATTGTCAGCTGTTGATGGTGAACCTATTTTCTCAGAGTTAATTATCGATGAGGTGTATTTTACTTTTGAGGATGAAATGGTATTCAGTCATTTGAGTGATGAGTCGGAAACTTATAAGCGCAAGTAGTCTATTAAGAAAGACGAAAGAAAAGGCTGTCTGCACAATGCGGACAGCCTTTTCTGTATTATAGTTTTTGTTTTTGCTTCGTTGGGTTAATGTTATTAATAATTGATACCCATTTATTGCCTGTTTGCAATTCATCCTCAAGTTGGAGCGCGTTTTCGGCCGCATAAAGAGGACAAGTGTAATTGGTATCACCTGCTCCGGTCGAGAAGCATAGCTCCAGCCTGTCGGTCACTGTTTCGCTTGTTTTGTCGAACTTAACAGTGTGACTGCTGCTTTGTAGCCAGCATTTTTTTACCTCATTCAAAGGTATGAAGTAGGTGATAAATGTATTGTTTTTAGCTGCTTTTTTTACAAATAACACATGCTTTTTCGATAAGGCCAGGCCAATGGCAAATTGAGGCTGGATATCGTGTTCTGATAGTTCACTCCCTGTTTGGGTGGCTAGTTGTTTTAATGTTGAAAGCAGAGCTTTGGTTTCTTTTTTATTGGATACGCTTAATATTACAACAGGTATAACAAAAGCACTAAGCATAACAATGCCAATGATGGTTGTTGATAAATCCATTTCGTTTAGTTTTATACGAATTAGTAATGTCAGGGATTGAGCCCGTTTTACGGCTATTTTGCTGTTTATTTCTCCATTACGGTAATGGTTGGAGTGTATCGAAATGCTCCGAAGACGGAAACGAATTACCAGAAGTAGTGAAACGGATAGAGTAGGATAGACGTACACACCTTAATACCAATTGCAAAATGCCTGTGTAAAAGATATACGTACTGCTTCGTTACGTTAAGGTTATTATTGGAGAGTGCAGCGCTTAAGCGCTTATTGGTTTCTTTTGCCGATGAGGAGTGACATCCGCGAACAGAAAAGGCATGACTGTATTCTGTTTTTGGTGTAATGCCATGCTGATTTAGTTTTAACTGTTCAAAAACAATGCGGTTTTCATCGGGCTGCGAATGACTGGAAGCCTGTATATTGCCAATGCTCACAAAACAAAATACCCAGCTAAAGACCATTAATATAGCCGTGTTTACTAGGTTTTTATGTGAGAAGATCCACTTCATATCATGCTTTTATTTGTAAGCGCAACGTAGTTTCTTTTTATATTCGTTAGCCTCCCTGGCTACTTTTTTTGTGCGGTTTTTCTTTTGGTTTTACGGTGCATAGCACGTCATCCCTAACGATTTTTCTAAGATTTAAGATATAAGACGCAAGATTACCCCGCTATCGCACATGTCCTCACGTGTGATGTGCTTTTAAGGATTGCAGCTTAAATACAAGATGCAATCCTTAAAATATCCACTCGAAACCCTAAACTTTCAACTCTTCAACTTTTAACTCTAAACCCTTGGATAAAAAAAGCTGCCAACCTCACGTTGGCAGCCTTTCTGGTATATTGATGGTATTGTATTAAATGCCTAAATCCTTTGCGATATTATCGATGATAGCATCGGCCTTTTCATTTGCAGCATAAAATTCATCTTTGCTATTCATTGGCACTCTTACTTCAAAGTAGAATTTTATTTTTGGTTCGGTACCCGATGGGCGAACAGACACCTTATAGCCGTTCTCAGTAAAGAATTGTAGCACATTTGATGTGGCAGGCAGATCAATGGCCTCATGTTTGTTTTCATTGATGTGGAAAGCGTCCAGCTTAGAGTAGTCCTTAATCAGGCTTACTTTATCTCCGGCCAGTGTTTGTGGTGGGGTGCTGCGGAAGTCAGCCATCAGTTGTTTAATTTCATCAGCACCTGATTTTCCTTCGCGCACAATGTATATCATCTTTTCTTTCGAAAAGCCATACTCCATGTAGATATCCTGTAATACATCGTATAGTGATTTGCCGTTATCCTTTGCCCAGGCAGCTATTTCAGCAGTGATGGTAATGGCTGCTACAGCATCCTTATCACGTACATAATCGCCAGGTAAAAATCCATAAGATTCTTCACCTCCGCAGATGTATTTTTTCTCGCCTTCCAGCTCACGAATCACTTTGGCAATCCATTTAAAGCCAGTGTATACATCAAAAAAATCAACATCGTTTTTAACGGCAATATCTTTGATTAGTTCAGATGTAACAATGGTTTTAACTATGTACTCCTTACCGGTTAACATGCCGTTTTCTTTCCATTTTTTCAGGATATACCAGGTAAGCAGCGTGGCTGTTTGGTTACCATTTACCAATACAAATTCACCCTTCTCATTTCTTACTGCAATACCTAAACGATCTGAATCAGGGTCTGAGGCCATTACAATATCAGCGTCGGTTTCAATGGCTTTGTTAAGAGCCATTTCAAGGGCCGCAGGCTCTTCGGGGTTAGGTGAAATAACTGTTGGAAATTCGCCACTTACCACATCCTGCTCAGGTACATTTATCACATTCTCAAAGCCACACTTGCGCAATGCTGCAGGTATCATCTTTACACCTGTTCCGTGTATTGGTGAGTATACAATTTTAAGGTCTTTGTTGCGATTAATTAGTTCCTGATCCAGCACCAGCCTTTTAACCTGGTCCAGGTATTGGTTATCCATTTCTTCGCCCAGTACCTCAATCAAATCTTTGTTACCTTCAAACTTAATGTCATCTACCGAGGCAATTTTGTTTACTTCATCAATTACATTGGTGTCGTGTGGAGCTGTTAATTGTGCTCCATCATTCCAGTATGCTTTATAACCGTTATATGCTTTAGGGTTATGTGAAGCTGTGATAATTACACCACTCTGGCAGCCTAACTGACGAATTGCGTAGGAAATTTCGGGTGTTGGTCGTAAATCTTCAAATAAATAGGCCTTGATACCATTGGCGCTAAAAATATCGGCTACCACTTCTGAAAACAGGCGGCTATTGTTACGGCAGTCGTAACCGATAACTACGCTAATTTGCTCAAGATCACTAAAATTCTTTAGCAGATAGTTGGCCAATCCTTGAGTGGCGGCACCTACTGTATAGATGTTCATGCGGTTAGAACCGGCGCCCATGATACCGCGCAGACCGCCCGTACCGAATTCAAGGTCTTTATAAAATGAATCGATTAATTCTGTTTTATCTTCTTTCTCCATCATGGCTGTGATGGCTGCTTTGGTGTCTGCATCGTAATTACCGCTAAGCCAGCTTTGGGCTTTCTCAACTACGGTATTTAAAACATCCTGATTTTGCATTTTTTATAAATTGTGGTGTGTTAGATAATCACTTTATGCGTTAAGTTGGTTCAAACATTTATTAAGACTGTCCTTCCAGTAGGGGATATTCAACTGGTAGATATCTTTTATTTTGGTTTTATTCAATACACTATAGTGTGGCCTTGGTGCCGGTGTTGGATAGTCTTTCGATTCTATCGGACTGATTTCGCAAGTTATACCCAATTGTTGGTGAATGGCAAGTGTAAAATCATACCAACTGGCAACACCTTCGTTGCTATAGTGGTAAATGCCAGGCTGAAAAGCGATGCTTTCTTCAAGATCGCAGCGGATAATGTGCAATATGGTATCGGCCAAATCACCGGCATAGGTAGGCGTACCAATCTGATCGAATATAACATTCAACTCATCACGTTCTTGCCCCAAGCGTATCATCGTTTTAACAAAATTGTTGCCATAGGTTGAATAAAGCCACGATGTTCTTAAAACAATTGAATCAGGATTGTATTGAATCAGGTTTTGTTCGCCATCAAGCTTGGTTTTGCCATATACAGAAGCCGGACAGGTATCGTCATCTTCGGTATATGGTTTATAATTGGTGCCGTTAAATACATAATCGGTTGATACGTGAAGCACCTTTGCTTTAATACTAGCACTTGCTTGCCCAATAATTTTAAGTGCATCGGCATTAATGGCCTGGGCTAGTTCTGTTTCAGATTCAGCCTTGTCAACAGCCGTGTATGCAGTGCAGTTAATAATGTATTTGTATGGTTGTTTTCGAATCGTATCTGTCAGCTTTGTACTATCAGTCACATCAAGCGTTTCGAGTGATGTAAACGTGAACTGGCTGTCTTTAACAGATGCACATCTGTTTTGTATTTCTTGCCCCAATTGGCCTTCGGAACCAATGACCAGAATTTGTATCATAAGGTTTAAATGCTGTAAACAAAGTTGTGTTCTGCTTCTTTAAAAGAAGGTAAAATGCTGTCTTTAGAGGAAATAATGGCTTTCTCAGCGGGTATTTTCCAATCTATCTTCAGGTTGGCATCATTGTAAGCGATGCCTCGTTCTGCTTCCTGGCTAAAGTAGTTATCACATTTATAAACAACCACTGCGCTTTCGCTTAAAACAGAAAAGCCATGTGCGAAGCCCTGAGGAATAAAGAACTGAAGTTTATTTTCATCTGATAATTCAATAGCGAAGTGCTGACCAAATGTTGGTGAATTTTTTCGCAAATCAACAGCCACATCCAGTATAGTGCCTTCTATTACAGAAACTAGTTTTGATTGGGAATAGGGAGCTAATTGGTAATGCAGACCTCTTATAACTCCGTAACTCGATTTTGAGATGTTGTCTTGTATGAATTGAGCATTAATACCGGCTTCTTTATACCTTTTTTCGGAAAAGGATTCTAAGAAATAGCCACGCGGATCACTGTATACTTCAGGCTTGATTATAATAAGGTTGGGGATTTCCGTATTAATAATTTCCATATAGAATAATTTGGATACAAATATAGGAAGATAATAAGTGTATCTAATGTAGTTTTAACAAATTAAAAGTAAAATGGTGTTAAAAATGATTGTTCATCAAATTTACTCTGCTTATTTGGCAATTTTAATAAGGTATTGTCCGTATTCATTCTTTTTCAGTGGTTCGGCCAGCTTAAGTAGTTGCTCTTTATCGATGAATCCTTTTGTATACGCTATCTCTTCGATACATGCTACCATCAGCCCCTGCCTGTTTTCGATGGTGGAAATAAAATTGGACGCTTGCAACAGGCTATCATGAGTTCCGGTATCAAGCCAGGCGGCTCCTCGTCCCAGCATCTTCAGCTTCAGGCGCTGTTCATTCAAATAAAGACTGTTTAGGTCGGTAATTTCCAACTCACCTCGTTTTGATGGTTTAAGTGACTTGGCTTTTGCTACCACATCGCTCGAATAGAAATACAGGCCAGTTACTGCATAGTTGCTTTTGGGTTCCGCAGGTTTTTCTTCCAGCGAAATAACATTACCCTGTTGATCAAACTCAGCTACACCATATCGTTCCGGGTCATTCACATAATAGCCGAAAATAACTGCTCCATCCTCTGTTTTTGATGCATCAGCCAGCGTGCTGCTAAAATCAAAAGAATAGAAAATGTTATCTCCCAAAACCAATGCAACATTATCATCGCCTATAAATTCCTCACCAATGATAAAGGCTTGAGCCAAGCCGTCTGGTGATGGTTGCTCTGCATAGGATATGTCCAGTCCAAGTGACGATCCATCTTCAAAAAGCTGCTGGTACAAAGGCAAATCCTGCGGCGTACTGATGATTAATATTTCACGTATACCTGCCAGCATCAATACCGACAAGGGATAATAAATCATTGGTTTGTTGTAGACCGGTATGATTTGTTTTGAAATACTTTTAGTAATGGGGTAGAGGCGCGTGCCTGAACCGCCTGCCAGTATAATGCCTTTCCGTTTTTTCATGGTAGTATTTGTTAAGTGGGTTATGCTTGATTTAAGTGTTATTGCTCTTTAATAGATTGTCAAAGTACTCAATGGTTTTTGTTAGTCCTTCCTTTAACTGTATGTTGGGTTCCCAGTTATTCAGCTTCTCTTTAGCCAGACTAATGTCTGGTTGTCTTTGTAATGGGTCATCGGCCGGAAGTGGCAAGTACACTATTTTCGATTGCGAATTGGTCAATTCAATCACGGCATTGGCCAATTCCAGCATGGTAAATTCATTTGGATTACCAATGTTTACCGGGCCAATAAAATCTTCGGTATTCATCATCCGAATCATGCCTTCAACCAAGTCATCTACATACTGAAAGCTGCGGGTTTGCTTGCCATCCCCAAATATTGTAATGTCTTCACCTTTAAGTGCCTGTACAATAAAGTTGGAAACCACTCGGCCGTCATTGGGATTCATACGCGGGCCATAGGTGTTAAAGATGCGGATGATGCGTATATCTACGTTGTTTTGTTCATGGTAGTTAACAAAAAGGCTTTCGGCGCAGCGCTTGCCTTCGTCGTAACACGAGCGGATACCTATTGGATTAACATTGCCCCAATAATCCTCTTTTTGCGGATGCACCAATGGATCACCATACACCTCACTTGTTGAGGCTTGCAACACCCTTGCTTTGATGCGCTTCGCCAGTCCGAGCATATTAATGGCGCCCATTACCGATGTTTTTATGGTTTTGATGGAGTTGTACTGGTAATGAACAGGGGATGCCGGACAAGCCAGGTTGTATATTTGATCTACTTCCACAAAATAGGGGTGAGTTACATCATGGCGTATTAGTTCAAAGTATGGATTGTTCATTAAATGAACAACATTGCTTTTGGCTCCTGTAAAATAGTTATCCATGCAAATAACTTCGTTGCCTTCATTTAACAGCCGCTCACATAAGTGTGAGCCAATAAAACCTGCACCACCGGTTACTAAAATTCTGTTCTTCATTGCTCGTGTCTTTGTACGCTATGCGTGTCTTACTTCTGATAAACTACAAAAGCCTGAAAGAATGCGCTTAACTTCCAGGCTTTGAATTGTTTGTTCAGTATTTTATTCTTTAATTGAAGGGCGTCCAATACTATAGTATGTGTAGCCAAATTCTTTCATTTCTTCTGGTTCGTATATGTTACGTCCATCAAAAACAACCTTGTTATTCATTAGCTTGTCCATTACCTTGTAGTTAGGCACTCTGAATTCAGGCCATTCGGTAATAAGAATGAGGGCATCAGCTTCTATGAGCACATCGTATTGGTCTTTACCATATTCAATGCTATCACCAAGCTCATGTTTAGCTTCTTCCATAGCCACCGGATCGTAAGCCTTTACTTTAGCACCCAGTTCAGTTAAAGCATTTGCAATCACTACTGACGGAGCTTCGCGCATATCATCCGTGTGCGGTTTAAATGAAAGCCCCCACATGGCAAATGTTTTTCCTTTGATGTCAGGGAAATGCTGTTTGATTTTTTTGATGAGTACTTTTTTCTGGTCATCGTTTACATTCTCAACAGCTTCTAAAATGCGAAGATTATAGTTGTTAAGCTGAGCCGTTTTAATGATGGCTTTTACGTCTTTTGGGAAGCATGAGCCTCCATATCCAGCCCCGGCATAAATAAATTTATTGCCAATACGGGTGTCTGAACCAATACCACGACGCACATTAGTTACATCTGCACCAACTATTTCACACAGATTAGCTATGTCATTCATGAAGCTGATCTTGGTGGCGAGCATGGCATTGGCTGCGTACTTCGTCATTTCAGCTGAAGGAATATCCATAAATAATATAGGATGACCATTTAATACAAACGGTTTGTATAGTCGATTCATCAGTTTCTCGGCTTTTTCCGATTCGGTGCCGATAACAATACGGTCTGGTTTAAGGAAGTCTTCAATGGCATTGCCCTCTTTTAAAAATTCAGGATTGGATGCCACGTCAAATTCCAGTTCAGCGCCTCTTTTTTCCAACTCATCCTGTATAGCCGCTTTCACTTTTTTTGCAGTACCAATGGGCACGGTACTTTTGGTAACCACCACCACATAGTGGTTCATATGTCTTCCAATTTGTCGGGCTACTTCCAATACATGGCTCAGATCGGCACTGCCATCTTCTCCCGGAGGCGTACCAACGGCAATAAAAATGGCCTCGGCATGCTCCATGCTTTCTTTAAGGCTGGTTGTGAAATGTAATCTTTCTTTTTCAACGTTTTTCAGAACCATCTGGTCCAGGCCTGGTTCGTAAATTGGAATAATACCATTTTCCAGATTCTTGATTTTTTTCTCATCAATATCAACGCAGGTAACGTTAATGCCGGTATCGGCAAAGCATGTGCCGGTTACTAATCCAACATAACCAGTTCCAACTATTGAAATTTTCATAGGCGATTGTCTAATTTTTATTTAGGGCTCATCAATATATTTCTTGCATATTTTGATGAAAGTACGATTTAATTCAGTTATTACAAAAGTCAAAAGTATAATTTTTATTGATGTTTACATTGATGTATTTTAACCAAGGGGCATGATTTTTATTAGTAACTTCAGATACTGCCGGAATACTCTTGTGGCACTGACTGATTCGTACAAGATGGCTTGACGGATGGCTGTATCTGTCTTATTTTTACAATTCGTATTTTTATTTGACTCAGAAGCTTTTATACAATGAAAAAAGTTTCTACTTTTGCACGGATTTTTTCAATATAATGTCTAACTACTAGATTTTTAACATTTAAACAAAAATGACAGAAGAAAAAGTAAATGCTGAGGAGCAGGAAAAAGCTCCTGAAGTGAATGTAAACGCGAATGTTCCAACAGAAGATTTTGATTGGGATAGTTACGAAGCAGGTGACGTTGTAGGCGCTGGTGCTTCAAAAGAAGAGTTAGCAGAAATGTACGATAAGACATTATCTACTATTTCTGAAAAAGAGGTAATTGAAGGTGAAGTTATTGCTCTTACAAAGCGTGAGGTTGTAATTAACATTGGCTTCAAGTCTGACGGTATCGTTAGCCGTAACGAATTCCGTTATAATCCTGAATTAGCTGTAGGCGATAAAGTTGAAGTTTACGTTGAAAGCCAGGAAGATAAAAAAGGCCAGTTAGTTCTTTCTCACAAAAAGGCACGTGCATTACGTTCTTGGGATAGAGTTAATGAAGCGTTGGATAACGACGAAGTTATCAAGGGTTACATCAAGTGTCGTACTAAAGGTGGTATGATTGTGGATGTATTTGGTATTGAAGCTTTCTTGCCAGGTTCACAAATTGATGTTAAGCCAATTCGCGACTATGATATGTATGTTGGTAAAACAATGGAATTCAAAGTGGTTAAGATTAATCCAGAGTTCAAAAACGTTGTTGTATCACACAAAGCGCTTATTGAGGCTGAGCTTGAGCAGCAGAAGAAAGATATTATTTCTAAGCTGGAAAAAGGTCAGGTATTGGAAGGAACTGTTAAGAACATCACTTCTTACGGTGTATTCATCGACCTTGGTGGCGTAGACGGATTGATTCACATCACAGACCTTTCTTGGGGTCGCGTAAATCATCCGGAAGAAATCGTTCAGTTAGATCAGAAGTTGAACGTTGTAATCCTTGATTTTGATGATGAGAAGAAACGTATTGCGCTTGGATTGAAGCAGCTGACTTCTCACCCATGGGATTCATTGGATGCAGAAATGAAAGTTGGTGACATTGTTAAAGGTAAAGTGGTTGTAATGGCTGACTATGGTGCTTTCGTTGAGATTGCAGCTGGTGTTGAAGGTCTGATTCACGTATCTGAAATGTCATGGTCACAGCACCTGAGAAGCGCACAAGACTTCTTAAAAGTGGGTGACGAAGTAGAAGCTATGGTATTGACATTGGATCGTGACGAGCGTAAAATGTCACTTGGTATCAAGCAGCTGAAAGCTGATCCATGGGAGAAAATTGAAGAGAAATATGCTGTTGGCAGCAAGCATTCTGCTACTGTTCGCAACTTCACTAACTTCGGTGTATTTGTAGAAATCGAAGAAGGAATTGACGGCTTGATTCATATCTCTGACCTTTCTTGGACTAAGAAAATCAAGCACCCTGCAGAATTCACTGCTATTGGTGATTCTATCGAGGTGGTTGTTCTTGAAATCGACAAAGAAAACCGTCGTTTAAGCTTAGGTCACAAGCAACTTGAAGAGAACCCTTGGGATGTGTTCGAAGGTATCTTTACTGTAGATTCAGTGCATGAAGGAACTATTATTGACATTTTCGATAAAGGTGCCGTAATTGCATTGCAGTATGGAGTAGAAGGATTCGCAACTCCTCGTCACTTGGTGAAAGAAGACGGTTCGCAGGCTAAAGTTGATGAAAAACTTGATTTCAAAGTAATTGAGTTCAATAAAGCTGCTAAACGTATTATTCTGTCCCACTCTCGTATCTTCGAAGATGAGAACAAGTCGGAAGAAGTTGCCGCTAAGAAAGCTGCTGCAAAAGCAACTAAAAAAGGCGTGAAGAAGTTGAATGATAACTTAGAAAAGACTACTTTAGGAGATATTTCTGAGTTGGCTGCACTGAAAAATCAGTTGGAAGCTAACGAAGGCAAGTCTGAAGGAGACAAAGAATAAGTTTAAAAACAACGATTTATGGACTTCAAAATTGATAAATTAGACGATTTTACGCTGGTTCAGGTTCTGAAAGAGAAGATGGATACGCATGTAGCGCCCACCTTAAAATCAGAACTGGTGCTACTTTCTGGTAATGGTGAGAAAAACATTTTACTGGATTTAGGTAAGTGTAATTACTGTGATTCGTCCGGTTTAAGTGCAATTTTGGTGGCCAACCGTTTGTGTAAAAATGCTGATGGTGTATTTGTATTGGCAGGTCTGCAGCCGGCTGTTGAGCGTTTAATCTCTGTGTCGCAGTTAGATTCTGTATTAAATATAGCACCGTCTTTAGAGGATGGTATTCAAATGATACGTAAAGCCATTGAAACAATTTAATGGCCTTAACATTAACTATTCTCGGAAGTAATTCTGCATTACCAACATCGGATAGATATCCTACCGCTCAGATACTACGTGTATCTGAGCGTTTTTTTTTGATTGATTGTGGCGAAGGAACTCAAATGCAGTTGCGTCGCAATAAGGTTAATTTTTCAAAGATTAATCACATCTTTCTGTCTCATTTGCATGGCGACCATGTATTTGGGCTCATAGGACTTATTTCAACGTTTGGATTGCTTGGTCGTAGAAAAGCTCTGACCATTCATGCACATGAAGATTTAAAATGCTTGCTTCAGCCTCATCTGGACTATTTTTGCGCTGATTTACCTTATCAGATTCATTTTAATGATTTGCGTTATGATGAGCCTGCTATAATTTATGAGGATAAGAAAGTAACTGTCGAATCATTTCCATTATCGCATAGGGTGCCAACGTGTGGTTTTCTTTTTAAGGAAAAGGCAAAGGAGCCAAATATAAGAAAAGAGGCTATTCTGAAATATCAGTTAACTGTGCCTGAAATTGTAGCGATTAAAGATGGGCATCCATTTATTGGAGAGGACGGTAATGTAGTGCCGGAAGAGAATTTAATAACTCCAGCGCCCGCACCATTGTCTTACGCTTTTTGTTCAGATACCAGGTATTCTAGACGAATTATTCCAGTGATACAAGGGGTCAGTTTGTTATATCACGAAGCTACGTTTTTGCATGAGCTAAAAGACCTGGCTAAACGAACAGGTCATACAACAGCGAAACAAGCGGCTGTTATTGCCCGAGATGCTGATGTAGGGCAACTCATATTAGGGCATTTTTCCAGTCGTTATAAGGATGTTAGCCTCTTTGAAAATGAGGCGAAAGAAGTATTTCTGAATACAGCCCTTGTTTCAGATAATACTGTCATAGAATTATAAGAATCCTCGCGTACTATTCTTTCCGCATTAGTCTACTTCAGGTTAAATTGTAAAAAAATGTAAATTTTATATGCGGCTGTAAACCTTACTGTAGCTGCTTTCGCTTGATATTTTTCACTTCAATGAGTATTGCATGAAAGTAAAATAAAATGCAAACGCTTGCATTATAAAAAATGTCAGTGCATATTTGTGTCAGTTTTTGATAATAATTATCGTTTAACCAAAATTAGATCAAATGAATGAAAATCCAATTAATGGCATAAGTATACGTCTTTGTGTCATGCAAATTGGCAGGCGCTTATTTTTTTTATTGCTGTTTGCTTTGATTTTTTCAACAGTGCAAGTGTTTGCGCAAAATGAGGTGAATATCGCCGGAAATGTGACTGATATTAGTGGAGAAACCTTGCCTGGCGTGAATGTTTCGGTAAAGGGTACTACCAATGGGACTATTACTGATATTGATGGAAACTTTACACTGACAGTATTGGAAAATGATGTCCTTGTTGTAAGTTTTGTCGGGTATAAAACCCAGGAAGTTTCTGTTAATGGACAGGTTAAGTTTGAAATTGTTTTAGAGGAAGATGTAACTGACTTGGATGAGGTTGTGGTAGTTGGTTATGGTGTGCAAAAAAAATCAGATGTTACAGGTGCTATCTCAACGGTTAAGCCCGAAGAGTTAGTCAAGCGTGATGTGGCAAC
The DNA here is from genome assembly GCF_018156225.1 of Carboxylicivirga sediminis. Classification (GTDB taxonomy): domain Bacteria; phylum Bacteroidota; class Bacteroidia; order Bacteroidales; family Marinilabiliaceae; genus Carboxylicivirga; species Carboxylicivirga sediminis. The sequence goes on from NZ_JAGTAR010000008.1 coordinate 82,813, forward strand.
AGTAGATCAGGCACTGCAAGGGCAAATGGCTGGTGTTACTGTTACGCAAGGTTCGGGTACGCCTGGCGAATCACCAAACATTTCTATTAGAGGCTTAGGTTCGCTTAATAATACATCCCCGTTGTATGTGGTTGATGGTATGATGCTTGATGATATCTCACACATCAACGCTAAAGATATTGAATCATTGCAGGTGCTGAAAGATGCTTCAGCATCAGCTATATATGGTTCGAGAGGTGCAAATGGCGTTATTATTTTAACGACAAAAAAAGGTAAGGCCGGACAAGGGAAAGTAAGTTTTAGTGGTTACTATGGTGTTCAGAATTTTGCACATACACCCGAGTTGACAACTGCTAGTGAATGGGGCATGCTCAATAATGAAGCGTTACTTGCATCTGGTCAGGCACCGTTATATAATAACCCAGAGGCTTTAGGTAGGGGAACAGACTGGCTTGATGCCATCTCGAAAAAAAATGCTGCGATTCAGAGTTATGATCTTTCATTTTCCGGTGGTACTGACAAGAGTACCTATTTCATTAGTGGGCAGTATTTTAACCAGGATGGTGTAATCAACAAAACTAATTACGAGAGACTGTCTTTAAGGGTTAATACTGAGCATCAAATTAAAGACTGGTTAAAAGTTGGTGAAAATCTGACTGTTACAAACTCTAGTCAATCTACTGTTTTAGAAGGTGACGAATGGAATAACTTACTGATTACACCTTTGAATATGGAACCTGTAACACCTGTTTATAACGAAGATGGTTCCTATGCTGCTTCTAAAAACCAGGTAAACAATCCTGTTGCTGCTATTGATAATACTTTTAATAAAGACAAGTCATTCCGGGTTCTGGGTAATGTGTATGCAGATGTTACACTGTTAAAAGGTTTAACATTTAAAACCAACTTTGGTGCGAACTTTGCTTTTGATGAGGGTAATGATTATAACCCTGTTTATTACGTATCTAACACGGATAAGAATGATGTAAATACCCTTTTTAAGGGGCATGATAAGGAGACATCTATTTCATGGACAAATACAATGAATTACCATACTACTTTCGGCGAGAATCATGATTTTTCAGCCACTGCCGGTACTGATTATTATGAGCAAAAATTTGAGTGGGATGGTACAACTGTATCTAATCTGCCTACTGACGATGAAAAGTACAGAGTAATTGACAACTCAAGGAATAAAAAAGTAGCTAATTCTTATGGTTCGTTTTTTGAAAACCGTCAAATATCTTATTTAGCCCGTGTTAATTATGCGTATAACGGACGTTACTTATTGACTGCAAATTTCAGAGCTGATGGTTCGTCTAAATTCGGATCCAATGAAAAGTGGGGATATTTCCCTTCGTTCTCTGCAGGTTGGCGCATTGTAGAGGAAGATTTTATGGATGGTGTTGATTGGGTTAGTAACTTGAAATTACGCGCTGGTTGGGGGCAGATAGGTAACCAGGGAGCAATACCCGCATATACACAGTCTACCCTCGCGTCAACCGGGCTAAACTATGTATTCGGAATACCTAAATCAATTATTAGTGGTTCTGCTTTTCAAAGTTTAGGTAACGATGAAGTAAAGTGGGAAACTGTAGAAACCACAAACTTAGGATTGGACTTTGGCTTTTTCAGGGGACGTCTTTCTGGTAGTGTTGAGTATTATATCAAGAATACACGCGATATGTTATTGACGCCTCCGGTACCTGGGCAAACCGGTATTGAAACACCTCCATGGCTCAATGCAGGTGAGATGAAAAATACGGGTGTTGAGCTAGGTCTTAACTGGCAGGATAGGATTGGACAAGTAAGGTATTCGATAGGTGGAAATATTACTACCATTAACAATGAAGTGGTGAGCCTGGGAGATGCCTCGCAAATTGATGATGGTGACTTCAGAAGTTCAGGGAATGTAAATCGTACCGTGGTAGGCCGCCCAGTTTCTAATTTTTATGGCTTAGTAGCTGAAGGACTATTCCAGAATTGGGAGGAGATTAATGTCTATTACCAGAATGCAGCTGACGGCGTGCCTGATAATGTAGCTCCGGGTGATATACGTTATCGTGATGCAGACGGCGATGGTGAATATGATTATGATTTTATCGGAAGTCCTATTCCGGAGCTAACGTATGCATTCAATGGTAGTATCTCTTACCGTGGTTTTGATTTTAACTTTTTATTAAATGGTGTTTACAGCATTGATGTTTATAACGGACCAGGTTACTATCAGTTAAGTTCAAGAGCTTATTGGAATACAGCTAAAGAACGCCTGAACCGCTGGACCGGAGAAGGAAGTACCAATGATCCTCGTAATGCACGCATGGTCAATGATGACTCACACAATACGCGTATCTCCAGTCGTTATATTGAGGATGGTTCCTATCTGAGAATTCAGAATGTGCAGCTGGGATATACATTGCCCGAAAGTGTTGTAGCAAAGTTAAAGCTGGAATCATTGAGGGTATATGTTAGTGGACAAAACCTTTACACATTTACCGAATATACTGGCTATGACCCAGAGGTTGGCGGCTATGGTACGTCTATCGGACTTGATCGGGCTACTTATCCGGTTCCTCGCACAATTACTTTTGGTATGAACCTAAGCTTCTAATTAGGTAGTTAATTAAAACATTAAAGAAATGAAGAAATTAAATATACTTACAATAGCAATAGCACTTATCACATTGCTGGGCTCTTGTTCGCAGGACTTATTAGATACCCCTGCGCCAAATATTTCAGATGCATCATTTTTTACATCTGATGAGGCTGCGTATGATGTACTGGTTGGTGTTTATGATCCTTTATCGCGTTACAACTATTCGCAAATACATGAGTGGATGATTGGTGACGTTGTGTCTGATGATGCCGAAAAAGGTGGTGAAGGACACGGTGACTGGGCTGAGTGTCAGGATCTGAAAAATTTTAGAGCTAACACCGAAAATTCCATTTTACTGGCTCGCTGGCGCGAACCGTATGTAGGAATTAATCGTGCCAATAAGTTGATTGAAGGTATAGATGGAAATGAGAACATTTCGATGGATGTGCAGAAGCGTTATATTGCAGAAGCTAAGTTCTTGAGAGCCTGGTATTATTTTCATTTAGTTAAAGTGTTTGGTGGTGTACCGATTGTTACTAGTGTGTTGCAGCCTTCGGAGTTTACATTACCTCGTAATACTGAAGCTGAGGTGTATGCACAAATCGAAAAGGATCTTAAAGAGGCTGCGCCAGAACTGCCTTTCAAGACTGAGTTTAAAGATCCGGTAACATTAATTGACCAGGAAGCCGGTCGTGCTACACGTGGGGCAGCTGAAGCTATGCTGATAAAGATGTACGTTTTCCAGGAGAAGTGGAGTGAAGCAGCAACTTTGGCTCAAAGCTTTATCGATAATTATGATTGGTATGATCTGGAAGAAAATTATGCAGATGTTTTTACAAAGAAGGGAGAGAATGGTGTTGAGTCAATTTTTGAGATACAACATCTTGGAGTAGAGGGTGATGATGAATGGGGTGACTCTAACGATGGTAATGTAACAGCTATCTATCAAGGCAGTCGCGAGCTGTATAATGGCGATGGAGAAATAGTAAGTGGCTGGGGCTGGGGCTTTAATTTGCCCACTCAAGATTTGTATGATGAGTATGAGGATGGTGATTTGCGTCGCGAAGCTACTATCATAGACGATAAAGATGTGTTGTGGGAAGGATCAGATGATGAAGAAATCATTTGCACCAAGCACATCAATAGTATTGGGTATGACGCGAAAGTGTATCATTCAAAGAAATATTACATTCCGGCAAGTGAGCGCTTGAATATGTCCAATTCATCGAATAACTGGCGTGCAATCCGTTTCGCAGATGTGCTGTTATGGCATGCCGAGGCTAATGCGCACACAGGCGGTGACTGGGAGTATGGTGTTAATCGGGTTAGGGCCAGAGTTGGGCTTGATCCAACAAGCTCTGCCGACGCATTGGAAGCAGTTTATCATGAGCGTCGTGTTGAATTAGCGATGGAAGGGCATCGTTACTGGGATTTAGTGCGTACCGGAAGAGGCAATCTGATGAATGGGTATTCAGACAATAAACGTTTAATGCCGATACCGCAGGCTGAAATTGGATTGAATCCAAATCTTGAGCAGAATCCTTATTAATGAATTTAAAAAGTTATCCGATGAAATATATAAAATACATAGCTACTTTTCTGGTGGCAGCTTTAATGGTCTCATGTTCGCCTGAGGTTGAATTAAGAGATCTTGGTCCCGATCCTAGCGGTGAAATCAAGGTTGATAAAATTGATGGTAATAATTTTAATTACTCTTTTGAAGGTAAAGATGCCTTTTTATTAAACTGGTTCTTTGATAATGGGATTCATTCACAGGAGCAAAAATTAGATGTTTATTTTCCTTTTAAAGGTGAATATGATAACAAATTATTGATTTCAGGTGGTCCTTCCACAGTAGAATTAAATCATAAGTTAGTGGTTGAGAATACCGATCCTGCAATATGTGAAGTTCCTGAATTAAAAATGTTAACAGGGGGTTGTGAAGGTGAAGGAAAAACCTGGGTATTTGCAACCGATCGTCCGGATAGTAATCCTTTTGCGGGTAGTGGTGTTGGTCTGCATTTTTTCATGGTTGATCCGGCTGATTGGACAGTTTTCTGGTGGAATGCCGGAGACCCGGGTTCTGGAGGTTCTGTTGTGTCAGATATTAATGCTGAAATGACGTTTGACTTAAATGGTGGATTCAATTATACCTACATGCATGATGGTGAGGTGAAAACGGGTAGTTTTACTCTTGACCTGGACAAGCAGACACTGTCAATTAATGGCGCTGATTTGGTTGGTGCCTATGGTACGTACCTTGACAATACTAAAGGAGGTAAATATGAATTGAAGAAGCTCTCGGATGATGAGTTGATACTATTTCAGACTCATGGAGAAGGTTTCTGCTGGATTTTTAAGCCTAAGGGGCACGATTATAATTAAGTGTTTATCAGATGGGAGCTGCCTAACCCAGCTCCCACTGCTTTACTTCGCTTAATTTTTGTTACTTTGCACTTTTAATCAATAAAAGCAAAATGTCCCCTAAAGAGAAGAAAGGCGAAATAACCATTAATGATATAGCCAAAGAGCTTAATATTTCACCATCAACAGTTTCGAGAGCCTTAAATGATAATGCTAAAATCAGTGAGGCAACTAAAAACAAAGTTAAAGCGGTAGCAAGAGATTTAGGTTATGAGCTGAATTTGGTGGCGTCAAGTCTTTCAAAGAATAAAACGAATGTAATTGGGGTTATTATTCCACATCTTGGTTCGCAGTTTTTTGCCAAAGCATTGAGTGGTATACAAGAGGTGGCCAGAGATAATGGATATAATGTTATTATTAGTCAAACCAATGAAAGTGTGCAGCAAGAGGTTGAAATGACGCGCGTGATGAATTCGGCCCGAGTGGATGGGTTGGTGTGTTGTTTAACTATGGAAACAGACAATGTTGATCACTTTAATGTTTTCGTCAAAAAAAGTATCCCGGTTGCTATGTTCGATAGGGTTAGTTATGCTGTCCCCGGACCAAAAATTGTTGTTGATAATTATGAAGCTGGATATGTCGCTACTGAGCATTTAATTAATTTAGGATGTAAACGTATTGCTCACCTGGCAGGAGTGGTTTCTTCAAAGGTGTTTGAGGAGAGGTCGGAAGGTTTTAAAGATGCTTTAAAGAAGCATAGTTTACCGTTATTGTCTCAATTTTTGTTGTCAAGCGATTTGACTGAGCAAGATGCACGTGATGCTGTGCGCTTGTGGATGAATTTGCCCCAGAGACCTGATGGTATTGTTGCGGCAAGTGCCTCCTCTGGCTTAATTATAGCCTCGGCAGTTAAGGCTTTGGGAATTAAACTTCCTGAGGAGCTATCCATAATTTCGCTTGGGAATGAGCGTTGTAATGAATTTGTAACACCTTCCTTATCGGCAGTTGATATGCCTGGTTATGAAATGGGTAAGGCCGCAGTAACTCAGTTAATAAAATGTATTAACGATGGTGTATCTGATAGTTCAATCACATTAAAGCCTATTCAGCTGTTAATACGAAATTCATCATTTAAGCATTAGTCAATAAATCTAATGATTAAGAATTTAAATCAGGCTCAATGTTTTTGTGTAAAAAAATGCAAGCGCTTGCATGGATGATAATATTTGTGCATATTTGCTGCAAACCAAAAAACATTATTAAATGAAACTATCTGTATTAAGTAATTGGATGTTATGTCTTTCAGTCATTGTTTTGACAGGATGTACATCAAGTGAAAAAGCGGAATATATGACAGAGTTGAATAGTAACTGGTTCATTCAGTCAGCAGATCAAGTGCCGGTAACTGGTGCAGAGTTAAGTAAAACTGCCTATAATTCCGATAGCTGGGTGAAAGGTGATATACCGGCAACCGTAATGACTATTTTACGTGAGAATGGAGAATACGATGATTTATTCATGGGCGATAATATTGATAGGATTGATGATTCGCGTTTTAAACAGCCATGGTGGTATCGTAAAACATTCGAAGTAAAAAACTTTGATAAGCAGGCAACTTATCAACTTCGTTTTGAAGGATTGAACTATAAAGCAAATATCTGGCTTAATGGGCATCAATTAGGTAAAGCTACTGTTATTGAAGGACCATTTAGCCGATGGACATTTGATGCCAGTGATTATTTAGTGCCTGGTAACAATGTTATGGCTGTTGAAATCATTCCTCCTGTTAAAGGCGATTTAACCATTGGTTTTGTAGACTGGAATCCTGCAGCGCCCGATCAGAATATGGGTTTATGGCGTGGCGTTGAGTTAATAAAAAGTGGTGCAGTATCTATCGAATCACCTTTTGTTAGTACTAAGTTGGACGAAAATCACGTCAATCATGCTGAATTAACGGTGACAGCCCTGGTAACAAATCATTCCGAAAGTCCGCAGAAAGTAACTGTTGAAGCTTTTATTGAAGAGATTGGAAAGGTTGCAAAGCAAATAGAACTGAAGGCAGGAGAGTCAAAAGACATTGCTATTACATCTAAAGATGCATCACTGCTTAAAGTTGAGAATGCAAAGTTGTGGTGGCCCAATAACCTTGGTGAGCCGAACATGTATGCTATGACCGTTAGTGCTAAAATTAATGGTCAGGTATCGCAGGAGATTAGCACGCGTTTTGGAATTCGCCAAATAGAAGAGTACTGGAATGAACAAGGCCATAAAGGTTGGAAAGTGAATGGTAAGCCCTTAACCATTAAAGGTGCCGGATGGGTAGATGACATGTTCTTGGCCGATAGTGAAGCTAAAGTTCGGGCTCAGGTCGAATACGTAAAGCATATGAACCTGAACTGTATTCGTTTAGAAGGTTTTTGGGGACGTGATAAAACGATATATGATGCAGCTGATGAGAATGGTTTGCTGATTATGGTTGGTTGGAGTTGTCATTGGGAATGGGAACCTTATTGCGGTCGTCCCGAAACTGACTTTATGGCCATTACAGGCAAAGAAGAGATTGAGCGTCATGCCTTATCATATCGAGATCAGGTTTTGTACTTACGAAATCATCCCAGTGTATTTCTATGGGTATTTGGAAGTGATAAATTACCAGTACCCGAGCTGGAAGAAAAGTTGAATGATTACATTACCAATGTAGATGATTCGCGACCTATATTGGCAGCATGTAAATACCAGGATTTTGGAACAGACCATTATAATCATAGCGTAGTGAGTGGTTCAACGGGTGTTAAAATGTTAGGCCCATATGGCTATGTTCCGCCTGTTTACTGGTATATAGATACTATTGCCGGAGGTGCTTATGGCTTTAATACCGAAACAGGACCTGGACCACAAGTGCCACCAGTTGAAAGTATTAAGAAGATGATTCCCGCTGACAAGTTATGGCCAATCAACGATACCTGGAATTTTCATTGTGGCAGACACCAGTTCGGTTCATTGGATCGTTACTTAAATTCATTCAACAAGCGCTATGGCGGAGCCACTTCGCTTGAAGAATTTGCTTTCAAGTCGCAGGTGTCCAATTATGAAGCGATTCGACCAATGTTCGAGGCTTTTCAGTCTAATAAATTTGAGGCAACAGGTGTTATTCAGTGGATGCTTAATTCTGCCTGGCCTGAAATGTTCTGGCAGTTATATGACTACTATTTGCTGCCTAATGGAGCGTTTTATGGCACAAAAAAGGCATGTGCTCCGTTAAATGCTGTTTACAATTATAAAGACAAGAATATTTATTGGGTAAATGATTACAATACGACGCTTAGTAATCACAGTATAAGCATCGAAGTGTATGATATAAATTCCAAACTTTTATTTGCTGAGAAGGTAATGGTTGATATGGATGCGCATAACTCAGGGCTGGCTTTTGAAATGCCAGAAATAGAGGGCTTGTCAACAGCCTACTTCATCAATTTGGAGTTGCACAATGAGGCAGGTAAACTAATGACAGATAACTTTTATTGGTTATCCACAAAGGCGGATGAGATGTTGTTTGAAGAAACAACATGGGTTTATACCCCTCCAAAGGATTATGCTAATCTTCAGTTGCTTAATTCGCTTCCTGAGGTTAACGTGAACGCTCAATGGACACAACATAAAGATGCAAACTATACCTACTTTGAATGTCAGCTTGAGAATAGATCAAATCAAATAGCATTCTTTGTCGAAACAGCGGTGCTTGATAAGGCTACCAATGAAGTAATTGTTCCTGTATTTTGGGATGACAACTATATTAGTATCATGCCCAATGAGACGAAGATAGTTACAGCCCGTATTGCCAATGAACTCATGCCCGAGTCAGTGGAGTATAGGATAGATGGCTGGAATATAAAATAATCTGAGTAATTGCTAAGAAACCGGCTGATTTTAACTCAACTAAGCCGACCTGAAAATGAGGCCGGTTTCTTCTTTTGCTTCTAATGAATAACTGAGAGATAAACCTTTTTTGCATGAGTTATTTTGAGAGGTAACTGATGTACACTGAAGATGCCCGTCAATGGGTGTGCAAAAACAAAATGTAAAATTAATGGAACAAACAAGAACAATTATAGGGGTTGATTTGGGAGGAACGAACATGAGAGCAGGCCTCGTTGTAGGTGATAAAATACTTGAGGTGTCTTCTTGTTTAGTACCCAAAACTGATAATGCTCCTGATGTAACTCAGGCACTCATAAAAACGATTAGAGATGTAATCACGCCCGAAGTGGAAGGAATAGGTATTGGTGTGCCAAGTCTGGTTAAATCAAGCAACGGTGTTGTTTATGACGTGCAGAATATACCTTCATGGAAAAAAATACCGTTAAAAGACATATTGGAGAAGGAATTCGAACTGCCTGTATGCATCAACAACGATGCTAACTGCTTCGCTGTAGGTGAGCGTGTCTATGGTGCTGGTCAGGAATATGATGACTTCGTTGGTTTAATCACCGGAACTGGTGTAGGAGGAGGTATTATCAAAAATGGGCATTTGCTGCCGGATCAAAACTGTGGAGCTGGTGAATTTGGGATGATCCCTTACCTGGAACACGATTATGAATACTACTGCAGTGGACAGTTTTTTGAGAATAAATACAATGTAAGTGGCAATGAATTGGCGCAGAAGGCTTCAGAAGGTGATGAAAAAGCACTGTCTGTTTTTGCCGAGTATGGTACTCATTTGGGCAAGGTGATTAAAACTATTTTATTTAGTGTCGATCCAAAGGCCATAGTTTTGGGAGGTTCTGTTTCCAGGTCATTTGAGTATTATAAAATAGCCATGTGGAAAGAGATAGCTACCTTTCCATACCAGTTTGTTCTTGAAAATTTCGTAATTGTACCGTCTGTAGTGAAGGAAATTGCTATTTTAGGTGCTGCAGCTCTTTATATTGATGCTGTTGGTGAAGATTAAACTACTAACTATCCATACCGAAAGATATGATACAAGATATGACAGTTCAAAATCAGTGTGCTGTAGGTGTTTACCTTGGAGGAAAACACTTACGTGTGGGACGGGTTCGAAATAATATTGTGGAGGCATCACTGGCGCTTGAAATAGATAACCATAATTCAGAGGAAGTCATCCTGAAAGATATTATGGATGCCATTGATCAGGTGTTTAATGAGGATGTGGGTGGCATTGGGATTGGGGTGCCTAGTCTTGTTGATGTATCAAAAGGAATAGTGTATAATGTGGAGCATATGCCATCGTGGCGCGAAGTTCACCTGGGCGATTTACTATCTGACCGTTATAAGGTAGGTGTTTATGTAAATAATGATGCTAACTGCTTTGCTATCGGAGAAAAGTACTTCGGGAAAGCAAAGAAATATGCCAATGTAGTAGGCATTGTTGTTGGTGTTGGACTAGGGGCAGGTGTCATCACAGATAACCATTTATACTCAGGCACAAATTGTGGGGCCGGTGAGTTTGGTTGTATTCCTTATCGCGATCATAATTACGAATATTACTGTACAACACAATATTTTGAAACCAAGTATGGCCTGAAGCCAGATGTGCTTTACCGAAGAGCTAAAAAACAGGATAAAATTGCTTTGGCTATTCTGGAGCAGTTTGGTTTTGATTTTGGGCAAGCTGTTAAAACCATATTATATGCCTATGATCCGGAGTGTATAGTGATTGGTGGTAATGTAAGCCGTTTCTTTCCATATTTCGAAGAGTACATGTGGAAAGCAGTTCGGAAGTTTCAATATGAAAAAACCATTGAAAAACTGAAGATAGAGGTAAGTGAGCAGCCTGATATAGCCGTGCTTGGTGCTGCTGCATTATACTATGATGCCATCTCTAAATAGCTAGTCAATAATTAAATAGGTAGATAGGGCATGCTTCGTTATGAGGCTGAATGGGAGAGTTATATCCAATTGACAAATAAAATGATGTTGTTAGCAGAAGTGATTTGTCAGGAATCTTGTATTATCAAAAACATTAGATCAGCAAATGAAGCTTTTGAATAGATGATAGCTACATAATTAAGCCAAATACTTAAACCATTATAAACTTAAACACATGAAGAAACTTTTGTACTTAACTATTTTAATAACTTCATTATTATCGTGTAAGAAGCAAACAACCGATGATGGGATTTTCCTGATTAACCATGTAGGTTATGAGACCGAGGCTTATAAGTCTGCTGTATTTCAAATTAAGTCAGATGTTATTCCTTCAAAGTTCGAGATTATCAATCAACAGGATGAGCTGGTGTTTGAAGGAAAGTTCGAATTGGGTGGCGCAATTGATAACTGGCATACTGGTAATGCTTATAAAGCGCTGTTTTCTGAATTTAAACAGCTTGGTACATTTCGAATAAAAGCTATTGTTAATGATGGCTTTGTGCTTTCAGAACCATTCATTATTTCCAATACGTCACAGGCAGCCGACTTATTGCCATTGCTAATTAAAGCTTTTCAGCAGCAGCGGTGTGTATCGCCTTACGACGACAAGGATAAGGTAATGACTTTTTTTGGGGAGCGTAAAGACACGGTTGATGTAAGTGGTGGGTGGTACGATGCCTCCGGTGAAAAGGGCAAGTACCTGAGCCATTTGAGTTTTTCCAATTACATGACACCTCAGCAGCTCCCTATGATGGTCTGGAATATGTTAGAAGCGCATGATGTAATTCAAGGCTCTGATATTGCTAATCACCAGTTGTTGCATGAGTTGACAAAGGAAGCAGCTCATGGTGCCGACTATCTGGTTAAGGTACAGGATGATGCCGGTTACTTTTATACCACTGTTTTTGCTGGTTGGACCAAAGATCCGGAGCAACGTCAGATTTGTGCGTATGAGGGGCAGGATGGTAAGCGCAATGAACGTTACCAGGCTGCTTTAAGAGAAGGTGGGGGTATGGCCATTGCTGCCTTGGCGCGTTCATACTCAGCTGATCTTAATGGGGAGTTTAATGCGGGTCAATACCTGAATGCCGCTATCAAAGGTTATGAGCATTTAAAGCAAAATAACCTGATGTATTGTGATGACGGGAAGGAAAATATTATTGATGACTATTGTGCCTTGCTAGCTGCCACTGAGTTATTCAAGGCCACACGAAATGATATATATATGACCGATGCCCGTATCAGGGCGAGTTCACTTAAAGCACGCCTTATGAGTGATGTAAACGGGAAATATTGGTTGCGGGCCGATGAGCATGGTGAGCGTCCGTTTTTTCATGGTGCTGAAGCAGGACTGCCTGTTATTGCAATGACACATTATCTTGCCATTGAAAACGATGTGCATCTGCAAGAAGAAGCGAAGGTATTTATTGCTAAAGCTTTGAGTTTTGAGTTATGGGTGACAAAAGAAGTAACTAATCCTTTTGGCTATGCACGTCAACTGATAAAATCAACTAATGAGCCAAAAGCACGAACGGCTTTCTTTCTGCCACATCATAACGAAACAGGTTATTGGTGGCAAGGTGAAAACGCTCGTCTGGCATCATTGGCTACGGCAATGCTGAAGTCGAAAAACTTATTAAACAATGAAATGCAGGAGGCTGCCGCTAACTATGCATTTGATCAAATAAATTGGGTGCTTGGCCTCAATCCTTACAATGTATGTATGCTGCATGGAGCAGGACGAAATAATCCTGATTATAAAGAAGATGGTAAATCGATGAATTACATGGGTGGTATTTGCAATGGTATTACGGGTGGATTTGATAATGAGCAGGATATTGCGTTCAGGCCTATGCCATATGATGATGATCCTGCGCAGAGGTGGCGTTGGTCGGAGCAATGGTTACAGCACGGAGGGTGGATGATTCCGGCGATTGCCTATACTACAAAATAAATCAAGTTATACCGGCGGAACGCTATTGGCAGAGTGGTAGCAAATCCTTTGTAGCTAGTTGAAAATCTTTTCCTGGTAGCAAGTATTTCTTCAATTGGCATTGCCTTCAGCTCCTTTAATAAATAGTGTTCCGCTTTAACCCTGAAATCATGAAATTGAGAGGTCTTTTTATATTGTTTACCAGTTTGTCATTAAGTGCATGTAATTCTGATGAGGTTCCTGTAAGACCGAATGGGCGCTCATTAATTATACATGAACCGTCAGAAGCAATAAAACCATTTCCGCAGGCTCAAACATTTGTAAATAGTATCAAGCCCAATAACCTGAGCCAGGAGGAATTAAATAACGATGTGGTAACGTACTATCAGTATTGGTTAAAGAAGTATATGAGGGAGTCAAATGGTCAGACACCGGGTGGCGGTTATTATGTGCGCATGAAAGGTACCGGTGGTGATGGTTCAGAAATAACAACTTCTGAAGCTCATGGTTACGGAATGATTGTGTTGGCCTTAATGGCGGGTTACGATGTTAACGCCAAAAAGTACTTCGATGGAATGCTTAATATGTGTTATCAGCATTACAGCAGTGGTAATTCAAAATGTATGTCGTGGGTAATTCATGAAAGTGAAGAAAGCCAATACTGACAAGCTAGTGCCACCGATGGAGATATGGATATTGCATATGCCTTGTTATTGGCCGATAAACAATGGGGATCTGATGGAGCTATTAATTATTTACAAATGGCAAAAGATGTTATAGCAGGGCTCAGAGAAAGTTGCCTTTCGTCATCTTCCAAACGGATGATGCTTGGCGATTGGGATAGCGATCCCTATACAACGCGTTCTTCAGATTGGATGACCGGACATATGCGTTGCTTCTATGCGGTAACAGGTGATGCCTTATGGCTCGAAGCCATTGAGGAGGTCTATTCAATGATTGATGAAATGACTAAAAATTATAGTCCGGAAAAAGGCCTGATGCCCGATTTTGTAGTCGGAAAAACACCACAGCCTGCACCTGAATATTTTCTGGATGAGTATAAGCAAACAAATCACTACAGCTGGAATGCCTGTCGTTACCCATGGCGGATTTCGGCTGACTATTTGCACTTTGGGGGCAGTGATGCGAAAAGTGCGATGGCCACCTTAACGGATTTCTTTGTGGATGCGTCAGGCGGTCATCCGGCTAACATTAAAATGGGATATTATCTTAATGGGAAGCCCATGGACAACTATTCGAGTGCGGCATTTATAGCACCTGTCATCACAGCATCAACCACCGATGTTAAATACCAGGCTTATCTTAACGAAGGGTGGGATTGGCTAAACCGGTTTGTTAATGAAACGTATTACAGCGATACAATAACATTACTTAATATGTTGCTGATATCTGGTAATTGGTGGAATCCGGCTGAATAAGCTCATTAATACACAAACACTATATGAATTCCGGCAAAGCAAGGTTAATTATCTGGCTTTGCCGGAATTATTTTATAATATCCAGTTAAAGAGATAGCCTAACAGGATAATAAACAGAGTGATGGTTGCGAAGAATATGCCTATCAGCTTCCATTGCATAACCTTTTTAAGCAGTGTGGCTTCAGGCAATGAAAGCCCTATAACGGCCATCATAAAAGCAATGGCTGTGCCCAGGGGAACGCCTTTGGCCACAAATACCTGTATAATTGGCACAATTCCTGATGCACTGGCATATAGCGGAACAGCCATAATAACTGCCAATGGGATGGCATACCATTTGTCCTCAGACAGATACTCTGAAAAGAAATTCTCAGGAACAAAACCATGCATGAGTGCACCAATTCCAATACCCAGAATAATGTATGGCAGTACTTTTCGGACGATGCCCCATCCATCTGCAATAATGGCAGGCAGTCGTTCAGTAAAGCTCTGGTTTTCTAACTCAAAATCAGCTATGTTAGCCGGATCTGCATTGCGCTGTATTTGCTGAACCCAATCGGCCAGGTAGCGATCAAGCTTTAGCTTGCCAAGTAGGAAACCGCCAATGACTCCAAGGAAAATGCCGCTTGTAGCATAGATAAGTGTGGTTTTCCAGCCAAAGAAGCCCAGGAACATAGCTACAGCCACTTCGTTTACTAAAGGCGAGGTAATGAGGTAGGCAAAGGTGACTCCTAATGGGATACCTCCTTGCACAAAGCCAATAAACAATGGGATAGAGGAGCATGAGCAAAATGGAGTCACAGCACCAAATAATGAAGCAAATAAATATTGCAGCCCATACAGCTTTTTTGTAGTCAGGTAATTTCTTAGTCTTTCTACCGGAAAATAGGTATTAACAAGGCCCATCAATGAGCTGATTAAGAAAACCAGTATAATAATTTTAATACTATCATAGAAAAAGAAGTTTATTACTTGCCCCCAATGGGAATCAGCCTTAAGTGTAAATAGTTCATATGTCATATAGTCGACAAGTGGCTGCAAATAATAGAACAATACGATAATAGCAGGTAGAGCTAATGCTATTTGTGTTGAAATGCTTAAGCGCTTTTGTAATCTCATTACTAAAATATTAAGGTTATCACAAAATAGATACCGACGCCGATAAATAAAATGGCGATAGCACGTCGGAACCAGATTTCAAAATTCTTTAACCTATTATAGAAGCTGCCTATTGAGCCAATACTGTAGGCAATTAACCAGGCAAAGATCATGACAGGTATGCCTGTTGCCAGTGCAAAAACAATGGGTAAATAAAGCCCCTCGGCACTTGCTATGGTCATGGGTATCAGCATGCCAAAGTAGAGTACGCCGCTATATGGACAAAATGCTAAGGCAAATGCGAAACCTAATAATAGTGCTCCCCAGTAACTATTGCCGGCTTTCTTTTCCAGCTTATCGTTTAAGAAGCCAAGGCCTGGAATAGTTAGTTTAATAATTCCGAGCATAAACAGACCTATGATTATTAACAAAGGACCTAATAGTTTTTCGCCCCATTCCTGAAAAAAGCCTGAAAGTTGAAACTGGCTTAAGCCGAAAAAGAAGATAAAACCCAAACCAGTATAGGAAATGGCCCGTCCTAATGTGTAAACAAGACCATTGATAAATACTCGCTTTTGACTTTTGATATCTTTACTGATAAAACCGATGGCTGTGATGTTAGTTGCCAATGGGCAGGGGCTTACAGCTGTCATCAGTCCCAGTATAAATGCTGATAAAATTGGAAGCTGAGAGTTTTCCAACAAATTCTGTAATACTTCCATACTATGACATTGATTCGATTGTTGATTTAATCAACGCTTCCAGCTTTTCTGGTTTGGTACGGGCATTTAAAAAGGCTTCGTTGGTCAGGTTCTTAATCTGATCACCTTTCATGATTAAAAGGGTTTGCCACTCTACCTCATATTTCTTTGCCAATTCTTTTTCTACTTCGCGGTTAATAGAATGGAACGGGACAGTAGTATCGAAATATTTAGCCAAAGTTTCTTTCGTAACTTTTTCAACAGCTTCGCAAGTGGCACAACGCCTGGTAGCATGAAAATAAACTACATTGACTTTGCTGGTGTCAATGGTTGTAGTACTTGTTTTTGAACTACAGCAGCTTTGAGATTCACACGAACTGCAATCTGTTTCGGTCTTAGTTTTTTGCTTATTAGAATTGCAGCCAGCAGTTAGTAATATTGTGACCCCAACCACAAAAGTGTAGAATATTTTAGTCATAATAAGAATAAATGAAAAGGTTAGTTGTATTAGTGCTTATAATAAATCCTTGATTTCTTCAACAGAAGGAACACGTCCTTTAACAGCGACTTTGCCATCGATTACTAATGCGGGTGTGGTCATTACACCATAAGTCATAATCTGAATCAAATCTTCTACCTTCTCAACATTTGCATCAATGCCTTTTTCTTCAACCGCTTTACGTGTTACTTCCTCTAATGATTTACATTTAGCACATCCGGTGCCTAGTACTTTAATATCCATAATATTGTGTTTAAATTATTCGTCATTCGTAAAACAACGAACAGGATTGATAAATTTTTTAGTCTTCAAAAAATGCTTTAAGTAAGTCCTGCGCCTCAGCCCAGTTGGCTTTATTTATGCAGTATTTTATCCTAGGCGCTTCAATTTCTCCTTGAATCAAACCAGCCTCTTTCAACTCCTTTAGATGTTGCGACAGAGTTGATTTGGCAATCGGTAATACCTCACTTAAGTCGCCACTGTAACAGCAGGTTTGTTTGGCCAGGGTTTGCAACACATATATCCGAACGGGGTGTCCGAGTGCTTTGGCGTATCTGGCCAGTTTTGTTTGTTGTTCGTTAAACATCTGTAATGATTGTTCGTAAATTTACGAACAAAAGTAATGCTTGTTTTTGAAATACCAAATTTAATAGCTTTAAAAACCGAAGTAATCAGAATGCGGAGGGCATGAGCTGAAAAGCTGCCTTGGTGTCAGACCTGCCAATTTAATAAAGTCATTATTCATATGTGCTTGATCGTAGTAACCACTTTGAAAGGCAACATCAAACAATGACAGATGAGGCTGCTTTGATTTTAGATGAAGTGCGTACTGAAAGCGGATGATATTAGTAAACTGTTTCGGACTACATCCCACCAATGATTTAAATGAACGGTCAAAATTTTTTCGACTCCAGCAGCTTTGTTCAGCCATGGATTGAATAGACATCTTTTTAGCCGGATCAATGTGTGGAATGATGTGTCTGACTCTTTCTGTTTTGTAGCAAGGCTTTTGTTCAGCCATTTGCTTTATTAAAAAATGTTCTATTAATAAGATTTGTTGTTGTAAGTTGTTTGATTCATACAATTGTTCACAAACTTCAGAAATGGATTGCCCCCAAATTTGTCGGGCACAGATTGTTTGGTTAAATAGTTCACTGGCAGGGTGTTTGCAGATCTGAGCAAAGCCAGAAGGAAATAATGTGACTGCCAACAGCTTTAGTTTGCCTGAAGCTTGTATGTCGTAAAACGAATTTTGCTGGCCTGATATAAGTGTATGTGAATTAAAATAGCCGGAAACGCTTTGGGAAGTGATTTTGTTACCCAAGATAAAAGTTAACTCCGGCAAACCGGTTGGAACAATTCGTTGGTTGTGTACTGTTTTGGCCTCATAACTGAACTCCATAAGCCAGTAGTGCTTTACAATGCCTGCTAATTGACGGGACGGGTGTATGATTTTGAAATTCACTATGTAAAGATAAGCAGGGACTTGACTCCCTGCAAATTTGTACTTGGCTTAATTTTGGCTGTAAAGTCCAATTTTATTCCCTTCACTGTCAATAAAGATGGCAAAGTAACCTCTCCCTTCCGCCTCAATTTTTGTTTTGGGGAATACAATGGTTCCATTTCTTTCAATTATATGCTCAATGGTGGATTCCATCGAATCTGCAACATTAAAACTTGCCAATACCCCATCTTTCGAAGGATTGAAGTTTTTTGCTTGTGATAAAGCTCCTTCGTCATTGGGAAAGAAGGCCATCTTCTCATTTCCAAAATCCATAGCCTTTAGGGATAGCTTAAAAACTGCGTTGTAAAAGTCGACAGCCCGGTGCATATCCAATACCGGTATCTCAACCCATGCGATTAATTTGTTCATAAAGCTTTGTTTTATTTTGTTTGACCATACAAAACTAGCTATGAGCTAACTATATTAATTGGAAAAAAAGGACATTCAGTGCCAATTGCAAGGGTAGTGCCGAAAGTATCTGTTTAATGGGAGTCAATACCATGCAACATTCTCAATGAATGTTCAATAGTTGGTATTATCTCTGTCAGGTATTCCTTTACCGCTTTAACACTGCCCGGCAGCACATAAACAAGGGTTTGTCTCATTACTCCGGCTACACTGCGACTAAGTAGAGCATTAGGTTTATCAATACCGTATTTCATTCTGATGGCTTCCATAATGCCGGTAATTTCTTTTTCCAGCAGTGGTTTGATGACATCGGGAGTAATATCGCGCGGGCCAATACCAGTTCCGCCAGTTGTAACGATGATGTCCACTCCGCTAGCCACCAATTGGAGAATGGTGTTTTTCAGTTGTTGTTCATCATCGGGAAGAATAGTGCGATTAAAACTGTATTGCCTGTTCTGCTCATCAAAATATGTGCTGAGCAGTTTTTCAGTAAACGGACCGCTCTTATCATCATAGATGCCTTCAAAAGCACGATCACTTAATGTGACGATATGCACGTTGATGATACGTGGCACATATTTTAAAACATCACCTGGCTTTAGAGCACCACCTTTCAGTACTCGGCAGAAAATCCCTTCCTTGGGCATAACGCAGTCGCCGGTCAGTTCCTTGATTTCGCAACCATTGTGGCACTTTTTACCTATTTGCGTTACTTCCAGTTCAATGGTATCATTAACAAAGCGGTCGAATATTTTGGTGTGATGCAGCGCTAATCCTTCAGTTGTGATGTTTTCGGCAAAATCACCAAAGTTTAGTTTTGTGCCCGAAGCATCCTCCGTTTTCTGGTAGCTTTCGGTACCAAGCAAGCTCACCTGCCGATGCCAATGCCCTGAATGAGCGTCGCCATCAACTCCCAGGTGGTTAAGAGTAATACTTTTAAAAGGCGTTTTTTTTGTGCCTTTCTTTTCCGATATATTAACTGATTTTATTTGAATCTTCATCTCTGTAGTTTTTACTGATGCAATAAATAAACGGTCAGACTTTTGTTTTCTCAACTAAACGAATATCAAGCATTTCCATATCTTTATCAACGGCCTTACACATATCGTAAATTGTTAGTAACGCCACGTTAACGGCGGTTAGTGCTTCCATTTCCACACCTGTTTGACCCAGGCAGCGCGATAAGGAATTGACCATTATGCCATCTTCTTTAATATCAAAGCTGACATCAACCTTGGTTAGTTGTAAGGCATGACACAGCGGAATGAGTATGTGTGTTTGTTTGGCTGCCTGAATGCCGGCAATGCGCGCAACGGATAATACATCGCCTTTTTTCATCATGTTATTACTTATCAAACTTACAGTATTGGCCTTTAGTTTGATAAAGCCAGTTGCTCGGGCTGTACGCTTTTGAATAGGTTTATCGCCTACATCAACCATGTTGGCTTCCCCGTTTTTGTTTATGTGAGTTAATTTATCAGACATAGTTTAACCTCCAATATTGTAAAACTTATGATTTTGATTAATGGTACCTTCCAGAGGTTTGGCCCCCAGGGCCAATTGAAAGGCTTCTGTAATGCCATGCTTCTTAACATTAAAGCCACTGTTGCTGAAAAGGCAGGGTTTAATGTCGCCATTGGCCATTAGGCGAAGGCGGTTGCAAAGCTGGCAATTGCCACCCTCTCCACCTTCAACAACCGAGAAATCACCGGTTTCCAAATCCATCTGATGAATAAAACGAATGTTCAGGCCTTCATCAAGGCAGAATTGCTTAATGGCATCAATGTTTTGTTTGTTTGAAAACTTTGTTTTGACCACATTGATTTTAATAGGCGTGAGGCCTGCCTCCTGAGCTGCCTTAATGCCCTTTTTTACATCATTAATATTGCCCAGCCTGGTAATACTTCTGAACTCTTCTGCATCAAGTGTGTCCAGGCTGATATTGACTCGATTGAGGCCAGCCTTTTTAAGGTCTTTGGCGTATTTACTCAACAAAACGCCATTGGTGGTCATGGCAATTTCCTCAATGCCTTCCACCTGCTTAATCATATCCACTAACTGCACAATCCCTTTTCTTACCAGAGGTTCACCACCTGTTAGTCGTATCTTTTTAAGGCCCATTTTAGCGCCTTCACGAATCACCTCTGCTATTTCTTCCAAAGACAGTACATCATCGTGCTTTAGCAACTGAATACCTTCTTCTGGCATGCAGTAGCGGCATCTTAAATTGCACCGGTCAGTTACCGAAACACGTAAATAAGTAATTTTTCTGTTATAGGCATCTAACATTGATTAAATCTCCTTTTTTAAGTTCTTTAACTCCTATAGGTATTTCAAATAGCACCTGCGCATTGCTTAAACCGTTAATGTGCGCCGAACCATGAAATTCAAGGGGCACCACTTCACTTCGTTCATTGATGATAGCTGGTGCAAAGAGCAAACGAGCGTCTTTCTTCCTGCCAAAATCAGTGTTTAGAGGAAGTATCAGCTCTTTTGGTTTATATGGATGGCCCATTAAGGCTGATAGGAATGGACGTGTGTACAATTCAAACTGTATAAACGACGATACCGGGTTGCCGGAAAGCCCAAAACAGTAGCTTTTTCCTTTTCTGGCAAATACCATGGGCTTACCTGGTTGAATGGCCGTTTTATATACTATTATTTCATAACCAAGGTTTTGAAGTGTATCTGGTATTAAATCGTATTCACCAACCGAAACCCCACCTGTTAATATCAGCACATCGTTTTCTTGTAGGGCAATGTTGATTTGTTCTGCCAGCAGAGGGCCTTCATCTTTGGTAATTCCTCTATAATGTCCTTTTATATTGAGCTGCTGCAGCTGTGCTAGTAATTGCGATGAATTGGAATTTCGAATTTGAAATGGTTGAGGCGTTTCATGGGGTTCAACAAGCTCTGTTCCACTTGCAATTATAGTTACCTGGGGCTGCCTGTATACTTGAACAGTGCTTTTACCTGCCATAGCCAATAGTGGCATATGGCGCGCTTCTAACAAGGTAGATGCAGGGAGTAGTAAATCGCCAGATTGCGCATCTTCACCCCGAAGGCTTATGTTACTCTTGGTATTGATATTGGTACAACGGACATGTTTTTCATCAATCACTTCTGCATCTTCAATCATAAACACACAGTTGGCCCCTTCGGGAACGACGGCACCAGTCATGATTTTGGCGCATTGATTTTCGCCGATTATATGTTCGGGATTTTTTCCAGCGAAGATGGTTTCAACTACTGTAAGCGTATTAGTAAGATCTTTTTTGCGGCAGGCATAACCGTCCATGGCCGATTTGTTAAATGGCGGCATATCCATGTCAATGCAAACATCTTCAGCTAAAACCCTTTGATAAGCATGCATAAGTGAAACGCTTTCTGATGGTAGCGTTTCAGCTTGATCAACGATTATTTTTAACGCGTCTTTATACTCTCTCATAGTCCTGGATTTTTAACAGAGACTCATCTGAAAAAACGCTCTCCACATTGAATACTAAAGCTTCATCAGGCGATAGCACAATTATATTATTTCCGTCTCTCATTGGCTTTTGCTTTGATGAGTCTTCTCCTTTGATGTAATACAAAGCGTGGGGATTAATAAAGTTATACAAGCCACCTGTCTCAATAATAACAGGTTTATCTTTTGGCAGATAGTTCGTTAATGATGCAAACATTAGGGGAAGATGAGGATTCTTGCATTGTACATAGAATACTTCAGAAGCGCCTGCTCTCAACATGCGCGAACTATCTTTGCGGGTATCAAGGGTTTCTTTCACAATGGTGAAATCATCAGTGCAGGTTATTATGTGCGCCTCATTATCCAGACTATGAAAGTGCGATGATATTTTTACAGCGTACACATCGGTTGATTCAGCCAGGTGCTTTATTATGCGGCACGACAGGAGTGTTTTTCCAACATTTCGCCCGTTGCCGGCAACCATTAGTATGTTAGGGTATTGTTTCAAATTAAATCCTCCGGTGAGTTAAAGTTTAAAAGACTTTTATCATCCTCAATCAAAATAGTTTGAGCCTTTAGCTCTTTCATCAATAGTTGTAATTTATATTGTCTTTGTTCGATGAATTGAAGAATAACCGGCAAGCAGCTTTTATGGTAATAGCCTAATGTCGGATATATTTTGTTGGCAGCAGATACGGCAATAGCGGCTTTATTTTTACCTTTTTCATTCAATAGCTTATCGAATAATTCGGTGGTGATAAAGGGCATATCGCAAGGGCATACAATAACATCTTCTGTGCCAGTTTCAGCCAGAGCGGAGTAAAGGCCGCCAATAGGACCAACTTTCTGATACACGTCTGCAATCACCCGAAAGCCAAACTGCTCATATTCTGCATTGTTAGAGCTGATGATAATTTCTGAGCACATAGGTTTAAGAGCATCAATACTATACTCTACTAAAGCACGCCCTTTGTATTGGAGCAATCCTTTTTCTTGTCCCATGCGTGAGCTGAGTCCGCCGGCTAATATGATTCCTGTAATTGACTTCATCAGGCAAAGTAAAAGAGTTTAAAACTGGCAAACAACAGCACAAATGATAGCATATACATCAGATAGCGCGGTGTCAGCCTTTTTTGTCCCAGTTGCGAACCAATAATACTACCAATAATTCCAAGTACAATTAAAATGTATATGCTGCTGATAGGCTCAAATCCCTTGGCGATAACCCCTAGAATGCCACTGGCCGAATTCAGAAAGATAAAGATGGCTGAGATGGCTGCTGTTTCCTTGATTGTGGCCCAACCCATAAGCAGGAGCAAAGGGCTCAGGATGATGCCTCCTCCGATGCCAATCATGCCTGAGAAAAAACCTAGCACAGCACCAAAAACAAGTGCTAATGGCAAATAAATAGGCTTCGCTTCTTTCTCTGACTTGGTGAAGAAAAGCATCCTTATTACAGCTATCAATAAGAAAATGCC
Organism: Carboxylicivirga sediminis; assembly: GCF_018156225.1. Taxonomy (GTDB): domain Bacteria; phylum Bacteroidota; class Bacteroidia; order Bacteroidales; family Marinilabiliaceae; genus Carboxylicivirga; species Carboxylicivirga sediminis. The sequence continues at coordinate 106,185 of NZ_JAGTAR010000008.1, forward strand.
GAGGATAATTTTATAGGTGTAGGGGTTGACATCAAGTCTGGCACCAATAAATGACATAGGGATAGACAAGGCAATAAACGGCAATAGCAGCTTTAGCCTGAAATGACCGCCTCGGTAAAAATGGAAGAAAGAGATGCCGGCTACAAACATGTTAAGCGTTAAGGCGGATGCCCGCATATAAATTGGGTCAATGGCAAATAAAGCCATTATAGCCAGGTAGCCGCTTGCACCTCCATGCCCTACTGAGGAGTAGAGGATAGATGTGAAAAATATAGCCAGGTAAAAAAGAAATTCTGTTTCCATTCTATTAATAATTGATACTAAATAAATGAAAGCAGAAAGGGAACGCTATTAAGCCTATTGTGCGTTAGTTGCTAAATGCTAATGAAGCATTATAAGCATGCACTCTCTCAGCATCAAGCTTTGCAATTAGTCTTTTTCCTTTCTCCTTTCCAAGTCATTCTGAGCCATTTCAGAAATCGGGAGGATTGATTGTTTCCGACCAATCCCATCGGTAAGCACCCCATGTCCTTTGATTTAGGAGTAATTACTCGAAGAAACTTCTCATATTAAAAAGCGGATGCCTGCCCGGTTATTTTCTATTGAACAGGCATCCGGTGTATTTCATGTTTAACTTTCTGTAAATAAAGATACAAAAAGAATTATTGGATATGTAGTTTAGCAGCCACCTGCCACACGCTTCTTCTTCGCTCTCTTTTTGATGGTTGGCTTTGGTGCTGATGGTGCATCTTCAGCAGCTGCGTTTAGGTTGCCGCCACCGAGTGCTGCACTGGCACCTTTCCTGAAATCATATCTTGCAAACTCATCATCAGGACTGGTTGATGCTGGTGCTGATGGGTTCATAATGGTTTCGGCATAATGATTTAATCCGCCTTGCATCACGTAGTTATTAATATATCCAAGCTGGCGGGTAATCATCCAGGCTTCGTTAGATGAAGTTGTTCCATTGGAGTAGAATACATTCATTTTCACATCCTGGTTAAGGTAATCTTCGTTTTCAACTGAAAGAAGATCGGCTAATGGAATATTAATAGCACCCGGCAAATGGAATTTATCGTAGCTGTCTTTATCGCGTACATCGATTAACTGCAACGATGGATCTTTCTGAATGAGCATGTCTGCCACTTCATCGGTCGATACAAACTGTATTCCTTCTTTTACTTCGTCCAATAGTTGTGGTGCAGTTAATTTATATGGTCTGGTTGTATTTTCAGGCACTGCGGCAATTATAATTCCCAAAGGAATGATTGCCATGGCCAGTTTTAATCGCATATTCATCTCTCTAAATTTTAAATGATTAGCATTTAATCAAATTTGTTACAGTACAATTAGTACTCTTCCCTTGGAAACTTTCGCTCAGCCCATTCGCCAATAAAGAACATCCCAAAGGCAGCCAAAATAAGAATGAGGCCAAAAGCACCACGTGATAATCCAAGCAGGTTATTAATGGTAGGTGTTCCCATGTTTTCGGCGTAGAATAGTTCTTCCCATAAGGGGAATCCTTCGGTGAAGATAACCACACCAATCACCAAACCCCCAATAAATGTTAAGGCATCCAGTTTACCGATTGATAAGGCACAGAAGGCTGTTCCCGGACAGAAGCCACCCAAAATAAATCCGGCGCCCATAATGGCACCACCTACAATGGCAGACCATAGGAAGGTAGGATTGATGTATATTAAGCTTAAGTCAATCCAGCCAAACAGGCTGAAGAATAATAAACCAAGCATTGCTACAATGGCAGCAGTGAAAAATACCTTGAGTACGGTAGTGTCATAACCATAAAACATGCCAGCTAACTTACGTGATGATGAAAAGCCGCTGCGCTCAAGTACAAATCCAAACGCAATGCCAATGATGAAGGCCATCAGCAAATTGGTATTCTCTGAAATATATTCGTATACAATTAAAGGTCCCATATCTGTATTTTTATTAAATCCATAATTTACGTGCGAAATAAGCTAATGCAAAGGCAGTTCCGAAAATAAATGCCATGGTAATAAATCCGCCCAGGGATAATACCGCCATACCACTTAAAGCCGAGCCACTGGTGCAACCGCGGCCCAACTGAGAACCGAACCCAAACAGTATACCTCCAAGAGCAGCAAATATTAAACGTGTTTTGCTGGTAATTTTGGGGCTATGTTCCACTTTAAACTTCAAACGGCCAGCAATGGCACCCGAAACAAATCCGCCTACTAAAACTCCTAACATCTCCCAAACCAACCAATCTTTTAGAGGACCTCCGCTATGTGACTCTTTGTAATTGGTATAAAAATCGCTTGCCTCTGCGTGTGCGGGTGCAACTGTTTCAACACCAGCAACCACTGCACTTTTTACAGCACCACTCGCTCCTAATCCTCTGCCCGAGAAATAAAAGGCAGTCAGTAACACAAGTCCTAATAGTACACCTCCCATATATGGGTTCATGTACTTTTTGCTTTGTTCTTTATTCATTTATATGCGTTTATATTATTGATCACTATAATGTTTTAATACAACCATCGGCTCATTTGACCTGCATAGGCCATGATGAAACGAAATAACAGACCGCCGAAGAGTACCAGGACAGGAGCCACCATATAGGGTATCTTTTTATGGCGCATCTCCAGTATCTCTAATGCGGCTGGTATAACTAAGCCCATTCCAACCACAAGTACCCAGAATGGTGCAGTAAACTGACCGCCGAGGAACATGGCTGATGCATCAATTTGCACCTGCGAGCTGGCCCTGAATCCCATAAACATGTGAATGATAAGAAATAATTCAATGGCAATGAGCAATAAGTCAATCTTAGCAAAAGTGTGACGTTCCACTTTTGATTTGGACAGAATGATAATGGCTGCCGCACCAGTTGACATACCCGACACCAAAAACAGTGGGCCTAATATGGAGGTGTTCCATAGTGGACGGGCATTAAAAGCAGATAGTAGAATTCCCGTATAGATACCAAGTATAACTGAAAGAATCATTATTGCCCATGCTATTGGGGTTTTGTATTCTTCAAGCACTTTTATGGCATCTTTAACTATATCAAATTTCCAGTCCCATTTCGGGAATAATGATTTAATATTAAAAGCAGCCCATATTGCTGATAAAGGCATGATGGCCATTAATGTCCAGGCACCCCAACTCATAGGTGATTCTATTTTAAAAGCTGTATAAAGTCGCCAGAAATAGAGTTTGTGCTTTAAATCCAGCAGCAGAAATAATAAGCCTAAACCAATAAGTAATGGGGTGAATATTGGAGCCAGCTTAACTGCTGTAGGGTATTCCTCGCTTTTTCCTTTAATATAAAAGTAACTCGCAAAAAATAGTATTCCGGCTGCTAAACCACCTAAAAATAAGTAGGCAGGTATGTGCCATTCCCATATTTGTAATTGCGGATCGATATGTGGATTCATGCGTCCGCTAACTATTAATTCTTCTCTCATTTTGTTCTTTTGAATGATTTATATCAAAAAGTATAATTGAGGATTCGTTCCTGCTTCGGGTATAAGCGTTTTATACTTACGCTTTTTAATTACCCGGCTCACATCTGAATTCGGATCGTCTAAATCTCCGAAATACATGCATTTTGTTGGACATACCGCCACACATGCGGGTTGCTGTCCTTTTTTAACCCTATGCAGACAGAAGGTGCATTTATCAACGTATCCCTCGGGGTGGGTGTAACGTGCATCATAGGGGCATGAAGCAATACAAGCTCCACAGCCAATGCATTTGTTTTTGGTAACCATTACAGTTCCGCCATCACTATAGTGGCTGGCACCTGTTGGGCAACACCTTACGCAGGGCGAATTTTCGCAGTGGTTGCATCGTTCTGAGCGATGTTCCAGTTCCAGTTGTGGATAAGTTCCGTCTGTTACTTCCACAATCCAGTCGCGGCAGTATCCGATAGGAACATTATTTTCTGTCTGACAAGCTACCACACAGTCACTGCAGCCCACACATTTTTTCGTATCTACGGCCATTGCATATCTCATAGCTGTCTCTCCTTATGCTTTATTAAATCTAAATGTGATAAAATTACCTCTCATACCTGTGCCACCCATAATAGGGTCCATCATAACATTAGTGATTAACTCTGAGTCACTTGCGCCACGACCAAAAGCACGACTCAGTTTTTTGTTGGCATGTCCAAATCCATGCACCATATATACCGAGTCCCAACGAATACGCTCTGTAACTCTCACTTTAATCGGGAATGTAGAAACCACGTTGTCCTGGTTTTGAAGGTAAACTTCTTGGCCATTTTTAAGTCCCCATTCTTTCGCAACTTTAGGATTTACCCATACTGTGTTTTCATCCATCAAATCCGTCAGATTAGGGTTGTTGGCTGTACGCGAGAATGTGTGCATCGGTGCTCTTCCGTAAATTAATCGGTAGTAGCCTGCAGGAGGTTCAGGGTGAGCTGTGTATTTGGGCATAGGATCAAAGCCATACTCTTCAAGTGATGTGGAGTACAATTCAATTTTTCCGGTATTGGTATTGAACTCAATCTCTTCACCATCTTTATAATACAAGTCATCGTAGGCACGTGGCAGTTTTTTTACACCTATTCGCTGCATTTCTTCCAGCGATGAATCGACTTTTTTCAATTGGTAGTCCAATTCTTCTTCGATTGAATCAAACGGGAAGTATTCGCCTTTCCCCAGTCGTTCAGCCAGATTCTTGGCCATCCACCAGGCTGGTTTCGAATCGTATTTTGGCTTCATAGCCGGCATACGCAATGATATGGTTGGTTCGCGATGTTGCGTAACCCTCAGTGAATCATAACGCTCAAGATATGTACATTCAGGTAAAACCACATCAGCATATCCAGTGATTTCCATTGGCATAGTATCTACCACTACCATTAGGTCCAATGCATTAATGGCTTCCATAGTTTTGGGGCGATTGGGTAGTGTCTCAATCAGATTAGTTCCGTTAACAATCCAGGCCTTAATGCTGCAATCCATTGTTGCAGAAGGAATGGTGGCATCACATACACCGTTCGCCAATGCCAAATCAGCCAATTCATATTTACCACCCATGGCATCACGCCATGTTCTGCGTGGTTTTGGATAAGGCGGGTGAGGCACTCCTGGTACTTTGGCTTTATCAGGAATGTAGAAGCCACCTCGGCGCCCCCAAGAACCTAATAATGCATTTAGAATAGCTACAGCTCTTAAACGTTGCGTGTCATCACCATACCAGGTGACGTGACGTCCCGGGTGAACAATCGTAGCTGGTGAAGCATAAGACATTTCACGGGCTGTTTCACGAATCACTTGCGGTTTAATAGTGGTTATTCCATAGGCCCATTCAGGTGTCATGTGTTTCACATGTTCTTTCAACTGCTCAAAGCCAAATGTATATTGTTCAACGTATTTCTTGTCGTATCGTTCTTCATAAATCAAAACGTGAATCCAGGCCATCAACAATGCCAAATCGGTACTGGGTTTAATAGGTAACCAGTATTTGGATTTACTTGCAGCTGTAGAAAAGCGAGGATCAACCGTGATAATTGTAGCACCTTTATCAATCGCATCTGACATCTCCTGAACGTGCCCATTGTGCATGTTTTCACCAATGTGCGAGCCAATTAATACCATGCATTTACTATCACGAATGTCAGTTGGTTCTGGCGAGCTTAAACCTTCACCAAAGGTGGCAATAAAACCAACTTCACGTGGACCACGGCATTGTGCATATGATGGTGCGGTAATATTTTGAGAACCGAGTGATTTTAATAAATTACCGAAATAGGTTCCTCCGGAGCCGTGAGTGAATAAGGCAAGACATTCCGGGCCATGCTCTTCAATCACTTTTTCAATCTTTTTTTGAATAAAGTCAAATGCTTCGTCCCAGCTTGCTTCTTTAAAAGTTTGTTTACCATCGGCACCTTTCACCCTTATTAATGGCGTTTTAAGTCGATCTTCGTCATAGTACATGCCAACTCCGCCAGTTCCTCTTGGACAGAAGCGACCATTGCTATTTGGATCATCATCGTTACCAATTATTTTCTGAATCTGACCTGCGTCATTCTTGTAGGTCCACCCAGCGCATTTCCAAAAGCACACTTCGCAATAAGTTGGTGTTCTAACCAAATCATGCGGCATCCGCCAGGGGCCTTTTGGATTTTCCGGGATGACTATTTGATTTTGAGCCATTAAATATCTTGTGCCAGCAACGAGTCCTGCAGCTCCAAGTGCCGAAATCTTAATGAAATCTCTTCTGTTCTTACCCATTGGCTTGTTGAATTAGAATGTTGTATGGGCAAAACTAATAAAATATATAGATAACTAGATGTGTGGATTGATGAATAATTACATGTATGGATTAATCAATATTTAGACTTAATATACATAAGGAATGTAGAGCACAAGTCCACAGGAGTTATGGAAAGTAAGCAGATATAAGGATGTAATAGTATTTAAAATTCGTAAGTTAAAGAAGTGCGTAGAATAAGTAATATTCATTTCAATACTAATACTAAGTTTGTATTCTGTATGTGTGCGGAAGGGTATCTTACATTAACAAGAATATAAGAGGTCTTCTAAAAAACATTGGGAGGTTTAATTAAAAATGAATAGTAAGCTACTTACCAATAGCTTATCAATGGATTAAATAGATGTAACTAATCATTATACTTGAAAATTCAACAGTCATTCGGTCAAAGCATACTAGTTGTGTTTTGATTCCTGCTTTTCCAGAAATGCCTCAATGGAGTTAATGCACCTACCGCAATTAGTGCCTGCTCCGGTTTTATTTTGAATGATTTCAAGCGTGGCCATATCGACATTATTTATTGTATCGATAAGCTCTTTCTCTCTTACCCCATTGCAAAGACATATTAATTTGCTCATAGTATTTAATTTTAGCACGCGAAAATATAGCTTTTTGGTGTTTTTTTTAATGATTACACCTAAATTAAAGGGGTTAAAAGGGGATTAATAAAAATTAACAAAAATTCATAAAAATTTTGCTTTTAAAAATCTAAAAAGTATATTTGACTAGCTCTTTGATTTAGAGGAATTAATGAAAAGTGATTAAAAACATTAGTGAAATTACAAATAGAAATAAAAAGAAATGAATTTGTGATAAATTAATATTTTTGTACTTTTGTAGCGTCAATTTCGCCAGTTGACACTTTTTAAAAGAATACAACACAATTAAATAAAAGTTTAACCTTTATCGCCATTATTAACTTTTAAACCTTTAGTCATGAACACTAGAAACCGTATTTTTAAAAAGAACATTCCTATTTATTTTTATTAAAACTGCACTTTGTTGTTTGTCTATGAATATTCGCCAGTATTCATATGTAAACGGATTTATTGTGTGGTTAAGTCTATGAATGAATTAGCGTATGTCGCGCTATAATTTTATCACTATTATTAACTTAAACCTTTTGTTTTATGCGCAGATTAGCATTAATCGCGTCCCTGATATTATTCGTGGGACTGAACGCAATGTTTGCTCAAACAACAACCATTACCGGTCTTGTAACCGATAGTGAATCTGGTGAGCCAATGCCAGGCGTGTCAGTTGTTGTTAGAGGAACAACTATTGGTACTGTCACAAATGTTGATGGTAACTATACTTTAAGTGTACCTGATGATGCAACAAATTTGTTGTTCTCATTTGTTGGTATGAAAACACAAGACGTTGTTATTGGAGGAAGAACCACCATTAATGTGGTACTGGAATCTGAAGCAATTGGTGTAGATGAGGTGGTTGTAACTGCCTTGGGGGTTTCCCGCGAAAAGAAGTCCTTAGGTTATGCTTCGCAAAGTGTAAAAGCTGATGATTTGACTGCAGCTAATAATACAAATGCAGTATCTGCTTTGGCAGGTAAAGTTGCTGGTGTTCAAATCTCTGGTTCGAATTTTGCTGGTTCGCAAAATGTATTAATACGTGGAGCAAGTTCTTTAACAGGTAATAACCAACCGTTATACGTTGTTGATGGAGTACCTTTAGATGCATCGAACTTTAACAGTACTGGTGCACAAACTGGAGGTGGTGGTATCGACTATGGTTCAATGAGTAATGACTTGAACCCTGCGGATATTGAAAGTATCAATATTCTTAAAGGTAGTGCTGCAACGGCTCAGTATGGTAGTCGTGGCCAGAATGGTGTTATCATGATAACAACTAAGACAGGTAAAGCAGGCAAGAAGACTTTTGCAGTTGATGTTAATTCTGGTATTTCATGGGAAAAAGTTAATGTTATTCCACAACAACAAAAGAAATATGGTGGTGGTCTTGGAGACTTTAGAACTGAAACTATTGATGGAAATGATTATGAAGTAGTACTTTATCGTATGGATGAAAGTTGGGGTCCAAAATATGATCCTAATCGTGAGGTAATACATTGGTGGGGTGCAGCTGATTATGAAAAAGGGATTACAACCACTCCTGAGACAGCACCTTGGGTTTATCCAGAAGAGAATTACGAAGATTATTATGAAACAGGAGTTGCCTACACAAATTCTGTTTCAATCCGCGCTACTACTGAGAAGTCAGCTTTGAGATTTGGTTATACTAATGTGAACATGACAGGAACTATGCCAAATTCAAGTCAAGATAAGCATACGTTCAATATTAACGGAAGTACTGAGTTATGGGATGGTTTTGCTGAGGTAAATGCTAACATGACTTATGTATACACTTATACAAAAGGACGTCCGGAAGGTGGATATGGTGATAAATCAGTATCTCAGAAATTTTTCCAGTGGGGACAAACTCAATTAGATATGTCTCGCCTGAGAAATTATAAAAACCCTGATGGCACGCAAAGAACCTGGAACAGGAGATCATTCTCTAATGGTACACCTGTATATTCAGACAACCCATATTGGATTGCTTACGAAAGTTATTCAGATGATGATCGTGAGCGTGTTTTCGGAACAACTGGTATGAAGTTTCATTTGACTGATTATTTGACTGCTGAAGGTAATGTTTTCCTTGATACTTATGCTTTCAATATTAGAGATAGGATGGCTGTTGGTTCACAAGCTCAATCATATTTTTACAAAGCAGATCGCCAGCGTACCGAGTTAAACTTAGAAGGTAGACTTAACTTTACAAAGAAGATAAATGATTTCAATATTCTTTCATATGTAGGAGTTAACCGTCGTAAAGAGCATTATCAATCATTGATTGGTGAAACTGATGGTGGTCTTGTTATTCCTGGTCTTTATGATCTAAATAACTCAGTAAATACACCTGCTGTACGTGACTATTTGGAAAAGAAAATGGTTAACAGTTGGTTTGCATTTGCAAGTTTTGGTTGGAAGGATATGGTATACTTGGATGCTTCTATCCGTCAGGATTTTGATACATCACTACCAACAAATGATAATATTTATACTTATCCATCTGTTTCTTTGAGTTATATTTTATCTGAAAGCTTGAATTTACCTTGGTTAAACATGGCCAAAATTCGTGCTAATTACGCAGGTGTAGGTAACGGAACTGATCCATACAGAGTTAAGACGCTATTTGAGACAGGTCAGCCGTTTAATGGTTCTCCTATTTTTACTCTTCCTGCAACATTGAATAATCCTGAGCTGAAGGCCGAGAGTACTTCGGAGTATGAAATTGGTTTTGAAGCTTCTGCTTTTAATAACCGTATTTTCGTCGACTTTAGTTATTATAACCGTGCTACCAAAGACCAGATTGTTGCTTTAGAGTTAAGTACAACAACCGGTTATGGAAGTAAGTACATTAATGCTGGTAAAATTGAAAACTCAGGTGTTGAATTAGTACTTTCAGGAACTCCTTATATTACAAGTGATTTCCGTTGGGATATTGATTTTACTTTCGCTAAGAATGATAGTAAGGTACTTGAATTACCTGAAGGCATTGATAAAATACAGTTAGCGAGAGCCCCGTTTGGAGGTGCTTATGTTAATGCTTCGCAAGGAGATCCATATCAAATGCTATGGGGATATGACTTCGTATATGACGATGCCGGAAATAAGGTTATTGACGAAGGAACAGGTTTCTATGCTACATCAGGAGCTCTAACTCCTATTGGTTCTGCTTTGCCAGACTATAATATGGGTATTAGAAACAGCTTCCGTTTCAAAGATTTCGATCTAGCAGCTTTAATTGACATCCAAAAAGGTGGTAATTATTACTCATTGACTAATATGTGGGCGATGTACTCAGGTATGGATGAGAAAACTGCGGTTGCTACTGCAAATGGAAATACTATTCGTGAGGATGGTTTAGTATTAGATGGAGTAATTGCTACTTATGATGATGATGGTAATATTGTATCAACTCGTCCTAATGATGTGCATATTTCGGCACAGGATTATGGCGCGTATCATTATCATGGATTTGGAATGCCAAGTGCTACTAGCTTCTATGATGCAACTTACATTAAATTAAGAGAGGTAACATTAGGTTATACTTTACCGCAATTTACAGACGTAATTAAAAATGCCCGCGTTTCTCTTTATGGACGTAACCTGTTTGTATGGGGCCTTGACAATGACGGAATTGATCCTGAATCAACTGTAAATGGTTCTGGTAATATTCAGGGTTTAGAAGGAGGTATTATTCCTGCAACCAGAACCTTTGGATTTAACGTGCAATTAACATTCTAATTTGATTATATCATGAGAATATTTAAATATTATATACTTGTTGTAGTTATTGCTGCGTTGACTGCCTGTGAAGTCGAATATTACGACAGTCCAAATGCTGCAGCAGTAGTACCAACTCCGGGTATTATTAACCGGGTACAAAAACAGTTAATGACTGACACTCGTGATGAGTGGTTTTCAGGACGTCAGGCATTGTTGTGGGCTCAATATTGGGGACAGGTTAACTATACAGAGGAAGACCGTTTTCAATACCGTGAAACCGTTAACGAAGGTGGATGGGATGATCTTTATATGCATGCTGAGGATTTAAAAGCTATTATTGACTTAAATACAGATGAGGCTACAAAAGCTGATATGGCAGCATATGGACCAAATGTAAATCAGATTGCAGCAGCACGTATTATGTTGGCTTATGTTTTCCATCAGGCTGTTGAGGTTTGGGGTGATATTCCTTATTACTCATATGGAAGCGATGACCCAGAATTCCAAGCATTGGATTTAGTAGTTGGAGATCAAAAATACCCTGCATATGCCAGCCAGGCTAAAATTTACGCTGACCTTCTGAAAGAATTAGATGAAGCTGAAGCTCAAATTACGGGTGACTATGTTATTGATGGTGATAATTTCTTTAATGGCGATGCAGCTAAATGGAAGAAATTTGCTAACTCTTTAAGATTAAGAATAGCCAACCGCATTAAGGGAGCGAACGCTACTTTAGCTAATCAGCATATTGCTGACGCTTCTGGTAATGTAATGACAAGCAATGCTGACAATGCAGGCGTGACTTATACTGCCGACAATGATGCTAATACAGCACCTATGTATGCTGCTTTTTACATTAGTAACCGTTTAGACTTTGCACCAGCGCATACTTTTGTTGAGCTGCTGAAAGGCGAAAGAGGTCCATTTGGTTGGGACCCTCGAATTGATGCAATGGTAGCTGATAATGACGAAGGTTTTAAAATTGGTATACCTGTTGGAGCTAGCCGTGATGTAGTTGGTGATTTTGAATGGGAATCATTACCTGGTGATGGTATCCTTGACCCTAAATACACTGAACTATTTATGGAGTATTCAGAAGTATGCTTCTTGTTAAGTGAAAACAATGGTTGGGATCAAACCTGGTACGAAAAGGGTGTTGCTGCTTCAATGGAAAAATGGGGTGTTGACGCTGCTACAATTGCAAGTTATGTAGCTGGTTTACCTGCTGCTTCTGAAGAAACTGTACTAACTCAGAAGTACATAGCTTTATACATGCAACCATATGAAGCTTGGGCAGAATACCGTCGTACTGGTTATCCTAAAACTTTGGTAATGCCAGGTCAATCTTACGATGTTGTTGTTCCTCGCGCAGATGGTTCGACTACCACATTTAGTTATGAGTTTGATCCTTTAGTAGATTTAACTGATTTGCCTAACCGTATCAACTATCCATTAGTGGAGCAAAACCTAAACGGAGAGAATAATGCTGCTGCAGCCGAAGCCATTGGTGGAGATGCAATGGATACAAAATTATGGTGGCAAAAATAATTGAACCCTAATAATTAATGAATATGAAAAATATATTATTATACAGTGTATTAATCGTTTTTATTAGCGTATTTGTTGCTTGTGATGACGATGATGATACCAATTTTCTGCCTTCTACAACCGTAGGGGTAGATGTGGACGAGGTAACAATCTTCGATAGTCCGTTTACAGTTAATTTTACTACTTCAAATACAAATGTAAGTGAGCTGGTAATTAATGGTGGAGAAGTTGCTGATATGAAAGTAGCTATTTCGGATATGAAGGGAAGTAGTACTTTCGATATGACTGACTTTGGCTCAAGCTGGGCAATTGGTAAAGGCGAAAGTTTTAGTACTACAGTTGATTTTGGTTCCAGTCAGAGTGTAAGTTATTTCTCTGTGGCTGTAGTTGAAGCTTTAGCAGCAGAATTGTCAGCAGCTACTATTGCGGAATATGATTCTGCTATGAGTGAAGTTACCTTAAGCGGTGCTACTATGTTTAACGCTCTAGGAAATGTTGTGGTTGAGCGTAAGATCATAACAGAAGCAGAACCAAATCCTGCATTTGTTGAAATGGATAGTGATACTCCTGGTAATGAGTATGAATATACTGAGGAGTACTATGGAGTTGATTATAACCTGAATGACACTATTGTATACAAGATTACTGCTACTTCAGGTGCGCATGTTGAAACGACAATGATTGAATTGCCTGTTGTCTCTAAAATGTTGCCAGATGTTAGTGCTGAAGCTTTGGATGCTACTAATAGTCCTTTTGCATTTATGCCTGTTAAAGATGGTGATGATGTTGGCGTTTTAACTTTTGTTAGCCCTCGTAGTATTTCTTCTGCAGATGTTATGTTTGTTGAGATTGAAGAAGGTAATCAGGTGGAGTTATTCGCAGAATTAAACACTTTCTCAACTTTAGTAGAGATTGTTGATGCTGCTGCACTTAGTGCTACAATAACTGATGCTGCTATCGGAGAAGTTTATGCATTTATGTATGATTTCGAAGATGTGAGTTATTATGGTTATATGACTATTACCGAAATCCACTCGACCGATATAGGTGATGCAATGGATGGAATTGAATTTACATATACGCAAGATGTAAGACAGTAATGAAAAATCATAAACTTTTAAGCTGTGATGGAACGTAGATTAAAGGTTTAGTTGTGTGAGGAAGGGGTGTCAGGCGGCACCCCTTCTGATTTTTATTAGAATTACACTAGGTTTTAAAAATTTAACGAATAAATTAAAAATAGTTAAATGTTGTTATTTCATATTAAATGATTAAATTAGTATTTCGAATGTTACTGTTGAATGTTCGAAATGACGATTTTTATTTAGTCTTTTTGTTTAAATAACAATTCATACGAACAGATAAAATCGTATTAACTTAAACCAAAATCTAGTCCCAATAGATTTTAATTATTCCTTTTCTTCGAGGATATAATAAACCAAGCGTTTATAGATCATCGCTATGCTAAAGGTTTAATAGTTGTGTGAATTATAAAATATTAATTAAGCCCTAGTGGCACTAATCACAATTATTAATTAAAACCTTTAGTCTATGCAAAAATTAGCATGTCTACTGTCCGCAATTCTACTAGTCGGACTCAACGTTATGTTTGCTCAAACAACGACCATTTCAGGTAAGATAACTGATAAAGAAGATGGTCAGCCAATACCGGGTGTATCGGTTGTGGTGAAGGGCACATCCATTGGTACCGTTACTGGCTATGACGGTAATTACTCTCTAGCTGTACCCGATGATGCAGTTACGCTCATATTTTCATTTGTTGGTATGAATACGCAGGAAATACCAATTGATGGCAATACTACTATTAATGTAGAAATGGAAAGTGATGAAGTGCAGGTAGGTGAGGTGATGGTGGTGGCATATGGAACCGCCAAAAAGGAATCTTTTACCGGCTCGGCAGAAGTTGTTGGAGTTGAAAAACTGGAGAAGCGTGTGGCTTCTAATATTACGAAGGCCCTGGAGGGGCAGGTCGCAGGTGTGCAAACTACTTCCGGTTCAGGACAGCCTGGAGAAGGAGCGACTATTCGTATCAGGGGCTTTGGTTCCATTAACTCCAGTAATGCTCCTTTATATGTAGTGGATGGCGTTCCGTATGATGGAAATATGAATGCCATTAGTAACAGCGATATTGAGTCTGTTACTGTGTTGAAGGATGCCTCGGCAGGTGCTTTGTATGGTTCACGTGGTGCCAATGGTGTTGTACTAATTACCACCAAAAAAGGTAAAAGTGGCAAAACATCTGTTGAGCTTAAAGTATCCCGTGGTATTTCAAACAGGGCTATAAGGCCTTACGAAACGCTGAACGCAACTGAATACATCGAGACAGCATTTCAGGGTTACAAAAATCAGTTGATCTATCAGAAGAACATTGCACCCAATCTGGCAGGAGAACTGGCACTTACTGAAATGGTTAGTAACAATGGTATTTTTGGTTCTGACGAGCAATACAATTTCTATGATATGCCGGTGGCCAGCCTTATCGATCCTATAACAGGTAAGGTGAATCCTAATGCTAATCTGCTTTTTGAAAGTGACTGGCAGGATGAGATAACCAATGATAATGCTGTTCGTCAGGAGTACCAGATCATGATCAATGGCGGTACTGAGAATACGCAGGTGTTTTCTTCATTCGCATACCTGGAAGAAGAAGGATTATTGAAGAATACTAACTTCGAGAGATTCTCGGGCCGGGTTGGTGCTGAGTTTGAAACGAAACCCTGGTTTAATTATGGTGGTAATGTGAATTTTGCCAAAACCAAAACCGATTATCTTTCATCTACAGGTACAGCCTCTTCCAACGTGTGGTATTCGGCACAGTTTATGCCTTCGCTTTATCCGGTGTATCAGCGGGAGCGAAATGGTGATTTGATATTATCAGAAACAGGTGAGAAACAATTCGATTATGGAATGAACCGTCCGAGTGGGGCCAGTGCCAACTTTAACTCTGTGGCAACGCTTTATGAAGATGAGAGTGTTCGTGAGTTTGATAACCTGTCAGGCCGTTTTCATGTGGATCTGATTGGTGACGGTATTGGCGGTTTTGTTAAAGGTCTGAGCTTAGTCACCAACCTGGGATTCGACTATGTTAATGAAAACCGCTATTGGTATAACAATCCTGATTTTGGCGATTATGCATCTGCAAAAGGCTACTTGTTTAAGTATAATATCAGAACCTTCGCCTATACCTGGAACCAGTTGCTACGCTACACAAAAGACGTTGGCGAACATAGCTTTAATGTGCTGCTGGGACATGAGAACTATGCTTATCGATACAATTATATGCGTGGTGAAAAGTCTGGTTTCCCGTTTGCGGGTATTACTGAACTGGCGCCTGGTACCACTACTAAAGATTTGACTTCCTACGAAGACAATTATGCCATTGAATCGTACTTCATGAATATCTCCTACGATTTTAAAGATCGCTATTATTTAAGTGCCAGCTTCCGTGCTGATGCATCGTCCAGATTCCATAAGGATAACCGCTGGGGTAATTTCTGGTCACTGGGAGCATCGTGGCGTATTTCAGAAGAAGGCTTTATGGATGGCGTGGAGATGATTGATAACCTTAAGCTGAAGGCTAGTTACGGGCTTCAGGGTAATGATAATATCAATACCGTGGATGAAGATAACTACTATGCCTGGCAAACGTTATATGACTTGACCTGGCCCAATGCTACGCTGGGAGGAGCACGTTTAGCTGACCTGGGTAATGAGAATATCAAGTGGGAGGAAAACCTGAACTTTAATATTGGTGTTGAAGCTCGTATTTTTAACCGGGCCAACTTTACATTGGAATACTATAATCGTAAAACGATTGATATGCTGATGCAACGACCAATGCCGTTGTCAAGCGGGTTCCGCAACTACTGGGATAACGTAGGTGAAATGTCCAATAAAGGTATCGAATTTAGCACGGCCGTGGAAGTCATCAAGTCAAGCAACTTTGAATGGATTGCTTCAGGTAACGTTTCAACCGTGAAGAATGAGATTCTGAAACTGGATGGTGAAAAGGAACAAATTATCAGTGGTATCCGAATTAACCGCGTTGGCGAGGAGATTAACTCATTCTGGGTGGCAAAGAGTGCAGGTGTTGATCCTACCAATGGCGCTCAACTATATCATGTGTTTGAGGAAGATGAGGATGGTAATCGTATTTACTCTATTTCAGATAAGAAAAGTGACGCGGTTAATTCAAGTGTAATCAGCGGCAGTCGTATACCTGACTTTTATGGTTCCTTTGGCAGTGAATTCAGGTTCCTGCGTAATTTCGATGCGTCGTTCTTAACTACCTTCTCAGTGGGTGGTAAGGTTTACGATTACCTATACCAGGATTTATTGAACCCAATTTATGTAGGTGCCAATTACCATAAAAACATTAAAAGAGCATGGAAAGAGCCGGGTGATATTACAGATATACCACGTGTGGAAAATGGAACCGGGTTTGCACGCGCTCAAAATGATGCCGGCCTGATAGATGCATCTTATTTCGCTATTAAGAATGTGACGCTGGGCTATACATTACCACAAAATCTGGTGTCTTCTGTAGGTATTGAAAAAGTACGTTTGTATGTAACATTGGATAATATTGCCCTGTTCTCTCACCTCGATGGTTTAGATCCGCAATATAACTTTACTGGTACCACCGATTATGACTATACGCCGGTAAGTACGACCCTGTTTGGTATCGATGTTAAATTTTAAAAACTGAAAGAATGAAGAAACTTAAATATATTATACTAGTTTGTTTAGCCATCGCTATTTCTGCTTGTGAAGATAATCTGGATACATTCCCAACAGACCAGGCAGGTGGTGCAGAGTTGTTTTCTGATGTCGATAAAGCGATGAGTACCATCAATGGACTTTATCGCGCGATGTATGTTACTGAGTGGGGTACCGGATGGGAGCATGAGCAGTTCGGACATATTTCCATTGTGCACTCGGGTAACCTGATGGCGGAAGATATGGTACAGGCTGAAATGGGTAGTGGTTGGTTCTACTATGATTATATGTACCAGGTGAAATCGGATTTTACCAATACACAAGGGCGTCCGTATTCGAGCTGGAACTTCTACTATACTTTAATTACCAATGTTAATTCTATCCTGGCATCAAAGGATGAGTTGCAGGGGGCTCCAAGTAAAATTAACTCGTTAATGGGGCAGGCTTTTGCCTTAAGAGCCTTTTCATACTTTTACCTGGCCCGCTTTTATCAGCAGTCAATTGCTGTTGGAGGTGGCGATTTGCCGGGTGTGCCTATTTACACTGAGCCCACAACCATTGAGACTAAAGGTGTTGGCAGAGGTACATTAAACGATGTGTATCAGCTTATCAATGCAGACATTGACAGTGCATTGGTTCGTTTGGATCCTGAAAAAGCGCAGGAGCGTGTGCATATCTCTAACTTAGACTACTATTCGGCTAATGGCTTAAAGGCACGCATTATGCTTGAGCAGGAAAGATGGCAGGAAGCATATGATGCAGCTACTGAGGCATTAAAAGGTGGTTCATCGATGCTGGCAGCTGGCGATATCTCTGGCGGTTATGCCTTTAATGATGCCAGTAAAAATTGTGTTTTATGGGGATTTGAAGTATTAGACGACCAGGTAGCCGGTGCCGGTAGAGCCATGCTGTTTGGTCATATGGATTCCCGTTCGTCAGATTATTATGCCAGTCGTGCGCGCGTTTGCGTCAGTAACTGGCTCTATGATCAGGTGGATGTAACAGATGTTCGTAAAAGCTGGTGGTACGGACCATTGGCAGAAGAAGATGAACAAGCTACAGGTACTGAGAAGAGCTATAACCAGTTTAAATTTCAGTTTGCTAATGTTGCCACAGGTGCTGGTGACTATATTTTTATGCGTCATGAGGAAATGATGCTAATGCAGGCGGAAGCCAAATGTATGCTGGAGCAGTATGCCGAAGCCCGCACAATTCTGGAGGACCTGATGAAAGAACGCCAGGAGGGCTACGATATCAGTGGCCTAACCGATTCTAAAGCGCTTACAACCAATAGCGATAATGGCCCAACTACACCAGCATCGGGTAGCATCACTTTAATGGATGAGATTATGCTGCAACGCCGCATAGAACTATGGGGTGAGGTATCACGCATTTATGACATTAAGCGACTGGGCACTGGATTTACCCGCAATTTTGCAGGAAGCAATCATAGTGAATTAATACCTTACATTAATCCTTTAGATCCGCTTTGTCCTGATTGGGTGATGTCTATTCCGCAGGCCGAATTTGATGGCAACGATGCCTTGGATCCTAACGCAGATCAAAACCCATGGTAGGTTCATCAGATTCAATGTTTCACACAATTAAAAAACAAAATATAGACAGATGAAAAATATATTATTGATTTTAATGATTGCTGTCGTTGCATTAACGGCCTGTGACCAGGATAATGTGATGACCAAACTAGATACCGGAGGTGTTGATTATGTGGCTGTGGCGCATACGGCCATAGACGCACCTTACATGCTGAATGCTGATAATAATTATAGTATCTCATTCCCAATTCACCGTACCTATAAGAATGTAAGCGGCACGGTGGCTAACCTTGAGATGGCCAGTAATGATGACACCGGACTGTTTGTATTGGAAAGCACAACCCTGAGCTTTGCTGATGGCGAGGCAGTGGCGTATGCGGTTGTATCAGCCACTAATCCGTCGGCCATTGACCCGGCTAAAATATACACTTTCGAACTAAGTGTAACGGGCGACAACGCTTCACCACTGTATCATACGGCTGAATTTAACGGGCAGCTGGAGTTGAAGTTTACGTCGATGGGAACAGCCAGCTTTGAGAGTACATTTTTTGGAGAAGCCTGGACAGTGGAAATTTTCAAAGCAGAAGGATTGAGCATTTATAAAGCTGAAGCCTTATATGAGGATGGATATGATATTCTGATTATTGAGGATGAGGGCGCAGGCACTGTTTCTGTACCTGAGCAGAAGGCTTGGTTCCAGACTGATGTTGAACTGCCTGCTCGTATTGCGGGTAGTGGAACAGTTTCAACCAATGGCGATGGGAAAAAGGTATTTGCCATGGAGATAGAGCATTATTTACCAGAGTATGATCATACATGGGGAGTCTATGATGAGGTATTAACTATGCCATAAATGGCGATTGATACGATTGAGAAAGGGTACCTGCTTGTGCAGGTGCCTTTTTTTATAACTTTTTGTTGATGGTATGGCAGTGTCAGATGTTCCTGAAGCCTTCCTGCTGTAGGAGACCTTACCCGCTTAATCAGGCTGTCTTTCCCATGACAGGAAACACTATCGGGTGAACAAGTCAAGCTTTCCCATGGTAGGATTTAATGGTCGGCAGAAAAGTTATGCTTTCCCATGGTGGGAAAAGCTCCCGGGTGGAGCAGACAAGTCTTCCTATGGTGGGAAACGGTGTGTGGCAGAAATGTAAGACAATCCCATGGTGGGATCAGGAGCCTGACGGAAATTGCAAGCGATCCCATGGCAGTAACAGGAAAGGTTTTCATTGAGCTTTTCAAAGGGTATTCTCTATGAAGAGAGACAATTTTAATACTAACAATCTATAACTTCATCACCTCATCCCGGCCTTTCCGCTATGGCGGAATAAATCCTCCTCAAGGAGAAGGTGACTTCACAAATAAAGCAACAGTCACTAATATAGAATAATCTTGCTAAGTCAGGGCATCCTCTCCTTCAAGGAGAAGATTGAGGAGAGGTGTTTCTTACGAATTATAAGTTTGTTATGATCTTTTTTTGATTTTCAGGCACCCTCTTACTTCACCTTCACCGCAATGCCCGACACCATCAGTACTACCTCATTGGCACTTTGGGCAATGTGCTGATTCATCCAGCCTTGCAGGTCGGTAA
Organism: Carboxylicivirga sediminis; assembly: GCF_018156225.1. Classification (GTDB taxonomy): domain Bacteria; phylum Bacteroidota; class Bacteroidia; order Bacteroidales; family Marinilabiliaceae; genus Carboxylicivirga; species Carboxylicivirga sediminis. Next base: position 126,227 of record NZ_JAGTAR010000008.1, read on the forward strand.
ATTTGCGTTGAATTGGGTTTTCGGGCATGCCGCCAAGGCCTATCTCATTAGTAACAAATATAAAGGTGGCATCCTGCTGAATCAGTTGGGTAAATTCACTTTTTGCTTCTTCCAGCGATTGGTCGATATGGCTGTCATTATCAAAAAAGAAGTTGGTTAACCAGAGGGTGACACAGTCTATCAAAACCACACGGCCGCTAAAATCATGCTTCGACAGGGCTTTTTCTTCCTCAATGTTGGTCCATTCAGGGCCGCGATCGTTTTGATGCCTGATGATGCGTTGCCGGTGCTCTTCGTCCCATATGCGTGACGTGGCCAGGTAAACCGGGTTGGGAGATAGCTGCAAAGCCAGCTGCTGTGCGTGGTTGCTTTTGCCCGAACGTTGGCCGCCGGTGATAAGTGTGATTTTAGCCATCTTGTTTATACCTTTTTTAAAATTAACATTTGGTATAATGCCGATATATTAATGAATAGCGTTAAGAAGTATGCGCACTTAATGCTAAGTTCATTAAATAATCGGTATTACCCTTTTATAAATTTTACTTGTTGATAATCCGGTGTGTGAATAATGATTTTCACCATGGCCCCGTAGCTCAGTTCGAGGCTAAACACCTTGCTGGCCGGTATGGACAGGAAACGCGACAGCAAGGCCCTGATGACACCGGAGTGTGTTACCACTGCTACTTTCGTGTGTTGATTGAGCAATAATTCATCCATAAAGCTATTGACGCGCATTAATAGCTGGTTGAAGTGCTCGCCATCGGGTGGTGCTTGTGTCAGAAAATTATCACCCCATTGCTTAAGCAGGTCAGCGTCTATTGATTCCCATGCCATACCTTCCCACTGGCCAAAGTTGAGCTCCATTATCCGGTGCTCAGTCAAATCTTCCTGCGAGGCAAAAAGTAGTTTGGTAAGTCTTGTGCATCTGCTTAAAGGGCTGGTGTATACAGCATCAAACAGTCCACCTGGTAACTGCTTTCTGATGGCTTCAGCTTCATCAATAAAACGGTCTGTTAAGGGCACATCCAGCTGACCGTAGCAGGTGCCTTTATCAACCCTGGGTGTTGTGTGTCTGATTAACCAAATCTCCATCATGCCTCTTTATTTAAACAGATGAAAAGTAGCCTCATTGGCCTGGAAGGTGAATATAGCCAGCAGTCCGAGGTAGATGACTATTTCGCTCACCTGCTGGATGGTGCCCAGGCAATCGCCTGTATAGCCACCAATCCATTTTTTGAAGTAATGTTCCAGCCACACCTTAGCTATAAAAGCCGGGATGAGTACCAAAAAGACCATCCAATCGGCAAATAACACCAGTGAAAGCAGGGCGATACACATGGCAATCACCAGGTCGGGGCTTTGCAGCGACTTAGTAATGGGTTTTGATTTACTCTTTTCATCGTCGCGCACATAGGCCAGCGAGTGCATGGTCCATACCGCCATCATGCGGCTGAGCATATGACCAGCTATCAGCACCTTAACCAATGCAGCAGCCGGCATTTCATTCAGCGTTGTAAATTTCAGAAGTAACAACAGCAAGATGCCAATTGCGCCATAGGCGCCCACCCGTGAATCCTTCATAATATCGAGGATTTTCTCTTTTGTCCAGCCGCCACCAAAGGCATCACACACATCAGCAACCCCATCCTCATGAAAAGCGCCGGTGAGCAGTACCGAGGTAATCATCGACAGCATCACAGCTACTGCATGCGGCAATAGCAATGATGACAGGTAGAAAACCAATCCGCTTATGCCGCCAACTACCAGACCCACAAAAGGCAGGTATCGGTTACATTTATTCAGGTTCTCCTGCGAAAATGCAACATTAAAAGGCACGGGTATGCGGGTAAAAAAGCCAAAGGCGGTCAGCAATAGGTTGAGTTGTTGTATCATGTGCTTTGGTTAATGATTAAATGTCTGGTATAGAAATAAGCTATTAGCTAATAGCCATCAGCTAATAGCTTTATTTTACTCTTTATTACTCACGCCAGCATCTTCAAAGCTGCTCATCTCATTCATAAAGCACACGGCCGATTGAACAAGCGGATAGGCTACAGCCGAGCCGGTACCTTCTCCCAATCGCAATCCCAGGTGCAGGATGGGTTCGGCCTTCAGGTGTTTAAGCATCAGTTTATGTCCCTGCTCGTTCGACTCGTGGGCAAACAGGCAATAATCCGTTACATTCGGATTGATGGCGTGCGCTGCTATTAACGCTGAGGTGGCAATAAAACCGTCAGAAAGGATGACCATGTTTAGCTCGGCAGCCTTAAGAATGGCACCGCAAATGGTGGCAATTTCATAACCGCCAAAGGTGGCCAGTATATCAAGCGGATGGCTTATTTCAGCATGAAGCTGTAGTGCCTTATCAATTACACTGGCTTTGTGTAGTATGCCCTCGGCATCAAGCCCTGTACCGGCTCCGCTGGCCTCATTCGCCGATATGCCCGTGTATTTACACAGCAAGGCAGTAGCGGCCGTGGTGTTGCCAATGCCCATCTCCCCAAAGCCAACAATATTGGTGCCTTCCAGGTGCAATTGTTCTATCACTTTAGCACCATTCGTCATGGCTGTTTGGCACTCTTCGCGAGTCATGGCTGGCTCAACTGCAAAGTTACGGGTGCCTTTTCTTACTTTAAGATCCAACAATTGCTCATTGGCTTCAAAATCAAAGTTAACGCCCGTATCGGCCACCAGCAGTTGAATATTGTTCTGGCGGCAAAACACATTGATGGCCGCTCCGCCACCTAAAAAGTTCATGACCATCTGAAAAGTCACCTCCTGTGGAAAGGGGCTCACCTTTTCCTGTGTGATGCCATGATCACCGGCACATACCAGTATGGCGGGTTTCGATAATTGTGGAGTGGTTGTTTGTTGAATCTGGCATACTTTAAAAGCAATTTTTTCAAGCATTCCCAGTGCCCCAAGTGGTTTGGTTTTGAGGTCGATTTTTTGCTGTATCGCCTTGTTTAGTTCGGTCGAAACAGCATTGATTTGTAGCTCCTGCATTGTTTAAATAATTAATTGTTCAACAAGCTTCAGGAGGATCGATGAAAGGTATCTGCATGCAGCAGATAGTTTTCACTTTACCCCGAAGTATTTCATGTTAAGGCAGGTCTTCTGGCTTACCTCGGTATGGCTGCCTTCCCATCCCAAACAGGGATAGTGGCATTTAGCAATACCTGCTTTATTCAAGCAAGAGGCTTACAGCTACGGGGATAGCTCCGGAATTTATATGGCTATAGCACCGGATTCCCATTTTAAGCATGAGCACCTTAACGACTGCAAAAGTATAAATAATCAGTTGAGAAAGTTGGAGGAAACGATGAAATCTTTAATTTTGCATCTGAATTACCAAAATAGTTGCCGGAAATCCGCCCCATACGTTATCGCACGGCTTGGGAATGACTAATCTTTTTACATATCAATCTATTCAACATGTTTTACATGTTCAGTTCACCTTATTATTTAAATTAATGGGGCAGATTGTTGTAATCAGATTATCCAAATTTTCTTTCGGATTTTACCTTTTCATACAGATTTTTATAGCCTGATTTAATGGTTTGCTCCGTGTACATTAAACGTTCACGAAATGCTAATAAATAAACTTAACCGGGAAGCGCTCAGCGACTTATTCCAGGTTATTAAATTACAATCACGTAATGCATATATATCTAAAGATAACGAAGTAAAGATAGAGCAGATTATTGCTTATCTGGAAGTGATACATGCCGAGTTGCGCCGTTTATCAAAGAAGCGGCCCGTTGTTATAATAGACAGTGGTGCCGGCAATTGCTACCTCAGCTACCTGGTCTATTATTTTTACCAACACATCGAACAACGTCCTGTTATTATTCATTGCATCGATAATAACGAGCGGTTGATGCGTCAAAACGAGGAACTGGCCAGGCGTCTAAATTTCACGAACATGCAGTTTCATGCCTGCGACATTGAAGCCTTTGAGGTAAAAGGGAGTGTTGATATGGTGTATTCGTTACATGCCTGCGACACTGCAACGGATAAAAGCATTCATCTGGGAGTGAGGAGCCAGGCTGGTATCATTCTGTCGGTATCGTGTTGTCAGCATTCGCTGTCATTGAAGTCTGATAGCCTAAAAGCCGTGTTACGCCACAAAGCTTTCAGAGATAAAACACTGATGATGGTAGCTGACTCCATGCGTGCATTGTTACTTGAGCAGCTGGGCTACAAAGTGGGTATATTCGATTTTGTATCGTCCCGCTATACCGAAAAGAATACCATGGTAAGAGCCCGGCGAACCGAGTTTCGTCAGCAGCTGAATATCGGGGAAGAATATGAAAAGTTGCAAAATGAATTCGGTATGCGCCCTTATCTTGAGACATTAGTTGAAACCGGAGAGTTGGTTGAGTAAGGGTAAAGAGGCAGTGTAACTGTCTCTTTAGTATAATCAAATTGAATATGAATTATGAAAATTATTATTGCTTTGTTCTTATCATTTATTTCACTTTATATCAGTGCACAGGATACTCTGCTGTGGCAATTTAAAGCAGAGTCGGGCATTTATTCATCCCCTGAAGTTAATGGGGATTGTATTTATTTTGGGGATAATGGCTCCAACTTTTATGCCCTTAGCAAGCAAACAGGAAAGTCTATCTGGACAGCACGCGTAAAAGGGGCAATAAAATCCAAACCATGTGTTTATAACGGACTTGTAATTATCAACGATGCCAGTGGTTCCATTCAGGCGTTTGATCGGATGAGCGGTAGCGAGGTGTGGTCATTCGCCATGGATGGTGAAAAAGCCGTGGATATGTGGGATTATTATTTGTCGTCACCGGTTATTCATAAAGGGATAGTGTACATCGGAAGTGGCGATCAGCACATTTACACGCTCAATGCAGAAAACGGTGAGTTGGTCTGGAAATACCGGACTGGTGGGGTTGTGCATGCCTCAGCGGTCATTCACGATGAAAAAGTATTGATTGGTAGTTTTGATGGCTGTTTCTATGCTATAGATGGTCATTCAGGAGAAGTAGTCTGGACCTTCAAGACCGTTGGTGACAGGTATTTTCCCAATGGAGCCATTCAAAAAGCGGCTTGTATCTATAGGGATAAAGTTATTTTCGGTAGTCGCGATTATAATGTTTACGCCCTGGATGTGATCAGTGGACGAGGCCATTGGAATTACAAAGAGCGTGGGAGCTGGGTGATTGCCACTCCCTTGCTTGTAGGTGATAATTTGTACTTCGGTACTTCGGATACGCATCGTTTCTATTGTTTCAATGCCGATAATGGTGCTGTTCAGTGGCAAAAAGATTTGAATATGCGCGTGTATGCAACTGCTGCGGCTAACAATGGTATCGTGTATTTCGGATGTTTCAATGGAAAGCTTTATGGCGTATCTGCTCAATCTGGTGAAATTGTTTTTGAGTTTCAGACCGCCGCAAGCCACCAGCACTATGCACAACTATTTAAGTCGGAAACAGAATTCGCTGATGGTGTTGAGTTGTATGGAGCCAATAGCAAAGAAGTGGAGCAGCAGATCCTTGGGTTAGGTGCTTTTCTGTCAAGTCCTTTCATTGAAAAGGATATTCTCTACATAGGAGATGCTAATGGCAACTTCTATGCGATTTCAGTAAAATAAAATTTAGGGATAGTGCAGATATGACCATTTGTTTGCAAATATTAGCACCCTATTGGTAAAAAGTTTTTGGGGCCCTTATTGAAGGTATTGTTTTGGAAACACTTCTCGAAGGGCCTTAAACAGTATTACCAGTTCTTGTCAAGTATGAATTCCTTTTTGGGATTATCTTTCTCTACTACCGATATGTGGATGTGTTTGTCAGTTAATTGCTTCTTCAGCTGTTGGTGTAGCATTTTTGAAGGCATGGCATCGGTGGAGAAGTCATTCAGATAATGATAGACTGCATGCAGGTAAACCGTATCGTTGCTGGTTTTAAAAATGTAATAATCAATCAGTGATCCCATGTTGAACTTGATATTGTCAATGGCGTCAGTCATTATTTCTGTCATCCTTTTTGAAGTAGTGCCAGATAAATGGATAGCGTTGTCTTCGGCTGTCTGGATTACTATCGACGCTTTATCTTCATAGTCCGTAATGGTGTTAATGTGCTCGTTATACCTTATCAGAAAGCCATCTTTGCAGTCGTAGGTGAAACGTTTTGAATCGTCGCGGTAAACTTTATCAACCATATGCTTGGGTGGATAGGGTTTTAGCACACGTACCGCTATTGAGTCTCCCAGCTGCAATTCCTGGCCTATCACGTAGTCAACCTTATCAAAGTAGGTGCTGTTGATGTGCTGGTAATAGTATTTAAGCGTGTATACCTCATACCTGCCACCTTTTACAGTGCTTTCGCCATACACTTTGCCGTGCTCAATGGCATTAAAAACCAATGCGAAATAATAGAGATATGTGCCGGTTACGGCTGCTATTAGTATTGTTGAAATAAGAATTGTTCGGGTAATAAATGCTTTTCGTTCTTTTTGTGGGTTATTCATCAGGGGGAGGTTTGGTTGGTAAATTAGTGCTTCTTAAAAAGTGAATGATTACTGAGATTATTTTCGTCGATTGGGTCACCATTGTTGTGCGCAATTAACAGGCCTTCTTCCATGAGGTATTCATTATTAACCATTCCGGTTGGCTTAAGGCCTTCAGTAAAGCCTTCGTTCATCATTTGTCCGGCTCTTAAAGGAAATTCGAGCAGGGCCGGGTAGTTGTTTTCATCTTCCGGGCTGTCGTGGAATCTTTTACAGCTCTCTTCAGACATAGACAGGTATATTCTACAGGCCATCGGACGGGCAGGGTAGGCACTGCAGGCGCCATCCTTAAGCAAGGGGCATGGTAACTTACTTTTGTTTAACTCATCCTGTGAAAGACGGCCTCTCTTCTGGTAATTGTCAAATGCTCTTTGCAATACGTCCTGTTGTTCGTTTTCGCTCATGTTGAGTTCTATAAACTTCCAGAGGTAATGAAACTCATGTGAAACACCAAAGATAGGCTGGTGACAGCACCAGCTGCAGCCTTTTCGGCAGTCGATGGTGATATTTTGGCGTGCTGCCTCAGTGCCAAGTGCTTCAATGAGTCCTTCGATAGCATCCTGTTCTTGCCTGGTAGCCTGCCAAAGCTTGCTGGCTGCGGGCTGATTATTTGTTGCTGCTTCAGCCAGGCGTAATCCATCCTGAAAAAATGCTTTATCTGTCTCCGAAAGTTCGTGTTTGTCCATGTCTATCTAAAATGTACAAGTGAGTATCGATGAAAGAAAAGGGTGAAAGGCCCTGTGCTGACCTGTTCACCCTTTTAGTAAGATTGTAATATTATTGCTTTGGTGCTAACGGATAAGTGACAAAAATTTTCTCAATAAGCTTCTTAACAGCTTCTTCGGTTAGTTTTTTGTCGTTTTTTGCAGCACCGGATGCACTGGCCTGCCAAATCAGTTCTTTCCTTTCGCGGTCAATAACATCAATGATTATTGTGCCTTCAGTATGTGTGTTGTACTCAACTCTGTCAACACCAGTATTAAGTCCCCAGCCATATGGATAATAGGTGCTGCCCCAGTAAAACTTATCATTCCGTTGCAACGAAGTGGTTTCTTTCGTTTTAGATTTAATCATAATTTTCACCAGTAAATCAGGGCTTTTATTCTCTGAATAACCTCGTTTTTGCATCTGCTCTTTTATAGCATCGTGCAGCCATAATTTAGTGTTCTCCTTAATGGGCATTGAACGCATGTGTTCAAGTACCATGAAGTTACTATAGCTGTCGAACTTAGCACTCGGATCGTGATCGGAATATACTTGTGCAGATTTACATGCTGACAGGAGTGTAATTGTTAAAAGTAAAATTGCTAATTGAATTAATCTCATAAGATTGAGTTTGTGGTAGTAAATAAGTCTACATTTTTAAATAATAATATTCTTTCTCTCCAAACGGAATGGTAAATGTACACTTTTTGACAAAAAAAGCAGCACCTGGAAAGTGCTGCTGTTATCTAATTAAGTTGTTGCTTAATTAGTCAAGGTTATAGAAGGTAGTGAATGCTTTGGCTACGTAGGTGTGATCTAAAGTACCACCAAGCTCTCTAACCGAGTGCATGCCTAGCATTGGGTTACCAATATCAACTGTTCGAATGTCTATTTTACCGGTAGATACATTGCCCAGTGTTGAGCCTCCAACCATATCTGAGCGGTTAACAAATTTCTGCACCGGCACATCGGCTTGTTTGCAGATTGTTTCGAATATAGCTCCACTCTCACCATCGGTGGTGTACTTTTGATTGGCATGAATTTTAATGACTGGCCCTTCATTCATCAATGGATTCAAAACAGGATCATGTTTTTCGGGATGGTTAGGATGAACAGAGTGCGCCATATCAGCCGAAATCATAAACGATTGATAAATGCACCTTTGGTATTCTTCCTGCGATTTGCCCAATTTCTCCATGATGCGTTCGATGATGTTACGTAATACAGGCGAGCCGGCTCCCTGCTTGGTCACGCTTCCCACTTCTTCATTGTCGAAAACACAAAGTATATTAGTGGCAGACGTGTTAGTTTGAGTAGTAATAGCTTTAAGTCCGGCATGCACCATAGCTAAATCATCCAACTTAGGTGAAGAGATGAATTCCTGATTTGGACCAACCAGGCAGCCCTTTTCAAACTCATAAACGAACAGGTCGAAGTCAAGTATTTCAGTCGTGTCCACCTTTAGTTCGTCAGCAATGATCTTCAACAGGTAATTGTCCTTTTCAAGGGTGTCATTAACAATACTCATCAACGGCAGCATATCAACCTGTTTGTTAAGCTCTACACCATCATTAACACTTCTGTTAAGGTGAATGGCCACACTTGGAATAACCAATAATGGTTTTCTGAAATCAATTAATTTCGATTGTGGTGCCAAAGTGTGTTGTCCTTTAAGTAAAACGCGTCCTGCCAGTGAAAGAGGTCTGTCAAGCCATGTCATCAAAATAGGACCACCATATACTTCGGTATTCAGTTTGAGGTATCTGTCATTGACCAGCATTTCGGGCTGTGGCTTAATCTTAAAGCCTGGTGAGTCGCTATGAGCACTAATCAGCCTTAATCCGCTCTCTTCAGGGGCATCGTTACCAATCTGAAAAGCAAATAGGGCCGATTCGGCTTTAGTCGTGTAGTACTTTCCACCCTTTTCAATGTTCCACTCTGAACGAATGTCGAGGTATTCAAAGCCGTTAGCCTCAAGTTCTTTAGCTGTGTTGGCAACTACATGAAAAGCAGTAGGGCTTTCATGTATGAAATCAATCAGTTCTTGAGCAAATTGAATCTCCTGTGTCATTGTATATTGTTTTATGATTTTCAAAAAAAGGCAAGATAGACAAATTGTTAATAGGAGATAATGAGAAAGGTCACTTTAGCTGGGGGTAATAAACGAAAAAAAGCTGCTTCGTATCGAAACAGCTTTTAATAATCTCATTTAAATATAAATCTAATCTATGCTAGTTTTACATTTACCGCGTTTAAACCCTTACGGCCTTCTTGAAGCTCGTAAGTTACTTCGTCATTTTCTTTGATCTCGTCGATAAGACCTGTAACGTGCACAAAATACTCTTTGTTGCTTTCTTCATCCTTAATGAATCCGTAACCTTTTGAATCATTAAAGAACTTAACTGTACCTTTATTCATTTAAAAAAAATTGTGAGGCATTGTTTGTAATAAGGAGCCTCTTGTAAATAATTGTTCAGGAACAAATGTAGGAACATTTTTCACATAAGCTCAACTTTTTTTGAGTATTTACCGAAAAAAAGGAATAAAATTCACAATAAGTTCATTTTGGAGATGTAAGTCGGTAATCTCATAGCATAAAGTATTTAGATTATCAACTAATTAAGCTAATTTGTTAATAACTCCTGCTTCTATTTTTAAAGCTATTTTTTTAGGAAATTGTATATTCGCTATCAATTTTTACCGATACCTCATGATTGTTTGTATTGCCGAGAAACCGAGTGTAGCTTTTGAGATTGCCCAAATTGTTGGTGCGAATTCAAAGCGTGATGGCTATTATGAAGGCAATAATTATCAGGTTACCTGGACATTTGGTCACTTGTGTACATTAAAAGAGCCCCATGAATATTTGTCTGAATGGAAACGATGGAGCCTTGGGTGGTTGCCGATGATTCCTTCCAGGTTTGGCATCAAGCTGATTAATGACTCCGGTATTAAGAAGCAATTTAATACTATCCGAAAACTGGTACAGAGTGCCGATGAGGTGGTTAACTGCGGTGATGCAGGCCAGGAAGGAGAACTCATTCAGCGATGGGTGTTGCACAAGGCCGGCACAAAATGCCCGATTAAGCGCTTATGGATTTCGTCCTTAACCGAAGAGGCTATCAAGGAAGGTTTTGAAAAGCTACGTTCATCAGAAGACTTCAAAAACCTGTATGCGGCTGGTAGTTCGCGTGCCATTGGCGATTGGCTGTTGGGGATCAATGCTACACGATTGTACACCCTGAAATACGGTCAACAGGGTCAGGTGCTTTCTATTGGGCGCGTGCAAACGCCTACGCTGGCATTGATTGTTGAGAGGCAGAAGGCCATCGATAATTTCAAGCCCGAACCGTTTTGGGAATTGAAAACCAAATACAAAGAGGTTGTTTTTTCGGCTACCAAAGGGCGTTTTAGTCAGAAAGAGGAAGGGAACGCTTATCTGGAAACCATCAAGACAAGTGATTTCGAAGTAAAAGATTTTTCTAAAAAGAAAGGTAAAGAGGCGCCACCTCGTTTGTTTGATCTGACGTCGTTACAGGTGGAGTGTAACAAAAAGTTTGGTTTCTCTGCCGAAGAGACTCTGAAAACCATTCAATCACTCTATGAAAAGAAGCTGACGACATATCCGCGTGTAGATACCACTTTTTTGAGTAACGATATTTATCCGAAAGTGCCCAATATATTAAAGGGTATGAAAGATCATCAGCATTTGACGGAGCCATTACTAAAGGCTAAGTTGAAGAAATCAAAAAAGGTGTTTGATGATAAAAAAGTCACCGATCACCATGCCATCATCCCAACGGGCGTGTATGCCAATAATATGAGCCGCGATGAAAAAGTTGTGTATGAGCTGGTAGCAAGGCGTTTTATCGCTGCTTTTTATCCCGATGCAACCATCTCCAATACGCAGGTAATGGGCGATGTCAATGGTGTTGAGTTTAAAGCAACCGGTAAACAATTATTAGATCCAGGCTGGCGTATTGTTTTTATGGATGGTAAGGAAGAGAAGAAGCCGGATGATATTATGCCTGAATTTCAAGTTGGTGAAAAGGGACCACACGAGCCGCTTTTGATCGAAAAAGAAACGCAAGCACCTAAACCATACACTGAGGCAACGCTTTTACGGGCCATGGAAACGGCAGGTAAGCAGGTGGATGATGAAGAGCTGCGTGATGCTATGAAGGAAAATGGTATTGGCCGGCCGTCCACGCGTGCCGCCATTATCGAAACCATTTTCCGACGTAAGTATATTACTAAAGTGCGTAAGAATTTGCATCCTACCATTACGGGTATGCAATTGATTGATACCATTAAGAATGAATTGTTGAAATCGGCCGAGTTAACCGGAATTTGGGAAAAAAAGCTGCGTGAAATTGAGAAGGGACAGTATGATGCTGGTGAGTTTATGAACGAACTGAAGCAAATGGTGTCTGACATTGTATTTCATGTGAAGCACGATCGCTCTGAGAAAAAAATTGAAGTAGTTGAAGAATCTACCGATAAAAAATCCGAAAAGTCGCCCAAGAAAGAAGAGGATAAAACATTGCTTTGTCCACAATGTAAGCAGGGAAATATGTTAAAAGGCAACTCAGCCTGGGGATGTTCCCGTTTTAAAGAAGGTTGCAAAACGCTTATCCCTTTCGAGTTTATGGGTAAAAAACTGACCGATAAACAAGTGCAGCAATTAATACAAAAAGGAAAGACGTCTATAATTAAAGGCTTTACTGAGGGTGATACCAAAGTTGACGGAGTGGTATTGTTGGATGATGCATTTACTTTACAACTTGAAAAAGCCGAGCTGGATGTGTGGACATGTCCTTTATGCAAGGCAGGAACAGTGGTGAAAGGCAAAGCTGCTTATGGTTGTAATAATTTCCGGAACGGTTGCCGATTGCGAATTCCTTTCGAATTTATGGGTAAAAAACTTACTTCTAAGCAGGTGGAAGCATTGGTGCTCAAACAAAAAACCGGCGTTATAAAAGGTTTTGTTCATCCACAATCAAACGAGGAGCTTGATGGCCGCCTTGTACTTGGTCCAGATGGCCAATTGACGATTGACTAAGTAGTCTGTAAATTCCTTCATTGTTCAATTCTCCTCAATTTTGAACATACAATTGCTTTATACATCTGCATTATATTCCATTTTTGTTTGGTAACAAAAACCATAAGATATGAAGTACATTATTTGCCTGTTGTTGTTTATTGCCATATGGCCCGTCAGAGCGCAGGAACAACCACATATTTTCCTGATACTGACCGACCAGCAAAGAGGTGATTGCCTGGGGAAAGAAAATCCACTTATTAAAACTCCACATCTTGATGCGTTGGCTAATGATGGAGCCTGGTTTTCAAATGGGTATAGTTCAGTGCCCAGTTGTACACCTGCCAGAGCCGGAATGCTGACTGGTATGTCGCCATGGCAGCATGGTATGCTAGGGTACTATAAAGTTGCTGAAAAGTATGACTATGAGATGCCTCAGATGCTCAGGGATAATGGCTACTATACCATTGGAATAGGTAAAATGCACTGGCACCCTCAACGTAACCTGCATGGTTTTCACAAAACATTGTTAGATGAAAGTGGTAGGGTGGAGTCTGAAGGTTTTGTTAGTGATTATCGTCAGTGGTTTGCAAAGAAAGCTCCCAATGTTGATCCTGACGCAACAGGTATTGGGTGGAATGAGCACAGAGCTGGAACTTATTTGTTAGCCGAAGATTTACACCCTACATACTGGACTGCTCAAGCAGCCATTGATTTTGTAGACGAATATAATAAGGATGAGCCATTGTTTATGAAGGTAAGCTTTGCCCGTCCGCACAGTCCATATGATCCACCTAAGCGTTACCTCGATATGTATGAGGGAGTCGATATACCTGAACCATATATGGGCGAATGGGCAGAGCGTTTTGCAAATTACCCTGAAAATAAAGATGCTGCTTTCGGCGATTATGGGGTTGAACATGCCATTAATTCACGACGCCACTATTATGCAGCCATTACATTTATTGATGACCAGATAGGTCGCTTTATTAATGAGCTGAAAGAGAAAGGCATGTATGATAATGCCCTGATAATATTTGTGTCTGACCATGGTGATATGATGGGTGACCATAACCACTGGCGCAAAACCTACGCTTATGAGGGCTCAACAAGAGTACCGTTTATTATAAAATGGCCTAATAATGTCAACGGTATTGTGCAAAAGGGAAGTGAGCTATTGCAATGCGTTGAGCTGAGAGATATTCTGCCAACTATGCTTGATGTGGCAGGCGCTCAGCAACCCGAAAGAATGGATGGTCTGTCGATGATGGACCTGATAAAAGATGAAGCTGCCGAGTGGCGCCAGTATATTGATCTGGAGCATGCAACCACCTACGATGAGCATAATTACTGGTGTGCACTAACTGATGGTGAAACTAAATATGTTTGGTTTTTCAGAACAGGTGAGGAACAATTATTTAATCTCATTGCTGATAAAGGTGAAGAACGAAATCTAGTTGAGAACAAGCAATATCAAAAGATGCTTAAAGCATGGCGTAAGAAAATGGTTGAGCATCTTAAAGAGCGTGGAGAGCCCTATGTGAAGAAAGGAAAGCTTCAGTCCTTTGACAAAAACATACTCATCAGTCCAAATTATCCACAATAACATAAGCCGATAGCTTGATTCGTTAAGCTGTGAAGAATTATTAAAGCGGTGAATCCTTTATTAGGTTTCACCGCTTTTTTTTACTTTTGAGCTTTCTTCGCTATTGACATATAATCATCATGTGTCAGCTTGCGATTTTAGTATGTGTAAAATATGAAGAAGATTATCATCTTATTAAACCTGTTTATTGCTCTTTTTACGATTTCAGAATTTGGTATGCTGGCGCAGGAAGGTATTCCGCAAGGCACCGAAAAGATAATCATTGACGGGCAAGAGTATTACCTGCATAAAGTCCGTAAGAGCGAAGGCTTGTATCGCATTAGCGTATCTTATGGTGTCTCGCAGAAAGAGATATTGGAGGTCAATCCATCGGCTGCCTTAGGGCTAAAAGAAGGGCAATTGATAAAAGTGCCGGTGATAAAGGGACGTAACAGTACCGAGGAGCAATTAAATACCGGACAGTATATTTATCATACAGTGGAAAAAGGGCAGACTGCCTATTATATCTCAAAACGCTACAAGGTGGATTTGCAGGACATCTATGAAAACAATCCTGGCAGTAATCAGCAGCTGCTGGTAGGTGCCATGATTAAGATTCCCAAGAAGGATGTAGTGAAGCATGACCAGTCAGCCATTGAAGAAGGGTATCATCTGCATAAAGTAGCACCCAAAGAAACACTCTATGCCATAGCCCGCAAATATGATGTTGATATTCGCGACATCATTAAGCACAACAAAGGGCTTGAGTCTGGTATATTAACTGTCGGCTCTTATGTAAGAGTGCCAGTCAAAAAAGCTGATGAAGAAACAGTGGTGGAGCCGCAGCTGGTCGATGGTTCAGAGGATGCAATTTATATCTACCATAAAATTAAAAGCGGTGAAACCTTATATAGCATTTCGGAGAAATATAATGCCCGATCGCAGGATGTGATTGTGGCCAATTCTTCCATCAATGCCGATGATTTACCTTTGGGCTACCTGGTTCGCATACCTAAAGCGAGCATTCGTCAGGCCAAAAAACAAGATCCGTTTAAGGATGCTGTTCTGATTGACCATAAAATACGGAAACGCGAGAGCTTATACGATGTTGAAAAGACGTATGGCGTGCCCGCCGAACTGATTGAAAAAGTGAATACTTCATCAGGTATTGATTTGAATGACTGGCGAAAAGGAATGATTATTAAGGTGCCAAGTAAAAAATGGGTGGAAGATTATTATGAATCAATTCGTATTGTAGAGACTGATGAGGCGGAGAGCGGTACTGAAGATGCTTTCGCCTTTGAGAAGCAAGCTTGTGATACTTATGATTATAACATATCAAAGCCTTCTATTGCTGTGGCTGTTTTGCTGCCATTTAACGTTGAAGCAACCAAAGCAATTAATTATACTTTAGAAGAGGTTGATGGCGATACCATACAGGTTGAGAATGAGAAACGCAAACTATCCAATCGTTCCAAAGTGTTTGTCGAGTTTTATCAGGGGACATTACTCGCCTTGGATGCTCTGAAGAAAGAGGGGGTTAATGTGGACTTGTTTGTGTATGATACCGCTCCTGATAGCAATAAGGTGAAACAGATACTCAATAAACCAGAATTGCGACATGCTGACCTTATTATTGGCCCGGCATATTCATCCAACCTTAAATTAGTTTCCGATTTCTCAAGGGTGAATAACATACCGATGGTTTATCCTTTATCAACCAGTAATAGTGAGCTGGAGAATAATCCACTGTTGTTTCAGGCCAATGCACCAGATACCCTGATGATTGATATAATGGCTCAAAAGATGATTCAACAGTCGATGGGTAAGCGCCTGGTGATGATTCGTACGGAAAGTAAAGACAATGCTTTTGAACAGAAACTTAGTCAGCTAATTCGTGACAAAGTTTATTGGGAGAGCTTTAAAAACGGCCAGGTGCCTGACTTTGTTGAGTATAACTTTAAGCAGGATGACCTGGTAAGCATGGAGCGTATGTTTGCGAACGATAAGGAGAACGCCGTAATTATTCCTTCGATGGAAGAGGCGCAGGTCAATCGTATTATTACAACTGTAAAGGGTGCAGCGGATAAAACGAAAACACCAGTTACGCTATGGGGCTTGCCAGAGTGGATGAAGTACAATACCATTAATCCAGAGGATATACATAAGCTCAATGGCCATATATTCAGTTACTATGCGGTAGATTATACTGATACGATTAACAATGAACGCATCAATACCTACCGAAGTTGGTTCGGGACAGAGCCAATGGCAATATCTCCGTTTTTCCAGACAGCATCTGTGAATTCTAACTTAAGCCGTTATAGTTTATGGGGACATGATGTAACCTATTATTTCGTAACTGCACTGCGAAACTATGGTGCCAATTTTACACACTGTATCCAGCATCATCAGCCGCATACTATTCAATCAAAATTGGATTTTGTCCGTATGGCTAATTGGGGTGGATTCTTTAACAGGGGCTTGTATGTTGTGAAGTTTAACCCTGATTACGAAGTTACTATAGAGGAAGTTGAGTAGTTGGGTAATTAATTATAACTGAAAAATCTCACAAAGCTGACAGCTGATAACTGTCGGCTTTTTTATGCTATCTTTGCACAAATTTTAATGAATGGTTTCAATTAATCAGTTAACAGTTGATTTTGGTGGTTTCAAACTTTTCGAAGAGGTTTCATTTCTGATAAACAATAAAGACAGGATTGGCTTAATCGGTAAAAATGGAGCCGGAAAATCAACCTTACTTAAAATTATAGCGGGTCATCAGGAGCCAACTACTGGTATGGTTACCATGCCAAAAGGCATGAAGCTTGGTTATCTGCCTCAGCACATGAAGTACAACGATACGCGTAGTGTGGTCGAAGAGGTGGAACTGGCATTTTCCGAATTAAAAGCACTGGAACAGCAGATTGCTGAGATTACCACTGAAATAGGTGAGCGTACCGATTATGAGTCAGAATCTTACCTGGCTCTGTTGGATAAGCTAAATGAAAAGACTGAGCGTTTTAACCTGATGGGCGGTAGTAATCACGAAGCATTGATCGAAACCACATTGAAAGGATTAGGTTTTGAGCGAAGTGATTTTAATCGTAATACCGGTGAGTTTAGTGGTGGCTGGCGTATGCGTATTGAATTAGCTAAGATATTGCTTGAACGACCCGATGTTTTTCTGCTGGATGAGCCAACTAACCACCTGGATATTGATTCCATTCAATGGCTCGAAGATTTTCTGAAAACCTATGGCGGGGCAGTGGTACTCATTTCCCACGATAAAGCATTTCTGGATGCAATTACCAACCGTAGTATTGAAATATCATTGGGTAAGATTTATGATTATAAAGCCAGTTACTCAAAGTTTATTGAACTGCGTAAGGAGCGTCGTGAGCAGCAGCTCAATGCCTATGTCAATCAGCAGAAAAAGATTGAAGACACAGAGAAATTCATAGAAAGATTTCGCTACAAGTCAACCAAAGCTGTTCAGGTGCAGTCGCGTATTAAGCAACTCGAAAAACTGGATCGTATTGAAGTTGATGAATTTGATAATTCAGCTTTAAATATCAAATTTCCGCCTGCTCCTCGCTCAGGTACCGTGGTGGTGAAAGGTGAGGAAGTTTCCAAGGCGTATGGTGATTTGCTGGTGCTGAATGAGGTGGATTTGACCATTGAAAGAGGTGAGAAGGTTGCTTTTGTGGGGCGTAACGGAGAAGGAAAAACCACCATGGCTCGTATCATCATGAGTGAACTGGCGCATCAGGGTAAACTCACCATGGGGCACAATGTTAAAATCGGGTACTTTGCACAGGATCAGGCCGAACGTCTGGATGAAACTCATACAGTGCTTGAAACAATTGACTTAGTAGCCGTGGGTGAGATTCGTACTAAAATCAGGGATTTGCTTGGTGCCTTTATGTTTTCGGGTGAGGATGTAGACAAGAAAGTGGCCGTGCTATCTGGAGGTGAGCGCACAAGGTTAGCTATGGTACGATTGCTGCTGGAACCCGTAAATTTGCTGATTCTGGATGAGCCAACCAACCACCTGGATATGCGTTCAAAAGAAATTCTGAAGCAGGCATTGAGGGATTTTGACGGAACCGTTATTCTGGTTTCACACGACCGGGAATTTTTGGATGGCTTGGTTGATAAGGTCTATGAATTCAGGCATCAGAAGATAAAAGAGCACATTGGAGGTATTTACGATTTTCTTGAAAAGAAAAAGCTGGAGAGCCTGAATGAACTCAACGCATCCATAGCTTCAAAGAAAAATGAGTCTGTTAAAAAAGAAGGTTCGCAGGCAAAACTATCATTTGAAGAGCGTAAAGAGCTCAATAAGAAAATAAAAAAGACAGAGCGGCAGGTGGAGGATTGTGAAGCAAAAATTGCAGAGTTGGAGGTGAAACTTGAACAGTTAACTGAAAAAATTAGCATACCTGAGAATGCTTCCGATACCAGCCTATTTGCTGAATATAAAGAGGTAGAAACAGCATTGAATACAGCCATGACGGCCTGGGAACGGGCACATGAGACATTAGAAGAACTACAATTGCAAAAATCGGAATTAGAATAATATGGCAAAGCAAGAGAAAGAACAACAGATGGTGTTCGGCATACGTGCCGTTCAGGAGGCAATCAGTGCCGGTAAAGAAATAGAAAAGGTGATGATTAAGAAGGGCTTGCAGGGTGCTCTTTTTCAAAGTTTCTTAGACGAAGTAAGGGCACACCAGGTACCATTTCAGTTTGTACCAATGGAAAAGCTTAACCGCCTGACTCGCCAGAACCACCAGGGAGTGATTGCCATGATTTCACCAGTGACTTATCAGGATATTGAGCAACTTGTGCCCATGTTGTTTGATGAAGGAAAAGAACCGTTTGTGCTGGTGCTCGATCATATTACCGATGTGCGTAATTTTGGTGCCATTGCACGCACTGCTGAATGTGCAGGCGTTGATGCTATAGTTATTCCCGAAACTGGTGCTGCTGCTGTTACTTCAGATGCAATTAAAACATCTGCTGGGGCATTGCATAAAATTCCTGTATGCCGGGTGCGCAGCCTTATATCTACCGTCGAATTTCTTCAAAACAGTGGGTTAAAAGTGGTGGCCGCTACCGAAAAAGGGGCGGTTGATTATAACCAGGCTAACTATCGAGGCCCAATTGCCTTGGTGATGGGAGCTGAAGATAGAGGTGTTAATCCTAAAATACTGGCAGCTGCAGAAATAAAAAGTAAGATTCCGCTATTGGGCGAGATTGAGTCGCTAAATGTATCTGTTGCAGCCGGCATACTGATGTATGAGATTGTAAAAGTACGTCAGTAAGCCCAAATGCAAAGTGTTACTCTTGGATGGTATTTTACTTGATCGGGTTAGCCTTTCGGTTTATTAGTTAATGCTATGTTTTGACATATAATCGCTTGTGAAAGTCAGGTTTTTGTTATTATTGATAAACAAACAAAAGTTTTAACATTTCTATCGCTCTAGTATTAAAACACCTGTAAACATTGGGGAAATGACAAGTTATTGCGGGTATTTTCATCAGGTGAAATGATGCTTTGGTCCTAAAAAATTTGATTTTTGTCATATCTTTTCTAAATTCGACAAGTTTTGCGATGAGAAAAATCTTATTTTTTAATCAAAAGCAACGCTTATGATTCACAAGGAAAGAGTCCTGAAGGCACTAGACCGCGAACCAGTGGATAGAGTGCCGTTTTTTTATTGGGACGTCCCCGAATTTGGTGTGAAGTTGATGGAACACCTGGGGTTTCAGAATCGTGATCAGCTATTGGAGTATCTGGATGTTGACTTTCGTTGGGTTGAACCAGATTATGTAGGTAAGAAACTTGTTGAGGGTGATGGTCTGTCAAAGACCGATATATGGGGGGTTGGTTATTCAAAAGTAAAATACGGTGACTTTGAGTTTTGGGAAGCCACGGATTTTCCTTTAGAAGGACAAACAGACCCGCTTGCGTTGGAGGATGTTAACTGGCCTACCACCGGTTTGTTTGATTTTGATTCGTTACCTGAGAAGATAAAAAAGTACAAAGACTACGCCATTATGACTGCGCCCGGGTATTCATCACCCGGATTATTTCGCATCATACAACGATTACTTGGTAGAGATAGCTTTTTGGATGTTATCATGTATCATCCTAAGTTTTTTGCCGCATTGGTCGAAAAAGTCAATAGCTTCTACCTTGATTTTATTAAAGAGTTTTTTGAGAAAGCTGGTGGAGGTATCGACTTCATCAGGATTGCCGATGATTTTGGTTCACAGGCTGGATTATCTATTAGTCAGGATATCTGGGAGCAATATTGTAAGCCAGCTATCGAAGCCTTTGTAAAGGTACCCAAGGAGCATGGTGCCAGATTTTATATGCACTCATGTGGTGGTGTGCGAAAGCTACTGCCTGAGTTTATAAGCATTGGTGCCGATGTACTGGATCCTATTCAAACAAGGGCAAATGGTATGCAACCGGATGGTCTAAAAGCCGACTTTGGCAATTATATTACTTTTTGTGGTGCACTGGATGAAGAGTTGTTGCTGAGGCAAGGGACCCCGGAGCAAGTAAAAGAAGGGGTGAAGCAGTTGCTTGATACCATGGCACCTGGTGGTGGTTTCATTCTTGGACCATCGCATAAATTAAAGGTGGAAACACCTGTTGAAAATGTGCTTGCTATGTATGAAGCCGCTAAAGAGTGGAAATATTAAAGTAAAATTATCGCAATTCTATAAGCCTTGATTCTTGAGTGGAAGAGTCAAGGCTTTTTTTATTGCTTTCCGGTTTTTTCATGTTGTGAATAGAATGCCTATCTTTGCGGCCGCTAATTCAATATCCTTTTATGTTTGCTTTTTAGCAGTTAATCCCCTTGAAGATAAATAAGGTATTTATGCGCTATTTAGAATAGTGCAGTAATGGTTTTGTGTAAATTTTAAAATAACTATACATGGTTTTTATTGAAAAACTACGACAAGGTTCTAACCTGAAAAATGAAATTTTGTCTGGATTGACAGTTGCTTTGGCACTAGTGCCTGAGGCTGTTGCCTTTTCATTAATGGCGAAGGTAAGTCCGCTTATAGGACTTTATTCGGCTTTTATTATTGGTTTAATTACCGCTGTGTTTGGTGGAAGACCCGGTATGATATCCGGTGCAACGGGTGCCATAGCTGTAGTCATTGTTAGTTTGGTTGTGAGGCATGGAGTTGAATACCTGTTTGCCGCAGTTGTACTCATGGGTATCATCCAGATCCTGGTGGGAGTTTTAAAGCTTGGTAAATTTATTCGTTTGGTACCTCATCCGGTTATGTTTGGATTTGTGAATGGATTGGCTATTGTAATTTTCATGGCCCAGCTAGACCAGTTTAAGGTGCCCAACCTGGCTGGTGATCTGGAGTGGATGAGTGGCTCAGCTTTATGGATGATGTTAGGTTTTGTGGGACTTACCATGCTAATTATTCATTTTTTGCCAAAAATTACAAAAGCAGTACCTGCTGCTTTAACTGCTATTGTCGTTGTTTCAGCCTTGATTCTGACATTAGGAGTTGAAACAAAAACGGTGGGCGATATTGCTTCAATCTCGGGAGGATTGCCAAAGTTTCATTTACCAATGATTCCTTTTACACTGGATAATATCCTTATTATTTTACCATACTCACTTGTAATGGCAGCCGTGGGGCTCATTGAAAGTCTGTTGACCTTATCGGTTATTGATGAGATGACCGAAACAAGGGGCAGGGGTAATAAAGAGTGTATTGCTCAGGGTTCAGCTAACCTGGTATGTGGCTTTTTCAGTGGTATGGGTGGTTGTGCCATGATTGGACAGAGCATTATCAATGTGAGTTCGGGTGGCCGTAAACGACTATCAGGTATTGTAGCTGCAGTTGGTTTGTTACTTATCGTTCTGTTTGGGTCGTCATTGATTGAAAAGGTGCCGATGGCTGCGCTTGTAGGCTTAATGTTTATGGTAGCAATTGGGACGTTTGAATGGGCTAGTTTAAAGATTTTTAAGAAGGTGCCGGCTATTGATGTTATTGTAATGATTGTGGTGGCCGGTGTTACCGTATTCTTTCATAATTTGGCAGTGGCTGTTTTTATTGGGGTGATTATTTCTGCTCTGTCTTATGCCTGGGAAAACGCCAAACGTATCAGGGCGCGCAAATATGTTGATGATGAAGGTATCAAACACTACGAGATATATGGACCACTTTTCTTTGGTTCAGTGACTGCCTTTCAGGAAAAATTTGATGTAATGAATGACCCTGATGAAGTGATTATTGATTTTGCAGAGTCGCGAGTAGCCGACCATTCGGCTATTGAAGCCTTAAATAAAGTAACTGAGCGCTATGCCAAGCAAGGTAAAAAGGTGCATTTACGCCATCTAAGTGCCGATTGTCGACGTCTGCTCGATAATGCTTCAGCTATCATTGATATTAACTTCTACGAAGATCCAAAATACAAAGTAGCGGTTAACGAACTGGGTTAATAAGCTGCATGGTATAAAAAAAATAGCCGGTGAAGTGTTATTTCACCGGCTATTTTTTATCTATTATATTCAGATATTATGCTTTGTTTTTTTAGTGCAGTACCCTTAATTGTTGGAGATAGTCAATTCACTTATCTGAGATTGACAGACCTTATATTAGAGCTTTTTGATGAACTTGCAATGAAGGTATGCTTACCAACTGCCACCGGCACCTCCGCCCCCAAAGCTTCCACCTCCGAAGCCGCCAAAACCACCTCCGCCAAAGCTGCCACCTCCGCTTGAGAAGTTGCCAAAACTACCACTGTGTGAACGGTTGCTGCTGCTCCCCATCATTGACATAAGAAGCCAGAAGGGCAGACTTGAGCCACCAAGTGAATTACGTCTTCTGCCTCCGGCCGCTTTCATAATGAATGAAACGATGATAAAGAAGAAGATGATGCCAACAAAGCCAATGCCACCGCCATTGCCTGTCTGATCCAGGTAATCATCAGCGGTGTATTCGCCCCTTGTAAGTGCCATCAGGCGGTTGGTTGCAGCTGCAATGCCCGAGTAGTAATCGTTCTGCTTAAAGTAAGGAATCATCTCGTGATCGATAATACGATTGGCTACAGCATCAGGTACGGCTCCTTCCAGTCCATAACCTGTGGCAATAAAAGCTTCTCCTCGTGAGTTGCCAATACGAGGCTTAATAACAACCACTATACCGTTGTTCTTTCCTTTTTGGCCAATTCCCCACTTTTCACCTACTTTAAAGGCAAAATCCTCACGCGAAGTACCGCCAAAATCGTTAACCAGTAATATGGCAATCTGGGTGCTTGTTTCGCGTGCGAAATTGGCCAGGTGATTTTCGAGTTGCTGGGTTTGCTGAGCAGATAACAAACCAGCATAGTCATTTAGCAATCGTGGAGGATTAGGGCGTTCAGGTATATCCTGCGCATTCGCCATTATCGACCATAGTGCTATAAGAATTAAAATATATTTATTCATCGTCTTTTGTTTAATTAACTGCCAAATGAAATGTCGTCAGATAACTCATTGACATCATCCGATTGATAGGGGAAGTGGGCTTTTAGTTGTTTTCCACTTTCAATAATGCCATTGGCCAGGCCTTTAGCATATTCACCTTCTTTGAAATCGGCAATCATCTGGTCTTTAATTGAGTTCCAGAAATCATCTGGTACTTTTTGGTTGATGCCTACATCGCCCAGTACGGCAAGCTTATGGTCCTCATGTGCCAGGTAAAACAATACCCCATTACGTTGTTCTGTTTTGTGCATCTGCAGTTTTTCGAACCAATAAGCAGCACGGTCAAGCACATCTTCGGGGCATGTTTTATCCAGATGAACCCGGATTTCACCCGATGTATTAAGTTCTGCAGCTTTGATAGCATCAACAATCTGCTGACGCTCACCTTCACTAAAAAAATCCTTAGCCATACTTTGGTTGATTAAAATTCTACTTTAGGTGCTTTTTCAGAACCGGCTTCGGCTTGGAAGTATGGTTTCTTTTCAAAATCAAACCAGCTGGCATAAATGACGCGAGGAAACTTTTTAATGTAAGCATTATAATCCCTTGTGGCATCATTGAATTTTTTGCGTTCTACAGCAATGCGATTTTCGGTGCCTTCCAGTTGGGCCTGTAAATCCATGAAGTTTTGATTGGCCTTTAAGTCCGGATAGCGTTCCATCACCACCATTAATTTAGAAAGAGCTGAAGTAAGACCGTCCTGGGCTTGCTGGAATTGAGCCAGAGTCGCCTCATTCAGGTTATCAGCATTAATATTAACACTGGTGGCTTTTGAACGGGCCTCAATCACACCTGTTAGTGTTTCCTGCTCATGTGCGGCATAGCCTTTTACAGTGTTTACGAGGTTAGGGATTAGATCAGCCCGACGCTGGTATACGTTTTCGACCTGTGCCCAGCTGGCATCAACCATTTCGCTTTTTTCAACCATGGTGTTATAACCGCAACTGGTAAAGAATGGAATTGCAAAGGCAATCAGTAGTAGGTGTTTTAGAGTTTTCATATGTACTAGTTGAATGTTTATTTGTTTAACAGTTGATAAGTTGAAGAGTTTATGTGCTGAGCTATTTCACTAAAAAGTCAAACATCAGTTCATCTTCTATGTAGCCCTTCAATCTGTCGTTAATGGCTACAGGACCAACGCCCGCGGGGGTGCCAGTGTAAATTAAGTCGCCAATTTTCAGAGTGAAAAACTGTGATACATGAGAAATTATCTGGTCGATAGGGAATATCATATGCCCTGTATTGCCCTGTTGAACCTTCTCGTTGTTTTTTTCCAGATGGAAGTTGATGTTTTGAATATCATCAAATCTTTCTTTGCTGATGAAGGAAGATAATACAGCCGAGCCATCAAAAGCTTTAGCTTTTTCCCATGGCAAGCCTTTACTTTTTAGTTCAGCCTGCAAATCACGAGCTGTAAAATCAATTCCCAGGGCTACTTCATCGTAATAGCGATGTGCAAACTGGGGCGCAATGTTTTTTCCTATGCGATTGATTTTTACCACCAGTTCTACCTCGTGGTGGAAATCACTGGCAAAATCAGGAATGAAAAATGGCTTGTTTTTCAAAAGTAAAGCAGAATCGGGTTTAGCAAAAATAACTGGTTCCGACGGTACCTGGTTATTCAGTTCCTCAATGTGCTTTACGTAATTGCGGCCAATGCATAAAATCTTCATAGCTGTTTATTTATTAAAACTGCGAAGTTTAATGTTTGTCAATACTTTTTTTGTGAACAATGGAAAATCGCCATTCATCATCCAGCCATAATAGGATGGATCTTTCTTAAGGACTTCTTCAACACTTTTTCCCTTGTATTTTCCGAAGTTAAATACTTCAACGCCCTTGTCGTTAAAAATAATTCGGCCAATAAAATCGGCATTGCGATTAAAAGAAGAAAAGTCATTCAGGAATTCAATATTGTTCTCCAACTCTTCGTAGCGATCCAATTGAGCTTTTAATACTTCGTAAGTCGCTTTAGTGTCAGCTTCGGCTGAGTGGGCGTTGTTTAAATCTTTATCGCAATAAAATTTGTAAGCTGCGGATAATGTGCGCTTCTCCATTTTGTGGAAAATAGTTTGCACATCCACAAACTTGCGTTTCTTCATGTCAAAATCCACATCAGCTCGGATGAATTCTTCGGCCAGTAATGGTACATCAAATTTATTGGAGTTGAAGCCTGCAATATCACAGCCTTCCATAATTTTTGCCAACGTTTTACCCAATTCCTTAAAGGTGGGTGCGTCTTTTACATCTTCATCATAAATGCCATGGATTTCTGAAGTAACCTGGGGGATTGGTATTTCGGGATTGACTTTATAGCAGTAGGATTCTTCTGAACCGTCTACATTCACTTTCAGAATAGCTATTTCTACAATTCGATCATTAGCAATGTTTATGCCCGTTGTTTCAAGGTCAAAAAATACAATAGGATTTTTAAGATGAAGCTTCATGCTTTATTTTGTTTTTATGTGTGTTCATTAGCAAAAATAGGCAAAACGTCTGTTTTAATGCTTATTTGACAGCAATATCTGCCGGTTTCGGTACTACGATCAATTGAAGGCGGTCTGCCACTGATACATAGCGATTATCTGGTATAATGAGTAAATATTCCAGTGGAGTAATTTGTTCGTGTGTCACATGTATTTTGTAGGTGCCGGCTGTCAATGCTAATATAAAGTCAGCTGAATCTTTTGTTGGTTTATAGGTGCCAATCAAATTATCTAACGTATCCGTTACACTAATGTGAGGGCTGAAATCAGGTATCTGCACTTTTCTGTCTTTTCGAATACGAATATTGGCTTTTATAACAGCTGTATATGGTAAGGTTTGGTTAAATACCACCTTGTATATATCATATTTGCCTGCGCCTTCTGGTCTGATGGCAGATACATAAGCGAACCTTTCATCTTCGACCCACGAAATATTGTAGTTGTGATAGGTGTCGTTAATAGGATAGCCCATATTGATTGGAGTTTCCCACTCACGTTTATTAGGGTCCCAGTCAGAATAAAACAAATCATAACCACCCATCGAACGCAGGTTGTCGGATGAGAAGTAAAGGCGTTGCCCGTTATGTGCCAAAACCGGAAAGTTCTCATTGTGTGTTGACGAATTTACCTGTCCTGGCAGTTCACGCGCTTCACCCCATTCACCAGTTGGTAATTTTATGGCATAATAAATATCTGTATTGCCTTGCTGATTTTCTGATGCAAAGAGGATGGTATCTTTGCCCGCAGTCATCCACATACCATATTCCGATCCTTTTGCATCCAGCGGTGGACCAAAATTTGCTAATGGCTCAAAGCGGTGATTGCCCAAGTAGCTTGAATAGCCCATGGTTTCGTCGCCGTCGCGGTTATGGAAAGCAAATAATTGAGACCCATCTGGTGAAATGCCTGCGACCATTTCGTCAAAAATTGAGTTAAGTTGTGACCCTATGGTTTTGCCTTTTTCAAAGTTTAATGCTTGCTTTTCAGCAACACATATGTTGTAATAATAGATGCCGGCATAGCTGTTGTAGCGCTTGTCTGAAGAGTAAAAAAGTGACTGTTCATCGGCGCTGATAAAAGGGCTGACTTCATTTCTGGGAGTGTTGATTTCATTACCCAGGTTGATAAATTCAACATCCAGAGGTTGAGCAATCAAGAGTTTAGCATTATTGATATAACTTTTTAGAGTGGTAATTTGCTTCAATAGGTCGATAGTATTGCTGGCAAGGGGTTCTATTTCTTGCAAGATTGAATAGGCCTCATCAAACTTATGAGAGTGAAAAAGCACGAGTGTCTTGTTGTATTTAGCTTCCAGGTTATTGGGCTTCAGTTCAAGCAACCTTTCAATATATGGTAGCGCTTCATCTTTTAGGGTATTATCTTTGATGTAGCAGGTAATAATCTTTTCGAGTAGCTCTATGTTATCCTTGTCCTTACGCCATAATCTGCCGTAATCTTTAAGTGCCTTTTCGTAGTTATAATATTTGTAGTAATCATCTGCCCTTTTTTTATAGTTCTGAGCTTGGCATAAGCCGGTTAATGAAGCAATTAATAAAGCTATTACGGTAGTTTTCATTGGTGGATTTAGTTAATGATTTTAAAGAAAGCAATTTTTAGCAGAATGCTCATGAATTTTTTGATGAATGGTTCAATGTTACTCTCTAACTTTTATTCAGGTTGCATGAACAATCGTATATGGTACTTGTTAATTTGTTAAAATGAATGCCTATCATTATGAAAAGAAGACAATTCATCAGTTTAATTGGTATGGGCACAGCAGCTGCCTGTACGCCCGGTGCTAAAAGCGGTACAAATTCAAATAACAAAATTAAAAGTGCACCTATATCAGGGCATTTCTTTCCTGCCTTGCCTTATAGTTACGATGCACTGGAGCCGCATATAGATGCTACAACTATGGAGCTTCACTATGATAAGCACCACAGAGGATATTTTAAAAAGTTCATAGCTGCTATTGATGGTACAGCCCTTGAAACAACAGCGATGCCAACCATTTTTGCCGATGTGTCAAAACATGGTGAGGCAATGCGCAATAATGGTGGAGGTTACTACAATCATATGTTATTCTGGGAAAACTTAAGTCCAGAAGGTGGTGAGCCATCAGCTAAATTATTAAGTCATATTGTAAAGGATTTCAAATCGTTTGATACTTTTAAAGATGTTTTCTTTAAGGCAGCCAAAACACAATTTGGTAGTGGCTGGGCATGGTTAATCTTAGATGAAGAAAGAAATCTCAAAGTTGTGGCAACGCCCAATCAGGATAATCCTTTAATGGATGTTTCCGATGTAAAAGGTATTCCGTTGTTGACGATAGATGTATGGGAACATGCCTATTATCTAAATTACCAAAATAAACGCGGTGATTATATTAATGCATTTTGGAATGTGGTTAACTGGAAAGTGGTCAGTAAACGACTAGAAAAGGCTCTTAAAGGAGAGTGGATTGGATAAGTTGTTTTTCGATATTTTTTAATAAGCCCTTTTTCTTTGAAAAGGGCTTTTGTTATTTTTAGGGTTCAATTTTTACAAATGAAGAAGATACTGATCATATACGCACATCCAATAGAACATAAATCGCGCATTAATCGGCAGCTGATTAATGCAGTAGAAGGGATAGAGCATGTTACTGTCAATAATTTATATGAGAAATATCCTGATTTTTTCATTGATGTAAAGTATGAACAGGAGTTATTGTTAGAACACGATATAATTATTTGGCACCATCCGTTTTATTGGTACAGTGCACCAGCCTTATTAAAAGAATGGTTTGATTTGGTACTGGAACATGGCTTTGCTTATGGCCGTGAAGGAAAAGCTTTAAAAGGTAAGTGGACAATGAACTGCATTACCACAGGAGGGCAGCAGGAAACCTATCAATCAGATGGTTTGAACAGGCATGATATCAAACAGTTTTTATTGCCTTATGAACAATCTGCGTATTTGTGCCGGATGAAGTACCTTTCTCCTTTTGTAGTTTTTGGTTCACACTTGCTAAATGAATCCGAAATAGACAAGAAGGTGCTTACTTACACTAAGCTAATAATAGGCTTGCGAGATGATGAATTTACTATAAGTACTCTTCAATCGCGGAAGATTGTTAATGAGCTCTTGCAAGAACAGAAATAATTTAATCACCACTAAATATAGCGCATGCACTTGGACGAAATATTTTTTAGAATTATGATTTACCTGCTGGCAGCTGTTGTGTCAGTGCCTATTGCCAAAAAAGTCGGCTTGGGCTCTGTACTTGGCTATTTAATTGCAGGTATCGTCATTGGTCCCTTTGCTTTAGGCTTAGTGGGGAGTGATGGCGAAGATGTGATGCATATAGCTGAATTTGGAGTGGTTATTATGCTCTTTATTGTTGGTTTGGAATTACATCCGGGCATGTTATGGCGTATGAAACGGCTGATTTTCGGATTAGGGGGGATGCAAATTGGTTTCACAGCTTTAGTATTTGCTTTAATTACGGCCTTATTTTGGCTAGATACAGCACAGGCTATCACCACGGGGCTTATCTTGGCTCTATCATCTACGGCTATTGTTCTGCAGACACTGACGGAAAAAGGTATGTTGCAAACCAGAGGTGGGCGACATAGTTTTTCGGTATTATTGATGCAGGATATTTCTGTAGTTCCCATTTTTGCCATTATTGCTTTACTGGCCAATCAGGTGGTTACCGACTCAACGACTGTTGAAACAGCCGATACTGTTAGTGGATGGTATCAGCTGTTGATTATTTTGGCAGCAGTAGCAACCATCATCATCGGTGGGCGATATTTGGCAAATTATATCTTTAAGTTCATTGCTGAAACAGGTTTGCGTGAGCTATTTACTGCTACAGCGCTTTTACTAGTTATTGGTATAGCTGTGTTTATGGATGCAGTTGGGCTGTCGCCTGCCTTAGGTACATTTTTGGCCGGTGTTGTTCTGGCTAATAGTGAGTATCGTTACGAACTGGAGAATAACCTTGAACCATTTAAGGGATTATTATTGGGGGTGTTTTTTATTTCAGTAGGGGCCAGCATCAACTTTGATTTACTACTCAATCACTGGATGCTGATATTAGTGATTTTGACTATACTAGTTGGCGTCAAGCTGATTATTTTATGGGCACTTGGCAGGCTCTTCAAGCTGGAGCAATCGCACAATATGTTGTTTACCTTTAGTTTGGCTCAGGCCGGGGAGTTTGGCTTTGTATTAATCACGTTTGCCACCCAAAGTGGTGTATACGATGAATTTACTTCGGGTATATTACTAATTGTTGTGGCTTTATCGATGCTGATTACGCCAGTGTTGTTTATAGTTAATGAGCAAGTTATACAACCCAGGTTGATCAAATCATCTATACAGGATGAAGATGAGGTGGAGGATAATGGTCATCCGGTAATAATCGCAGGATTTGGGCGCTTTGGTCAGGTACTTGGTCGCTTCCTTAATGCCAATGGTATAAAACTCACCATTATCGATAACAATCCCCATAATGTGCAATACTTAAAAAAGTTTGGGTATAAGGTTTATTTTGGCGATATAACCCGAAGAGATATGCTCGAAGCAGCAGGTGCCGGCCATGCCAAGGTACTTGCCATAACAATGAGCGAACGGGATCAGATAGATAAACTGGTAGCTCTTGCACAAAAGCATTACCCAAACCTTAAACTAATTGTTAGAGCTGTTGATGTAGCCCATGAGTTGGCGTTGCAAAACATTGGTGTGGATGGTCATCGACAGGCTATTTTTGACTCGGCCATTGAATTAGGTACAAGTGCATTGGTTGCTATGGGGAATAGTAATCATCAAAGCTACCGTTCAGCATTAACCTTTAAGCATCTCGATAAGCGCTTTATGAAGAATCTTCAGCAGCGTTATTCAATTGATGATCCTCACTTTTTAATGGAGACAAAGAAATTTGCCGAGCATCTTGAGAATATACTTCTCATGCAGCAGAAGCATCCTTATCAGGAGATGGATTGTGCCTGGGATACGGATTCACTAATTGAAGAGGCACGCGAATATAATGAACAAATAGAAGGTAGATAGTTGCAGAAACTTATTTTGGTATGATAATTGCTTTCATTTCGTAAAATGAGGGCATATGAGAAGTAAGGAGAGTTATCAAATTATCAAAGATGTAGCTGTAGAAATGATCCTTGTTTTATTGATTTCATTTATAGCTGCTTTAGTTTTTTATATTACTATAATAAAAAACGTACCATTTTAATATTCTGAATTACCTATATTACATTCATGTAAAACTAAGCAGGGGCTGTTTGAAAGCCCCTGCTTTTTTTATTTCCTGGTACCAATCCAGGTTAATTTGTGCCAGATGCCTTCAAGAGGTCCATGCTTATAATGTTTCGCCCACCAGTGACAGAAAATGCCTGTAAAAGCGGTGAGTAGAATAGCAATTAAGAAACTGTAGGTAGCACCTGTGTATTGGTATAGAGCCAATCCATACCCATAATAAATACTTGACCCTAATACTGATTGCATCATGTAATTACTTAAGCTCATTTTGCCCAATGGTGCAAAAAGCATCAGGAAACCTTGCCATCTGCCTTTTTGAAAGAGAAGCGTAATGACCGAAACCCATACCAGCATTAAGGCAATATCGGTCCATGGTGTAAACATGGTCATCACTGAACGCTCAATAGCCGCGCTTTCAATCCAACCAGGTAAAACCATTCGTATTGGATATAAAATAATAAAGGCCATAGTAGCTGCTATCAGAACTTTCTTCCAGAATTTATTTGTGGTCTCAGTGTTGACAAATAGCTGTTTTCGGCCCGCAACTAATCCAAATAAAAACATGGCGAAAATAATAAAGAAGCGACCATTTTCCCAGTTCCAGAGCAATACAGCCTTTTTCCCATTTGTAATATTACCTGCCCAGGTGTTAATGATTGAGCTTTCCGGTATATAATCCTGCATCTTTCCAAAATAGGTCCATGAAACAGGATTGCTGATCTCCATTGCCGGGTTTTGAAGAGCCTCTATTAAACCCATCCACTCCAAAGGTTGCAGCAGCATAACGATGGCTATACCAACCAAAGCCTTATTAGGAAGGTTGGCTAAGGGAATTAGCAGGAAACCAATGACCGCATATATAGTTAAGATATCGCCTTGGAAGAATAGAGAGTTTAGCATGCCAAAGGCAAATAAAAGCACCAACCGCCAGGCAAAGCGTCCCCTGAAATCTTTTCCTTTCTGCTGTTGATTATTGGACTGTATGAAAAATGTTAGCCCAAATAGTAAGGCAAATATGGAGTATGATTTACTTGCGAACAGAAAGAATAAAGTATCCCAGACTGTTTGATCGAGTTTCACCATCCATTCAGGCAAATCGGGTGGTAAAAAATAAAAATCGAAATGTTCGAGGTTGTGTAGTAGCATGATAGCTACAATAGCAAAGCCTCTGAGCGCATCAATTACATGCAGGCGTTGAATTTGAGGTTTCATATTAATTTGTTTGTGTAAGGTTTTAGAATGTAAACGTAATAAAACGAAGTCAATTAGCAAGGCATCAAAAAGTTAATTTGTTATGAGTAAGTGAGTGTAATGTATACAGAAACGTTATTGCGCGTTTTTGTATATTTACCGATGGAAAACAATTTATTCTTGCTGGAAAATTAGGGTGGCAAGAATAGTAAACTTTGGACGAATGAAAAATTTATTAAGTGTGGCTTTATTAAGCCTGACAATGGTTCTTTTCTCTTGTTCTGATGATAACAAGCAGGCAAGATTATCTATCCGTTTAACCGATGCACCAGGTGATTATCAAGAGGTGTTAATTGATGTGCAGGATGTGCAAATTAACGTGTCAGCAGATGAAAACAGTGGCTGGCAATCACTACAAACGACGCAAAAAGGAGTGTACAACTTACTTGATTTTACCAATGGTATGGATACGTTATTAGTTGACGAATTTCTGCCAGCAGGCAAAATCTCACAAATGCGACTGGTTTTAGGAGATAAAAACCAAGTGATGATTGATGATGTGTATTATGATTTAGACACACCGTCGGCCCAGCAATCTGGATTAAAATTTAATATCCATGCCGACTTAAATGATGGTATAACCTATAAATTATGGATTGATTTTGATGCAGGACGTTCGATTGTTGCTAAGGGTAATGGTAGCTATTCGCTTAAGCCAGTCATCAGAACTTTTACCGAAGCCACCAGTGGCGCCATTAAAGGAAGCGTAACACCAGTGGAGGCCACGCCTTATATTATGGCTGTTAGTGCTGATGAAGAAGATACTGTTGGAACTTATGCTGATACTGAGACTGGTTTCTTTATGTTGAGAGGGGTGGAGCCCGGTAGCTATACAATCACAGTGCAACCGGCAGAAGGTTATCTGGAAACAACACTTGAAGATGTGAAGGTTGAATTCGGGCAAGTTACTGA
Organism: Carboxylicivirga sediminis; assembly: GCF_018156225.1. GTDB lineage: Bacteria > Bacteroidota > Bacteroidia > Bacteroidales > Marinilabiliaceae > Carboxylicivirga > Carboxylicivirga sediminis. The sequence goes on from NZ_JAGTAR010000008.1 coordinate 159,527, forward strand.
ACTTGAAACAATCACTATTGAAGAAGTTGTAGCTGAATAAGGAAAATTTATTATCAAAAAATAAAAGAGGGTGTCCAAAAAACGGATGCCCTCTTTTGTATTCATAATCAATAGATTATTGCCTTGATTATTTGGTTAGATGCTTGATGTTTAGTAT
>NZ_JAGTAR010000090.1 GCF_018156225.1 Carboxylicivirga sediminis
ATCGTTAGTTTGTGGAATCACTATTCCAGCATACTAAAAAAGAATCAAACGTGATCTTTAACTTAGGCAAAAAGCTCCATCTGCTGCATTAACTTTATTTAGAAGATAGATAAAATCTATTTTTCATATTAAGGACAGCAGATCATTGAGTACAAGCCAGAGAGTATTTAGGGTAGAACCCATTATCACGATGTTAGCCACTCAATACGGAGCATAAAACAATAGTTTATGCAAGTATATGGAATTGATTTATCAAAGGAAAAGTTTGATGTAAACTTTACTGATCAACAAGGAAAAGAAAAGAATCAGCAAGTGAAAAACAAAGTAGTATCCATATCGAAGTTCTTACAGACCTTATCCTGCGATACTGTATTGGTAGCTGAGCATACCGGAGCCTATGGTGACTTACTGGTATATTTGAGTAACCAACTAAATATTAGTATAGCTTTGGTTCCAGGTTATACAATCAAGCATAGCATGGGATTAATTAAAGGTAAGTCCGATCCTATTGATGCCAGGAGAATAAGAGAATATGGAGAACGATTCTTTGATAAGCTCAAGTATAAGATCTATGATGATGAGGCAATTGTTGAATTAAAAGCACTGTACAGTTTAAGGGCTCAGTTAGTTAAATCTCGTAAGAGTTTACGTACTGGTGAGCATGGTCGCTCACAAATACCAATGCAGAGCATTACAGTAAACAAACACATTAAGAACACTTTACTTGCGTTAGATAATGAAATTGACAGCCTAGACAATGAAATTGAGCAGCTAATAAAGGACGATGAAGCAACAAAAGAGAATTTCGAACTAGCAACAAGCGTGAAAGGCATAGGGCCTGTTATAGCCGCTGATTTAATAATCAAAACTGGAAATTTTCAGAATATTGATACTGCACGAAAAGCTGCTTCGTATGCAGGAGTATGCCCATTCCCTAATGCATCAGGAAAAATGGTTGGTAAATCAAGAACAAGTCCTTTTGCTGATAAGAAACTGAAAGCTCTTTTGTACATGGGAGCAAAAACTGCAGTCAAGCACAACAAGGAATATCGATTGTATTACCAAAAAAAGATGCTCGAAGGGAAACCTCATTACTTAATTATGAATAATGTATCTAACAAAATGCTACGAACAATTTATAGCGTTGTAAAAAACAGAACACCATATAGTCAAGATTACATATGTATTGACCCGAGAACGAAAAATATTAATAGCTCCGCTGAAAAAGTGGCTTGAAAACTTGTATTTAATTAGAGTATATGAAAA
>NZ_JAGTAR010000091.1 GCF_018156225.1 Carboxylicivirga sediminis
CTAAACACCGCACCCCCATCTCCCGTCATCCAGCTCATTCAACTTTCAACTCCTCAACTCTAAACTCTTCAACTCTAAACCCCAAACCCTAAACCCTAAACCCTAAACCCCGAACCAGCTACCATTAACTACCAAATAACACGCCTCAATCCACGTCTAATTACTCTCTAAAATAACTCTGCGTCTTTGCGACTCTGCGTTTATGAGACAGTAGATACAAGACGAAACACCACACGCCTATCTCCAGTCAACCAGCTCATTCAACTTTCAACTCCTCAACTTTCAACTCTTCAACCCTAAACCCCAAACCCCAAACCCTAACTACTGACCACTGACCACTCACTATTGACCACTAACTAACCACTATTCCCTAGCTCAGCTATGTAGCAACATATTAGAGAAATGCACTAAGAATTATTATTATACATCCAATAGTAAACAAATAGAAACCTAATCTCTTGTTAAGAATAAATGCTATAATACTAACAATTTGCATCAACAAATACTGCTTTATATTAAAATTAGGGTATAAAACAATCAGATAAATTCCTAATAGAAATAATATAATGCTGTAAACAACTCGCTCAGTTATACTCAAGTCACGTCCTAATAGATTTAATATCTTTCTCATATTAATACAATAATGTATACACACCTAGCACTCAACCTTAAAGATGCACATTTTTTAAAAAATAAAAAGCTTATGATATTTATAACTCCATTAATGCCCTTTTCTAAGTTAGAATAACCTTTACCAAGACATACGACACTAGATTTAAGACAAAACTCCACACCCCTATCTTATTACGTCATCCTTTCCCGCCTCCTTTAACCCTAAACTCCTCAACTTTAAACTCTTCAACCCTAAACCCTAAACCCCGAACCAGCTACCATTAACCACCAAATAACACTCCGTAACCCACGTCTCATTACTCTCTAAAATAACTCCGCGTCTTTGCGACTCTGCGTTTATTAAGACAGTAGATACAAGACTAAACACCGCACCCCCATCTCCCGTCATCCAGCTCATTCAACTTTCAACTCCTCAACTCTAAACTCTTCAACTCTAAACCCCAAACCCTAA
>NZ_JAGTAR010000092.1 GCF_018156225.1 Carboxylicivirga sediminis
GTAAGCATTCGGCCTCGCACGTCACAAAAGCTTAAATCGAGACACTCTAATTGTCCATAGAATCCATGGACAATTCTCACAATTCTAAGAGTTCTTCCAGTTATGAGGTAAAAGGTCGGCCAAATCTAATGAGTAGTCATTATTGTAAATTGGTATCTTGGCCAATATATCGGTCAGCCATTCTCTGGGGTTGACATCAGCAGCTTTGCAGCACCCAAGCAACGAATATATAATAGCTGCATTTTCAGCTGCGTCATGATTACCACAAAACAAGTAGTTTTTACGGCCTAATGCTAAAGGCCTGATGGCGTTTTCGGCCAGGTTATTATCAATCTTGTAACGGCCATCCAAGTGATACCTTGATAAACGATGGAAGATATTGTATGTATATGATAATGCTCTGCCCATTCTGCTTTTGGGCAATGCCTTGGGATAATACTTTACAATCCATTTTTCAAAAGCTACCATAATCGGATATGCCAAGCGTTCGCGTAGTTCAGCTCGCTGCTTATCATCCAAGCCTTGTTCGTTGGCCATAGTTTCTACCTGGTAAAGTTTGCCGATTTGCGCCAATGCATATTCAGCACCTGCTTTATCCTCAGCAAGGCTTTCTTCAAATTTACGGCGTGCATGCGCCCAGCATCCCAGTAACAGGACCCCTTTCTTTTGTTCGTAAATAGAATAGGCTTCGTAACCATCGGTTTGAATGGCTCCCTGAAAACCTTGCAACAGTTCAACCACTACTTTTTGTGCCCGTGAGCCTTTATCGTAATGAAAATAAACCAGTGGCTTCATGACTGAACGAACCATCCACAAATAGGATTTAACGGTTTTGTGCTTCTCATTATTAACAACAGGTACGGTACTTTCATCGACCTGAATGTAATCCGTATTCATTGTTACTTCCTGCAATCGAAAGTATAGGCTACGAAGTAAATCGCAACTACCCTGGAACCAGCCGTTGATGGTTGAAGCAGGCAGACTGACACCAGTTTGCTTCAACATTTTTATCTGACGATGAAACGGCAAGTGGTACTCGTATTTATTGATTAAAAGCTCTGCTAATAGTGATGGGCC
>NZ_JAGTAR010000093.1 GCF_018156225.1 Carboxylicivirga sediminis
TGCCTGAAAGGCGATGGGGGGAGGTTATAATCAAAAATCACTCGCTAGCGCGGATTTGCAATCCGTGCTGTTAAAACAACACAAGAGTTACCTCGCTAGCGCGGATTTGCAATCCGTGCTGTTAAAACAACACAAGAGTTACCTCGGCTTTAGAATATTTAAGTAGTGCCCGGGATTATGGTGGAGAAAAAGGCCTATTAGATGGGCGCGTTGTTAAGTAATTGGCACGGATTACAAATCCGCGCCAGCATCAGTCTGAAAGACGACGAAAAACAGCATCTCATAACACATTCTCCGTTAGCGCGGATTTGTAATCCGTGCTATTAAAAACAAAGGTCAAAATCAAACAATTAACCAGGCCTTTAGTATATTTATATACCAAATCATTTGTCTTGAGTAGAAAATACAAGTTTCATAACCCAGAAGGTGTCTATTTTATCAGCTTTGCTGTTCAAGGCTGGGTTGATGTATTTACGCGAAATTGTTACAAAGACATTCTTATTGACAGTTTGGAGTATTGCCAAAAAAATAAAGGACTGGAATTATTTGCCTGGTGCATAATGACCAATCATGTTCATCTAATAGCGCGTGCGGAATACGGATTTTTACTCTCCGATATTCTAAGAGATTTTAAAAAGTTCACTTCCAAAGCAATTATTATGGCAATCAAGGAGAATATCCAAGAGAGTAGAAAGGAATGGCTTCTTCAACAGTTTGTAACTGAAAATGGCAATCGATTTTGGAGATCTGATAATAAACCAATAGAGTTGTGGAGCAACAAGGTTATCGACCAAAAACTTAACTATCTGCATAATAATCCAGTTGAAGAAGGACTGGTTTTTCATCCAGAGGATTATGTGTACAGTAGTGCCCGGGATTATAGCGGAGAAAAAGGCCTATTAGATGGGCGCGTTGTTAAGTAATTGGCACGGATTACAAATCCGCGCCAGCTTTAAGGATGTAGCTATCATTCTTTTATATCTTCCCCTTGGGGAAGTGCCTGAAAGGCGATGGGGGGAGGTTATAATCAAAAATCACTCGCTAGCGCGGATTTGCAATCCGTGC
>NZ_JAGTAR010000094.1 GCF_018156225.1 Carboxylicivirga sediminis
AGTTGGTCAGTTAGTTTATTGAGTTGCTCTTCCTTTTTATGAAGTAGTTCGTCCTGTTTGTTGATTTTGGCTTCTAACGCCTTGTTTTGCGCCTTAAGAGCCTCCACATAACCTTCATCTGCCTGACGTAAACGCGAGAGCTCACAGTACATCTCGTCACGCTCCTGAAGCAGCTGTTCAATTAGTTTTTCGTTATCTGAATTTTGGCTCATTTACTCCCTTGTGATTATGTGCTTGAAGATACTAAAATCAAGAGGTACAGCCAAAAATGAACCTTAAGTTTTAGGTGATTTTACAACGTTTTTTTAATCTTCTTTGTATGGGTTTTACATTACTTACAATCGCCATCAAATCTTGCCAGGCAATTGGTTGGGATGAGACCATCTCATCGAAAGTTGGCAGCTTAAAAACTCCGTTCTCAAGCTTCTTGTGATAGATGACTAAACCACCATGCTCCAGGTGTAATATTTTCATAATGGTCAGGTTGCGATTGACAAAGATAAACACCTCACCATCCTGCACATTGCGATTCATAACTGATGTTACAATGCCGCTGAGTGTATAAAAACTTTTGCGCATATCAACTGGTGCCGGGTAAAGGAAGTATTGCAGCTTCCCGTGTAGATGAAACATAGGCTACAATCAATACAGGTGAACAATTGTTTTTAATAATGCTGCGTCAACGTGACCTCTGAGTTGTAACTTAGTTCCATTGGGAAAGGTAAACTCTAGTTCATTCTCTTGGATTTCACTTTTTCCTTCACTAACTGAAAGAAAAGGATGACTAGCTGATTTAACCAAAGGTTGTTGCTCCATCACTAAAGGCACAAACTCTTTGGGTTGCTCTGTTTCTCTTAAAAGCTTTTGCCAACGGTAAAATGTAGATACTGCAAAATCTTGATTGGCACAAAAATCACGAACCGTTAATCCTGATGATAAATATTCCTCATATAACTCCCGAAAACTTGACTCGATTATGCGCATAGTTTTTGTTTCAAAACTAGGTCGCCGGAATAAAGTTGGCAATATGTATCAGGCCGAATGGTTAC
>NZ_JAGTAR010000095.1 GCF_018156225.1 Carboxylicivirga sediminis
TAGCTAGCACAAAACCTAAAAGCAAACTCTTTTCGAATTATTAAACTGATAATTACCTTGCTATACCACACGAAAGGATTCGTGCGGTAGCGAGGGTAAATGATAGAGCTAGAAAAATATTACAATGATAAAGAATAGGATAATTTAGTTGAATTATGCTCAAATAATTGGAACAATTTAAAAGAACAGATTGACTATGAATAAATACATGAATCCGAAGATTAAGATTATCTACTTATTGACTATACTATCTTTTTTAAGTTGTAAAACTCAGACTAATCGAAGCAATAATCAAGGAGTTATAAAAACTGATGAAATGGAATTACCCGAAATAACCTATGATTTTCCAAAAAACAAATCGAATCCATTTGATGTGACATCTGACGATAGGTATTTTATAAATGCTAATGGATTTACAAATTTAACTGACAACTTAGATGATTTTAGTATTGATACTTTGAGTGAAAAAATCCCAATGGGATACAAAACCATTATAATTTGCCAAAAGATTTGCTTTGTTAATGATGGTAAGGCAATAAAAAAATGGGACTATGAAAAACTCAATGATTCAAAGAGTGAGATTAATGGTCGATACTACCTCTATTCTAACAAAAAGCGAAAAACGTTTGTGACCGATTGGAAAAGAGATATTGAATCATATTCTGTGCTGAAAAACACTAAAGATGCAAGCATTTATTCTTATTTATGGGAGTCATATGATGAAGCAGAACAATATGCTAAAGAAATCTCAGGAAAAGAAGATATAACGGTTATGGTTTCAATGGTGATTAATAGTATTTCATGGCATTAATAACTGCGCACAACAATAAATATAGGTCATTTGGCGGATAGTGCTAAATTTGAAATGAGTACCCCACAGCTGCCGCGCGAATCCTTTCGCGTGGTTTGAATCAATTACTCTGTAAGCCACTTAGCTAGCACAAAACCTAAAAGCAAACTCTTTTCGAATTATTAAACTGATAATTACCTTGCTATACCACACGAAAGGATTCGTGCG
>NZ_JAGTAR010000096.1 GCF_018156225.1 Carboxylicivirga sediminis
CTGCTTCTTTGCTTCTATCGCCGGATAACCAGGCACTCGCCAAAATATCATTGATGGCATAACTATCACTTAATCGATATTCGTAAGGAGACTGTGTTTTGGCAACCAGCTCCAATTCATATTCAGGCATCAATAATATATCGCGTTGCTCCAACATTTCTTTCTTAAGCAATTGTCTCATCTCAGTTAATAACTCCTGATGTGCTGGATCATCAACCAGATTATTCAACTCCCACACATCCTCTTCTATGTTATACAAATACTCATGAGGGCGTGGTTCGAATAGCCTTTTCTGTACAGTATTCAGCTTATTTTGTTCATAATCGCGACGCATCTGCTGCTTGATATCGCTTATCTCCATGTAGCGTATATACCTGGCTTCGGGGATAAAAGGCATAAAATTACGCGAATAAAGGTACTTTCCATTGGTTATTGTTCGAACCAGGTCAATGCCATTATCCGCTCTATCGGACGACAACACCATATGTTCGGCTCTTTTAGATCGATTTTCGCCCATCATAATACGACCTGTCATGTGCTCAGGAATTTCACCACCAGCCAAACTAATAACAGTTGGCGCTAAATCTTCAAAACTAACCAACTCATCGGCAACCACACCATTGGTTCCCCAGGGAGATAAATGCTTATATTTTTCAGGAAACCAAATAATAAACGGCACCCGATAGCCCAGGTTAATACCATTGGTTTTACCTCGTGGAATACCTTCACCATGATCGGCATAGAAAATGATAATGGTATTTTCCTTTAATCCATCAGCTTCCAATCGTTGCAATAAGGCGCCAATTTTATTATCAGTCAGCTTGAGGGAGTTATAAACCCGGGCAAACTGCTTACGCATAGCAGGCGTATCGTTATAAAATGGAGGCATATCAAAGTCATT
>NZ_JAGTAR010000097.1 GCF_018156225.1 Carboxylicivirga sediminis
CTGCTTCTTTGCTTCTATCGCCGGATAACCAGGCACTCGCCAAAATATCATTGATGGCATAACTATCACTTAATCGATATTCGTAAGGAGACTGTTCTTGAGCAAGCATCTCCAGCTCATATTCGGGCAACAGCATCACATCTCTTGCATCCAGCATTTCCTGTTTAAGCAGTTGTCTCATCTCATTGAGTACCTCTTGGTGCTTTTCATCGTCAACCAGGTTGTTCAACTCCCACACATCATCTTCAATGTTGTAAAGATACTCGGCAGGACGTGCTTCAAACAGTCGTTTTTGTACAGGATTAAGCAGATTTTGTTCATAATCGCGACGCATCTGCTGCTTGATATCGCTTATCTCCATGTAACGTATGTACCTGGCTTCAGGGATAAAAGGCATAAAATTACGCGAATAAAGGTACTTCCCATTGGTTACTGTTCGAACCAGGTCAATGCCATTATCCGCTCTATCGGACGACAACACCAAATGTTCGGCTCTTTTAGACCGATTTTCGCCCATCATAATACGACCTGTCATGTGCTCAGGAATTTCACCACCCGCCAAACTAATAACAGTTGGCGCTAAATCTTCAAAACTAACCAACTCATCGGTAACCACACCATTGGTTCCCCAGGGAGATAAATGCTTATATTTTTCAGGAAACCAAATAATAAACGGCACCCGATAGCCCAGGTTGATACCATTGGTCTTACCTCGTGGAATACCTTCACCATGATCGGCATAGAAAATGATAATGGTATTTTCCTTTAACCCATCAGCTTCCAATCGTTGCAATAAGGCGCCAATCTTATTATCAGTCAGCTTGAGGGAGTTATAAACCCGGGCAAACTGCTTACGCATAGCAGGCGTATCGTTATAAAATGGAGGCATATCAAAGTCATT
>NZ_JAGTAR010000098.1 GCF_018156225.1 Carboxylicivirga sediminis
AGCGTCATGATGTCGAGGCCCATCTCCAACAGGTGGGTGGCATACGAGTGGCGCAACACATGTGAGGTCACCCGTTTTTGAATACCGGCTTTTTTAGCCGCTTCGCGAATGGCCCATTGCACACCGGTTTGGGAAAAAGCTTGCAATTGTCCATTGTCACCCCGGCCATTAAAGAGCCAGCGATAAGGTTTCTCGTGTTGCAGGTATTTACGCAAGCCACGTGTTAAGAGCCAGCCCAGGGGCACATAACGGTCTTTACGGCCCTTGCCTTCGCGAACGTGCAGCATGCCCCGTTCCAGATCTACATCGCTGACCTGCAGCTTTAGTAGTTCAAAGCGTCGAAGCCCGCAACCGTAAATAAGGGCGATCAGCAGTTTGTGTTTCAACAGAGGTGCGGCGGCTATCAGACGTTTGACCTCACCCTGGCTGAGTACCACCGGTAATTGTTTGGGGAACTTCATGCGGGGCAGAAACACCCGTTTGGATGGCACACCCACTATTTTATAGGCTAAACGCAGACCGTAAACGGTGTGTTTAAAATACGAAGACGATGGCGTTCGGCTATTGGTTTTTAGCTGCTGCAGGTAATCCAGCACCTGCTCTTCATCCAGTTCAGTGGGGCAGCATTTAAAATACAAGGCCATGGTGGCCAGACAGCGTCCGTAATTGTGCAGGGTACTTAAACTTTTGCCCGTCAATTCGGTGTGGCGTTTCAATTTAAGGTAGAGTTCCTTAAATTTGGGTAATGAAGAACAGGCTTCATCAATTCTGGTAAAGCTTTTTTTTCATAACTAAGTATTATAAGACAAATAAAGGTAGCTGAGACAACGGACTTTAGCTACCTTTAGGTTTAGTGCAACA
>NZ_JAGTAR010000099.1 GCF_018156225.1 Carboxylicivirga sediminis
CAAACCATTAGATACCATTAGCGAAGAAAGAATTAATGCTTACATACTAAGCCTTATTAAAGAGCATAATATCTCATCGTCGCAACAAAACCAGCGCATTAATGCCATTAAGTTTTACTACGAGAAGGTACTGGGTAAGGAAAGAATGCTATTTGACATTGATCGCCCCAGAAGAGAAAAACGCTTACCGGAAGTATTAAGCAAAAACGAAATATTTTCTTTGATTAAACAAACCAAAAACATTAAACACAAGTGTTTAATAATGCTGATATACTCATGTGGCTTACGACGAAGCGAAGCCATAAACATTCAGCTTACTGACATGAATTCGAAACGTCGTACGCTATTAATCAGGCATGCCAAGGGCAACAAGGACCGAACGGTACCCATCCCTGAAAAAACAATGAATATAATAAAGGAATATTACTTTAAGCATAAACCCTCCACCTGGTTATTCGAAGGAGTCAATCATCAGCCCTATAGTGCTACAAGTATTGATAAAGTAATTAAACGTGCTGCCCGCAATGCGGGCATTACTCGTCGTGTATATCCCCATATCCTTCGGCATAGCTTTGCTACGCATCATTTAGAACAAGGAACCGATCTCAGGCACATACAAGTGCATTTAGGACACTCCAGCACTAAAACCACAGACATCTATACTCATGTATCGAATAAAGCCATTGCCAGGATTAAAAATCCAATTGATGATTTTTAGCAGACGTAATTTTGTCTTGTTATTTACCTATATTAGCATGATAAGTAGACAAAACACCTGAGCACAATAAAATGTATATGGACAAGTTTATATACTCTGGTGTT
>NZ_JAGTAR010000009.1 GCF_018156225.1 Carboxylicivirga sediminis
TACTAAACATCAAGCATCTAACCAAATAATCAAGGCAATAATCTATTGATTATGAATACAAAAGAGGGCATCCGTTTTTTGGACACCCTCTTTTTATTGCCTTTTACCATATAATCGAGGAGCTGTCATATAACTAAAATATATAACAATACACATATGAAAATATATAAATAAAACAATATATTTGTCGTTCAAATTCGAAAATATAACTAAGACAACTATGCAGGCAGTATTTATCCAAAAACTTCAATCCCTAGCACATTCGTTTCATCCTGTAAAAACTGAAGCTCATACTATTTTAATTCTGAAACCCTTTTCAAGGCCTTAGTTTTGTTTCGATAGTCATCAATTAAGAATGCCCTAGCTAAAAATTAATGAAAACGTCAAGACCTTTTGTATTCTTTACCGCTATTCTGGTTAGTTTAATAACTTCCTCATGCGAAGAGGTGATAGAGTACAGCCCATATCAGAACATTGTTCCTAAAAAGTGGAAGAATCAGAACATAAGTAATTACAACGCATTACTGCCCGCTGCTAATGAGGAGTTTGAACCATTTAAAGTGGCGTTGATTGCCGATACGCATACCTACTACGATGAATTTGAGAAGCAGGTGAAGTTTATCAATTCCTTGGCCGATATCGATTTTGTGATCCACCTGGGAGATGTCACCCTGAGTGCCAACAGCCGCGAGTTTGAATGGTACAGCGATATTATGAATAAGCTGAATGTGCCTGTTATAACCATTATCGGCAATCATGATTGTTTGGGTAATGGTTATAGTATCTACACCGACATGTTTGGGGATTCCAACTTTTATTTTGAATACCGTGATGTTAAGTTTGTTATTTTTGATGATATCATCTGGGAGAAGCATATAGCCGACCCTGATTTTACATGGTTTAACAATGCTCTAAACAACGATGGGCGATATAAGCATGTTATTCCATTTGCTCATATTGCTCCCTGGGACGACCAGTTTTCAATGGGGAATGAGTTGTATTACAATTATATTCTTGAAGAAAACCACATCTCGTTGTCGGTGCATGGGCATGATCATCACTATAAGTGGAAACAGCCCTATGGCGAGGTGAATTATATGACGGTACCATCTCCCGATAAGCAGGAGTTAATCATTCTTGATATCCAAGCTGAAGATGTGATGGTGGAACGCTTATATTATTAAAGAGATATGGGAACTTTCTTGAAAGACGTTGCAGATCGTACAATGCTGATTGGTATGTTGTTGCTCCATGCTTTTTTTGCTGAATCGCAAGAGCAACTTAATAAGGTATTAAGACAGGGAGAAGTCGATACAACCTCAACTGTTGAGACATACATCGTAAAACCAACTGATGATGAGATAAGTGTTAAGAATGGTCGCAAGTGGTATGTGCCATCTCAATACAAACTACAATATGCAGGTAGCATTGGTTTTATGTCGGCAGGCTTTGGTTATGAAGTTACACCAACCTATCAGCCTGTGTTATTTGTAGGCTATCTGAGTGAGGATTTTGGAGGGAGTAAAAACCGTGTGTTAAGTATTTCGGTCAAAAACAGTTTTTACTTTACCAGGGAACCGCTCCTTAATTATTTTAATCCATATGGCGGTTTATCAATTACTTGGGGTAATACCAATAATACCTTTCGTTCTTTACCTGATTATTACCCAGATGAATACTATTTTCAGAACAAGGTGCACTTTGCTCCATTTGTGGGAGGTGAGTTATACTTCAAATTAAAGTACATTAACCCATTTGAGGGTGTGGGCGTGTATGCCGAACTATCGGCCTTTGATGCTTATTTGCTGGAAGCTATACGAACCAAGTATGTGAAGCCTCACATGGCGTTGTCCCTGGCGTTGGGGGTAACGGTCTATATTAACTAAGTTGAGATTTTCAACCATTTATAATAGGTTGATCGGTTTGTTTCATTGCTTAATCTGTTGGCCAAAAGTTAATCATGGTTAAAAAATAAGACATATTACCAAATCCATACCCATATCTTATTGAATGCAGCGGCTTTTTTCTATTTTTAAATCTTTCTAATGCTTAACGATCAACTTATGAACCGGAAGTTTATATTAGTTTTTGCCCTGCTTGTGCTTGGTATCTTAGCAGGAAATTGGATTTATGGGAGTATCCTGGCAAAAAAAATAGAAGAGCGACTTGAAACCAGGGTAAAGGCACTAAAAAAGGATATAGTCTTAGAGATTGAAAAAGTGCATGTGAATCCGCTTCTATCGAAACTTCAATTGAAAGGTTTGCAAGTGAGTACTGTTGAAGGGCACCAATTGGCAGCCGGTCAATCGGTTGTTCTGGATATGCCATATAAAGAAGCCATCAGGTTGCTCAATAGCAAGGAAATAGATGAACTGAAATCGCTAAAGCTGAAGGTGGAAGAACTTCAGCTTTATATTGCAGAAGCTGATGGGGAGCTGCTTATTGATAATTTGCTGATTGATTTTGACGGTGACTTAAATAGGGCAGATATTGAAGCTATTCAAACGATCTTCCCTACCGAAAAGCAACGATTACGTATTCAGGCCAAAGGTGTTAAACTGGCACAAACGCCATGGATGGATGCACTGGGCTTCAGTAAAGAACAAAGCGCTAATATTAACCAATTTGAACAGCTGATTATTGATTGTCAACTACATCCCCAAAAATCACATGTGGAGCTAATTAAGTTTCAACTCAATTCTGATGTGCTTGATTGTCAGTCAAGTGGTCTGATTACTTATACGGGAGAAGGTTTAAGTGGAGCAAAGGCTGAAAAGGCGGAGACATCGTTTAAGTTATCGCTTAACGAAAAAGGACTGACTTGGGGAAATGCCGAGACAACTGGTAAATTCACATTAGATAAGTTAACTGTTGAAACCAATGCGCTTGTCTTATACAAGGATAATGTACCGTCGGTTGAATCGCAGAAAAGCAACATCTTGCTCGAAAACCTAACGTTGGAATATGCTGGAGAAAAACGGGCACAGCTCGAAGCTCAAACAGCCTTGCTGGGTTTGAAAATGGATAAAATTATCGTGTCAAAGCTAGCTTTTAGCTCCGAATTAGCTGAAGATTGGCTCACTATTACCGATTCTGAACTGCAGTCAACGTTCATGGATATTGATCTCAACGCAAAAGTGCACATTTCGTCTCAAGCACCAGGTGCATCGCAAATTGAATCAGCAACGCTGGTTGTAAGTAATCTGGCTCCTGGCATCCAGAATGGGATTGCCACTTTTGAACTAATGACCATGCAATCATTGCCACGTAATGGTGATGCTATTGTATTGGAGATGACCGGCCCTATATCACGTCCTGTAATAAAAGGCCTCAGGTACTAATGTAAATGACTAATCTAAGTAAAACGGCATTGGTGCTAGAAGGTGGCGGATTCAGGGGCATGTATACCTCCGGTGTGCTGGATGCCTTATTGACGAAGCGACTTGAATTTCCGTATGTAATTGGTGTATCAGCTGGGGCCGCCTATGGTATTTCTTATGTGTCCAAGCAATTTGGGCGTAATAAGGAGGTGAATCTTAAATATACGGCCGATCCTCGCTACATGAGTTGGGGTAATCTACTCAAAAAGGGCAACCTGTTTGATTGGGATTTTGTGTATGGTGAGGTGCCGAACAGATTGGTGCCTTTTGATTACACTACCTTTTTTAATACATCCACCGAGTTTATGGTGGGCGTTACTAACGTATTGAGTGGCAAAGCAGAGTATTTATCGACAAAAAGAATGAATCGTCAGCAGCTGTTGGCTGCTATTACTGCCTCATCGAGTCTGCCTTTTGTGTCAAAGATAGCCCGGCTTAATGGGCAATCATATATGGATGGCGGGTTGGCTGATTCCATCCCTATTGCACGGGCTCTTAACGATGGCAATGAACGTGCCGTAGTGGTGCTCACCCGCGATACTGATTATCGTAAGCATGCGCCAAAGGGGCAGTGGTTGATGAGAATGGCTTATCGAAAGTATCCAAATCTTGTAAAGGCTATCTTATCAAGAGCTGAGCGGTATAACCACACCCTTGATGAGCTGGCGCTGCTTGAGAAAGAAGGCCGTGTGTTTATCATCCGACCACAGGAGCCAATGCCCGTGTCACGCATAGAAAATAACCCGAAAAAGCTGGATGCACTCTATCAGGTAGGGTATGAATATATGCTTGAGCAGTTTGATGCCCTGCAACAATGGCTTAAGTGTTAGACTTTAAGGGGTTTTCTCACTATCTTTTTACTCAATCTTTAAATATTGAGCTATGAGTAAGAAGGTAACAGGAGTTGGGGGCATTTTTTTCAAATGTAAAAGTCCGGCAGAAATGCGGGCATGGTATAGCCAAAATCTGGGCTTAGCCACCAACGAATATGGTTCACTATTCGAATTCAGGGAAGTGGATAATCCAGATAAGAAAGCTTATTTGCAATGGAGTCCCATGGAGGAGGACACCAACTACTTTGAACCTTCAGTTAAGCCTTTTATGGTCAATTTCAGAGTGGAAAACATTGAAGCTTTGGTGGAAGAGCTAAAGCAAGTTGGCGTGACGATTTGCGATGAGATTGAGACCTACGATTATGGCAAGTTTGTGCATATTCTTGATCCGGAGAATAATAAAATTGAATTATGGGAGCCTGTTGATGAGGTGTTTACGCAGACGAATGAAGGGGAAACATCGTAAAGGGTTTCGAGTTGCCTGTGTTGAGTTTCGAGTTGGCGTGTTAATTTGATAATCAAGGATAGCTGTCAATTTCCTTTCTTCCACTCTTCAACTTTCAAACTATCTGGCAACTCCACAAAAGAATTACATTGGCTCGGTGCCTAAAGGACCGCGGGTGAGCTCAATAATGGTAATCTCTGGTGGCATACCAACACGTGCAGGCATTCCCAGATAGCCTAATCCGCGATTGACATAGAGATATTGACTGCCTTCGTTATATAAACCGGCCCAACGGCGGAATTTGTATTTAGCCGGGCTCCACTGAAAATTTTTAAACTCAATGCCGAACTGCATACCGTGCGTGTGGCCAGCCAGTGTCAGGTCGTAATCGTAGTCTTTTTTTACTTCGGCATCCCAATGGTCCGGGTCGTGTGAAAGTAGCAGCTTAAACGGAATATCCTCCACACCTTTCGAGGCTTTCTTTAAATCGCCATATTGCGGAAACGGTGGGTGGCCCCAGTTTTCAACACCGGTAATGACTATTTTATCGCCATTGCTTTCGAGTACTTGCGATTGGTTATTGAGCAGGTTGAAGCCCAAGCGCATATGCGAGCCTTTAATCTTATTCAGGTTGTCTGTTTTATCCTGTGGTGACGGCCACTTAGAATAGTCGCCATAATCGTGGTTACCCAGTATCGAGAATTTACCTATACGGGCTTGTAGCTTCGAAAATACCTTCTCCCAACCAATGGTTTCTTCGTAAAAATTATTGACCAGGTCGCCAGTGAAACATACCAAATCGGGATGCTCATCATTGATTAAGCGCACGGCTTCCTCCATCTCTTTATAGTTGGCATTCAAACTACCTAAGTGCAAGTCCGATATCTGTACAATCTTTAATCCGTCAAATGCTTCAGGCAGGTTGGGGAATGATAGTTTTGTATAGCGTTTGTTAAAAGCGAAGCGTCCTTTCATGACTCCAAACATAAGAGATATGAAGGGGGCTGAAGCCATAAAAATTCCCACCTGGCTTAAGAATTTCTTACGTGATATAGTGGGATAACGTCCGTCATTCATCTTCTTGATCTTACCATCGCTGGAGAATTTACTTTTTACCCTGATGGCGCTATGTGTAAGCTTATAGCCCAGGTAGTAAAAAAGTTTAGGCAGATAGATGGATAGATAGGCCACCAGCAACCATTGGAAAGTTACATACAGTTGCGGGCTATCAACCGTTTTGATTGTAGCAAAGATGCCTGAGAATGATAATATGAAAACGGTTGGCACACTGTAAAACCAGAATGTGCCTAATGGAAATGCAAAATGACCAATCTGTTTCTCGTCATCTTTGTGTACCAAACGATGAAGTAAAAAGTCTATTAGAACAGTAAAAATGATAAACCCCACATACGCTTCCAAACTGTATCTCATCTGTCAACTATTCGTTACTAATCAGATTAATTCTCCTGGTCCCGGTGTTTTGTTACGCAAGAATATATTAAAGGTTTGATATATCAACTGTTTATAAACAAATTTTAAGTTTTTTTATAGGCTTTATTAGCTTGTAAATAGCTCTGTAGTAAGTGACTGTGTGTTGTTATTTTCACCTGTTAGCTTGCTTACCTACCACTAATCCCGACAAGCCCATGGATAATAGAAATTCGTGATGGTTATTACTTGTGTCGGGTAGGCGGGCATAACGGTAGCCTACAGTGATAGGAAACACAAAACGGAAGGGATGTAACTCGCCCCGTATCTCGGTTCCAAAAGAGCTGACAGATGCAGTCTGTGTTATCCATTGGTTGGTTTCAGTCAACTGTAAGTGTTGTGTAGCTTGTGCATAGTCATAAAACAGGTTGGTGGTGATACGCTTCAGGTATAGTACCCCTGGTATATTAAAATCGGGGTTGAGCACCGGCATCATATAATCGCCCTTGAAAGAGTAGAGCTCATCGTTGTAGAATCGGTCTACGCCACGGGGGAAGTTGAGGTAGTCGCTGTACAGCCGATAGCTATTATAATTGCCCATTTGCCCGTTGGTATCACCTTTTGTTTTCTTTTGCCACCCATTGTCGATGCGGATGGCATGGTGACGTCCTATACCCGGAAAATATAAGCGTGTATGCAAACCTAAAATACTTCCGTAGTTCCAACCATCCATTGGTGTATGTCTATAATTTAACTCAATAACTTGCCCCCAGCGGGTAGCCACATCACGTTGAGTTGTCCGTAATAGGTTATAGGCAAACAGGCTGTAATCAACCGATTTAATATCAATGCCTAAGTAGTTGCGTTGTTCGGTATAATCAACCACATATTTGCCGTCTTCTATCACAGGTTCGCCATTATCATCCAATTCCAGGTAGTAGCGCGTGTAATTAAAATCAGCCGAATATTGGTACGACATTCCAAGCGATGGTTCAACACGTCTTAGGTATTTACCTCTTGTGAAGTTAAGGGGCAGCTTCATCTCCAAGTCAATAAGGGAATGATTGGGTTTGGCATCAAAGCTATTGATGTAGTATTCAATATCATTGAGATACATCCCTTCAATGGCTTCATTACCCAGCCGGATATCGAGCTCAAACACCGGCCACCATTCCTGGTAAGAGAGGTTAAACCTGAATTTCTCTCGTGAAAACAGCTTATCGGCATTGTAGCCAAAGGAGGTTAAAGTGGTTCCCAACAGGTTTTGTGACAGGATGCTGGCACCTGTTGATAGTTCAGCATCATTCACATTCATATATAATGGTGCCCAGCTGTGGAAATTAAATAGGTTCCATTTAGAGTATTTCTTAGATGCATATTCATTTGTGTTAAGCGAGTCGAGCTGCGGCATGCCCTTCTCATCCTTCTGCAACTTATTGATATAGGGTTCAACCGGTAGTTGTTGAGCTATTTCGCTGCTTGGCTGCAGTTGCTTGAGTGGTGCCGAAGCAATCAGGTAACCATCCGATGTATAATCCTGGAAGTAGATGTTATTATCACTATCCATAGTTGCATAGGCAGCACCAAATTTCGATTCAGTGAGTTTTTCGAGGTTTTCGCCATTGATTCCAATACGGTAGATGTTTTCAATGCCATTATATGAGCCACTGAAATAGATGTGCTGGCCTTTCCATTTAGGAAACCTTATCTCAGTATAAGCAGGTTGGGTGATGTCGGTCCATTGCTCATTTTCGAGCGATAGTATGGTTAGCTTCTTACCGGATGGATTAATCATGGCCATCACCAGTTGATCGCCAGTCTCATTCCAGTCTGGTGTTAGGGGATAGGCATTATCCGGAATCTTAATTTCCCTAATAATATTGCCAGTTTTTGTTTCTAGCAGATGAAGGCTGTATTCATTGCTATACGAAGTATGAACCACGGCAATGATGCTGGCATCGGGTGATAATGCTGGTGCCTTGTAGCGCGATTGAGAGGTGATTTTGGTTTGTTTATTGGTGCTTAAATCCAGGGTGCGAATGACGGTAAAATACTGATTGTTCCACCGTGGATGCTGCTCCAGCTCGGTCCAGGCCAGGACGCCATTGGCATACGAGAATGGTTCCCTTTCCCGGTTGCCTGTTATCAGCAGTTTCTCCTCTTCGCCTGTTTCAATATTAATTTTGGCAAAGTGATTTAACTCGCCGGGTCCATTGATTTCGGCCAGCAAGTGCATACTGCCAATGGGAGTGGGGTAGCGGTAGTTTTTGTAGCGCGTATCCCTTTTGCTAATATACCGAACTGGTGAGTAGTTAATGCTATCAAACTGCTGCTGCCAATTGTATTGCCAATCACTAAATACTTCATCGTAAAGGGGGACTTTGTGTTTGCCAGTCACTGATTTGATCCCCCGATTAAATGGCGTTACCGACCAGCTTTTGCGTCCGGCTTCATCCAATGCCCGTTCCCATACATCGGCACCGTACTTATGGCGTGCACCGGCTGTTAACAGATAGCCCATGTTGTAGTGATTGGGCACATAGTTTTTATAGGAACCAAAATAAGCTTTGTCGTAATGGTATATCTCTTTCTCAAGCAACTGCGCTCGCAACTCCTGCTCGAATGAAGGACGACGCCCCCGGCCCGATTGCGAAAGGGTAGTTTCAGTAAGCGTTGCATCACCTTCTAAAAACCATAGCGGCGCATATAAGCCAAGTACTGCACCAATGGCTTGCTGGCCAAAGGGGATGGTCAAAGCCTTGGTAAAGCCTTTGTTCAGTTTATCGATTTGCACCACGTGCCTGAATTCATGAATTGCCAGTTGAGTCAGCCAGTCCTGGGCAATCATATCCTGATGAGGGGTTGAGTAAATTTCGATGCGTTTGGGGGCCCAGGATACGAAGCCATTGGAGTAGGCCGAACGCGAGTGAATCAGCACATCAATTGGTTTGGGTGTATGATCTAAAGTATAACCACCGTAGGTATATAGCGAGTCCATGATGGCAATAAAGCGCTTGGCTTCTTGCTCAAACTCCTCTGGGTAAACAACTCTGAATGATTCGGAGCGCAGCTGTCGCCATTTGACATTGGCCGGGTCAGCCCCCGAACTATAATACTGGGCTTTGATATTAGTGGCAAAAAGTAAGAGTATAAGGAATGAAAATATATGACGCATGTTAGATTCTTTGTGTATAAAAGTAAGAAGAAAATCTGTAGGGCTTTTCTATATTGAATATCAATCTTTAATTAACGACAATTTTATCTATTTAGAATGAAGATAAATTGCTTTAATTAATCCTATCTGCCTTTACTTCATTGCATTGATGTCGTAATTTGCTTGTACCTAAACTAAAAGGAGGTTTACCATGTCACAAGTCAGTTTCACATTCACCGCTATGTTAGACGAAGATGAATTTATTCGTATTGATGAGCATTTGTACACAACGCGCAGTTCTTTGCAACGGGAAGAACCCAAAATTCACATGATTGACACTTGCTGCCTGAAAATAATGAAGGAGTTTGAAGGGCAGCTTGATCAGCCAATGGTTGAGGAATGGTTGTTATTAACAAAAGCATTGGATCAATCCTGTAGCTTTGAAAGCCAGTGGGATGACAAGAAGATTTTACAAGAACTAATTGCAGGTGCCGAGCATCCGGTTTCGTGGTATGCAAAGCATTGCAGACTTAGTTGAGGTTAACTTTTCATGGACGGTTACAGCGGCTTATTTAAGTCGCTGTTTTTAATTGCCTTGAGAGGGGTTGGATGTTGGTTGTTGCACATTATTTTCACACTTTCATGTGAAATTCGTGAATATTTGTTCGTATTTGTGCAAATACAAATATAAAAAAATCCGAGGGAACCACCCCTCGGAAATAAACCAATAACCATGAATCGAGCCTCAGGACGAGGCGATGTAAGTCGTTTTAAAATAGAGTTACCGTTTAAAAATATCCTTCATATCGGTTAAGCTCTTCTTTTCTTTTGTTCTTACTATGGAATAACCTAAATAACCGGTTCCGAATAGATACCATAATTCAGAGGGTAATGCTTCTAAATAAGCCTTAATGCCGGCGCTAATTGACCTTGCAATTTCCGGTTGAAATGCAGCCAATATACCCATTGGTATTGAAAACAACAGTAACATATAAAACACATACATAAACGAAGGACGTGCTCGGCTTGTCCACTTGTCTTGACTTTTTGCTTCAGCAATGATTGCTGACATACGCGTTTCAAGCTCTCTTAATTCGCCTTCTTTTTCCATTTCCAAAAGAGCCACTTTTGCTTTGTCTCTTTCTGATTTATCAGGGAATAACTTGTCAATTATCTTACTCCCAATACCAACAACCTCGTTTAAAATCATATCTCAAAGTTTAAGTTTTACCATCGTGCTTCCACTTCCCACACTTGAGGATGAGGCTCATTGTGGAACGGCTTGCCAGGTGCATAATATTCGGGGCACACATCATAATGAACGAAAGTGCTGCCATCCTTTAAGTATTTCTGATAGCCAATTCTGACTTTTATCCGAAGCCTTCTTGCCGCGTGTGCAATGGCCTTAGCAAGGATGATTACTTCTGTTGGATTTTTTTCATCAACGTCAGACGCCATCTTTGCAACGTGAGGACTAGTTGTGGCCGCTCTGTAACCACGCGCCCTTAAATCATCCTGTTCTTCCTCTGTTCTATCAAAGCTATTGATGATTGTCGGCTTACCTCGCAACTCACGAATCATATCATTCATGAGGATGACAAGCTCCGATATAACAAAGCCGTTCTTGATCACCACTTTCCCTTGTAGGTTCTTCTCACCAATCCGGAAGAAATTGCCTACTTTGTTTGACCCAACTTCAAGGCCATACATATGCTGCCAGTCCTGCAGGTTTATGCGTGAGCCATGCCGTAAAATAATTGTTCCTTCATACTTCATCACACTATCTTTTAATCGGTTATTTCTTCACTTACAATCCTGTGTTCACTCTGTATGAACACGCGCTTCTTATAGTGAGGGAGGTGGTCCTTCTGGTATTGATCAACGGCCTTTTTCTTTTCGATAATCACACGTAAAGCATCGGGCTTTTCTCGTCCAAGTTCCTGCATCATTTCAACCATGCTATTGGTTGTGAACTCTTGCGATTTGCTTGCTTCAAGCATAAATAGCAAGATGATATCCTGATTGTCGGATATCTTCGTCATGGTTGAATCTAGTTGTTGGATACTATGGTCGAACTTGTCATCTCTTGCATCCAGACCGGTAAACGTACTCCACACCTTCATGGATGGAATCGTGATTAATGCACCAGTCATGATGAAGAACAGAGCCCGAACCAATCCAACCGGCACACCAAACTTTTCAAGGCTATTAATCCAACTGAGCATCGGGGTGGTGTTTTAGGATTACTTTCTCATGTCTGTCTAATCGCCTTTTATTCTCATCAATTCGCCTTTTATTCTCACCAATCTTTGAATCCTGCTTAAACACTTTATCTTGCAGCCTTTCATTTACCAACTTGGAATCCTTCATAAACTCATTCATCGTGTCGTTAGTCTTTTTCTGCTCTGTTCTGAACTGCTCAAATGACTCATTGCTCTTCTCCAATTGCTTGCTGAATTTCTCAAACTGAATGCCGATGAACTTACCGGCTTTGATACCGAAAAAGCCAATAACGACAATGGCTAAAAGCAAGACAATACACAGGATGACAATGATGGCTGTTGTAAGCGTGTCAGGGGAGCTGGATGGCTGCACCTGGGCAACATTGAGGGCTCCTAATGAAAGGGTGGACAAATACATAGCTTTTTGTTTAAAATAGAACCTAACGTAATTATGAGAGGGTGAAACGGTATATCTTGTTATATTGGTCGCCAGACATGTATAGCTTGCCGTTGATAGCTGCTAATCCGAGTGCTCCGAGGTCAAGTGTGCTGGTATCGTAAGGATCACTGTCATCGCTCAAATTTCCATTGGCAGCAATTGAATAGCGGTCAATCCTATCCGCATCAGTACCACACATGAACAATTTGCCGTTGTAGGCGGTCAAGCCCCTTGGCGTACCTTCTAAGGCTGAGATATCAAAGGAATAGCCACTGTCATACGTCAAATCTCCATTGGCATCGATGGAATAACGGTAGATATTTTCTGGTGTTGAGCTACCGCAGACATATAGCTTCCCATTGTAGGCCGCTAGCTCAGTAGGTGAGCTATTACCGTCGGTTATTGTTATGGAATAATCGTCATAGGTCAAATCTCCATTGGCAGCAATTGTAAACCGAAAAGCCTTGTCGGTGTCGAGTCCGCAGAAGTATAGCTTTCCATTATAAGCGGCCAAACCTCTAACGCGATGATCTAAGGTCGAGACATCAAAGGAATAATTGTCATAGGTCAAATCTCCATTGGCAGCAATTGAATAGCGATAAATATGCTCATTGACCTCACCAACCATGTATAGCTTTCCATTGTAAGCGGCCAGACCTCTCAAATAGTGGTCCTGACTGGTTGTGGAAATATTATAGTCATCATAGGTGATGGTGCCAAGAAATGCACTTGCCTTGGCATAAACCTGACTACCACCCAGCATTACCTTAGCAATATTAGAGGGCATTATCACCGCTGTATTTCCAATCTTTAGAGGCATGACTATTCAGTTATAAAGTAGATGGTGTTGCTGTCAGGTGTGAGTGCGTCATACTGTGCTTGAGTTCCACTCCAAAAATTCTTTCCGGCAATACTTCCAGCATCCGTAATAGTAGACAAGGTTTGATTGTGGGCTACAGGTGTTCTAGCATCACTTAACCGGCTGTCATTACCTTCACAGACGGTGCCAGCACTTGTGCCTAGGTTAAGGTTGAAAGCGCTGTTTTTGGTTGTGATAACAGGTTCATAAACATTTGTGTGCAAATGGTCAATGGCTGCAAATACCGTCGAATAGTCGTGTGTGTGATTTAAAGCCGCATAAAGACTTGCATGGTTGCCCCATCCATATGCCTCGTTTAACTTTGACAATAAAGCGTCAGTAAAAGCATTGGTGTCGGGATTACTCTCGTACTTACTTTTGATACTGGCTGCTGTTTCGGCCGTACTTATACCCAACTGTTCAACCCACTTTGCATCCGTATCATCCCAAATATAGCGTACCACATCAGAGCCTACACCTCCATCCACATCCGCTTCCCATCCGGCTTCCCCTGTAGGGTGCGCTGCCTCTAATGCTGCAAGCGTTGTAAATGAACCTTTCCACTTCGGCCCCTCTAAACCTGCCAGTTTGCTTTTTTCAGCATCAGTGAAGGCGTTGGTGTTGCTGTTAGCTTCATATGCAGCTTTAACTTCCGCATTTGTTAATGGTGGACTTTGCCAACCAGAATAACCAAGAATAGCATTCACCGCGTCAACAACCTGCTGATTGGTCAATTGGGTATCGGTAAAGATGGCACCGACCGGAACTGGTGTCAGTACATCACTTGCATCTGCTTTTTCAGCAATAAAACCAAGTATTGTATCTGAGAAGTTGGGATCATTATCAATTGCAGCCGCTATCTCTTGAAGGTTATCAAGAGCAAGTGGTGCACCATTGACGACCTGCGAAAACTTCGTATCGACGTAGCTTCGTAAAGCATAGCCATCAAACATGTTAATCAACCACTGCTCGGTAGCATGACTGTGATTGCTTGGTGAATAGCCTTGCATCAGATTCAACAGCCAGGTATCGGCAAGGTGACTGTGTGCTGCCGGATTGTACTCACTTGGTTTGTACTTGACATTAGCCCATTCCACTTCTTCAATGAGCATCTTATCATTAAACTCCACCTCGATGCAGTAGTCACCCTTCTCATCGATGTAGCTCTCTAAGTCGTATTCATCACCACGCACAGCAACAGGCATGAACAGTTCTAAGCTGTCATTCTCAAAGACCAGCTCATACTTCAAATTATCCTCAACTAATTGGGCTAGTGTGCTCATGCTTACTTCTTTTTAATGGTGAACCAAAGCGCCTTGTATTTAGCAGTGCGTACACCTCCTTCAAATCGAGCATCGTAGTATCGAAGCACCACCATCATGTCGTAGGTGCCTTCTTCGAGTGCATCCGTCTCAGCTTCACTCATCGTGGCGGTGATACTCATCTTATCAACCGGCACATGAAAATTGACATATCCTTCCTTTGTTTCACCTGTCGGATCGTAGAAGAACTTCTTAATTTCTGTGCCTGTGTGCTTATGGATGCAAATAGCCTCAATACTTTTCATGTTGGTGACTGCAGTGATGGAGCCATCTTCTAGTCTCTTGGCTTTGATGGTGAAGGGGGCACTTGCTCCAGGATATAAAGGATTCGTCATGACAGCATATTTCTTTAAAATAGAAAAGCCCACCTTTTCAAGTGAGCTCATCTAACCTTTAAATCACACTATTTAATCACCATGCTACTTCTTGGGTGCCGTTGGAGCCTCGTAAGGCTTAATCTTATACATCAATATTTGCTTGATTTTCGTGCCTGGTCCTGTTGGAACCTGCAGGTCGCAGATTTCGAGTAATCGTCCAACGTCTTCCGCTTGGATAATAAACTCTTTTGGAGGCTGAGGCATTTGTGCTTGTCCACTCATAACTTTTAGATTAATGAATTAGAAATAATTATTGATTCAGAATAAAATAGAATTAACCCCTGTATTCTTCCCATGAGATGTATTGATTAATACCTGTCTTGATAATCTTCACGCGCACAAGGTTCCCTGCAGCAACAGTTCTGATGTGTATCGGGCTATTCTCATTCTGATAGTTATACGCCTGTATAGTCGTTGTTCCACCATTCGTAATGTGAACAATTACTTCAGCGCCTTCATCGATATCTGTTTGGTTAAAGACAATCGAACAAATCGTTGATTGCGTATTGCCTTGTCGGTTGATGTAGATTATGCCGCCTGCGAAGCTGCTGACAAAGTTATCTGTGGATGTGTATTCAGCTACCTTACGAACAATGCCTTTGGCGTAGATAATCGCCTTATCAGCGAATAGACCATATTTATTGATGCCAAACAGTTTGCTGGATTGATGCCATGCTTCAAGCTTCCATTCTTCGGCACTGGTAACATTGATTTCAAGGCCTGATAAGTCAGTCCAGTCAAAACCGATCGCCTCGGCACCAACAAAGAAACGGCCTGAACTATTCACTTCAAAATAGCCGTCTGTGCCAATTTGTTTGTAGAGCTTATCTTTATCAAATGAGAAGCCACCCATTGAGTTGACATTTCCAAGACTAAACACTTCTTCCCCTGCATTATATCCTTTCAGCCCCCAATTATTGCCATCAGTGTAGTACATCTGCACATAATTAAGTGCATCAAGGTGAGCTGAGAAGAAACGATTAGTACCGTCCAGCTCAAGACCTGCTCCAACACCAAAGAATTGACCAGACCACAATGATTGTTTATCAAAAGTCCATCCGGCAATAAAGTTAGAACTTCCCAACTGAAATAAGGCACCTTCTAACGTGCGTCCTTGCAACCCCCAAGAACTGCTATTGTAATACATGCTTACATAGGCGTTTGAAGTCTCAGATGAAGTGACGTAAATAGCCGCGCTGGTATCGCTTGAACGCAGTGTTATCCGATTATTGCCTGACCAAAGTGCCGTATCATCAAAATTCCAGCCTGCAATTACTTTGTAGGTTTCCGACATAAAGAAATACACTTTGTCATCAAAGAAATTACCGAAATAAACACCGTGACCTGCATTTGGATATTTAGGAGAGGTATCGTTTACATCGCCCATAATCACAAATGGATCGGTCCTCCCTATGCGTAAGTATTCGTAAGCAGAATTTAGCGTAATATAATTAGTCGGAGATGTAATGTGCATGTTGGTAATCGTCCAACCTCCAATTTCACCTTCAGTTGCCTCAATCTTTCCTCTTAAATACACATTCTCAGACCATAGACCATAACCCTCAAGCTGCCCGAACAGTGGGTCTGTGATACCGTCTAACGCGCCTATGCGGACCTTTCCTTTGTTGGCAAAATTAAAGCTATCTACTTCGTCAATCACCTCGATATACGGTGCATGAGTGTCGGATGAAGTCAGGTAAATTGCACCTTGTCTGTTGGAGTTTGGATCGATATTACCAACTCTCACGACAACATCGCCAGGTTCCGGATCATCAATACCTTCAAAATTTGAGCTTGAGATATTGATATAATCAGCACCAATACTCGTCACCACCGCACTGTAATACTTCATTCTTGTGCCGGTGAATACCTGACACCTGATGATATCTTTGGCCGTAAAAGGAACAGGATTAGAGCCATCTTCCGTATCGAATGACAAACGCCAGTAGGAGCCACCATTCATCACACCAGACACCTTGGCGGTATCGCTCACCCATATAGCACCATTTGTGCCGCGAATCTGGTTGGCAACCAATTCAT
The DNA here is from genome assembly GCF_018156225.1 of Carboxylicivirga sediminis. GTDB lineage: Bacteria > Bacteroidota > Bacteroidia > Bacteroidales > Marinilabiliaceae > Carboxylicivirga > Carboxylicivirga sediminis. The sequence goes on from NZ_JAGTAR010000009.1 coordinate 16,500, forward strand.
AGACGTTGAAGGATTTGCGGATGGTGAGGTAGTCAAATTCAGCGTAAGCATTGCCATCTTCATCTTTGTGTATCTGCCAGTTTTCACCTGTAAAACCACTCCTAAACAAGCCACGCCCTTTGATGAGCTGACCCATTGTTGCTTGCTTGTTGACGAACACTTCTCTAGCTATTGGATCAAGCGTGATGAAGTCTGAGTTATCAGTGCCTAAATAAACAGGTGTTTGATGAAGCCCTCCAATGAATACACTCTCGCCAACGCCAAATATCTGATTATGTGTCAGCCCAACACCGTCAAACTGATTGCCAATAGAGATGTTACCTGCCGTGATATCATTAACAATAGTTCTTTCAGTGGGAGAATGAAGCTGGCCTGTTAACTCATTTAAAGCCATCAAGTAGGTATTCCCATTAAATCGTGCGTCATTATGTACTTCTAGTTCATCGGTCCATACCTCAAGCGCAATCAGCATGTCAATATTTAGGTTCTTAGTGGCCCTGAACCAATTGTCTGTACTACTCCAAACAGCTACACCGCCATCAAGAGGGCTATTTTCCCTCGTAGCAATGGCCTGCAATACGCCATTTTCCCAGCCCACACGAGCCACACCGGCACTATCACCAACGAGCATTAGGTTATGAGTGCCATCGGCCAACAACATTTTTAATCCGGCATATTCATTGGCACCCAAAGCAGTAGCAGCACCATCACGCACATTAATCAGGTCATTAGCCGAGTAGATGTGCTCCACATGCGTTTCGTAAAACTCACCGTTCTGGTAGATATTGCCATTGATGTGCATGTCACCAAAGAACACGTTATCACCGACTAATCTGGCAAAATTCAAACCCACCCAATCACGTGTAGCGCTGTCACCCACACCAGTTGACTGACTGCTGATGGTTATCTGATCAACCGATTGCTGGATGCGGTTTTCAAGCTCCTGTTCCCAGGTCTCTTCTAACACGTTGGCAATCTCAGCCACCACATCATAAGGGTTCTCAACAACAATTTTGAGCTTGACAATACGGATTTGCTGGTCAATGCCTGCAGGGGTGTCCATGGCCCGAACCACATCCCCAATATTTAGGTTGACATTATTATCACGCAGATAACGAGGATTAAGGTTCAGCTCATACTTAACCCGAAGTTGTGAATAGCGGTTGAGCCATGTTGTGCCTTTGGCTAATAGTTCCGCTTCTGCTGCATCAATGTATGATTGCGGCATGATGATATCGACAAGCGTAAACTCATCACCAACGCGAGGGTAGAAATCAGCATTTGGATAAGTGACATTACCGTCCTCATCAATCTCTTCAAGGGTAATTGCTTTGGCTGCATTATCCCAACTAAAAGTAAATTCCTTACCCGATAGGTCGCCAGTCAGAAAGACCACCTTGGGGGGGGTGGCATTCATTTGCTGGGCTTCGATATCAAAATCGATGGCCGAACACACGAATTTCTTAATGGTGCCATTCACAGCCTCTGTGCTTTCGATGGCTCCGTTGAATCGTGGATACACCTCGTCAAAGATGACATTGCGCTCAACAATACGGTTGAAGTGCGTGGTGTTCTCAATGTATCGGTTGCCAATTATCAGACGCTTGGAGCCGTTGCGATAGTCGGCTGTGATATTCTTGGTTGAGCCATACAAATACGCCCGGGTGATGGTGTTGTTCTTATCAACGTTTTGGCGTTTCAGCTCATACAGTCCAGTAGTACGGCCCACTTGAAAGCTCAATATGGTTGGCGTCTCAAACTTCTCTACGAAGTTGATTTGCTTGCCCACCAAATAAAATTCGAGCCCGAAGTTGTTGGCTATTTTATTCAGCACATTTCGGCAGGTATCGCCTTCAAAGTAGATATTTTTGCGGTCAGTGCTCCAAACTGTGCCTTTCGTCCAACCGGTGCTTTGCGACTGATTGATATTCTGAAGCAACAGGTCAACCAAACCTTCGGCATTTTCCACAATGTAAAAATCACCCAATCCGGTTGTTGGATGGATGAACATCTTATCAAGCAGCTTATAGATTTCGCCCTCAAAGAAGAAAGTGTACTTGTGCTTATTGGTCTTTAGCTTGCTGTATTCAGGCGGACGATTCAGATAGTAGTTATTGCCCTGAAAAACGATGTAGTCATCAACCTGTATGCTGTTAGGGCCAGTGATATCACTTACGATAATCGGGCAGGTGATCACATCGTCGCCCATCAGGCCTTTTTCCAGAACAGTCTTTTCATCAATAACAATAGTGGTCCTTTCGGAGCCATCGGGTTGTCTAACTATCAAGTCCATGCGCATCTACTTTAAGCAGGGGTGGGTTCCCTTAGCTTAAAATAGAACTGAGCAATAGACTGACCACCCATCGTGTAAACCTTAGTCACTTTAAGCCCATCTTTGCAATACACTTGATGGGTGCTGCCATCAGGAAAAGTCAGCGTTCGTAAGCCTTCTAATGCCAATAGTTGATGAAGCCTTCCCATGCGCTGTGTAAGTACATCTAGGTTGCTGGCCTGCATCAAGCAGTTGAGCTGGATGTTTCGAGGCTGACGGTTATTGATGTCACTGATATACTTCTCTGTGGTGTCAAGGTCAATCACCGATGAGATGCTTTTATTGTCCTTACGTTTCTGAACATAGATGCCAAAATCAGCCACGAAGTTGTAGTTGTCAATCAGGAAACCATTGCCACCGGAAGCCGCGCCTAAAACACCTGGCAATAATCCATTGGTGACGGTAAATTTTGCTAATCCAATGGCTGAGTGGTGTCTTATGTCCTCTGTAAAAGTTATGCCTTTATTCAGCCTTATTTCAAGCGATATACCAAAGGAGCTTGTGAGAGTAGTAGAAGCGAGACACGTGTTTTTGAAGGCTTCAATCTTACTAGCTAAATCGGCTGCATTAGCGCCTTGGATGAACACACGAAAGGACACTTCGCGATCGGCCAATTCGATATCGTCGGCCTCAACTAATGCTTCGTAACCATCGCCCCAATCGTATTCGGTTTCACCGATGCGTTTCGGGAAATCAAACAGGCCGGTAAGGGCCAGTTCGCCAACTGAAGCAGGAGAGGGGATAGCTCCAATTGTTACCGGATTAGTCGTATTAAAATTATAAAGGGCCATAGCTTATCGTTTACCTGTGGTTGATGTATTACCGTCACGTATATCAGAGAGGATAGTTTCAATCTTCTCAAGACGGTCTGTGTTGTCAGCCGTGCGGCCTGTGTTCTCCTCAATCTCGTTGAGTATAGTGATGGTCTGCATCATCATATTGGCCTGAGTAGCTGCATTAGTCTGGTAGGAGGTAAGCAAAGCCCTGACATCAACACTCATGATGTTGAACAGACCTGCCAACATACTGCCTGTTTCTTCGGTCAGTTCGCGCTTGATGGCACCGGCCAGACCTGAACTTTCAGAACCACCTTCACCAAAAATGCTGGTGCCAAATATCTCTTTGGTCATCTGGTCAAAGGCTTCGAACTGCTCTTTTAGCTGAGAGGTGGAGTTATCCCACATCTCTTTCAATGCTTTGATTTCATCAGCCGTCAGCCCTTCTCCATCTTCCGGATTAACGGCTTCACCAAAAGCAGTGTAAAAGTCTTTAACCGCTTGCAGAACGAATTGCTTTTTGAAGCTTTCCAGCAAGGCTTCTTTCATCAAGTCTTCGAAGGTGCCTGTAAAATCCTCCATGGCTGTTTTGCCAGTCCGGAAGCCTTCGATAATGGAATCAGCAATGGCATTTTCATTGGTCTGCGTGAACTCTTCAAACAGCTTATTGCGTTGCTCAATCAGCTCGTAATACTTATCAATGAACTCCTGCAGTTGATCAAGGTTTTCGATTTTGAAACCTTTTCCTAAAAGGTCTTTAAGCGTCTCTGATAAACCAATACTTGTGAAATTTGATCCATAAAATGGATTATTAATTTCATCAAGGTGCGAAAGTATCCATTCCAGACTTTCAACATCATCAGCCAAATCAAACTTAGCTGACAAATCACCTTTTTTGAATTTTATATCGGCATCCTTCGCCAGTTGGTTGAGCTCATCAATCTGCTCCTGTATGATGTTAAGGGTTTCGGTTTCAGATTCCGTTCGTTCTGTTCCTGTTAACTCTCCCATCAAACGCAATTGACGTTCTAATTCAAGGTTTTGTAGCTGAATGATATCCAGTAAGGCCTGTGCCTTATCAGCGGCTATTTGCTGCTTCTTGGCTGAGTTATCAAACAGGCTAACTAAACTACCAACAGCGCCAACTATACCGGCTCCTGCCATCAATGGATTTTCACCCCAATTAGCAACAGCGGTTCCAATGCTGGCAGCCAGGTTGCCCATGGTGCCTAATGCACGAGACAAATTCTCATCGAAGTGCCCTGCTGTCTGTGCCATTTCTTGCAGTAATGCTCCTGAATCAGCAAGTTTATGCCCAAATTCAACCTGCTTTTCTTCTTTGAAGGCTGTGTTCATCACTTTAGCCAGCCATTCCCATTTATGAATAAGCTTATCCATTGATTTGAGCGTCTTGGTGTCAATCTCAAATTCTTTGGAAACATCAACTTTAGTAGTGGGAGCCAGCTTCTTCATGTCCTCACGAAGCAGTAAACTAATACCGGCTTTATTTGCTGCTTGTGCAATACCAATTTTCGCTTCTTCGTTATTAGAAAATAGTTGAAGTTGCCTGTTTAGGTATTCTTCATAAGACGCTCCTTGACTCAGTAGTGTGGCAAACTGCTTATCTGCAAACTTCTTCCCAAGTTGGAATTTAGCATTCTCATACTTGGCATACTCATCGTATTTAGCCTTTAAATCGTCACTGTATTTCTTGGCATCGAATTGAACCGCTGAATCATTTTCCCCTTCATCATTCGTACTTTCTTTCTTTAGGATACCTAAGGCTTTCAGGTAACCAACCAGCGCATCTTCGGCTCGTTTAGTTGCATCAGCTTCTTCGTTTTTCGCCTCTGCAATATCAAGTGAGTAATTTGCTAAGGTCATAAATTCGCCTTCCTTGATGTCAATACGAGGCTGGAAACCTTCATCTTTGAAGATCTTCTTAAAAAGGTCAGCCGTTGTAGCTATTCCACTGATTCTGCCTTCCTGTATTCCTTCGATAACCTTATCAAAGCGAGCTATCAAAACCCCTTCAAGCTCTCCTTCGATATCTGCACGATTAAATATATCACCAAGGGCCTCTTTGTATTCCTGATTGAGTTTTTTAACCTTGTCCTGAGCTGCGATAATATTATCATCACTATATTCTTGGATTAACGACTTCGCACGCGCTTCAATAACAGCTTCCTGAGCTGCTTTTACATCTTCAAGGGCCTCTTTTTCTGTAAGCAGATTCGGCAGATATTCACTGTACTTATCATTTAATTTGGAGATAGCCAGCTTATGAGCAACCGTTCCTTTTGTTACCTTATCCAGTACACTAAAATCCTTCTGGATTGAATCGCGTTCTTTAGCAAGATTTTCCTTGAACTCAGCCGATACAGATGCAGCCTTTTTACCTTCTCGGTTAAAAATCAACAAAGTTGCAACAATGGCAGCGATGCCGGCAGCAATAAGGCCATAAGGATTGGATTTGGATGCCAGGTTAAATGCAATCTGTGCATCTTTAGCTGAACGAATACCCGAAGCCAATTGTAACCAAGCTTTAGCATTCTGAGCGGCATTAACTGCCTTTTGAGCCACAGCAACGGATATTAGGGCCGTTTTATAGGTGCCGTAAGTAGCAACAATAACTTTTAAAACATCAATTATCTCTTCGTAATTCTCAACGGCATTAGTTAAGGATTTGATTGTTTTGAATATTGTACCTTCGTTGGCCTTACCAATACTATTCAACATCCGGTTCCAGGCATCTTGAAACAAGCTCACCTGACCGGTAACTGAACCCATCTGCTTATCCATCAGGTTGGCAAATCGACCGCCTTCTTCACTCATAGATATGAAAGCCGCCTCCACATCTGCAAAGCCAATTTCACCGGCCGATACCATCTCTTTAATAGCCTTTTCTGATTGCCCAAGGTTTTTAGATAGTTCAGCCACGAGAGGAACACCGGCCATATTAAAGTCACGTAATTCGCGAGATGTCAACGTAGTTTGAGTACGAACTTGTCCAAAGTTGATGATTAATCTCTCTAGGGGCACCGATAACCCTGCAGCCACGTCACCAAGCGCTTTTAATGTTGGCAGTGCTTTTTCAGCTTCCACACCAACGGCCAATAATTGCTTTGTGCCGGTGGCTACTTCGGTCAATTGAAAAGGCGTACGAGTGGCAAAGTCAACCACCTGGGCCATTAAGCGGTCAGCCTGTTCCTTGTTGCCCAACATGGTTTGAAAAGCAATGTCTAACTGCTGGAATTCACCACGAACCCGAACGATATCACTGATAAATTGCTTGGAAGAAGTAAGCGTGAAATAACCGGCCATGGCAGCACCAAGGCGACGAAACACCTTATTCATTTCTTCTCCTTCTCTTACGGCTGTTTGGCTGATTCCTTGTATAATCTGCTCTGAACGTCGAGCACCCGAAGCCAACCCTCGTGTATCTATTCCGGTAGCAAAATACAGTGCTCCTTCGCGGTTATTTAATGGCATAGCATTTTGCCATAAAATAGAAGCAATGGCTTATTTCATCTTAACTCCTGGTATTTGTGCAAGGGCACTAAAACTTGAGGATTCGGTTTTATCCTCATCCTTTTTATAGGCTTTTTTCTGCTCCTGGACCAACCAATAGTTTTCTTCAAATAGGGCATTGAGGTTTTGCCAGGTCATATTCAATACATCATCAGGTTTTAAGCTTGGGATGGCTTTGATGGCATAGAAGATGATTTGGTGGATATTAAATGGCTTTGCAGATTCTTTCGACAGGCTATTATCCCCTTGTCGTCCATCGGGCTCATCTTCTTTGTGAGGATGATAGAGTTGAGAAAAGACTTATGGTTCATCCGGAAGAGTATCGCATTTAAAAACACATGCAGATCTTCCCAGGTGAAGTTAGCCTTCAAAAAATCTTTGAACCATGCCGGATAATCATCTTTACGGTTATGGAGACCAATACAGATAACCTCAAGCAGCGTATCAGCATGCTTATGCAGTAACTCAATTGTTTTAGTATTGAGGTTAAACTTCTTATTGGCAATGATCTTATCTAAATCGCTCTTTGGAATGCTTAAACAAAGCGGGGTGAGGTGCATTACAGTGATAACTTTTAATGGCCGGATCGCTATTTCGTTGACGGCTTTTCCTTCGGGAATCATTGAGTCATCATCAATAACAAAACCATTAACGTCACCAGCTTTGAATATGAGTGGTTTTTCTGTGACAGCATCGGTTTGTTCGGCTATTAGCTTGGCAATAAACTCGGGGTTAATGAGCTTATCGAGTTCCTTTTCTTTCATTGGTTTTGAGTAAAAATAGAAGGATTTTTAAGGTGAATCGTGAGGGGGAGTGGTTGTTAATGGATTAATTTGGTGTGAATTGGTGTTTTGTATTGTTTTTTTTTGCAAATTTGACAAACTAAATCCAATAACCTAACGATTTATGGTAATCAATGGAAGTTGTAAGTTTATCCATGTTTTGCATAAAATCGTCAATATTTTGAACCAAATCAGCTAATTTTGACACAAAACCCTAGACAAAATCATCGTTTTGTTCGTATATTATTGTTAGTCGTTGTATCGATATGTTGTATACAAAGTGGTTTGTATTGTCAACAAAATAGCACCAACAGTGTTGTTGTTGATAATGACAGTATTGAAATTAGTATTCTCAAAAAGGATATTGAGAAGTTAAAATTAGATCTGTATGTTCATGAATTTACGCTTGAATCAAACCGTGATTATATAGATAGTATTAATGGGACTACCGGGCATTTGATAGACTCATTTGGCATAATAATTGGGTTTGGAACACTTTTATTAACCATTCTTGGTGTTGCTGGCTATCGTACTGTGAGAAGATTAGCTTACGAATTTGTTACGAAATCTGTCATTAAAAGGGTTGAAAACAGGATTACAGAGCTTGACGATAAGGTAGGAAGATATGATGGAACTATTGAAATTTTGGAGGAGCTAGTATACACTGAAGGAGATCGATATGGGACGATGCCTCATGACTTATCGAAACCAAGTGAAGATTGTTCCGTAGAAAACTCAAATAATGACCTAGTTTCAGAAGAGCAGAGTAAGTTGGATGCTGAAAAGGAGAAGTTGGAAAAGGAGCAGAGTAAGTTGGAAGCTGAAAAGGAGAAGCTGAAAGCTGAGAAGAAGAAATTATCTCAGGAAAAGAGAAGGGTGACTCTGGATAAAAAGAAGTTGGAAGCTGAGAAATTAAAACTATCAGAAGAACAGAAAGATTCTAAAAAATAATTGATATGTGCAAATCAAGCATTAAAAGAATAAATCAAAGGATCCGCAATTTGGAAGCGGGTATTAATGATTTTGCAATGCTGGAAAACTTCATCAAAGGAGTAAATAGGCATTCTGAGACAGCCATAAAGCATGTATTCAAGGGTAAATATGCTTCATGGGAACAATATGTTTATGATAGAGATCGCGATCTAAGTAACCAAAGAAACGTGTATAAGCACAATGTATACGCCGGAAGGATTGTGGCTTATGGTATTTCTGTTCTAGTAAGACGAAATATAGTTGCAAGAAGGGCGGAAATGATGAGGCATAATAAAGGAGGAGGATTCATGCCTCAGGCTGATTCCAAGTTAAGTCCGCTAACATATTAAACAAAAGGCTGTTTCGTTGTGAAACAGCCTTTTTTCTAACTCAAACCTAATCTATGAAGAAAACAAACCCACTTTAACCTTCGGCACCAGATTCGATAATCATCCAATCGGTCAAGTTTCCTGCTCCGTCATCCGGTTGAAGCACTTTACACTTCAATTGCCAGCCTCGAACATCATTCTTGGTGATTGTTCCAGGAACAGAGTATAAGATTTTCGTTTTGGGCAATGACACAATCACATCTTCACCATCGGCATTTTTGCCAGCAAATTCAATTGCCTTCAATACAGAGCCAACGCCTGCACCAATAGTGATTTTTTCGCGATTACCGGCACTGGCAGCCGTATAGGTTCCACCAATCAGTGGTGCCAATTGCTGCGCTTCCGCTCCGATAATCTCAAGCGTCAGATCCACTTCGCGTGAACCTTCTGATGACGCAAAAGGAGTGTCAGACTCCTCGATGTTGATATCGGTCACTTCCGGCTCACCAATGTTCAAACTGGCCGAGCCTTCTTTAATACCGGCTAACGCAGCAAGCGATGTTTGCATGGTTCCATTGGCCATGACATCACCGGTTTTAAAAGAAGCAATCTTTGCAAAATTCACTTTAGCCATAATATAATAATTAAGCTGTTATCACTAAGTTAAACCGCGTGGTAAGGATATCGTAATCCTTATCATGCGTAGTATCGAGTTCAGAAAATGACTTTTCAATATCAAATAGATAGCCTGGTTGTTCACCGTTTTCAATCAGTTGAAAAATAGCTTCGCGCAACGTATACATGTCGCGATCAATCATGCCGGTGCTATTCTTTTTAAAATAGATGTTGATGTTTAAGGGAATAAGATTAACAAATTGTCCAAAGCTGTCTTTAGCATTAACTACGAAGTATTTATCAGGCTTATCCTTGATAGGAGCCTTGTCTTTATAGCCCTTCTCACCACACGATTTAATCCAATCGTAAACAATATCAACAGCGTGTTCACTTGTCATTATTAGTATTTTAATATCTTAACCATCAACTCTTTCAAATACGTTTGGGTAGAGAATACGGCATTGGTTAATACATCTTTATTCTCCATGTTTTCGACATAAACGGCGTAATCCATACCGGCTACAATGATGAGTACTAATCCAAAATGGTGTTGTTTGGCCACTTCATTAGCCAGGCGTTTAGCTTCGGATAATCCTTTTTCCTGATCAGTTCCGACACCTGCTTTCTGGAAGTTCTCTACCTTGATAGAGCCACTGTCGGCCACTGCATAGCCAATTGAGCTTCTTAAGTTTCCAGTGTGGTCGATATACCTTCCTTCTGTTCTGGCAATACGGACGCCATGCTCACCAGCCTGTACAAAAATGTCATAAAAACGTTGCTTTGTTTCCTTCTGAAACTTATCGATGAAGCGGCTCACATCATTATTTGAATACAATGGCTGTAACATATCACTTCAGATAAATAATGGAATATGTTTGCCAAGCCTCCCACTTCACAACATTGTATTTTTGGCCGTCAAAGGTCACGCTCACTGCATCAGAGATAGGCTTTACTTTGGTGAATACACATAACGAAACCTCAACACTGTCACCACCTTCTTTTAATACTACTTTAGGTATTGAAAGCGGCTCAAATCGACCTTTTATAGTGGCTTTAACAGTATCCTGCTTCTGCAGTTGGCCATCCACCTCTTTAAAAGAAGGCGATTCGATTGTGATTGTATGAGGGAAGCGCTTTACCATGAGTCGGTGCCGTCAGTGATGTTGGTTTGCTTTACACCAGCTTTTTCGAGGTATTCTTCCACACGAGCCATTAAAGCCGCACGTGAAATCTTCTCACTCACTTTTCCGTCGGAGAAATCGGGTAAAGATGCCGCATGTTTGGATAAGTCAGCAACAGCAAGGCAAAACTCGTTTGTTTCACCTGAATAAGTAGCCGTGGCCTGAAGGCCACGGTCTACTAATATTTTATTCACCAATACCTCATCGAGGTTATCGATACCAGGAAAAGAATATATGGCTTCAAAATTTGTCATTTTCTGAACTCGTTAAGAGATTATGCGCGTTTATTCGCAGTATCAACAATCAACATACTATTCACCACGTTAGGTGTTAAGAATGCATTCAATTCATATTCCATGATGCGTTCGTCTTCACCTTGAGTGTATTTGAACAGTACATTGTCAGATTTCGAATAAGTCTTGTTATTCTTCTTATCTGGCAAGCGCTCTTCAACAGCATATGAGTGCCATGCATCGCCAAACATATCATCAGCATGTAATGTAAACACGTCGTCCTTGAAAGGATAAACCAAAGTGCCGTCGTAAATCTGAACTCCATATTCAATCAACTCAACGATAGGCAATCCAAGAGCCGCAAACTGAGCATTGATCATTTCAAGGGTAATAATGTTTTGTGGCGTATTGGTGTAAGTCTTATTTCCAGACTTAAACGACATATTAAACGTACCGGCAATCTCAGAAGATGCAATCATCTTATTGAAGGTCACGCGACTCATCTTAATCTTAGAGTATTGCTTACCTTTCGCTTTTTGCTCTTCAAGAATTGTGCGGATGTCGGTGATAGGCTTATGATCTGCATATAAAGTAGACCAAGCTTTTGTAATCACCTTGTCTTTAGTCACACCAAAATCAACGGTGAACTGAACTCCATTTGGGTTATCACTTGCGTCAACCGTTGCAGTACCATTTGACATGATTTGACCAGACCAAATATCCAAACGCTTGTGAGGAGCAAGCATTAACGCCTGAATATCCGGAAAGAGGTGATTCATAACTGCGTCGCCATTGACAACACCGCGCTTAATCGCATCTTCCAAATCCAACATATCACGCATCTCTTTGTGACCAAGCTGAAAACCATCTTTCATGGAAGCAACGCTTCCGGTGAATGGCTGCAAGTTTTGCCTTTCACGCCTTGGAGCACGAGCACCTTCGGCTACAACAGTACCGGCATATACACGAGCCGACTTCGCAAGGATTCCTTCAAAAGTCAACGTTGGAGTGTACTTCCATCGGAACCACTTTTTCCATTGAACACCGTCCAATTTCTCAGAAACCTTGTCTAAGTAAGCTTGAAACGGTTTTGCTTTTCCAAAAATATCATCTATAACCATTATTCAAACATTTAAAAATTAGACAAATAAGAATCTGTCGCCCAACGAAGTCTTGTTAAGCGCATGAACAGCATAAGGCAATTTCGATTCGATGATTTCGAAAATACGAGCGGCCAGGTTAATAGCATTGTGCTCTTCTAATTTCTGATCGTGAATCAAAACAGTGTTAGCCACATTCTTTTCAGCAGCTACATCAGCGCCTTCAGCAGAAGATTCGAAGAAAACAACATCGTCCGCAGCAGTAAGAGCCACACCAAGAGTTGTTCCAAGAGTAATCACATCATATGCAGCGTTTGAAGTATCAACTGCAGTAATGGCATAAGCAGCACCACCTTTTGTTGCAGCAAAGTACTCCCCAACTTTGAATTGATGATTCTTACCAACCTGGTAATCTGTTGCCGCATTTGTAGCATTAGCATGAAGCTTTGCAGTCTTCACTAATTTGGCCGTTTTATTGGCGTAATCAGCGGCAAACAAAGCTCCTTTTTCCAACATATCAACCCCATCCTTCAGGACGGACCGGTCGAATGTAAAACCACCAGTCAGTTTATAGACCGATTCTTCGGGCCATAATTCCTTTTTGATGGGATCGGGATTTTTAATTACAAATTGCATCTCAATGTCCGTTTTAGTTAAACATTAATTGATTTCAAGCCTATGACGGAGACCAAGTTTTAATAGACTCGGTGGTTGTCTCCTCGGTAGCACTGCCACCAGACGGCTTGTAGTCACCACTTTCAATCAGTTCAGCCTTAATGCCTTTTTGCAACGTGTCGTAGCTGTTGTAAGCTGCTTCCACTGATGCATTCAAGTCTTCGGCTTCCAGATCCACCTGTTTGGCGTAGGTGTCAAGAAACTTGTCGGGCACCCCTTTTTCTTTCAGTTGTGCTTTGACGGTTTCTAGGGCTTGAGCGCTCTTTTGCGACTTAGTTATTGACTCCTGAGTAGTAGCCATTTGGTCTACTTTCTCTATCAATCCCTTAGCCCAATCAGGAACGTTCTTATCATCACCAGGCTTTGGGGGCGTCGGTGATTCAATGGGTTTACCGTTCTCATCCAGGTTGTGCTTTTCGCGCCAAGCCTTTAAGCCGTCATTCACCCTGCGATCGCCTTCTGTTTGAGCGAACTGAGCCGAGAACTTTAAACTGGAAATGACCCCATCAGTCAAGACGGTTTCGATTTGTGCCTCCTCGGTAATGGTTTTGCTAAAGTCGGCAGCAACCCCTTCCAAAAACGTTGTCGGAACCCCGCTTAATTTACCCTTGAGGAAGTCAAGAATTTTTTGTTTCATACTTCAAAAATTTGTTTGTTATCCGATTGATTCGGTAATCGTCTGTGAAAAAATAGAAGCACGAAATCTCAGTGACTAGATATGTTAAATTGAAGAAAAAAGGAGAGGAGGGAGTTTTTCGCGTACGCGTTTGTATACAACTTCCCTTTCTATTTCCCTTTCTATTTCCCGAAGGGTTACCCAATGGTTCGAAAGGGTTTCGAACGGTTTCGAATGGTTCGAAAGGGTTTCTTAATATACAGATATACAACGTATTATAAAATATCTAATTTTTAACATATTCATAACAACACCGTTAGAAATGACTAACCAACTTTAAACAAAATGAGTCTTAAAAAACTGATTTAATCCTTTGAAATGGTTCGAAAGGATTTCGAATGGTTCGAAAGGGTTTCAAACCGTTTGAAAATATGTTGTAAAACATGTTTTTAAGGGGTGTAAAAAGAGTGTTGTGTTTAACAGAATGTCATTAAATCAGGTCTCATTAGCATATTTCTTATAACTAAAGATACCTGGCTTAATTCCTTCACGACGCATAATTGAGCGTAAAGCATTTAGCTCCTCCATTCTGTTTGATTTTTGACGAACAGCGTCAACTATGACAGATATTTTACCTTTGCCATCTGCATACAGTAGGCCCCATTTATCTGGCAACTCTTCGGGCTTTATTAGCCCTTCAGGACATAAGTAACTTCTGTGGTCACCCATTCCCCAGGCAGGAAATCTACGCCATTGTTTTTTCTTATCTGAAAGAAAGTCGGAGCGAGATACCTTTACTTCGATTAGTTGGGTTGAATTGTTTGAATAGCCGAATGCATCCGGGCATTCTCCAATCTTTTCGAGTTCACAAACAACGTGTGTGCATTTGCTGAATTTTACAATCCCTTGATTCTTTAGATATCTGGCAGCTTTTAAGCAGAGTTCGCGGTGAGTGAATTGTTTCATGGTCGGTTTCTCTTAAAATAGAAAAGCCAACTGAATGTATTAATTAATGCTCAAGAAATAATTTCCATGTACCTAATCCAACGGTTATGATTAGTGTTATAGCTGCGACAGGTCCTTTGTTGTAGTCAAGGATACGCCAACATATAAACCGACTGATAATTACTAGTAGTTTAATAACCAATATCAATAACATTAATGTGAATGTTATTAAAATTGATATCAGAAAAATAAGCGAAGCAGGATATAGTCCGGTGACTATGAAAAGCCATGTGCTCCAATCGGAACCCATATTTTCTCCAATATAATCAGAGGTTAATAGAACAATTAATGAAACAGTTAAAATAATAATTGATTTCAAGAAAAACTTAATTGGATGGACATCCTTTACTAACCATTTAGACAAAGGATATCCATAAAGGAAAACAGGAATTCCGGCAACGATAATAAGGAATAAGGCAAAAATTAAGTCTGATGAAGAATAGGCAACGCCTGAAAATACACGTGTGATTTCAAGAATTAGCACCGTGATTAACAATAACACAACTATAACAATTGCTAATAAAAACTTCTTATTTATTAATTTTTCCAGCCACTTAATTGGCTTTGTATATTCTAATCTCAAGACCAGTGTTTCAACTGCTGATTCGATAATCTTCTTTTGTTGTGGTTTTAAAAGCAAATCAAAAACCTTTACTAATTGAGCTATAATGCCCACTATAAAAGCCAAGTTAATTGCTATATCAGGTATAAAATCCATATATCTAAATTATCAATAACATACAATAATGTCAATAAAAGAAAAGCCCCCTTTCGGAGGCTAATCATGGGCAACATGCAAACAAGTAAAAGAGGAAAAGAACCAGAGCAATATTTTTTAATGTAATACTATCGGAAGTGTGTTGTGCTTTCTACAAAATAGAAGTGCTTCTTTTTTGTGTTGCATCTTTATATGCTGCATGATTTCTTCTTCGGTGGCGTAACGTAGACAAGTAACCCCATAACCATTAATTGAATCTACCTGCCGATAGTTACCTTTGTACTCAATCTTCCTGGTTGTAATAACTTTCACCTCATCTCTGTATCCATAGGTGATTGTCTTGTATTTACCATCCTTGTCTAGATATGGAACATCAGGTCTGAATACAGCTAAAGGCCTGCTTAAATCAATATCCTTAAGCGACTTAAAAGGAGAACTCAAATACAATTCTTTTGCTCTGATATGGTAAGGGTCAATTTGATAAGCCAGCGATCCACACCGGTGTTCTTTCAATGCCTTATATAAAAATTCTCTTTCGCCCCATCTTCGATTGGCCCAGGTGAGCATTGCCTCTCTGATTCTATTGACTGTGTTTCCTTTATCTAAGGCTGATTTGATTATATCATTATGCTTAACTCGCCACCTCTCAAAAAAGAGTGTGTATTTAAGCCACCAGAATAGATTCTTAATATTGAATACAAACAGCTCAAAGCCTTTTATATCAGTGCCTCTTTTCCTCATCACTACAGCTTATAAAATGGGTTGCGAATGAATATTTCAGTCAGTATCTCATTAGCCCTCGAAAAAACACCTTCCTTCATTTCATATCGGTTTGATATCGAATAGTCGAACTCATCACGTCTCATCGTGAACTTACCTTCGTCACGCTTCACACGTTCCTCATCGGCATGCTTGGTTCGCGCTTCTTCTGCTCTCCATATTCGAAGGGAAATAATGTTGTAGTCACTACCAAAGGTCTGCTTCAGGTACTTCAAACCATGCTCGTCAATTACGTAGGTGTTGATTTGCTCAATATCCTTTTTAAGACAGCAATAACGATAATCACCAAACTTTGTGAAGGCCAACATATCGTCCTGCTCATAAGTGTCAAATTCCTCATCCGAAACAAACGTATGGCCTTTTTCATCTTCATGACGCGGTGGGCGTGTCGTCCGGCTTTCAATCATCTTAATCCCATACTTCTCTTCCATGTGTTCGGCCAGCATCGTTTTTCCGGAACCGCTTTCACCAACGATGCCAATAATAACCGGCTTGCACATGTTCTGAATCATGGCATAGATATCGATCCATTTGGGCAAACCGTTGATATTACGATCGTCGATGTACACATCAGCGCCAATCTTACGACACTCGTAATACTTTTTGATATTG
Source organism: Carboxylicivirga sediminis (assembly GCF_018156225.1). GTDB lineage: Bacteria > Bacteroidota > Bacteroidia > Bacteroidales > Marinilabiliaceae > Carboxylicivirga > Carboxylicivirga sediminis. The sequence goes on from NZ_JAGTAR010000009.1 coordinate 32,757, forward strand.
GCCGGTGAATTCTCATTAAAGTGATGGTAGTTAATACCATGTTGTTCGAGCCACCTTTCGGCCTGGTGTTGATAAACGCCTTCTCTCAAGCTGTTAATGATGATCGTATGGCCTTCATCATACAGCTTATTGATAACGTCTTTGGCATACTCCTGAGGTTGTCCAATCTTGGGCCACTGTGCATAGGTGCAAACAGTGCCGTCAAAGTCGATGGCGATGGTTAGCTTTTTCATTTCTTCAATCGTGGAGGGTTCGACAATAGGTCATCAGGCTTTTTCGTGGTCATCAAGATTGGCTGCATCGGTTGAGCAAATGATAACTGTACATGCCAAAGCTTTTTGGTTTTCACAATCTCCTCAATCTCTTCGTCGGAAAGTTCAAAGCATGTGATAATATGACATTCCGGCTTATCAATTCGGATGCATGCCGGCAAGGTTTCGTACTCTTCTTGCTTCTCAGCAATACGCGAGTTCACTTCTTCAAATTCAAGTGCTTTCATAGTTGATTTGTTATTGATTCATAGTAAAATAGAACCGTCAACACCAACTTTTTTGAATCAGCTTAACTCCCAATACTTTCGATAACTCTGTAACATATTGCTGAACTGTGGGTGCGATATCATCGCTTTTTCTCTTTTCCGGCTCAATATTGTTTAGTATTTCAGCCAGCCGGAGCCGTTCTTTATTGAGTAAGTCGAAAGCGAAATTAGTCACCGGCTTACGTCCTTTGCCAACACGTCGAGCCTCATCATACAGCGAATTTTTAAGGCTTTTGAGGTTGGCTTTGTTTGCTAATTCTTTGAGATAGTATTCGGGGTAGGTCATTAATTAAAAAGTGTGGTGAACTTCTTACTGTGTTTATTAAACAAAATCAACTGTCGCTTACCTTGCGCCGATATGAGAGCAGAACAAAAAGCCCAGGAAGTTAAGCCTTCGTTATAGCCGTGCTCCATCTTACAGGCTAAACCAACCTGGTAGGAGCCACCTTTGATTGATGGAGTGTGCGAATGTGCAATAAGTGTTTTAAATGGTAGTTTTGAATAAGATGTAATAGACCCTTTTGAGCCATTAGCACCAACATGGCCATGTTGCATATAAACCCCCTTATATTCTAGAATATCATTAATGCCAAGGCCAATGACGTTTTCAAACCGCTTATTTATAATCGAGGGTATTAATCCTTTGAAGTTTTCATCCTCTTGGCCCTTAAGCAGCGTGTGTAATAATTCAGCCATAATTAGTGCATTTTCTGAAACACTTGAGAAATCAGTTTTTCGAATCGTTCGATCAAGCATATCATCATGATTTGAGCGGATGACATAGGTTTCTTTTACATTTAGACTAAACCAGGTTAACTCATCAATCATGGCTTTTAACTCCTCCTTGATATTGCTTTTACCTTCAATGTAGTTCCTAAAACGATCCACAACATCCTTATGATGTACATTGGCTGAGGATGAATCAAAGATGTCATTTAGTGCAACATGTTTAATGCGAAATTGCTTGATTATTTGTCGATGTTGACGTGTAATTTCTTTATCAATCTGTGCTAAATGGGAATCACCCATAAATAACCAAGGGATATCTACCTGACTTATTTCGCTATTACTTACGTGTAGATTAAACAAGGTAAATGAACCATCTTTTTCGGCCGAAACATTATGTGTATATACGATATCTTCGTTTTCGATATCAACAAAAACAAAACCATACGAATGGTGTGCGGCAGCAACGCCACCCGCTACTGTATCTGACATGTTTATATCACTAACGGTGCCGGTTGAATGTAAATACACGTTTTGCATCTGAGGGAAGACAGGCAAAGAGCGGAGTTCGATACGCGGAGCACCAACAATTACAGATTTGCCACCACCTATTAACTCAATACGACTGGTGGGAATTGCAGTTGTGGCTTGTATTTTCAAATCACCGGCAACTACAAGGTTTTTATGTAATTCGATTTTTTGAGCATATAGATAATTGTCTAAACGCTGATCCCAGTCATAGTGCATTTTTGCCTCTACCGCCGTAGGATTCTTATATCGCGTTGGAATCACTATAATTTCAGCTTTAACATGTTTAGCAAGTGCTTTTATGTTGTCAAGGAATTCAATATTAGTGGTAGTGTCGTTCTGTGCAGACGTCACTATATAACGGTTTGTTTTAAACAAATGTCGGTGTTTTGCTTTAGCAAACTGTTTATTCTTCACCTCAACGCCCATTTCAGACATCCAGCCTTGAACCTCTTTTTTGGATATTTGATACTTCTGAGAAATGATATCCACTTTTTGTTGATGAAGCAAACTTTGGTTGCTGATTATCTTACTTACTTCTCGTTTATCAATAATGGATGATGTGGTTGCTTGATGGGAGGTTTTTAGCGTTTGTTGTTCACGATCTGTGAGTATAATCGCCAGCTTACGCGCCTGGCTTTGTGTTAGATTAAAATGCTTTTGCAGTGCGACTCTACCTCTTCGTGGTAACTTGAGAGCCTCTTGAATAAGGTCTTCGGTTATCATACTGTTGTTTAGAGGAAAATAGAATTTTGTTAACTTTGGGGAAACCTCATAATCATGAAGAAAAACAATGAAAAGCTTTTAGAAAAACTAAGGAAGCGTTATAGGCTTGCTATTTTTAACGAATCTACTTACGAGGAAATCTTTGGTATGCATTTGTCAAGACTTAATGTTTACTTGATAATCGGAGTAAGTCTGTCCGTTTATACTACTATGATAATAGTCTTAATTGCTTTTACTCCATTAAGGAATTATTTGCCAGATGCACAGTCAAAAGAAATGGATAGTGGAATGATGATTATATTCTATGGTGTGCTTTTAACAATGGCTATAGCCTTAATTTTTGTTGCCTCATCTAATAACTACACTTCAGTATTAAAAAAGAAGAAGAAATCTAACAAAATAAGACATTTATTTAAGCTTCAAGATAGGTTTCAGGAACTAATAAAAAAAAGGAAAAGAGCCGCTAATGCATATTTAGTCATTGGAATATTAATTTCAATTGGAGCCCTCTCAGTATTGGGATTTACATTGTTTTTTCAGGAATTAAACGATAAAGAGTTGTCAAATTATTATATACCTAGGATATCCTTCGCCTTTTTTGTTCAAACGATTTCATTTTTCTTTCTCCGATTATACTTAAACTTATTAAAAGAAGCTAAGTTCTTTGAAGATGAACTTACCTCATTGCAATATAAAATTGCAGCCTATAAGTTATCCACAAATAACCAAGATGTTATACCCGATTTAATTAAGTCATATACTAATGTTGAGAGAAATAATTCTTCATTGGTTATCAAGGATGAAGTCAATGGTATAGATATAAATACGCTTCTAGCGGAGCTATTAAAAAACAAATCGTAATGTGTAAGATTTATTTCTTCTTTTTGGAGCACCCTACAGAATGTATGGCGGTGTTTATTTCTATACTGGCGTTGATAACTACGATTATTTTTAATGTTAGGGATCACAAGCATAAGAGATTGTCTGTAAGGCCATTTATGTCTATATCCACTATTAATGAGGTTGATAATATAATTGAAGTGTATTTGTATAATGGAGGAACAGGACCAGCTATTTTAGAAGAAATAGAATACACGATTAATGATAAATCATTTACAGATTTTGAATACCTAATCGAAGATTGTTTTGAGCACTACAATTGGGTGGAATATCTCAAGTACACAAATGAATACTACCTTCGATCTGTTGAGAGTTATTCTGCTTGTAGTGGCGATAAACTGGTTTTATTCAAAGGGGATTATAAAGAACTTAATGATCATAAATTCGAAGTGTTTCTTCGGTTTATATATTCAGTAAGCGTAAAAGTTGTTTACTCAGATATTTACGACAAGCAATATGTTTTCGAAACCAATAAAAAAAGCAATAACAAATGAATGATTCAATATGGTGTGGGATATACTGCTTCATAAGAGACAATGCCGCCATATTGGTTGCTTTTATGAGTTTTGTGGTGTCTGTTCTAGCATTAAGGTATACCGTTCGAGCTGGTAAAAAGGAGCAAGAACATAAGGAACTGTCGGTGAAACCATTTATTTGTCTATTAAAAAAGCCACAACCTACAGGTGAATTTCAATGCATTATAGAAAATAATGGAATTGGTCCCGCAATTATAAAAAGGGTAATATACTATTGGTTAGATGAAGAGTTTGATAGTTGTGAGAAGTTTTGGGATGCCTTTATTCATTTTGTAAGAGGTAAGGTAAGTATTGGTTTTAGAAATGTTGCTCGTTCAGTTATCAATAAAGATGTTGTACTGAAAGAAGGTGCCAATATGAATATAGTGAAAGGTGAACTAATTTGCTCTAATAAGGCTGAATTTAAGACGTTTATCAATTTCTTTAATGGAATTAGAATTCGCGTTGAGTTTCAGGATTTGTATGGCAATGAATTTTTATTTGATACATCTAAGAAGATAATCAATGAACAAATTTGTAAAAAAGACTAAAGAGTTACTTTAGTATATGGATTGCTTATTTACATTTCACATACAATAGAGTTGTTCTATCTATTTTAACCAAAACGCCTTAACTTTATGTGTTAATGGAAACAGTATTTCAACATAGTATCACTCAAGAGGAGAAAGAAGCCATTGGTGTTTATTTCCCTAATGAAGTTGCCTATCTGAGGGTTCTTGGAAAAGAGACGGCCTTATTTCATTTAGCCTTTCTTTACAATCATCGAAACGATATCGAAAAGGCCGAATTCTATGCTAATCAACTCCCGGAACAAGATAAGCTTGACTGTCTAAGAACTATGCATCACCCTTAAGGAGTTTCATAAATTCGCTTTTCCTCCAATATAGACATTCGGAAATCGCATTAGCAGCTTTTACATTATACTGCTTAAAGAAGGTAGCTATATAGCTTGACATGTCCTCATATGGTTTACTTTGGATGATGTCTTTAAAATAATTGTAAGCAACCTTTTCGTCGATACTATAGTGCTTAAGCGCCGTTCTGAAGTTATCCAGTAAGTTCTTATATCCGAATCCTTCCTCAATAATTGCCTTCTGATGATAAGCCTTACCACCTAGCTGTTTTAAAAAGCCATCGTATGAATGACGCGCACAGAATTGATTCAATGTTTCCATTGGCACCTTTCTTAGGTCGGTGCCGTATTTGTAGTGATGCCAACCTTTTGCACCGGCATGTCGAATCTCATGCCATAAACTTTCGACTGCATATTCCTGGTTAAAGGTCAATGGCTTATTCTTTTGTATAGCCACAAAAGCTTCTTTCAGTGCTTGTGCTGGATTATAACCTCCACCAACATCATAAAAAGCATCTCTGATAGCAATCGAATTGCCATTTTCAATAGCATATCTACCTGTGAGCGTATTATATGAGCGGCTATTGTGCATCATGCCGTTCATGTTTTGACGGATAGATACTTTGTTAAGCTTGCCATGAAACTTATTTGGAAACTCAGAGGCGTAGGAGTGTATGACATCCCTAATTAATTGATTAGTAACATTGCCACCATTACGAAGTAGCTTAGCTGTCTTTGAGAGACTTTCATGTTTGGGTTTAATTGGCTCCACACTCTCCACCACCAGCTTAATAGCTCTCTTATTGCCCATCTTCGGCACATAGGCCCCATTCTTAAATACAAAGTTATCTTGCAGCCAATACGGTTCGTTCTTCCATCCGCGAAACCTGGTTGTGTTAGCAGCAATGTATTTGTTGGCATTATCAGGCAGCGTTTGAACGTATTGTTTCGAAGCGTCTAAGTCGCCATGCAAATGCTTCACAAAGTCATCCTGAGAGAGCAGGACCGGCACTGAGTAGCAGATACAATTTGGGTGCCAGCCGATAAATTTGAAGCCCTTTGGATATTGGCCTTGCATGTAATCGCAAATATCGACCATCGGATGTGCATTGGATAACTTCACCTCAACGCCAAGTATCGTTTCATTATCCTTCCAACGCTCATGATCAGCCGAACGATACGCCATGTTCGTTTCAGTGCGTGATATACGTAAAGCATTTTGAACAGCACTGCGATATACACCTTGGCCCGGGTGATAGTTACGAGCTGGTTTGGATAGTTCCAGCTTGCCGGTTTTAGGATTTAAAACTCTTCGAAAGCGTTTATCCGGATTATTCAGATATTGGCGCAAATCACGTGCTATCTCAGCGGCACTTCGGCCTGTTGCAATACCTCCCTGCAGGAAAAGTTCAATATGTATCTTATTTTGCTTCGACAGGTTCCATACACGAGAAGATAAATCAATACCATCCATCTTGCGCTTTTGAAATGCGGCCAGTGCATCCATATTACGCACGAACAGGCCTTCTTTAACAGCCGACGAAAGACCCATTCCTTCGATGTAATTTTTGAAGATACTGTCATTCTTCATGTCTGATAGGTTCCATCCGGCTTGCTGTTGAGCCTGTATGATATCTAATACATCCTGATGAAAAGAAGCCAGCTCCATTTCAATGGCATTCTCAATTCGCGAATTACGAATCCACACCGAGTTGCGATTGTTGGCCGTCCATTTTGCCAGGTGAGGACTAACGTTGCGCACCAAATCATTGAAGGCGCTATTGATTAACGCCTCCTGAGCTATCAACCGTTGAATAAGCTGCCTCTCGTAGTTCGATATAGTTTTGGTGAGTACTGGCATTATTCCTGACTACCGATGATTGTATCGCCTTCTCTGGATGCGTTGCTTTGCTGCTCTTTGCGGATACTTTCAAGCTCTTTCTTCTTGTCTTTAGCCAATGGGTTATTGTCAATAATAGTTTCGAGACTCATAACACCATCCGCTTTGGCCTGACCAAGCGATTCGAGCCATTCTTTGAGGTCGTCAGGAATCGGATCGTTATGCTTCACCTCGATATCAGCTTCTTCAAGGTCTTTTTTGTATTTTGATTCCCAATAGCCAATACCGGCAATTACAACTGATACCATACGCTGAATAGCTTCACCGAAGGTCTCTTGGTTTTCCTGTGCTTTAAGAAGTGCATCAAGGAACATCATTTTAAGAGCGATGCCCGATAGATTGGCACCAATACCTTTCACGTTATCGAAGGATAAATCAGGTGTTGAAGTCATGGAGAAAATGCCGTTCCAAAGCTGCTCAAGCTCCAACTTTGTACTGTCCGGCATCTGATCCCAGGTTAGGTATTCTGCATCACCATGTGACACCTTGCCATCGCCACTCAAGTTCTTTTCCATCTTAAACTTCACCATCTTCCCAACCTTGTCTTTACCTGGCAAGCTTTCAACCTCTCCAAAAAGCTTTAATAATGGTTCAGCGAAGTAATCGTTCGAATCAGCTAAACGACTTAGACGCATTTCAAAAGCATCCATTAGTGTTACGATATCCTCCCACTCAGGCTGACTCTGTTCGGCATATACAACAGGTATTTTTCCAAAGAGATTCTTCTTCGCCGTCATCTGATAATCACCACTCTCCTTTGTGAAGGTGGTAATCTGTTCGGCGGTATAAACCTCAACAACAGTAACATCCTTATCATCCTCGTTCTTGGTCTTGTAACGCCGTGTAAAGGCGTCCATGTCCTTGTACTTATCAAAGTGAGGATAAAACTCACCACTTTCACTATCAAGCAAAGACACTCTCAGCCCCATCACCTTATCATCCTCTTCGCCTTCAGTAATAGGGTAGAAGAGAAGAGCCGCTTTTGTCTCGATCATCACGGTGCGAACAAACTTCTTGATGTTATTCTTCATCTTCAGCTTCTTCTCCCAGGTTGTCTTAAACAGGTTAAATGCATCATCCGCATCACCGCCGGAAGACACCACCATGTCGCCACCAACACAGAAGGCAACGGCAGTACGCACAATCTTTTTAGGAAAGTTAAAGACCAGCTTAGCTACCTCAACAATCTTCTTATCGGTTCCTTCGCCAATAATCTTGTTTTCACGCTTGCCAACCGACTTACTCCGTCGTTCACGCTTGCCTTTATATTCGTCGATATATTCTTCCGTTTTACGGTCGTCTATCGTGTCTTTGGTTAGCTCCGATATGATTTTATCATAGTCTTTACCGTGCTTTGCAAGGAGGTCTTTAAATGAGGGCATAATGCATTTTAGCTTAAAATAGAAGCTGTATGCAGTTACGTATAATATATTGGTTGATAGGTGGGATTATATGTAATTAGAGATAATATGTTAGCTTTGTGGGGCCAAAGGGCGACTGTTGTGGTTCCGAAGGTGCAACAGCATTTTATTAACTTTTTAACACAACTGATATGACAATTTTAGAAATAGTGGGGTTGATTGGCTCCGCGATAACAATCTATAATGCCATAAAGGGTGTGTATCGTAAACATTTTGCTGAAAATAAACTTTCCGACGATAACAAAGAGATAACAAATGATGCTACAGTAGAAATACGTGCATACCCTTTGGCAATAATAAGCCCCTTTTAGGGGCTTTCTTATTTTATTTGCAACTCTTCACCAGTTAATTCAAACCAAAGGTTCTGCAACCTATGAACGTGCTTGATATACGTTTCCTTGTACTCATTATCAGCGATAACAAGCATATATCCTAAATCACCTCTATCAACAAAGCTGTAGATTGAATCACCTTTGGTCCAGTAGCCAAGTTCATCTTTGGTGAAGCCGAAGTTTTGGAAATAATGATTTGTGAGGGGGATGGGTTTTAAGTCTTTAAAATACCAGGTTAGAGGATGACCAAACATAGCTTCTGTGTGCTGTTCAACCTTACAATCTTCTTGTCTCAAAAATTCAAATCCATCTATTCTAAAAGGACATTGAGCTGGATTGCTAACATTAATAAGGTTCCCAATCCTTAGTTCGTTTGCTTGCATGGCTTATTCTTTATTGGATAACTAAAATCAACATGAATAAACGGTAGTGAGAAGCCGAAATAAAAGCGTTCACCTACCATATTAGCGCCTATCATTAAACCGATATCGAATTCTAAATAGATATCGATAATAAAGCCGTTTTTGAAGGTTATTTCACGTAGTTTCATACCATTCAATTATTTCTTTAATACCGGCTCCAAAAAAGCGCCACTTATTATGTGAGTAATCATAAACAGCCGTTGCATTGCGTTCTTTGCCTTGGATTGTTAGGCACTTAGCAAAAACAGGTGAGCTGGTTGTACCATCGTAAAAACCTGATTTAGGAGGAAGTTCTTGCGGTGTATACACTGTAAATTCAATAGTTTTCATACCTCCACATTTTTAAGGGTTAATTCTCCTTTTGTTGCTTCGAATAGATCACCTAAAGTTGTACAATTAAAATTCCAATTGCCTAAACTGTCTGTTCTTGCAATAAATTTGTTGTTAACAAACAGGTCTTTAATTGGAGAATGATGTGTGTATGGTTCGATTCTTACATCTTCAAAAATCACCTTCTTTTCGGCTTCTCTGAACTGCTTAACTTTAACCTGATAGTTTTCACATGGAGCGATAGGACATTTCTTATTATTCACAAACATCTCTTTCGTCAATGGCTGCTTGAGGAACTCATTGTAACGATAGATTAAATCAGATTCCTTCCATCCGTCAGCCTTCATAATATCAACAAACTGACTTAGCGTGTATCCTTGTGTGATTTTCATGACTTAAATAATTCAGGTTGTCTCTCTTTTAATGCTTCATATCCCTGTTCAGGCCCAAGAACAGAACTTCTCCACCATCCGGCGGTTTCAATTACACCAGAAAACACCACACCGCATATCGAGCGAACATCGGCGATTCTTACAAACATTTCTTTCGGATAAAAGCGCATGTCTTTGAATTCATCTAGTGTGCGTGTAAATACAGCAATTTTCAAATTATCCATACTTCATCATTATTGGTTCACAATAAAATAGAAAGTCCAGTCTATTAGTTAATAAACTGGACATCCAAAACAAGCAAGCAAGTATCAGAATTGAGATAGGAGAGATGCACCTGAGGTGAAGGACCCTTTATCAATGGTTTCTCTTCAGTGGCAAATAGGTGAATAGTTCATTCACTAAAAAGGAAGGTCCTCTTCCGGACTGTCAGGCGTCAGGTCGGCTGGTTGCGTCAACTCCTGGTTGTTCGTTCCTTGGAAGCTGGAAGCGTCCTGCTCGGGAATGTATGAAGTATTAACCTCAATCTTCCACGGTTCCAGATTGGTGAAATAGCTCACTTTGCCATCTTTCTCCCATTTCTTACCTCGGATGTTGAACAATACTTTGATGAAGTGGCCTATTTCGTGACCATCAATCAAAGAGCATCTATCACCAGTCAGTTGAAACTTGATGAAATCGTTCCATTCCTGGTTCTTTTCGTTGATGACTTCAATAACAAATTCACGCTTGTAAAAGCGGTTTCCTAGTTCTTGTACGTGGCCTTTTTCACGTAGATAGCCGGTTAGTTCGAAGTTTGGCATGGTACAATGGGTTTGATTATCTTACCTAAAGTTAAAACAAAATATCGTTTCCCTTTCGTAGCTCCCCAATCAGGGTTTCCGGTGTCGATATTGATGTTGAGCTTTTCAATTTCGAACTGATCGCGCGTTTTGGAATAGCCATTGGAAAAGGTGATGGTGTCGAAGGGTTTGAAGGTGAATAAGCCCTTATCAAAGCCTTTTTGAAGCTTCTGAATGATATCCCCATGAAACACATTCCAAGCCCACCAATCGTTTGAGCAATGGATTCCTTCGTACAATAAGAGCCTGCTACACCAATAAGGCGTAATCTCACGGTATTCTTCCTCTTTGATGCCATTTCTCACCATGTCAAACCAATGGCGCAGGAGGTTAAGGTGTAGTGTTTTCATCGTCCTTCGGTATTAAGTGAAACTCTTTTTTAATCTCCTCAACCATGCCTGACGCGCCATCTTTGCAGCCTTTTTTATAGCCCTGCAAACGTCCTTGACTCTGAAACAATGTGATTGCAATGGATATAAAAAACCAAGCAACCATTGGTCGCCAATCGTTTAGTTTTATACTGAAAGGATTCAATGTGATTTGTAACCCTCCGACGTAACAAAGGGCCACTAATGCGATTATTATTTGAATAGCTGTTTTCATGCTCTCAACTCGTCTAAAATTTCCAATGCTTTATATGAATCTTCGATAGTCACGGTGTACTTATCGGCGTGTGCAAGCACCTTTGCTGCTATCTTTTCAGTGTCCTTTTCGTCGTTGTTTTCACGAAGGCGCTTCACCAATGGACGCACATCCCAAATAGGGAAGGGGTAGCGTGACGAAAGCTTTTCGGATAGTGGAGTGAACTCGTCTTCCTCGGGAGCTGGCAGGTGTTCCATCCGATCTACAAAGTCGCGGATTGCTTTGTCTGACCATGGGCATTTTTCTTTCTGCTTTGAGGTTTTTAAATCAACATTGCCACCGTAAACAGTGAATAGATAAACATTGTGGAAGAAATCAATCGTCGCAACAATTGAAAACATTAGGACCATAAAAGGCCATGCGAAAAAGCGTTTTACATACTTCATAGTTATTGAATCTTAGTTGTTCGATATTGGCACATGTTCACGGAGCGTGAACACATGATAAAATAGAATGGTGTGTATTTACGGATTAAAAGAAGCCGTAGCCCGATTTGTCTTTGGGCTTTTCGTCTTTTGGCATGTCCAGGTATTCGGCAAACATGCGCATCATCATCATATCCATGATGTCGGGAGAATGGCCGATAATAGTCTTCATTTCATCCTTTGGAATAATACGGAGCTTACCGTCCATGTCTTTCTTGTCGCGTTTTATTGCGCGTCGTTCATTCATAATTAGCTCCCTGATGGTCTTATTGTTAAATTTTCGATTTGCCACCTCGGGGCTGATGTACATTAGGCCTTTATTGATGAGCTCGCCCAACTTATAGTACATCTGAGTTTTGCGATTGAAGTAGTTCTCGCCCATAATAGGCCTTGCACCGTTATTAAATGCAACAGCCGTTTCAATGAATCCATCGATAAAGGAACCGGCTCCATCGTCATCATACACTATCTGGCTTTGTGGGATAGCGTATTTCTTAGCTAAATCCTTTAGTGCATTAATGATATCATTGCCCTTGGCAAGAGGCCAAATATCAATGTCTATGAGTCTGAAACCATCCCAAACGCCAATTATCAATAAGTCGGAACCCTTCAGTGCGACATCGGCAGTAATACACTTGCGCCCGGGCTTTACAAATTCATTGGTGAAAGCATCTTTCATCTTCACGAAGTTGATGATATCAGTGCCATCGGTTCGAATCTTCCAGTTACCTTCGAGTAATTGAGCTTTGGCCGCTTCATCCTGAGCCAATAAGTTACCCAAATAGCCAGGGTCTTTCTTTAGCAACTCTTTGTTGTTGTAGATGCTACCAGGAATAAATGTAGCCGACTTAACCAATGTTTTAGGGTCGGTGTCTGGCTCAGCTTTAAGTACCGTTTCAACAATATGGGGGCACCTATCAAGCACTTCTTGTTTAGAGTCGCCCCAAATGATGTTATCACCGTCTTTCAGAAAATAACGCAGCTTACCGGCTCGTTCTGGTATTGGATAGCCTGTGTCCTGATTAATCCACCACTCGATAAAATCAGCTACCCAACTATCCGGATCGGGGTTGCAGGTTGCGCGAACATATGGTTTAATGCCGCAGGTTGAACGGTTACGAGAAAGCAGGTAGAAGAACATGCTTTTCGAAAAATGTGTCAACTCATCAAAAGCGATGAAAGCAATTTGTGAACCTTGCCAGTCGAGTACGTTCTTTTCATATTCGAGGTGTGAGAATTTAAGCTTTACCGGCTTATCGTGTTTGCCTGGGAATGTCCATTCAAGACTTGATTCGCGAGGATTACCGCCTACGATAGGGAATAGTAGCTTAGAAGTATCCCACAATCCACCCTCAGAGCGTATCTGTGGCGATGTACGACGAAAGATAACACCACCAAAGCCTTCAACGTTGATGTGGCGCAATGGCTCCATCAACAAGGCAAATGTTTTACCGGCTCCTGCAGCACCTCCACCAATAGCTATATCGGCAGGAGTTGACAGGAAGTCCATCTGAAAGCCTTCTTGTGGTTTTATTTCTTTCATTTGTGAGCACGGTAAATAATATTATATTTGATATTGTAAAATAGAACCTCACAACTATGAATGACGATAGAAAAGAAAGTGATGAAAACAACGGCTTAAGACGCTGGGATAAATGGGCGCTTGGACTACTTGGCTTAGGTATGTTGTTATTAGCTGCACCTTGGTTATTAACTAAATCTGCCTGGCATGAGGCTTTAGACTTTACAAAAACTGGTCAAATAGGTGATACGATTGGGGGTATCACCGCACCATTTATGAGTCTTGTGGGAAGCGGCTTAGTTTATCTGTCGTTTCGCATGCAGGTTGAGATGAATCGGATTCAATTTAAAGCTATTAATAAGCAGTTTAAAAGAAATAATGATGAGGATAAAGAAGCTCGTTTTGGCAAATTATTGGATTTAATAATGGTTTATAAAGAAAACTATAGTGAACGATATATTGGTTTGTTTTCTAATACCAGTAAAAAGGAGAGCATAACTTATACTCTAAATAGTTTGTTAAATACCCTTAGTATGAGGTCTAATAATAACCTATTGACGACTCAGCTAAGTAGTGAAATTGTTCGATTAAATCTTAAGTATTCCTTTATTAGTTCTTTACTTGACTTGCATCGAAGAATTGAAATAGCTGATATAACAGAAAATGATATGTCAATTATAAAAGTGCAATTAGAGTTATTCTATTCAGATGTGGAAGCCTATAGCGGAGTTCATCGATGGATGGCTTACATAGATAGAATCGATTCTAGACTTACAAATGAAACAGATAAAAGCATCATTGAAATAATTACTAAACTGCAAAAGGCTCGAGATCAAATTCTTTCAACGTCTGAATATTTTAATCCAAATAGTTAATCATTCTTCACATCGCGCCCATTAGATGGTAGCATAACAACGGCAGCTTGCATTTCTTTACCTCCGGATGTATGGTCAATCTTTTCGCGCCATTGTTCAGGCTTACGGTTCTTCAACCAAAAAGCAATAGCGCCAACATCGGGAGGCACACGCTTGATGGTTTTCTTGGTTTTAACAGGTGTTGGCTTACCTGTTTTGGGATCTTTCTCATACTCGGTTGATACCTCTTCATATTCGAAACCAAGGGCTCGTTTAAGAAGTGCATTCTCCACATCTGCATCCACAGGGGCCTTTCCTCTTTTTATGGCGTCTAAAAAGTCTACATGTTGTTTTTGATAGCGATAATAGGCAGCACGGCTTATACCTAATTTTTCTGCTATTTGCTCATCATTTAGGCCATCTCTTGCATATCCTTCAGCAAGCTTCGGAAAAGTTGCGCTATCGTATTTAGGTTTTGCCATTTAAACTTCTGTTCCTTGTTTATTCACTCATTTTCGCCTCATGTCCTTCAGATAGAAGCTGGTTATATAAGTCCTTGGCCTCATCTGCTGAATCAAAATCAACATACACACGAATCACCGCTTTATCGATAGGCTCTTCTTCCTCTTCTTCCGGTGGTTCCGGAAAGTGAATATCAAGGCCCCAATCTTCGAGTTCTTCTTGATTCCACTCATTAGCTAACATATCCATATCCCAGGAGCCGAAACCTACATTATCAACGATGATAAAGCGCTTCTTTTCTTCTTCAGAGAGGTCTGAAGCATCCATCACCCATTCATCAGGGATTATACCTTTGAAGATAGGTTCGAGCAGCTTGATATTATCGCTTTTATTGGCTGCTTTTAATCGTTCAAGTACAACATCCCGACCAAGTGTTTTTATCTCCAATAAGGCCCTTAAACGCATATTACCGCCAAGGCTTTCATTGTTGCTTTTGCTATCAAACACAATAGGCCGTTTGCTCATCATTTTTGGAAACTCGATAATGGAGCGGACTAAATCTTCAAACTTATCGTCTTTGATATAGCGAGGATTGCCCTCTTTAGGCTTGAGGTCGGATAGTTTCATTAGTACTTTCCAATAAAATAGAAGCTATCACAAACAGCAGTAGAGTAGGTTTAAAATTGGAAGATTAACTGAGTTAACGGTGTACAAGATTTTACCGTGTTAATGTAAAGAATATTACAATTGGTAAAAGACTCGATAATTATAGAGGTTTTTTGGGAAATTGTTTTCTACTTTCGAGGCATGGACCGCAGGATAAAATTAGAGATCCAAATGCTAGGCATAAGGATCTCTTTCAAAGTTTCATTGGAACACTTATTGTTCCTCGTGTTTGTCCTTTCCTACATGTTGTGATATCCTTGTAGGATGTTGAATATAAAGGTGGATGGAGGTCCACCTTTATTCTTTACAAATATATTGTAAAGAAGTTAACTTTGGCAAATAATTATTTGATGTTCATCAAAATATGCAGCACACTATCAAAAAAGTCATTGACGCTGAATTTGCAGCAAATAGCATGGAGGTAACATGTAAGGTAGAGCCGTACATCTGGCAACACAATATACCCACAGATTATCGTACTAAATTACTATTTAGAGGCGGTCAGATTTTTATGGAGATCATCTGTAAGGCTCAACGGCCATTTGTGCCAAAAATGAAGCCTAATGCACCGATTGAGCCACATAAACTTATTAAGCTATGCGAGATAGTACAGGAGGCTTTTAAGGAGCTGGAGAGAAAGAGTGAGGAGGGAGAAGGGCAGTTTAGATAAAAAATTTATATATTAAACACCGCAAAAACTTAATCACTCCAGTTATGAGAAATACACTCGTGATAATCTTGTTATTATGGTCCAGTATCCTGGTTTCGCAAATACCAGCAGGCTATTATGATAATGCTGATGGTAAAACTAAAAACGAACTAAAGGCGGCACTAAATACCATTATCAAAGGACATACGGAATACTCTTATACATCAACAAATACTGATACATGGGATATTCTTAAAGAGTCAGATAGGGATCCAAATAACGCAGATAACGTAATTTATTTTTACACTGGCCGTAGTGAAAACGCTGCCCAAGAATACAATAGTGGCTCAGGATGGAGTCGAGAGCATGTATGGGCTAAGTCCAGAGGTGATTTCGGCACCACCAAAGGACCCGGTACTGATTGTCATCATTTACGGCCGGCTGATATTTCCGTTAATTCAACACGTTCCAACCGGGCATTCGCTGAAGGCGGTGATGAAGTGTGGGATAATGGTGTCTTTACCGGATGTTACAAAGGGGCTACAGACTTCACCTTTGAGCCAAGGGATGCAGTGAAAGGTGATGTGGCTCGGATGATATTTTATATGGTCGTTAGATATGAAGGCGAGGGTGACGAACCTGATTTGGAATTGACAGAGCAGATTCTCCCAAGTACTGACAAACAGCCGATACATGGAGTTGGTAGTGTCTTACTCAAGTGGCATTTAAATGACCCTGTTGATGATTTTGAGAGAAACAGAAACGAAGTAGTCTATTCATACCAGGGCAATAGAAACCCATTTATTGATCATCCTGAATACGCTGAATTGATTTGGGATATTCAGAATGATATCAAAGAAGTAAGGGGCGGTGCATATAAAGTGTTCTTTAATAATGGAGCAGTTGAAATAGAATCCAACACCCAGTTGGTAAATTCTATTGAGGTGTTCACGATTTCCGGAAAAAAGGTCTACGCCAAGAATAATATAAGCACTATGGCATACAACATGCCGTTAAAGCTCGAATCGGCAAGTATTTATTTGGTTCGAGTTAACCAGGAAGAGGTGTTTAGGATTTGCCCAAGATAAAGAGGGATAGGGACAAAATCGCTAACTCTTTGCAATTACGCGTATAAACGCGCCATGCAGGTTAGTTGTAGCCCATTGACAGATTCACGAAATTCAATACACAAATAATATAATGTAAGAAATGAGCAACTTCAAAGATATTACAGTTTCATTTGCAAATCTTGTAAAATCAAGAGGAAAGAATCCTTTTTATGGGACTCTTGTATTAGTTTATATTTTTAGAAACTATAAAGAAATATATCAGTTATTCTTTATTAAACAGACAACACTTTCTTCGAGATTAGAAATATTAGATACTTTATTAAGCTCAGAGGTATTCGTTAAGGAATTATCTAAGACTATTCTAGTGACTTTTGCAGCGATGTTAGTATCATATGTTCTAATTAATTTAAGTGAATTACTAAAAGGAGTATTTAAAAATGTAATTAATGTTTGGGTTTCTAAACTAATTGATTTGATTACAGATAAAACGAATACATACAGCAAGGATGATTATAATGAGCTAAATGACTTAAAGAATGATTTTGAAAAACGATATAATGCAGAACGAGAAAAGCGTCTAAGAAGTGAGAATGAGGTTGATGAACTTGAAAAAAGAGTAAAGGAATTACTTAATCCTGACGAATTTAATTCTATTTTGCATAAAAAGATTAGTGATAAAAATTTAATTAATCCATTTAGGACAATTAGAGATTTGGTTAATGAGAAAAAACCTTTGGTGAATTTTCCTCCAGAAGAAAATCAACTTTTAGAAATTCTTAAAAAAGAAAGAGTTATAAAACTAATAGATGAAAAGAACAGAATATATGACTTCACAAATCCTAAAGGTGAAAGTTATGTTGAGTTTTTCAACAATTGGGAAGATAGTCCTTCAGCCTTAGGGATAAATTAACAACGGGCTACAACACGCTAGTATAAAGCATATGGCGCAGGAGGTTTTAATAATTTAGTGTGCCAGAGGAGTTTTGGGAGTTTTGGTTAGTTAAATTGCCATACGCATCATCTAGCCACCATTATACCCAATTGAATGAGACGCAACAGGAATAAACAATTTAGTAATGAACCTATTAGAATTATTAATTAAGACAAAATTAGACTTAACGAAACTAATTGTTATTCGAAGTGGTGGCGATGCATCTGTTTATTCGGATATTGCAATTAGACCTATAGATTTCTTGAAATTTGCAAAGGAAGATTTACGTGCGGAAAATGACCGGGGGATTATTAATGCACTCTCAAATGCAAAAAGGGCAATTGATTGTCAAATTGATATCATTCTAGACGATATTGGAATTAATTATACGGAAATTCAGGATTCAGTAACTCCTTTCATTAATTGTTTTGAGGATAAAAATGACTTATCATATAAATTAAAAATAGTACAAGGACTAAATCTAGCGCCAGGATTTGTAATTGGTAAGTATAGAACTTTGCGTAACAAGCTTGAACACTTATATGAGATCCCAACAATTGAAGAAGTTAAAGAAGCCATAGATATTGCAGAGCTTTTCGTACGGTCAATCACAGGATATTATAACAGCCGACTAAATGATTTTTATATAACAGACGAGAAAAATTATTTGAAGGACTTTGATTATAAGAAAGGTTATGAGATTTCCTTCAGAGGTGGTAAGTTCAATATTTGCGAAATGGATAATAAAAATAGAATTAATGAAATTGATTTGACCCCAAAAGACTCAGCTTATTTTGGCTTAGTTCGCGTAATGAATTCTTTTGATGATTCTTTTGAGGTGATAGAATCTTTAAAGATTTTAATGTCATTACTAAATCATCCAATGCCGATTAAACACATAAAAGCTACAGTATATTAAAAAGAGGGCGCACACAATGTATATAGCAAATAGGCGTGACCCTAGTATAATCAAGGGTTTTAGTTTGCCTCAACTTCATCTCTGTTTGATAGGTTTGAAGCACGCAATCGCCTACTTGCCATATGCCTACCGTTAACTTTCCACCATCACATCGCACTCCACCTCATTGCCCCAAACATGCCAACCAAGAGGTGCAGTTCTGGCAAACATTTCAAGTCGGTTAAGTCCGTTTTTCACCTTTTCATCAATGCGTTCACGAAATATTGAGGGCTTCTGTGAATGCTTGCCGGTGTAGTTTTCGGTGACTACGGTGTATTGATTCTTCTTATTTCCATTGTAGAGGCTCATATAATTGCCTTTTCCGAATAAAAGAAGGTATTCAGCATCAGTCATGCCGTGAGGGCCACAAACGCCATGTGGAGAGCCTGAGCCTTTAGTCTTGCACCACACAGAATCAACGCGGATGTACTTAAAGCCCCAGGCGTCAGCTACTTTGTTTGCGTCCATCATAAAGGGTGAAGTCGCCCACATGAATAGAAAACAATCATCATGTGCAGGTACTTTTAATTGGCACATTTCCTTAATGGTCATGCTTGGATAAGGCAATTCACCAAATTTGCCACTTCTGGCACCCTTACTGCCATATTTCCAAGGAGGATCTGCGTAGATAATCTCATATTGATTCATGACATTGTACTTTTATAAGCCAATCGATATACATCATATTTCTTCGCTATAACATAGAATTCAAAGAAGCTGTCGGTGTTTGGTTGAACATTGGGCACGTGTATTACTCTGAATTTCTCGTTATCGTAGGTGTGTTCTTCAATTTCAATATGGCTATTGAAATGCTCTTTCAACGAAGCCAGGAGTAAACGTAAAAAATCTACTCCAAAAGCTTGTTGAATTTTTTGCTGGTTCCGTAGGGCATAGCGTGGCATGCAGTTTTAAGTTTATTCATTTGCTAGATGCGTTTTACTAGATGGTTGACATTGCTTAAATAATTTCGGAATATTGTAGTCTTATTTCTACATCGGGATAATATTGGTAAGCGTTTATCTGACGTGTCAATTGGTGATTGTATAATGTTATGCCATTTTTACAATTATTAACTATTATCCTATTATCTAAAATATTCATAACAGGTTAGGACTTACCAAATTCATTAGCTAAAGTAAATAGTTAACCTAAAGACTTATGTCATGAGCAAAAAAAATGTAAGTAAAGTAAAAACTTACCGGTATAAGGATTTATCGTTTCCAGTCTCTGATAATGATGACGTTTATGTGGAAGTGAAATTTAAATCGAACGCAGATATTGCAGCAACGGCCATCAATGTACCTGGTCCAAATGATAAAGAAATTGAAGACTCTGGAATCGAAGTTATTGGAAAAGGAAAAGATTTGAGGAGTGAGATGACGTCGATAGTAACAGTAGTTATGTTTCCGTCGCCAGTTGATGATAATATTGCCATGGACTATTTTATTAATGGAAAGCTAATAGTTTCCCATGATAATCCTAAAACTGAGAGTGAAAATCCTATTGTTGTTCTTTTGGTTAAATTTCCTAAGCTATGAAATATTCAGTAGTTTTATTTGGATGGTTACTGGGTTTATCGTTTATCTCGGGCCAGGAGAAACTTAACAACCTTAAAGCTCCGTCATCACCTGCATCATCCATTTTAGGATTGCAGCCATCAATAGTTTTAACACCTAAGTCCTATCAAGCTCTCGAAACAGCATTGTTCTCAAATTTTATTGATGACAATAAGGTGGTTGTACCTAGTGATCTTGCAATTGAATTTACACCATACTGGGTTGACAAGAAAGGTATGACCATTAAGGATTACTTATTGCCAGAAACTTTTGAAAGTCTTAAACGAGGATCTTCATTCTCATTGGCAAGCACGCAGAGCTTCGCTCTTGGAGATGAAACGAATACAAACGCTCTGGCATTTGGGTATCGAACCTCCATCTTTCTTAAAAGTGATGATTATGAAACTTATATAACCGAAACAATTACGAAGCTAAGGTTAAGTGCTTCTATAATTGCTTTTATTAATTCTCAGGCTTCGTCTATGATAAATAGATTGGAATACGAGGAATTTATAAAAGAAATTGAAAGTGTGATATTTAATGCAATACATAGTAAGCTAGTTGATGTGGATGTTTCACAACTAGTTTCAAATTTAATGACACATGTTAGAGAAATTCCAATTCGATTATATTTAAATAACCCTGATAAGTTTGGTGATGAATTTAATAGCATCGTTTTCTATTTTTTTAAAGATCAAAGTGCTTACGAAGGATTAAAAGACCATATTAAAAACCGTTATGGTTTTATTCTGGATTTCGCATATGCAGGTGTTCTAAATTTTCCAACTAATGAGTTTGATTTTTCCTATGTTCCAAAACAATCGTTATGGTTTGCTCCTTCTTATGCTTTCCAGAAAAAAAATGGTTCAACTCTAAAGTTGATAGGAGTATTTCGCTATGAATGGTATCATGTTGATTATTACAAATATTACTTCCCTGGAAATGATGTGTATGAACACAACTTTGATTATGGGTTAGCAATAAATTCAGAAATCAAAAGATTTAGCTTCAACTTCGAATTTGTGGGGCGCAGTAGTAATTCAGAAGAGTTTGCCGGAATGGATGAGAATGGCAATGAATTGTATCGCAAAATTAATAACTCAGATATTCAATACTTAGGTTCATTTAATTATAATTTATATGACCAAGTTGTTTTGAGTTATACTATTGGAAATCGTTTCGAACCATTGCTGAATTCAAGAAATACGTTGGTTTCAACCTTAACTTTAAACTTTGGATTTGGAGCGCCTGACAAAGAAACGTTGGGGTTACAAAAGTAATCCATGTTATTTATAACGGTTGTTTAAAGATTAAAGTTTTGCATTACGCCTTAATGCAAAACGATGCAATGTATGGTTTTTCAACATTACGCTATTAGTTTTTGGCCGTTTATGATGAAAATAGTAATAGCATATTTTGGTTTAGCTTTCTGAATAAATGAATTCTCATTTGCGATTATTATGATAGATTTTAGTTTTTAATGAAGCTTGGAATAATTTGTAATTTGATGTTTAATTTAATCCAGGCAAAATGGCAGATTTATTAGAGCAGCTTAGTAGAGAGATAATCAGAGATCTTTCGTTTTGGTTTCGAAATCTAGAAAATGTTACTAGACCCGGAAGTCCAATTAGAGTAAATGATGATATGTCCTTCGATGTGTACGCTTTTAATCGTTCATCTGTTGAGATAAAAGATTTAACAGGAACAATAGCAGAGGGTGCCGCGACTAATTTCAAAACTATCCCAATTTCAATTGCTTCAATCCAAGCAAATAGTGAAGTTCATCTGGGAAGTGTGAAAGCAAAAGTTATTGCAGATCCAAATGATTTATGGTTTTGGGATACAATAGCTAAAATTAAGGTTAATGCGATAGCTGATTTATCTAATTTAATAATTCGTGATAAAGGCGTATTATTTACCATAATTAGACCAGCTTAATTCTCTTGTATCCAAGCTTCATTTTTAGTTTAATCTTTACGTTTTTAATGCATAAGTTTCTTTTAAAATAAGCTACCCTGCACAGCTTCTAAGCTATTGAGGTAGTCAGAATTAAATTTGGTTCGTAGCAGTCTGAGTGTTTCGGCATAAAGCCGTCGTATTTCTTTTATCGGCTCGTCACCAGCCCAGTCATTGAGGCTGTTGCCATCGAAGAATTTAAAGGCAAAAACACGCTGTCCGAGCTCCCCAATGCCCAACTTATCAAGTTCGGCGCGTATCAGCTCAGTGTGTTCAATGATCCATTCACTGGCGTCATGCCCTTCCTCGTACTCATTATCCTCTAACTCAATGCGCGAATAATCAGCGTTGGCGTCAGTCGGTGGTTGTCTGAGGTATTTCCACTTGTATGGTGCCCGGGGTGATATAATATTTAGCTTAAGGCAGCTAATGAAATAGAAGTCAAACTCACATAAAGGAAACCTGTTGCCATTGCGTTTGTAAAAGGTGGCCATTCGTTTGTTTTTGGCAATCGTCAGGTCAGCTTCTTTTTTTATCAACTCTATAGCTAAGCTGCGTTTATCACCAAAGAAGGAAGTCATCACCTCCATGTACACATCTTCCCAATGGTCTTCAATGTCTGCATTCCTGCTTTCGTGCCTGGCAAATTCCTTATAGCGGTGTTCTCGGTCAATGAAAAAACGTTCTAACAGGTTATCGTTAGTATTCATAGAAATTGGCGTGTGGGTGGTTTAAATCACTTGGTAGTAGCGACAGTGCATTGCGTCTCTTGTTCTGATCTTTCCTCTGTCGATAAGAGCTTGTAGCGTGACATGGGGTAGTGTTCCCAGGCGCTCAAGAAGGTCTCGGTTACTGGCAAATACAGGAACTATCTTTTTATCAACTTTTGATTGTTGAATTTCCTTTATTGCTTCTAGTACTGAATTGGTAGTGATTTGGGTCATTGGGCTTTGTAGTAAAATAGAATAGCCCCATTGAGTGAACCCGAACTTACACGACGGTGCGAAGCTGTATTAACTTCTTCTGGAAGAACTGTTTTTTAAAGGCAATGGCTTTGGAGATGTCGGGTGTGGCGTTTAATGATTGATGAAGACATTTTTCAATTCTGATGATGTCTGACTTATCATTCGAGGTATTCTGTTTTTTGGCCTTTTGCTTTTCATAGTACTTTTTTTCGTGCATCGCCATTTTTTCCTTATTCTTTGCGCGATACTGTCTGGTATAATCCTTATGTCTGGACTTGTTCTTCTCTCGCCAGATTCTTACACTTTCAATTCTGCAAGCTTTGCATCTTGAACTTATTCTCTCTTTCCCTCGTACGTCTTTAAATTTATAATACTCGTCTATGGGTTTTTCCTCATGACAGCAAGAACATATTTTTGTTTCTTCCATGGTATTAGGTTTTTTTAGATATGCGTTCAGTTAACTCCATCATTTGCTTGAACTCGTCTGCCTTCCTAAATTGCTGACGGTTGTATTCTGCATGATGCTTATCGTCCTCCTTGAAATTTCGATCTCTGATAAATTGATATAGCGCCTTATCTTTCATAATCACATCACCGCGTTCGGACATGTATTGACGTGCCCATCTGGTGATTGTCATCGGATCTATGTTGCCAAAAAATTTATCGAAGTAGCCGGTAAATACCTGGTCGAAAAACAACCACAGTTCGCCCATTGTAATATCACCAAGGATGGTCAATAGCTGCCTTCCAAGGTTCTCAATTTGGCTATTACTAAGCTTGAATTCGTCCTTAAAGTTTAAATGAAGGTTGAGATAAACAAGATAGCTTTCAATTAAAACAGCGGGTGTTTTTTCGGTGTAGAGGACCTTCAAATCGCGCAGGGAGAAGGTGTTTGTTGCAATCAGCTTCTTTCTTGGTGCATGGCTGTATTGCTTCGTCATCGCCTCAAAATTGCAGCCTGCCACAAATGTCGAAGCAGTTGGGAATTGTTGTTTAACTACACTTGCGGTCTTCTTCTTCCAGTCGGGTAATGACTCCTTCAATGGCCTGGCCTTGTCTGGAAGGTTGCTTTGTTGACGTGCTATTGTTCCTTGAGGAATCTTCATTGTTTTTCAGGTTTTCAAGGTTTTTAATCCAGTTCTGTTCGTTCCAACCATCACAAATGAAGTTTGGAAACTTGTGGTTCCAGGTCGCTTTTGACTCCTTTCGATAGGTCTTATAGGCCTCAAATTGCTCCTTAAATAGTTTCAGCTTGCCAGCCTTCTCTAGGCCCATAATAAACTTGATGGAATCCATCCACTGCCGCTCATTGCCAAGTTCTGTTATGCCGAAGTAGTCGCAAAGAGCTGCTTGAGTTTCTTTGTCGAATATCAGTTCATCGGAGGTGGGAAACTGTATTTCAGGCTCTCTCACTTTTTTGTTATTCATTGGGAAACCATTCGAAAGGCTTTCAAACGATTCGAAACCAATTCGCTTAAGGAAGTCATGAATGGCAGGTGTTAAGTTATTATAAAGCTTTCGAGCATGCTTAAGCATATTTGCATTCATGCTTTGGTTTTTTATCCAATTAGGGATAATAACATGGCCGTGGTAAAAGAACGCTTTCTTTTCTTGATGAAACTTATCACTAATATGCTGGGCTTCATTCTTATCTAGTCCTGTGTCAAAGGCGATGCGCTTGACGCTTATTTCATAGATACCAATCAGGTTGGTATTAAGGTTCGATAACAGATAGATCCAAACGAGCTTTTCCAGAGGCTTGAGGTCTTCAAACCACTCGTCAGTCCATATGCGGGTGTTTATTGAGCGTCGTTCATTCATGGGGTGAGGATTTTATTAATTTTCCTTTCAACAGAGCCATTTGAACAACAATCTCTCCAACAGTCCACAAGATTATTGTTTTTCACAATTACGCCTAATATTACATAGACAGGGCCGTTGTTTTTCTCAACGTATGCACGGAATACTTTACCTTGCTTTTCAAGTCTAAAATGAGGTGTAGTTGTTATCTGTCCTGAAGGAATGCTTTTGATATGGAAATCCCAATCAGGGTATGGTTCAAAGCCAAGATTCAGTAGTGTTGATTCGTTGTTCATTAGTTAACAGGTTTTTCCAAATTCAAATACCAATCCACCAGCTTCACTGCTTTGTCAAAACCGATGGCAAAATCTGCGTAGTAGCCTCTTTGTCGAAGCTTGAGTATCATTTCGTGTTGTTCCTGCAGGTGATCGTAGTATCCTATGATTACACGTTTTTTCAAACCTCTAACTTTGCGATAGATGGGTTTTTTCATAGCTCGTAAGGAGCCGTCTTTCTTGTAAATTACTTCACCTGTTCGTTTCAACTCGATAAACAGACCTAGATAACGTCCACGAGGCTCATAAAGGGTTAAATCAGGATAAGCACGACTAGAACGAAGTTTACTTACTCGTTTAGCCGTGCTTTCCGGTAGTTTTACTCCCGATAAATCAGTATTAAAAAGCACATCAGGATATTGGTGCGCTAAATAGATACATAAAGCTTCGTGTTCGTTCTCTTCTCGCATCAGCCTGCATAACTAAATAACCATGCAAAGCCTGCTGCAATGATTGCAACGGCAATAACTACTGCAACCAATTCTTTAGCTGTTGCTATTCGAATCTGTTTCATGTTGTTGGTTTAAAGTATTGATATCTATTGCTGCACCACGGTCAATAAGGCCGTGTAGGTCGTAGTGATGTTTTGCAAGCCATTGATAAAAAAGTAATGGGCATTCTGATGCAATCTCATCATCGATAGCTAAAAGAATATTAGGATGCCCACTAAGCGATTCAATGCCAGTTAAGCAAGTTGGAACGTCCTCAGGTTCATCTCTGTAAACTTTTAAATCTGCGCAGGTGATTTGCTCCTTACAGAATTGAAGAAACTCATTGTCCTTGGCTAAGTCGGAGAGGGGGCGAAGAATTGGTTTAAAATTATCAGGCGTTGAGTTAACCGTATCATGACAAACAATGGAACTATCACTATAAATTGCGCCAATTGTGCCAACAATATATTTTCTGCAATACCTGTCGTTTCTTTCCCTAAATCGTACTTTTAACGCATACGGTAAATAAATCGCCAGCTCTTCCAATGTTGCATGTTTCATGACGCCTTCTGTTTAATTGCAAACCCTTTGGGCGTTTCAAAATAGGCCATTGATATCATCTGATAGTGCGATATTTGGCGCACCTGAAAGACTGCTTTACCTTGTTTGCGAAGCTGCTTTGCCTCTTGCCGAAGTAGTTGGTTTGTTTGCTTTCTTGCCTGGCTATTGACAATCACCACATGATCGTCGTTCACCGGCACAATCCAAAATTGCTGGCCGGTCAGCTCATGGCATTTCATTGCGCATTTTTTCACCTTCTTTTCGGTGCGTGTGTTCCAGACCATAGGCTTACCGATGAAGTCCAATGGATTTTCGGGTTTGAATAAGCTGATAAACCAGCGATAGAATTCTTTTATCATAGCAGTTGGTTTAAAGTGAATAATCTTAAAAAGCCCCCTTACGACATGTGGGGCGGTGCCGTGACTACGCTACAGCTCTTAGCTGCGTGAAATCATGAGTAATTGTTTTGCCGTTTAAAGCAGTGTTTACCTTCAGTTCATCTACTTTGTCATTGCAGTCAAAACCAAGTCAACCCCGTCACTACGGCTATCACGTTACGTTTTACCGTGCTTGATTTTCACACTTTTTAATTGGCATGTGGAGTTGAGGGGATTCGAACCCCTGTGTTGCAATGCGTTTCAAAGAACGTCGTTAGGTAGTGAGTAGAGCAGGATTCGAACCTGCGTGTACAGCGTACTTGCCTTACCTCATAGAGTCGTTTGACAATCCTTTAAGTTGCTGTTCGCCTAACCGATTCAGCCATCTACTCAATCGCGGGAACCTATCTCAGTGATCGGCCGAGAAATAAACAATGTCATCAACGTGGATAACCTGCAGCTTATCATCGTGAAGCAATTGTTCACTTTCAGTTCCCTTTCTCACAAAAGTTTGCGCCTCATGATGGACTCGAACCATCGACCCTCACCTTAACAGGGTGCCGCTCTGCCAACTGAGCTAATGAGGCGTTTCGAGGTCGGGAGCCGCACTTTGATTACGCTTGGCGATGCTTAAGTTTGTATGAGCTTATATGACTGCTCCCTCCTCGGTTAAAAAATAGAACGCCAAACATTCGGTTCTCACTATCGGCTTAAGCCACCTTATATCACGGCCGTAAATGGCTAATAAAGTGTGTATCTGCCCTCATATTCCGGCCCAAAAAGGCTAATAAGGGTGCTTGCGCCAACTGTTTGGCACATTATGTCAATGATCTTGTTTGCTTGTTTTGCGTGGTTTTCAAGAGGCGGTTCATGCCTCCTGAAAGGTTATATGTGCTTACTCTCGTGTAGCCTAAGCACTTGATAATTGTCACCTTTATTTCGTAAAATAAAGTCTTGAGCTTGCTGTTCGGAAAGGTGACTGTTGATAGAGCCCTCTTGATGTGCGAACTGACCTTTAGCCTTCAGTTTTGCTATATTCTCAAAAACCGTTTCTTCATCGTAATTGTGCTCAATTGCGTATAGGTCATATTCCAGTGCAGTTATACCCTCTAAGTGAGCAGAATCAGTAGCATGAAAAATTTTATGGTTCTTGTAGTAGATTCGATACCCATAGTTTGGAACATCATGATAAAGCACTACTGGTGAAAGTCTAAACAAACCGTAGTTGTATATCTTACCAGGCAGCAACACATCAATGTTTCTAATGTCATTAAGGTGTTTTACCATCCATTCTCCACAGGCGAATCTAATAGTAGGTCTTTCGTAGGCAAGTTTCTTGATGGTTGATAGCTTAAAATGATCCCCATGTGTATGGGTTAATAGCACCACCTGAATGTCTTGTATTACAGGCTTGACGATTGAGAAGGGTACGCCGCAATCAACCATTATAAAACCATGATAAATAACGGCGTTGCCTTCACTGCCTGTTGAAAGAACTTGATAACACATTTTACAAGTTGCTTAGATCTACTACTTTTCCGTTATTCGCTCCGTTGCCAGGCTCGGCAGGTTCATTTTGAGGAATCACCTCAGCTTCTTCAAACCTGGCACCCGATGTTTGTTCTGCATGCTCATTGTCACTTTCAAAAGCTGTTTGCATATCAGTGGTCATAAGGCCATAAGTACCCAATAAACCTTTCAATACTGTCTTTAATGACATTTTCGGACGAGCATCAGGATCACTCCATTTTGACTTCTTAGTTTTGTATTGCTTATCCGACTGATACATCTTTGAAAATCGCAGAGCGTGAGCTTCGATTTGATCCTCTGACATATAGAGCGAGGCCTTAAATCCGTTTAACAGTTCTAAATAGGCCACGTAACCAACAACGTCATTGTCCGGATGATCACCCAAGAACTTTAATTCGCCAGTGATTTTATTGCGCTCCAATTCATCTTCGCGTATCTCAACTGCATTGATATACTTATAAGCACCGGTTCTGATGGCAAGCTGTATCAAGCCTTTATACCCAATCTGGAAGCTGGGAACATCTTTGTAAGGGATGATGTAGGCATAGCCCAGGTTTTTATTAAGTGGGAGATTTAATGATGTGGCATTCATAGCACACTTCATTAGGTCGGCAGGATCGCAGGCCGCAAGCTTAGCGTCTTGATCACACATAGCGATAAGGTTACTTACAAACTCTGTTTTTCGCTCTTTTAGTGTTTCAGTTAAGAAATTTGCTGTTCTAGGAGCGTTCAAAAAAGTTGCAATGCTAACTTTTTTGGTTGTGGCAGGGGTGTTTGTCTTAGCCATAATTCAGTTATTTAATAGTTTGGAATTCGATGTTATTGTCGCGCATATATTGTGCGAGGGCCTTTAATTGCGTCATCGTGCCTTTTACTGTAAACTTAGCTTCAAGCATTTCTGGCTGTGCTGTTTGCTGTTGTGGAGCTTCAACACTAGGGGCCTTTAAGGTTTCTTTTTCGACAACCTTTTCCACCTT
Source organism: Carboxylicivirga sediminis (assembly GCF_018156225.1). Classification (GTDB taxonomy): domain Bacteria; phylum Bacteroidota; class Bacteroidia; order Bacteroidales; family Marinilabiliaceae; genus Carboxylicivirga; species Carboxylicivirga sediminis. The sequence continues at coordinate 61,867 of NZ_JAGTAR010000009.1, forward strand.
GGGGGCTTCTTCTGTCTTTTTTGCGTCAATAGCTGCTTTAATCTTAGCTTCCAATTCTACAAATCGAGACAGAAATTCATCATCAGATATGTTTTCAACGTCGGAAAGGGTTATAAATACATTCTCCTCATCTTGCACCCAATTGTACGTTTTAGTCAGATCATGATAGACCATAGCAACGCTTAATAATTTAGTTTTGCGTTTTTCTGTTCGAAGCTGCTGTTGGCGAAGAGTCTCTTCTTTTTCGCGCTGTTTGCGGTTGACAATCTCTGTGATTGCCTTCGAAGCATTCAATGTTCTCTTGTATTCGGTCATTATCTCAACCGAAAAATCATGCGCTTCAATCAATATGATGTCGTCAACTACTTTTTGAATAAAAGCATTGCATTCATCCTTATACTTCTTAAGTGATGTAGACAGATTGATATTGATTTTTGCATCTTCAAATGTTAAAAAATCAATCTCAGAGGCCACGCATAATTCATTGAAATAAGCTTCGACTTTCTGCTTTTTTTCATCCTTTAAGGTGATTTCTACACTTTCAATTTTGCCTTTTAGCTTGGCAATTGCCTCGGCATACTTGGTCGATACTTCATTTTTATACACTTCATTGAAGCGTTCATATGGCTCAGCAATGGCACCTTTAACAGCTTTTCTCTGTTCCTCAAAGCTTTTAAGTTCATTATTCAAGTCAGCTCTAAGAGTTTTAAGAGACTTGACAGTATCTTCAGTAGCCACCAGGTTGTCTATGTTTAAATCAACCAATCTCTTCGTAACGTTGGCTCCAATTTCATTTAGTGCATGATGAATAACTGGGGCTTGGGATAGCTTAATTTCTAAGCTCTTTACTTCTTCCATGATTATTAGTTATTAATGGTTTGATTCTTCTTTACTTTTCGCAGGATGCCGTTTTTGATAATCTGTTTCTCTTTTTCAAAATCGTGCTCCTGTAGGTCGTATCTGATAGCCATTCCTGTTTCACTGTTGACTATCCGCAAGATTCCGTGGTCCGGTGACGATATCATCGTCAGTTTTTCAGTTAATTTTTCTTCACTCATTATCGTGGAGGTTTAGAATAATCGATTGGATAAAAGGTGTCTGTCTCATCGTAAAAACCGCAGTCCATACACCATGATGTGCCACTCTTCTTATCCTCTTTGATATCGGTTCCTTCGCACTCGGGGCATTTTGGATCTTCATTCCAAAGCCTTTCGGGCGTGCTCCAAGGTGCATCGTGCAGGTCTGTATTCTGGATGAGCATGATTATTGTGTTAGCCTGCAACTCTCACAGGAATTGAACATCTTGATTGCTCGACGAATGCGTCCAGGTCTGTTCTCTTGTAGAGAATCTTCTTACCATTGGGGATGTAGAACGGTAAACCATGATTTTCGCGCCATTCACGAAACATATTGTGATTACCTATCCCAAGATAAATGGCTGCTTCTTGCTCGGTGAGCCATTGCTTCTTTTCAAGATTGCAAACAATTGTAGTTTCTTTCTTCGCCATGTTTAGTGGTATTGAGGTTTCTGATTATTTTCAACTTATTGTCGCTTGGAGAGCGTCTGAATTGCACGTTGAAGGTGCATTCTAACCAGGCGCGTGAGAGGTCAGTGCGGCTTTTACTCTGTGTTTTCTCAAAAGCCTTCTGAATGTGCGTCTTAACGGTGTCGATGGAGATGAACAGTACCTCCGCGATTTCTTTGTTCGATTTTCCGAGAAAGATTAGCATGGCTATTTCTTCCTCCCTTTCTGTCAATAGTTTCATGATTATCCCGATTCATTGTTGTTGGTTTATTTTGTATATAGTTGGTGAATGACCCTTTGAGTCATCCTATAGAATTGTTGTTTTCACACTTTTGAGTGATTGACGTCAGGTTTTTTGTTTTCATAATTTTGTATTAGATTTAAATTAAACCAATAGCCAATAATTTGAATTAATACACGTCTTGTTTGCTTGTTATTGTGTTGTTATTCATGGTTTAAATGGTTTATTGGTATTTGTTAAATCGAAAATACAACCAAAGTGTGCATATATGCAAATTAAATTTGTTAAAATGCACACATTAGTTGTTTGTTTAGAATAGTTCTAAATAATGAGACCTGAAGAGATATTGAGTAAATTTCTTGATGAGCTTGGAGTAAGTGCATCTGAGTTGGCTGAAAAGCTTGGTTATGAAAGGGCTGAAAAGCTTTATAAAATCCTTAGAGGTCAAGCGAAGAGTATATCAGTCCAAATACAGGAGGATATATTGAGAGTGTATCCAGGCACTAATAAGTTGTTTTTATTGACTGGCGAAGGAGAGGTGTTTAAGAGGGAATTTAATAATAATAAGATTGGAAATTACATTGAAAGTCATGTTGGAGATATAAATACACAAGTTTTTGAAGAATTAATTGAGATTTCAAAAGACATAAAGAGTATTCCTGATGATAAAGATGAGCTAAATAGAATTATTCATGGAATGTCTGATGAATCGCATAGTGGGTTGAAGATTTTATTGGCGACAATAAAAAGGCTTGAAAAGGAGCTTGATGTAAAGGATGAAATTATTAAATCGAAAGACGAGATAATACAATCAAAAAACGAAATTATAGAGCTATTGAAAAATAAATAACCCACCAAATCAAACCTAATGAATGCAAAAAAACTAAAAACACTCCTTTTTGAAAGGAATGAAGAAGGTGTATATGATGTAGAGGTGTTAAAAAAGCTTGAAGACTTTCTCGAAGATGCGAAAGAGACAACTGATGATAAAATCTCTCTATCTGAAGTTAAGAAATCAGAACTGATGTTTTATAGTGAATTGCTTCACAATAAATACACAAGAGAGAAGTTAAAGGCTATACAAAGCAATACAGGAGTTGTTAAGGTTATTGTGTTGATTTATTTTGTGATTTCGCTGATAGTGGCATTCTTTTTATTGCTTGGCTTGCGATGATAAACAATAGGATAGTCATATCGGACAGTCAAATTGGGGCCTATATTGAAAAGAGCTTAGGGAAAGTTAGGTTAGGTAAAAAAGAGCTCCAAAAGGAGAATGAACTTTTACGGAAACGTATTGATGAACTGGAAGAGGAAATACGAAGCCTTAGAGAGAAAAAATAATTATTCGGGATAATTAGATATACACTATTGCTAATTAATTAAGAAGGGAGGTGACGCAACAGACATCATCTAGACGATCATTGTGTTGAAAATAATGTGGGAAAATAGTCATGAAACTATTTAAGAAGGGAATCTTAAAACTAGGTATTTGCAGGTATTTAAATCTGCGTCAACGCATTAAGTTAGAACGTAAAAAAGCTTTGATTGAGCTGAGGGAAGAGCAACTTAAATTAAAGCTTGAACTCGTAGACGATAGAGATAGGTTTCTGAAAGAAAAACTAAATGTTGTTCGGAATCTTATTGATTATCAGTTAGAACTTAATACTGTCAGTGAAACACAAATTAAGATTATTCGTGAATTTTTGGGGGAACCAGTCATGGAAAAGATCCGAGGGCTAAATATCAATATAGCCCATTCGGATATAGAAAAAGTAACCCTAAAACAGACATCTAATGATCGAGAAAAGGAAAGTTTGGGAGAGCAAAAGAGCGATCCTTGAATACTACGAAGCGCTTTCGCTTCTGGTAAAGAGATACAAGCAATTCCTGCCCTCTTCGGAGTACAGGGATGTTATGTTGAAGTCTTTACAATACTACACCGAACTGCGCTGCAACCATCTGGTTGTTGACTCTGCTTTTGCTGGGCCTGTAAGCGAGAATGATATCGTTTGGGCCTGCGAGCAATATGAATCAATTGCGAATAAGAGCCTGTTAGATAAATTGCATGTTGTACGGCCGTACTCCGTTTATACGCAATATTCTATACTTGAATTTCAAAGACGCCTCTATGGGAGCATACCTATTTTAGTTTACCCCACCATGGAGGAAGTCTTGAATTCTATCAAACCAAATTTAATTCCCGCAAAATGAAAAAACTACTGTTTGGCCTGATGTTGTTTCTTGTTTATGGGTGTTCCTCTTCGGAAACAGAAGAGCCATATCAGATAGAGTTTATGAATACTTCTTCTTTGGGCCTATTATATAATCATGTTCCTGTAAAACTTTACGCTATGTCTTCGGATGAAAGGCTTGATAAGGTTGAATTTTATTTTGATGACGAATTAATTGGAGTTAAGATTTCGGCACCCTATGAAGTTGAATACGTGCCAATAGATGTGCCACCTGGCGAACATGGCATTTCAATCATTGCATATTTCGATAATGAACCGTTGGAGATGTATTATGGAGCGGTTAGTCTGCAGCTAAGGTTAGGTGATAAATATCAGGGCGGTGTTATTTTTAAGCTAGATGATGACGGAGAGCATGGATTAATCGCATCAGAAGAGGACTGTGTAAATGGAGGCGATAAGAAGTTTGGCTTTAGTGGTTATGGTAAGTTATATGGGGCAACCAGTGCGACGGATGGCTTGGTGAATACGGAAGCAATAGTCAAAGAAGCTAATTATTCTTGGGTTGCTGCGGCTGCTTGCTATAACTATGAGCATGGGGGATATGATGATTGGTATCTTCCGTCTAAATCTGAACTTGAACTGTTGTCCGACAATTTTAAGATTGTTGGCGGGTTTGAGTTTACTGATGAATACTCAAGAGGGTATTGGAGCTCAACTGAGATTGATGAAACAACGGCTTATCTTGTGAGGATAGAGGCAATGACTGGTAAATATTACAAGGACAGAGTCTATCAAGTTAGAGCCATAAGAAAGTTTTAATGTTACGCATCGAAATACATAAGTCGCGCTCAAAGCGCTATGCTGAAGTGGTTGAATTAGCTCACAGGTATGGAGCTATTAAGGATAGAGAACTTTTAATTCTAACCATTGAAGATTATGATCTTTTTTCGGCTTATGAAGATTATTTCGATCTATTAATGATTATCTGCAAATGGAAAACTGTAAAGGCATATTATAGGGGTGAGCCGGTAAAGTTGTATCGGTTCATCCTTAATAGTAAATTCATTTACGACTGCGCCTCAGAGCGTCATAATGCTGACGAGAAGTATTGCTGGCAAAATCCACATAAAGAGGGATGGACTTGCAAGAAGCTTATAAAGATAAGCCGTTATGTTCGTGATGGAGTAAGAAATTATTATGAATATGGAGCCTTCAATAAAGATGTATGGCGTATAGATAAGAATGCACTACTTGACAAGCTAGGTAGTGAAGTGCTATCTTCCAAGTGTCATCTATGCCCATATTTTGATTTTCAAAATATCGTCGAGATAGTAGCCCGGGGGTTGCCAGAGTGCCTGATTGCTGATGGTATATTCTTCGTGCAAGAGAATGGCAGGATAAAGCACAAGATTTCAATTGATGAGATTAATCAAATGCAAATGATGGGCGTATTGTCAAAGCTGGTTAATTATGGCTTTACAAAACTTGCGCTATCGATGCGCCCAGGAGAGAAGTTTTACAACGCTGATAAAATGTATAAAAAGCATCTAGATGGATATCTGAAAAGAGGCATTAGCCTCAATTAAACCAATTTAAAACCAAAACCATGAGTTATTTTTTTAATAAACTGAAAGCCAAAAATCAAAAGATTAAGGAGCTTGAACGCATTATTTTAATGAAGGAGCGCTTAAACAAGGAGCTTCAAAATAGGTGCTCGGTGCTTGAGGATGAGTTAATTTTTGCATCACAAGACATGCAGAAGAATATGGAGGTGCTTAAGACTTTTGCTTCTTCTTGAGATTGAAAGCATATTCGATCACCTTTTTATTAGCCTTGTCTACTTTCTCCTGGTCAAAATTGATGTATATGTCTGTTACGGTTTTTTGCCCATGGCCAAGTGCGGCAGCGATCGTTTCCTTAGGAATTTCAAGTTCTGCTGCATATGTAGCCCATGAGTGTCGTGCATGGTACATCGAACAAACAGGGATATCAATTTTTTTTGTTATTCGCTCAAGGCTCTTGTTGAAGCCGTTGGCCATAGAATTTTTATTGGCATACCGTTCACTGTAAAAAAGCAGCCTTTCACCACTGCCTTGATGTTTCTTTATGATATCCATGGCCATTGGATGGATCTTAATACTATAATCCCTTTTAGTCTTTCGTCTTTCGTACACCAACCGCTCGCCTTGAATACAGCCTTTCTTAAGGTGAAACAGATCTACTGGGTTAATGCCCTGTAGAAGGAAAGAAAGCAGAAAAGCATCCCTTCCGATTTCTGTACTTTGAAGGTCTGGTGCATGAAATTGTGCAATAGCTCTAAAGTGGTCCAAACTCAAGTTGCGGTGTTTGGTTTTGGGTTTGGGAATTTTAAATCCTCTTCTTCCAAAAGGGTATAACTCAAATGGAATAAGTGGAGTTGGTTCATCTAAGGCCTTATTAATGATTGCCCGAATATTTCGAAAATCCAAAGACCTCGTTGTTTGCGAATAGCCATTTGACGCCATCCAATTTTCGTAAGTCTCTAGCCAATGCTTATTGATGGAATTAAAATTGATGTTTTCATTATTAGTGAAATTATTTATCCTTTTTAAAGTCTCCTTATATATACCCCATGTTCTTCCAGGTCTGGCCTTCATGAGTTCGATTTGCTTCTTATAGTATTGAGTGAAAGAAGAGGGGTTGTAATGGTCTCCATTTTGAACGGCTTCAATTCGCTCTTTGACATCATCAACAGACAATAGGTTTATGTGCTTGATTTCATAGAGTGTCTCTTTTAGCTCAATAATAAGCTTCTGCAGCTTTAAATTTGTGGCTTTTAGGTTGGGTATTTCCGGTGTTTTTTTCTTAAACTGTGCAAGTTTATTATCCCAATTTTCTTTTGTTGACGTGTATTCGGTTTGTAAATACCTGTTAGCTCCCTTGTGGGAAATTCTAATTTTTAACGGATATACCTTTGTTTTCGAGCTATATCTTGTGTCAAGATACAATGATACTTTGGCCATGGTTTATTGGTTTACTTGCACATCTTTTGCACATTTTTCAATACAAAAGTGCAAAAATGTGCAAAATAATGCAAGTGAAAATTGAAGGGAAGTTATGTGTGTGTTCTTTAAAAGTATTGTTAATAAGGGGGTATAGCGTATTTAGTTTATCTGTTATTAATAGGTTGTTAACGTTTCATGGACGGTTACAGCTGCAATACTTTGAGTTATTGCAGCTGTTTTTTTGAGTTTAAAATTAAATGATCAACCAAGAATAACTTTGAAAAATACTATTTTCGTGAGCCGAAATAATCGAAACGAATAAATTTAAGGAAGATGATTGACTTTACGCAAACAACCATTCAACACATTGTAGTGCATCATATTGGCTGCCGGGCCGAAGCTGAAGAGCTACGTTTTTCAAAGGGTGAGTTGCAGCTGCACGATGATGAGATGGTGATTGATGTACTAAAGCAATACTTCTTTAAACCTTTTAAGACAGAGGCTTATTTCAATTTTCATCACGATGATGGAGTAGAACAAAACCTGATGTTTGGCCTTGTGGATACCATTTTTAATAATCCGGCTTCGTTTTACGATAACTCAATTGCCATTGCCAATCATCTGTATGAGCAATCCAATCACCCAAAGATAAAGGGAGGCGAATTTTATATGGTATTGTTTAATAACTGTGTGGTAGATGGCGAGATAGTAGACGCACTCGGTATTTTTAAATCTGAGAATAAAGATACCTTCCTGAAAGTGATGCTACGCGATAATAACTTTGAATTGGGCGCGCAAGAGGGAATTAATATTAAAAGGCTGGATAAGGGCTGCCTGGTATTTAATACCGAAAAGAGTATGGGCTACAAAATATGTTCGGTGGACAATATCAATAAAGGCAACGAGGCGCATTTCTGGAAAGATGACTTCCTGGGTTTAAAGCCGCGTGAGGATAATTACTACTTCACCAATAATTATCTGCAAATGTGTAAAGGCTTTGTGGATGAGGTGTTTAATGATGAAAATGAAGTGGAGCGTCCTGACCAGGTGGATTTACTCAACCGTTCGATGGATTATTTTAGTAAACATGCTGCCTTTGATGAGAAAGAGTTTGAAAAGGAAGTGATTCGTCAGCCCGAAGTGGTAGATGCCTTTCAGGATTATAAAAGCTTTTTTGAATCGGAAAAGAGCATGCCTCTGCAGGATAGTTTTGATATCTCCAAAGATGCCGTTAAGTCGGAGAAGAAACATTTTAAATCGGTATTGAAACTCGATAAGAACTTCCATGTGTATGTGCACGGAAAGCGTCAATATATGGAAAAAGGATTTGACTCTCAACGTGGACTGAAGTTCTACAAGCTCTATTTTGAATACGAAGAATAACATCAAAAAGCTATTAGGTGTTATCCATCAGCTGATGTCTTTTTGATGTTATTCTTATTGTTATGTGTTAGTTTTTAGTTGTTTAATATCCATAGAAATCATCCACTGACGTTTTGGACAGGTCTATCAGAAACTGGCTAATTACCTGGCATAGATCATTGAAGAAGCGCTCTCCTTTTTCAGCGGTTGACTTAGACGGGTTACCCACACCAGTATCGTTACTTACTTTGGTCCATTCGCGCTCGGCCCAGGCCCATTTTTGATTGAGTGCATTCACCTTAAACAGCTTGTTTTGGCCGTTGCCGGCTTCGCTTAATGGGCGAACTAACTCAGGGTAGAGGTATTGCATTAAGCTGGTCTCGGTTTCATCGGCATGGTCGCCGGCATGGGCAAAGTACTTGTCTGCCTCCAGGGCCTGAAACCAGTTGCAGGTCACCAGTTTCTTGCCGGGAAACCGCAGCCCCAGTTCGCGAATCATGGTCTTGAAATCATTACCTCCATGTCCGTTAAAAATCAGTAGCTTATCACATTGCTTAAACACCGATGTGGCCACGTCTTTCAGAATTGCTTGTTGTGTTGAGGGCAGCATGTTAATGACATAAGGAATATCGGTTTGCCCCGTATTAACCCCAAACGGTATTTCGGGTAAGACGAGTACTTTAGCTCCCCGCTCGTTGGCCAGTTGTGCCGATTGGTTAATAATCACACCATTCTGATAGTTGTCTGTTCCATAAGGCAAATGAAAGTTATGGGCTTCGGTGGCACCCCAGGGTAGAATTGCCAAATCAAAGCGGTGCTTTTTTATGTCCTGAAGATTAAGCTGTGCTAGTTGCATATGTTTGGTATTAAAAATTAAGAGCTGCTTTTGATAAAGCAGCTCTTAAGATAGTCTATTGTTTGTTTTTTACATACTTTTCAAGCCATTGATCTTGCTCCCATAGCATGTGTAATACCGATTCGCGGGCACGATAGCCATGACTCTCGGATGGCAGCAGCACTAAACGAACGGTGGCTCCCAAACCTTTAAGTGCATTAAAATAACGTTCACTTTGCATGGTGTAGGTGCCAGAGTTATTGTCTTCCACACCATGAATCAATAGGAGTGGATGCTTCATTTTGCTGGCATTCATAAATGGTGACATGGTGTTGTAAATGTCTGGTGCCTCCCAGTAGTTGCGTTCTTCACTCTGAAAACCGAAAGGCGTAAGCGTGCGGTTGTAGGCGCCGCTGCGTGCTATTCCAGCCGCAAACAGATCAGAATGAGTTAGCAGGTTGGCTGTCATAAAGGCGCCATACGAATGGCCACCTACAGCTACTCGCTCACGGTCAATGTAGCCTTGCTCATCCAGGTAATCGATGGCGGCTTTGGCATTGGCTACCAATTGCGGTACGAAGGTGTCATTAGGCTCTTCATCACCTTCACCAACAATAGGGAAGGAGGCGTCATCCAGCACGGCATAGCCTTTCATTACCCAAAATACTGGTGAACCATACCAGGGATAGATAAACTCGTTGGCGGAAGTTGTTACCTGTCCGGCGCTTTGTTTGTCTTTATATTCAGTTGGATAGGCCCACATGATGAGTGGCAGACGCTCTTTGTTGCTCATGTCGTAATCTGCAGGTAAGTATAAGGTTCCCGAAAGTGGTAAACCATCCTCACGTGTATATTTTACTAACTCCTTGTGTACGCCTTCCAGACTCTTAAACGGATTCTCGAATTGCGTTACCGGGCGTGGTGCCTTACGCGACTTAATATTGCGGGCATAATAATTTGGGTAGTCTGTAGGTGACTGAACGCGTGTTATGATTTCGCCTTTTCGAATATTAATAATCTTCGAGATGGTTTCCAGCTTGTCCTTGTTTTCAGCCTGGTATAAACGGGTTGCTTTTTTGGTGCCCAGGTTCATCATATCAATGAAAGGTTTTTGACCTTCTTTCGAATAGCCATCGCCTTCGAGGTAAACATTGCCCTTATCCATCACCAATATTTCGCGGTTGTATTCATTACGCTCGGTAATAAAACTACCTGGATCATTATAACGGTCCTGATAGTTGCGATCGTAAAGTACTTCTGGCTGCTGGCTGGCATCTGAAGGATTAAACAGATAGGTTTTTGTATTGCGTGTATTCCACCAGTAGTCGTAAGCCATGGCTACATTATCGCTTCCCCACGTGATACCGGCAAATCGGTTAATGGTTTTTAATAAAGAACTTGGTTCTTCGGTAAAAGGAGCTGCCCATTCAAATACCTCGTCGCGGTGTTCAGCCTCTACTTCCGGATCTCCTTTATCCAATACTTCCGCCCAAACCAAGGTGGCAGGCTTGTCATCGCGCCAGGTGATGCTACGTTTACCAGTCCGTTCGGCCATAAAACCTTTTGGTAGTTCTTCAATTAGTGGTACCTCTTCAATGGTTTGGAATTTTTTGCCATCCTTGTCGGTTAAAATATAGTCCGTTGGAAACCGGCGGTAAGGTACTATGTATGAAAAAGGTTGCTTAATGATAGATACAATGGCATAGTTGCCGTCCGGTGAGAAATTGATGCTGCGATAAATGGCCTTTGGTGCCCAGTCAGCCTGTTGGCCATCCAGGGTCACTTTTTTAAGCTCCGATTCTGCCAGTTTAATGAAGTTCTCTTCATCCAGCTTATCTTTCAGTAAGTCCTGGTAGGTGCGGTTCTGGGCTTTTTGGCCTTCGTTAACTGAAACAACAGGACCTTGCGGAATGGCAGTCCCTTTATCAACCAGCTGACCTCTGTTGGCAGGCATTGTTTTTACAATCAGAGTACTGTTATCTTTCATCCAGCTGAAAGGCGCACCCAGGTTGCCGTTCAGATTAGCTTCGGTGAGTTTATGTGCTGTGCTGGTGGCAATATCAATGTACCATAGTTCGGTACCATTGCTTACGGTGTTCGTGAATGCCATTTTGCTTTGATCAGGTGACCAGGAGAAGTTGGCCAATCGCGCATTTTGAGGCATGCCTTTTACTTCCACAATGCCTTCTTTCTTTTTCTGCAGCTTAACAGTGTTTGAAAACCTGGTGCGCGATGAAATGTTGGTCACAGGATTGGTGCGGATGCCTGCCAGTTTTATTTCCTGCTCCGATAGTTCACCAATGCTTTTGTATTGGTTGCGGTAGAAAAGAACAATGACTGAGCCATCGTCGTTTATGGAAGTGCCGGGAGGCAGAGGTACATCCGCCAGTTGGAGAATCTCTTCAGAAGGTTCCTGATATGTCAGGTCGATTTGTGCGCTTACTGTCAGGCCACACAGCAGTATGCCGGTTAAAAGTAACAATAGGTGTTTCATTTGCATTTAGTTTTTGTTTAGACCCCATTAGTGGGTGTAGATTTAATTTAGTTGTTTTAAAAAGTAGAAAAGTTAATGTTTAATATTTTACTGTACAACTCAAGGAATTGAAAAGCGCTTAAATGGCCACTTGAAGGAATAGAATCATTTGAAAAATGTATTTTCGCAGGCATAAACCTCGAAGATGGATTCAAAATTACTACTGCTGTTAACTACCATGCGCATGCCATATGGCAAATATAAAGGTTGGATATTGTGCGATTTACCCGAACCTTATCTGGTTTGGTATCATAGCAAGGGCTTTCCGGAGGGAAAGCTGGGCATGCTGTTGCACACGCTCTACGAGATTAAACTTAACGGACTGGAGTATTTATTAAAGCCCCTAAGGAAATAAAAAAGCCTTGATTAATAATCTAACCAAGGCTTCTCTCCGATTAGTCCGACTTATTGTCCGAACTTATAACTTATGCCAAAGCCAAAGAGCTGTTTGAATTGCACGCGTGGTCCTTCCACTTCTTTTGCAGCATTTACATACTTAATATCATCATCGTAGATGAGGTTAAATGTAGCTACAGCACTTAAAAATGAATTAACCTTCATGTTAAAGGCCAGTTCCCAGTCCACATCTATATTTTGTGGCTTTTTCATATTGGAGAATAAATCCAAACGGGTGCTCACATCCACGTTTTTCACGATGTTGGCTTTTTTGGCCAGCAATTTGGCAGATGCACCAAATTCACTGCGCAAATTTTCACCTTCCTTCACACCAAAAGCACCGGCGTTGGATAACGAGTCGTCCAGTACAACCGTCATCTTGCTGGTTAGTGGCGATAGGTACACTGAGAAATTATCATTGGGCTTGTAATCCATACCCAGCGATAAGTTGAGATATGCCGGAGCCATAAATTCCGATAGCTTGGTGGTGTTTTCCGGCGGATCACTGTAACCCACATCAAATTGCGTTTTAAAATCCATTAAAGCAGTGTAGTACCATTTACTACCATCGGCCTGGTAGCCCAGTTTAGATGTCAGGTAGAGTTTGTCTTCGGTTTTAACCATGTTATCGCTGCCCTGCTTGGTTAAACCATAGCCCATGTCAATGGTATTATCCCACTTGATTTTGTTTTTGCTGTAGTTAAAATACGAGTTGAGCAAAAAAGTACCGGCAACCGAGTTTTTACCACCTGCCGCCCAGTTGGTTAGTGAAACCTGGTTGAAGGTAAATGAGGGTGTGCCACCTATTTTCCAGTGTTTGATGGTATCGTTTTCAGCGGTTTGACCAACGGCCGTTAGCGCCATAAATAATAGGCCAATGCCTAATGCTTTCTTCATAAATTGATTAATAAGTAGAAAGCTCTGCCGGTTAACAGAGCTTTATGGGTTAATAATTATTTTTCATTGAACAAGTGCACATCTCTTTGCGGGAATGGGATGCTGATGCCTTGTTTGTCAAATTCTTTCTTCACAAATTCCATCATGTAGAAATAAACGGTCCAGTAGTCGCTGGTTTTGGCCCATACACGTGTGACCAGATTAATAGAGCTATCACCATGTTCCAGCACGCCAACAAAAATGGCAGGATCTTTCAATATCAACTCCTGCTTGCCGGCTACCTCAATAATAATATTGCGAGCTTTATCGATGTCATCATCATAGCCAATGCCAAATACAAAGTCTACACGGCGGGTTTCTTCTTTAGAGTAATTAGTCATGGCCCCAGTCGATAAGCCTCCGTTTGGTATAATAACCACTTTATTGTCGGGTGTTGTAAGGATAGTGTTGAATATCTGAATTTCCTTGACAAGTCCAGTGTGGCCTTGTGCCTCAATAAAGTCTCCCACCTTAAATGGCTTAAGAATAAGCAGGATCACGCCTCCGGCAAAATTTTGTAAGGTGCCTGATAGTGCCATACCTACTGCCAAACCGGCTGCACCTAATATGGCTATAAATGAGGTCATTTGAACACCCAGATAGCTAATAACGCTGATGAACAGCAGTACCTTTAAAGTTACCGATGTAAGGCTAATGATAAATGGAACAAGTGTTTCATCTACACCTCTGGTTGCCAGTAGTTTCTTGAATCCTTTGACAATTTTATTGATTATCCAAAGTCCAATAACGGCAATCAGAATAGCTGCCAGGAGTCTGATACCATTGGCTATTACCCAATCATAAATGGGTTTCCAGTCAAATCCATTAATCCCTAATTCTTCCATAATTTTTAAGTTAAGTTTACTATCAAAGTTGGTGGTTAAACATTTTAGCTCTGCTAATGTTCTGCCAAAGTTAGAAAATGTTAGCGTTTCGAAATGTATTTTTACATTCATAATGTTTATTTTCGCGCCACTAAGCAAAATAAGCCATGATTGATAATAAAGCACTAAATCAGATAGTTATTCCGCAGCACATTAAAGGATTAATTTTTGATATGGACGGTACTCTTTTAAATAGCACACCTATTCATTATAAGGCGTGGCTGGGGGCCTGTCAGCCGTTTGGCGTTGATTTTGAATATGAGTACTTTATCCGCCTGACAGGGCGACCTGTTTTAGAATTGAGTAAGGATTTGATTGCTACTTTTAACATGGCCATAGCTCCTGAGGAGTTAGTGCAGCAGAAAGAGCGTCTGGTTGAGCAGAATTTACACAATGTGGAAATTGTAGAGGCGGTATATGATGTGGTCAAACGATATGAAGGCCAGTTACCCATGGCCGTTGGTACGGGTGCCAGCCGCGAACGAGCCATGCGTTTGCTGAGTGATAGTGGAATTATTAATCACTTTGAAGTTGTAATAACATCAGATGATGTGGATAATTACAAGCCACATCCTGATACCTTTTTAAAAGCTGCTGAAGCCATTAAAGTTAATCCTGCTGAGTGCATGGTGTTTGAAGATGGTCATCTGGGTATGGATGCAGCGGTAGTAGCCGGTATGCATGTAATCGATGTTAAACCTTATTACCGCTAGTGGCCATGGTGCAGTCATTCGATTTATTGCTTTTGTTCGACTACATTGGTACCATGGTATTTGCCATTAGTGGAACGCTCACAGCGGCTCAAAAACGGCTTGATATTTTTGGTGCCATATTTATTGGTTTTGTAACCGCCATCGGTGGAGGTACTGTCAGAGATATTATGCTAGGGAATCTGCCTGTTTCGTGGATTCAATCCAATAATTATTTCTTCGTCATACTGGCCGGCATTTTAATCACCATCCTGTTTAAAAAACACGTCATCAGGCTACGCAATACCTTGTTTCTGTTCGATACCATTGGTATTGGTGTATTCACGGTATTAGGCCTCGAGAAAGCCATGGCATTTGGTATTTCGGCGCCTATTGCTGTTATAATGGGGCTTTCATCTGCTGTGGTGGGAGGTATTATCCGCGATACCTTAACCAATGAGGTACCCCTCATCTTTCACAAGGAAATATATGCCACAGCCTGTATTACAGGCGCAATCATTTTCCTGATACTGCACTATTTGCATGTGCCTGAAGTGATTTGCGAGAGTGTAACTGTATTAAGTATTATTGGTATTCGTTTGTGGGCGGTGAAATACAACATTACCATGCCGCATATCTCGTTAAGCGAAAAGGAGTAACATTCGCTATTTATTAAGCTGTTGATGTGTTTTTGTCAGTGTTGAGTATCTAGTATGGATAAACTAGTTATTCGTCAAAGCCAAGATGCTCGGCAATGTTTTTGTATTCGGCAGCCTTTTGCATGTCCCCCATTTTTTCACAGGCTACTCCCAAATAAAAGTAGGCTTCGGCCTTGTCTTTTTTGATTTGGGTGGCCTGCAACAGGTCGTTGTAAGCCTGTTCATACCTTTTGAGTTCAAGGCGGGTACGCCCCCGGTTGTACTTTACCTGATAGGACTTTCTCTTGAGTTTATCGGCTTGCGAATAGTCTTTGTCTGCACCTTCTAAATCACCCATCTCCACATGTAAACCTGCTCTTTTGACCAATGCATCAAAGAATTGAGGCTTTAGTTGAAGGGCTTTGTTGAAATTACCCAAGGCCGATGGTTTATCTTTAAATTTAAGCAGGCATTCGTTGGCCATCAGGTAATATTCGCGGGCAAATTCTTGCACATTTTTTTGCTGGCGTTTAATGGCGGCGTTCAACTCTTTCACCTCATGCTCCAGTTGAGTTATTTTGGATAGTTTAATGGCAATCATTCGCTGGACCGATTCAACCGAAAGAGCCTCTTGCTTCTCGTTAGCCAATGCAAATGAGTGCACGGCATCGTTAAAGTTACCTGCATCGAAGTGCAGTTGCGCATTTTTGTATAAATCCTGTGCTTCGGCTTTGTTCAGTTCCTTTTCAATGAGTACTTTATTATTGGCAGCCTTTGAGAATGCAACCACTTCGTTGTTGACAATGACATCGCGTGGCGAGATTTTGGTTTTAAGCACAATGCCGTCCAGCGAAACGCAACGCGAGAGGGCTACGTATAGCTGGCCTCCCGCAAAGGCTCCACCTGAGAAGTCGAGCATCACTTTATCGAAGGTTAGTCCCTGGCTCTTATGGACGGTGATGGCCCAGGCCAGTTTCAATGGATATTGGGTAAATGAGCCTAGTTCTTCTTCAATGATGCGGTTGTTTTTTTCATCGTATTTATAGCGGATATTGCGCCAAACTTCTTTCTCTACCAGGTGGATCTCCTCATTCTGAAGACGAACGTATATACCGTGTTCATCAATCTCTTCAACGCGTCCAAGGCTGCCATTGTACCAACGTTTTTCCATGTCGTTTTTAACAAACATCACCTGGGCATTTTCTTTTAGCACCAATTCTTTTAAAGTGGGCAAACCCGATTCGGGGAACTCACCGGATATACGTCCTGTGAACTCATGTTCGTGGCCTTCGAGTTGCTCCAGTTTACTGTCGTTAATGTAATCCACCGTATCCCGACGAGTTGCCAGGGTAATAAAGAACTCATCAATTGGGCTCTGAAACCCCGGATTAAAACGTTCGTTGATAGCAGCAATGTCGATATTGCCAGCCTGTTTTAGCCGGATGCGATCAAGGAGGTTAACAAAGGTGTCATCATTTTGTCGGTATACTTTCTTCAGTTCTATTTGTACCAGAGGGATTTGTTTAAATACACGAGCCGAAAAGAAATAAGGGGATGGATAAAAACGGCGCAAAATCTGCCAGTCATCCCGCTTAACAACCGGTTCGAGCTGGAATACATCGCCCACCATCAGTAGCTGCTTACCGCCAAATGGCTGGTTCATATTTTTGGTGAACACCCTTAATACTCTATCAATAAAATCCAGCACATCACCCCGCACCATTGATACCTCGTCAATAATAAGCAGATCCAATTCTTTAATGATCTGTGTGTGCGATTTGCGGTATTTCAAAAAGTCGAAAATACGGCCTTTTTGTGTCGATAAATCCGGGTCATCGGGCAGGATAGGGCGAAAGGGTACTTTAAAAAAGGAGTGAATAGTTACGCCACCTGCATTAATAGCTGCAATGCCGGTAGGTGCCACCACCACAAATTTTTTATGCGTGTGCTGGCAGATGTATCTCAGAAACGTTGATTTCCCCGTTCCAGCCCGCCCGGTTAAAAACACCGACGAATTAGTGTGCTGGATTAGCTTCAGAGCATCCTGAAACTCTGTATTATCGGTATCAAAGTTGTCGGGCAATACATTATTCATTTACTCTACCTCTGCTATGCTTTCTTTTCCTGTTAATTCTTCCGAGCCATAACGTTTAATTACATTATAAGCTTTGTAAATACCAAGCTCACCAGCTTTACTTAAATCAGCTGTTCCTTTGGCTTCCTGGTTGAGGAATATTAATGTGAGTCCACGATTAAAATAGGCCTCGGCAAATTCAGGATTAAGCTCAATGGCCTTTGTAAAATCCTCAACACCTTGCAAGAAGTTCTTTTTAAGGCAATGGATAATGGCCCTATTGTAATAGGCAAACTCAAACTCTGGCGATAATTCAATGACCCGGTTCAAATCATTAATGATGAGTTCGTAGTCCAGGATGTGTGATGCCTCACCTTCTGGCTTTGGCGTTGTGTGATTTGTTTTGGCTTTAATAGGGCCTTGCAACATAACATTGTTTGGTGCCTGTGTGGCTTCTTCCAGAGAGGCAATGACTTCCACCATTTTATGGCGAGAGTAAGCACGGTTAAACAGCGCAACCACATTGCTTGGGTCCGACTTTAGTATTTCGTTATAGTCAGCCATGGCGTTGCTGTAGTTCATTACCATACTATACAAGGCTCCGCGAGCGATTAATATATCGCGGTCGGTTTCCTCATCTTGCAGCTCCTGTGTGATATCGTTAATATCGTTGGTCAGGCGTATATATTTAAGGCCTTCTGCTTCTATTTCGCGGTTGGTAATAATCAGTGGTCTTTTATACAACTCTTTTTTATTGAAAGCTACCACCTCTTTTTCGTAATAGGCCGGACGGCTAAGAATTGTATCGCCTGAGTAATAAGTTAAACCAAAGACAGGTTCCAAATCGATGAAGATGTTACGGTTTTGTACCTTACCACGGATGCTCTCCACCAACTGTTCATCCTGTTCGTTTTCTTCGAAATCATCCAGTACCGCAATCTTATCGTAGTTTCTTATGTCCTTATCGCTTTTACTGCGAGTGGCTTTTTTCTTGGGTCGTTTGTCTTTACTCTCATCCTTATCTTCACTATCCTTGCTATCTGTTTGGCTGTCCAGTGCCATGTCGCGGTCACGTCGGTCCGATTCCAGTTTGTAAGCGGTCATCATGTCAATTTGCGCTCCATTTTCATCGCCCATCCGCCTTTTGATAGCTGAGCGGATACCATAGGCCTGGCCAAAGTTGGGGTAGTTATCAATGATGATGTTGACATCCCTGAGAGCTTCCTTGTTTTGTCCCAGTTCATTGTATAAAATGGCCCTGTTAAATAAGGTTAGGAGATTGCCCGGATCGAGTGCCAGAACCCTTGAGAAGTCTTCAATAGCCCTGTTTTTATCGCCAACCTGCGCCCGTAACAGTCCACGGTTATTGTAGGCCATGCTATTCTTGGGATCCAACTCTATCACTTTATCAAAATCGCGCATCGTACCTCTCAGGTCATCCAGCTGGTAAAGGATTGCACCACGTATCATGTAGTAATTGGCGTAGTCGCTTTTTAGCTCAATCACCCGGTCAAAATCCGTTTTGGCATCTTCGTAATTACCCAGTTGATAATTGAGAAAGCCTCTGAAAGCAAAACCATCGGACATATAGGGATTTAAATCAACCACTTTGCTGAAATCCTTAAGGGCACCAATGGAGTCACCGGCATGCGTTTTAGCTGCACCACGGCTGAGGTAGGCACTTAACATACCTGGGTTGATGTCGATGATACGGTCAAAGTCAGTAATGGCCTCATTGTATGCTTCAGTAGCCGAATGACTATTCCCACGGTTGATTAGGAGATTGATGTTGTTAGGCGAGATCTCCAGCCCGCTGCTGTAGTCTTTGATGGCTTGTTCGTGATTATCCTTTTTGCTCATGATGATGCCCCGAACGTTATAGGCATCCACCATAAAAGGATTTTTGCTTAAGCAGGTGTTAAGGTCTACTTCAGCCCCATTATAATCTTCAAGATAGTATTTGGCTAGTCCTCTGAAGAAATAGGGATCAGATAAATAAGGTTTAACCCTGATAACTTTATTGAAGTATTGAATGGCCAGTACATAATCCTCAAAATAGAGTGCATTTTTACCAATGGTCAGCATCCGATCGGTATTGATCTGTGCATTCATGGTTGGTAAAAGCAGGCATTTAAATAGTAATATAATGAGTGTAAATTTCTTAATCATACCGTTTCTTGTGTCAAAACAATGCGAACAAAGATACAATTGTTCATTTGTTTGCGGTCATCAATTTAAAATAATGTCTATGGCATCAACAAAAACCAAGGGGCTATCTTGCAAAAATTAAGCCAGCATTAAGTACTGAAATTGTATGTTTTGGTAGTTACATTACCTCTGTTATCAACCACCTTTACCGTTAGCTCATGTTTACCTTTTTTCAGAAATGGCATGTGCTTAAATGAGCCTGTCAATCGATAGTTCTTGGCATCATATTCAAACAAGGCCCATTGTCCGTTGATGTAACAATCGTAGCTTCTTATGCCGCTAAAACTATCGCTGATAATCAGCTCAATGGTTTTTCGTGCACTGTAGTTATTACCTTCAGGTGCTTTTCGCAGCTTGATGCTGGGGGCAATGGTATCAACAGCCAGTGTAAACTTGCCAAAACTTCTGGTTTCTGTTGACATACGTCCATTCCCCATTTTTCCGCCAAGCGAATATATCTTGTCAGAACCCGATACGCCTGCCACACACAGCTTATCGCTGTATTTCAGCAGTGAGTCGGGAACGGGTATACTAACTTTCATGGAACGATGCAAGGGCGTATAGCGGTCGCCTATGAAATAGACAGGTGCTATCATATTCTGTTTTTCTTCTTTGTGAATAAACAGGTTGGCATCGGTATATAAAGCGTTGGCGGGTATGCTGAGTTCAAATCCTAAAGTATCAAGTGTAAAGGTGCTGTTGTAGCTGACCTGCACCAGCGCTTCTTCTTTGGGTTGGCTGTCAATGTTTAGTGCTTTCTCACCAAGTATGCTAAATTCCAAAACCGATTGGTTACCGGCAAAATCCTCTATCAAATATTTAAAATTCTTTTTGTCACCCTCTTTCAGTTCAGTAGTGTATGTATTCTTTTTACCATATAGCTTAAGGCGGTTATTGGGCTCAACAAAACTTTTCTGAATCACTTTGCCGCTTCTTACTTTCTCGGCATAGTCAATGTGCGAGTTAAGGTAGCGTGTTTCGGCAAAACTAAACTTATCAATCAGAAAGTTGTAAACCAGTGTATCGTTCATAAAGAGATCGATGCTGCGAATGCCGCATTTGCGCCAACTATCGCTAAAGTAGTCAAGTACTTGCACGCCGATACCAATTTTACCATGGGCCGTAAAGGTTTTGGTGCCTTTGGGGTGGAAGCTTTTCTCATAAAAAACGGCAGGTATGTATTTGTCTTTATGCTGTCCATCAATACTTGCATCATCGGCAAGGCAGTACAGTTTCATGCCTTGCACCTGTGGACGTACATCATCCGCAATGTCATCTCTGAAAAACAACGGGTTGATGGGCTTTTGTGTGGCTTGCTCGCGCACTTCATAGTGCAGGTGCGGTCCTCCTGAACTGCCCGAATTACCACTGTAACCAATTATTTCTTCTCGCTCAACCGGCACTTCTTCTGGCTTAAAAAACAGTTCAACCGCAAAGGATTGCTGTTTATACTGTTCGGCCCTGACCAATGAGTCTATTCTATCGGAATAGCGTTCGAGGTGGGCATAAACAGTGGTGTAGCCACCGGCATGGTCGATGTAGATGGCTTTGCCATAGCCATAGGGGGATACTTTGATACGTGAAACATGGCCTTTGTCAGAAGCATATACACGATAGCCCGTTTTTCGATTGGTGGTTAAATCAAGCCCCGAATGAAAATGATTGGAACGCAACTCGCCAAAACTACCACTGACGGATGGTTTAAGTTTCATCGGTTTAGCAAATCGTTCAAAATCCGGTGACTGCGACAGGCTTCCCTGGGCAACCATCGTACATACTAGTAGCAAAGCATACAGCCTCATATCAATCCCTCGTTAGCATTTATAAAATCCATCCAAAAATAGCTTTCTGTACACATAAAAGCAATCAAATGGTGGATGTTTAAAAGGATTTAACGCAACCTATTTCTTAAATTTCCTTCTAAATGGTTAATCAATGTAAAAGCCTTAAAAGTGGCACGGTATTTATAATAATTACAGCAAAATGGAAATTTTTAACATTAAATTTTTATCCCATGAAGAAGTTTAAATTTGGAGTTTTATTGGCCCTGATAGGTTTTATGACCTATAGTTGTTCAGATGATGATGGGTATTCTTTAGGAGATTTTTGGGTAACAACCGGTACGGTAGTAAAGACAACAGATTACTTTTATGTTGTAACTGACGGTGGGGATGATCTTTGGCCGGCTGCTACAAATGTATCGCCAGGTAGTCTGGAAGATGGCATGCGTATACTGGTTAATTACACAATATTAGGAGAAGATCCTGATGGGCAATACGATTATTACGTGAAAGTTAACGGCATCAGCGAGCTGCTAACCAAGCCAATTTTCAACTTTGATGAAACAACATCAGAAGCGGTAAAAGATTCGATTGGTAACGATGCGGTAACAATTACCGATGCCTGGTTTACAGATGACTACCTGAATGTACAGTTTGAGTATGGTGGCGGACCTGGTTATATACATTTTATTAATCTGGTGAAAGATACCGAGGACTTAACAACAGAGAATGGTGAAATTATTCTGGAGCTGAAGCATAACAAAAATGGCGATCCTTATAATTACCTGCAGTGGGGCATAGCTTCAATTGATATTTCGGAAATAAAGCAGGAGGGCCAGAATTCAGTTGATATTTTTGTTCGCAGCCTGGATAAGGAAGGTAACTATCATTACAATAAAGTACTGACGTATAATTATGATCAGCCAGAGATTGAACCATATGCCAAGCAGTTTTCGGACAAGCCAATGGCCGACATGGTGGAGTAACCAATCGATAGAGATATAACATTAAGAAGGTCGCATTCGTTAGTTGATGCGACTTTTTTTGTGCCTAACGAAATCGGTAGTATGCAAATTGACTGTGGCAAAGTGTAGCACCCTCCAATTTTATATGTGTGAAGTGCTGATTGAAAAGATCTCAAAAAAAGATGATTGTGTAAGGTTCTATATACCTTGCTATTGCTGAATTTCGTGAAAAATAATTACATGTTTTCTGTAAAAAAATTTGGTGTATTAAATCCATAATGTCTATATTTGCACCGCATTTGAGAACAATGGTTCACAAACAAAGCAAAATAATGGTCTTGTAGCTTAATTGGATAGAGCACCTGGTTACGGCCCAGGAGGTTAGGGGTTCGAGTCCCTTCAAGATCACAGGAGAGCAGCTAATCAGATGATTAGCTGCTTTTTTTTATTTCTTTTTTGCAAGTCCAATGCTTTCCCAAAGTTTCAAAACTTTGGAAAGGATATTGTTTTGTAGTCTTCTCACTTAGTATTGCTTATTAGAATCAAACCACAACTCCCAACTATGCGAGTGAGCACTGGGCGTGGGTATATCGTATTGCTTATTAGAATCAAACCACAACAGACGAATAAACATAACCGTTACCGCCATTGGTATATCGTATTGCTTATTAGAATCAAACCACAACTTAACCGACCACGGAACCAACCCAACAGAGGGTATATCGTATTGCTTATTAGAATCAAACCACAACAAAAACACCATCATTGTAGCCAATCTGTTTGGTATATCGTATTGCTTATTAGAATCAAACCACAACACTGTCAATCTTTGCTCGTACCATCGAATAGGTATATCGTATTGCTTATTAGAATCAAACCACAACCAAGACGTATGAGGTGTGTGATTATCACAAGGTATATCGTATTGCTTATTAGAATCAAACCACAACACAGGCATTGACAATTTTGAAGGCAGTCTAGGTATATCGTATTGCTTATTAGAATCAAACCACAACCCATATCCAATGGTTAAATTAATAAGCCCAGGTATATCGTATTGCTTATTAGAATCAAACCACAACTTTTCGTAGTAACTCATGATACCTGTTTTTGGTATATCGTATTGCTTATTAGAATCAAACCACAACAGCATCATTAAGCTGCTTTGCACTGCCTAAGGTATATCGTATTGCTTATTAGAATCAAACCACAACATTTAATTATATTATATGAACCAGATTAATGGTATATCGTATTGCTTATTAGAATCAAACCACAACTCGTGGCGTGAATTATACCACAGACGTAAAGGTATATCGTATTGCTTATTAGAATCAAACCACAACATATCCAAGCTTGAAGTTAAAGGGATGAAAGGTATATCGTATTGCTTATTAGAATCAAACCACAACTAAATTTCACCGCTATTATTTTCATATCCCGGTATATCGTATTGCTTATTAGAATCAAACCACAACAGATCCTTGTGATGCATCTAACGGCCATAGGGTATATCGTATTGCTTATTAGAATCAAACCACAACTGGATAAAGACTTTATAAAGGAGTGTCGTTGGTATATCGTATTGCTTATTAGAATCAAACCACAACGTTCTAACGGGATTCTGTTATGAAGCGTAGGGTATATCGTATTGCTTATTAGAATCAAACCACAACTAAAAACAAGGAAGCACCACCGTAGGGTAGGGTATATCGTATTGCTTATTAGAATCAAACCACAACTTATAACCCTTCAACGTCAAATAGGCAATGGGTATATCGTATTGCTTATTAGAATCAAACCACAACCCGTCCCTATTCTTAACAACTTTGACTGCGGTATATCGTATTGCTTATTAGAATCAAACCACAACAATCTTAAATTCAGAGCTTGTGATAGTTGCGGTATATCGTATTGCTTATTAGAATCAAACCACAACCGCGCGCCATACAGCTCGGTATTTACGGTGTATGCAGCGTGTTTTTTATTGCAAAAAATGACACGGAAGTGCGTTTGAAACTAATTATGTGGTGTTTTTTTTCAGGATGTCAAAGAGCGAATGGTAAATGTAGTAAATACCTAACAGGTTTTCAAAACCTGTTAGGTTTAGTTATAAGGTGATAAATATAGCTTAAAATAGTTCCAGCTGTTGAGGTGCTTCTTCCGAAGGCCGGATTTGAGCGCCCCATATGTTGACCATGTTCGAATATTGCTTGTCGGTGATACGCAATATGGTTATCTGGCCCTTGTCGGGCACGCAACCTCTGATGCGCTTTTCGTGCACATCAGCGCTTTCGCCACTGGCGCAATGGCGGGTGTATACGCTCCATTGCATCATCGTAAATCCATCCTTCATCAGGTCTTTACGAAAGCGTGTGGCCAGCTTACGTTCTTTTTTGGTGGTAACGGGGAGATCGAAAAATACAAATAACCACATGATTTTATAGGCGTTTAGTCGGGTATGTTCCATGGTGTGTTGGCTATAAACTTTTCCAAAGTTTTGAACTTTGGAAAAGGTGTCAGAAGGTGGGGTAGGTAATTTTCTTATCATCGCCACTGAAACAGCGGGCCAGTGAGGCGGTGGTCATCGACAGGGCCACCATCAGCGGACGTTTTACTTTGCCAATGCTTACGTCGCAGCTCAGCACCTGCAGCAGGTGGGCTTTGGTAGCTTTTTCGAGGATGAGGTCGTTACAGCCTGACTGCCACAATTCGTAAACGGCCTCATCAACATAGGGGCGATAGGGCTCCATAATGTCATCGGCCAGGCAGTAGGCGTTGTAGCGGTTGCTGTGATGGATGCCCAGGGTGGGCAGCAGACCCGAGCCAACCAAAGCACGAGCCACGGCCGAACGTAGCACAATGTAGCCGTAGTTGAGAAAGTTGTTGGGGGCATCGCCATAGCGGTCGCGTGTAAAGTTACTGCCAAACAGCCGCTGCCAGTAAAGGCGGGCTGCCGTGCCCTCGCGGTTGGTATGGTCATCGGTTTTGACCGAAGCAGCCAATGCGGCCAGGGGACCGCTATCAATACCTTTGCTGTGCAGCAGCGCAGCCTGGTTACTAATCTTGGCCGTAACGGTTTGCTGCCACAGCTGCTTTTTGAGGGGCAGGCTGCTGTTTATCTGCTGGCGAAACAGTTCGTTTTGCAGATGATGCCCATCCAGATTAAGCAGCATGGAGGCAGGCAGGTGCTTATCGTCGCAGATGATAACGGCCACGTTGTACATGTTGAGCTGTTGTAGTGCGGGCATGGTGATGCTTATCTGCGGATGTTGCAATATGGCCATGCCGATGTCTTCGATGGGGACTGTACGTGGCGCATCGCTGTTTTTTTGTGCTACCACCAACTGATTTTGGCAAACCGACAAGTGAGCGGGATTGGTAAAGAAAAGGGTGCGTTTTAGCATGATAAAGAGGTGTTTGGGGTTTTCTCTTTATGCGTTTATGGGGTTGAATTGGTTGGAGGGAGTTGATAAGTGGCTGAAAAAGAGTGATGAGTGGCGGGTTTTTGAAACCTAACAGGTCTTTAAGACCTGTTAGGTGTGTAGGTGTAACTACTCAAAGGTTAGTTCGTTGATTAGGGATAGATTATATTGTTGTTTTTCGAGCATGTACTTCAGGTTCTCAGTATCGCCAAATAGTTCAATAACTTCGGTTCGGCACAGGTGACTTGGTTTAGTTGAAAGTAAACTTTGGTACGATGAGAAACGATAATCAGGTGAGCTGGCCACCTGGTGCTTATCTGGGTTGGTGTTGATATATATAATCAGGTTTTGCAGATACTCTTCATTGGTTATTTCAATGCGCTTAAGATGTTCCTGAAACAGGCTGCCGGTTCGATGGTAGCGTTTGTTGATTGCTTTGGTATAGGCGTTAAAGCAGTTGGCAAAAGGTTGGTGAATGGCAGATTGCCCATCTTGCCAGGAGTCAGGTAGCTTGTGAGCTTCTTTTATCCGGATAACAAAATGGAAATGGTTAGGGAGCAGGCAATAGGAGTATACATTGAGCCACGGGAGCCAATGCTTTTTAATTAGCTTGAGGATGAACCAGTAATTTTCAACATCTAAGAAGAGTGATTCGCGGTTGTTCCCTCTGTTGTACAGGTGGTAGTAACGACCGGGTTCAAATGGTTGGTAGTTCATTGTTGGTGATTTAAGTTATTAAACCGATTAAACCTAACAGGTTTTCGAAACCTGTTAGGTTTGAGCTTTGTTTGGCTATTGTACTGCGCTTACTTCACCACTATGCCCAGCTTTTCAAGCAGCTGTGGGCTGTCGGCCAGCGCCAAGCGGGCAATCGTCTCGTAATCGTTCACCCACTCGGCCAGCTCTTCGAGCTTGGCGTCGCGCAGCTTGGTGGCGTTTTGTGCATCACCTTTTTCGCGCATAATCACATCGGCATAGCTGGCCACGTTGTTAATCAATTGCTGGCCCTGTGTAAGGGCCTCCCGGTCAGTATTGAATTCACTCATTTTTGCCAGCCAGCTGTCGTTGCTCAGCAGGTTGTTATAAAAGGTGTCGCCCTGTAGTATCCAGCCACTTAACGAGGTGGCGCGGCGACCGCTGAGCCTGAGGGCTACCTGGGCTGCTTTGTCGTCCTTTAGCGCTATGCGGGCCACAGCCAAATGTCTCAGGTATACCTTATCCGCCTTCTCACGTTCGGCATTGCGCGTGGCAAAGGCCTGTTCTACCTCACCATACTCCTTTTCAAACTGCTTGCAAAGATTATCTGATTCGTCCAGTAACACTATGCAAGTTTCAAAGCGTTCGGCGGTGTAGCCCATTGTTGCAACGCGCGTCTGAATTTGTTCGTCATTGATGGAGTTGTTGATGCGCAGGCGGCATTGAAATAAAAATTCGGCAACGGTTAATTTTGATTGATTCATGGTAATAAAAATTAAAAGGTTAATAATTGAATGATAGCCATCAGCTACCTGATTGTTTACTTTGATAGGGGAGCGGACTGCTGCCAACCAATGGCAAACTGCTCACTAACGGCGGCGAAATGCTCTTAACGCACGCGAAATGCCTGCTACGGCCGTCGGGTGCTGTTCGCTATCGTCGTTTAGTGTTTCGCGCGCGTCATGCACCTTTTCGCCGTGGTGATGCAGTGTCTCGCCCTCGTATATGCCTGAGTCGCTATGGTACGGAGCAGTTTGCTGGCGTAACGCATCGCTTTGCTTATGGTACGGAGTATTTCGCCGGTGTTGGCTACCTGTTTGTTGGCCGTTGGATCGGTTTCGCCGGTGTGCCATGCAATTTAATTGGCTGCGGCCAGTCTATGACGGTGGGAGATGGGTGTTTTGCATACTTTTAAAGGGGTTGGTTAGTGCTTTGTTTCAATCGCTCGCGTGGCGAGGGGCGCGGTGCCTGGCTCCCCTTTTCCGGTATCGGGTAAAACGAAAAAGGGGAGGTGGTATTAGTTGATGGCTTCGATTTTGCCTAGGGGGCTTATGGTGAAGTCAATATTTTCGATGAGGGCATTGAATTGGTTATGGTTCAATTTTCTTTGGCCTTTGTATTTTTCATCCCTTTTATATTCTCCATCAATTGTTTTTAGTTCGGATGCGGGTGATGCTTCTTGGTGAAATCTTAATACTATAGTCGCATATTCATCAATTTTCCCAGAAGGGCGTTTTATTCGTTGATTACTTAATCCAGCAACCTTATAAAGTCTTCTTTTTATCTGCTCGTTATCTAAGTCCCACACTTCATCGGGCGTATTTTCCCATAAAATAACCATGGTGCCGGTTTTGATATTGGCTTTGTGCTTAAGTTCAAGCTTGCCGTTGGGCTTTGTTTTGGGAATTAAACCTTCGTTCATAGTAATACCTTGTGGCCTTAGCTCTGCTTTAACGGATTGTTTATAGTACCGGGCAGCTGTAAGGTTGTTAATCAACTCAAAGTCCCGTTTTGTCTTTCCTTTAGCATCCAATCCCTCATAAATGGCCATCAGGTAATTACCATCATTCGCTGCGTAGTACTTTTCCTTGTGGGGCCTTGCGGCTTTTGTGCTTTTGTCGCGCTGTGCTTTAATCTCCAGTGGGTTGGTGACTGATGGTTGCAACAGGCGCACTTTATTAATGGGGATGGGTGCTCCGTTTTTATTGGGCATGGCATACAGCTCTTTGCACTGTTGTTCAAGTGCTGCTATCTCGCTTTTGATAGTGGGTTCTTCGTGTTCTTCAGCTTTCTGATATTGTTTCCTCAGCTTCTCAATCTCTTTTAACAGGGGTTTCTCGGCCTTGCGGGCTTCAGTGAGGATGTGCCGCACCTTATCATCTACCACATTTTTCAGGTCGGCATCAGTCAGGTCAGCCACTTTTTTGCGTACTACAAAGCGGGTTACTTCTTCTGTTTCACCTTTTTTGTTTTCAATTTTCTGTTTGATGGCGCCATAAAAGGTGTCTTTATGCAGGCTGCCTCTTACTGAGTCGCCGGTTTGGATGATTGGGTACCCCTTGGCATCTCTTTGGATAACACCTCTTTTTCGCAGTTGCTTTTTGTTTTTCTTCGCCAGGTTATCGGGTGTGTAATGCGATACAAACAGTTCATCTTCGATTTGTTTCACATCCTCGGTGAAAGTTGGCCAGGGCTTGTCAAAATGCGGCTTGTGGGTATGGCCATCCTCGCGCAATCCTTCCCAATCGTGGTAAAACTTAGCCAGTTTATCGTAATTGGCTTTGGTCATGCAGGCTATAGTAATGGCATCTATGCAGTGATGCACGTGGTTAACCCGTGCTTTCTTCTCGTAAATATCCTGCAAGCCCCATGTTTTGCGGAAGTCGGCCACCGTGGTTCCTTTAACGGTAAATACTTTGCCAAAAAGTGTTTGCAGGTACAGGCGTGAGTACTTGGTGATGATGCCAATATCTACCAATTGACTGTTTTTAAAACCACTTGGCACATCCCGCATGGTAAAGCGCTGGTATTTTTCCCGCCAGTAGTCGCGCTCAAGGCTGAACTCGTGACGACGCCGGATGGCATTGTCTTTAGATTCTTTAGTGCCGGCACCCCGGGCATTTTTAACTTCCTTCTGAATTTTCTTGTCGAGGGCTTCGTATTCGTCCTTCCAGTGTTCAATACGTTCTATAAAAACCTCATGGTTAGGAAGCTCAGTAGGTATTTTGTTACGTTTTACGGCGCGGTTAAACTGATTGTCGCATAAGGTGAGGTTAACCTGTGAATTATCAAACGACAGGCTTTGAGGTATCGTGTGTTCAATATCGTATTTGGGGTTAGCGCCTAAAAAGTCATTTAAGCCAATGCTTTGGCCGGTATAAATGCACACATGTTTTTGTTCTTCCCAAAGTTGATATTTCAGAACTTCGCCTTCGGTTGGTTCGGTTGAAATGCCATTGTTGCTAAAGTGCTCTTTTATTTCGGCAATGTATCTTTTCCGGTCGTTTTCGCGCTTACGTTGCCAGCTTTGCAGGGCTTTGCGCTCATTGGCATTCATCAGGTCGCGCGCCATTTCAATATGTATGGTGGTGTTGGAGTCAATGGTGTCGTTCTTTATTAATTCATTAATCACCTTGCGCAACTGGTGCAGGGCTCGCATGGCCATTGGATTGCGCACCGATGAGGTAATAGGGCTTCCCAGGTAGTATTTGCCATCATCACCCTTAATGGCGGGTTTGTATGTTTCTAATGCCGATGGGTGATATAGTTTATCCGCATTAACACTACCGAAGTTGTCTTTCAGAAATTGAATTATACGATCGTCGATACGCTGAACCTGGGCAAATTTTCCTCTGCCCATATTCAGCTGCATCTGCTTTTCTAATAAGTCAAAAGCCTTTGCTTCAATGCGTTGTTGCTTGTCATCGGTAAATGTATTAAACCTATTGATACCATAATACGCCTTAATGCGGTTCAGCATGCTTGTTTTGTAGATGTTTGCAGCCTCTTTACTCCATGTGGCGTCTTCTTCATGGTTGAGTTTAATAATGCCGTTGACGATATCTGTTATTTGCTTTTCTTCGTTTTGTGTTTTAATAATATCGTTTATGGTATGGCGGATGATGGCCTTATTTTCGGCATTGGCCCATATCTCAGTAGGGATAACTTCTTCCATATTGGCCAGAAAAATGGCATGCGAATAGATTAATCCTTGTCGCAGGTATGGCAATACCTTTTTGATGGCTTTGAGGCTAAGGGATGCGAAATCTTGTTTTAGGTGTATTTTAATAAATTCCCTTGTCTGTTCTTCATTCAAATGAAGTTTATTGGTCGCAAACTCAATAAGCTTTTCATCGGAATCAAATGTCATCAGCACATGCCATACGTCATTAATATCTATATTGGATGTTTGATTATCAGTGGCGCGGGTATGCTCTATAGAAAGGTTTTGCCAATTATCACCAAAAAACGATTGAAAGCGGGCTGAGACCGGGCAGCCGCTAACTGTTGTTTTCATGCTGTAGTTAAACAACCAGTCTTCGGGGTTTTTATCCTTTGATTTGTAGTATTTATATTGCTTTTTAGGCGCCAGTTGTTTGGCTATGTCTTCAAAATCAAAGTGCTCTTTGCTCTTGCGGTAGAACAGGTGGCTGATTTTTTCTCGTTCGCTTTCGTTCAGCGGCCTCAGTTTTTCATCTGCCGGAGTTTTAATTTTAATATTATTCAGAAAGCACAGCATTCGGTATTCCTCAAAAAGAGGATGAGAAACGGCGCAACGTGGCTTATTGGTTTCAAACGGGCATTTACCAATCAGTCCCTTTTGCGATTTAAGAGGCCGCTGATAGAAGATGGCGTTTTTTAAGGCCGTAACTTCGTCGTCAGGTAATTGCTGTAAATTGCAGATGTGTATAAACTCATCCAGGTAATGGGCTTCTCTGTGAGTGTAATGGTCACGTATCTTTGCGCCTTTGGTGTATAGCTCATAAAAGTATTGTCCAAGTGTTTTGTTACCCTTTACCTCATTTATTTCATTGATGCCGGTGATAACAGCCCCATTTTCATTCTCCTTTGTGGTTTCCAGTCGGTTGCTTAAGAATCCCCGTCGTTGAGCCATGTGGTAAAATGCACGGCCAAGGGCATGGCGGTTTTCTTCTTGTGTTAAATCTAATTTTTGGGTGGCAGCCTGGTGTCGGTAATAGTAGGGGTTTTTTGTTTGAGCTTTTCTGGTATCTACATCTGTATCATTGTCAGTCATCCACCAATGCCTGAATGCCATGTTACTTGGGTAAATCTTTTTGTAGCGCCAGGCATCCAACTCTTCGGTTGTTAATTTGGGGCAGTAGTTGAATTCGCTAAGCAGCTTGAGCGTGTTAATTTTTCGCAGCTTTCGGCGGTATTTAATGCGTCGTGCACTTCTATAGCCTGTTCTTTCTGCTGCTTTAGAGCTTTCAACACCTTTTTCAATCTTAACACCTTCCTGAAATATTCTAACACCTTTATCAACTGGTTGAAAGGTAATGTTGTCTTCTGTTTCCACCACAGCCCATCCAATGCTGTTGGTGCCAAGGTCAAGTCCGAGTATTTTACTCATTTGTATAGGGGTTTAATTTTGTAAGACATTAGCTGTTGTTCATAAAAATGATTCTAAATATAATAATTAATGAATCACTAACAAATTATGTAGTGGTATATTGGTTTAAGTATTTAATATTAACTAATTGCAAGATTTAATGTGTGGAAATGAAATATTAAGAGAAGTGAGAGCGTTGTTTTGTATGTTAATTATATTTTGCTACATTTGGTGTCAAGAATTTAAAAAATGCTTATTAGATTCTTATCACAATAAGGCAGCTGCTTGTCAGTTGGCCGAAGGAAATTATCCTATACTCCCGCCTCGGTGGGAGTTTTTTTATTTTAGGGAACTTACTTTTTAGCTTACAGAAAATCTTTTCCAAAGTTCAAAACTTTGGAAAAGTGGTATTAGCGCTTCTTATCCAATTGTAGCACGAAAGTTGTTCTTCTTGCACCAGGCATCATCCACTAATTACCTCTAATAATTGCTGCACCCTCGTATGACGTACTCTGGACTACGAACTTCGGACTCTTTCATAACAGAAACGGACCACCCTTTAAACATTATAGGTTTAAAGAAGCGATCCGTCGCAATGTGTTGTTTATAGCTTGTGACTTAGAAAATAAAACCTACACCCAGTTCAAACTGATTTTGTTCTTTCGGGGCATCGGCATAGCGGTTGTTGCGAAACTGGTAGTTAGCTTTAAAAGTCCAGTTTTTCTTGGGGCGAACGTTAAAACCAACTGAAATAATTTCAAGGTCTTTCAGGTCGGCCACCACATCATCCTGACCAATGAGTGGTTGCAGGTTGCTGTCAATTTTCTGGTGTGTGTTCATACCCTCGTAGCGCACAAATATGGGTAGCTTCCAGTCCGATGCTTTGTTGATAAAAGGCATAATATCGTAGCGTCCCTCCAGGTAGTAACCCACTGTTTCGGCTCCCACAATCTCGTTGTTAATCTGGTAAATCTGCTCGGTACCGCTTAGCCATCCTTTTGCATATAAACCAAATAGGGTGAAGCCACCAATGTTGTGGGCTGCTGTTACGGTTAACAGTCCCAGATTAGAGTCCAGTGACTGACCGCTCATAGCGCCTTCGCTAAAGCTGTAACCACCCGAAGCATCGCCGTAGTAACCTGCTATTGACAGCAGGGTGCGGTCTTCGTGGCCATAGCCCAGCTTACCGTTAAAGGCTACGGTTGGCGGCCACTCGGTCCACTCGGTGTAGCGGCCGTTACGTATCCAGGTACCCGATGTAAAGTCCTGTCCGCGCATGCCTTTGGTTATCCCAAACTGGTACTCGGTATCAGGCATCAATTCGCCATAGAACAGCACGCCTTGCTCCAGCCATTGAGAAGGAATAATGGTGCGTTCCACCTCTGGCCTATTTACGGTGTAAAAAGCAATGGGCTCTTCGTTAACATTCACCCAGCCCAGGTTCAACGGATAGTTACCTACTCTCACGTTAAAGTGCTTGTGTAGTAAGTAGTCGAGCGATACTTCTACGTTGGCTTCAAAATGACCTTCGCGTGTGCCGTCGTGCAGGTATTCCATCTGCACCTCCGACATAATAATGAACTTATCGCTTATTTTATAGCCTAAATACACACCTGAGCGGTACAGGTTAGAGTAATACTGTTCTATCTCTTTACTTTCTTTATTACCAACTGTGCCGTCGTAGTTGACATAGTTAACCTCACCAAAGCCACTGATGGTAAAGCGCTGCTCGGCACTAAAAATTTTTGACGATGCATTGGCGAAGCCCGATTGCTTGATGTATTTCAGCTCTGAGATGGCCCCCTTTTTTGAGATAGTATCTTCCGGAGTGGTTGTTTCTTGTGCGTTAGCTTGAAATAAAGCAAGCAGGCCGATAAGTAGTATGTAAATATGTAATTTCATTGTGTTAATTGTTTGTTGTACACTGGTTGTGCCTCTTTTGTAAGCTTTTTTTTTGCTTGATTGTCAATAGAGTAAGCTGGTGCTATTTTATAGCAATACTATAATTGCAACTGCATCTATTGAATGAGTTGAATGAAGATGATTGAAATTGAAGTGGGTACACTGTTTTTGTACAGTGCTTATTAGCCTGCTTTAGGCGGTGGACTGGATATTTTTTGCTCGGGAGATTGATAGCTGCAAGTATATTCGGGGTATGCCATCTGCTGGTGCAATACAAAGAAATTGATTATCATAGGCGTGTTGCAAGCCCATACTTTCAGAGGTTTAACCGGCTTGCTGTCTTCATCATCCATATCGGCAATCTCTATATCATCGTCTATAATCGACAGGGCGAGTTCAATAATACTTTGTATATCATTGTGCTTGTCGGTTATATCAATGCTTTTGCTATGGTAGTTAAGCAGGTTGTTAAACAGCATGCCTATAATCAGCCATAGTCCTAATCGCAGTTTTCTATTTAGATGATGCCTTATCATAGATTACAAATACGGGCATGCCATACCAAATATCGTGCCTTAGTTGGCGTTAAAAGGCAAGTTGTTTAACTACTTTTCTTCCTTTTGCTAATGGCATCAGTCAGTAGCTTGACTGGGAAAACAATACCAATGCCAAACAGCAAACCGGCAAAGAACTCTATAAGGTCAATGTCGAGTGTGATGCCCGGTGTAGCAACTAATATTTCAATTAATATGGAAGCTGTGAGTAATAAAAAAGAAATGAACAGAGTTTGTTTTTTGGTCATTTTAGATGGATTTGGAGTTTGTAAATAGTGTTTTTACAGTTTATTGGTATTTTGTAAGCCAATTTAATAAAAGCATATTTACTTAATCCTGATTCAATCTAAAAATAGCAGAAAACAAAGAAGGCATCAGGTAAATAGATGCACCACACTTGATTTTAATTATTAATCGCTATGTATAAAAACAAAATACAGTCTCTGGTTTTTATATGGTAAGACAAATAATTCACAGCACATTCTAAACCTTATATAAATGTCAAAAACTTGCTATCATTGCGGAAGTCCCTCTCAATCGTGGGTGCGGCATGACGATAAAGATTTCTGTTGCGAAGGCTGCGTGATGGTATATGATATACTGAAAGAGAATGATATGGGGGCGTATTATGATATTGAAAATGCGCCCGGTATCCGCAATAAGAAGGTCTCTGTTGACTATTACGATTACCTGGATCAGGAAGATATTAAGCGTTCGGTACTTGATTTTTATGATGGTTCAATTGGGCGTATCAAGCTATATATTCCGGCTATTCATTGTAGTTCATGTATCTGGTTAATAGAAAACCTTCACCGCCTGCATAGAGGCGTTATTCAATCGACAGTTAATTTCAACAGGCGCGAGGCTGCCATCACCTTTAATGAAGAGGAAATTAAGCTAAGCGAACTAATGACTTTGCTTGCATCCATCAATTACAAGCCACATATTAAAACCGAGGAACAAAAGAAATCAGCTAAACGTAGTAAGCAGCTTTTGATTAAATTAGGAATTGCCGGGTTTATTTTTGGTAATGTGATGCTGCTCAGTTTTCCTGATTACCTGTCTGAAGATATTACATTAAATCCCGAAATAATAGCCTGGTTTAAATGGATCAGCGTGCTATTATCCATCCCGGCCATGTTTTATTCAGGTAATGAGTATTTTATTGCAGCCTGGAAAAATATAAAGAGAGGCATTGTATCCATTGATATGCCCATTGCTATTGGTATAACCGCTATTTTTGTGCGTAGTTTATTTGAGATAATCACCAATTCAGGGTCAGGTTATCTTGATTCTCTCACCGGCCTGGTGTTCTTTCTGTTGATTGGCAAATGGTATCAGGCCAAAACCTACGAAGCACTAAGTTTTGATAACGACTACAGCTCTTATTTTCCACTAGGTATAACCCGCATAGTTAATAATAATGAGGAAATTGTGCCGATAAGTGAACTGCAGAGTGGTGATACAATACAGGTACGAAATGGTGAAATTATTCCGGCTGATGCGAGTTTATTATCCATTGGTGCATCCGTCGATTATAGTTTTATTACAGGCGAATCGGTACCTGTCAGGAAAGAAAAAGGTGATTTAATTTATGCCGGAGGGCGTGTGCTTGGCAATGCCCTGTTGCTTGAAGTGCAAAAGAAGGTAGAGACTGGCTACCTGGCAGAACTGTGGAAGGAACGTAGCGCGACTAATGAGAAAGAATCGATGATTTCTCACACACTAAATGTAGTTAGTAAGTACTTTACCATTGTTATTATTTTAATTAGTACGCTAACTGGTTTGTATTGGGCATTTGTTGATGGCTCAAAGGCTGTGATGGCCTTTACTTCTGTATTGATTATTGCATGTCCCTGTGCCTTGGCTTTATCCGTCCCATTTGCATTTGGTCATGCCGGTCGTATTTTGGGTAAGAACCATTTATACCTTAAACTGACAGCTATTATTGAAAAGCTGACCAAAGTGGATGCCATTGTATTTGATAAGACAGGTACATTGACCGATCCTGAGCATTTTGAGGTTGAATTTAAAGGTGATATGCCGGATCGTTATATGCAGTCTATGATAAAGTCGCTGGCACATCAGTCGCGACACCCATTGAGCCGTGCGCTGGCAAAGCATCTGGAAAAGGCCGATACCTTTGAGGTATTCGATTTTGAAGAGCAGGAAGGAGCAGGTGTGGAGGCTCAAATAATGAATCATCAGGTGAAGCTGGGCTCAGCTCAGTATGTGCAGGCCGAAAACCAATCGGGTAATCAATCAGCCCAGGTTTATGTGCGCATTGATGAACGAGTGATTGGTTATTACACCATCAAAAACTATTACCGTCCTGATTGGCAAAAGATGTTGCAAACTGTTCAGCAATATACCGATGTGCATATTCTCTCGGGCGATAACGATGCCGAGCAGGAAGCACTGAATGCCATTGTGCAGGATGCGGATAAAATACACTTCTTTCAAACTCCTAAGGACAAGCAGGCTTATGTGCAAGCGCTAAAAGCGCAAGGTAAAACTGTGATGATGGTAGGGGACGGCCTTAATGATGTAGGTGCTTTAAAAGAGGCTCATGTGGGTATCGCCGTGGCTGATGATGTGCATCAGTTCTCACCATCGAGCGATGCTATTATTAGTGCAGGAGAACTCAAGTATCTGCCACGTTTTATCAGCTTCTCCAGAGCATCACTTAAAATAGTATATGCTTCTATCATCATCTCATTTCTATATAATGTTGTAGGGTTGTCATTTGCAGTATCCGGTCAGTTAAGCCCGCTTTTTGCAGCAATATTAATGCCTTTAAGTAGTGTTTCGGTGGTGGTGTACACCAGTGTGAGTGTTATGATGGCTGGCAAACGGCGTGGTTTATGATGTTTAGGAATTAATTTCTTAATGTTTGCGATTGACTGTGAGTTAAATAGCTTAATGTTGCTAAAAAAATTAATAAATGTTAAACAATCGTATTGAGCTGATTGTCTTTAAAGGCGACAAAAGTTAAAGAATTAAATGAATAATAAGACCTTTAAATCTTAATTAATTTTCTACTTTTGCTTTGCATTTAGAATAATAACGCATGGAAATAATTATCTTACTTGTAGTTGCCAGCTTATGTGTAGCGCTGATATTTCTGGGCTTGTTTGTGTGGGCGGTAAAATCGGGGCAATACGATGACGATTATTCACCATCGGTGCGTATATTGTTCGATCAACAGGAAGAGAAAAAAGAATCTAATAGTAAAATCCAAAATCTCAGTAAAGTTGGCAAGCAGGCAAAGGCTTGATGACCTTCTTCTGAATATTGAAAAATGTTGAACACATGAAGCAAGAGACGTTTTATTACGACAATAAAATTGTCAAATATTTTATGTATGCCACCATTATTTGGGGATTGGTAGGTATGGCAGCCGGGGTATTGGCGGCACTACAAATGGCAATGCCAATCTTTAACTTTGAGTTGGAATACACAACCTTTGGTAGGGTAAGACCCATTCATACCAATGCAGCCATTTTCGCTTTTGTAGGAAATGGTATTTTTATGGGAGTTTACTTCTCCATGCAGCGATTGCTTAAAACACGCATGTATAGTGATGTTTTAAGCTATTTGCATTTTTGGGGGTGGCAGTTGATCATTGTATTGGCAGCCCTCACACTGGCTTTAGGCTTTACTACCGGTAAAGAGTATGCCGAGTTGGAGTGGCCAATTGATATTTTAATTGCTGTCATCTGGTTAGTTTTTGGCTGGAACATGTTCGGTACCATTATGAAGCGAAGGGTGAAGCACCTGTATGTAGCTATCTGGTTTTACCTGGCTACCTTCATAACAGTTACCTTGTTGCATGTGGTCAATTCGGTGGAGTTACCAGTTACTCTAACAAAGAGCTATTCCTGGTATGCCGGTGTGCAGGATGCTTTGGTGCAATGGTGGTATGGTCATAATGCGGTGGCATTCTTCCTGACGACGCCATACCTTGGCTTGATGTATTATTATATACCAAAAGCCTCTAATCGCCCGGTTTATTCCTACCGATTATCAATCGTGCACTTCTGGTCGTTTCTGTTCATCTACATATGGGCCGGTCCGCACCACTTGTTATATACAGCTTTACCCGATTGGGCACAGTCACTGGGTACGGTCTTTTCCATTATGCTGCTGGCCCCGTCATGGGGAGGTATGTTAAATGGCCTTCTGACCCTCAGAGGAGCCTGGGATAAAGTGCGCGAGAGCGCCACACTGAAGTTCCTGGTGGTAGCAGTTACCTGTTACGGTATGGCTACTTTCGAAGGCCCGATGTTATCACTTAAAAGTGTGAATGCCATCAGTCACTTTACTGACTGGACGGTAGCTCACGTTCATATCGGAACACTAGGCTGGAATGGTTTCCTGACGTTTGGTGTGTTATACTGGTTAGTGCCTCAAATATTTAAAACCAAATTATACTCCGAAAAACTGGCTGGTGCGCACTTCTGGATTGGCACAATAGGTATTCTGTTTTATGCCATACCAATGTATTGGGCCGGATTTACACAGAGTTTGATGTGGAAAGAGTTCACTGAAGAAGGCTTGTTGGCATATCCTAACTTTCTGGAGACAGTAACACAGATTCGTCCGATGTACTACATGCGTGCCTTTGGTGGTTTAATATACTTATTGGGTGCTGTGCTAATGGGTTATAACCTGTTTAAGACAGCTGCTCTGGGAAAAGTGACAGCCAACGAAGAAGCAACGGCAGTAGTTGAGGATATCCATAAGGGTAAGAAAGGTGAGAAAGCGCATGGTTGGTTAGAGCGTAAGCCTGTTCAGTTTATGGTGATTTCACTGATTACTGTTTTAATAGGAACTTTTATCGAATTGATTCCAACTTTCCTGATTAAGTCGAATGTGCCAACAATTGCCAGTGTGCAGCCATATACGCCATTAGAACTGGAAGGCCGTGATATTTATCTGCGCGAAGGTTGTTACAACTGTCACTCGCAAATGATTCGTCCGTTCCGTTCTGAGACAGAGCGCTATGGAGAATATTCGAAAGCTGGAGAGTTTGTGTATGATCATCCGTTCCAGTGGGGCTCTAAGCGTACTGGTCCGGATTTGGCCCGCGAAGGTGTGATGACTGGCAAAATCTATAAACCGGATGCATGGCATTATCAGCACATGCTTGATCCGCAAAAGCTGAATGAAAACTCAATTATGCCTAAATATCCATGGCTAATAGAAGATGATCTGGATGTGTCTGATTTGCCAGCTAAGATTAGGGCCATGCAAACACTTGGTGTGCCTTATCCCGAAGGATATGATGAAATGGCTTTAGAAGATTATTATAAGCAGGCCGATAAGATTGTGAACAACCTGAAAGTGGCTGGCATTGAGTCATCACGTGACAAAGAGATAATTGCTTTAATTGCCTACTTACAGCGTTTGGGTACGGATATTTATAAAACAGCACCAGAAACTGTTACTGAATAAAGGAGGGAAGCTATGAAGTTAGTCAGACATTACTTGGAATCAATATCGGGTGTTGAAATATATCCCATCATTTCGTTCTTTATCTTTTTTACCTTTTTCCTGGTGGTGACCTATATGGTGATTCGTATGAAGAAGGAGTACATCGAAGAAGTGGCTAATTATGCAACAGATAAGGCAGATGAGCTGCCGCTGTCAAATGAAAGTTAAAATATGGAATAAGAGCACTGTTTGTGCGGTGCTCTTTGTTAAAATATTACTTCACATCTATGGAAGAAAATAAAAAACAGCAGGAAATACCTGAAATAGACCCGTTGACAAATGATAAGTTTGTGCCGGAGCACGAATTTGATGGGATACGTGAATTAGCAAATAATCCGCCCTGGTGGCTCACATTTATATTCATTTTTTCAATGTTATTTGCATACATATACCTGGCCAAGTATCATTTTTATGGCGATGGTGACCTGCAGATACAGGAGTATGAAAATGAGCTGTTGGCTGCTAATCCTGAAGAAGAGGAGGAAGAAGCTGGAGGTATCAGTATCGAAACTGTTGAGATTGATTTCTCAGTACCATTGGCCGATGCAGCTGGTTTGGATAAGGGAGCCAAGATATTTAAAACCAACTGTGCCGTTTGTCACCTGGCCGAGGGGCAGGGATTGGTTGGTCCTAACCTGACAGATGAGTATTGGATACATGGTGGTAGCTTTGCCGATATTACACGAATTATTAATAATGGTGTGGTAGAAAAAGGGATGATTGCCTGGAAAGGGCAATTATCTGACAAACAGATTCATCAGGTAGCTAGTTATGTTACAACTTTGCAGGGAACAAATCCACCTAATCCTAAAGACCCAGAAGGAGAAAAGTATGTACCTGATGCAGAATAAGCAGGCAATTAAACGACTGTTGTTATTAAAATACTAACTTTATAGAGCCCGATACATTGTTATTGGGCTCTTTAGTTAACCCGAATGTAACGAAAGCAGATTTCCAGTTTATGAACAATGATCAAAATTCTTTCCGCGACCGAATCGTCACCATGAATGAAGAAGGCCGTCGTAATTGGGTATATGCCAATCAACCCAAAGGTAAATACTACAATGCACGTACCATCGTCGGAATCATCCTTTTGGCTTTTCTGTTTCTGGCGCCTCATATAAAAGTGGCCAATGGCGAGCCGCTGTTGTTATTCAATATTTTGCAGCGCAAGTTTGTCTTGTTTGGCGTTGTATTCTGGCCACAAGATTTTCATTTGTTTGTTATTGGCTTAATCACCATCATCATCTCCATTGTGACCTTTACGGTGGTTTATGGTCGGGTATGGTGTGGATGGGCTTGTCCGCAAACTATTTTTATGGAAATGGTATTCAGGCGCATAGAATACTGGATTGAAGGAAGTGGCGATCAGCAGCGTATCAGGGCTAAAGGTGAAGATACTTTTGATAAGCTGTGGCGTTCATTATTAAAGCATTTTATTTTTATTGTTATCTCATGGGCCATTACCCATACGATGATGGCATATATTGTTGGGGCTGATAAGGTACATGAATACATTATTAGTTCACCGTCTGATAACTTAAGTGTTTTCATTGCGATTATGGTATTTACCGGTGCTTTCTATTTCGTGTTTGCTTATTTTCGCGAGCAAGTTTGTTCATTGGTGTGTCCATACGGTCGTTTGCAAGGTGCCTTGCTGGACAATAATACACTGATGG
This sequence comes from Carboxylicivirga sediminis, assembly GCF_018156225.1. Classification (GTDB taxonomy): domain Bacteria; phylum Bacteroidota; class Bacteroidia; order Bacteroidales; family Marinilabiliaceae; genus Carboxylicivirga; species Carboxylicivirga sediminis. The sequence continues at coordinate 103,213 of NZ_JAGTAR010000009.1, forward strand.
TGACCTATGATTTTAAACGGGGCGAAGGACGTGCGCCGATGCGCAAAGGAGAAGATAGAGCTGGAGCAGGTAAGGGAGATTGTGTGAACTGTAATAAATGTGTCAGCGTTTGTCCAACCGGTATCGATATTCGAAATGGTATTCAGTTGGAATGTATCAACTGTACTGCTTGTATGGATGCCTGCGACAGTACTATGCGACGCTATAATCTGCCTGAAGGGTTGATTAGAATCACCTCGCAGAACAATATACAGAATGGCTCGTCATTTAAGTGGACACCTCGCATAATAGCCTATACAGCGCTCACTACTGCTTTGATTGGAGTGTTGGTTGTGCTATTTACCTTACGTTCGAGCTACGAAACAACTATATTGCGTGTGCAAGGCTCACTCTACCAGAAGATTGATGAGGATACCTATTCTAATATATATAACTATAAGATTATCAATAAGACGGAGCATGAAGGTAATCTGAGAATAGAGTTGGTTTCGCCTAAGGGAACAGTAGAGCTGGCAGGTAGTTCGCTGCTTATAAAGAAACAGGAGAAACTACAAGGGGCATTCCTTATTAAGCTGGATAAGGAGGTATTGGAAGGCACCAGCACACCTTTGGTATTAGGTATCTATAATGGAGATGAGTTGATAGAGACCATACATACCACATTTGTAGGACCATAAATTCTAATTTTAACTGATTTATACTATACCGATGAAGTTTAACTGGGGACACGGAATTTTTTTAGTAATTGTATTAGCTGTTGCGGGATTTTTATCAATGGTGTTTATTACTACACGCGAGCGTATCGATATGGTTACTGAAGATTACTATCCAAAGGAATTACGATACGATGATCAAATTGAGAAGATCAAAAACTATAATGCGTTGAGTAAAAAAGTGGAAGTGACACTAGGAGATGCCTTATACATTCAGTTTCCTGATAATATTGCCAATGCACCAGATATAAATGGATTGGTGCACTTGTATCGCCCTTCTGACAAAGACCTTGATATTGAAAAAGGCATTCAACTAGACAGCTCCTATGCCATGAGCATACCACTTAGTGATTTGATGAGTGGCAAATATGAGTTGATTATTGAATGGCAAGCCAATGGGCAACCTTATTTAACAAAAGAAGTAGTCTACGTCAACTAATTGCGATATGTACATAATAGAAGGATTTATTTTTGGCTTTTTAGGCAGCTTACATTGTGTAGGCATGTGCGGGCCATTAGCCTTAGCTTTACCATTGCCAACCAGCTCGGCAGCAAAGAAAGCCTTAGGAGCCGTTTTCTACAATAGCGGTCGGGCATTAACATATGGTTTGTTAGGACTCATCTTTGGTTTCCTGGGAGCCGGCTTGAAGTTGTCAGGAATTCAGCAATGGGTGTCTATTGCCTGTGGAGTGCTCATGATTTTGTCCGTTGTACTGCCAGGTGTTATCAAAATGCCAAAATCCACCAATAAAGTATCTACCTCAATCTATTCCAGCTTAAAAAAGAAGATTGGCGATTCGCTCAATCGTAAACGACTGAGTAATCTGCTTGTTATTGGGATTTTGAACGGTTTTTTGCCTTGTGGCTTAGTGTATGTGGCCATTTCTAGAGCGGTTACTTCAGACACGGTTGCCGATAGTGTTTTATTCATGGTGTTCTTTGGATTGGGTACTTTGCCGCTGATGTTTGCAGTGGCTTATTTTGCCAATATCATTAAAAGTCGCTTTCTGCATAAATTAAGAATGGCCATACCTGTATTTATAGTCATACTTGGGATACTATTTATTCTACGAGGCATGAATTTGGGAATTCCGTATATAAGTCCAAAATTCCAGGAGGAAACAACGGAGGTTAAGTGTTGTCATTAAAAAAAACAATAATAATTCCTTTAGAAGTTGCAAGCCAGATGTATAAGTCTGGCTTTTTATTTATACTGTTTCTAAAGAAGATAACATTTTGAAATAAATGTTTCTTGACTAATTCAATTACATTACTTTTGTGCCGATTTGGTTCACAAGGCAAGTATCACTGCCGTGTGATGAAGAGGGAATGCCGTGAGAGTCGGCAACAGTATCCGCTGCTGTAAGTCCCATCCGGTTATAAACTGGAAAAAGCTGTAATCAACAAGGCCACTGTTCAGGGGAACGGGAAGGCGGTTACAGTGGGATAAGTCAGAAGACCTGCCAAAGAGTATTCAATTGTTCATGCCATTCGGAATAAATGCAGAACGATACATTCAATGTGTATTCTATATCCGTATTGTAAGAACAGTTTAATAAACCTGTAAAAAGATGAGGTGTAAACTGTTGATAATTTTTTTGGTGCTGTCATTGCCTGTGTGGGCAGATGGTGAAGTGCGTGATTCTGTTACCGTGAAAGAGGTCGAGATTACTGCAACACGCCGTCAGCATCTTAATGATGGCTTTCAGCATATGGAATTGTCGGGAGAGCTTAGAGGGAGTTATTCTTATCGGACGCTAGGTGAAGTATTGATTAATAATACAAATGTGAACGTTAGGTCATATGGTTCTCCAGGATCGTCAACTTCCATTTCTTTCAGAGGACTAAGCGCTTCTCAAACTCAGATTAACTGGAATGGCTTTCCAATCAACTCAGTGACTTTGGGTTCAGCAGATATATCCAATGTGTTGGTATCTTCATCAAATTCAGTGTCATTGGTACCGGGTGCAGCAGGGGCCACCTACGGAAGCGGAACTTTCGGCGGAGCGGTCAATATTGATTATAATTCAGCTAATGCAGGAAATAGAGGTGTTATTGATCTGACAATTGGCGCTTTCGATTCATATAGAGCTGGAGGTAATTATCAATTCAATAAGAACAAACTGACTCTTCATGGTAATCTCTGGGGAGAGAAATCTGATGCGGATTACGATTATTTTGACGCTATAAAGCAGAAGGAATATAAGAGGCAAAATGCTGACTACCATCAAGCTGGTTTCGAGCAGTATTTCAGCTATAAACCAAGTGTCTATTCTGAATTGAAAGGAGGCATTTGGGCGCAAGCTAAGGACATGAATATTCCGGCTATTGAGGGAGCTTCATTAAAAAGCTACGAAAATCAGAAGGATTCAACTTTGCGTTTATTTCTAAGCTATAAACGTGTATTTACTTCAAGTGCTTTGGAGATTAAAGGTGCCTGGTTTTACGCAGATCAGCATTATATACAAAAAGATAGCATTGATGCACCTAAGGTTTTAATTGATTCACGAATAAAGAGCAAGGCTTGGATGGGCGATGTAAATTACCGTGTTTATTTCACCAACCATCTATCTTTAGATGCAGGTGCCACTTATAGTTATACCAAGGGAATAGTTGATGCCTATGGAGGTGAAGCGCATGACCGCGTAATCGGTTTGATAGGAGGACTTAAGTATACCAATAAGGTGAGTTTTAATATAGCGGTTCGCAAGGATTTTGGCAATAATGTTAATTCGAATATACTATTTAATGCTGGTGTGCAGTATCCCTTAGTTAATAACTTAATCGTCAGAGGTGCTTTTTCCCAAAAGTTCAGGCGACCAACATTTAATGACTTATTCTGGAAACCAGGCGGTAATACTGATTTGCAACCTGAAGAAGGCTATTCTGTTGAGGTGGGTGGCAATTATCATCTGGATATGAAACAGTGGGGGCGGCTAACCGCTGACATTGCAGCCTATTACAGTCCGGTAGAAAACATGATTGTCTGGCGCCCCGAAGGTGCTCTTTGGTATGCTAAAAACTACAGCGATGTATTGACTCGCGGAGTGGATGTACAAGTTAATCACGAGAAGCAATTTACTTCCTTGTTGATGCAAAACAATGCATCCTTGGGCTATAATAAAGCTACAATTGAAAGCATTGAAGGAAATATTCAGGCTCAGGTGGGACGTTCGTTATACTATTCACCAGAGTGGATGTGTCATGTTTCCTCAGGCTTTGTTACCAGTAATAAAATAGCTTTTCAGCTTAACTGGAAATTTGTTTCCAAACGATACTACGACGATTCAGTGTATGCATTGGATCCGTATTGGTTGATGAATGGCCGCATGGCAAAAACGTTCAGTTTTGGTAAGCAAGAGTTGTTTGCTCAATTCTCACTCGAAAATATATTCAATCAGAGCTATCAGTCCATTCGTTCGTACCCTATGCCCGGACGCACATGGCAAATAAAAATAAAATACATACTTAATTAAATAATCATGAAAAAGTTTAAGTTTCAAATTCTTTTTGCTCTTGTAGCACTTCTGTTCGCATCCTGTACCAATGATGATCCAAAGCCGGAATATCCTTCGTTAAAAGGTGATTTTGTTGTTTGCGAAGGTGGTTTTAATAAGAACAATGGTGCAATTAGTTTCTACTCAGCAGAAGTAAGCGATAATAATATATTTAAATCGGTTAATGGTAGGGATTTAGGTGATGTTGTAACAGATTTTGAGGTGGTTGATACATTGGGTTTTATTGTGGTCAATAATTCTCAAAAAGTAGAATTGGTAAGAATGCGTGACTTTAAAAGTGTTGAAACAATTGATGATCAGCAGCTGACTTACCCTCGATTTGTGAAGCAGGCTACCAAGAGCACTGTTTATATTTCAAATGGTTCGATGGACGGTGAAGTCCTAATATACGATTTCAAGAAGTTTGAATTGGTTGGCAAAATTGCTGTTGGTCAAGGTCCTGAAATGATGGTGAAGATTGCTGATAAAATGTATGTAGCCAACTCAGGTGGGTGGGGTGCTGATAATACCATTTCAGTCATCGATATTAATACAAGTAAAGTAGTTTCTACCATTGAAGTTGGGTTTGGAACAACAGTTTTAAAAGCAGATGCAGAAAATAACCTGTGGGCATTCAGCAGAGGTGCTTATGATGCCAACTGGCAATTGTCAGACGCTAAAATTTATAAAATCAGTACCAAAACAGACGCGGTTGTAAATTCATTTGCTATACCTGCCACCTTGGCCACTTTTGGAACTAACCTATTAGCCGTTTCACCCAAAGGATATGTATATTACATTTCAGATGCAGTATATAAAATGGATATTGATGCAGAGGTACTTCCTACCGAAAAATGGTTGGACCAGGCTCTTTATGGTATTGAAGTAAATCCTGATTACAACACAGTATATGGAATGGATGCCAATAATAATAAAGTACTTTTGATGAATGAAGCAGATGCTAGTGTACTTAGCTCGTATAGTTCAACATCCAATTATCCTAATTCAGTATACTTTAACAACTAATACTCCCTAACCAAACTCCAACTTTTGTTGAAGTTTCACATATGGCCGGTTTATCCGGCCATTTTTATTTCAAATGGTTGTTTAGGAGCGCTGGCTAGCGGTTTTAGGCCTCTGTAATAAAAACAAAGAAGAGACTTATCAATATTTAAAAAAGGAATAATATCTTTGGTAGCTTAAATAAGGCAAGCGCCTAATTAATAAAGAAACATAGAGTGAATAGACATATGAAGAAATTATTTATTGCCCTTGGCTTTGCTTCTACCATTGGTTTTACCGCCTGTAACGATGTAAGTATCTATAATCTGGAAGAGCATCAGGGAGCGTTTATATTAAATCAGGGAACCAGCAACGGCAGTATCAGCTATTATAACTACGAGCGCGAAGAGTGTAAGAATGATATTTATAATGCCATTGGTGCAGGTGCTACGGCCATGGCGATTAATAAGACCTCTGATTTTACAAAAGGGATTGCATATGTAGCGGTTCCTTCTGAAAATAGTATTGAGATGATTAACCTGGAGGGTTTTATAGGAGCTGGCAGTATAGAAGATTTTACTTCTCCTGTTGATGTAATGACCACCGGGGGCTCAACTATTTATGTCGCTCATGGCGAATCAAGTGTTTCAGCCTACGACCTAGAAAGTAATACGATTGTTAAAACTTATGAAGTAGCGCAAGGTCCGCAAAAACTTATAAGTTCAGGAAAATACCTGTATGCAGCATGTAAAGGCAGTGGCGATGGCGCCAAGGTGCACGTAATTGACATGAGTAACCAGACTAAAGTTGATACGGTTGATTTAGTATTTAATAATCCCATTGACATGGTCGTAGATATCGATCGTAAAGTATGGGTGTATTGCAATGGTGATACGCAAGGTTTGATTAAACTAGACCGTCAATTTGTAACAGAAGAAATCGGAGAAGAAGATGATAAACGTGATACTACTTACCTGACCAATGAACCAATTGATTTTGAGTTAGGTCCTAAGTTGGCCGATTCGCCTCATCCCTTAACAATTTCAAACGATGGACGCACCCTGTATTACGTTTATGGTAAGCTTTGTGAGAATTCAGTTTATATTGATAAGGACGAAGAAGAGGAGCTCTCTACTGCTGCAATTGTGACAGGTGATTATGCCAATGAGCCATTTAGAGGAATTGATTACGATTCTCGCAGGCGTCGCCTGATGGCTTTAACAACTAACGGAGAGTTGGTAGTGCATGGAAAATCAGAAGATATGTGGAGCGCTAAGGAAGTTTATAAGGTTGGTGCCAAACCAATAATGACCAGGTTTAACTTTTAAAGATTGACAAACAATATTCAGTAAAGGCTAACCATCGCGTTAGCCTTTCTTTTTATCCACCATGTTCATCTACAAATGTTTTATGGCAAACAATGTAGCGCTCATGAGCACCTATACCAATAGAATCACCTTTTTTATTGACCATGGCTACATCAAAAAACAGTTTTTTTCCTTCCATAAACTTAAGATGTGCCCGGCAAATCACCTCTTCGCCTAATTTGGCGGTATGGAGATGGCGAACATTCATTTCCGTACTAACTGTATCGTAGCCAACCGGCAGGTTAGGATCAATCAGCGCCACGCAGCATTGTTCCATATACACAATCATGGCGGCGGTTGATATAAATGGCACCTTACCGGTTCTTAATGAGGTTGCCAAATCGTCCTTGTGCACAACAATGTTTCGCTCTGTTTGGCTGCCAACCGAAAGGTGATAGTTACTCGGTGGGGCACCTTTATGTTTTTTATCGCAATCTGTGGTCATAATAGTAGGGCTTAATCCTATAAATTTACTCTATTTTTTACAGGAAATAAACCCCTTCAGGACATAAACCCAACAAAAAAGGTGAGCTTTTAAACTCACCTTCTTTGTATGATTTGTAGCATTTAAAACTCCGAAGTGAAATGGAATTTAATATTTTTGAAATTACTCTCAGCCATTTGAAGCATGTAGGCTGAGTCGGCCATAAACACATCACGTCCAAACTTATCTTTAGCCATGTATTGTAATTTACGTTTCTTAAAGTCTTCCAATTGTTCCTTGTCATTGCTTTCCAACCAACAGGCTTTGTACAAGTTGATTGGTTCGTAACGACACTTGGCTCCGTATTCGTGTAGTAAACGGTATTCAATTACTTCGAACTGAAGAGCACCAACAGTACCAATCACTTTACGCCCGTTAAACTGACTGGTAAAAAGCTGCGCAACACCTTCATCCATAAGCTGGTCAATACCTTTAGCCAATTGCTTCGATTTCATTGGGTCGGCATTTTCAATATAGCGGAACAGCTCAGGCGAGAAACTAGGTAAACCTTTATAGTTGAGCTTTTCACCCGATGTTAATGTGTCACCAATTTTAAAGTTACCAGTATCAGGTATACCCACAATATCGCCTGGATAGGCCTCATCGATAATTGACTTCTTTTCGGCCATAAAAGCAGTAGGGCTTGAGAACTTCATGTTCTTACCATGGCGTACGTGGAGGTAGTTTGTATTTCTTTGGAATTTACCCGAACAAATTTTTAGGAATGCCAGACGGTTACGGTGGTTAGGATCCATATTAGCATGGATCTTAAATACAAAACCCGTCATTTTTTCCTCCTTGGCATCTACTACACGCTCTTCAGCTTGAGAAGGTTGTGGCGATGGAGCAATCTTTAAGAAACATTCCAGCAGCTCCTTCACGCCAAAGTTGTTTAAAGCACTACCAAAAAAGACAGGAGCTACCTGGGCATCCATATAGGTTTGTGATTCAAACTCAGGGTAAACACCGTTCACCAGTTCCAGTTCTTCACGAATCATATCGGCTGATTCGTCGCCAATCTGTTCGGCCAGTGCCGGATCATTTAAATCTTTTATCGAGATGCCGTCTTCAAGCACTTGTTTGCTTGGCTCAAACAGGTAAAGACTTTCGTCAAACAGGTTGTATACACCTTTAAACTGTGGGCCATTACCAATTGGCCAGCTCAATGGGCGTACCTTAATTTTCAGTTCTTCTTCAACTTCATCCAGCAGATCAAAAGGATCTTTACTCGGGCGGTCAAGTTTATTAATGAAAACAATTACAGGGGTATTGCGCATACGGCATACTTCCATCAGTTTACGCGTTTGAGCCTCAACTCCCTTTGCAGAATCAACAACAATAATAACACTGTCAACAGCTGTTAGTGTGCGAAAAGTATCTTCGGCAAAGTCCTGGTGACCTGGTGTATCAAGGATATTTACTTTGTATCCATCGTATTCAAAACCCATCACCGAGGTGGCAACAGAAATACCTCTCTGCTTCTCAATCTCCATAAAGTCAGAGGTGGCTGTTTTCTTTATCTTATTTGATTTAACAGCACCTGCCACGTGTATCGCACCACCAAATAAAAGTAATTTTTCTGTCAACGTTGTTTTACCGGCATCAGGGTGACTGATAATGGCAAATGTACGTCTTCTGTTTATTTCATCAATAAAACCCATGTCCTTCAATTTTGCAAGCTGCAAAGTTAAACAATCAGGCCAATTTCATGTTTTTCATGAAGAGATTTGTTTGATTAAAATTTAAGCCTGTTTTTGCATTAGTTTGAAGATATTTTATAATTTTTGCTTCTGAATTAAAAGTAAATGTAGGCAAGAGATTAAACCTTTGATATTATTGTGAATTATGGGATGGACAAACTACCACGGGCATTGTGATTATTGTGACGGTCAGGGCAAGATTGAGGATTATATTTTGAAAGCTATTGAACTTAAGATGGATGCCATCGGTATTTCATCGCATGCGCCTGTGCCATTTTGGACGGATTGGAATATGCAGGCTGAAAACTTGCCTGCTTACCTTAGAGAGGTAGAAGAGTTGAAAGCAAAATATGAGGGGCGTATAGCTGTTTATAAATCGCTGGAAGTAGATTATATTCCGCAACTGATTTCGGCCAAGCATGATTTAATCAAAAATGCTGAGTTGGATTATGTCGTTGGTTCAGTGCATTTCATAGGGCAGATGAATGATGGTACCCACTGGGCAGCAGATGCCCCCTTAGACGAATTTAAACAAGGCTTGCAAGAGAGTTTTGATGGAGATATTAAGCAGGCTGCCATTCGTTATTATGAATTGCAGCGTGAGATGCTTGAGTGTGCAACACCCGATATCATTGGGCATATGGATAAGATAAAGATGCACAATGTTCGTTTAAATTTGTTTGATGAAAATGCACAGTGGTATATTGACGAAGTGCATAGAACACTGGAACTGATTAAAGAGAAGGGTGTTATTGTGGAAATCAATACCAAGGCTTATTTCCGTGACGGGCATTTGTTTCCGGGGCCTGAACACTTTGCAAAAATTAAAGAACTGAATATTCCGATTACTATTAACAGTGATGCACATCATCCTGATAAACTGCTAAATGGTTTTGATGAGGTGGCACAGTTGCTTTTGGAAGCAGGTTTTACGCATACCACCGAGTTGATTGATGGAGAGTGGAAAGCGATAGAGCTATGTCGTGAGGGGATCAATGTTAGTTAAAACAAGTTATGCAGGTATGCGCATAAAAACCACCATTGATTGGTATTTGATAAGATGATGAAAGCCATTAGTTTTGTAGATTAAACCTAAGGTTCTATGGAAAAACATCATCATGAAAAGAAAACGCTTTGGGTGGTTTTATTAACCGCTGTTACCATGGTAGTTGAGATAATTTATGGTATCATCACCAATTCAATGGCTTTACTGGCAGACGGCATTCATATGGGATCACATGTGCTGGCCATAGGTTTAAGCTGGCTGGCCTATGTTTTGGTAAGGCGTTTGTCAGCTTCCGGAACATTCAAAGGAGAATCAAAAAAAATTCTTTCTCTTTCGGGTTATAGCAGCGGATTAATGTTGCTGATTTTTGCTTTAGTCATAATGGTTGAAGCCATTGAGCGTATCTTTCATCCGACCGATATCGTTTACAAAGAAGCTATACTGGTAGCCATCATAGGGTTGTTCGTTAATATTGCCAGTGCTTTTTTATTGCACCATGATCATGAGCATTCGGACCATAACATAAGGGCAGCCTATTTACATGTAATAGCCGATGCCCTAACCAGTTTAACGGCTATTATTGGCCTGACGGCCGCCATGAAGTGGGATATCCCTTTTATTGATACTGTAGCTGCCATTATCAGTTCATTGGTAATTATCAAGTGGTCGGTTGGTTTATTAAAAGATTCAGGTGCAGCTTTACTGGATCTTCCAGGTTCACATGAGCATCACCATCATCATTAACAGCTGTATGAGTAAGACCATTCTGCATATTAAAAATATGGTTTGTAATCGCTGCATAAAAGTAGTGAAAGAGGAGTTTGATATATTAAAGCTGCCTGTGACGTCGATTGAGTTAGGTATTGTTGAGTTGGATAAAGAGCTGTCGTCAGTCGACATAAATAAGGTGAAAGCTGTGCTTTCTGACAACGGCTTTGAGCTGATTGATGATAAAAAAGGACAACTGGTGGATAGTATAAAAACACTGATCATTGAAAAAATACATCATTCTGATGTGGAAGGAGAAACTGTTAACAGTTCCGATTATCTTTCGAATGCCTTGGGCTATGATTACTCATACCTGAGCAAGTTGTTCTCATCCGTAGAAGGATTAACCATTGAAAAATACATCATTCTTCAAAAGATTGAAAAGGCCAAAGAGTTGTTGGTTTACAATGAGTTGTCGTTAAAAGAGATTGCCTGGAAATTAGGTTACAGTAGTGTACAGCATTTATCCAGCCAGTTTAAAAAGATTACCGGGCTTACACCATCACATTTCAAGCAACTAAAGGATTACAAGCGTAAACCATTGGATAGAGTATAAACCAAAATGATGTAACTCTTATCCATAAAACTGTAAGCATTCTGAACCGGATTAGCACTTACTTTGTATTGTTAGTAACAGCGCATCTGGTTAGGCCAGTTGTATAACTTAAACGGATTATGAAAATCACAGAATTCATACTTTCATTTTTAGGAGATTTTTTCGCCATTCTAAGTGAGATGTCTCCCTATCTACTTTTAGGTTTTTTATTTGCAGGTTTATTATATGCTTTTATCCCCAAGCAGCGGATTGAGAAGTACTTTAACGGACACCCCTTTAAATCGTCAGTATTGGCCTCACTGTTTGGTATTCCATTGCCGTTATGCTCTTGCGGTGTTATTCCTACCGGTGCCGCTTTTTATAAGAATGGGGCATCAAAAGGTGGTACTGTTTCGTTTCTTATTTCTACTCCGCAGACAGGTGTAGATTCTATATTGGCTACCTTTTCACTGATGGGCTTACCTTTTGCTATTATCAGGCCGATGGCAGCCCTGGTTACCGGCATATCAGGAGGTTTAATCACCAGTGTTATCACCGCTAATGAGCCCAACAGTCAAACATTTCATCAATCAACAACCAAGCATAAAACCATTTCGCAAAAATTCAAAGCCGTATTCCAATATGGTTTCGTGGAGTTCATTCAGGATATATCCAAATGGTTGATAATTGGTTTGGTGCTGGCAGCTATTATCTCTGCATTAATACCTAACAACTTTTTTGAGTTGTTGAATATGCCACCAGTTCTGCAGATGCTGATGATTTTACTGGTATCGGTACCTTTGTATATCTGTGCGACTGGTTCAATTCCTTTAGCGGCTATTTTAATACTCAAAGGCATCAGTCCCGGAGCTGCTTTTGTATTGCTGATGGCTGGTCCGGCCACCAATGCAGCCACCATTACTATGATTGGGAAAGTAATGGGAAAGCGTAGTTTATTAGCATATTTAGGTACAATCATCTTTGGTGCACTGGCCTTTGGTATGCTGATTGATTATGTATTACCACTAGAGTGGTTTACGCAGATAGCTAATCAGCATCTGGGGCATCAGCATGGCGAAGGCTTAAGCTGGTGGCAGATAGCATCGGGCATTGTTCTGTTATTGCTCATCATCAATGGATACTATCAGAAATACAAGTCATCAAAACCGGCAGAAACAGTTACGCCGGTCATTAATCAGCAGACAGCCACACAGTTTACGTTTGCACCTGTTACAGCCAAAGTTATTCAGGTAGATGGGATGACTTGTAATCATTGTAAAGCCAATGTTGAAAGTAACCTGGAAAAGCTTGACTTTATTGATAGTGCAAAGGTGAATCTGGCTAATAAAACAGTAACACTTGAAGGTGGAAAGATTGAGCTGGATGTGGTGAAAGAACTTATCAACTCCTTAGGCTATACCTGTAAATAGAAACAGCATGGAACCATTTAAATTTAAAAAGCTTGAAATAGAGCAGGAGGGGAGCTGGCTGAAGCGTTTGCTTAAGTCACCGCATTTTAAGAAAACCATTGTATACGCCGCGATAGGAGCTTCAATCGGTTATGTTTTGTTTATTATTGAGCAGGATGCTGCGAAATTAATCCTCTGGAGCGATACGGCCATGCAGAATGTATTAATGGGTATGGCTTTCGGTGTTTTTATTACCAATAGTCCCTGTGCAAGAGGAAAATGCTAATGGTTTGCTGGCCTCATGAATTTTAACTTAAAGAATGTCATGAACCAGCAGAACAGTTTCACCTCTGCCGACTGACTTTTTTAATTCGAACGATTAAAGTAAATTTAGGCATATTCTTCATTCAGTTATGCTTAATATTTATCAACATCTGCTTCAGTTAATTGAACAGGAACAGCCAGTTATCCTGGGAACGCTGATTTGTAAGAAAGGCTCGGCGCCACAGGTGCCAGGGGCTTCAGCCATATTTAATCAAGATGGTTTACTGAAAGGAACATTAGGCGGAGGTATTCTTGAAGCCGAAGCCGAACGGCTCGCCTGCCGTCATACTGCCGATATGCATCATTTGATGCGAACCATCAGTTATACGGCTAAAATTGAAGATGAGGCAGGTGCCATTTGTGGCGGTGAAGCCAGTTTTTTACTGGATTTTTCACCAGAGAAACATGTCGAGGTATTCTCACAAATGAGCAGTTCGTTAAAGAAAGGGAAAACGGGTCATTTAATTATACTTGTATGTGAGCAAAAGGGTATAAGACGTTATTGGCAGGAAGAAAAGTATAGGTTGCATGAAGATTTACTACGCTACAGACCATACGTGGCAAAATGTCATCAGCATCAAACAACTTGTTATAACCTGGTGGATAATGTACATGTGTTGGTAGAATGGCTCAGTCCTCCAGCCAGGCTCATAATAGTTGGTGCAGGTCATATTGGGCAAGCATTGTGTCACATAGGTTCTTTACTAGATTTTGAGGTCACTGTACTGGATAACCGTCCTGAATATGCCAATGAAGCTATGTTGCCTGACGCTCGACAGCTAATAATTGGTAACCTAAGCGATAGTATCAAAAAGTTGCAGCCAACACCTGATACCTATGTTGTTATTGTTACTCAGGGACATAAAACTGATTACGCTTCTTTATTGGCTTGCCTGAAATCAGATGCCGGTTACATTGGAATGATTGGCAGTAAACGTAAAGTGCAACTTATAAAAGAAGATTTACTGAATAAAAAACTGGCCACGCAGACTGAACTGGATGCCATTTATTCCCCCATCGGATTGGATATTGGTGCGAAAACGGTTCAGGAAATAGCTGTGAGTATTGCTGCTGAGCTGGTACAGGTGCGTCGTAAAAAAGTGTCAGTGAAGGATGTAGCGATGATTATATTAGCTGCCGGAATGAGTAAACGGATGAATGCGGCCAAGATGTTGCTACCTTTTGGCGAGCAAACCATCATTGAAACCGTCGTGGATGCATCGCTGCATTCAAAAGTGGATCATACAGTTGTCGTTACCGGAGCAAATGCAGAGCAAATTTCCCAAAAAATAAATCATCTGCCGGTACAATTGGCTTTTAATGCTGATTATGCCGAAGGTATGCTTTCATCAGTTCAATGCGGTGTCAGAGCGGTCGATGGTTTTGGTGCATTTTTTGTTTTGCCGGGCGATCAACCCTTTGTTCAGCCTGCAACAATCAATCGCATGGTTGATGCCTATCGAAAAAGTGATAAAGGATTGGTAGTACCTGTATTCGATGGCAAAAAAGGCCATCCAGTATTGATTAGTGGCAAATTTAGAGAGAAGATTAATCAATTGGATCCAAACATTGGCCTACGTCAACTATTTCATCAACATGCCGATGATATAGAATATCTTGAAATTGAATCGGATGAAGTTGTCATAGATTTGGATAACAGGGAGGAATACAACGAGGCTCTGGGACGTTTAAAAGGATAATTAGAATTAACTTAAGCTATGGTATTCTTATCCATATCTCATCGATGTAGATTTAGATTTGATTTGTTAAGTGGTTAATTATTAACTTTAGATATCAGGTTTAAGTCAATGCTAAATGTATGAAATCTCTGAGGATTATTTATTTGTTAGCACTTTTGTTAGTTGTTTTAGTGGGTTTTGTTCATCAGCAACCGACATCCTCCCAAATGACGGATCAATTAGCAACCATTTTTGAAAGTGGTCATGTAAGAGTAACAATCCCTCATCATGGAGGATATGCGGCAAACACTTTTGGAAAGAGTATTTTACGTATTCAGCGGCAAAAAAATGACTCCACCTATCAGCTTAAATATAAAGATGCGATTGATCGGCGAAAATTAGAACTAATCATAAACCAGCAAGAATATGATACGCTCAAAAGCTTATTTGTTAAACTTATTGGAATACATAATCCTGCCAAAAAGCTATCGGGCAACTGTTTGGAAATTGATCACAACTTTATAATAGAGTCATCCAATCAAACGCTTGTGATAAAGCCTGAGAAGTTGCTGCCTGAACACAATTGTGTGATGAACTGGCTTTATAGTAAAGAACTAAATAATTAACTACCTTAGTAGTTGAACACTACCAGATAAAATAAACATTGACACTATGGAACAGATTTCATTCTCTCTTAATAATAAAACAGTTATGGTCGAAGCTAATCCCAACGATATTTTATTGTGGGTTTTGCGAACTAAACTGGGTTTAACAGGCACAAAGTATGGCTGTGGTATAGGTTTTTGTGGCTCATGTACCATTCTTGTTGATGGTGAAGCCATGCGTTCCTGCGGTATGGCTGTAAGCGAGGTGGCGGGCAGGCAGGTGACTACTATCGAAGGCCTGGCTATTGGGGATAAGCTGCATCCTGTTCAGGAGTCATTCGTCATGCATGATGCGCAGCAGTGTGGCTATTGTACCCCGGGTATGATTATGAACGCTGTGGGTTTATTAAATAATAATCCTAACCCCAGCCGGGAAGAAATAATTGAAGGTATGAATGACAATTTGTGTCGATGCGGATCATATCGTCGAATTACTAACGCAGTAGAATCAGCCGCTAAACAAATGAATGGAGGAAGCAACAAATGAAAGAGAATCAAATACATCAACTCTATTTCGACAATGTTGATCAACCAGTTCGGAGCATTAACCGACGTAACTTTATTAAGAAACTGGGAGGTGGTTTAATCATCGTTTTTTCTCTTAGTTCATTTGCTTTTAAATCAAGGTCAGAAGATGATCATGATAAGCGCAGCGATGAAGAACTGGACTTGAATGCTTATTTACGCATTAAAGAAGACGGCACCGTTGACTGCTATACCGGTAAAATTGAAATGGGGCAGGGTGTTATCACATCATTGGCACAGGTATTGGCCGAGGAACTAGAGATACCAATGAACACCATCAATATGGTGATGGGCGATACCGAGCTGTGTCCATACGATGCGGGTACCTGGGGCTCATTGACCACCCGCTTTTTCGATCCGCTTTTGCGCGCTGCCGCAGCCGAAGCAAAAGCCGAATTACTAAAGCTGGCAAGTGTAAAGCTGCAGTGTGCCGAAAGTGAATTGATGAATAAGGATGGTTTTGTTGTTTCAAAAACAGATACAAAGCGTAAAGTAAGCTATGCTGAATTGACAAGGGGTCAAAAGATTGTTAAAACCATTAGTGCACCACCGAAATTAAAGAAAGCAGAAGATTTTAAGACTATAGGACAACCAATCATCAGTACCGATGCTATTAAAAAGGTCACAGGACAA
Organism: Carboxylicivirga sediminis; assembly: GCF_018156225.1. Classification (GTDB taxonomy): domain Bacteria; phylum Bacteroidota; class Bacteroidia; order Bacteroidales; family Marinilabiliaceae; genus Carboxylicivirga; species Carboxylicivirga sediminis. The sequence continues at coordinate 119,520 of NZ_JAGTAR010000009.1, forward strand.
GCTGTATATACTTCAGATATTCAACTGCCCGGCATGCTGTATGCTTATCTAAAAAGGCCGCCAGCCCACGGAGCTGGTTTAAAATCATTGGATGTGTCACGCGCACAGAGTATCCCCGGGGTTACAATCATTAATGAAGATGGATTAATCGCCGCTTTGCATAATGATCCCTTAATGGCGGAAGAAGCCATGGTTAAGATGAAAGCTGAATGGGAAATTCCTGAAGCCAAAATGAATACAGCAAGTATCTTTGAGCACATATTGAAAACAGCTGATTCAAGCAGAACGACAGAAGAAAAAGGGGATGTAGCAACAGGATTACAGGAAGCTGAGAATATTGTAGAAGCGAATTATTTAGATGGTTACAAGGCTCATGCTTCCATTGAAACACATGCGGCCACAGCGCAGTTTGAAGGCGATAAGCTGGTGATGTGGGCCTCAACACAAACCCCTTTTGGAACCCGTGAAGCTGTTGCTGATGCTTTAAATATTCCGCTTGAAAAAGTGCATATCAAACAAATATTTATTGGAGGTGGGTTTGGTGGTAAGATATATAATCAACAGGCCATTGAATGTGCCAAACTGGCCAGATTGACGGGTAAGCCCGTGCAAGTGGCCTGGTCGCGTCAGGAAGAGTTTATGTATGACTGGTTTCGCCCGGCGGCTGTTGTAAAGGTCAAAGCTGGTGTGCAAAATAATGGTCGCTTAAGTGCTTGGAATTTTGATATTTATTGTGCGGGCCCAAGGGGAACACAGGATTTTTACAATATTCCGAATGTTAAAACACAAATAGTTAACGGTAAGAATGTTCATCCGTTTGCTACCGGCGCCTGGCGCGCACCGGGAAATAACACTACTACTTTTGCCCGCGAATCGCATATTGATGTTGTGGCTGAAAGAGTAGGTATGGATCCGTTAGAATTCCGCTTGCTTAATATTGAAGACCCAAAAATAAGAAAGACTTTACAACTGGCTAAAGAAACCTTTGGCTATACAACTGCTAAAACTGGTACTAATCGTGGTTGCGGGATAGCTATCGGTGCCGACGCAGGCACCATTGTAGTATTGTTGGCCGAGGTGGAAATAGATCCTGAAACTGGAGTAGTGAAGCCATTAAGAATGGTGTGTGCACAGGATATGGGGCAGGTAGTCAATCCGCATGGTGCCATTGTACAAACCGAAGGTGGTTTGACTATGGGATTAGGCTATGCGCTTTACGAGGATATCGAATTTACTGGTGGAGCTGTTGAAACACAGAACTTTGATACTTATGATATTGCCAAATTTGCAATAACACCTCCAATCGAATGTGTATTTGTGGATGATATGAATGCCCCTCCTCAAGGTGGAGGAGAGCCAGCTATAATAACGGTTGGTGGAGCCATAGCCAATGCTGTTTATCATGCCTGCGGAGCACGTGTCAATCAGATGCCAATAACGCCTCAACGCATTTTGGAGGCACTGGCTTAAAATAAATATCAGAAGGCTGTTGATGACACAACGGCCTTTTGTTTTGTTCAGTAAAACCCGATAAAGCGTATTTGTAGGTGAGTATGGATGTATTCCGCCATGACGAAAACAATTTGTAATGGCTCGTGTTGGTATTGATGAGGACCAATAGCATCAGTAAAATTTATGAAGATATTAAGTTATAATATTAAAAATTTTAGGCAGATTGAATACATGAAAATGCTTCCGGAGGAGGTGAAGCATGAGATTGAAATTGTTTCACGGGTATTGCCTTTCAAAGCCAACAATTATGTGGTGGATTACCTGATAGACTGGGCAAATTTTGAAACAGATCCCTGTTACATTTTAACTTTTCCTAATCGACATATGCTGCGAGAAGCTGACTATGATAAGGTTAAGTGGGCGGTTGAAAAAGGCCTGCCGCAACACGAAATAACAAAAATAGCCAACGATATTCGCTTAGGCCTGAATCCGCATCCGGCGCAACAACAGTCAAATATACCCAAGCTCAATGGTGAGCCTTTGCCGGGAGTACAGCACAAATACCGCGATATTGCCCTGTTTTTTCCTACCCAGGGACAAACCTGTCATGCCAATTGTACCTTTTGCTTCCGCTGGCCTCAGTTTGTAAAGGATTTGGATTTGCAGTTTTCCATGAAGGAAATAGATCAGGTATGTGAGTACTTCAGGCAGCATGAGCATTTGCATGAATTACTATTTACCGGTGGCGACCCAATGATCATGAGTCCGCGCACCATCAGTAAATACATTGATACCATTTTCAAAGCCGACTTAAAAAACCTAAAAACAATCCGTTTTGGAACCAAATCATTAACATGGTGGCCGTTTGTTTTTCTGCCTCAGTATAATGAAGAGGCACAGGAGATGTTGGACCTTTTTAAGCACATTGTCGATAAGGGTATTCACCTGTCCATTATGGCTCATTTCAATCATTATCAGGAAATGTCGAACAGTGCCGTGGCTGAGGCTATTGATAATATACGAGCTACAGGTGCCGAAATTCGTACGCAATCTCCTTTACTGAATCACATCAATGCCTCCGCAGAAGTATGGGCTAAAATGTGGGACCAACAGGTGAATATGGGCATGGTGCCGTACTACATGTTTGTCGAGCGCGAAACCGGGCCTTATGAATATTTCCAGGTGCCTTTGGCTAAGGCCTACGAAATATACACCGATGCCATACGTGTTACATCGAGCTTAGCTAAAACGGTAACGGCTCCATCCATGTCGGCCGCCATGGGCAAAGCGCAGATTATGGGGATTATCGATAATCCGGTGAATGGCGACAAGTACTTTCAGATACAATACATCCGTCATCGCGATTATAAGCAATCATACAAGCCATTTTTGATGCATTACGACGAAAAGGCTACCTGGATTGATCAGCTTAAGCCGGTTAAATAAGAGGTATTAAAGAAAATCAGGAAGAAGTAGTTAATATACTTCTTCCTGGTATTGTTTATTGCTTTTAAGCTCTTCGAGGTGTTGACCCGCCTGCTCTTCGTTTAACTGCAGATACTGACTAAATACCTTAATTAAACTTGCGCGTACCGAAACAGCCAGCTTATCTTTGCTGCCGCAAACATATATGACGGCGCCTTTATTAATCCAGTTCATTATTTCGCTACCTTCCTGCTCAAGAACTTGATTGATGTAGAACTTTTGCTCACCATCTCTTGAAAAGGCTGTGCTTAGTTTGCTTAGCAGGCCTGAGTGCTGATAGCTCTTTAATTCCTCTTCGTAAAGGAAATCCGTTTGTCGGTTTCTTTCACCAAATAATAGCCAGTTTGGGCCCGATGCCTTACGTGCAAAGCGTTCTTGCAGGAAACCACGGAATGACGCAATACCCGTACCAGCACCAATCATGATAATGGGAGTAGTGTCTGTTTCCGGCAACCTGAATTTAGAGATGCTTTCAAGCGTAACGGGCACTCTGTCACCCACATCCAGGCGGTTCCATAAAAAGGATGAGCATACGCCATTACGGGTACGTTGGTCGTGCCTGTTTTCAATGATTTTAACTGTAATATCAGCTTGTTCGCCCACAACCAGGCTACTTGATGCAACAGAATATAAGCGCTGGCTCAGTTTGCGCAGTACACTCAGGAATCCTTCAACCGTTATAGGGCCCGGGAAATCTGTCACCATGTCCATCACATCTTTGTCTTCAGCATATGCTTCCAGTTGTTGGTCATCAGCAATCAGTTCGTTAAGTGCTGTGTTATTCACAATTTCGGCATAGTTACGAATCACAAGCGGGGTAATCAAAGTCAGCTCATAATCATGTATCAGCAGCTCCTTGAGCATACATGTCTGGTTCTTTATCTCCACCGGATAGGCTTTGTCAAATCCAAGTTGCTTGAGTAGCTCATCCACCAGGCTGCGCGAATTGGTGCCATAAACCCCAATGGCATCGCCGGGTTGATAATCCATACCAGCGTTTTTGAGTGATAAGCTCACGTGCAGCACTTTTGTACTACTGCCTTCGGCGGTAAGCATAGTTTTCTGAAGCAGTTCTGCTTTATAAGCGGATGTGGAATCGTGTCCCAGCTTCAGGTCAAATACAAAGCCTTCCTTTTGCGGGGGATGAACCGCTTTTAGCTGACTTTCCAGTGTTTTAAATACATCCAGCACCCAGCTTTTGGCTGTCTCCTCAAAATCGATGTCACATTTGACATGCTCCATTAAGCGTTGGCCCCCCAACTCTTGCAGGCGCTTATCAATGTCTTCACCGGTTTGACAGAAATAGCGGTAACTGCTATCGCCAAGGCCAAGTACAGCATACCTGGTGTTTAATTGGTTGATAGTGTTTCCGTGAATATATTCATAAAAACCTTCGGCTTGTACCGGTGGTTCTCCTTCACCATGGGTGCTAACTGCCACAAGAAGATATGGCATCTGTTGCAATTCATTAAAATCCATGTCCTGCATATCGCGCAATTCAGAAGCATATCCCAAACTTTTGGCATATTCATGGGCCAGTATTGCAACCGCCTTGGAGTTGCCTGTTCTGCTGCCAAACAGGATGTATATAGTATCCTTAAATGTATTCATCATGTATGTGGTTTAATCATTCAAGGATCTGTTATCGAAATTGTTCAGATATGGCCTGTTTTTGATGCATAAATGATAATGTAACTAACATAGCAGGTAATGGGCGAATGGTATTATCAAAATGTATTGTATATTTAGGTACTCTTGTTTACCTGAGTTTTACTCAAATCACATCCCTTATGTTGGAAAATCCTGTTTTTATAATTTTTGTGGTCGGCTTTATAGTCGTTATTGTTCTGGCTTCTTTTTTTAATAAGAAAGCACTGATTAAACGTAAGCTTAAAAAGGCTGTTTTGAAGCACCTAAGTGATTTTAGAGATGGCGATGTGGCGAAGGTGGTTGGGACGGTTGAAATTACCGATGAAGCTTTGGTCGCGCCTTTGTCAAACAGAAAATGTGCCTATTACCATGTACTTGTTGAGCAAAAGGTGTCCTCGGGCAAAAGCTCCCATTGGAAGAAGTTGATTGAAGAAGAGGTAGCCGGTAAATTTGTTATTCGCGATGGTGCAGATTATGCCTGCATTGGCAGAGGTCAACTGAAAAGTTATATTGTACAGGATCGCAACTTCTCATCGGGTTTTATGAATGATGCCAGTGAGCAGCTGGAGTGGTACCTGAATCATAAGGGCTATGAGAGCGAGAATATGCTGGGTTTTAATAAAACTTTGCGTTACCGTGAAGGTATTCTGGAGGAAGGAGAGGAGATAGCGATATTGGGCAAGGGTGTATGGAAGAGTGCTCAAAGCCTGAACCTGCCAGAGGCTTATGGGCGAGTACTGGAAATAGCAGAAGATGCAGATATACCAGTGTATCTAAGCGATGATCCGTCAACCACTAAAGCCATGGTGCAAAAAACAACACAAAAGCAGAAGCTACAGACGGGAGGGCATGTTCCCGATAATCGCTATTTCAGAAAAACAACGGATAGTCGATATTTCCAAAAAAAGTGATGCAACCATTATTTTGACAGCAGACTTTGGCTACTTTTTGTCAGGTTGGCTGATAATATGAATATCTCGCTGAGGGAATGGGATAGTAATGCCTGCTTGGTTAAGTGCATCATAGACCATTTGCGTAATTTCACTTTTAATTTTTAAACCTTCCTGTACTTTCGATATCCAGAATAATAGCCTGAAATCCAGTGAGCTGTCGCCCATGTTGATAAACAGTACGCTTGGTTCAGGGTCTTTGAGCACATCATCATGAGTATGTAAAAGACCTTCCAGTATCTGTTTTACCTGTTCGGCATCGGAGCCGTATGCTACCCCTACGATTACCTCATGGCGACGTTGCGGATCAGAATGTGTCCAGTTGATTACTTCATTGGATATGAGCTGACCATTGGGTACAATCACTTCGGCACCATCAAAGGTGCGCACAATGCTGGAGCGTATGCCAATTGATTTAACCCGCCCCAACAGCTGTCCCACTTCAATCACATCATCAATTTTTATGGGACGTTCAAAGAGCAGTATTAATCCCGATACGAGGTTGTTAAAGATATTTTGTAAGCCAAAGCCAATACCAACACCAAAGGCCCCAATCAGTACTGTAAGGCTCGTCATGGGTATGCCCGCCATAGATACAGCCAGGGTGATACCAATGGTAATAAGTGTGTATTTAGCCAACAAGGCGATGGTATGCGGGAGTCCCTGACCGAGCTTTGTTCGACTTAAAACATCCTCTTCCAGTATGGTTTTTATCACATTAGCTGTGAAAATTGAGAGTATTAAAATGGCAATCAGCAGGATGATGCGCCCTAAAGAAAAACTGAATGTATCGCTGATGACGAACTGGTAGGTAAGTACGTCTCCAATAAAGGTCAGTACTTCATCATCTAATTTTATACTCAGCAGAATAATATAGATGCCCATAATAACAGAGACAGTAACAACAGCCTGCACCAGTCTTTTTCTTAAACTGGCTCCATGCGTATAAAACACTTTAAGATTACGGTTACGCATGCTGTCAAACAGGTAATCAATCATACCAATGGCAATAAGCATAGATACGAACAGCAAAGCAATGCTAAAGGTATTTGTCAGGATGGTGTTAACTATTAATTCAGTGAGTACAGTATATCCGGCAATTCCCATTAATGAAAAAACGACAAGTAAGCCTATAACACCAATCAAAAAGCGGTTTATGAATGATCTTAATGGTTTACCGGGCAATATCAATTGAAGAAGGTACAAGCGGATATTAACCAGTACCACCATTTCGATGAGTGCTGCAACAATAATAAATACCTGGTAGTGAATTTGATTGGGTGGAAATAAGTTGAATGGGAGTTGAATCAGAATCAGGGTAAATAATATCAGAATATTTATAAACAAGCGCCTATCAACCAGGCGAGACAATAAGATGATGAGTGGGATGCAAATAACAACCCGAATGATATCTTTAAATAATAGAGGCTGATTGGGAAATAGTAAAGCCGACAGCCAGATGATTATTACAAATGCAGTGCTTTTGTAATCGCTTAAGAGGCGATGGAATTGCTGTTGGTAATAGGAACCGTTTTCAATGATGCCCTTTCGCATGATAACTTTTTTTACCCACCGAAAAGCCAAAATGCCACTCAACAACAACACTAAGAACATGAAGGCATTGGCGCGATGGTCTTTTAGATAATCCGCCACCAGCTGTCCTTCTATCTTCACATTCTTTTTAAGAGCCGTTTTAACAGAGCTAAAAGAGTCATGCTTAAACAACTCATTAAAAGCTAAAGGACTACGGGCAAAAACATTGTCTTCATCTTCATTTATTTGTTGTTCTATTTCATCTACTAAAGACAGTACTCTGGCCCTTTCAGTAATGGCTTGATCCTGGGCCATTAATAATTGACTTTCCTGTTTAACGAGCTTACCAAGTAGCTGATTTTTTTGAGTGTAAACCCGATTAATATTACTCTGAATAATACTGTCTTTGGCCTCACTACCGAGGTATTGCGTAATTGAATGCCATTGCTTATCAATTTTTTGCACGCTGCGGCGTTGTGTATCCAGCTTATCCAACTCTGCTGCAAGAATATCAACTATTGATTCTACTTGTTCCTGACGTTGTTTCCAGTATGAGCGTTTATTGAGCAGGTGACGCCGGTTGAAGCTACTGAGGTCTTTGTAGTTTTCTGTTTCGTAGATACTGTCGATGTCCATCAGCCGTTCCTGACTTTCATTGATGAGTTTGTTGAGCTCATCCTGGTCTAATAATGCTTTATCAATTTTATTAAGTTGGGAAATGGCCATTGCACTGCGCCCCGGCACTTCAATAGCATCTATCTGTACAATAATATTGCTGGCCGAATCATTCTCAGCTATCTGGCCATTGGCCTGAACAGCAATTAACAGGGTGCATATAAAAAAGCAGATACGAAAGACAGTCATCCGATTAGAGTTAAAAATTATCAGTTAAAAATACGCAGAAGAATTGTAAACAACCTATTGATGTAAGCAAAAGGAACTTCCTTTTTTCAGAAAGTCCTTTTGCTAATGCATTTTCGAAATACCATTTCAGGGCAGAGGCATGCCTTCCACCCATGGGCCGTCATTATCCAGAATAAGCTGCATCACCTGTTTCAGGTCAATCTCCACCATTTGCTTAACGTCTTCTTTAATAATCATCAAAGCATGTTGAGCAATGGCCAGATTCTGCTTTTGAGTGGCTGTTGGGCCATAGGTGTTGTTGGCAATATTCTGCGAAGCAGCCATGAAACGACTGTTAACTGACGGTTTTGATTTTTCACCAATCATGTTTTTGCTGGCGTTGCCGTTTAGCTTTTCATCAATGTCGTATAAACGTTGCCTGATATCGTGTAATTGCTGCTCTGCAATGCCTGCTTCCAGTTTCGATTGTTGCGCGGCCAGAGTCAATGCATCAACCTGCTTAAAAGCTTCTTTAACAACTTTATTGATGGCCGAGATGTTTTTTTGCATAGTCCTCAACTCAGCGATATATCCATCAATACTATTTTCGTTGGCTTGCTCAAGGCTTCCTGCATTAATGGGCACCACCTCAAATTCAATGGGCGATGATAAAGGGATTGTCTCACCATCGGCTTCCTTGGATAAACTGGCTATGTATGTGCCCGAAGGTGCGAGGTAGCCGCTGCCCTTGTTTGATGGTTTAGCGGGGCTGACAGGGGATATGGAAGCATAGCGCAAATCCCAGGCTATCCTGTGGAACCCTTTGCCTGCCGGAGCTGGCAGGCGGCGGATTAATTGACCATTGTCATCGGTAATGCTGAGCCACACCTTTGTAGTATCTTGCCGGCGCTCTTTCTCCACTTGTTCCCAGCCCAGAAATTGTATTGCCTCCCCTTTCTTCAGGGTTGCTTTTTCTTTTTTCCGGCGTTGCTGCTTTAGCATGGGGTAGTCGTCTTTCAGGTAGTAGGTAAAAACAGCTCCAAAAGCGGGGTTGGGTGCTGTAAAGAAAGCGGCACCCTGCGCTCCTTTGCCTCCCATGGTCATGCCCGGGCGTGGAATATAACGCAATGCAGCACGGGTAGGGAAGAGGGTGGCTTCTTGCTGAAGTTGTTCCTGGTTTACATGGCGCAATGGGGAGTAGTCATCCAATACATAAAAGCCGCGACCAAAGGAAGCACCCACCAAATCGTTTTCACGTCGCTGTATAGCAATATCTCTGAATGAGATGGTAGGTACATTGCCTGTCAGCTGTGTCCAGTTATCGCCTCCATCAATGGTGAAGTAAAGGCCAAACTCGGTGCCCACAAAGCATAAGGAAGGATTGATATGGTCCTGTACAAAACGCCAAACCAGAGTTTTGTCGGGGAGATTACCTTTAATGACACTCCACGATTTACCTTTGTCGGTACTTTTATATAAATAGGGTTTAAAGTCACCAAATTTATGGTTATCGAGACACACATATACCGTGTTGGCATCAAACAAATCGGCCTTAATATCATTGACAAAAGCGGTGGCTGGTACTCCGGGCAGTTTATCTACGGTCAGGCTACGCCAGTTGGCGCCTCCATCGTCCGTAATACTAATTAGGCCATCATCGGTGCCAGCATAGATCAAGCCTTGCTGCAAGGGCGATTCAGCCAGCGAGGTAATGGTGTTATAGGTAGACATGGCCGAAAGGTCCCAGGCATTGTCCCAACTTTGGGTGCTGCCCATTATTGGCAGGCTTAGCCGTTCTTCGTTTTTGGTCAGGTCGCCCGAAATGGCTGTCCAGCTATCGCCCCTGTTATCGGAGCGCCACACCCGCTGTGAAGCAAAATACAGGCGTGATGGCTGATGCGGACTCACCAGAATGGGTGCATCCCAGTTAAAGCGCTCAAAAGGTTCGCCCTCTTGAGGTTGCGGTTGTATATGCACAATCTCACCGTTGGTTTTGTCCACGCGCACCAGGTTACCTTCCTGCCATTCGCAGTAAACAATGTTAGGATTACCGGGCTCGGTAGCTGGTTGATGGCCATCGGCAAAGAGGGTAATGTACCAGTCGGCATTGCTAATACCGCTGGATTTATCGGTGCGTGAGGGGCCACCCTGTGTGTTATTATCCTGTGTCCCCCCATAGATGTGGTAAAATGGTTCGGCATCATCTACTGCCAGCTTGTAGAACTGGGTGACCGGCAGATTGGCTACATAACGCCAGTTTCTGGTGCCGTCGAATGTTTCGTACAGGCCGCCATCGGTACCTACCAGCAGGTAGTCAGGATCACCATCTCTGAAAGCAATGGCATGATTATCCGAATGTTTGTGCTGTTCGCTCATTCGCTTAAAGGTTTTGCCTCCATCTGCGGAAACCTGCATACGTACATCCACCAGGTACAGCTTATCGAACTGATGCGGACAGGCATACAGCTCCTGGTAGTAGTGTGGTCCGGTTGCACCAGAAACAGCATCCGACATTTTGCTCCAAGATGCGCCTTTGTTGGAGGAACGATAAACGCCTCCCGTACGATGGTTCAGCTCAATGGCGGCATAAAGCACATCGGGTTGCTGAGGTGATATGGCCAAACCAATCTTCCCCATATTGCTGTCAGGTAGTCCTTTACTCAGCTTTTGCCAGGTGTTGCCACCATCATCGGAACGGTAGATGCCCGAACCCGGGCCGCCGCCCATATAAGCTGCTACGTTACGATGACGTTGCCAGGTGGCAGCATAAAGCACATCGGGGTTACGCGGGTCTATTACCAAATCGGTTGCCCCCGTCCATTGCTTGTCGCCCAAAGTTTGTGTCCAGTTTTGTCCGCCATCGGTTGAGAGAAAGATGCCTCGCTCGCCGCCTTTACTCCAGAGTGGTCCCTGGGCTGCTACCCATATTACATTGGAGTTATGCGGGTGGACAATGATTTTGGATATGTGTTCGGTGGCTGTCAGTCCCATGTTTGTCCAGGTGGCACCATCGTCTTCACTTTTGTAGATGCCATCGCCAAAACTAACGTGTCGTCCGCCCACATTTTCGCCGGTGCCCAGCCATATCACATGGTGATTGTTTGGGTCGATGGTAATGCAGCCGGTGGAGTATACACTTTGCTTATCGAAGATGGGTTGCCAGGTGGTGCCGGCATTTACGGTTTTCCACACACCACCCGAACCAACGGCTACATACCAGATGTTTGGATTGGCAGGGTGAATGGCTATATCGGCAATGCGCCCCGACATGAGCGCAGGACCAATGCTTCGTAGTTTGAGTCCTGAAAAAGTGCTGTCGTTTAAAAGTGATTGAGCTGATAACGCAAATGAGCATACAATTAATGTGATTGAAAGAAGAATGCCCCTTTTTCTGATTCTTTTCATGGTGAATGTATTGGTGATACTTATATGTATATATAAATATATGGGAAATAATTCACTTATGTAGGTAGGCGATTGAAAGTGTGTCTGTTATATTGATTTGATATCGAAATGAGCTTTTGGTTCATATATTCCCAAAGACGCTTTCGTTTATTATCGGCATTAACCATTGCAATTTCACAGTTTTGCTTATAGCTCATATTGAAATGCAATTGGTATTAAATCAGAGGCGATAAGGTGAGAGGGCATGTATTGACTGCCTGACGAAATTTAATACTTATGTTTTATTTTGCCTTTTCATGGATCAACTTTTCATGGCATATAATGTGTCCGGTCCAAATATCAATCTGAAAGAGCTCTTCTGAAATTAGTTGATTGTATTCATTATATGCGCACTTGTTTTCAAAAACCAAGGTGCCATTTTGATGTGAGCAATTGAGCAGCATATTATTGTTACTGTCATAGGTATAGGTATCAATCACTTCATTATTATTGATGTAGTCTCTTTGCGTTTTCTTAATTAGGTTTCCATTGTTGTCATATTCAAAGTGTTCGCCGTTGCAAAGTTGGTCATCACGAAATAGTTTTTCATATAACAATTTCTCGTCTTCCTGGTAGGTTTTCTCGTATCTGGATATTTCATTATTGTCAGCATCCAATTCTATTTCAGCCACCACGCGTCCTAATTCGTCCAATTGGTAAATCTCATAGCCCGTTACATCCCCATTCTCATCAGTTATTGTTGCTTTATCGGCGTTTCCGATATCTGTAAAAGCGAAAGTTTTAATGGTTTTTCTACCTTCTTCAAACTCAAATTCTACTTTATCAATTTCTCCATTATCATTCCTGGTATAAAGGTGCCTCTCTAATAATTCATTAAATGGATCATATTCAATAAACTCTGTGACTTCACCAGTATCAAAGTATCTGCAAACGCGCTTATAAAGAACGTTGTTGTTGGAATCGTATTCTGTTTCATTGAGCATATTCCCATGAGCGTCTATCGTAAATGATTTAAACAGATACTTATTCATTTCTTTTTTGTCTGTATCAAGCTCAATTTTTGTTGTAGTCCAATTCTCCATCTGGTTTTGTTTGCTGAAGGTTATCTTACGCAGATACCATTTCTGGATTTTTAGTTCAGTGCTTACTAAATTATAATTTTCATTTTAATAGTCATCATTATGTATGGAAATATGGTTATAACACAAAGGTTAAAGGAATGAAGCGTAAAGGTTAAACCTTTTGGCATAAAAGGTTAAGGGAAAGCGATGAAAAGGTTAAACCTTTTGGCAAGAAAGGTTTAAGGCAAGGGGTGAAAAGGTTAAACCTTTTATCATGAAAGGTTAAGGGAAACAAATTTTGTGCTTTAGAATCGTATTCTTAGGGGAGATAAAACAAACGCCCCAGATTCAAGATTGAATAAGGGGCGATTTAATATTTGTAGTGTTTTCGTTTTACTTATGGTAAATCCAAATCCACATTATTGCGGTAATCACCCAACAGGTGTTCGGCAAAATGGTACCATATCATCTTCTCAAAATACGGCGAATATTGTGAGAATCCGTGGCGCACATTAGGGATGATCATAAAATCGAAGCGCTTACGGGCATCCATCAATGCTTTGACAACGCGCATGGTGTTGGCCGGGTGCACGTTATTATCAATCTCGCCATGCACCAGCATCAGGTGTCCTTTCAGGTTTTTAGCAATGGATGGATTAGTAGGTATCTTACTGCTAAAACTTATTTCATACTCGTCATCAGAGGCTTCCACTTTGGTTGAATCTTTGACTTCCTCTGTTTTTTTGATTTTTTTCTTCATCTCTTTCACGCCGTGGTGTGTTTCGCCCCACCACTTGTTGTAGATGTTGTTATCGTGGTTACCGGCCGACGATACAGCAGCTTTGTAAAAATCAGGATAGGCAAACATGGCCGCCGTTGACATAAAACCACCGCCGCTGTGCCCGAAGATGCCCACGCGTTTGATGTCGATATAATCGTAACGGTTGGCCAGTTGCTGCAGGGCAAACATATCGTCTTTCAGGGCGTAATCGCGCAGGTTGTCGTAGCCATAGGTGTGGTAGTACTTGTGGCGCTTAGGACTGCCGCCGCGATGACCAACAGAAACAACGACAAAACCCAGCTGAGCCAGTGCCGTGTTGTAACGCGCTGTTACTGTAAAGTCGCGCACCACAGCTTCGGTTTGCGGGCCTGGGTACACGTATGATATCACCGGGTATTGGCGGGTCGAATCGAAGTCAAAAGGCTTCCAGATGACACCATGCAGGTCGGTGACGCCATCTTCGGCTTTTACCACAAATTTTTCGGGGAACGACCATCCCAGCTCTTTCACACGCGTCAGGTCCATGGTTTCCAGTTCCATCACCACAGCACCGTTCTTATCACGCACCACTGCTTTGGGTGCCAGGTCAACACGCGAGTAGTTGTTCACAAAGTAGTTGGCGTGCTTATCTGTTTTAGGCATGCTAAAGTGATGATTCGCTTCCTCTGGCGTTATAGTGTGCGTTGCCGTACCATCAAAACTGCTGCGGTAGTAGATGTTGTAGTAGGGATCAAAGCCTTTTTCCTTGCCATAGGCCGGGTAGTAAATGGTGTTTGATGCCGTATCGATGCGTGCAATCTGGCCAACCACATAGTTACCTTTGGTTATCTGGTTCTTGAGGTTACCGTTGGCATCGTAGCGGTAGAGTTGTCCCCAGCCGGTACGCTCCGACCACCAGATGAATTCCTCACCTTCGTTGATGACGTGCAGCTGATTCATCTGGTCATTAAAATAAGGTTTTGATTCTTCACTGAAAAGCGGGGTGACTTCACCCGTATTGGTGTTGATGCGCACTACTTCCAGCTCGTCGCATGTACGCTTTTTACGTATAGCAAATAGCTTGTCCGATGTTTTCGAGGGGCGGTAGGCACGTATGCTCTGGTCCTTCCACTTGGCCAGGTCGGGCTTCACCCAATTCTCACCTGCTAAATCATAAATCTCCAGGTGGGGGATGCCAATGTGTTCATCGCCAGGCATGGCATATTTATAGGTTTCTACTTTTGGGCGCGGGTCCGACACAGAATTGATAACCGCCATTTCTTTTACCTGGCGCATATCATAGCGCATAGTGTAAAATTTCTTCTCATCCTTAAACCAGGACACCCAGGCCTTCAGACGCTTGTCTGACGTGGTATCGCCGCCATTACTCTGGTAACTAAACCAGCGTTCACCATCAGTGGTCAGCTGTGTTTCAACGCTATCGGCATCATTGGCACGCATCAGGTACAGGTTGTGCTGACGGGCAAATACAATGAATGTGCTATCGGGCGAGTAGCTTTTCCAGGCATCTTTAGTTTCCTTCTTCACTGTATCAATTTTACTCACCAGCCTGGTTTTCATATTGTACTTAAATTTGAGCTCATCCATCTCAAACGTGAACGACGATTGGCTGTTTTTCTCAAACTCAATCTTCTTAATTGGCAAGTCATTCACATTATAGGCCTTGTGTGTGATGGTAGTTACTTTGGCGGCCAGGTCGTTATTGTCAAAAAGTGGTGTTTTAGTTCGCTTCACCGGATTTACAAACCAATAGAAGTTGCCGTCAGCTGTTTTGTAGTTATACCAAAATAAGTGACTGTTTTCAATCCAGTTAGGATTAACACGGCTTGAGCCAAGGTATTTTTTAACATTACTCTGCGTAAACTTCTTGGCCAGGTCAAAGTTGGCCTCCTGAGCTGAGGTCACCGTTATAATGGCACCCAATAGCATCAGCCATAGAAAGTGTTTTTTCATAGTCGATATTGAATTAATGTATGCATGGCGAATATATATATTCCTTTATGTTCTGGATATGACATTTCTTTCGTTTCCTTATGAATGATTAATAAAAGTGGTATTGCAGGTGCTTTAGTTTCTTGGCTGTGTTCGAAAATGAACGCTCTTTCGCCCTGATGCGAACAGCTTTCTCAGCAGATTTTAGAGGTAACTGAATATAATTACTTGAAAATTATAATGCTGCACTATTAGGTATGCTTCTTGCTTAATTAGGCGAGACTCAACACGACAAAAACCTAAACAAAATGAAAGTGACCAAACAAACCGTATTGATCTTCCTGTTATCTCTATCACTCATATCCATGGAAATCATCTGGTCGAGGATTTTTTCGGCCGAATACTTCTACACATTTGCTTTTCTTATACTAAGTATCAGTATTCTTGGGCTGGGGCTTGGCGCCTTAACACTAAGGATGAGCAAGCGACTGGCTGCTAAAGAGTCGTATGGATGCCTGTTGAGTTTAACAGGTTTGCTTATGTTGGCCGGACCACCAGCGGTTCTTTACCTGAAACTGGATTTTACGCAGCTTCTGAATAGTTACCAGATGTTGTTGAAACTGATGGCGACCATCATCATTCTGGGTTCATCCTTTTTTACAGGTGGTATAGTCTTAAGTAGTATTTTCAGAAAGGCACATGTCGCCATGCCACAATTATACATGGCTGATTTGCTGGGGGCAGCCCTGGGTGTGGTTGCTTCTGTTTTATTAATGAATGGCATCGGCACCGATAAGGCCGCTTTTGTGATTGTTTTGCCTGTGTTCATCGCCTCTTTTCTGGCATTTACTACTTGGTTTAAAGCCATTCCTGCCTTGCTGATGTTATCAGGTGTTATATTACTACCCCGTACTGATCAACTTTTGGTGAGTGCACAAAAAGACAGGGCAGAAGTTATCTATCAGCACTGGGACGCTATGGCAAGGCTCAAGGTATACAAGTACAACGATGAATATTGGGGGCTGAATATTGATAATGCGGCTAACTCGCCAGTCATTGCCTTTGATGGTAACTTCAACCGTCCCGACTCATTACGAATTCCTTTCTCCATTCCTTCAACTTATCTCACAAGCAAATTTGATAACTGCCGGTTTCTTTCGTTAGGTGCCGGTGGTGGAGGTGATGTGCTGATGGCCTTGCAGGATGGTGTTGCCGAGGCGCACGCTGTTGAGGTTAATTCACACATCAATACCATGATGACTAGTGGTTTTTTAAATGAATTCTCTGGTAACTTGTATAACGATGCGCGTGTGAAGGTAGTGAGTGAGGATGCTCGTGCCTACGTGCGTCGCTTCGATAATTATTTTGATGTCATCTATTCATTAAGCTCCAATAGTTTTGCTGCTTTGGCATCTGGTTCATTTGCACTGGCAGAAAACTATTTGTTTACCACTGAGGCCTTTCAGGACTATTACAAGGCTTTATCTCCCAACGGTTATCTGATGATGGAGCATCAGTTTTACGTACCTCGTATGGTATCTGAGGTGCTTGATGCCCTGAAGTGTGAGGGGGTTGAAAACCCCGCAGCTCACCTGGCTGTATATCATTTGCCTACCATGCGGCGCCACTTAATACTGTTGGGCAAGCAGCCGCTTGATGGGGCCACCATAAGTCAGGCTGTTTACGAAACAAATGAGGAGAACTATGCATTTTTCAGGCAGTTGTATCCGGCAGCTGACTCCCTGCAGGCCAACCCCATCAACCAGATTATAACCAATGGGTGGGAGGCGCGTCAAGCGGAAGCGTCCACCAACCTGTCGCCCTGCACCGATGATCGACCTTTTACAGGGCAATTGGGGCTGATGAAAAATTTGTCGCTCGAACAGGTTAAAAAGCGCTTGTTGCCATACGAGTTTCAGGGTTTTCCGCTATCGATGGTGATTGTATTGGTTATAATGGCACTTGTGGCACTTGTGGTATTACCACTTAACCTGTTGCCTTATTTCAAGAAAAACAGCAACCTTACAGCTGCGGGCTGGCTCTATTTCTTTGCCATTGGTGTGGGCTTTATGGCCATTGAAGTGGTGTTAATACAAAAATATACCTTGTTCATTGGTTCATCGTCCTACACCTTTATGACTTTACTGTTTGTACTGCTGGCCAGTTCCGGATTGGGTAGTTATTTCAGTCCCCGTTTTAAAACCTCTCTGCCATTTGTTGCCATCGTTTTGTGGTTGATAGCCGATGCTGTATTGTTTCCGTTTGTGGTGGCTCATTTGGGTGTGTTATCATTGGCATGGCGCATCATTATCACCTGCCTGATGGTGGCACCTATTGGCTTTTTTATGGGTATGCCATTTGTTAAAGGCAGTGCTAAATCCGGGGAGTTGATTGATTGGGGATTTGCCATCAATGGAGCTGCTTCAGTCATTGGAAGCACACTGGTGCTAATACCAGTATTTTTATATGGTTTCACCTATGGTATGGTCATGGCCGGCGCATTCTATTTATTGGCATATCTGCTGATTAAAAAAACATTTGTGGCCGCTGGCTGATTAATTATAGCTGGTGCAGGTTCTGTATTTATTTGATATCTTTAAGCTATTGAGTTGAGCTGGCTATTGGTGTTGGATGTACTTTTTAGAAAAAAATGAAACTATTGTTATGAAGTTAACCATCTATCAGATTGACGCATTTACCGATAAAGTGTTTGGGGGTAACCCGGCTTGTGTGGTGCCATTGGAAGATTGGCTACCAGACGAGCTACTGCTGAAGATAGCTATGGAGAATGCCGTGGCCGAAACCGCCTTTTTTGTTAAAAAAGAAGATAGGTACCACTTGCGCTGGTTTACACCTGATATTGAGATGGATTTGTGCGGACATGCTACATTGGCTGCTGCTTATGTGCTGAAAGTTCATTTGGAACATGCCTGTAATAACATGGTTTTTGAGACAATCAGTGGCCAGCTGGAAGTAAAGTGTGACAGGGATGTATTTACCCTTGATTTTCCATCACGGCCAGCGCAAAGAGAAACACTGCCAAAGGCTATAAAAGAAGCTATCAATATACAACCCGATGCCGTGCTGAAAGCCCGTGATTATGTGTTAGTGTATCCATCGGAAAGCATGGTAATGAATCTGCAGATTGACCGTAATACCTTTGATAGAATAAACCTGGGGACAGGTGGAGTAATTGCTACCTCAAAAGGTAGCAACTGCGATTTTGTGTCACGCTTTTTCACTCCGCAGGCCACCATACTAGAAGATCCCGTTACAGGTTCGGCGCATTGTACTTTAGTACCTTACTGGAGTCAGCAGCTCAATAAAAAGGAGTTAACAGCCTTTCAGGTGTCTGAACGAAGGGGCATACTTTATTGTAAGGACTTGGATGAACGCGTTTTGATAAGTGGCAGAGCACGCACCTATATGGTGGGGCATATCTGGGTTGAATAATTCTTTGTAAATATTTTTGAATAAAGTGTATCGTATAATTTGGGAACTACAACTTCATCCGCTATTTTAGTTTTTAATTCCCATTTATTGACTTGGTTTATGGCATATCATTAAGTAATTTTATGCAACTAACCCGGTTAAAATGAAAAACTTCCTATTGATAGTATCTTTGCTGTTATGCTGCCGGCTGGTGCATGCGCAAGATTCCCCGATTCGTTTCCAGAATATCACCATAAACGATGGTTTATCTTTAAGCTCCGTTTATTGCATTCATAAAGATAGTAAAGGCTTTATGTGGTTTGGCACTGAAGATGGCTTGAATAAATTCGATGGCTATCATTTCACCATTTATCGCACTGATGTGAAAAACCCCAATAGTATCTGCTACAAATGGATTGAGCACATTGCTGAGGATGCCAATGGGAATCTGTGGTTTGCCTCACGTAACGGTATATCCAATTTTAACCCGGTTACCGAAGTTTTTACCAATTACAAAGCCGGGCAGTCTGAACTAATTGTTAACGATACCATTACCTGCCTTGAAATTCATGGTAATAATGTGGTGATTGGTACTAAAAAGGGCTTGAGCCTATTCAACGTCATGAACGGTGAGGCCGTACTTTTTGATGAACCAGTATCTATTAACGCCATCCAATTATATAAAGATGATTTAATCATCGGAGCAAGTAATGGATTGTTCCGGTTGACGTCTGATAATAAGCTGAAGCGTTTATCTGGTTTTGACATTACGGATATTACCATCAGTCAGCACGTAGCCTATTATGCCACTGCAACTGGGGTATTCAAATACGAATTGGATGGAGGAGCTACGGCATCGCTTAAGGTATCAAAAGCTATTGAGGGCATTGATAACCTGGAAGCAGACGGGCAAGGACGTTTATGGATAAGTGCCATTGGGGGATTATGGGTATTCTTTCCTCAAAAGGGATGGACGAAAAAACTAGTTGATACATATAATACTACACGAAGCCTGGCTATTCACACCAGTAAGTCGTTGTGGATTGACAGTAACGAAAAAGTATGGTATGCCACACATGGCGATGGCCTGTTTATTGTCAACAAAAAGCTTCAGGTGACGCGGTGCCTTCACAACCCTACCGATAAGGAAAGTATAAGCCAGAATGCCTTTAACTGCCTATATGCCGACCAGCAAAATGGCAATATCTGGTTAGGTACCTATGGTGCAGGCATAAATATCTATCAGCCTTCGGCCAATAAGTTTGATCTGATCAAGCATAATCCATTAAATACCAATAGCCTGCCCAGCAATTTTGTCTGGTCTGTTTTCGAAACAGCTGATAGCTGCCTTTGGGTAGGAACCAACGATAAAGGGGTGTGTCGTTATTGTCCAAAAACAGATCGGTTTAAAACTTATTCGCATACAGCAGGTGACATTAGCTCATTAAGCAATAATACAGTACGTGAAGTGTATCAGGACAGCCGTGGTACGGTATGGATTGGCACTGATGGTGGAGGATTAAACCGTTTTAATGCATCGACCAGAGGTTTTAAAGCCTATGTAAGTGATGAAGATGATGAGCATACTATATCTGATAATTCAGTGCGTGTCATTTTTGAAGACAGTCAGCAGCGTTTGTGGGTGGGTACCAGACATGGGCTGAATCTGTTTGACCGCAAAACGCAAGGTTTTAAGCGTTACTTAAATAAACTCAGTGACCCTAAGAGTATATCGAATAATTTTGTTTATGCCAGTATCATCGAAGATAAGCAGGGCAAGCTTTGGATTGGTACCTATGGTGGTGGCCTCAATCGTCTGGATACTGAGACGGGTGTATTTGAGCATTATACCAGTGAAATGGGAGAGGGACAAAGCCTAAGTAATGATATTGTATTTTGTATTTATGAAGACAGTGACGGACTGATATGGGTGGGTACTAATGAGGGATTGAATATTCTTAATCCGGACAGTGGACAGGTAAAGGTATTGGGTATGAAGGACGGTTTGCCCAATGAGGTTATTTACAGTATTCTGCCAGATAAAACCGGGCAGTTGTGGTTGAGTACCAATCATGGTATTTGTTGCATCGATCCCTCAACGCTTAAATGTAAAAACTACGACGTGAGTGATGGTTTGCAAAGCAATGAGTTTAATGGTGGCGCCTTTCACAAGGGCCGTTCAGGCAAATTATATTTCGGGGGTGTATACGGACTAAATGTGATGATACCAGAAGTACTCACTGCCAGTTCTTTTGTTGCTCAACCGGTTATTACACGCCTGGAGGTGCTGGGAAATGAAGTTAAAACATTAGCCGGAACTGACAGGCATGGTAATGCTGTGGCAGAAGTTGATAGCCAATACGTTTTGCCGGCCGATATAAGTTATACAGACCAGATTGTGCTTGATTACAGTCAACGGTTTTTTGCCTTGGAATATTCAGGGCTTAACCATCTGTTTTCGGACAAAACCCAATATGCTTTTCAGTTGTCTCCACTCGATAAAAAATGGACCAAGGCCGGCAATCGCAATTATGTATCGTTTGCCAATGTAAAGCCGGGCGACTATGTGTTTAAGGTATTAAGCACCAATAGCGATGGCGTGTGGAGTCAAGATCCTGCAGAACTGAAAATCACCATTCGTCCACCATTCTGGCAGGCCATCTGGTTTGTGCTGATTGAGGTGTTGATTGTATTGATGCTCGTCATTTTCATCTACCGTTTCTTACTCAAGATAAAGACCAATAAACTTTTGATGGTGCAAAATGAACAGGTGCTTGAGGCCAACCGGCAGCTGCATATATCCGAGGAAAACCTGAAGCAGATGAATGCCACCAAGGATAAGTTTTTTTCCATTATATCGCACGATTTGAAGAATCCTTTCAGCAGCCTGATGTCGATCAGTGAGATGTTAGATGAAAATTACGAAGTAACTGATGAAGAGGATAAGCGGCATGCGGTAAAGCGCATTAACAGCTCGGTACATAGCATTTATAAGCTGCTTGAAAATCTGCTAACCTGGTCGCGATCGCAAAGGGGCAAGATTTGTTTTAAAGATGAGGATTTTGATGTTTCAGCATTGCTAACCGAAAACATCAACCTATACCGAACGGCAGCCACCAGGAAATCTATCAGCCTGGTAAATAAAGCAGCTGATTCAATGATAGCGAGGGGCGACCGGAATACAATCAATACGATTATTCGTAATCTTACCGGCAATGCCGTGAAGTTTACCGGTAGCGGTGGTGAAATACACTATTCAATTCATGAGCATGATAGCTTTTGGAAGATAAGTATCAAAGATACAGGCTTGGGAATTAGTGAAGAAAACCAGCAGCAACTGTTTCGGATTGACAAAAAACTTAAGACCGAAGGAACGGAAGGCGAGAAAGGAACAGGCCTGGGGCTTATTATCTGTAAGGAGTTTGCGGAAAAGAACGGAGGTACTATTGGTGTTAACAGCCAGGAAGGCATTGGTTCTGAATTTTGGTTCACAGTGCGTAAAGGTAAACGTTAATGGTTTGTTGTTAATGAAACAATACCGGTGAACTCGCATCGTTTTAAGGCAATAAACTTTTCACTTCGATTTTGGTTTACCCTAAAAAGACTATTTTTGCAGCGGAAAACAAAAAAGAAGATAAATGGCATTAGCGATAACAGCATATGGTACCAAGGTACTCCGAAAAGTGTGTGATGAAATTACTGCGGATTATGAAGGCTTGCAGGTACTGATTGACAATATGTGGGAAACCATGTATGAGGCTGGTGGTGTTGGGCTGGCTGCTCCTCAGGTTAATAAAGCCATTCGTCTGTTTACGGTTGATACAGTGCAGGTGTATGAGGGGATGAAGGAAGATGATAAAGAAGATTTATTTGAAGATGAGCAACCTGTGAAAGAGGTATTTATTAATGCTAAAATTACAGGTGAATCAGATGAGGTATGGGCCGACAATGAAGGTTGTCTGAGTTTACCCGACCTGAGTGGTGAGGTAGAACGTCCCTGGGCCATTGAGATTGAGTATTATGATCGTGACTTCAATAAACAAAAGAAAACGTTTACCGGCTATAATGCCCGCGTTATTCAGCATGAGTATGATCATACCGAAGGCATTTTATACGTCGATCATCTTTCTGGCATCTCAAAGCGACTGTTGAAAGGTAAATTAAACAAGATAGCAGAAGGCAAAGTGGCGCCGCGTTACCGCATGCGATTTGCGAAATAGGGCTATCTGAAATCATATTTGAAAGGTCTTAATTAAATATAATTAGGGCCTTTTTTAATAGCTTATTGTGTACTTCGAGCAATAGCTCAACCACCTCGTACACTAATATTGCAACTTCGTGCATAAAGCATCCTACTGCCCTTTTTCCAGAGGTATTTTTGTCAATAGAAATTAACTATTCTCAAACGAAAAAGATAACAAATAGGATTTTATCATGATTAAACAGATGTTACAAGGGGTGGTTGCAATGCTAATAATCGGAATGGGGATTATTGGCTGTAGTTCATCAGATGAAAGCAAATCAGCAACAACACGCCGCTATGTTAAAGTAGAGCGCCTGGGCAAGGCTCAAAGTGCCGAGGAGCTTATATTCCACGGACAGCTAAAGGAAAAAAAGGAAGTGAGTGTAGCATTTAAAGTAGGCGGACAAGTCTACAATATGTTGGTGGATGAGGGTGATTATGTGACAAAAGAACAGGTGATAGCCCGCATTGATCCTCGTGACTACAAAATCCGTTTACAATCGGCTAAAGCGCAATTCGAACAGGCCAGTGGTGAATATACCCGCTACAAAGAACTTTATAATAAGAATAAGCTACCCATTAACACGCTGGAAAAACTCGAAGCCGGTTACCTGGCAGCCAAGAGTGCGTATGAATCAGCCGAAAATGCACTGGCTGATACAGAGTTAAAAGCACCATTTAATGGCTATATCTATCGTAAGCAAACGAATAATTTTGAAAATGTGGCTCCCGGGCAACCTATTTATGCCTTATTGGATGTGAGCCATCTCGAGGTACTATTCAGCCTGCCTGAAAGTAAAGTGAATAAAGCAAAAAGCTTTTCGCAAATTACCATTGATGTAGCCAATGCTGGTGCTTATAATGTGCCTGCTAATGTCTTGTCTGTTAATGAGAAGGCCAACGGGAATGATATGTTTGATGTGCGTCTGATGGTAAACAATCAGTTGGATAACGGATTGAAGCCTGGCATGTCGGCCAAGGTTAGGATTCAACTGAAGGCGGCTGACAGGGCTGGTGTTGTTGTGCCAGTGGAGTCTGTGTTTTACAAAGAGCAGAAAGCCTATGTATGGGTATTTGATGAGGCCAGCTCAACAGTATCAAGCAGGGCTGTAAAAGTCAATAAACTGGAAAATAATGGCCATTTGTCAGTTAGTTCCGGCCTCACCGGAAACGAATATGTGGTGACAGCCGGTGTGTATAGTTTAACCGAATCGCAGGCTGTGCGAATTTTAGAGAATACAAACCTTTTATAAGCCTAAATCAATATGTTAGATAAGATATTATCTCAAAAAGCTTTTTTGAGCTTCATCTTTATTGCCTTAATTATAGGCGGATTGTATTCTTTCAATTCGATGGGGAAGCTCGAAGATCCGGAGATTCCTGTGAAGGCAGCTGTGGTCATTACCCGTTACCCGGGTGCATCAGCCGAAGAAGTGGAGCAGGAGGTGACTGATGTGCTTGAGAAAGCGATCCAACGTCTCGAAAATATTGATTTCCTCGAATCGCGTTCAACACCGGGATTGTCTGAAATCACCATCAATATTAAGTCGGGAGTAAAAACCGCGGAAATGCCTCAGTTATGGGATCACCTTCGCCGTAAAATAAGTGATGTAAAGGGTAATTTGCCTGCGAACGCATCCGAACCAATTATCAATGATGATTTTGGTGATGTGTCTGGTATATTTTTAGCAATTTCCAATGATGGATACGAGTATCATGAGTTTCAGAATTACGTTGATGACGTGAAACAAGAGCTGATGTTGGTAGATGGCGTTAAGCGTATCGAAGTATTTGGTAAGCGCACCGAGGTGGTGAATATCAGTTTTGATAACGAGTATTTTGCCTCCCTGGGTATTAACCCCATGCTAATTTTTCAATCGTTTAATGATCAGGGGGCCATTGTTGATCCGGGTAGCTTTGTGACTGGAAGTGAGCGCATACGTATTAGCATAGGCAATAAGTTCCAGAACCTGGACGAAATACGCAATTTTGAGGTGAAACTTCCCAATGGCGGACGTTACCGTCTCGGCCAAATTGCTAAGGTTGAGCGCGAATTTTATGAGCCAACCCTTCAAAAGCTTAAATTCAACGGACGGGAAGCCATCAGTTTGGCCATCTCCATGGAAAAGGGTGGCAATGTGATAGTGCTTGGTGAGGCTGTTGAGAAACGCTTAGCCGAACTGCAGGAAAAATTGCCGGTTGGTATTGAGTGTCATAAGGTGTTTTATCAGCACAATAATGTGAGCGACTCAATCGACGATTTTATGGTTAATCTGATTGAGTCGGTGATTATTGTAATAGTCGTATTGTTGCTGGCTATGGGTATGCGCGCTGGTTTGCTCATAGCCAGTGGACTGGTGTTTACTATTCTGGCAACATTTATTATTATGGCCGGGTTTGATATAGAGCTGCACCGCGTATCATTGGCGGCTATTATCATTGCCATGGGTATGCTGGTGGATAATGCCATTGTAATAGCTGATGGCATCCTGATTGACCTGGATAAGGGCATGGAACGCAAGAAAGCTTTTGTAAACACGGCTAAAAAATCAGCTATACCACTTTTAGGTGCTACTCTGGTGGCCATTCTGGCTTTTATGCCTCTGGCTTTCAATAGTACAGGCGCTGGTGAGTTTTTACGTCCATTGTTTTATGTTTTGGCTATCTCCTTGTTCGTAAGTTGGGTGCTGGCAATGGTACAAACACCATTTCATGCCGAGTATTTTTATAAAAAACGCTCAAAGAAAGGAGCTGATGACGAAGAACACGATCCTTATGGCGGTCGTTTTTACCAGGTTTTCGGACGATTTATACGTTTTGCACTTTGGCATAAGTCCTTCTTTGTGATTGGAACAACCGTAATATTGGTGTTGTCATTCTGGTCATTTGGTTTTGTGAAGCAAAACTTCTTTCCTGGTGCTGAGTATGACCAGTTTATTCTTGAGTACCGTTTGCCCGAGGGAAAAGACATCAGCCAGGTAGAAAAGGATCTGGATGAGATACAGGTGGCTATTGCTGATTGGGATAACATCGGCTCGGTTGTAACAGGATTGGGCAGCACACCGGCTCGTTATACACTTATGCGTCCCATGAACGGACTTAGCCTGAGCTATGGTGAGCTGATTATCACCATCAAGGACAAGGAGCAGATTGACCAAACTATTGAAAAACTTCAGAACTATGTCAATCAATATTATCCCGAAGCTTTTGCAAGGGTAAGAACCTATATTGCTGTTGGAGGTGATTTTAAAATTGAAGCTAAGTTTACCGGTCCCGATGATGAAGTGTTGCGTCAGTTGGCAGAGCAGGCTAATGAGGTGATGCGTCAGGAGCCAAAGGCCGTTTTTGTAACTAACGACTGGAAGAACCAGATTAAGGTGCTGGCGCCTGTTTATTCACAGGATCGGGCACGCGAGCTGATGGTGAACAGAGCTGATGTGGCCAATGCTCTGGCGATTGCATCAAGTGGTATGCCGGTTGGCTTGTTTTACGATGGTGATTACCAGCTTCCAGTTATGCTCAAGCTGGATAAAACCATTGAACAGGACGTTAATCAGTTGGCTTCGGTACCCGTATGGTCGGGTTTGCCACAAAGTGTGGCTTTAAGTCAGTTGGTTGATTCCATTGATGTACGATGGGAAAACAGTATGATTCGCCGTTACGATAATCAACGTGCGATAATTGCTCAGTGTGACCCGATTACGGGTGTTGCGCCACCTGAACTGTTCACAGCCTTGCGCGATAAAATTGAAGCCATTCCATTGCCCGAAGGTTACAAATTAGAGTGGCTGGGTGAATATAAGAGCAGTAATGAGGCCAATGAAGGTTTGGGTGAGAAACTACCACTGGCTATCCTGTTAATGATCATCATTGTCATAGGCTTATTTAATAATTTCCGACAACCCATCATCATTTTCTCAATTATGCCATTGGCCTTTATTGGAGTGATTATAGGCTTCCTGGTAACCGGCACTTATTTCACCTTCTTTTCAATAATCGGTACCCTTGGTTTAATGGGTATGATGATTAAAAATGCGGTGGTACTACTCGATGAGATAAATCTGCAGGTAGGCGAAGGAAAAGATAAGCTCACAGCGATAATTGATTCGACATTATCGAGAGTGCGACCAGTAATGATGGCTTCACTGACCACTATTTTGGGTATGTTGCCATTGGCCTTCGACCCGATGTTTCGTACTATGGCCATTGCCATTATGTTTGGTTTGCTGGTAGGTTCGATCATCACTCTGGTTGTAATACCCGTGCTGTATGCTGTGATGTACAGGGTCAATACTAAATCGTTACATGCTACAATTGTAAAAGAGATAGAAGAATAATTTTTTTCATGTATAGGTTAGGTAAAGGAGCTGGTTGGCATTGCTTTGTTAGCCGGTTCCTTTTTAAAGAGAGAATGAACTAACCATCTACTATAAAACTTTCAGTATGAAACACTATATATTCATCATAGCTTTGTTCATAAGCATTAAAGGGGTTGCTCAACAACAGGTTTCATTGCAGGAGAGTCGTCAAATGGCACTCGATTACAATAAGTCGCTTAAAGCAGCCAAGTTAAAGCACTTTGAAGCTGAATCACAACGTAAAGAAGCACGTACCGCCTATATGCCAAATATTGACGGAACGGCTACTGCCACCTATCTGCCTAGTATGGACGATATTAATATACCAGGCTTTCAATTACCAGTGATGGATGCAGCGGGTAACCAAACAGGCCAAAATGTTGGTTTCCCGGGTATGAGTATTGGCACCGAAAAGATGCAATATTATAACGGTCAGGTGGCAATGCAACTGCCACTCTATTTGGGCGGACAAATCAGGTATGCCAACCAAATGGCTGATATGGGTGTTGTAATTTCCGAGCAAGCCTATCAGCTAAAGACTGATGAGGTTATTTTTAACACAGATAACACCTATTGGAGTCTGGTGGCTTTTAAAGAACAGCTGACAGTTGCCTACAAGTACTACGAAATGCTGGATTCATTGGAGCAACAGATGAAAGACATGTATGAGTTGGGCTTAACTCCCAAGAGTGAACAGCTGATTGTAACTGTACAAAAAAACGAGGCTCAGCTAAATCTGATGAAAGCTGAAAATGCTTTTAAAGTGATGAAAATGAATCTTTGCCAGATTGTTGGGCTTGATATGAATACCAATATTGATGTAACTGATTCATTAAACCTCAATCCAGAGCTCATTACCATGAGTAACAGCGTTGACCTGGCTTTTGTAAACCGTAACGAACTTAAAATGCTGGATGGACAAGTTACGCTATCGGAGCTTCAAAAAAAGTCAGATATGAGTGCTTATAAGCCTCAGTTAGGTGCCCAGGTCAGCTATGGTTACATGGATATTCCAAACCTGGTTGATGGACAGACCATGACACAGGCCTCTGCTCAATTGTCCATACCATTGGTGCACTGGCGCGAAAAGAAGCACAAAAAAGATGCTGCCAAATTACGAATTGAACAGGCCCGCCTGCAGCTCGATGAAACTAAGGATTTTGTGCAGCTGGAGGTACAGCAGTACATCATAAGGGTTAATGAAGCTTATGAGGCCATTATGCTCGCCAAAAAGAATAAAGAAGAATCTGAAGAGTCGCTGGAAGAGGTAACAGCCAGTTTTGAGGCCGGATTAAATACCACCACCGATGTTTTGAATTCGCAGGCAGCCTGGTTGAGTGCTAATGCTGAACTATTAAATGCACTGGCCAGCTACGAGGTGGCTAAAACTGCTTATTATAAAGGAATTGGTCAGTTATACACAGAAGCAGACACAAACAGTAATTAATAGTGTTTCTCGATTTGTAGTGGCTCATTTTAAAAAGTTGAGATGAGTCACTACCTTTATCATCATGTATGGGAATAGATATGAAAACATTTGATAGTTGTTATTACGACCGGTTTTTGAAGGGCAAACCTATTTTATTTATTAATTATAAAACCAGGTTGCTATTTGAATGTTTGATGGGAACAGTTTTTTATGCTGTTTTATTGGCAATTTTCTATTCGGGCCAACCTATTGAGTGGAAGGGCTATCTTTTTTCGCTATGGCTATTCATTTTTATCAGCGAAGGGATATTTGCATTTAATAAGCTGATTGCCTGCAAACATCCCTGGCATACGCATACGCGTGGGCGTGTATTGTTTTTATTAAGCTTTTCCATTATATGGTTTTTACTGGCCATCATGATGGCTCACTATTTTAAACCTTGGATTGAGTCTGGCGAACCCATGGCTCCAGTAGCCTATAATGTTAGCCTCATTATCGCTATATTGTTTGTAACGATTTATGTAGTACTGCTATTCGCTTATAATTACCATCAGAGCTTAAGTGTAGTTATGCTAGAGGTGGAGCGTTTGCAACAGGATAAACTTAAGCAGGATTACCGGGCCTTGCAGGATCAGATTAATCCACATTTTTTATTCAATAATCTGAGTACGCTTATTGCTATCATCAGGCACGATAAGGAGGCAGCAATACGTTTTGCCATTAATTTTTCAGACGTGTACCGATATGTACTTGAGAGTAATAAACATCGTTCTATCAAACTAATTGACGAGTTGAAATTTCTGAAAGCATATGGAGCTCTGCACCAGGAGCGTTTAAAAGAAGGATTAGTTGTAGAGCATCATTTCGATGAAGAATATTACAACTGGCACCTGCCTCCTTTAAGTATGCAGTTACTGCTCGAAAATGCAGTGAAGCACAATGTAGCCACTAAAGCATCGCCCTTAAAAATGAAGATGTATACCAAAGATGGAAAGGTAGTGGTCTCCAATAATATCAATGCCAAAACAACCACCTACAGTACAAATACAGGATTAAGTAATTTACGCGAGAGGTATAAGTTATTGACGAATAAAGAGGTGGTTATTATCAAAAATGGCAATGAGTTTAGGGTAGAATTACCACTAATCAAACAATAAGTTAAAGCAGAAGCAATGGAAATCAATATCATAATTGTAGAGGACGAAATACACAGTGGTGAAATGCTGCGGGATATGATTGCGGAGATTCGTCCTTCCTGGAAAGTAAAAGCCATGCTGCAAAGTGTGAGTGAAACCGTTGATTACCTTAAAACACATGAGCATCCGCAGATTATTTTCTTAGATATTGAACTAGCCGATGGCAATTGTTTTTCAATTTTTGAGCAGATTGAAGTGGAGGAAAGTGGCATCATTTTTACTACAGCCTATAATGAGTTTGCTCTCAAAGCTTTTAATCTTAACAGCATCGATTATTTATTGAAGCCTATAAAAGAAGAGGAGTTGGAACGAGCCATCACCAAATTTGAAAAGGCCATTGAGGTAATTAATAATTTGCATGAAGGGGAGAGCCCTAAGAAGCAAGCTGATGTAATTGATTATACCGAATTAGCCCGATCGATTGCGAAAACACAAGGTGGTTATCGCAAGCGCTTTTTAATTGCCAGACGTGATGCCTTTTTTAAGCTTGGTGTTGAAGATGTGGCCTATTTTTATTTTGATGCCCGGGTAACGTTTGCTGTTACTTTTGAAGGTAAGCAACACATACTTAACCAGTCACTGGATAAGCTGGAAGAAGAGCTTGATCCGGAAAAGTTTTTCCGTAGTAACAGGCAAACGATTATCAATGTAGATGCTATTGAGCGCTTCGAAAGCTATTTTAGTGGTAAGCTGGTAGTGAAACTGGTTAATGGCCTTAACGATAAGGTAATGATTAGTCGGGCTAAAGCCGGTCCATTTAAGGAGTGGATGAATCATTAACTATTAATTAGATACAAAAGAAGGCTGTCTCAATCGAAACAGCCTTTTATCTTATTAAAAATAAATGTGCACTATTAAATCGCCACTGGCATAAGGTTCAAAAGTGAAGCTATTACCACCTGAATCGACGATAATCTTATTTGCATCTGTTGTGTACTTTCTTTCTTTTTGTTTGCTGTAGTTAAATCCTAACCCAAATTCACCACCCAGTGAAATTTTTGGGGCAAAAAACCACTCAACCCCTATCAAGCCTGCTCCATTAAATCCGAGTGTCTGCCCACCTTCTTCCTTAAATTCCAATTCGGGCATAGTTTCATCAACGTATTCAACGTTTCCGGTAACGTACGTATTATTGCTATTATGCAGGTATCCGCTGTAGGGCATTGATGATATACCAGCTTCATAACCATAATACCCTCTGATACGACTTTTAATCGGTCGATAAAACTCTTGTCCAACAGATAAGCCAATTGCCAGGGCATTTTGAGTCAGGTAAACATTTTTGGGAGTTTCTTCTCCGCTACCATCTTTATCTTTTGAGCTACTATAGCCAAACAGAAGTTTTACGCGCCAGGCCCTGTCATCACGTGTATAAAATTTAAAGTAAATAGTTCCTGGATTTTGGGCTGTAAAGGCAAATTTTGGAGCATCATTTACCACATTGTATGAATAATAGCCATTTGAGTAATTGTTGGTTACAGTTTTATTACCAATCATATTTCCAAAATACTCTAAAAACGGATTAGCATTGATACTCAACGACCAGTCACCTTTTTCAGGGAAATAGTAAAAGCCTCTTTTAGATGTAAGGTTAAATTTTGTGGTATCTGTTTGAGCTAATGAAAGTGTTGAAAGAAATAGTAAGATACTTCCTGTTAATAACAGATGCTTCATTTGGTTAGATTTTATTATTAATAAATTTCTGCTAAGATGAATATTTTTTTGCTAATTTTACAAAAGTAAACATTCTTTTTAGTAACCTAATCTATGAAAACAGTTAAAATAGTTAGTATTTGTGGCGTTTTTGTTTTTCTGATGAACATCTTATCATCTTGTGAATCAGATAGTGATGATTATACGGCATTAAGTGAAAATTTGCGAATTAGTGCCACCGAAAATGATGGTACTGTACAATTAAAGTGGACACTTGCCAAAATAAATAATTTCCGCGAGTACAGAGTATATCGTTCAAAAGATAAAAATAATTATTACCAGAATTCACTTATATATAGTGGAACAGATTTTTTTCACCATACATTTGTTGATGAAAACCCCAATGCCTTAGGAACAAATTATTATTGGGTAGAGGCATTGAGTGGGAATGATTTTGACTATACGCGTTCGTATAAGAGTAACATTGATTCGATTAATATAGGTAATTATCCTTCCTTTTCATTTTTCCCTAAGAGCGTCATCCATAATAAGGATGAAATGTTGGTTGGCTTTATTGACGGTCGCAACAAATTTACGCTTTATAATTATGAGAGTGATGTTGTTGTAGGAACAAAAGAGGTTAATTATAATTTCCAATATCCGTGTTTTGGGAAATACAATGGGTTGACAGAGTTGTATTTAGGTGAGAATAATACCAATGAAATTGGGATATATGATACCAAATCACTCAAAAAGACAGGTAGTTTACCATTGAATAACCAATACTTATATAGTTTGGCAAGCAATGGTGATGGTAAAATATACGCTTCGTGTGATTATGGTAGTTATATTGAGGTGATTAACCGCAATATGACAGGGGCATACTTGATTAATAGTTCATATGATCAACAATATTTGAAGTACAGTGAATCGCAAAATGCACTCATCGCTAATGAAGATGATAGTTATAGTTACTTGTATGTTTATAATGCTGATTCGTATGGCGACATTGGTTACAATAATTACAGCTCTAGTTATCTACAAGGGTATAACTATAGCTGCATAAAGGAAGATCCTTTTACGGGCCATATTTATATCCAGCCTTATGGAAAGATGAAACCAGCGGGTGTTAGCAATACTGTATATAGTAATTTCGGAAATTGTCAGGACATTGCTTTTAACTCTATCAATATTTTCACCGCTCCATTTAATAGTAAGGCACTCTATAAATACGATCGTAGTGGAAACTATGTGGGCACTATTGATTTGCCAGGATACCCGGTATATATTTTAGTTGAAGATGATAAGTTGATAGTGTTTTTTGTTGAGCAGGCAATTTCAGTATCACAGGTTGAGTATAATCGTGTCTATAAAGGTTATAACCAAGATACCCCCTTTGGTATATATATTGTGAAGAACTAATTAGGAAGAAAATACGCATTGAAAAACGCCAACTGATATAATACCAGTTGGCGTTTTTCGTTTTATGTGTCATGGTAAGTGTTAAATTATAAGTAAGAATTGTTTTGAAGATAAGTGCAGTTTGATGTATGAATTACAATTTGCTAATAATAATTCATATTCGTTTATTGTTGCCCAAAATCTAATCCTATGAAGAAAAATAAAAGTATTCTGCGCAAGCTTTTTATGTATATGATGGGATTTGGCATAGGCATGGGGTTTATTTTCCCGGTATATGCCAATTTTTTTGTTGAATGGAAAGATGGGTTATTCCCTTATTTTCTGGTAGGTTGCATAATGGCGGGTATCACAGTAGGGATAGTCAGCTTTTGGTTTGTGAAGATTATTTTAATACGACAATTGCTTAAAATGTCAGCGGTGGCCGAAAGTATTTCCAAACGCGATATATCTCAATTTCTTGATATCAAAAGTGATGATGCAGTAGGTGATATTGCGAGTGGATTTAACCTGGCTATTCAGCGCTTGAATGAATTCGTTGATGAAATGAAGGTTATTTCAGGAAAGGCTCGCAGCATAGTTGGTAATAAGCAAGATGTTAGTGGATCGATTAATAGCCTTAATGCGATTTTAAACCAGGTAACCTCGTCTGTTTATTCAGCCAATGAACATTCTAAAACCATTCAGGATAAGGTAATTATCAGTAGGCAATCGTTGCGTAGTACAACCAGTAACCTCGAAACTACCTCCAAAAGTATTCAATCCTTTGAAACCTCTGCTAATAAGCTGGCTAAACATGCTGAAGAGATTAACCGTATTGTTTTGCTCATTAAGGAGATTGCCATTCAAACCAACCTCCTGGCACTAAATGCAGGTATTGAGGCGGCCAAGGCAGGTGTACACGGTAGGAGTTTTTCTGTGGTTGCCAATGAGGTGCGTAATCTGTCTGTGGATATTGCAGGCTCGGTGCAACAGGTTGAAGGTATATTCGCCGCTTTAAATGATGAACTTCATCAAACTGAAGCAATTAATGCTATTATTGCCACACAATTTAATGATAACCTGAAGCAAAATCAGCAATTTCAGGAGGTTTTTTCGACCATTGAACAGGCTTCGCAAGCCAATTTGGGCGAGGGACATCAGCTGATTGAAGTGATTACAAGCCTAAACTCAACTGTTACTGATATTAACCAGACTTTCAATGCCTTCTCGCAATACATTGCAGAACTAGATGCTACTATGGAGCTTTATAAAACAGGTAGGCCATAAATGTAAATAGCCAAAGATATTATATAGCAACATCTTTGGCCATTGTAATTGTCTATATTATTTGATTGTAATAACTGCCATATCCTGATTCATCAATAAATCATTTTCAAATTCCCTGTAGGCCACTAGTTCGAGGTATTTATTTAGGTGCTGGCGCATTAAATCATTGTTTCCCTGTATTTCACATACCTTGGCTTGCCAGAAAGTGATAGATAAGTCATCAGGTTTAAATTTCTCAGCTCTTGCAAGGCAGTTTTGTGCATAGCGGGCTTTACGATTGGTTTTTCGATCTTGTTTGTTTTTTGCAAGTGGCAGGTGTTGAATGTATTCAATGGCGTATACTTGTGTAACAGCTTTGTTCATGTAATCAATGGCCAATTGGTTATGACTGGCATTGCCAGGGATGTCAAATTTCACAAATACGGTTTTCTCCATTGCGGTTGCTTCTCCATTAATCTTTCCTGATAACCAAAGTTGACTGCTGTTGCTGATGGCATTAAGTACTGCGTTGTCAAGTTCCGGAGCCACCGAATTGCTTACAAATGCATTGTTGACCTGACCATCAGCTTCAATGGTGAAAGTGACTGATACGATGCCCTCGTCTTCCAGGTAATCATAGTTAGAAAGGTAGCTGAGTTCGTCTTGAAGATATTGATTAAGGCTTAGGCGTTCTGTTTCATTATTACTCATGTCACCTCTGAAAACAGGTGCTTCAATGCGTGTTTCTTCTATAAACTTCTGTTTAATAGCCTCTTCTTCCTGTGCAATTATGCTTATTGTAAAAAGCATAAGCACCATTCCTATTCCTATCTTTTTCATGGCTTTAAGTATTAAGTTAATAGTGTGAGGGCTAGCTCAACTATTACACCAAATTTAACAAATGACAGTGGGATAGTCCTTAATTGTGTTTGGCATGATTATTAAAAGAGTAAAAGAGTGCGGATATGAATATAAATTGTTCGAAAACGGACAAAAAGATACTAATATGCTTTAAATTCATTGCAGCGGCATTCATTATAAAATCACAAGCACTAATAGAATCAAAGGGCAGTGGTAATCATTTATATAATAATTCGGACTGCTAGTAAGAAATTGCTTTTCATATACTCTAATTAAATACAAGTTTTCAAGCCACTTTTTCAGCGGAGCTATTAATATTTTTCGTTCTCGGGTCAATACATATGTAATCT